>CAZRDX010000016.1:0-74398 GCA_964599235.1 uncultured Rikenellaceae bacterium
TTCGGCTGGAAGTGGTGAGGATGGATCGCTCTCCCGATCCTTCCGCCGGAGATCCGCCCCATCGTCAGCAAGTTATCCCTTCAGGCGTATCCGGGCCAGGTAGATGCCGGCTTTCCCTTCGTGGGAAGAGTAATAGCTGACCCACAGGATGCCGTTGTGCACAACCATGCCCGGATAGCTGTTATCTCCGCCGCTGGGCAGCACGAGGGGGGATGACATATGGCCCTGCTCGTCCAGTCGTGCCACACAGGTCTTCGGCTTCCCGCCGATCATCATCCTGCCGGCACAGAGGTAATGCCCGGGTGCAAGGACGAGCAGATCAGGCCCTCCCACATACTTTCCCAGAGCGTGGTAACGCCACCGGGTATAAGGCGCGACACTCAGGCCCAGGAAAGCACTCCGGTCACCACCGGCCGTGCGGAAAAGACCCACCATCCGGTCGTTGCGGTCAAAACGAAGTGTCACCTCATTGGGCCGGTTACGTGGGGTCCTGAGCGTAGCCACAGGCAGGAAAACAAAGCCGTCCTCGCTCCGCTCCAGCCAGACCACATTGGTATCCCCCCGGTAGGAAACAACCCACTGGTACTTGCCATGCCACACCGGATGCCAGGGCCAGCGGTCGTGAATGCTCACCGGCTCGGGATCGCTCCAGTGAAGCCCGTCGCGCGACGATGCGACCCGCGGCGCCATCCCCACCGGCTTGCCTTCGATCCACAGAGTGACCCCCATGTTGCATACCAGACTGTCACCATGAGCAATGCCCAGCTTGGGATCACGCAGGTCGAACACCACCGTTCCCTCCTTCACCGGTATCGAAAAAAAGGCTACGGGAAGCCATTCCCTGCCATCCCGGCTGCGAAGGATACGCACCTTCCCCTGGTCTCCGCCGGCATGAGCATGTCCCTCACGAAAAGAACAGTAAAAATATCCCCGGAACCACACCAGATCGGTGAACGAGTTGTAATCCGCATAATCCCAGATCTTCTTCACCTCCAGGAGTTCCAGTCCCGTGGCATCCTGGGCCTGGAGCCCCGAAGGGGTAAAAGCCAGACAGCTCAAAGAGAACAGAAGGATCGAATGCAGCAGCACTTTCTTCATAGTATAAGAGATTGACCGATAAAGATAGTGAACCTTCATGGATCATTTTTTGGTTCGGGGCAGGTAATGATAGCTCTCCCCCCACAGCATCCGCAGATAAGGGAAGCTCGACCGGTAAAACGCACGGAGCGAAGGCTCCGACCAGGCGGTATCACCCCACCAGGGATCACGGTCGTCGACGGGATGACCCAACTCGTCCTCATGCCCCAGCAGGGTGAGCTCCGGCGAAAAACCTTCGGCGATACGGGGCAGGTGACTCGCCCAGACGGTGGTGATCATGATGTCGACAGGAAACCGCTCTTTCACATGGTCGATCCAGGCAAAGTCCGGCATAAAATCCCCGTCGTTGACCTGGTCGCCCAGGTGGGCGATGCGGAGCCCCTCACGCGTAATGACGAGTACGACGTTCACATCGATGGAAGCCATCTGGTGGCCGGGGTAGATGACCACCTGCAGGGTATCCCCCCGGGCAGGAAGGGGCAGCAGCTGCACCCTGCCGGCCTGCCGTGGCAGGTGGGTAACCTTCCTGAAAAGCGGATCGTCGCGCCAGAACTGATCGGGAGCTACCACAGGACGTCCGGCCTTCAGGAAAATACGGGCCACGACAGGGTCCTGATGATCCCGGTGCTTGTGGCTCACGAAGAGAACATCGCACTGTCGGGCCAGACGCCGGATGAGGGTGTCGGAAAGGGCAAAAGCAGCTCCGGCGGTGGTGCCCCGCACCACGTCAAAGGCTACCGTCACACTCGGCGTCCGCACCACATACCCCATGTTGTACAGTTTCCAAATCACGGCACCTTCCTCCACCTCCGTCCTTTCCATCTCTGCCACAGCCTTTGAGATACGCTCGTGGAAAACACGCTGCACGGCAGGCCGGCAGGCCACCACCCGGTCGTGCATCACCGCATCAAAAAGATAGAGTGCCGTCTGGCGGATACGTGGCTCGGGCCAGGCGGGCGGCCAGACATCCGCCACCCCGAACACCTCCTCCAGCAAAACTCCCTGCTGACGGTCCATATACGCATCCGAACGGGCCGACAAACAGGTATCACAACGACCCTGACCGGAAAGTGACAGGGCAAAAAAAAGGTGGATCCAGAGAACCGAATACATTCTTGCCATGAGCCTATGACTTTTTCGTAAAATAAATCATTTCTTTCCAACCCTCCTTCAGGCATCCTCACCAATGAAGATGGGATCTTCACCTTGAAACAACCCTTATCCCAACCTTCCCGGAACCTTTTCCCGACCAATCTTTGTAACACACTATGGAACAAAATACTTTAATAACAACAATTGCAACAATGCAGGACGATGCCGGACCGACTTCGCGGCTGACTTCATGTATCATTACGCCAACATTCAACACAAAACCATTACACAACTTTTCCTGGACTCTTTGTAAGACCGTTCGAGACTCCTTACGGCCAGAAAGCCGAAGGATAAGTAATCAAGGAAAAGGAAGAGGATCATGACAATACCTACAATTAGGTATTCGACAGGGGGAATGGATATCGTATCTTTGCCGGATCAAAAAGAGATCAAAGATGGAAAAGTACAGGTTCCGGGTCACGGAGGAATGCATCGGTTGCCGGGCATGTGTGGAGGTGAGCCCGCGTCATTTTGATATGAACAGCGAGGGGAAGGCATTCGTGTACCAGCAGCCCCTGACGGAAGAAGAGCTGGCCAGTTGTCGGGAGGCCAGGGAGGTATGCCCTGTGGGAGCGATCGTGGAAGAACGGACGGAAACAGAAAAAGTTCGTCCCGTTATGGGTAAGGACAATGTAAAAGAGGTGCTTGACCGTCATCCTGAGCTGAAAGAGGTGCTGGTACGTCTCTCGCCTAAGTTCAAACGAATTCAGAGCCCGTTACTTTTCCATACTCTGGCACGTTTTGCCACTTTTCGTGATGCAGCAAAAGCCACGGGTCTTTCGCTGTGTGAGATCCTCCACACCATCAACAGGGCTTTGGGGGTTGAGCAGGAGCTGGTCGACCAGATGCCGGAGTGCATCGCTCAGGCCAAGGATACGGAAGAGCTGCCGCCCGCTTCACCCCTCACATGGAAAGAAGGAGCCGAACGTTTTATCTACGATGAGGGCAGCCGCGATCTGCTGGCCTTGCGGCTGCAGCGCCTGAAACCCGGTGAGAGCATCGTGATCCTTTCGGTGGAACGCCCCGACCTCCTCATACGCATCGCCCACGGACTGGGCATGCTGTACCACCTCGACAAGAACAGAGAATACCGTCTATCGGTCTATCATCCACCCCACCCCACCCCTTCCATGCCGGAGAACTGGCTGGAACAGCGAAGTTCCTTTCCCGTGCTCGACGTGAGAGACATGCAGGTCGACCCCTTCGACAGGATCATGGAAGAAGCCTACCGCACCCCCGAAGGGAAAGGTTTCACCCTCATCCAGCGCTTCGAACCCTTTCCCATCATCAATATGCTGAGAGAGATGGGCTTTCTGAGCCATACCGAGAAAAAGGGTGAGGAAGAGTTCCTGATCTACTTTTTCCGGGCTCCTTCACCCAAGAAAGAAACAGGGACCAGACGCCGGCTGGAGATCGTCCTGCAATCGGCCACGCCCGTAGCTCATCCCATCATCCTGCGCCTGATGCAGTCGGATGCTATCCGCAGGACTTTTCACATCAAGGAGCTGAAGATCTGGAAAGAGACCGAAAAGCATCTGGGCTGGGTGGTCAATGGGCATGCCGACATCAGCTTCTCCGCCCTGATCACCGCCACGCGGTTGCGGGATGCAGGAGTGAAGTTCCCCGCTCTGGTGGTATGGGACAATTTCGTGCTGCTGGCCCGTTATCCTGTGAAAGAGTTGCAGGATGTCCGGGGCCGGGAGATCAGGATGCCGCTCTTCTCCGAAGCCCCGCCGGCCAAGATCACCCGCTATCTTATTCGCGGCAAGGGCCTCGACCCCGGGGATTTCCGTTTCGTCTACGGCGAACCTTTCGGTCGGCCGGAAGAGATCTTTGAGGACTTTGTGCGGGGACATGCCGATACGGTCGTACTGCGCGAACCGGAAGCCAGCTATGCCATTGCCGTCATGCGTGACCGTGGAGAGGAGGTGTGGGAGATCCCATTCAACAGAATCTGGAACGAATTAAACCCCGGATTCGGGAGCTTCCCCAATGCCGGCGTCCTCATTAAGGAATCACTTCTCCGCGACCATCCCGAAGAGATCCGTCTTTTCCTCGACGAACTCGACCGGGCCATCCGCTGGATCAACGGCCACCGTCACGAAACAGCCCTGATGGCCTCCGGCCCCATGAGCCAGCCCCCGGAACGTCTCGAACTCTTCCTCGAACGGGTAAGTTATGAATATGTCGAAGGAGAAAGCATGCGGCAAAAAATACGGAGATACTTCGAGATCCTTGTCAACAACGACATTCTCAAAGCCAATCTCGACGATAAATTCTGGGAAATGTTTTCTCTCGACATGAGAGATCCGGAAAACTGATCCGCTATTCCAGATAGAGCGAACGCAATGCCAGAGGATGGACCCCCATTTGCTGGATGAGGTAGTTTTCCAGACTGCCGTATTCCTTTTCCACCAGGGAGATGGCTCTTTCCAAATAAGAGGTATCGACCTCCAGGATGGGACGCAGCAGTTCACCGTTCAATCCGGCCAGGTTGACCATCTGAATGGTCTTTTCAATACGTTCCTTCAGGTATCTGTTCGAAGCCATGTAGTTCTCATAGATGGTCTCCTTGTCTGCTCCCAATGCTGCCAGGAAAAGGGTGGCAGCCCAGCCTGCCCGGTCCTTTCCCTCGGTACAATGAAAAACGATCGGTCCGTCGGCGTTCTCCAACTGCTGCAGAAAAAGGGAGAACTGATCATGATAATGGGTCACGAAACGGGTGTACACATGATCGAGGAGCGTGTCGAGTGCCAAGGTATCCTGGTTTCTCAGCCATCCCAGGATCAGATCCTGACTGATGAGCGTATCGTCGATGGGCAGCCGGATGACCTCCATTCCTTCCGGCAGCTTGTCGGGAGCCTGGGCCACCTCTTCGTCCGAGCGGAAGTCGATGACCTTGGTCACGCCCAGGCTGTTGAAATAGGCTCTGTCCACGGGGGTGAGCTCGCTGAGATCGCCTGATCGGTAGATCGCTCCCCAACGGATCTTCCGGCCATCCGCCATGACGGTCCCTCCCAGATCACGGAAATTGCGTTGACCCTCAAAAGGAAGCTGCACTTCCGATACGACGGCCGTCTCGGACCCATCACGCACAAGACGGAAATAATAGCGGGTCTCCGCATCAAAACCGTCGAGCATGAACTCCCGCTCAGTGGTATACCCCACCCGGGTGGTCATGTCGATGGTCAGCGGGCTCTCACCCTGGTAGATCGACCAGGTACCGTCCACCTTGAACTCAAACCGGTAAACGGAAGAAGCCTTCGCTCCATGGTCAGGGTCCCGTGTCACCACCACCTGCTGTTGCAGGTTGGTCTCGCGGGGAACATCCGTCCCGTCATCCTTGGAACATCCCGTCATCATCATGACAGCACTTAGTATGAAGAACAAACTCTTTCCGTATCTCATGATCCACCTTGTTGATTTTTTTACAAAAGTAGTTTATTTCGATATAAGGAAGCTTCCCGCTCCTGCAGGGATCATCGCCGGCAGGTCGTTTGCACCTTTTTTGCACCTGCGGCGCTGCAGGCAACCAGGATCGCTCCGGGAGCCGCTTGTCAGGAAACGAACTTTTTGTTATTTTTCAGCCAAACTGCTACGATCATGAAAAACAATGAAGAACTTTACAACAAGACGATCATTGCCGCATTGCGGCTGAGTTTCATTGCGTTGTTGATCGTCTGGTCGTTCCTGATCATCAAGCCTTTCATCATGCCGGTGTTATGGGGCATCATCATTGCGGTGGTGCTCTATCCTCTTCACAAGCGTGTTACGGCCTGGCTGGGCGGGCGTGAGAAAGCCTCGGCCTGGGTGATCACGCTGGTGCTGCTGGCACTGCTGGTGATCCCTTCGTGGATCTTCCTCGGTTCGGCGGTAGAAGGTATCCAGACCTTCGCCCACCGGATCAACGAGGGGACATTGGTGATTCCTCCTCCCCAGGAGAAAGTGGCCCATTGGCCGGTGGTGGGCAAACCCATTTATCAGGCATGGGAAGCTTTTGCCACCAATACGGATGAGGCGTTGCAGCGTTATCACGAACAGTTACGTACGGTGGCCACCAAACTGCTGCAATCGTCGGCAGGGCTGGTGATAACCCTTCTGCTCTTCATCCTTTCGGTCATCATCGCCGGGGTGTTGCTGCCTATATCGCAGACGGGACGACGTGCCGCCGACAAGGTGTTCGACACTCTGTTGGGGGATTACGGGGATGATTTCGTTCAGCTCTCGGCCGACATCATCCGCAGTGTGGTGCAGGGCATCCTGTTGGTAGCGGCGATCCAGTCGGTGCTGCTGGGCCTGGGGATGATGGTGGCCGGCATCCCGGCAGCAGGGCTGTGGGCACTGATCGTCCTGCTGCTGGCCATCATGCAGCTGCCTCCCTGGCTCGTGATGCTCCCCCTCGCCATTTACGGTTTTTCGATCATGGATACTACCTGGGCCGTCATCTTCCTGATCTACAGTATGGCGATCAGCATGAGTGATCCTTTCCTCAAGGCCCTTTTCCTGGGGCGGGGTGTGGCCATTCCCACCCTGGTGGTGCTGCTGGGTGCCATCGGAGGCATGCTCCTCTCCGGCATCATCGGTCTCTTCGTGGGTGCCGTAGTGCTAGCCATCACCTACAAAGTATTCGTGGCCCTCGTGGCGAAAAGCCCGGAAGAAACAGCCGGAACAGAAAACCCCACACTACAGGAATGATCGATCTCCTATCCGGATAAAACATTACCATGGCAGAAGAAAAAGAAGAAAGAACACCCGGACCGGAAGAAGAGGAAGGACAGGAAAACGCCACACCGGCCCAGGGAAGCACGGCCGGCACTCCCCGCCGTCTGGTGCATCTCACGCGGGCGGTGTTGGCTGTGGCACTGCTTTTTTTCATCTGGTACATCTTTTCCGACCGCTACACTCCCTATACCGACCAGGGACAGGTGAGCGGGGTGGTGGTCCCTGTGACACCGGCGGTGACGGGTTATCTCATCGAATCACGGGTGAAGCTGCACGACGAGGTGCATGCCGGCGACCTGCTTTTCCTCATCGACACCGTCCCTTATGTGCTGGCGGTGAAGCGGGCCGAGGCGGAAGTAGACCGTGTGCTGCAGGACCTGGGTGTGCAGAGTGCCACGGTGAAGGCGGCAGCGAGCAGCGTAGGAGTGGCCCGCGCCCAGCTCGACAGGGCCCGTCGCAGCTACGATCGGGCCCAGCGCATCATACGTAAGAACCCCGGCGCGCTCTCTCAGGCCGACATCGACAGGGTGGAGACCAACCTTAGCCAGGCCATGGAACGCCTGGCACAGACCGAGGCCAACCTGATCAAGGCCAAGAAACGACTGGGGCCGGCCGGCGAGAACAACCCCCAGCTGCGGCTGGCACTCAATGCGCTCAGGGATGCACGGATGAGGCTCTCCTGGACCCACCTCTATGCCCCCGCCGACGGTCATATCGAAAGCTACACCCTCACCGAAGGGATCTACTGCCAGCCCGGACAACCCCTCGCCACCCTGGTATCGGACGAACAGGTATGGATCCAGGCCAACTTCAAGGAGAACAACCTTTCGCACATGCATCCGGGCAACCGTGTGGAGTTCCTGCTCGATGTACAGCCCGGTCGTATCTTCCGTGGCCGTGTACGCAGCATCGGCTACGGGGTGAACACGGGCAACGTGATGACCCCCGGCACCCTGCCGCAGGTGAGCAAGACCACCGCCTGGCTGCGTGATCCGCAGCGTTTTCCCGTGATCATCGAGATCACCGACACGGCAGCCCTGCGATGGTGCCGCAACGGGGGTCAGACCGACGTGGTGGTATACACCGGCCATTATCCTCTGCTCGACCGCATCGCATCGTGGCGTATACGTATCAACAGCTGGCTGTCCTATGTCCGGTGACACAATGAACATAACGCTGGCAGCAACGAAAGAGAGACCGCTGCTGCGGTTCGCTTTCGGAGCCGCACTGATCATGGCGCTGGCGCTGATGATAGGCAGCAGCCTCGCCTATATCATCCCGCTGCTGGCACTCAGCTTCCTGCGGCCGGGAGCTCCCGCCCCCACGCTGCGCAGCGGTCTCACCTTCGTGGGAGTGGTGGCCCTGACCACAGGAGCAGGCCTTTTTTTTACGCAGTATTTTTATGAATACCGTCTTTTTTTCCTGCCCGTGCTGGCGCTTTTATTGCTGTGGATCTATTATACGGATGTCCTGTCTCCCTCGGTAAAACTTTTCCTGCTCATTTCCTTTCTGGCCATGCCGGTGCCCATGGAGGGAATGAGTGTGGCGTTATGGGCTTTTGCCCTCAACCGCACACTGGTAGGCGGGGCTTTTTTCACCATGGTGATGGTGATGACGGTCTGGGCCCTTTTCCCCGACCGTGAGACAGTCGCCGTAAAAGCACAGGGGGCCGGCGGGGCGCCGCCGCAGCAGCGTCTGTCGCGTGCTGCCAGGGTGTTGCTGATCACCTTCCCCGTGGTGCTGGCCTTTATCTTCTTCCAGTGGAGCGACGCCCTGCTGGTGCTCCTTTACATCGTCATCCTGGCACTGCTGCCCTCCGGCGTCAAGGCAGGCATGGGCATGGTACTGGCCAACCTGCTGGGCGGGGCGGCCACGCTGGTGGTCTACGGTCTGCTGCTGGTGGCGCCCAACCTCTTCTTTTTTCTGCTGCTCTACCTGGCTGCGGCTCTTCTTTTCGGACAGCAGATCTTTTCCGGCAAGCCCGCTGCCCAGCTCTACCAGACTGCCTTCTCAGCCTTCACCCTCCTCATCGGCGGGGTGGTGATGGGCGAGGAGACCACCGGCATAGGCACCCGGATCGTCCAGGTATTCACGGCCGTAGTGTATGTGGTGGCCGCTGACGCTTTCCTCGAGAAGGTGGCTGCCCTGCCGCTGGTGCAACGTATATCTCGCAAGGGAAAAAGGAACCTCACAACAAGCTCGGGAGCATGACCGGAATGAAAAGACACGGTTTCCTTCTTTTAATATCGGTACTGTTGATGATGACGGGCGGCTGCATGCTGGGTCCTGATTTCCAGCGTCTCTCATACCAGAGTGCAGCGCGTTTCCGTTTTGACACGGCCGCCCTCGACACGACGGTGAACCTGCGGTGGTGGGAACTCTTCGGGGATACGGTCCTGGATACGCTGATCCTGGAGGCGCTGGTGAACAATCCCGATGTGCGGGTGGCGGCGGCGCGCGTGGCGGCGGCGCGGGCCAGTCTCGGCTACACCGAGGGGATCCGCTGGCCCGAGGTGCATATGAGCGGCATGGTCAGCGGCACAGGCCTCTCGGGCAACACCTCGTCGTCGTTCCACCTCTATCCCGAGTTCTCCTGGGAGATTGGTTTCTGGGGCAAGTACCGCCGCATGAACGAGTCGGCGCGGGCCGACCTGCTGGCCAGCGAGCATGCCCACAGGATGGTGCAGCTGAGCCTGCTGACGGCCGTAGCCACCACCTATTTCACACTCCTGGCGGCGCGCGACCAGCTGGCCCTCACCGAACATACCCTCGCCTCACGCGACAGTGCCCTGCTGATCATGCAGGACAAGTATGCGGGCGGGATGATCTCCAAGATGGACCTCAACCAGGCCAAGATACAGCGGGACCTGGCAGCGGCGATGGTGCCTTACTACCGGCGGCTCATTGCTCTCAACGAGAACGCCCTGGGTGTGTTGCTGGGGCGTCCTCCCCAATCGATCCCTACGGGTGAGCCCTTCTATCAGCATCGCTACGAGCTGGACATCCCGGCGGGGCTGCCCTCGCAGCTGCTGCGGCGGCGCCCCGACATCCTGGAGGCGGAAGCACGCTATCATGCCCGGCTGGCGGAGGTGGGGGTGGCCGAAGCCATGCGCTGGCCCTCGCTGAGCCTCACCGGCCTGCTGGGCGTGGCCAGCAACGACCTCACCGCCCTCAGCGCCACCGGCCTGAGCTGGTCGGCCGGCGCCTCCCTCTTCAGCCCGCTCTACCAGTTCGGGAGGAACAAACGCCAGGTGGAAATGGCCCGCGCCCAGGCCGAAGCAGCCCTGGCCTCCTATGAAAAAAACGTCCTCCAGGCCTTCCGGGAAGTGGAGGACGCCCTCATCAACATCTCCACCTACAGGCAGGAACTGAAAGTGCAGGAATCCCGCACCCGCACCGCCATCGAATCGGAAAAAATGGCCTACGTCCGTTACGACGAAGGTTCCACCACCTATCTCGAAGTGCTCGAACAACAACGCCAGTCCTTCTCCGCCCAGCTTGACGTCCTTTTCACCCGACTCAATCTGCTGCGATCCTACATCTTTCTCTACAAAGCCCTGGGAGGAGGATGGCTCACCCCACAGGAAGAAGGATCTTCCTCACCCTCCGGATAATTTTTATTTATTTTAAATTAAATCTTTTGCTTATCTTTGAGGTGTTTCTCAAGGGACCCTTATGCTGTTATTTCTGTTCATCACCATCTTACGTACCGACAAAAGACTATTGGGTTTTTTCGTACTTTTCTTTTTTCTCCCCGTATTGGGTGTGAGCAGGGATCCAGGGGCGGGAGCCCCCTCTTGGGAGGTGCGGACTTTCGTTAAAGATCAAGGGCTCGAGGAAAGTATGGGTCATTTCCCGTTCCCCGGAAAGGAGCCGGGTATCGTTTTGAGAACAACGAACAAAAGTATTTCTGTATCATGAGAACCGTCAGACGTTTTCCTGCGTTGTTCCTACTTTTCCTGTTGTTGTTCACAGGATGCGGGCATCCTTCAGGCAGGGAGGTTCAGGAGCAGTCAGTCTTGTCAGGAAAAGGAGAGACACTTCCTTCATGGCGGGAGACCGCCACACTTCGGACCATCATCGATTATGTAACGCGGGTCACCAGTCCCGACAGCGCCGATTACATTCCTCCGGCCGACCGTATTGCGGTATTTGACAACGACGGCACTTTGTGGGCGGAGCGCCCGCTCTATTTCCAGCTGGAGTTCATTTTCGACAGGGTACGTGCTTTGGAGCCGCAGCATCCCGAATGGAAGCGCGACAAGCTGATCCAGGCAGTGGTGAAGAGAGATCTGGACCGTATCCGCAAGGCCGGTGCACCGGGCATCGCCCGGCTGATGGACATCACCCAGGCGGGCATGACCACCGAGGCCTTTACGGAGACGGTCAGGCAATGGATCGCCACGGCACACCATCCGGTAACGGGCCGGCCTTACACCGACATGGTCTACCAGCCCATGCTGGAGCTGATCCGTTATCTTGAGGTCCATGAGTTCAAGGTGTTCATCATCTCGGGCGGCGATCAGGACTTTCTCCGGGCCTGGGCACCCGAGGTGTACGGCATCCCCCGGGAGCAGATCATCGGCAGCCGCCAGCGGCTGGAATACCGGTATGAAGAAAACGGCAAGCCCGTGCTCTACCGCCTGCCGGAGATCGAGTTCCTCGATGAGGGGTCAGGCAAGGCCATTGCTATCCACCAGTTCGCGGGCCGTCGCCCCGTGATCGCTTTCGGCAACTCCGACAGCGACATCCAGATGCTCGAATACACCCGCTGGGGCAAGGAAAGATCGCTGGTGGGCTTCGTCCATCACACCGACGCCCGGAGAGAATGGGCCTACGACAGGAACTCTGCCATCGGCCGGCTCGACAAAGGTCTCGACAGAGCCAAAAAGAACGGATGGCTGCTCATCGACATAAAAAAAGACTGGAAGGTGGTCTATCCTTACGAAGAGCAATAAAATAATTTCTATTTTTACATACAACATTTAATTCTATTTCTTATTTAATTCTTTTTTCTTATGGAATCTTCTCTTTTCCCGATGAAACACATCCGGTCCACGATCCGCCACTGGTGGGTCCATCTGCTGATCGGTGTTCTGTTCGTAGTTGTAGGTATCTGGGTAGTGCGTGAGCCTGCCGGAGCCTATCTTAGTCTGGCGCTGCTCTTTGCCGTTTCGATGCTGGTATCCGGATCGTTCCAGGTGGTCTTTTCCATGGTCAACCGCTCCTCCCTGCGCGGCTGGGGTTGGATGCTCTTCATGGGCTTACTGGAACTGGTGCTGGGTGTCTATCTGCTGGGTAACTTCGCCCTGACGCTGGTGGTGCTGGAAGTGTTCGTAGGTTTCTGGATGATGTTCCGGGCCATCGACCTGATCCTTTTTGCCTTCAAGCTGAAAGCCGAGAAAGTGGCTCACTGGGGCTGGCTGCTGGTCCTGGGTATTCTGTTGCTGATCTTCTCTTTCTTCATCCTGGCCAACCCCATCTTCGGAGCGTTCTACATCATCCTGTGGACCTCCTTCTCTTTCCTTACTGCAGGGTTCACCTACATCTTCCTCTCGCTGAAGATGCGACGGGTCAACAAGATGCTCCGTGAAGAAGGATCCCACGACGAGGCTGCTTGAAGGGATACATGTACGAGCTGACAACTTAGACCTTTTTTGCCGAACCCACAAAACAAGGGACGTTTATGAAACGTATTCTGATCCTTTCCTTTTTCATGTTGATGGCTCTGCCGCTTTTGTTCGGACAAGGTGATACGCTGGTGTTACGATACCGGCGTATGGCGATCGACTATCAGCAGCAGATCAAGATGGCCGAGAGCCGTCTGAGCGGGGCCGAGTCGATGCTGGAGGCCGCAAAGTCGGATCGGTTGCCCAAGTTTGATCTCAACGGATCATACAAGTATTATGGTGTCCCTCTCAAGCTGGCTCCGCCGGCCGACGCCCCTCCGGGCACGCCGGGCGTGGAACTTCACAACCGCTACTCGGTGGATGTGACGCTCTCCCAGCCCATCATCACCGGCGGCTATCTGAAGAACACACAACTGGCTGCCATGTCGGAGGTGGAGCTGATGAAGGCTTACGTCGACCTCAACAAACAGGAGGTGATGCTTAATGCCGACATCTATTATTGGAACGCCGTATCCCGCAAAGAGATCCGCAACCTGCTCATCCGTTATCGCGACGATATCGGAAGGTTCATGAAAGTGATCGAGGATCGTGTGCAGGAAGAAGTGGTGGGTAAGAACGAACTCTACCAGGCACGTGTGCGCTACAACGATGCCGAGTACGGGGTCATCAAAGCAGAGAAAGAACTGAGGGTCAGCCTGATGGAACTCAACCGACTGTTAGGTGTTCCCGTCGACACCGTTCTGCCCGTGGCTGATTCGCTGAAAGTGGTCGACTGGCAGCGCACAGCCGGCGACATTGTCCAGCGTGCCCTCAGCCAGCGTCCGGAGCTCAGCATGCTGCAGCGCCAGATCGAGATGAACCAGTACAAGGAAAAGATCACCGCCTCAAAATACCTGCCCAACATGGGCGTTGGGGTAGGCGGCCTGTGGGGGTCTCCCAGCCCGGGACTCAAGAAGGATCCGGCCTTTAACTACAACATCCAGGCCTGGCTGAGCGTACCCATCTTCTACTGGGGCAAGAAAAAAGAAGAGGTGGCGGCCATACGTCAGAACACCGAGGTAAGCCGTCTGGAGATGCAACGTACCCTGGAGATGATCACCCTCGAAGCACAGCGCAGCTTCTATGAACTGCAAAAGTCACAGGAACAGCTCGACTTCGCTGCCAGCGCCCTGGACAATGCGACCAGGAACGTCTCGGTAATGGTCGACCGTTACAACGAAGGTCTCTCCTCGGTGCTCGAGGTGCTCGATGCCCAGCTCTACTGGCAGAAAAGCTATTTCAACTATATCCAGGCCAAATATCAGCTCAACACCTCCTACTCCGCCTTCCTCCGTGCAGTGGGGGAACTGGCTGCACAATAACCCGAAAACAAGAACATAAAAACATAAGACCATGACCAAATTTACAGCAATCATCCCGGCATTCATCGTGGCGATCCTGTTCTCTTCCTGCAGTTCGAAAGAGCCGGAGCACAAGGAGATCATCCGGCCCGTGAAGGCCATGACGGTAGGTCGTACGGCCGACCTGGCCGACCGTGGGTTCCCGGCTGTGACCAAGGCCTCCCAGGAAACGGAGGTATCGTTCCAGGTGGGAGGACCCGTGATCAGGTACAATGTGGTGGAGGGAGCTCTTGTGAAGAAAGGCGAAGTGGTGGCCGTGATCGACCCGCGGGATTATATGCTGGCCGAACAGGCGGCCCGTGCACGTTACGACCAGACCAAGGCGGAGGCCGAACGCTACCGCCGTCTCTGGGAAAAAGGATCGGTGGCCAAGAACGACTACGACCGCAAGCAGGCCGCCTTCCTCCAGGCCAAGGCCGAATGGGAGAAAGCTCTCAATGATCTGGCCGACACCAAGCTGCGTGCTCCTTTCACCGGCTACTACGGCCCCAAGCTGGTAGAGGTGGGTGAGGTGGTACAGCCCGGCGAGCCGGTAGCCATCATCTCCAACCTTTCGGTGCTTGAGGTGGTGACCGTCCTGCCGGAACAGGTGGCTGTCCAGTATCGTTACTTCGCCGACTATGAGGTGACTTTCGACACTTACCCCGGGATGGTCTTTCACGCCACACTGAAGAACCTGGAAAAAACACCGACCCCGGAGGGGTTCCGCCTTCATCTTATCCTGCAGCATACCAACGACCCCAACGACCCTGCTCAGCCGAAGATCTCGGCAGGGATGAGCTGTCGTGTCTCAATACGCCTGAAAGACAACAGCCTCGCCGCCTCTGAGATCATCGTACCCGTCTCGGCCGTAGTGCAGGGAGACACCGACGAGGTGCCCTCGGTCTGGAAACTCCACCCCCTGAGCGGCGACACCCTCCAAGTACAGAGGCAGCATGTGACCCTCGGCGGGCTCAAGAACCGCAACATGGTGGTCATCAAAAGCGGGCTCAAGAACGGCGACCACATCGTCACCGCCGGAGCCAAACGCCTGGTTGAAGGCCAGAAGGTCAAGTTGCTCAAGAAAAACCTCTAATCCTTTAAAGCCAGCATCATGAGTATTGCAGGATATGCTTTAAGGCACAAACAGGTCATCCACTTCTTCCTCATCCTGACGCTGCTGGGAGGGATCATCTCATTCAATAAGCTGGGGAAGCGGGAGGATTCGCCTTTTGTGATCAAGCAGATCATCTTCATGACCTATTACCCGGGTGCGTCGGCCCAGGAGGTGGCAGAACAAGTGACCGAGGTGATCGAACGTGAGATCCAGTCACACCCCCTGGTCGACTTCATCAAGTCGGAGTCACGGCCCGGTTTCAGCTACATCAAGGTCGACATGTACCAGTGGGTCCCCAAGGAGCGTTTCCAGCAGATCTGGGACGAGATGCGGCGCAAGATCATGAACGTGCAGCCCAAGCTGCCCAAAGAGGCCAGCACGGTAATCGTCAACGACGACTTCGGCGACGTTTACGGGATCTATTACGCCCTGACGGCCGACGCGGGCTATTCACCCTCCGAGCTGGAGGATTATGCCCAGTTCGTCAAACAGCAGCTCTCCACCGCCGAGGATGTGGCCAAGGTGAAGCTCTTCGGCATACAGAACAGGGTGGTGAATGTGTACATCTCCGACAACCGTCTGGCCAATGCCGGGGTGACACCTTTCGACATCTATCGTGCTCTTTCCACTCAGAACCAGTTCGTCAACACGGCCAAGATCCAGACAGGGGTTTTTGACGTGCGGGTGAACGCTCCCGGCACCTTCCGCAACATCGACGAGCTCAAGGACCTGGTCATCACCGGACGATCGGGCAAACAGATCCGGCTGCGTGACATCGCCACGCTCGTGGAACAAGACTACAAGGACCCGCCCGACCAGATGATGCGGCTCAACGGACTGCCGGCCATCGGCATCGGCTTCTCCACCCGTGAGGGCGGCAACTCCGTGGTGGCGGGTGAAAGCATCCGCAAGAAACTGGCCACGGTGATCCCGCAGCTGCCCGTAGGCATCGAGATGGTGAACATCTACTCCGAGGACAAGGTGGCCATGGAAGCGAACCGCACTTTCATCACCAACCTGCTGGAGTCGCTCGGAATCGTCATCGTTTTGATCCTGCTCTCCATGGGAGCCCGGGCCGGCGTGCTTATCGGCACGAGCCTCCTCTATTCCATCCTGGCCACACTGATGCTGATGCTGCCTTTCGGCATCGAGCTGCACCGCACCTCGCTGGCCGCCATCATCATCGCCATGGGGATGCTGGTGGACAACGCCATCGTGGTGACCAGCAACGCCCAGGTGAAGATCGCCAAAGGAATGCCCCGCCGTCAGGCCTTCGAGGAGGGAGCCACCAAGCCCCAATGGGGTCTTCTTGGGGCCACCATCATCGCCATCCTCTCTTTCCTGCCGCTCTATATGGCCCCCAGCAACACGGCCGAGATCATCAAGCCCCTTTTCATGGTGCTGGCCATCGCCCTGACCATGAGCTGGGTGTTCGCCCTGACACAGACCACCGTCTACGGCGACGGTATCATCAAGGCCAACAGCGGCGAGGGCGAGAACAAAGATCCCTTCGACACCCCCTTCTACCACAAACTTACCCGGTTCATCGAAGGGATCATCGCAAAAAAATACCTCACCCTGGCCGTCGTCTTCGGCCTCTTCTTCCTGAGCATGGCCGGTTTCAAGATGGTGAAACAGGATTTCTTCCCCCCCATCAACAAACCGATGTTCAAGCTCGACTATTTCCTCCCCGAGGGGGCGGACATCAAGGCCGTGAAGGCCGATGTGGAGAAGATGGAGAAGTTCCTTCTTTCCCGCAAGGATGTCAAGCTGGTGTCGGTGACCCTGGGAGCTTCGCCATTGCGTTACTATCTGGCCTCGGTCTCCTGGAGCCCGCGGCCCAACCTGGCCAACTTCCTGGTGGAGACCACCGACTACAAGGCTGCCGACTCGCTGATGGTCATTTTCCGCACCTGGGTGCTGGAGAATTTCCCCGATGCTTTGGCCATTGCCTACAAGTTCAAGGTCTCGCCCTCCCCCGATGCGATCATCGAAGCCACCTTCGACGGTCCCGATCCAAAGGTACTGCGCCAGCTGGCTGAGGAGGCCAAGGCGATCATGCGGCAGGAACCGCTGGCCATCAACATCCGCGACAGCTGGGGAGAGAAAACGATGAAGGTGGAGCCGGTATACAACCAGAACAAGGGACGTATTGCCAATGTCACACGCACGGAGATGGCACGTGCCCTGCAGCGCATCACCGACGGACAAACCATAGGCCATTACCGTGAAGGCAACTGGGTGATGCCTATCCTGCTGATGTCGAGTGACCGCAACCACTACAACTACAGCAACCTGGGGAGCCTGCCCATCCTCAACGCACGCGGTCAGCTCATCCCTCTAGAGCAGGTCACAGACAGCATCTATCTGGCCTTCGAGAACAGCGTACTGAAGAAATACAACCGGCAGTACTCCATCGCCGCTCAGTGCGATCCGGTACTGGGTGTGGGGAATGCCGAGTTGGAACAGCATCTTATCCCCAAAATCTCCAAGATCCCTCTGCCGGAGGGCTATCGTCTCTGGTGGGACGGCATCAAGTACACACAGGAGGTCACCAACAAGGCCATTGCCGGTCAGCTGCCCATTGCGGTATTGCTGATCGTCTCGATCCTGATGATCCTCTATGCCGAATGGCGCACCGTGGTGATGATCTTCTTCATGATCCCGCTGATCATGCTGGGGATCGTGCCGGCCTTCCTCCTTTCGGGCCTGTTCTTCAACTTCTTCGCCCTGCTGGGTGTGCTGGGCCTGGTGGGAATGGTGATCAAGAACGCGATCGTGTTGCTCGACGAGGCCAACCTGGAGATCAAGGAGAACGGCAAGTCGCAATACGAGGCGATCATCATCGCTACCCGCTCGAGGGCCATTCCGGTGGCCATGGCTGCCGGCACCACCATCCTGGGGATGGCCCCGCTGCTCCCCGACCCGATGTTCGGCGGCATGGCCGTCACCATCATGGGCGGACTCTTCGCTGCCACCTTCCTCACCATTATCGTCCTGCCCGCCTTTTATGCCGTGATGTTCGGCCTCAGGAAAAACAAGGAAGAAAAAGCGGAAAAAGAAAACGAAGAATGATAAGTACCCCACGGCGAACCTGACAAAACCAGAAGAGAAGGCCATCCGCAGATGGCCTTCTCTCTTTTCAATCCATATTGACAACACCTCAATAAGGAGAAATTTTGCTATTTTGGCACATCTGAGGGTACCGCGCCGTACCCTGATGAAAAAGGAGAGGATATAATGGAAAAATTGGCCAATATTGTGGTACGTTTCCGCTGGCTGATCATTGCCGGCGTGCTGGTCATCACGGCTTTCCTGGGGTATCAGCTGAAGTTCCTGGAGGTGGATTCCGATATCGTACATTCACTGCCTCCCGATGATCCCGAGGTCAGGCTGTTCAATGAGGTGGGTGAGCAGTTTGGAGGCAACCAGATCGGCATGGTCATCCTCACCGCGGACAATGTGCTGGAGCCCGCCGTGCTGGACGACATCGCCATGGTCACCGACACCCTGAGCGAGATGGACGGCATCATCTCGGTGACCAGTCTCACCAACACGATGAACATCCGCATTGAAGAGGACAACTTCGAGGTGGACCTGCTCATCAACGACCGCAACCGTCCGCACGACCGCGCCTCTGCCGACTCGTTGCTACCGGAGATCACGAAGAATGACATGGTGAGCGGCACGCTCATCGCCCCCGACGGCACAGCAGCGGCGGTGATCTTCACCTTCGCCGACCGGTCGAACGCCGACTCGCTGGCGGAGAAAATCATCGAACACATCACGGCCCTGCCGCTGCATGAGGAACCCTACTTTGCGGGGTCTCCTTTCCTGGCCACCTACGTCTCGCAGGTCGTCAACCACGATCTGATGACGCTCATCCCCATTGCTTTTCTGCTGATAGCACTGATCCTCTATTTAAGCTTCCATTCGGTACGGGGCATCGTCCTGCCTATTTTAACGGCCGGACTGGCCATCGTCTGGGCCATGGGACTTTTTTCCCTGATGGGATACAAGCTCTCGATGGTGTCGAACAACGTCCCCATCATCATCCTGGCGGTAGGCAGTGCCTACGCCATCCATCTGCTCAACAGGGTCAACCAGTGTCGTGAAAAGGACATTCATAAGATCATCGCCAAGGCATTGTCGTTCATGCTGGTGCCGGTGACCCTGACGGCCCTGACGACCATGACGGGCTTCCTCTCCTTCATTTTCGGCTCCTACCTGACGATGATCCGTGATTTCGGACTTTTGGCAGCGCTGGGCACCTTCTTCGCCGGCGCCTTCGCTCTCACGCTGGTGCCTTCGTTGCTGGCTGTGGCCCCTGTCAACAAGAAAAAAGCAGGCGGACGCATGCTCTCAGGTCATAAGCGCTCTTACCTGGAAGAACATTTCCTTATCCGCCTGCGCAACGTGGTCGACCGTCATCGCGGACGTATTTTCGTCGGATGGCTTCTGCTCATCGCGGTGAGTCTCTTTGGTTTTACCCGCATCCAGAGAAGCGTGAGCGTCAGCGGATATTTCAAGAAAGACCACCCTGCGGCTCTGGGCGACCGGATCATGTCGGAAAAGTTCGGCGGTTCGAAATCGGTGTTCGTGGTCTTCAACGGCGACATGCAGAGTCCGGAGCTCCTGAAAATGATGCTCAAGACCGAAGCTTACATGAAAGCCTCCCCCTACGTACAGAGCACCCAGAGCATCGCCGATGTGATCGCCCGTCTCAACCGCGCCATGGGAGACAGCACCGACATCCCCGATGACGAGGACAAAGTGGCCCAGCTGTGGTTCCTCATAGGCCAGCAGGAAAGCATCAGCAGGCTCGTGAGTCCCGACCTCGACAAGGGCATCATCATCGCCAAGTACAATGACAACGGAAAGAACAACATTCGCGATTTCCGGCGTTACATGGAGAGTTTTTTCCGGAAGAACCTGTCGGAAGATTACACTGTCCGGATCACAGGAATGCCTTTCATCAACGCCCGTCTGGATGAAAGCCTTCTGAAGAGCCAGATCACCAGTCTCTCCCTGGCGATCGTGCTGGTGCTGGCACTGGTGAGCCTGATGTTCGGCTCATTCCGGGAGGGCCTTTTCGCCAGTATCCCCATCATCGCGACCATCATCATTCTGTTCGGCATCATGGGACTCACCGGCATTCCTCTTAACGTGGTGACGGTGTTGGTAGCCAGCATCGCCATGGGGATCGGCATCGACTATTCCATCCATTTCGTATCGCATTTCAACCATGCCGTCACCCACCACCGCAAGGTGCTCCCGGCCGTCGACGAGGCCATCATGGTGAGTGGTAACGCCATCATGGTCAACTTCATCTCGGTCTCGGCAGGTTTCCTTGTATTGATCTTCTCCCAGCTGGTGCCCATGATCTATTTCGGCATCCTGATCGCCCTGAGCATGCTGGGCTCCAGCATGGGTGCCCTCACCCTGCTGCCTTCCATCCTGCTGCTGCGGGGCAACAAGATCGAGGAGAGGAAAGAACGAAAAGGGAAAAAAGAAAAACCCTGATGGTCCCGGCAGCCTGATCCCCGGTATTGCGGGATATCTCCAGCATGCAGCACAGCGTCAGAAGGCTTCACCAAAGCCGAGGAAGTAGGTATGGCCTTCTTCCGAGAAGCTCACGTCAAAACGCAAGACCGAGCGGGAGGCTCTGTCGAAGAGGACCCGCAGGCCACCGCCCCCGGCGTAATGGAACCCTGACCACTGTATTGCGGAGACTCGGGGAGCCACCTGGCCCATCCCGGCAAAGGCAGCTCCCGAGACGATCCAGAAGAGGGGGAAACGCACCTCCGCCTGGCCACCTACCGCGCTCTTGTCCCGGAAACGACGGGAATAATATCCCCGCAGACGGTCGTTGCTGCCTACATAGGCCAGAGCCTGGATGGGTACCTCCCCGCTCTGGAAAGTGGCATACCACTGCGTGGCCAGCGTCACACGCGACCAGGGAGTGAGAAAGCCGCGAAGATCAAGCGCAAAGGTCTGATAATCGAAATCACTGCCCAGAAAAGGGGCCACCAGCGCCCAGGTGGCCTCGAGAAAAAAACCGCGATGCGTGCTCACACGATGATCCCGCGAATCATACAGATAACGAAGCTCCACGCCGGAGATCAACCCTTCGTTGGCCCGGAAATATCCCTCGTCAGGAACACTGTCGATCGCCTCGACCCGGGAATAGTGACTGAAGAGATATTTTCCCCCCACAAAGTTACCTGCTCCCAGGTCATAATAGAGGCCCGGCGAAAAAGCTATGTTGCGGAAGTCGGTAAGCACCCCGTCCTCCAGACGGGTATCGTTGCCTACCCCGTAAAACAGGGAGGGGAACCCCCTCACCCCGAACCGAAAGACACTGTTCCAGCGGTTGGCACCGTGCATCAGGTCGAAAGCTACCGAAAAGTTGTACTGTTTGTTGAGTGAATACGTGGCCAGGACGGTGACGGTCGAGTTCTTCACCAGCGAGTCGGGAAGGACACGCGACGGGATACGGAAAGCATTGTACTTGACCAGCCCGAAAGTCCAGCGTGTCTCCACGGCATAACTGACCGCCGGAAGAGGAGCATATTTGAACACGTCGTGAATGATCCCCTCCACCTTGTCGGACAAAGAAGTCCGGGAGGTATCGTTCCCGGCCATACCCTTATCAGAAGGAAAAGCAGGATAAGCCGCTCCTACAACCAGAAAAAGCAAAAGCCCAACCAAGCCTGTCACCCGCAGCATCATATTCCATGAAAAAAAGAGCTGCCCCTCAGGACAGCTCCCCTGTTCCGCATGTATCAGGTTACTCCTTTTCGGGAATGTTCCGGAGGGTCTCCACCAGGAAATCCCAGAACTTCTGCACCGAGCCGATGTGTACTTTTTCGTCGGGCGAGTGGGGATAACGGATGGTGGGGCCGAAGGAGATCATGTCGAGGCCGGGGTAGACGCCGCCCAACAGACCGCATTCCAGACCGGCATGGATGGCCTTGATTTCGGGGATCTTGCCGAACCGCTGATGGTAGATCTCTTTCATCTCCTTAAGGATGGGTGAATCCAGGTTGGGTTTCCAGCCCGGATATTCCCCGTCGAAGGTGACCTCGCCGCCTGCCAGTTCGGCGATGCTGGAGAAGACGTTCTTGAGGTCTTCCTTGGCCGTATCCACCGACGACCGGATGAGGCAGAGCTCTTCGAAGACCCCGTCGTTCATCCTGACGACAGCCACGTTGTTGGAGGTTTCCACCAGGTCCTCCATGTCGGTGCTCATGCGGATGACCCCATGAGGGCTGGCATAGAGGGCATCGAGGATCTTCATCATGCTATCTGCATCCATGACGGTGGCAGGCATCTCCGCAGGTTCGGCTTTCAGGGAGAGCCCGGGATCGGCCGAGGCCAGTTCGTCCTGCATCACCTTCTCCATTTCGGCCACATATTTCTCGAAATCATCAGCCTTATCCCCGGGCAGGGTGACCACGGCGAAGGCTTCACGGGGGATGGCATTCCGCAGGTCACCGCCGTGCATATCGGCCAGGCGCAGACCATAGCTGCGTGCAGCCTCCCACAGAAGACGGTTGAGCAGTTTGTTGGCATTGCCCCGTCCCAGCGGGATGTCGATGCCGGAATGGCCGCCCTTCAGACCGGTCAGGGCCACACGATAAGCCTTGTGTCCTTCAGGGACCGGCTCCTCACGGTAAGTGTACCGCAGGTTGGCATTGGTGCCGCCGGCACAACCCACATACAGCTCCCCCTCATCTTCGGAATCCATGTTGATGAGGATCTCGCCCTGCAGCAGGCCGGGCTTAAGACCGAAAGCACCGGTCATGCCGGTCTCCTCGTCAATGGTGAAGAGGGCCTCGAGCGGACCGTGCTGGATATCTTTCGAGGCCAGCACCGCCATGGCGGCCGCCACACCAATGCCGTTGTCGGCACCCAGCGTCGTCCCCCGCGCCGTCACCCACTCCCCGTCAACATAAGCATCGATGGGATCATTCTCGAAATCATGCTCCACATCGCTGTTCTTCTGCGGCACCATGTCCAGATGCCCCTGCAGGATCACCCCCTTGCGGTTCTCCATACCCGGAGTGGCAGGCTTACGGATGATGACGTTGCCTACCTCATCGACGATCGTCTCCAAACCAAGACGCTCCCCAAAAGAACGCATGTACTCGATCACCTTCCCCTCCTTCTTGGAAGGACGCGGGATCTGCGTCAGCTCATAAAAATATTTCCAAACCTCTCTGGGTTCCAGTTCCAGGATCTCTTTACTCATGATACTCTCTCCAATTTTAAGGTTCAACTTGATCCGGTAAAACCGGAAGATGGATGTAAAAGTAACAAATTTTCCCGCGATGGTATGATAATTGCCGGCAATTTATTTTGAACAAATCCAAATAATCAAATATTTATATCTTTGCAAGCCGGGACGGAGGACCGCTGTCCCGGGAAACGGAAAAATAATACAACAACGCACTGAAAATGAAAAAGATCTTTTTGACATTCGGGATCGCACTGACAGTGACCCTGCTTGCTTTTTCGCAGGAAGAGGGGGTGAAGTGGCTGACCATCCAGCAGGCACAGGAGCTGAACAAAAAGGAGCCGCGTAAGTTCTTCATCGATGTTTACACCGACTGGTGCGTATGGTGCAAGAAAATGGACCAGACGACTTACAAGAACCCGGTGATCGCGAAGATCCTCAACACCAAATATTACCCGGTAAAATTCAATGCCGAATCGAAGGAACCGGTCGAGTTCGCCGGTCACAAGTTCGAGTATCAACCGACAGGCAACGGACGCGGGGCCCATCAGCTGGCCATTGCGTTGTTGCAGGGCAAGCTGGCTTTTCCGTCGGTAGCTTATCTGGATGAGAAGCTTCAGTTGTTGACCGTGGTACCCGGTTATTTCACGCCCGAGGGGCTGGAACCCATCCTGCAGTATTTTGCCACCAATGCCTACAAGACCACTTCGTGGCAGGACTACCAGAAGAGTTTCGTGAGCGAGATCAAGAAGTAGGCAGGATCACATTCGCCGGGAGGGTGATCACCGGCCCGAACTGATAGATTCGCACATGCCGGGCCGCAAGGATACGGTCGTTGCATATCAGACGTACATCGGTCACCTGAGGAATGCGGTAGAAAAGCTTGTCAACAGCCTCCCATTCCGTATCGACCGGCGCCACTTCCGGGACGGCACCCAGCTTCCGGAACGACAGATACACGGGCATCCCTTCCTGGCAGGTCCCACCGTGACACACCCCCGCTGACGGAGAGAAACGGAACACTACCGGCTGCTTCGAAGGATCTTCCGGCGTGATGATGAAGCGGTAGTACCACTTTTGAGTGACCTTCTTCCCCGTAAAGAGGGCAAGGTACTCGTTTTCCAGACGTGTCATCTCCTTCACGGCAAACTCCAGTGCCTCATCCTTGGGATAGACATCATACTGTCCGGCCATCAGCTTGAAACGACGCTTTCTGATCTTTATGATGAAATTGGCTGCTTCCTCGGCTTTCTGCTCGAGTGTCTTTTCCTCCATCGTCTTGCGTATCACCGGGACCCTCACAAAGCCGGTATCCTGGAGAAGGGTACGGTAAACGGTATCTTCTTTCTCTTCAAAATTCCTTTTCACCGAGAGATCGGTAAAATAAGGCTTTCCGTCGGGTTCATCATACTCTACGCTATAGGCCGGAGGGGCTGTTTCTGAGGTGGCTGCCAGGTCGAGGATAAGACCGCTGCGCGTAAGCCGCAGGGCATTCTCTGCCAGAATCCCCCCGCTGCTCACCACAAAATAGTGCGAAGGATCGGGCTCCCGGAACGAGGAGATCCCGGCCGACACGACCTTCCACTCTGTCTTTCTCTCGGTAATGGGCGGATCGATGGTCAGGTATTTCTTAGCATATGCCCGGAAAGGCCCGGGGATGTACATGGTCTTCTCCACTGTCACCCGGACGACAAGCGAGGTCTGGGGCAAAGCATAGAGGATCTTCCCGCTGAGGGTATCCCCTGCATGGAAGGGCCGCACGGTGGTTTGGACCTCTTCGGAGGTATGACAGGCGACAAGCAGGGAAAGAAGGATGATGACGGAAGCTGCTCTTTTCATGGTCCTGATCTTTTCTGTTCACGGTCACAGTGGTCGCACCTCGAGGAAGGCTTTTCCGAGGTGTTCGACGATATCGCCGGCAATGAGGGCTTCTTCCCCCTGTTCTTTCCTGGCCAGGTCTCCGGCCAGACCATGGAGGTAAACACCGATGCGTGCCGCATCGAGGGGGTCATAGCGCTGAGCCAGCAAGCCCAGGATGATGCCTGTGAGGACATCCCCGCTGCCGCCGGTAGCCATGCCCGGATTGCCCGTCATATTGAAATGGACATCACCTGTCGGCGCAGCCACGGCGGTGTAGGCACCCTTGAGCACGACGACCACCCGGTGCTCACGGGCAAAGTCCATCGCCCGGTGCACCCGCTCATAACCTGTGTCCGAAGGCCCCGCCAGACGTTCAAACTCCCTGGGATGAGGCGTAAGGATGGTCCCCGGTGGCAGCTCGGCATACCATTCCTTATGCAGGGCCAGGATGTTGAGCGCATCGGCATCCAACACCAGTGGGACCTGCGCCGTCCGCAGCAGCTCATGCAAAGCTTTTTGTGTGTTGTTGCGCGTACCCAGGGCAGGCCCGGCCCCCACGGCCGAAAAAAGAGCCAGGTCGGGAACACCTCCGAAGAGGATATCCGACTCGTCATGGCTGATCATGGCCTCAGGCACGGCAGTCTGAAGGATGTCGTTGCCCAGCCGGGGGATGTGTACCGTCAGCAGGCCGGCACCGCTGCGCAATGCCCCCCGCGCCGCCAGCACCGCAGCTCCCATGCGACCGTACATCCCCGAAATGAGCAGAGCGTGCCCGAACGTACCCTTGTGACTGAAACGGCTGCGCCGCCGCAGAAGCGCCGACACATCCTCACACGTCGTGTAATGGTAAGGCGTGGGGGTGGCTGCGATGATGTCGGGATGCAGACCTATGTCGAGCACCACCCACTCACCCACGTAAGCCTCATTCTCAGGAAAGAAAAAAGCCAGCTTAGGGAACTGGAACGTAAGCGTCCAGCGGGCCCTCAGGATCTTTTGCGGATCGTTGTCGCGGTTGTCCTCGCCAAAAAGCCCCGTAGGCACGTCGATGGCCACAACACGGGCGCCGGAAGCGTTGATGCGGGCCACGACCGCCTCGGGCAACCCGCGCAACGGCCGTGACAACCCCGAGCCGAAGATACCATCCACCACCAGCACATCTTCGTCGATCCCGGGCAAAGCATCAACCACCTCAACGAAATGTACCGGAACCCTGCCCTGCTGCTGCAGACGCTCCAGGTTGGTACGGCAACTGGGTGAGATCTTATCGGTGAAACGCAGGAACCAATCCTCCACCTGATACCCCGCCCCGGCCAGCATACGTGCCAGCGCCAGACTGTCGCCGCCGTTGTTGCCGGGACCGGTGAAGACCATCACTTTCGTCCTCCTGTCAAAATGAGCGGTCACCCATTCGAACAAACTGCCCGCAGCCCGCTCCATCAGATCGATGTCGGCTATAGGCTCATGCTCGATGGTGTAAGCATCGATACGATGTACCTCGGATGTCCTGAACAATTTCATCGTCGTGGCTCTTTCCTCACAAAAGTAATAAAGAAGCGGGGGATTACCATAAACCGGAGACCCAAGCCCTCACGAAGATGAGGAAAATACGGAAAAGTTTGAAGAATGAAAAAGATATTTATTTTTGTCTCTGTGACTGGATCGTTAACCTAAAACCAACAGAAAATGTTCAAAGGGCACCCGAAGGGCTTATATGTAGCCTTTTTCGCCAACATGGGCGAGCGTTTCGGTTTTTACACGATGATGGCCATTCTGGTCCTTTTCCTGCAGGCCAAGTATGGCCTTTCCGCCAAGGAAGCAGGCTCCATTTACAGTACTTTTTATTTTGCGATATACGGACTGGCCCTGTTGGGAGGTATTCTTGCCGATGTTACGGGCAAGCTGATGCGCACCATCCTGGCCGGGCTGATCATCATGTTCCTGGGATATGCATTGATGGCTGTTCCCGGTTTCGGTCAGGGGGTGACCCTCACCGCCCTGGGGATCATCGCTTTCGGCAACGGTCTTTTCAAGGGCAACCTCCAGGCTCTGGTAGGCAATCTTTACGAAGACCCCAAATATGCCAAGCTGCGTGACCGCGCTTTCACCATCTTTTACATGGGCATCAACATCGGAGCTTTCTTCGCCCCCAGTGCTGCCACGGGTGTCCGTAACTGGTGGCTCAAGATCCACGGCCTGGGATACAACGCCAACCTTCCGCAGCTGGCCCACGGCTACCTGGATGGCAAGACGGTGGACCTGACCGAACTGCAGAACCTTGCCAATCAGGTCTCCTCGGCTCCGGTGACCGATCTGAAAGCTTTCGCCCAGCACTACATCGATGTCTTCAGCCAGGGTTACCACATGGCCTTTGGCGTGGCGGGTATTTCGATGGTGATCTCGCTGATCATCTACCTGGTGCTCAACAAGTATCTGCGTCAGGGCGATATCGCCGGCAGAAAGAAGGAAGAACTTCCCTCCACCATGCAGGATATCTCGCCCCGGGAGACGCGTGAACGGCTCATCGCTCTGGGGCTGGTGTTCGTAACGGTGATCTTCTTCTGGATGGCTTTCCACCAGAACGGGCTCACCCTCACCCTCTTTGCGCGCGACTACGTCCGTGAACATGTCTCTCGCTGGTCGTACATCTTCTTCGACCTGCGTTCTTTCCTGCCTCTGATCTTCGCCATTATCGGCGTGATCACGATGTTCAACCGCAGTGCCACCTCGAAAGTGCGTTTCGGTGGTGCCAGCCTGGCGGTAGCTTCGCTCATCGTCCTTTACTTTGTTGTCCAGGGATTCCAGGACCAGATGCCTATCGAGCCGGAACTGTTCCAGCACTTCAATCCCATTTTCATTGTTTTCCTCACACCGGTGGTGGTATGGTTCTTTGGCTGGCTGGACAAGAAGGGCAAAGAACCTTCCACACCCCGCAAGATCGCCATCGGCATGTTCCTGGCCTCCATCGCGTACATGCTGCTGGTGATTCCCTCCCTGCACCTACCGGCCCCCAACGTGATCGGCGCAGGGGGGTCGCCGGAACGCATCTCCGAGCAGTGGCTCATCTCCACCTACTTCATCCTCACCATCGCCGAACTGTTCCTCAGCCCCATGGGCATCTCCTTCTTCTCGAAGGTAGCACCGCCCAAGATGAAAGGTTCGATGCAGGGGGTCTGGCTGGGCGCTACCGCCGTAGGCAACCTCCTGCTCCAGGTAGGCACCTTCTTCTGGGAACGCCTTGAATTGTGGCAGGTGTGGATGATCTTCATCGCCGTCACCATCCTCTCCGGTCTGTTCATCGTCTCCATCATGAAAAAGCTGGAAAGGGTGGCAGGCTCCTGAAACACCTTTTACCCTCCTAACCGATAACACCATGACTCCTGTTAGATCGTTCCTTCGACCCCTGCTGCCGGCAGGGATGTTCTTTCTTTTCCTGCTGACGGCAGGATGTGGCCGGCAACAGAAACACCAACAACTACCCAATGTGGTGATCATCTTTATCGATGATCAGGGATATGGTGACATCGGTCCCAACGGGGCCATCGACTATCAGACGCCCAACATTGACCGTCTGGCCGCCGAAGGGATGCGGTTCACCAACTTCTACGCTGCCCAGGCTGTTTGCAGTGCCTCGCGTGCCGGTCTGCTTACGGGATGTTACCCCAATCGCATCGGCATCACGGGAGCCCTCATGCCATGGGCCAGGATCGGTCTCAGCGACAAGGAGATGACCATCGCCGAACTGCTCAAACAGAAAGGTTATGCCACCGGTATGGTGGGCAAATGGCACCTGGGTCACCTCAAACCTTTCCTGCCGCTGCAGCACGGTTTCGACGATTATCTCGGCCTCCCCTATTCCAACGACATGTGGCCCGTCGACTATGACGGAAAACCCATCACCGAGAAGTCGTCCAAGCCGTGGAAAGCCAAATATCCTCCTCTGCCGCTCATCGACGGCAACGAGAAAGTGATGGAGATCCGCACCCTCAAAGACCAGGACAAACTCACTACCCTCTACACGGAGAGGGCGTTGAAGTTCATCGAGGAACATCAATCCGAACCATTTTTCCTGTACATTGCCCATTCGATGGTCCATGTGCCGCTCGGGGTATCCGACAGGTTCCGCGGCAAGAGCAAGCAAGGTCTCTTCGGTGATGTGATGATGGAAGTCGACTGGTCGGTGGGAGAAGTGATGAATGCCCTGGACAGATATGGTCTTCGGGATAATACGCTGGTGATCTATACCAGCGACAACGGTCCGTGGCTCAACTTCGGCAACCATGCCGGTTCGACAGGGGGGTTACGTGAGGGGAAAGGCACCAGCTGGGAAGGAGGACAACGGGAGCCCTGCATCATGCGGTGGCCGGGGGTGATCCCCGCCGGCACCATATGCAACAAGCTGGCCACCACCCTCGACATCCTCCCCACCCTGGCGGCCATCACCGGCGCACCCCTCCCCGATCACAAGATCGACGGCGTCAACATCCTCCCCCTATTGAAAGGAGACCCCGACGCCGAACCCAGGAAGGTGTTCTATTACTACTACCGTCGCAACAGCCTCGAAGCTGTCAGGAAAGGCCACTGGAAACTGGTGCTCCCCCACACCTACCGCTCTTATGAGGGCGTACCACCGGGCCACGACGGATTCCCCGGCCCTTACGCCCACGACTCCACAGGACTGGCCCTCTACAACCTGCGCAGAGACCCCGGAGAGAGATACAACGTCATCGACCAGCACCCCGACGTGGTGGAGGATATCATGAAAGAGGTAAAGAAAGCCCGCGAAGACCTGGGCGACGACCTTACCGGATACCCCGGAAAAAACCGGCGCCCGCCGGGAAAGGTCAAGGATGCCGGTTCCTGATGAAAAAGAGGGTACGTATTACTTTTTTTCTTATTTTAGCTCTTCCAACTTGTAAATTACAAGGTATGGAACCTATCAACATCGAAGAGACGGAAAAGACCCCCCGTATCACGTACCTTCCAGAACAGAACAAGATCAAAATAGAAGGAAAATCCATCCCGGAAGATCCACGGGAATTCTTCAATCCCATCCTCAAATGGTTTGAAGAATTTTCGGCCGACCCACCCGACGAGACCACGGTAGAGGTCAAGCTCGAATATTTCAACACCAGCTCTTCCAAAACCTTCCTCCAAATCTTTAAAAAACTGGAAAACATCGTCAGGAAAAAGAAAAAAGTGATCATCGAATGGTATTACGAGGTAGATGACTATGACATGAAAGAGTGTGGAGAGGACTACCGCACGATGCTGAAAGTGCCGTTCAAGATGATCGAGGTGATGGAATAACCCCGTACACATCCGCCTTAATTCCCTTCAACATATGGACACGCTGGAAAAGATCACGGAGGCTCTGAAGCGCTTCCGTGATGAACGGGATTGGGCACAGTTCCACAATCCCAAGGATCTGGCCCTGGCCCTCTCGATCGAGACTGCCGAACTGAACGAGCTTTTTCTCTGGAAAAAAGAAAATGAACTGGACCAGGTCGATACGGACAGGGTGGCCGAAGAACTGGCTGACGTCCTGGCATTCGCCCTGTTACTGGCTGAACATTATGGTTTCGACATCGGAAAGATCATGGAGAAGAAGTTACGCAGCAACGCGGAAAAGTATCCGGTAAGCAAGGCTCGTGGCTCATCCCGGAAATACAACGAACTGAAATAAAAAAAGAGGACCTCCGTCCTCTTCTTTTAGTAGCGAGGGAGGGACTTGAACCCTCGGCCTCAGGATTATGAATCCTGCGCTCTAACCAGCTGAGCTACCTCGCCCCGAAAACAGCGGTGCAAATATACAATTTCCTGATAAATTGCAACGATCTCACCGACAATTTTACCGGTTCATGCCGCTATTCCAGACCCTTACCGGCGCTTCCCAAAGTATGGAAGAGAAAAGTTCATTTTCCCGATATTTTTCATATATTGCAGACAAACACACATTCCCGAACTTCAAAGATGAAAACGAAATACGAACTGGAATACACGATCAACACTTCACCCCATGTTCTGTTCAACAGGCTCTGTACAGCGGGAGGACTTTGTGAATGGTTCGCCGACGATGTTTATGTCGACGGCGACGAGTTCACTTTCGTCTGGGAAGGCACCGAACAGAAGGCCCGCATGACCGGCCTCAAAGAGAACAAATATGTCCGTTTTCACTGGCTGGATGACGACGACCCGAAAAGCTACTTCGAATTTCGTATTAACATCGACGAACTCACCAAGGACGTAGCTCTGATGGTCACCGACTTTGCCGAAGAGGATGAGAAGGATGATGCCATCGACCTGTGGAACACCCAGATCGCCGAACTCAAAAGGAACCTGGGACTCTGATCCTCTTTCTCCCGAAAAATAACTTACTTTTGTAGACGTTTCCCGGGTAAGGACCCCTGCTGCATGAAACGACTGCACCGTTATATCCTGCGTTCGTTCGTCGGACCTCTGGTACTGACGTTCTTCATCGTCATGTTCCTGATGATCATGCAGTTCCTGTGGAAATACATCGACGATCTCGTCGGCAAGGGACTGAAAGCTGATGTGTTGGCCGAGCTGCTTTTCTACCTCGCGGCCAGTTTCGTCCCGATGGCACTGCCTTTGGCCATCCTTCTGGCGGCACTGATGACTTTCGGCAATTTCGGCGAGCGCTTCGAACTCACGGCCATGAAATCTTCAGGTATCCCCCTGCAGAAGATCATGCTCCCCGTCTTTTACCTCATGCTCCTCCTCACCGCCTTCGCCTTCTATTTCGCCAACAACATTCTCCCGGTGGCCAACCTCAAATCGCGCGCCCTCATCTGGGACATCCAGCAACAACGCCCCGAACTGAACATCAAAGCCGGCGAGTTCTACAACGGCATCGAAGGATACTCCATCAAGATCGGCAGAAAGAATTTCAAAACCAACCTCCTTTACCACATCCTCATCTACGACCATACCGAGAAAAGGGGCAATGTAGCCGTCACCTACGCCGACTCGGGCAGGATGACCATCACGCCCGACAAGAAAGACCTCGTGTTCAATCTCTATCACGGACGTTCTTACTACGAGATCCAGAACAAGCAGAAACGCAGCTATGCCAGGGAACGTACCTACCCTTTCCGGCAGGACCATTTCGATGAACAGACCATCATCATCAAGCTCACAGGCTTCGGTCTGAAACGCACCGACGAGAACCTTTTCAAGAACCATTACCAGATGCTCAACCTCTCACAGCTGGAGCATTTCTCCGATTCGCTCACCGAACAGCTAAGGAAAAGAGAAAGCATGGTAAAAAGAACGATCTGGGGACAACTCTTTGGGGAAAGTCGTTTTTTCAAAAAGATGCATGAACGCGACACCACCTTGCGTCACAAGGCGGAACAAGCCGGCCCTTTCGATCTGTGGGCCGTGTATGATACTCTTCCCCCGTCGCTCAAGCAGACCGTCACCGAAAATGCACTGACCTCGGCGCAGGGAACGCGGGATTATATCCGTAACATGAGCAAGATCGTCGAGTCGCACGTCAAATACATCCGCAGGTACCAGATCGAATGGCACCGCAAGTTCACCCTCTCCCTGGCCTGCATCATCTTTTTCTTCATCGGCGCTCCGCTGGGGGCCATCATCCGTCGCGGAGGACTGGGCATGCCGGTGGTGATCTCCATCCTCTTTTTTGTCTTCTATTACATCATCTCCATGTCGGGGGAGAAATTCGTCAGAGAAGATGTTTGGTCTCCTTTCACAGGCATGTGGATCAGCACCTTCATCCTTCTGCCCATTGGCATCTACCTCACTTACAAGTCGACCAACGATGCCGCCATCATGAGCCAGGAGGCCTACACGCAGTTCTTCCAGCAGCTCTGGAAGAACATCCGTCGTTTTCTCCCCGGCAGGAAGAAAGATCCCGACGCACGATGAGGATCCTGTTCCTTTCACCCAAGCCTCCTTATCCTCCTGTGGACGGCAGCTCGCTGGCCACCTGGCAGATGGCGGAGGGTCTGGCACGGCGCGGGCATGAGGTGCAGGTCTTCCATCTCAATACGCCCAAGCATGTTTTCCCCGAAGGTACGGTCGTACCGCATGGTATCCTCTTCACTTCCGCCCGGGCCGACACCTCTTTTTCTCCGGCCGGCCTGATAGGTGCGCTGCGGCCCGGCCGGCCACCCTATCTGGTGAGCCGTTTTTCCCCGCCGGCAGCATTGCACAGGCTGGAAGAACTTTTGGAGGAACATTCCTTCGACATCATCCAGTTCGAAGGACTGATGATGGTCCCTTACCTCCCGGTGGTACGTCGTCACCAGCCGCAGGCCTTGCCCGTGTTCCGTCCCCACAATGCCGAGCACCGCATCTGGCGTACGCTGGCCGACCACACCCCCTCCCCGCTACGCAGGCTGGTCTACCGGCTCCAGGCAGCCCAGCTCCTGCGTTACGAAAGAGAGATCTCCGGGCACTTCCCTCTCATCATCCCCATCAGCGGGGAGGATGCGGCATTCTTCCGCGTGTGGGCCCCCCGGGCCCGTCTCATCACCATCCCTTACGGGGTGCCTGTTCAGGCGGGACCTCCGCTGGGAGAGCGTCGTCGCGACCTGCTTTTTCTGGGAGCTCTCGACTGGCGCCCCAACGTGCAGGGTCTCCGTTGGTTCCTGCGGCGGGTGTGGCCCCTGCTGGTTGCCGGTGAGCCCGCCTGCGTCCTGCGCATCGCCGGCCGGGCCGCAGCACCCACCCTCGTCCGCGAACTGCAGACCGCCGCAAACAACAGCGGCGGCACCATCGAGTTCCTCGGCAGGATCGACGACCCCACACCCTTCCTGTGGTCGGGCAGCCTCTTCGTGGCACCCCTGCTCGCCGGCAGCGGCATACGCATCAAGATCCTCGAAGCCATGGCCCACGGCCTGCCGGTGATCACCACCACCGTGGGCGCATCAGGCCTGCCCGTACAACCCGGCCAACACCTCCTCCTGACAGACACCCCCGAAGAGATGGCAGGCACCATCCGGTCAATCCTCCACTCCCCCCAACAAATGGAGAAGATCAGGAAAAATGCATTATCTTTCGTCAGGGAACATTTCAACCCGGAAAAGCTCCTCGACCAACTCGAACAAGCGTATCAACAGGCGTGACCTTCTGGCTACATATCCTCTTCTGGCTTCCGGCGGCACTGCTGTTCCACTCGTATGTCCTTTTCCCCGTGTTCCTCGATCATCTGTACCGGCGTCGCGGACGACGGCACATGGAGGAAGAGCAACATCCTTTCCCGAAAGTGAGCGTCCTGATCCCCGCCTACAACGAGGCCGGCGTCATCGAGGAGAAGATCCGCTCGGTCTTTGCCAGCGACTACCCCGCCGAACAACTGGAGGTGCTGGTGGCATCCGATGCTTCCACCGACCGGACGGATGCCATCGTCCGCCAGCTGACTGAGGAGTTCCCCGCTCTGCGCTTCTTCCGTCAGGAAAACCGTACCGGCAAGCCGGGCCTCATCGACCTGCTGGCAGAAAAAGCTGCGGGCGAGATCCTGGTACTCACCGACGCCAACGTGCTGCTGGCACCCGACACGCTCCGTCTCATGACCGCACCTTTCCGCGATCCCCGCACCGGCCTCGTCGACACCCGGCTGGTGGGTACCGGAAGCGACAGCGGCATCGCCCTGCTGGAAAAAAAATACCATGAACGCGAGGTAATGATCAAACACAAGGAAGGCGCGGTCTGGGGCTTCATCATGGGCCCCTCGGGAGCATGCTACGCCCTGCGCAGGGAACTGCTCACCCCCGTACCCTCCAACTTCCTGGTCGACGACTTCTACATCAGTATGCAGGTGATCCGCCGGGGCCATACGGCTTGTGTGGTCCCCGAAGCCATGGTGTACGAAGATGTCACCGAACATTTCCGGGAAGCCTTCCGACGAAAGGTGCGCATCGCTGCCGGCAATTTCCAGAACCTGGCACATTTTTTACCCATGTTCCGCAACATCTTCTCACCTCTCGGCTATTGTTTCTGGTCACACAAAGGGATCCGCTGGTTCGGTCCGTGGCTTCTGATCATCAACCTGACCTCCAACATCTTCCTTGCAATGTTTTCCCCCCTCTATACCTTTTTCCTGGGTGTACAGGCCGGGATACTTCTCCTGGCAGCATTCGATGCTCTTTTGGGGATTTTCGGAAAACAAATTGTAATTTTGCGGTTCATCACACATTTCTATGCCATGAACCTGGCGCTGGCCGCAGGTGCGGTGAAGGCGCTCAAAGGGATCAAAACCAATGTCTGGAAACCAACCAAAAGAAACCCGCAACATAAGCGATGACCGACAGAGGGAGAGGATCGCCCTTAACACCATCCCCGAGGCCATCGAGGAGATACGTCGCGGGCGTCCTGTCATCGTCGTCGACGATGAGGACCGCGAGAACGAAGGGGACTTCATCGTGGCTGCGGAGCTGATCACCCCTGAGATGGTCAATTTCATGGCCGCAGAAGCACGAGGACTCATCTGTGTGGCCCTCACCGAGGAACGGTGCGAGGAACTCGACCTCGATCTGATGGTGGGTAAGAACACGGCCCTTCACAACACACAGTTCACCGTCTCGGTCGACCTGATCAGCGAGAACACCTCCACGGGCATCTCGGCCTACGACCGGGCCGCCACCATCAAGGCGCTGGTCGACCCGCACACTCGGCCGGAAGACCTGGCCCGTCCGGGTCACATCTTCCCCCTCAAGGCCAAATCGAACGGCGTGCTGCGTCGTGCCGGCCATACCGAGGCGGCCGTCGACCTCACCCGCATGGCCGGCCTGCGCCCCGGCGGCGCCCTCGTCGAGATCCTCAACCCCGACGGCACCATGGCCCGCCTGCCTCAGCTGATCCAACTGGCAAAAAAACACAACGTCAAGATCATCACCATCAAAGACCTCATCGCCTACCGCATCCGGCATGAGAGCCTCATCGAAAGAGGGGTGGAGGTCAAACTGCCCACCCGCTACGGCAAGTTCCGTCTCATCCCCTTCCGCCAGAAATCGAACGGCCTAGAGCACGTCGCCCTGCTGAAAGGTCACTGGACCCCCGACGAGCCCATCCTCGTCAGGATGCACTCCTCGTGCGTCACGGGCGATATCTTCGGCTCGCTGCGATGCGACTGCGGCGAACAGCTGCACAAGTCGATGGAGATGATCGACAAGGAAGGCAAAGGGGTCATCGTCTACCTCAACCAGGAAGGACGCGGCATCGGCCTCTTCAACAAGATCAAGGCCTACAAACTGCAGGAGGAAGGCAAGGACACCATCCAGGCCAACATCGAACTGGGCTTCCGCGCCGACGAACGCGACTACGGCATCGGCGCCTCCATCCTCCATGAGCTGGGCGTGGGCAAGATACGCCTCCTGACCAACAACCCCGTCAAACGTGCCGGCCTCGAAGGATATGGCCTCAAGATCGTGGAAGTGGTACCCATCGAGGTGAAACCCAACAAGTACAACGCCTACTACCTGCAGACCAAGAAACTCAAGATGGGTCATTTCCTGGAGCTGGTCAATCCCGAAGACATCGAGAAGTTCCCTGCTGACGATGACGACGACGAATGAGATAGTCTTTTTCGGCACGCCTGATTTTGCGGCCAGGGTGCTGGAGTATCTTCTTGACGAGGGCTTTACCGTACGGGGAGTGGTGACGGCTCCCGACCGTCCTGCGGGGCGGGGGCGCAGGCCCCAGGCCCCGCCGGTGAAGGAGGTGGCCCTGGCACACGGCCTGCCGGTGTTGCAGCCGGAGCGCCTGAAAGACCCTGCCTTCCTGGAGGCCCTGCACAGCTGGCATCCCGCCCTGCAGGTGGTGGTGGCCTTCCGCATGCTGCCGCGCGAGGTATGGCAGCTGCCTCCCTACGGCACCTTCAACCTCCATGCCTCCCTCCTGCCCCAATACCGCGGGGCAGCCCCCATCCAGCATGTCCTCCTCAACGGCGAAAAAGAAACCGGTGTCACCACCTTCCTCATCGACGAGCAGATCGACACGGGAAAGATCCTCTTCCAGGAGAAAGTGCCCATCCTCCCCGACGACGATGCCGGTACCCTCACCGGCAGGTTGCTGAAGGCAGGCGCACCGCTGGTGGCCCGCACCATAACGGCGCTTCTGGCCGGCGAGGCACAGCCTGTGGAACAGCCCCGCGATCCCGGCGAACTCAAAAAAGCCCCCAAGATCACCGCCGACGATCTCTGGCTCGACTGGTCGCAGCCCCCCGCCGCCCTTCACAACAGGATCAGGGCTTTCAGCCCCGTCCCCGGCGCCCGCACCCGCCTGCGCGACCGCTCCGGAAAAGAACTGATGTTCAAAATCTTCCGCGCCACCCCCCGCGAGGGAAGCCACACCCATCCCGTACCTTCCCTGGTCAGCGACGGCAAGACCTACCTGGATGTGGCCGTCCCCGGCGGCTACCTGCGGCTCGAAGAAGTACAGCTCGAAGGACGGAAAAAGATGGGTATCAAAGACTTCCTGCGCGGCACCGACCCTACCGCCCTCACTTTCGCAGTCTGAGATGCTGGCCGGGCAGAGGCTCCTCGCCCGGCTTCATATGGTTCATCTCGTAAAGGTATTTCAGCTTGATGGCATATTTCTGGGAGATGGAATACATCGTCTCCCCCTCTTTCACCACATGCTCTTTCTTGCCGAGCTCGGCCTGGCGGCGTTTGGGCTGCAGGTAAAGGATCTGACCGGGTGTCAGTTCGGCATGCTTGTCCAGCTCGTTGTATTTGGGCAGCTCGCCCGGCACGAGGCCCAGCTCACGGGTGAGCGACTCGAAGGTGTCACCCGGCCGGACAATGATATAGTTGACCCGGTTGTTGATGAGCACCTGATGGCGCCGGCCCGCACTGATGACAAAACCTTCTTCTTCCAGGGCGGCGGGGGGCTGCGACACCTGCTCCCGCACATCGGAGGCCGTCCCCGCCACCTCCCCCGACGGGCGGGCTGCGGCACCCTGCGACACCGACGGCGCAGAAGCCATCCTCCCATCCCGTAACGCCTTCAGCCCCTCACGGTCCAGCTCATACAGACGGTTCTCCTCAATGATCCGTATCAGAAGACTGGCATAATGGGGATTGGTGGCATATCCCGCCTTTTTCAGTCCCCTCGCCCAGGCCTTGTAATCCATAGGATCCAGCTCGAAAAGAAAATCATAACGCGACTTGCTGCGAAGGAAATCGGAATGGTCGCGGTAAGATTCCTCCACATCGTTGTATTTCCGGAAGCATTCATGACGGGCATCGTCGTCGTAGTAGATCTTCTTGCCTGTCCAGTCCTTATGGCACTTGATGCCGAAGTGGTTTTTTCCGTAGACAGCCAGGTAGCTGTTGCCGTTGTCCGATTCGAGAAGGGCCTGGGCCATGGTGATACTGGCAGGGATGCCGGTGCGCTCCATCTCCTCAATGGCCAGCGGCGCATAACGGCGTATATACTGCTCGCGCTCCATACGCACAGAGGGTGAGACGCTCTCGACCGCCTTTTTCTGGGTGCCGCAGCCCGCCAGCAACAGCAACGCTGCTCCCGTCATCAGCAGCCGGAAGAACAGGGACCGTATCGATCTACGTCTCATCATCGCCTCCAAAAATAAGATATTCGCCGTAAAAATCGTACATTTGGTCCACCATACCCTTGCTTCTGAAAGCATGAAAGAGAAAAGACTGGTTCTCCGAATACAGGAATACAGTTACGACGAGCTGGACGATGAGGCACGCATGCTGGTGGAGCGTGCGCGGGCGGCGGCGGGCGACGCTTACGCTCCCTATTCGGCTTTTCGTGTGGGGGCGGCCCTGCTGCTCGAGAACGGCGAGGTGATCACCGGCAACAACCAGGAGAACGCCGCCTATCCCTCGGGACTGTGCGCCGAGCGTGTGGCGGTCTTCTACGCCGGTGCACACTATCCCGGCGTAGCCATCGTGGCGCTGGCGCTCACCGCCTTCCGGCGCGACGTGATCACCGACGAGCCGGCCTACCCCTGCGGCGCATGCCGGCAGGTGCTGCTCGAGGCAGAGAACCGCGGCAACAGGGATATCCGCCTCATCATGGCCGGACGCAACAAAGTGGAGACGGTCGGCTCAGTAAAAGAGCTGCTGCCCGTCAGCTTCGACAAACGCTTCCTCGAATGATCAGCCCGCCTGCTCCAGAAAGATGTTCCACAGCACATCCTCCGGCGGCCTGGCCACAAGAACGACCTCTTCCCTGCGCACAGGATGGATGAAACGCAGCTCGCGGGCATGCAGATGAATGCCGCCCCCCGGATCCGAACGGGGGTAACCGTACTTCAGGTCACCGCGTATGGGACAGCCCGCCGCCGCCAGCTGCGCACGTATCTGATGATGCCGGCCCGTGAGAAGCGTCACCTCCAGGAACCAGTAACTGCGTGACCGCCCCACCACACGATACTCCAGCTCACCACGTTTGGAACCCTTTACCTCGTGATCGTAGGCAAACGATTTGTTCAGCCGCGCATCCCTTTTCAGGTAATGCACCAGATGTCCCTCCTCCTGCGGCGGCCGTTCCCGCACCACCGCCCAGTAACGCTTGACGGTCTCCCGGCTGCGGAACTGCTCGTTCATCCTCGCGAGTGCCTTGCCGGTGCGGGCAAAAAGCACCACCCCGCTCACCGGCCGGTCGAGACGGTGGATCACCCCCAGGAAAACATTCCCCGGCTTGTGATACTTCTCCTTAAGATAGGCTTTCAGCATCCTGTCGAGCGAAAGATCGCCCGTCACATCGCCCTGCACCAGGTCGGACACCCTCTTGTTCACCGCCAGCAGATGGTTGTCCTCGTAAAGGATCTCGGGCAGCTCCATCCGGGTCAGTATTGCTCTTTCTCGTTGGGGAAGTCGACGGTACGCACGTCGTGGATGTAGGCTTTCACAGCCCCGCTGATCTCTTCGTAGAGATTATGGTAGCGTCGCAGGAAGCGGGGCGAGAACTCCTGCGTGATGCCCAGCATGTCGTGGAGCACCAGCACCTGCCCGTCCACCTCGGCGCCGGCGCCGATGCCGATGACCGGGATCTTCAGCTCTTTGGCCACTTTGGCTCCCAGCTTTGCCGGCACCTTCTCCAGCACAAGGGAGAAACAACCTGTCTTCTCCAGCAGATAGGCATCCTCCACCAGCTTCCGTGCTTCGGCCTCATCACGGGCCCGCACCACATAGGTGCCGAACTTATGGATCGACTGGGGCGTAAGGCCCAGATGCCCCATCACGGGGATGCCGGCCGAGAGGATACGCTCCACCGACTCGATGATCTCCCGTCCCCCCTCCATCTTCACCGCATGGGCACCGGTCTCCTTCATGATGCGGATGGCCGACGAGAGCGCTTCCTTGGAGTTGCCCTGGTAGGTGCCGAAAGGCATGTCGACCACCACCAGGGCCCTTTTCACGGCCCGCACCACCGAAGCGGCATGGTAGATCATGTTGTCCAGCGTGATGGGCAGGGTGGTCTCATAACCCGCCATGACATTCGAGGCCGAATCGCCTACCAGGATCACGTCGATCTCCGCCTCATCGATGATCCGCGCCAGCGAATAATCGTACGCCGTGAGCATGGCGATCTTCTCACCCCGCAGCTTCATCTCGTGCAGCACATGCGTGGTGACCCGCTTGACCTGTTTGTAAAATGACATCTTCTTCTCCCTCCTTAGGTTACACACAAAACTACGAAGTTTTCCCGAAAAACAGATGAAATACACTCTCTCCCGGCCACCGGCATCCTCGACTGCCTTTTTGTCACTTTTCTGTCCGCTCTTCCTGTCCCCTGCGGCGACCACCTCCCCGTTGCTGCTTCTTCTTTCCCCCACAACAGCCAGGACGGATCACACCATGCGGCAAGACCCTACATAACAAAAACTATATCAACCATATACCTACATAAAATACCTACATAAAAAAATTTTTCTCCTTCGCTCCTCACTTTACTTTTCTCTGCCGGACGTCGTATCCGTTTTTCTGCCAGATTATCAGAAACCGGCAAAAAATCCATTTGTGGCATAATGATTGAAAAGAAAAGGCGAAACGAAACAAAAGAAAGGAATCATTAACACAAAAAAACTGGATATATGAGCAAGATCATTGGAATAGACTTAGGAACGACGAACTCGTGCGTGGCCGTGATGGAGGGCAACGAGCCCGTCGTCATCCCCAACAGCGAGGGGAAAAGGACAACGCCGTCGGTCGTGGCATTTCTGGACAACGGAGAACGTAAGGTGGGGGATCCTGCCAAGCGTCAGGCCATCACCAATGCCAAGAGGACGGTTTACTCCATCAAACGGTTGATGGGTGAGACCTACGACCGTGTGCTGGATGAGATCAAGCGGCTTTCGTACGAGGTGGTACGGGGCGAGAACAACACGCCGCGGGTGAAGATCGACGACCGTCTTTACTCGCCGCAGGAGATCTCGGCCATGATCCTTCAGAAAATGAAGAAAACGGCCGAGGATTACCTGGGACAGGAGGTCACCGAAGCCGTCATCACGGTACCGGCATACTTCAACGACGCCCAGCGTCAGGCTACCAAGGAAGCCGGTGAGATCGCCGGGCTCAAGGTACGCCGTATCATCAACGAGCCTACGGCCGCTGCGCTGGCCTACGGCCTCGACAAAAAAGGGCGCGACATGAAAGTGGCCGTTTTTGACCTCGGTGGAGGTACGTTCGATATCTCCATCCTGGAGCTGGGCGAAGGAGTCTTCGAAGTGAAGTCCACCAGCGGGGATACCCATCTCGGCGGCGACGACTTCGACCAGGCCATCATCGACTGGCTGGCCGAAGAGTTCAAGAAAGAACACAACGTCGACCTGCGCAAGGACCCGATGGCCCTGCAGCGTCTCAAGGAAGCTGCCGAGAAGGCCAAGATCGAGCTCTCGAGCTCGACCACCACGGAGATCAACCTCCCCTACATCATGCCGGTGGACGGGATACCCAAGCACCTTGTGAAGACCCTCACCAGGGCTCAGTTCGAGAAACTGATCGACCCGTTCATCTCGAAGATGATCGATCCCTGCAAGGTGGCCCTCGATAACGCAGGCCTCACCACCTCCGACATCGACGAGGTGCTGTTGGTCGGTGGTTCGACGAGGATACCGATCGTACAGAAGAAAGTGGAAGAGTTCTTCGGCCGGGCACCGTCCAAAGGGGTCAACCCCGACGAGGTGGTCGCCATCGGGGCTGCCATCCAGGGTGGCGTGCTCACCGGCGAGGTGAAAGACGTCTTGCTGCTCGACGTGACACCGCTGTCGCTCGGTATCGAGACGCTGGGCGGGGTGATGACCAAGCTCATCGAAGCCAATACCACCATCCCGACCAAGAAGACGGAAGTGTTCACCACGGCTGCCGACAACCAGCCTTCGGTGGAGATCCACGTACTGCAGGGCGAAAGACCGCTGGCCAAGGACAATAAGACCATCGGCCGTTTCCACCTCGACGGCATACCGCCGGCCCCGCGTGGCGTCCCGCAGATCGAAGTGACCTTCGATATCGATGCCAACGGTATCCTCAACGTGTCGGCCAAGGACAAAGGTACCGGCAAAGAGCAGAAGATACGCATCGAAGCCTCCTCGGGCCTCACCGAAGAGGAGATCAAACGGATGCGTGAAGAGGCCAAGGCCAACGAAGAGGCCGACCGCCGCGCCAAAGAGCGCATCGACAAGCTCAATGCCGCCGACAGCCTGATCTTCCAGTCGGAGAAACAGCTCAAAGAGTTCGGCGACAAACTGCCGGCCGACAAGAAAGGAAGGATCGAGAAGGCCCTCGAGGACCTCAAACAGGCCCACAAGAACGAGGACCTGGCTGCCATCGACAGCGCCACGGCCGAACTGAACGCCGCATGGCAGGCTGCCAGCGAAGAGATGTACAAAGCCGGCCAGCCCGGCGCACAGGCAGGCCCCTCCGCAGACAGCGGCTCGCAAAGCAACCAGTCCAAAGGCGGGGATGACGAGGTCACCGACGTCGACTTCGAAGAGGTCAAATGACCTCAGCAACCGAACAGAAAAAAGCTGTCCCTCTCACGGGACAGCTTTTTTTTATGTATTTTTACCCCTTGTGAAAAGGCAGATGACAACAGCTCAAAAGAAGCTCTTCCGGGCGGTCACCCTCGCCACCCTGTCCCTCCTCAGCCTGGCCGTTCACGCCCAGAACGACACCCTCAACCACACCGACAGCCAGGGAAGAAAACAGGGCTACTGGGTCAGGAAACGTCCCGACGGCACCCTCCTGTATCAGGGTTACTTCGTCGACGGCCGTCCCGCCGGAGAGTTCCGCCGTTATTACGACGACGGCACCCTCAAGGCTCTCATGTTCTACCACCCCCACGACGATACCGTGGAGATCACCTTTTTCTATAACAATGCAAAGAAAGCAGCTACGGGAAAATATCTCCACAGGAAAAAAGAGGGCGAATGGCGCTACTACTCTTACTATACCGACAGCCTTTCCCTCATTGAGAATTACAGGAACGGTGTAAAAGAAGGTCCCGTCATCAAATTCTATCCTTCCGGCGACACGGCCGAAGTGATCCATTTCAGTCAGGGAAAGAAAGAAGGCCCCTGGTTACAGTATTACGACGGAGGCAGGCTCAAGCTTACAGCCACCTACCAACACGACCGTCTGGAAGGGCCATTCATCATGTACTGGCCCGACGGTTCCAACATGTTGCAGGGCCAGTACCACCAGGATGTCCGGCAAGGAAAATGGTACCTCTTCGACAAAAAAGGCCATCTCACCAAAACGATCTCCTACACCGACGGCATCCCCGACAACCTGGAAGAGCTGACGCGCGAGGAGAGCGCTCTGCTCGATTCCCTGGAACGCAACAAGGGGAAGTTCCTCGACCCCGAAAAGTACGGCATCAGCATTTTCAGGAAAGGACCTCAGCGGTGAGCCATGCGATCATCCCAAACTCTTTTTTTATCCCTCATCTCCTGGCTGATCTTTTCTTTTGCGCTTTACCCGCAGGAAGCGGGGATCTACACCCTCCATCTGAAGGACAAGAAAGGCACGCCCTACCGTGTCGACCGGCCGCAGGATTTTCTTTCCGCGGCGGCACTGGCACGCCGGGCACGCGAGGGGGTGGCCGTCACCTATGACGATCTGCCTGTCTCTCCTGCCTATCTGGACACGCTGCGCCGTGCCGGTCTCACCATCCGCTGCACTTCTCGCTGGTTCAACACCGTCACCGTCACAATCGATGACCCCGCCCTGCTCGACACCATCCGGACGTTCCGTTTCGTCGACGGCCTGAGGCTGGTACGCCCTTTCGGGAGCAAGAGCAGCAGCACACCACACAAATTCGACAAGGAACAGATCATCTCCAACGTCATGGAGGGGCTGCCCCAGTTAACCATGGTACGGGGCGATGAGCTGCATGCCCTGGGTTACCGCGGCCGGGGGGTGCTCGTCGCCCTCCTCGATGCCGGCTTTTACCATGCCGACCGTCTCCCGGCCTTCGACTCCCTCCGTGACGATGACCGTATCGCCGGCACCCGGGACATGGTGAGCGGCAACACCACGGTCTGGGACGATCATCCCCATGGCATGTATGTGCTGAGCATCCTGGCCGGTCTGTACGACCGGCTCACCGGATCGGCCCCTGAGGCCTCCTATCTCCTGATACGCACCGAGGATGCCTCCAGCGAGTATCCCGTGGAGGAAGAGTACTGGCTGGCCGGCGCCGAGCTGGCCGACAGCGCCGGGGCCGAGATCATCTCCTCCTCCCTGGGCTATTTCACCTTTGATGACCCCCGTTTTGACCACATCTACCGTGATCTGGACGGTCACACCACCGTGGCGGCACGGGCGGCTCTCGAGGCGGCACGACGGGGCATCATCGTCGTGGCCAGCGCCGGCAATGAAGGCAATGATACCTGGCACTACATCCTCACCCCGGCCGATGCCGACAGCATCCTCGCCGTCGGCGCCGTCAACGTGAACGGCCTGCCGACCGCCTTCACCTCTTACGGTCCTGCCGCTGACGGCCGCGTCAAACCCGACGTGGCCGCCCTCGGCGAAGAGGTCACCATCCAGAACACACAGGGCGGCCTCTCCACCGGCGCGGGCACCTCTTTCTCCGCCCCCATCGTCGCCGGCATGATGGCCTGTCTCCGACAGGCTTTCCCCTCCCTCCCCTCGCAGGCACTGATCGCCGCCCTGCGTTACCACGCCAGCCAGTACGACCACCCCGACGACCGCCTCGGCTACGGCATCCCCGACGCGATCGGGACCTACCACGAACTCCTTCTCATGTCCCGTCTCCACCACGCCGCCGGCAAGCTCCTGGTACGCCCCAACCCTTCCCGCGGACAGGTGATCATTTCCTTTCTCACAGAACACGAGGCTCCGGCAACCCTTCTGATCACCGATCTCGCAGGCAAAAGGATCATGGAGATCCCTTTCACGGCACACCCCGGCTACAACAGCCGACAGCTCAACCTCGACGGCCTGGCTGCCGGCACCTACATCCTGCACCTCTCCTCTGCAGACGAATGCAGGACAACCAGACTGATCAAAACAGACTGACCATGGGAAAGAAAAGCTATACCCTCCTCGAACTGCAACAACGCATCCGCGAAACGATCGAGACCACTTTCGACGACACCTACTGGATCGTGGCCGAGATCAGCGAGATGAAAATCAACCCCCGCGGACACTGTTACCTCGAGCTCATTGAGAAAAGAGGAGATCGTGAACAGCCGGTCGCCCGGGCACGGGCCAACATCTGGGCACCCGTGTTCCGCATCCTCAGACCCTATTTCGAGACCACCACAGGACGCCGGCTGACGGCCGGCATCAAGGTGATGTTCAACGTCGAGGTCACCTTCCATGAGATCTACGGTCTGTCACTCAATGTACGTGATATCGACCCGGCTTACACGCTGGGTGAGATGGCCCTGCGCCGGCAGGAGATCATCGCCAGGCTGAGGAAAGAAGGTATCCTCGAGATGAACAGGCAACTGCCCTTCCCTTTGGTTCCCCAGCGCATCGCGGTCATCTCTTCGGCCACGGCCGCCGGCTATCAGGACTTCATCGACCAGCTGACGGGGGCGGGATATCACTTCCACTATGAGCTCTTCCCTGCCATGATGCAGGGTGAGGAAACCTCCGCCACGGTCATCGCCGCCCTCGAGGCTGTCTATGCCCGTGAGGAAGAGTTCGATGTGGTGGTGCTCATCCGGGGCGGTGGCTCCCAGGCCGACCTGGCCAGCTTCGACGATTATGCCCTGGCCCAGCACATCGCCCAGTTCCCTCTGCCCGTACTCACAGGTATAGGACACGAAAAAGACGAGACCGTGGCCGACATCGTGGCTTACACCGCACTCAAGACGCCGACGGCCGTGGCCGAGTTCCTCCTTGACCGGGTGATCGACTACCACCGGCGGCTGTCGCTGCTGGCCCGGCGCATCGCACTGCTCACACGTGAGACGGTGGCGGCCCGTCACCGTCAGCTGGAAGCAGCCGCCTGGCGTATCCGTGAAACCGTCAGCCATCATCTCTCCCGGGCCCGGCAACACCACCGGCAGATGCTCCACCTGCTGGCCTACCACAGCAAAAACGACCTCGCCGCCCAACGGGAACAGCTCCACCATCTCTCCCACCTCATAGGACACAACGCCCTTCGTTTCCTGACAAGACAGGAACGTACGATCACCAGGATACGACCTGTCCTTGCAGGATATACACGCCACCACATGGAAAAACTGCACCACCACCACCTGCTGCTGAACGAACGCCTTCACCATCTCGACCCTCAGACCATCCTGAAAAGAGGTTATTCCATCACCCGTCTCCATGGCAAGGCCCTCACCGACGCATCACAGGTACAGCCCGGCGACCTGCTGGTCACCCGCCTCCACAAAGGGAAAGTGACAAGCAAAGTGACAGACAAACAAATGCAGAGATAACTCTTTTCTTATTTTTGCGTATATGGTGATTGAGATCCTACGTCCCCAACCTATGAACCACCTGCGCCACGCCATTCTTTCCTTCCTGCTTCTGACGGGTACGCTTCATTCTCTCCCCGCTCAGTACGAGACCGTGACGCAACTCAAAGCACGTCTCTCCACCGCCAGTGATTCCGAAAGAGTGTATATCTACTCGGAACTTTCCAAGTTCTACCTCCGTTTTTCCATGAAGACGAGCATGGAATGGGCACTTCGGGCCAAGGCCCTGGCCGACAGCCTGGGCAGCGACCGTCTTCGCGCCGAAGCACTCAACAGGATCGGCACCGTACACCTCATCTTCCATAACACCGACAAAGCCACCAGCTACATCCTTCAGGCCCTCCGCATACGCGAAAAACTCAAAGACTCCATCGGCATCGCCTACTCCTATACCAACCTGGCCCTGCTCTATGCCTACAACAGGGACTACGACAAAGCCATCGAATACAACAAACGCTCGATGGAGATCAAAAAGGCCATGGGCATGGAAGAGAAAACAGGAACGAACATCAACAACATGGGGGTGATGTATTCCTACAAAAAGGACCGGGAACGCTCGCTCGAATGGGCATACAAAACCCTGGAATTTGCCAGGAAATACCACCTGGTAAGCAACATCCAGGACAGCTACCTCAACATCGGCAGCAGCTACCACGAAATGAAGGCCTATGACCAGGCCGAGAAAAACTATCTCATTGCCTACCACATGGCCGACAGCCTGCGGGACACCTCTGCTCTGGTACAAACACTCATCAATCTTTCGGCTCTTTACATCGAGACCAACGAACCGGAAAAGTGCTCCCGGTACCTACACGAAGCAGAACCTTTGGTGGAAAGATTCGGCGATCTCCAGAACCTGAGCGATTTTTACGGTAATCTTGCCGAATACTACAGGATGACCGGTCACCTTGCCAAGGCCTGGGCCATCAAAAAAAAGGAGATCCGTTATGCCGACTCGATCAGCGCCATCCTTTCTTCCGATAACATCGCCAACATGCACAGCGAGTTTGAGGCCGAGGAACTGGAATACCGCATCAAGACCCTTGAGAAATCCCGTATCATCAAAGAGATGGTCCTCCGCAAGGAAAGACGCACCCTCTTGGCCCTTCTGGCCTTCTTCATACTGATCGTGCTCATCATCCTGAACGTTCTCTTTGCCATCCGCAAGCTCGACAGGATCCGCCACGACCTGCACCGCAAGAACGAACAGCTGGAAGTGGCCAACCGGCAACTGGCTGAGTCGGAGAAAAAACTGAACGATATGGTCCGGACCAAGGACAAGTTCTTCTCCATCATCGCGCACGATCTGATCAACCCTTTCCAGCCCTTGTTGGGGCTGTCCGAGCTGCTGGTCACAGATATCGACCGGCTGAGCGATGATGAGATACGCCGGTATGCCGGGATGATCAAAGAATCGGCCATGCGTTCCTATAACCTGCTGAGCAACCTCCTGAAATGGACCCAGTCGCAGACCGGACGGCTGACTTACGCCCCCGAACAGATCTATCTGTGGGACATTCTCAATGAGATCCTCTCTTTTTATAAGGAGAACGCACGGATCAAGAACATCCACCTGCTCAACCATGTGGATAAGGATGTCGTGATCTATGCCGACAGGGAACTGCTCAGTGCCATCTTACGCAACCTCATCAGCAATGCGATCAAATTCACCGGCCGCAACGGCTATGTGAAAGTGGAAGCCCGTCAGAAAGGAGATATGGTGGAGGTGATCATCGAAGACAACGGCATCGGCATCGAGGAAGAGAAACTGGACAAGCTCTTTGATCTTGAGACCGCAACCTCCACCAAAGGCACCGAGAACGAGGAAGGTACGGGCCTCGGGCTGATCCTGTGCAAAGAGTTCGTCGAAAAGAACGGCGGGAAGATCTGGGTGGAGAGCCGCAAAGGGAAAGGGAGCACCTTCCACTTCACAGTGCCTGCCACTCCACCCGACCAAAAGGAGAAGAAAGAAGCATGAACAAAAAGATTCCCACCGGCCTGCTCTTTCTGGTACTGCTTTTCGGTGGCAGTGCCCTCCGGTCCGCTCAAACGGACCAGCACGAGATCGACAGCCTGAAAGAGATGCTGGGCGAACCGATCCCTGTACGTAAAGAAGCAGAAATAGCTATCCGCCTGGCCGAGAAATATCTTTACGCCGACATGGAAGAAAGCCTCCGTTACGCCTACATCGCATATGATGCCGCCCAGAAAGCCGGCGATGTCCTGCTGATCAACAAGGCTCTGATGCGTATCGGAAACGTATATTCCATAGAGAACACTTACAGCATCGCCATCGAATACTACGAAGAGATCCTTCAAAACACCCACAATTGCCACTGTCCTGAACTGGCCGGTGAGACCCATATGTATCTGGGGCAGACTTACAATTATCTCCACGAAAACAAAAAGGCATTGCTTCATCTCCAACTGGCTGACTCTATCCTCCTTCAGACAGGCAAAATGAAGATGCGCCATATCAACCAACTTTTTATTGCCGAAGCTCTTCTGGAGATGGGTCAACAGGAAAAAGCCCACCTACTGGTCAGAAACTCTCTCAGGTGGTTCGAGGAAAAAAATGACACCAACGGGCTCCTCAATACCCTGACCTATCTGGCAAAGATCGATCACGAGGCAGGACGATATAACGAGGAAAAGCACACACTCCTCCGCATGCTGGACATCATCCATAACAGGGATTATGACAAGTTCACCTGCCGGATAAGGAACCTGTTGGCAGAAAACGCCCTTCAAAGGAACGATCTCAGGGAAGCCTATCTTCAGTTACAGAAAAACGAAGGCTGCCTGAAAAAACACGATCTCCCGAAAGTACGTCGTAAAATGCTTGATCTGATGGCGGAGTATTACGCCGCCACCCGGGAATACAACAAAGCCATCGATCTGCTGCAACAAAGCAGGGAGCTACAGGATTCCCTGCGCAACCAACATCTGCAGGAGGTGCGTAAACTGCTCGATATCCGCTATGACATGGAAAGCAAGTTCCGTTCCCTCGAACTGCTCAAACAGGACAACAACATCCGCAACCTCATCTACAAGAAGAACCTTTTTTACAAGAACCTCAGCCGTCTGCTTCTCTTCTCCTTCGGTCTGATCCTCGTGGTCCTGATGGTCATCTTCCTGGTACGTTACCGTGCCCACCGCCGTCTGGTGGAAACCAACAGGCGCCTGGAAGAAGTACACAGGGAGCTGACCAAAAAACAGAAACAGCTTGAACAGGAGAACCAGATACGCACCAAGCTTTTCATGATCCTGGCCCATGATCTCATCAACCCGTTCAACGCACTGCTGGGCTTCGCCGAGCTGCTCTCCGAAGAGATCCACAACTTCACACGCCGCGACATCAAGCGTCACAGCGAGTTCATCTTCCATGCGGCCAAGCAGCTGCATTTCCTCCTGGAGAACCTGCTGCACTGGGCACGCATCCAGACAGGCAGGGTCCATTATCAACCCGCTTATTTCGAGATCAACAAACTGATACGGGATGTGTCGGAGATGTACCGCTATATGGCGGAAAAGAAAAAGATCACCCTGATGGTCACCAACCCGGGCGACCTCATCGTATATGCTGACGAAAGCCTCATCTCCGTCGTACTCCGCAACCTGATCCACAACGCCATCAAATACACCAGCGAGAAGGGGGTGGTCACCGTAGAAGCAGAACCGGGGAATGACCATGTCACGGTCACAGTCCAGGATACGGGAGCAGGCATCTCCCATGAGGACATCAAGAAGATCTTCAACCTGGAACATCATTTTTCCCGTAAGGGTACATCCGGCGAAGAGGGAACAGGCCTGGGACTGATCATCTGTAAGGAGTTCCTCGAGATCCACGGCTCTTCCCTCCACATCGAGAGCACTCCCGGCGCCGGAAGCCGGTTCTCCTTTTCCTTGCGTAAAAAGAAATGATATCTTTGTGGCGTGATGTCGGAAAAACAACCTACTTACAGCGAAGCCCTCCAGGAACTGGAAACGATCCTCCGGGAGATCGAAGAAGGTGAGCCGGATGTCGACGAACTATCGGCCAAGGTTAAACGTGCCGCCTTCCTGCTGCGTTACTGCGAAGAAAAGCTGCAAAAAGCCTCCCATGAGGTGGAAGAGATCCTCACCTCGCTCGACGAGGAGGGAGGTACGGCGAAAGACGAGGCACCCGAGGAGCCGGAGATATAGGGATCATTCTTTCTGCTTCCTCATCTTGTGGGGTCGCAGCATGTTTTCCGGGGTGAGCAGTTCGTCCAGTTCCTCTTTGGAGAGGAGTTTCTTCTCGAGCACCAGATCGTAGACGCTTTTCCCGGTCTTGCCGGCTTCTTTGGCCAGCATCGAAGCGGTTTCATACCCCAGCACCGGGTTAAGGGCTGTCACAATACCGATGCTGTGCTGTACCATCTCGCGCGTTCTTTCCGCGTTGGCGGTAATGCCCTCGACACATTTGACCCGTAAAGTGCGCATACCGTTCTTGAGCATCTCCAGCGACTCAAAAAGGCTCTGCACGATCACCGGCTCGAAGACATTGAGCTCCAGCTGACCGGCCTCGCCGGCCATGCTCACCGTCAGATCGTTGCCGATCACTTTGAAAGCGACCTGATTGACCACCTCCGGGATCACAGGATTCACCTTGCCCGGCATGATCGACGACCCCGGCTGTACCGCCGGCAGGTTGATCTCGTTGAGACCTGCCCGCGGGCCACTGGACAACAACCGCAGATCGTTGGAGATCTTCGACAGTTTGATGGCCAGACGTTTCAGCGCAGAAGAATACATGATAAAAGCTCCCGTGTCCTGGGTGGCCTCTACCAGATTGCGGGCCGTGGTCACCTCCAGCCCCGTGATCTCCCGCAGATGCTTCACCACCAGCCGCGCATAGTCGGGATCAGCATTGATGCCCGTCCCGATGGCCGTACCACCCATGTTGATCTCCAGAAAAAGGTCAACGTTCTCATTGAGCCGCTGTATCTCTTCCGTCAGCGTCACGGCATAGGCCTCGAACTCCTGCCCCAGCGTCATCGGCACCGCATCCTGCAACTGGGTGCGCCCCATCTTGATCACATGAGCGAACTCCTTCGCCTTGGCACGGAAAGCATGAGCCAGCTCCTCCAGGATCACGATCAGGCTCTGGTTGCTGAAAATAAGCGCCAGCTTGACCGCCGTGGGATAGGCATCGTTGGTCGACTGGGAAAGGTTCACATGATTGTTCGGATGACAGTACTGATACTCCCCTTTCTGGTGTCCCATGATCTCCAGTGCCCTGTTGGCGATCACCTCATTGGCATTCATGTTGGTGGAGGTGCCGGCACCTCCCTGGATCATGTCCACCACAAAATGCTGGTGGTACTTCCCCTTGATGATCTCCTGACATGCCTGCTCAATGGCCCGGAAGACCGGCTCCTCCAGCAGACCCAGCTCATGGTTGGCACGGGCGGCAGCCAGCTTCACCATCGCAAGCGACTCGATCAACACCGGATAAAAGCTGAGCGTCACACCGGTAATGTTGAAGTTCTCCATCGCCCGCAGGGTCTGAATGCCGAAATAACTCTCAGCAGGCACATCCCGCTCCCCCAGCAGATCATGCTCACGCCGCGTCCGGCCCGACTCGTACTGGGCTGCCGCATGCATGATCAGCGCATTGGAATACTTCATCCTGCGGGAGATCACCCGGATGATGTTGGAGAAGATCCTTACAGCCGCCTCCCCGTGCCGGAAAAAAAAGCTCCTGTCCAATATCAGTACCACCGAATCCTCCACAGCCCGCGCCGACGTCGAGTGCACATCCCCGCCAATGGCTCCTTCTCCCAGAAAATCTCCCTCACGGAAAAAAACCAGGCTCTTTTCCTTACCGGTAGGAAGCACTTTCAACAACTCCACCTCCCCCGAACGTATGATGAACAATTTCTCACGGGGTTCCTGCTCATGGAACAGAAACTCCCCCTGACGATATTCCCGCACCTCCAGCTCCTCGGCCAGCAGATTCAGGTCCTTATCATCCAGTCCCTTGAAAAGCTCTATGTTCCGCAGGAACGGAAGGATCTCCTCTTTTTTCATGACTTTTTCTTGCAAGTTACGAATAAATATCCTCTCACCGTATATTTTCTCCATGGAATACAACCAGTTCGTTCAGAGGATAGCGAACCACCTTGTCCAGATGCAAGCCATATCTTTCTGCTTTTTCGTGTAATTTCTCCCGGAAATACCATGCCACCGAACCGAGGGCCCGGAATGATCCCCGGCCCAGCAAGGGCTGCAGGTCACACCGGAAGAGACGGTCGAACTCATCCTCCAGGATCCGCTGAAGGACCGGATCGTCCGGAGCTTCCAGAAAGAAGGGGGTGAATCCGGCGAAAAAATAATGGGGACGGGGTTCGAGATAAGCATTTTTTTTCAGCATCTCTCTGTCGAGCCGGTATTTTTCCTGCAACTTCCGGGAGGTCTCTTCCTGCAGGTCGCCGTCGAGCCAGGCCCTGGCCAGACGCAACCCTAGGGCGGCACCGCTGCCGTGGTCGCCGAGAAGGAACCCCATGGGAGTGATCTTTTTCGTGATCCGCCGGCCGTCCCACATCCCGGCGTTCATGCCTGTGCCCAGGATGAGCACACCACCCTGTTCATGATGCCACAGGGCTGCCCCAGCACCACTCAGGTCATCAGCCACATGCACCCTTGCTCCCGGCAGGATCTCACGGAAAGCCGCTTCCACCCTGGCAGCAGCCTCCGGCCGGTCACAACCGGCCCCGTAATAGAACACCTCCACCCGTTCCTCACTCTGCACAAGAAGAGAAGAAAGCCAGGCAGACAACGGGCCAGCCCAGGAAACCTCCCTGTCAAAATAAGGATTGTAACCCTCCGTACGTAAGGTCTCCACCTCCCCCTTCCGCACCAGCGCCCACTCGGTCTTGGTGGAACCACTGTCGGCAACAAGGATCACGGCCATGGTTCGGTCAGTTTTTTGCATCCAGAAATTTGCCCAGGATCTCCAGAAGTTTTCTGGGATGGATGGGCTTGGAGATGTACTCGTCGCAACCCGCTTCCATCACCTTCTCCCTGTCTTCCGACATCGCATAGGCGGTCTGTGCTACCACCGGCAGACCGGGACGGAACTTCTTCAACAGGCGTGTTGCCTCATAACCGTTGAGCACAGGCATCTGAATGTCCATCAGCACCAGGTCGATATCCTCGCGTTCGCGCAGGATGTCAAGCGCCTCTTTCCCGTCGCGGGCACGCACCAGCACCGCTTTCTTGACACTCAGCACAGCCCTGAGGTACTCGTAGTTCGAATCGTTGTCCTCGGCCACCAGGATCCTCTTGTCCCGCCAGTCCTTAACAGGGGAAGCAGGCTGTTCCTTCTTCTCCGCATGTTCAGGTATCTTCACCTCGTTGTCAAGAGGGATCTCCAGAAAAAAGGCCGACCCTCTCCCCGGCTCTGAGCGTAAGTGCACGGCACCCCCCATCAGTTCCGCCAGATTGCGCGTGATCCACAACCCCAACCCCGTACCGCCGTACTTGCGGGTAGAAGAGCCATCCGCCTGACGGAACCTGTCAAAAACAACCTCCTGCTGATCTTCCGGGATCCCAATACCCGTATCTTTCACAAAAAACTCGATCACTTTCTCCTCTTTCACCCTGTAACCGAATTCCACTTTGCCCCGTTCCGTGAATTTGACCGCGTTGTTCAGCAGGTTCATCATCATCTGTTTCAGGCGGAACGAATCGATGTTGACCGTGAACTCCTCCTCCCACGGCAGATCGAGCACCACTTCGATCTCCTTCCCGCTCAGCTGCACATCACGGTCGACCACAGCATAAAGATCTTTCATGAAAGATGTGATGTCGGTAGGATGGGGAACGATGCGCACATGCCCGGCCTCGATCTTCGCCACATCGATGATATCGTCGATCAGCTTGAGCAGGGCCTGACTGCTCTGATTGATGATATCAAAATATTCCCTTTTCTGTTCCGGATCCAGTCCATCCGCCCGCAACATCTCCGTGAAACCGATGATGGCATTCAAAGGGGTACGTATCTCATGTGACATGTTGGCCAGGAAAGCGGTCTTGAGCCGGTCCGACTCCTCGGCCTTCTCCTTGGCCATGATCAGCTCAAGCTCGGTCTTTTTACGGTCGGTGATATCTTCCTTGATGGCCACGTAATAAGCGATCTCACCTTTTTCGTTCTTGATGCCGGTGATGGAAGCCAGTTCCCAGTAGATCTCCCCGTTCTTCTTTTTGTTTTCGAACTCACCCCGCCATTCCTTTCCCTGGGTGATCGTCTCCCACATTTCCTTGTAAAAGGAATCCGGCAGATTGCCCGATTTCAGGATACGGGGGTTCTGGCCGATGGCCTCCTCCGCCGTATATCCTGTCACCTCGGTGAACTTGGGGTTGACATACTGGATCGTCCCGACAGGATCGGTGATCACCACCGAGGCAGGGGAGTTGTTCACGGCACTGGAAAGCACCTTCAACTGTTCTTCATAGGCAAGCCGCTCGGTCAGATCGGTAAAGGCCACCAGCACCATGTCCCATGAGAGCTCATGTCCCGGCACCAGGACCCAACGGATGATCACGTTCTTTCTTTTGCCGCTGCGCGTGATGGAGATCATCTCCCCTTCAAAGACATTGTGCCCTTCCAGAAAAGTGGAAACCAGTTCAATGAACAGGGTCAGCAGATCATCCGAAAGCTCCTGCTGACGATAAGCCTCACGCAACTCTTCGATCGAACTGACCTCGAAGAACTCAAAAGCTTTGTGGCTCGCCTCCAAAGGAACCACCCTCCTCACCATCTCCCTCACCTGTTCAGGATGGGAACGGAGATAGTCTTTCACATCCTCCACCCCCAGATTGTCCAGTTGCCACAAGAACTCCCTCACCTTGGAAAAATCCTCGCTGAGCAAAGGCAACGGCGAATATTCCAGGATGGTACGGTATTTCAATTCCCTTTCCAGGATCTCTTTCTCATTGTTCTTCTCCCGCGTGATATCCCGTACGAACATCCAGACACAAGGACCTTCATCACATACATCGGGATACAATGCACTGAAGACCTCTACCACCACCAGCGAGCCGTCGGAACGAAGCAATTCCTTTTCATATTTCCGTTCTCCTCCTTTTTCAAAGAGTTCGCCGAGGATCTTTCGTTCCAGGGGTTGCCAGAAAGCGGGTGTGATCTCCCAGTACCCTTTTCTGTGAAGCTCTTCCTCACCATATCCCAGCAGTTCCCGCAGGGCTGCATTGCTTTCCATGATACGCCCCTGCGCATCGATGGCCAGCGTCCCCTCGTGCATGCTCTCCAGGAGCTCGCGATATTTCTTCTCCGAACGACGAAGCCCCCGGAGGATCTCATTCTTTTCCGTCACCTCCGTGAACCAAAGGATGGTAGTACCTTCGACGGGAGAATAATAGCGGTTCACCAGACAATCCTGCCGGGAACCGTCGGCACACAGAATGGTGATCTCCGCACTGAGACCATCCAGCGAGGTCCCTTGCTCCCGCAGACGAAGTCTTTCTACGATCTCCCCACCCCGGAAGAGGGGGATCTCAGCGATCACTTTCCCCTGGACTTCGGCAGAATCCACTTTGCCTTTCTCCAGCAGTGAACGGTTCACGTGGACCACTCTCATCTCCTTGTCGATCACCAGCAGACCTATAGGGGAATGTTCGATCAGATCATTCAGGAAGGCCTCGACATTCCGCATCCGCTCCTCTGCCTCCACCTGCTCATCAATAGGAACCAGGAAATTGAGGGTAGCCGGCTTACCCTCCCAGTTGATGCGATGTCCCGTGATCTGGACCCAAAAGCTTTTTCCTCCCCGCGGGTCGATCAAACGGGTCTTGTATGCCACATTCTCCAACGTCCCCGCCAGACGCCTTTCCCGCATCTCACGGACTTTCTCATGCTCCTCGGGAGCTATGAAATCCCAGAACACAAGATCCTGCACCTCCTCGGGTTTTAACCCGAAGAACTCAGGCAACTTCTCATTAAAAAAGACCACCCGGTCGTCAGCCACCACCACGATGAACTCAACAGCCGACTCGAAAATACGCTTCAGCAGGGCATAGTCGGGCCCTCCCGCTTTTTTCCTTCCCAGAAGCGAAAGAAAGAAACGGAATTCACTTATCTCCGCAGAACGGAGCCCTTTCACCGGCAGACCGGAGAACAAAGAAAGATCTTCCTCCTTCCGGTCCACCAGCACCACCGGCAGATCTTCCGGAAACTTCTTTCTCAGATCTTTCAGTTCCTTCACAGGAACATCTTCCAGGATCACCAGCATCGCCGCCCGTCCCGATGCGAGGTGTTCGTTCACCTCATCCGCTTTTGAGGAAACGATCCCCGTCAGGGAAGGAGCGAGCTTTTCCGTATCCTGCAGCCACAAGTTCACTTTTTCCTGAGCTCCGAGCCCACCCCAAAAAATCACATGATCCTTTTCCTCCATAGGCACTCGTACCTCGAAAGTGTTCCTTCAACCGCCCCTTTCCTTTCCCCACTAACCGACCGCATAGGAACGGACTAAAAAAGGGAGCCGGGCCACCGGCTCCCCCTCAACAACACATCTTTACTAACTTAAACCTAAACTTTTTAACTTACCAAACTTTGGCTCGACGAAGAATAGTGTTCTTAATGTTACCCTCGTTAAAAATAACGATTTTTTTTCAGAAATGTTTCGAAAGAACCAACATTTTTGAAAAAAAATCGTCTCACCAGACTATGCAATTGATTTACTATTGTTTACAACAACATCAAAAACCCAGCGTCAGGCCAGCAAAGAAATGTATGCCGGCCTGCGGGAAATAACCGTCCATCACCTTGTGTTCATTGTTCTCAAAATACTGATATACCCAGGCATTGGTTTCATACTTCGCATCGAAAAGATTGTTGATCATCGCCTTTACCTGCAGCTTCCTGATCTTCCTGACCGGAACATCCCATGAAAAGGTCAGATCGTTCACGAAATAGGGATCGAGCTTCCTTTCTTCACTGGAGGTGTTGTCAATGTATTGTTTTCCGACATAACGGGCCAGCCAGCTGATCTCGACCTTGTTCGGGAAACGGTATCTGAGCATGCTGTTGGCCACCACCGGCGGGGAGAATGAGAGGTCGGTGGTACCCAGATAGAAAGAACGCTGGCTCCAGGTATCCCAGTCATCCACATATTCGGTGAAGTTGAGGATCTTGTTCCGGCTGAGGGTGGCGTTGGCCTGCCAGGAGAGGCCGCTTGTGAGCTGGGCCGTGAGGATCATCTCCAGCCCCATGCGGTAGCTTCGCGGCACGTTGGTCCTGATGGGAACCCCCACATCATTGATCCGGCCGGTCATCACCAGCTGGTCTTTGTAGTCCATGTAATAAAAGACCATCTCCATCGACATTATGCCTTTACGCAGAGAGGTCCCCATCTCCAGGTCGCGCAGCATCTCGGGCCGGGGCGTCGATCCCGCAGGTGCTTCCTTGAAATCGTACCGCGAGGGCTCGCGATGCGCTATGGCAAAAGAGGCATACAGCGATACCTGCTGCGACAGTTCATACATCACCCCCGCCTTGGGGTTGAAGAAGAGATAGTCGTGTTCCTGTGTCAGGTCGCGCTGGTCGTCATCCTTTCCTTCTATGGTATAATGGATGCCCCGCAGCTGCAGATCGACATACCCCCGCAGGCCGGGCAGCAGTGACAGTTCTGCCTTGCCATAGACATTGCCGTCGTTTTTGATGCCGGTGTTGTCATACCAACGGTGCCGTATCTCGCCGTTGCTGAAATAACGCGCCCAGATCACCGTACCGTAATGCCCCCCGTCGTAACGGTTCCATCCCCCGCCGGCATTCAGGATCAGACGGGGAAGCTTCCACCGTACATTGCCCGTCATGCCGTAAAAATCATTGTCCAGCCACTTCCTGCGGATCAGATCGGTGGTGCGGATGGTATCCCCAGCCGGCAGGACCACCTGGTCAAGCAGATAGTCCGTCAGCTGCTGGTCTTCCTTGTACTGTTCGTAATAACCTTTTCCCTTGGTGTAATGGAATGCCAGGTTGAGCCACACCGGCACCGCGAACTCTTTGGAATAGAAGAGCTGATAATGATCCTGCCAGTAATTGTCCGTTTCGTTGTCATAATAGTGTACGTTCCCCTCCTCGTCGGTATAGCGGCCGATGCCGTTGTAACGCCGGTTGGTGGACAGCATGTAGCCGGGCACCCCGTCCCAGGCCTGGTAGGTCTGTTCCTTGCCCCGCAGCAGCACCAGACGGAGAATATCCTTTTTTTTGCTGTACCAGGCTCCGGAAAAAGCCAGCGACGAGAGATCGGACCAGGCCCGCTCGATGTAGCCGTCGGAAGTCACTTTCGAAAGCCGGAGGTCGAACGTGAAACGATCGGCCAGCATACCAGTACCTACACGGAGCGTGTTCTTGAACGTGTTGAACGACCCCGCCGCCGTCGACCATTCGGCGTAAGGGTTCTTCTCCAGGGAGAAAGTACGCAGATTGACACTCGCACCAAAAGCACCTGCCCCGTTCGTGGAGGTCCCCACCCCCCGCTGCACCTGGATGTCAGAGACCGACGAGGCCAGATCGGGCAGATCGACCCACCACACGCCGTGACTTTCGCTGTCGTTGAGCGGGATGCCGTTCATGGTCACGTTGATGCGCGTAATATCGGTACCCCTTATACGGAAAGCGGTGTACCCCACACCTGCCCCGGCATCGGAGGTGACCACCACCGAAGGCACCGTCTTGAGCAAAAAAGGGATATCCTGCCCCAGGTTCCGCTTCTCCAGCTGCTGTCGCGAGACATTGGTATAGGTGACCGGGATGCCCGCCCCCGCACGCACCCCGGAAACCACCACCTCGTCGGTGAGAAAAGCCGATGGTTCCAGCATGATCTCCAGACGCTTCTCCCCTTTCATCTCCACACGCTTCTCCCACGTCTCATAACCGACAAAACTCACCCGCAAAACATACTCCCCGCCCGGCACACGCTCCAGAAGGAACTCACCTTCTTCATCCGTCACCGTACCCAGATATGTACCGGTCAGCACCACGTTGGCACCGGCCAGCGGCTGACCCTGATCATCCACGACCCGCCCCGAAAGACGGTACTGCGAAAAAACCACTCCCCCCCACAAAAGGGAAAGAACGAACACAATAAGCCTTTTCATCTTACTAAAATTTTTGGTACGACAAAAAGGGGGATCGGTCAAACTCCCTGCGCCGGCATTACCCGGATCAGGTTCAAAGGGTTTGATCTCAGCCTGACAGTAAGGCACCCCCGTATTCTCAGGACGAAGTTAAGGATTTTTTCTTCAAAGTACCAAAAAAAAAAGAGGACCGGTTCGGTCCTCTTCTCCTAATCTTCTGGCCTGCCGGCCTTCCGGTCAGCTCTCTTTTTTCACTTCCTCTTCCTTGTCCACTTTCAGGACATCCTTGATGGCCTTGTAAAAAGTCTCTTTCGGAATAGCACCTACGGCCATCTGAGGAGGTTCGTCCTTGGGACAGAAAAGCAAAGAAGGAATGCTGCGGATCCCGAACACGGCTGCCAGCTCCTGCTGAGCTTCCGTATCCACCTTGTAAAAATCCACTTTGCCTTTGTACTCTTCAGCCAACTCCTCAATGATCGGTGCCACGATCTTGCAGGGCTGACACCAGTCAGCGTAGAAATCTATGATGCACGGCTTGTCCCCGGCAAACTGCCAGTCCTGATGCTTCGTGTAATCGAAGACCTTCTGCTTGAATGTCTCAACGGTCAAATGTTCTGCCATTTTTCTTTTACTTTACAATTTATTTTTATTTGGACACAATCAAAATACTATCTACTGAATTGGGTGCAAAGATAATGCTTTTCTTGATAGAATCGACAAGAAACTTGTATTTTTGTTGCAAAATCAGGGAGAGGACTGTATATGGAGAGCCGGAAGAGCAACAACATGGAAAATCACGAAAAGATCCTGGAGAGTTGCATCGACACACCGCTGTTCCGGTTGATCTCGGAGGTAAGCGGAGATCTGAAGGTACCGGCCTATGTGGTGGGAGGGTTCGTGCGCGACTGTCTGCTGGGACGTGAGCATCCCGAACAGGACATCGACATCGTGGTGGTGGGGAAAGGCATCGAGGTGGCCCGCGAAACGGCACGTCGGTTGCGGCCCCGTCCCAGGGTAAGCGTCTTCCGCAACTTCGGCACGGCCATGTTCCGTTACGGCGATACCGAGGTCGATTTCGTCGGGGCCCGGAAAGAATCCTATCGCCGCGACTCGCGCAAGCCCATCGTCGAGGACGGCACCCTGGAGGACGACCAGCGGCGGCGCGACTTCACCATCAACGCCCTGGCTGTGGCACTCCACCCCTCCGAGCGTGGGAGTTTCATCGACCCCTTTGAGGGGCTGAAGGATCTCCGGCGCCGCATCATCCGCACCCCGCTCGATCCCCTCATCACCTTCTCCGACGACCCGCTGCGCATGTTGCGGGCCATCCGCTTCGCCACGCAACTGCATTTCCGGATCGACCCCGTCACTTTCGAGGCCATCCGCCACAACCGTGAACGGATCCGCATTGTCAGCATGGAACGCATCACCACCGAGCTCAACAAGATCCTGATGAGCCCCCGTCCCTCCATCGGTTTTCTGCTGCTCGACCGCAGCGGCCTCCTGGAGATCATCCTTCCCGAAATACATGCCCTCAAAGGGGTCGAGCAAAGAAAAGGCATGGCCCACAAGGATGTCTTCCTCCACACCATCCGGGTGGTGGACAACGTGGCCCGCAAGAGTGACAACCTCTGGCTGCGCTGGGCCGCCCTCCTCCACGACATCGCCAAACCTGTCACCAAAAAGTTCGTCGAAGGACAGGGCTGGACCTTCCACGGTCATGATTTCATCGGTTCGAAGATGGTGCCCCGCATCTTCCGCCGTCTCAAGCTGCCCCTCAACGACAAGATGAAATATGTCCAGAAACTGGTGGCCCTCCATCTTCGTCCCATCGCCCTCACCACCAACGAGGTGACCGACTCGGCCGTGCGGCGCCTCCTCTTCGAGGCCGGCGACGACATCGACGACCTGATGCTGCTGTGCGAGGCCGACATCACCTCCCGGAATGAAAGGAAAGTGCGGCAGCACCTGGAGAACTTCCGCCTGGTGCGGGAAAAACTGCGCACCATCGAAGAGAAGGACGCCATCCGCAATTTCCAGCCCCCGGTATCGGGCGAAGACATCATGATCACCTTCGACATCCCGCCCTCCCGCACCGTCGGTATCCTGAAAGATGCCATCAAGGAGGCGATCCTGGAGGGGACCATCCGCAACGACCGCCGCGAGGCTTACCGCTACATGCTGGAGAAGGCCCGTGAGCTGGGCCTCGAACCCAAACGCGACCTGCTGGCCGACGAGGCGGAGCCTTCCTCAAAGCCGTAACCACAGCAACACCGGCAGATGATCACTGAAGCCGCCCAGGTAAACAGGACCGGCATAAGTGCGCCAGGGGCGTTCCGGATGGGCGGGGTCGAAGAGAAAAGAACGGCGCATCACCCGGCAGGCCTCCACATGTCCGACCAATGCCCTTCCCACAAGAAAATGATCGAACCACCACCAGCGGCCGTCGTACAGGATCGTGCCTTCGTTCTTTTTCCCGGTGCTGCCGCACACGGCCACGAGGGGACGGGAGCGTGAAGGGTCGGTGAGGCGCCGCACGGCCGCATCGCCGGCTTCTTCGTTGAGGTCGCCCATCACGACGGTGTTCTCATCGGGGAGGGTGTCGAGGGCGGCGGCCAGCACCGCCGCCGCGGCCAGCCGCCGCGGCTCACTGGCCATCACCCCTCCGTAACGTGAAGGCCAGTGACAGACGAACAACGACAGCGTATCCCGCCGCACCACCACACGCACCCAGAGGATGTCGCGCGTGCGGAAGGAGGTGTCGCCGGCCATATACACCGGCAAGGCCCGCCAGGCCAGCACCTCCACACGCCGGGGATCGTACAGCAGGGCTACATCGATGCCCCGGCGGTCGGGCGAGTCGGCATGCACAGCCCGGTAGCCGAAATAAGCAAAAGGAGTCTCACGCAACAGATAATGCAGCACCTCCCCGTTCTCCACCTCTGCCAGGCCGATGAGCGGCGGCGGTGCCAGGCCGCCGCCCTCCTCCCCCGCCGCCAGGAAAAGCTTGTAAAGATGCCCGGCCTTCGTGCGGAAACGCCCGAACGTCCAGTGCTTCTCCCCCGACGGTGTGAAAGCATCATCCAGGGTCAGGGGATCATCCCGCGTATCAAAGAAATTCTCCGTATTGTAAAAGAGGATGCTCACACGCTCCTGGGCCGCCCCGCCAGAAAAAGACAGAAAAAGGAGGAGCACGGCCAGGAAAGGAAAAGCCCGGAACCCATGGTCTTCACCGTACCGTGGTATCAGCCCTTTCATAGGCACCCAGATCGGGATGACCGTCGGCCAGCCTGTCACGGTCTTCCATATCCCTGGGCACCAGCAGCGCCGGATCCCATGCGCCGCGGTCGGCAGCAAAAGCAAGCGAATCCAAATGGTAATCGTTCTCCCACACCGACACGAAACCGGGATTATGGTTCAGGAAGACCGTGTGATAGCGGACCGTATCGTTCACAACATCCTTTTTCCTCAGCAAGACATGGTCAAGAAGAAAAGGGAGGGTATCCCCTTGCATCAGGGCGACGGCCACGAACTCATCCTCTTTGTCGCCGTAGATGATGCTGTTGTAGAACGCCGCCTGCACCAGCGTACCCGTGAAGATGGCGGTATCGTTGAGGATGTAGTGGTCGCTCAACACCACCGAGGGGGTGGAGCGTGGCGACCAGCTCCAGTAGTTGGCCAGTGTACAGTGGATAAAACGGTAATCCCCGCCGGTGGTGAGGCTGAGGAGATATGAGCCACAGTCATCCACCAGGCAGTTGGCCGCGTCGATGGTGGCTCCCACGCTGGAGATACCCGCCCAGGTCATGTGTTCAATGACCGTATTGGTGATACGCAGGTCGGGCGGCGGGTCCTCGGCATAAAAGTTCCCCAGATGAACACCGTAGACGGCATTCCGGATGATGGCATGGTCGATGCGGTTGTTGCTGCTGCCGTTGAGGAAGTAGATGCCGCTCCACTGACCGGGGATATCGTCGTACATCGCTTCCAGGCGGTCGCCGGTGAAGATCACCGGCTCGTCGACCGTACCCTCTATCCGGAGGGTGCCGGCAACATAGAAGGTGGAGCCGAAATGGTTGTGCACGATCACCCCCGGGGCGACGGTCAGCACCGCGCCGGTATCCACCATGATCGAATGTACGATGAGATAGGGTTTGTCCGCCTCCCACCGCTGGGTGCCGATGATCCTCCCGTCGAAGAGATGAACATCCTGACCCCAGGCCACCAGGTCGACGTCGGCCACCCGCCCGCCGGTGATGAAAAGCACCGAGTCGTGCACCAGCAGAGGCAGGCTGCCTCCCAGGGGATCGATGGTCACTTCGACGAAAAGATAGAGACTGTCATGCGGCAGGATCTCCACATCCCGCACCACCGGACCAGACGCCCCGTCCACGTTGATGCGGAAAGGCGAAGAGGCTCCGCCGGCCAGCCGCACCTCGTCGATCCGCACCGTCTTCGTATGGGGATTGTAGACACGGAACGAGCGGGTGGTCGAACCGATCGTGGTGAAAACGGTATCGAAATAAAGAGTGTCGAGCGAAAAAAGCAATTCCGCCTCCTCACCCGTAAGATATTTCTCCCTCTGGCATCCGGCCGCCACCCCCCACAACAGGAGCAGTGTCAGAAGCCAGCCGGCAAGCCGGTGCATCATTTCTCTTTTCACAACATAAAAATAACACGCTTCCTCATAAGATATTGCCCCGCGGTGCTTTTTCCTCACCGCCCGTTCCACAGGAGTTCCCGGACAACCGAAACACAAACTTTGAGAAAGCTTCTACACAACCCGCTCAATTAAACAATTACATTTTTCTATCTATCAATATTATATAATATATCATCTACGTAGTTAACTACGTAGCTACCTACGTAGCACACTCGTTCTACCAATATAACTCCCTGTATCAATGACTGTTACCGTTCTGTTGTATTGCAGGGCCGTGAAGAGGTTGACCGGAAGGTTGCAGAAGGGAGCTATCGCGCAGGGAGGAGAAGGTCTTTTCGCCGTAGAGGAAAAAGCGGGCGGGCAGGAGACGGGGATAGAGTCCGTGAAGCTGTACGGGGCGGTCGTGGGGAACGTTTTTTCTTTTTTCACGCAGCTCACCCAGGGCACGCCAGAAAGCGAAGTGGGCCTTCCAGACGGCCAGGTGGTGGCGCCACTCACCGGAAAGAAGGAACTTGAGGGCAGCCAGTCCGTCGAGGAGAAGACGGGCGGCAAGCACCCGGATCAGGCGGCGGGAAGGCAGGTTCTTGTACAGGAGGAACAGGTTGTTGCGGAAGTTGAGATAGGTTTTATGCGGGCTGGCCTCGCTGAGAGTGGCTCCGCCCAGGTGCCACACCCTCGAGTCCGGCACGACCCAGATCTCTTTCCCGCGCAGCTGCAGACGCCAGCAGAGGTCGATCTCCTCCATATGTGCGAAGAAAGCCTCATCGAGCCCGCCGGCATGGTACCAGTCGCGGGCCCGCACCATCAGGCAGGCACCGCTGGCCCAGAACACGGGCACCGGCGTGTCATACTGCCCACGGTCCTCCTCCAGCACATCGAAGATACGTCCCCGACAGAAAGGATAACCGTAACGGTCGAGGAACCCGCCCGAAGCACCGGCATACTCAAAACGCCCACGATGCTTAAAGTCAAGGATCTTGGGCATGCAGGCAGCCACCTCCGGCCGCGTCTCCATGAACTCCAGCAGCGGCTCCAGCCAACCCTCCCCCACCTCCACATCGGAGTTGAGCAAGATAAAATATTCCGCCTCCACCTGCTTCAGGGCCCGGTTGTATCCCCCGGCAAAACCGTAGTTCCGTCCCAGCGCCAGACGCTGCACCCGCGGATGATGGCGCGCCAGCCACTCCAGCGAACCGTCTCCAGAACCGTTGTCCGCCACCACCAGTTCAACCTCACCGGAGGTACGCTCCTCCAAAAGCGGCACAAAACGCTCCAGCAACGACCTGCCGTTCCAGTTCAGGATCACCACCGCCACCTTCACCATATCATATCAGTATTTTATCATATACTTAATTATTTCACATTCCTACATACTCATTTCCGCATGCCCACTGCTTTTACTGGATTTAAGACGTTCCGAAAAGACCACGTTCCGTCGTTTTCTGATCTCACCGGCATATTTCCAGCGCCGGTGGCTCCAGAGCCAGTATTCGGGAGCCTCCCTGATGAGTTCCTCAAGCATCTGCACATGCTTTTCCGTGATCGCATAGGGAGGTTCCTTCTGCGGATCGGGGCTGACCTCATGGATCTCTAGCCGGTAATGACCTCGCCGAACTTTCTTCATCATGAGGAAATAGACCGGATCGCCGAATTTACGGGCCAGTTTCTCGAGGCCCAGGTAAACTGCTGTCTCCTGGTTCAGGAAAAGGGTGACATATTCGCTCTCAAAAGGCAGCGGGGTCTGGTCGGTGATGAAATAGCTGAGGGTGGGTATTCCCCGGCGGTGGTAGGAAAGGATGGCACGGTACACCCTGTGTAGGGGCACCACTTCGTCGAGCCATCGCAGGCGTGCACGAGTGATCAGTTTTTCGATCACCTTATCTTTCAGTGGCTTATAGATCGCCATCACATAATAGGAAGTCTGTGCCACAAAAGCGTTGGCCCATTCCCAGTTACCGTAATGCCCTGCCCCCACCAGGGCATGTTTTCCTTCACGGCGCATCTTCTCAAAACGCTCCAGGTCGGAACGCCGTACCTCGACACGCCGCAGCAGTTCACGGGTGGGCATGTGGATCATCCTGATCTCCTCGACGATGATGTCGCACAGATGCCGGTAGAAACGTCTCATCACTGCCCGGCGCCAGGTCCTGTCTTTTCCTGGAAAGGCGCGGCGAAGGTTCTCCTCCACCACCCTCTTGCGGTACCCTGTGAGAAAATACAATACCGCAAAAAGAAGATCGGAAAAGAGGTACAGCAGGGGCGTAGGCAACCAGGCCAGGGTCCAGACCATCCCGTAGAGCAGGTAGGAGGGCAGTTTTTTCATCCTCCCAGGTGGTTACGGATGATCTTCAACACCTCGTCGTAGACGTCCGGGGCGGCGGCGACGATCTCCCTTCCGAAAAGGTAGTTACGTCCGTCGCCGCGGAAGTCGGACACCCTGCCGCCGGCACGGCGGACGAGGAAGGCGCCGGCCGCCACATCCCAGGGGTTGAGGTTGTACTCATAAAAAGCATCGTAACGTCCACAGGCCACCCACGCCAGGTCGGTAGCTGCCGAGCCGAGACGCCGCACCCCCTGCGTCTCCACCATGAAACGCTTGAGCACCTCCATGTAAGGATCGAGACGGTCGAAATTGATAAAGGGAAAGCCGGTGGCCAGGAGCACCTCTTCCAGGCGGGCGGCCCGGCTCACCCTGATCTCCAGGCCGTTAAGACGCGCGGGCACCTCCCTTCCCGCGGAGAAGAGCTCATCCATCATGATCTCGTACACCACTCCCAGCACCGTCTCCTCCCCCTCCTGCAGGGCGATGCTCACCGCAAAGGGCGGCGAACCGTGGATGAAGTTGGTGGTCCCGTCCAGAGGGTCGATGATCCAGGTATGATATTCCCGGCGCTGCTCGGTGGTGGCTTCCTCGGTAAGAAACCCGCTGCCGGGCAACACCTCCGAAAGGGCCTTCACCAGCCTTCTCTCCGACTCCTTGTCGACACGGGTCACATAGTCGTGCGTCCCCTTGGCCTCGACATCACCGCCGCCAAGGCCTTCCCGCTGGCGGCGAATGTAACCGCCCACCTCACGGGCGATCTCCTCCACCGCCGTCAACAGTTCCGTTTCCTTCATCTTTTTGAATGTTTTTTTCCTGTTCCTGATAACGTCTTTTCAATAGTTTGTACATCTCCATCTGTGCTTCGATACGTCTTTTTCCCTGCTCACGGACATAAGGGTTGTCCAGTTGCGGGGTGATGATCCTTTTCTTCGTGTTGTCGCGCAGCTGCAGGTCGAGGATGTCGCGCAGCTCCTGCCGCAGTCGGGGGTCGAAGACCGGACAGAACACCTCCACGCGGTGGTCGAGGTTGCGGGTCATCCAGTCGGCCGAGCCGATATAATACTCTTCCTCGCCGCCGTTGCAGAAGACCATGAAACGGGAGTGTTCGAGATAGCGTCCCACGATGCTGTAGGCCTCGATGTTCTCGCTGTATCCCGGCTCGCCGGGGATGAGCGAACAGATGCCCCGCACCAGCAGCGTGATCTTCACCCCCGCCTGACTGGCCTTGTACAGGCGCAGGATCATGTCCTGGTCGACGAGATTGTTGAGCTTGAGGATGATCCAGGCCTCACGGCCTTCCAGGGCGTTGCGTGTCTCGCGGTCGACCAGCGCGTAAAGCTTGCGTCGCATGTAGATGGGCGAAACGATCAGATGACGGTACTGCACCGGCAGATAAGGGCTCTCAAAGAAACGGAACACATCCAGGATATCGGCCGTAAGCCCCTTGTGAGCCGTGAGCAGAATGATATCCACATACACCTTTGCGGTCTCTTCGTTGAAATTGCCTGTGCTGATACCGGCCAGATAGGCAGGCTTGCCGTCACGCATCCGGGTGATCAGCAGCAGCTTGGCATGTACCTTCAGCCCCTGGATGCCGAAGATGACCTTCGCCCCGGCCTCCTGCAGTTTCTTGGACCAGTAGATGTTGGACGCCTCATTGAAACGGGCCTGCAGCTCCACCACCACCGTCACCGACTTGCCGTTGAGGCAGGCATTGATGAGGGTGTTCATCACCCGCGAATCATAGGCCAGACGGTAGACCGTCATCCTGATCTCGGTCACCGTGGGGTCGATGGCCGCCTCGCGCAGCACATCCAGAAAATGACTGAAAGGCTGGTACGGCGCATGGAGAAAAATGTCCTTCTTCTCTATGGTGTCGAGCAGGCTCACCTGTCTTTTCATGTCGGGATGTTGCAGGACAGGCATCCTGCGATACTCGAGCGAGCGCGGCCCGATGTTGGGAAATTTCTTGAAATCCCTGAAGTTATGATATTTGCCACCCGGGATGATGTTGTCCAGCACGTCGAGTTCCAGCTTCTGTTTGATGAAAGCGAACAGGTCGTTCGGCATGGCCTGGTCGTACACCAGACGCACCGGCTGTCCTTTTTTGCGTTGACTGATGCCTTTGGCGATCTTTTCCAGAAAGCTCTTGGAGACATCGTTGTCGATATCGAGCTCGGCATCGCGGGTGATCTTGATGGTATAGGCCTCAAAATCCGAAAAATGGAAGATCGAGAAAAGATCGGGCAGGCCCAGCCGGATCATGTCGTCGAGGAGGATGATGAACTTTTTCCGACCGATGGGCGGCAGGATGATGAAACGTCCGATCTCTTCGGCCGGCACCTCGATAAGGGCATACTGTTTGACCGGCCGGGGCACCTTGCCCGTGAGTTTCACCGCCAGGTAGATCGATTTGTCCCTGAGCTGCGGAAAAGGCCGTTCCTCATCGAGCATGATGGGAGTAAGCACCGGAAGGATCTCATCGTGGAACAGGGTATGTGCATATTCCCTGTGCTCCTCGGGGAGGGTGTTCTCATCCACGAGGTAGATGTTCCGGCGTTTCAGTTCGTCGATGATGCGGTAATAGGTGCGTTCGAACGTTTTCTGCTGTTCGAGCACGATCTCCTGGATCTGGCGCAGGATCTTGCGCGGGCTGCCCCCGATCATCTTCTTGGCCTTGATGTCGAGTTCGATCATTCTGCGCAGGGAAGCCACCCGCACCTTGAAGAACTCGTCGAGGTTGTCGGAGAAGATCCCCAGGAAACGCAGCCTTTCGACGAGCGGCACGGAAGGGTCGGCCGCCTCCTGCAACACCCGGTGGTTGAAGGAAAGCCAGCTGATCTCCCTGTTGACGATCCACTTCTCTTTGGCCATCGTTACATCTATTCGGTCAGCAGCTCTTTGGGATAATGAAAGGCATGACGAAGGAGGTTGTCGGCCTTCACCTCTGCCCAGCGATCGGTATCGAAGGCCATGTGCACGAAGCCCGAGGTGGGGATATTGTGCACCGGCTCTTCGAGGAAGAAATTGGCCAGGTCGGTGATGCCGGGATTATGGGCCACGACCCCCAGGGCCTTCACCTCATCACCGGTATTGCGGATGATCTCCAGCATCTCGCTGAAAGATGCCAGATAAAGAGGTTCGCGCACTCCGATCACTTCACAGTTGCCTTTCATCCCCCGGCAGAAAAGGACAGCTGTATGGAAAGCCCGGCAGGCAGGGCTGGTGAGCAACAGGTCGGGCAGTGGAAAATGTTCGGCCAGGTAACCGCCCATCATCAGTGCATCGCGGATCCCGCGCCCCTTAAGGGGTCTGTCGATATCCTTCACATCCATCTTATCCCAGTCGGACTTGGCATGGCGGATCAGAAAAAGCTCTTTCATGGTCACAACGGTTTGCTCAAAGTATCTGGCTGGCCAGTTCGGCCAGATAACTGCGTTCTCCTTTCACCAGATTGACATGGGCGAACAGATCCTGCCCCCGCATCCGGTCGGTCAGGTAGGTAAGACCGTTGGAACCGGTGTCAAGGTAAGGGGAGTCGATCTGCTCGATGTCGCCGGTAAAGATCAGTTTGGTTCCCTCACCCGCACGCGTGATGATGGTCTTCACCTCATGAGGGGTGAGGTTCTGCGCCTCGTCGACGATGAAAAAGATGCGCGAGAGGCTGCGGCCGCGGATATAAGCCAGAGGGGTGATCACCAGTTTCTCATCCTGCAGCATCTTGTCGATGCGCTGGTAATCCTTGCTCTGGGGCGAGAAACGGTTCTTGATGACCGAGAGGTTATCAAAGAGGGGAACCATATAAGGTTCGATCTTTTCGTTCACGTCGCCCGGCAGGAATCCCATATCCCTGTTGGCCAGAGGGATGATGGGGCGGGCCAGGAAGATCTGCTTGTAATCGCGGCGTTGGTGGAGGGCAGCCGCCAGGGCCAGGAGCGTCTTGCCCGTGCCGGCCTTGCCGGTGAGGGCTACCAGCTGGATCTCCTTGCGCAGCAAGGCATCCAGGGCAAAGGTCTGCTCAGCGTTGCGGGGCTCGATGCCGTAAGCCGTGATCTTCTCCACCCGGTCGATCCGCTCACGAAAAGGATCGAAATGCGCCAGGACACTCGACCTTTCGTTACGGATAATGAAATACTGATGGGCAAAAGGCTCCTCCTTCAACCCCAGATCGTCCGCCGTGACCTCTTTATCTTCCGTATAGAGCGAAGAGATAAGCTCGGCCGGCGCATCCTCGATCAGTCGTACCTCATTGAACAGATCATCAATGTTCACCACCTTGTCGTTACGGTAGTCCTGGGCCAGGATATCGAGCGACTTGGCCTTGAGCCTGAGGTTGATATCCTTGGAGACCAGGATCACCTTATGACCGGGATATTTTTCCTTGACATGTTCCGCGATGGCCAGGATGCGGTGGTCGGGCGTGTCCTCGGGGAAGGAAGCCCGCATCCGCTCCGAAAAAGGCTTCCCCGTGATCACATAGAGCTTGCCCCGGCCCTTGCCCAGGGAGACCCCCGCCGTGAAGAGCTTGTCGCCCGAAAGACGGTCGAGCTGGCGGGCAAACTCACGCGCGTGGAAATTGATGATGTCGTTGCCTTTCTTGAACTTGTCCAGCTCCTCCAACACCACAATGGGCAGGATGATATCATGCTCCTCAAAGTTGAAGATACACTGATAGTCGTGGAGCAACACGTTGGTGTCGAGGATGAAGAATTTTTTCTTGCGCGGCATGACAGCGGGCTTTGTTCAGGGTAAAGATAAGGTATTTTGGTTTAACAGCGGGATGAGGAACGCAGGAGGATGAGGGATCTTTGCGTAACTTTGCCTCAAAACAGGAAAGGGACGATGGAACTGATGGAAGGTTTGCTCACGCGGCGCAGTATCCGGAGTTTCACCGGTGCGCCGGTGTCGCGTGATCAGGTGGAGAAGGTGCTGCGGGCGGCCATGCATGCCCCTTCGGCCAGGAACCGGCGACCCTGGCATTTTGTGGTGACCCGGGACCAGGAGATGTTCCGTCGTATCATGGAGGTCCATCCTTATGCCGCGATGCTGGAGAAGGCGGGGGCGGCGATCCTGGTATGCGGCGACCTGGAGCAGCAGCACGGCCCCGGCTACTGGGTGGTGGATTGCTCTGCGGCCACGGAGAACCTGCTGCTGGCCATCCATGCTCTCGGCCTGGGCGGGGTGTGGCTGGGCGTGCATCCCCGCGAGGACCGGAAAAGCGCCCTGAAAAAGCTCTTCTCCCTGCCTTCTTCCGTCGAGCCGCTGGCCCTGGTAGCCATGGGCGTGCCGGCAGAGCGGCCGGAACAACCCGCCGGCCGCTATGAGCCGGAAAAGATCCACTGGGAACGATGGTGAACAGCACAGCACATCCTGACTATGAAGAGGTGACCCGCTTCCTCTTCTCCCGCCTGCCTGTCTACCAGCGTACGGGCAGTGCCTCCTACAAGATCGACCTGTCCGTGACACAGGCCCTGGATGCCTATTTCGGTCATCCCCACCGCCACTATCCCACCCTGCACATCGCCGGCACCAACGGCAAAGGCTCCGTCTCCCACATGCTGGCATCCGTCCTGCAACATGCCGGATACCGCACCGGCCTGTACACCTCCCCCCATCTGAAAGATTTCCGCGAAAGGATACGCATCAACGGAACACCCGTATCCGAAGAATACATCGTCCGTTTTGTCAGGGAACATCATCATCTTTTCGACGAACTGAGCCCTTCCTTTTTCGAGATCACTGTGGCGATGGCCTTTCAGTATTTTGCGGAAGAACAGGTGGACATCGCGGTCATCGAAACGGGACTGGGGGGGCGTCTCGATTCCACGAACATCATCACCCCCCTTTGTTCGGTGATCACGAACATCGGTCTGGACCACACCCGTTTTCTGGGGGATACCCTTCCGCAGATCGCCGCCGAGAAGGGCGGTATCATCAAAGAGCGGGTACCGGTGGTGATCGGCCGCACCCAGCCGGAAACGGCACACGTGTTCCGGCGGATCGCCGCCGACAGAAGAGCACCCATCCGTTTTGCCGACCGACATTTCCGGGCAGTTCCTCTGCCCGCCTCTTCATGGTCATGCCGTCGTTATCGCATCGAAGAGGAGGGAGAGGTACGTTTCCCCGGGCTGGCTACCGATCTGCCGGGCGACTATCAGGCAGAGAACCTGCAAACGGTCATGCAGACGCTCCGGCTGGTAGAGAACCGTTTCTCTGTGGAGGATACGACCGTCCTGCGGGGGCTGGCAGAGGCAAGCCGCACCACAGGGCTGCTGGGACGCTGGCAGGTGCTGGAAGAAAAGCCATTGATCGTGGCCGACACGGGCCACAACGGCGATGCTCTGCGCCGGCTGGTCCGGCAGATCTCGTCCATCCCCCACCGGCAACTGATCATGGTGACGGGGTTCGTTCGGGACAAGGACATCCGCCAACTGCTGGCGCTCCTCCCCTCACGGGCACACTATATCTTCACCCAGGCTGCGATCCCCCGTGCTCTCGAAGCAGAGGAGCTTCACCGTCTGGCCCGGCAACACGGACTGCAGGGCGAAGTGGTACGGCCGGTAGCAGCTGCCGTGAAAAGAGCCCGGGCCATGGCCGGCACCGAGGATATGATTTTCATCGGCGGCAGCACCTTCGTGGTGGCTGAAGCATTGCCATAGGAATGGAAGATTTTGGAATCTGCCGGGGCTTGGTTATCTTTGCACTCCCCACACGGGCGATTAGCTCAGTTGGTTCAGAGCGCCTGCCTTACAAGCAGGAGGTCACTGGTTCGAATCCAGTATCGCCCACACCCGGAAGGCCTGCACCAAGTGCAGGCTTTTCTTTTTTTTGAAGCGTACCGGGCTTGCACGGGTGAGCGAAAAAAAGAAAAGAAAACTGTGAGCGAAGCGAACAGGACTTCCGGGCGGGTACCAGGGCTCCCATCCCTGCGATCACGACAGTAATCCAGTATCGCCCACACCCGGAAGTCCGCACGAAGTGCCGGGCTTTTCTTTTTTGAAGCGAACCGGGCCTGCACTTGGGAGCAACGATGAACAATTATAAAAAGTAAAAAAGTAACTCTGACAACAAGGTTCACGTATAGGAAAGAACCGATGGATGCAAAGGAACATTTACACCATCAATAAAAAAATTACTGCAATAATCACTTTGTTAGAATTAAATAATG
>CAZRDX010000017.1:0-172917 GCA_964599235.1 uncultured Rikenellaceae bacterium
CGGGACGGTAGCTCCGCATGTAGTGCAGGAACGTCCCGGCCAGATAATAGTAATCGATCTCACCCAGCAGATTGGTATAGATAGCGTTACAGTCCCAGGCATCCCATGAGTCCGCCAGGAAATTGAAGATCGAGTTTTTGGCTGCTCTTCCGTGCAGCAGGTTTCTTTCGGCTTCGCAGAGCGGCACATCCGTACTGTCCCAGACCACCCTGTCGGCAAGGGTGGCATGGGCTTCCATCCAGAAGGCATTGCCGGCGCTGGCTGTGATGTAGTAATCCTGCGTATAATGCATGAACTCATGAGCCAGCACCTGTTTCAGCCTGGTGGGCGTTTCAATCTCTGCGTTGATCAGCATATAGCCGTTCAGCATCCCCAGCAGTCCCACACACCCCAGGTCCTCGATCATACGCTTCACATACACATCGAACGTACCGTCGGGCGTGTCCAGTCCCAGCGCTTTGTATTTGGCTATCACTTTCGGGAGATACTCGGTGATGTCCTGCACCAGCAAAGGAACACCACTGACATGCCACGACTGCGATGTCTGGTGTTTCCCGTAAAGGACCTTCATGTAGGCCTCTTCCGCATCCTTGTAAAAGACCCGGATGTTGTTGCGTTCATACACGTCCGTATAGCCCCACAGGAAGTTCTGCCTCGACCAGCCCGACACCTTGGTCAGATGATGGGTCAGGAGCACCAGCGAGGTGTCCGCCATGCTCAGATGCATGTCGTCGAATACCTTCCATTTTCTTTCTCTCTCGTCATAATAGACGGCCTGGAAGCTGTCGATGTTCTTCTCCGTCACTTTCGACTTATCGATGTTCTTCAGTTTGATCAGCAGCGGTATGGCGAAGGTGTCGGCAAAGCTGACGGTCACATCGTAGGCGGTGTAAAGGGTCATTGTGTCGGGGGCGGCCGGAGGGTCAAAGATACGGGTGACGGTCAGCCGGAAGTCGCTGTTGTGGAAGTTGCGGGGCACATGTACCTCGATGCTGTCGAGGCGGATGACCTTTGCCGAGTCGGTCACATGGATCACCTCGTCGTACAACACCTCTCCATAGGCCTTCACCTTCAGTTTTTCGCTGTACATCGTATCACAACCCGTCTCATAGAGGCAGCAGCGGTAATAGGCCGTGGTTCGCGGCTTCAGTACCAGCTCGCGTACTCCCACACGCTGCACGTTCGCCTTCAGGTCGGCCCGCTCCATCTCCTCACTCACCTTCACCCATTCGGTGCCGTCGGAAGAGGCTTCCCAGAACACCTCGCCCCGGTAGATGTCCAGCGGCGGCACCAGCGTCACCGTGCCGTCGCTGACCGTCCCGTCAGCCAGACCGGAAAGCGAAGTGACATGCATGCCAGGATACCGCCCGGCAATGACATCATCCTCCGTCACCCGCTCAAAAACGATCGTATCGGTGTTCACAAATTCCAGCACCGGAAAAGTATAGATGTAGTTATTGTAGATGGTGGTGTAAAGCGGTGCCGAGGAATTGAACACCTTGCAGTAATACCGGTTGCCGATGTTCGTCTCATTGATCACCAGCTTCAGCACAGGATCGTTCCCCACATCTTCCATCTTCTTCTCCGGCGCACTGTTCTCCCGGAACTCGGGATATACGAACCAGTAGTACTCATTGCCCGGATGGGACAATGGCGAGATGTCGCGGATATCGATGGTGACGGTATCCCCGATACGTACCTTGAAAACCTTTTTGGTCAGGGGGATTTCCCTCTGTTTCTGAAATCCGAAAGCCAGGTTATTGGCTACAGGAATATCACTGAACACCAGTCGGTTGCTGTCAAGCCGCACGAACTTGTTCGCACCGTCGGCAGCGGTCATGAGCGCTTCCGGCACCGGTCCCCGGATATCGTTGTTCTGCAGAAGCACGGTGATGTTCTGCGGAAGACCGGTCAACGTAGCGGGGATGCTGTCGATGCGGTTATCATTGAGGATGAGTTCTTTCAGGTTAGCGAGCTCACCGATCGCCGGAGGGATGAAGGTGATCCTGTTGTGGGACAGATCGATCTTCTCCAGTTGTTCCGACTGTCCCAGGCTCACGGGGATGTCGCTGATCCTGTTCCCGGAGGCCGTCAGCTCTTTCAGCACCGGAAAAAGGGCCACGCCTTCCGGCAGTCTCTCCAGAAGGTTCCGGTCGGCATAGAACCGTTCCAGTGCCAGCAGGTGGCCGATCTCTTCCGGGAGGGAGGTGATGCGGTTGTCCGAGATGTCCAGGAGGTGCAGGGAGCTCAGGGTGCAGAGGCCGGCGGGGAGGGCTCCGGCGATCGCGTTCCGCTGCAGCGCCAACTTGGTCAGCAGCGGAGCGTCCCACACAGCATCCTCAAAGCCGGTGAAACGGTTGCCGTTGAGGTCGACCGACAGGACCTTCGGCAGCTCCAGCGCCGGCACCGGCCCGTCCAGCAGGTTGCCGGAGAGGTTCAGCACGGTCAGCTCCCGCAGATTGTTCAGCGACGACGGCAGGGGACCGCTCAGCTGCTGACCGGTGATGAAGAGCTGCTGTAGTGAAGAGAGGTTGCCCAGCTCCTCAGGCAGCTGTCCGCTCAGCCCTCCCCTGCCGTAAACGAGGGTATCCCGGTTGAGGAACAGATACTTGAGTGCCGGAAGGTTGCCGATCGTGGCAGGGATCGTCCCCTCCACCCCGTTCTGCAGCTCCAGCCATTCCAGCGCTGTGAGCTGGTCTATATCCGCGGGTATCGCTGCATGAAAGTTGCCTTTGTATTGTATTCCGTTTACGTACACCGCCCCGTGCCGGATCACCAGATGCTTCAGGTGCGTCAGGTTGGTGAGGGTGGACGGCAGGGTGCCGTTGAAGCAGCCGGTAAGATCGAGCTCGCGGAGCTCAGTCAGATCACCCAGGGCGTCGGGAAGGCTTTGTTCGGTGGCCGGCGGAATCTCCACCTGCAGACGAAGACCGATCACCCGGCCGTTCATCACCGTCACCCCCGGCCAGCTCCAGACCGTTTTTGTAAGGTCCCAGCCCGTAGCCTGGTATCCTCCCAGGGCATGGTAAAGAGCCACCAGCGCCAGCGAATCCTGTGTGCTGACAGCAATGGCCTCGGGCGACAGAACCACCGCCACCGAAAGATTGCTGGAAAAAGTACCCGAAGGCATCCCCATGCTGCCGTTGTTGTTGAGCAGATAGTAGCCGTTGTAACTGCCTCCCCAGCCGAAGTTCAAATGGAAATACCCCTGGTCGTCATACCCGTCGATCACGACGGCATGACTGACCGGATCGCCCGGCAGGCCGGCATAGAGGGGACGACCGTTGTCCAGCTCTTCTCTCAGGTAGAAATCATCGGTAAGACCGTTCCTGGCGAAAAAATGAAAATACTCCGCGATCCTTTCCCTCAGGTCCGCATCCGGCGAAGGAGAGCTGCCCGGCGGATCGGGAGTGAACTGCATATCCATCGCGATGGCCACATGATACGACAACAGCTCCGGGTCGGAGTAATCGGCATTTGAAAAATCGGCGCATATGTTACCATAAGGCTCGTAATAATAGCAGTGGGAACCGTACCCTCTCACCGTGGTCCCTTTTTCTGCCGCATGGTACAGCAGGATCTGCGTGAGGGCTGTGGCAACACATCCGGTCCAGCTGTTGCCCACCTCGGCATGATGGTATTGATCCAATGAGATATTGTATTTGTACAGCAAGGGGGACACCACTTCACCTTTGGAAGCTTCCGTAGGCTTCACCATGTGGTAACAGAGATCCGGCGAATCCTCGTAATGATGCAGCAGCGACCTTACCCCGGGAGAGAGTTCACCGGCGAACTCTCCCTGAACATCGGAATAAGCGACCACCCGGTAAGCGTCATGGTTCACAGCCACGACGGCAAAACCGCCGGCAGAGCTTTGAAAAACAAACACAGGCGTCCTCACCCCTGCCGGAGAACTGTATACCGGCATCAGGGTGTATTCGGTTCCCTTGGCACCGGCATCGCCGTAACGCTGGTCAAGAAACGTTCTGGCAAGCTCCTTTGCCCTGTCTTCCAGGGACGACTGGGCAGATAAGGGCAACCATGAGAAGAGCAGGATCATCTGAAGGATCCAGAAGCCCCATGTACGCCTTTGTTTGGCCGGTCTGTTTTCCGTCATGTTCCCTTTACATTTAAGATTCATTCGTTCTGTCATCTGATCACGATCTTTTCCGTCCTATGCAGTTCTCCGCTCTCCACGGTAATGATATATATCCCTTCAGGCAGGTCGATGCGCCAGGCTTCTTCCCCGTCCATGGTACGTTCCATCACGATTCTGCCTTGCAGATTGTGGATGTATATCTTTCCTTTTCCTTCCGAATGAGAGGGCAGGCGGATATGGAGCAGACCGGTAACCACAGTAGGATAGATCAGGATCTCGCCCGCAGATACCTTTTTTGAGCCGCCCCAGGGAGAGACCGAGATCTTCAGGCCCAGCGAAACGGTGGCATGGCAACGGTTTCCGTCCGTCACCCTCAGCACCAGCACATCTCCCTGTTGAGGCACGAAGGATGCCTGTTCATCCTGGGAGATCACCTCGTTGTTGAGGAACCACTGGTACCGGTAAGGAGGTACACCTCCCCTTATATCGAAACCGCTCAGATCGAGGACCACCGGGATATCTTCGGGCACATTCTCTTCAAACAGGGTTTCCGCCTGCAGTCTTTCCCGCGCCTGCGGAGGCATCTCCATTTTCACGACGGTCTGGGCCGTGGCAAGGACGGCTGTCAGGAAAAGAACGTTGGTCCAGAAAAGCCTTTTTTTCATGATCTCAGTTTTTGGGAATGACCAGCCGGAACCCCGGCGCATGGTATGAACCGTCATACAGGAACCCTTCCGTGCTGATGTCCGGAGGCAAATGGATACGGCTGTAGACCTTGCAGCTGTTGTCACTGTACTGGAACTGATCGGAGAAAATATCCCCGCCCCGCACCACTTTGTCGGTACCTGCAGAGGGTCCCGTTGGGTTCGTCGATGAGGCGGGAGGCGGATTCTCTTCGGTCCATGCCTCATACCAGTCGTTGCACCATTCGCAGACGTTCCCGCTCATGTCATACAGTCCCAGCTCGTTGGGCATCTTCTGCCCCACATTGTGTTTCCGGCCATCGGAGTTGAAAAAATACCACGCCACCTCATCGATGTTGTCGCTGCCGGCATATTCGGTGTATACGGCCTTCTTGCCACCACGGGCCGCCACCTCCCATTCATGTTCGGTAGGCAAACGCATGTCGTAGCCCGTCAGCTCCCTGATGCGCGGGAGAAAACTCACGTTGATCTGCTCCCAGTTCACCACCACCGGATGGTCCGGGAAACTGTACTCCCCTTCATAGGGCAGACTGCCCGTCACCGCCTGCCATTGCGCATTGGTGATCTCGGTCTCCGAAATGTAGTAACTGTCGAGGTAAACATCCCGGCTCAGGAAATACAGTCCTCCTTCCAGATGAAAGGTAGTATCCGCATACACGGGAAGGAACGTGAACTTCACCCCCCCGATCATCAGTTCGATACGGTCCCGTCCTTCCTGAAACACCCGGATCTTCTCCGTGAGCTTATCCGCAGTGATGGTCACCTCCGTCTCACGGCTGAACCGGGGATTCTCCTCCACGGCGATCAGCAGGCCGGTCGTACTGTCCGCCGCGGAAACGGAAAACGTGACCCATCCGGCGTCACATTCCGCCTGCCATTCCCGGTTGGTACGCACCACCAGCAGGGCGGCATCCCCCTCGGCCCCGAAAGAAAGGGAATGCACCGACACTTTCAAATAGGCCTCCTCTTGTTGCTCTGTCCCGCTCCCGTCATCCGGGTCGTCCGGTTTTACCGTTTCATCATCTTTTCCGCAGGATACTACTGCCAGAACAAGAAAAAGGTAGAACCATGATCTGATGACTTTCATAAAAAACAGTTATATGATGAAACAAAGATCTCTTCTTCTCATCTTCGGAACAACCAAAGGGTGAACCAAATACATCCTTTGTCCGAACGTCCTGTCCTGAAGGGGGATCGTTAAAGATAAGAATTTCGTGTTACAATATCTTTCCGGGCACTCCAGTACGGGATATCTTCAACGAACGTTCTTACCTTTCCGGCTGTTCTCCCCTCGGTTGTCATTCAGGACCACATACACCGCTGTTCGGTTGCCTGGCTCCGGACTTTTTCTGACCGGATCGCTCATCTTTTTCTTTTCCGTATCTTTTTCTTGTAGGCTTTTTCTTTTACCGGCATGCCCGAATAACAATGCCGTGATGGCCGGAACCGTACGGGGCTGGAAGTATTCCCTCTTTCCCTGCTTTGGTGAAGGCCTCTACTGCCACCCTCTTGTCCGTTTTTTCCTTCCGCACCTCTCTTCTCCCGGCATCCCAGCAGGAGGTTGAATCCGAATCTTACATTCACATTGCGTGTTTCCAGGGGACGTATCAGTCCCGGCACATCTGCCGAAACGATGTAGAACTGCACCGGATCACCTCCCAGCACCAGTCCGCCACCCAGGCTCATCACGCTGTTGTACTGTGCGGTATATCCCAGCAGCAGCGACACTCTCTTCACCGGTGAGTATTGTCCGGTGAGGGTCACGGAGCTGACCAGCTTGGTGGGCAACACCTGCATCTCTCCCTGAACACCGGCGATCAGCCTGTCGTTGACCTGATAAGAGGCACCGCCCAGCAGACGGGGAGGCAGCCAGGTGGTGTACGCCTCCTGAACATACCGGACGTGGAACGAATTCACCAGGGCATCGATCAGGTCGTTGAAATAGCTCTCCCCTCCTTGCGGCAGCTGATCGATGCCCCGGTAGACCATCGCCCCCCGGCCGGTCATGTTGTTCAGATACGACCGCCAGCGGATGAACCCCACATCCAGAAGGGAAGCCGAAAAGGTCCATCTCTCCCCGTAGGGAACAATGACCCCTGCATCGACGGCAAGACCGGGATTGCGACCGTTGAAAAGAAGCTGCCCGACCGTGACATCATCCCGCAGGACAAGGTCGTTGAGTGAACCATCGGGGTTGGTGACCACCTCCACGGGAAGAGAGGTATTGACCCGTACATCACCACGGAAGAGAAGATTGAACGTGCGCGCATCCGTGGTCACATTCAGATGATTACGTGTCGTCGACAGATCCAGCTTGCCGAAAAGGAGTTTTCCTCTCACCCCGAAATAAATACCGTTCCATCCTTCATGCGACCATGTCACGGCATACTCCCGGTAATGTTTCAGATAGGCTCCCGTACCTTCCAGCCCGGCTTTTTTCCCTTCGTAAGGGGTGTTGCCGTTCCAGAGAAGCTGAACACCTTCGGCAGGCAGGGTCAGCGGCAGATCCTCTTTTTCCGTGATGGTGAAATAAAAACTGTTCTTCCCCCATCGGTGTCCCAGCGCCAGCAACTGCAGATGGGCTTCCGCCCCCAGCAGATCACGCCGGTGCATCCTGCCGATGATCTTCTCCGCTTCAATACGTCTCTCTCCTGTAGCTTGTTTGGTGAACAGCTGGTTGTAGGTAAAAAGTGAGTTGCCGTAGTTGGCATGCACCGAGGAAAGGGCCGGTAACCCGACATACCAGGGACAGGCAAGAGATATGGCAGGATTGAGCAGGTTGCTCTCCGGCACCTCATAAAGCATGTACATCATCGGATCATGCTGGGCTGCTCCCTCCTTCCCGCTCATCGAAAAAAAGAGGATAAACAGAGGAAAGAAAACCGTTCTTCTCATTGCAGGAGGATCTTTATGCCCACCCGCATGCCGAGCTGCAACCACAACTCCTGGTCAGGCCAGAAAGGAATGCTGTCCCGGGAAGGATCCGGAACTTCAAGAAAATATTCCTCGAACACCCACGCCAGATCCTGCATACGGTCCAGACGGTCCCCTTCCAGATAAACATCCTTCTCCCACAAACGATAAGCATCCCTCACTCCTCCATCAGCATCCGTGGGTGCCGGTTCCAGGATCAACGGCCCGTCAGGGTACAGGGAGTCGAAGATCCTCCGCGAAGCATCCGCAAAATAAAGCTGCAATCCCATACGTGCCGGAACACTGTTCACGGCATTGAGACGGAACATCAGGGCAACGATCTCGCTGGTGTCCGTGATGAGTTCCGCGAGCGAGAGCTCCGTCTCCGCATGGTGGTAGAGAAGTCCCGGAGAAAAATAGAACGTCCCGTCGTAAAGGAACCAGTCGACCGTGTCAGGATCTACCGTGTCGGGAACAGGCCGGAGACGCAAGGTATCCACGAACTGGTCCGCCCGCAATAGGGTGTCGCCTACCGGTAAAGAAAATGTCGCATCATAGATCAGGGCGGGATCAATGTCTCCGGCATCCTCGTCGATGCATCCCGCCGGCATCAGCACCATTCCCACCACGACGGCAAGGATCATCCTCAGCACCTTCCCTTCCCTGCTTGCTTTCTTCATCGAACCTTTACGTTCCTATCTGTACTTTCTCATCGTCCCGAAACAAATTTAACCATTTTTTCGCTTTCTCTGTACGGGTATGATTATCCTCTTCCGGTAAAGCTGGCTTTTCCCATGGTCTCCATTCTACCGACCGGAGCTTTTTGACGAAAGTAGCGGTCTATCTTTTCCGCATTGTCTGAAAATAAAGTATTTTTCGCACGCAAAAAGTACAGAAAATGGACAGCGAGGTAACGATCATAGGTGCAGGTGTGGTGGGACTGGCCATTGCAGAGGCGCTGGCAGGGCGTATTTCCCCTCTGTTCGTTCTGGAAAAACATGAGAAATTCGGCATGGAGACCAGCAGTCGCAACAGCGAGGTGATCCATTCCGGCATCTATTACCGGCAGGGCAGCCTGAAGGCCAGGCTGTGCCGTGAAGGACGAGATCTGCTGTATGCTTATTGCCGGAAGAAGGAGATCCCGCACCGTCGTTGCGGCAAACTGATCGTAGCCACGCGTGAGGAGGAGAAAAAGATCCTGGAAGACATCCTGGCCACGGCACGTGCCAATGACGTGATGGATGGTGAACTGATCGGCCGTGACAGGATCTCCGAACTGGAGCCTCATATCAGGGCGTTGTATGCTGCCTGGTTCCCCTCCTCCGGCATCGTCGACGTCCATTCCCTGATGGCTTCGCTGGAGAAAGGAGCCATGAGCCGGGGTGCCGAGATGGTCTACCGTACCGAGGTGACCGCCATCCGGTCCCTGAAAGAAGGAGGCTTTGCCGTCACGCTGCGCGACAACGACGGCTCTGCATTCGAGTTCACCACCCGCCTTCTCATCAATGCCGCTGGGCTCTACGCTGAGCATGTGTCCCGGATGGCCGGGATCAACGATCCTTCTTACCGGACCCATTACTGGAAAGGAGAGTATTTCACTCTTCTCAACGGCAAACACAGGTTCATCGACCGTCTCATCTATCCCGTGCCCGAGATGAACACCACCGGTCTGGGCATCCACACCACGCCCGATCTGACGGGACGTCAGAAGCTGGGACCCAATACCATCTATCTCCCCGATCAAAGGATCGATTACCGTGTCGATCCTTCCCATGCCCGCGAGTTCTATGAGCGTACGCGCGTCTTTCTGCCTTTTCTGGAGCCGGACGATCTGGCCCCCGACCAGGCAGGGATACGTCCCAAGCTGCAGCGGCCGGGAGATCCGCCCCGCGACTTCATCATCCGGGAGGAAAACGACCGCGGCCTGCCCGGACTTGTCAACCTCATCGGCATCGAATCACCGGGCCTCACAGCCGCCCTGAGCATCGGCAAACACGTAAGAGAGATCCTGTTGAAAAAATGAAAGGCCGAAGGAGCTTTCCGGCCCGCCACCCCTCAGGCCTGGATGAGATCCCGGACCGCCTCCAGGAACTCCTTCCTGTCGAAAGGTTTCTGGAACGAACGGACAGCCCCGAAATACTCGGCAGTCTTAAGGTAACTGCCTGCTGATGAACGTCCTCCTCCCGAGATCGCAATGATCTTGGTCCCCGGCCGGCGCGTGGTGATATCCATGATGGTTTCCAGTCCTTCTTTTTCTGGCATGATGATATCCGTGATCACCAGATCGAAAGATTCCTCCTCCAGCAGTTTTACACCCTCCTCACCGTTGTCGGCCGTACTGACCGCATACCCCTCACGTTTCAGCATCTCGGCCAGCATCCAGCGAAAATCCACATCATCTTCGATAAGAAGGATCCTGCTCATAACAAATGAAAAAAATAGCATACGAAGGAAAAAATCCTTCCTCTTCAGGCAAGATAGTCAATTTTTCCCATCCCGCCAAGAACAAAAAGGAAAGTGAAGGTCTTTACAGAGGGAGAAAAATGGTGATCTCTGTCCCTTTACCGGGTTCACTATGGATACGTACCACCCCTTTATGGTTCTCTACGATACCATGTACCACCGAAAGCCCCATACCCGATCCTTCCCCTACCGGCTTGGTGGTGAAGAAAGGATCGAAGACCCGGTCGAGCAATCGGGGAGGGATGCCCTGGCCGTTGTCGCGGATCCGTATCCGCAGCCATCTTCCTTCGCGCAATTCCGGATAGCGGAAAGCATTGGATGCGTTGGTCTGGATCGTATCGATCACTACGCTGATCTCCCCGTCCTTCTTCTTATGGAGGGCATAGACAGCATTGCTGAGGAGGTTGAGGAACACCTGACGCATCTGGGCCGGATCTGCTTCCACGACAACTCCGCCGCTGCGGTCCTCCAGACGGACCCTGACATGGGAAGGGATCTGAGGGCCCAGCAACGAGAGCGTCTCCCGGACGATCGAAGCCAACACCACCTGCTCCTTCTCGGGTTCCACACCCCGATTGAAGGTCAGGAGCTGCTGAATCACCTCCCGGGCCTTCATACCCGAATCCTTGGCTTTCTCCAGATAACGATGGGCCAGACTCCCCGGCTCCACCTCATCCATCACCATCTCCACATATCCCATCACCGTGGCCAGCATGTTGTTGAAATCATGAGCGACTCCTCCCGCAAAACGCCCCATCATCTCGAGTTTCTGGGTGCGTTGCAGATACTGTTCCATGGCCAGTTCTTTGGTGATGTCGCGCAGGATCGTGACAAAATAACGCACCCCCCCTCCTTCATCCGGGATGGGAGTAATGCCCGTACGGGTCCGGACGGTCTGACCATCCTTGCGGAGCAACTGGTGGATACCCACCCACATCTTCCCCTGGTTTACGGTCTTCCAAATATTGTCGTAAAAGGAGGGATCCTCCTCAGGATGACGGAAATAAGACAAATGTTGACCAAGAAGAGTTTCTTTCTCATATCCCAGCAGGTCCTGAATGGCACGGTTGATGTACAGGATGCGTCCCTGCGGATCGGAGATGATCAGTACCTCACTGAGCTTCTCGATGGCATTGTACAACCGTTCCAGCTCCATCTCCCCGATCTTCTTCAAAAAGACCATCACCGCCTGTTCCAGGATCCCGGAGAGATCCTTCATGATGCTCTTATCCAGGATCTCTTCGCTGTTGAGGTTGATGAAACCAAGTACATGATCTCCCTGCTTGATGGGATAAATAATAAAACTGTTGATCCTTCCCAATCTGCGGAGATAAGTGGCCTGCTCGGCATGCTTCTGGCCGGAGAAAAAGAGCTTCATGCAATGGTCAAGCTCCTTCTCCTTGTTGATGAGCAGCACCTGGTCCTTGCTGCGTAATCTGACAGTAAGTTCCATGAAACGGTCGACCGGGATCGTCCGGAACAAGGAAAGATCGGTATACCGCTCGAGTTCACGTCGCTTTTCCGGAGGAAATGTGGAAAAAGTCAGATGCAGGTCTTTCTCGAATGGTTCCCTGAGATAGACCAGAAGATGATCGATGGGATATTGTTCTTTGATCAGGGCGTCAAAGATTCGGATGATCTCCTCCAGCGAAGTTCCTTTGTTCAGCTCCATATTGAGCCGGTTGATAAGCGAGAGTTCATGGGCCTGGCGAAGGATACGCATTTCCGCTTTCTTACGGGCGGTGATATCCATCAACATGGCCACAATGCTCACGGTTTTGTCCCCTTTTTTGTGGAGTGCGGTCAGGCCGGTCTGGGCCACGATCTTTCCGCCGCCCTTCTGTCGGTAGGTGATCTCTCCGGAAAAGACCTTGATGTCACCACTGAAAAGACGATGAAGCATCTCCTGGATCTCGGGAGCCGTCTCGGGAGCCACCAGGGCCGTCAGCGACCGGCCTTTCAGATAACGCGGAGAATAGCCCAGCAATGTCCTGAAAGCTTTGTTCACCTCCTCGATGCGGCCTTCAGGACGAAGTACACACATGGCATAAAAACCCTCGTGGAAGATGGTACGGAAACGTTCCTCACTCTCCCTCAAGGCCTGCTCCACGATCTTCAGCGAGGTAATGTCGTGGATGGTACCATGCCATTTGACCGGTTTACCCTTCTTTGTCTCCAGTTCGCCACTCGAACCGATATACTTGATCCTGCCGTCAGGCATCTGAAGACGGTACTGATCCGAACATTTACGGCATTGCTGGGTGACCGTGCGGATCTTTTCCACCATCGCCGGACGATCGTCGGGATGGATCCTCAACAGCAAATAATGCAGGGAGGGAGCGGTATGCCGCTCGTCATACTCCAGAATACGGTAGAACTCTTTCGACCAGCGAACCTTTCCGCTCTCCAGATCCCAGAACCAGTCTCCCAGACGAGCGATGCGCTGGGCTTCACGCAGGCTACTCTCATTTTCCTCCAGCAGGATGCGGGTCCTTTTCTCCGCATCAATGTTCCGGACCACCGACTGGATGTAGTGTTCTCCTTTGATGGAGAGCCTGTTCAGTTTGACCTCAGCATAGAACTCTTTCCCTTTCATGGTGCGGTGCAACACTTCCAGGGTCACCAGTTCTCCCCGCATCACTTTTTCAAAAGTTTCCTGTGCCGTATCCAATGCCTTTCTACCGTCCAGTTGTTCATCTGCCAGTAACTCCAGGGGATCAATGCCCAGCAGCCGTTCCTTGTTCTCCGCTTCGAACATCCGCACAGCTGCAGGATTGCAGTCGACCACTCCTTCCTTCCCCACCAGGAAAATGGCATCCTCCGAGGTCTCGAAAAGGAGGCGAATACGCTCTGCCTGTTCGGCCATCATCTGTTCCTCACGCTTCCTTTTGAGCACAACGATCATCTGACTTCCAAGGCGCCGGAGCCTTTCCTGTTCTTCCGGAGAAAAAGGACGCTCCCGGGCGATGGCCAGCACGCCGATCCTCTCTTCCTTCCGGGAAAGAGGCATGACCAGCATCGTGCCGATGTTCCTCTCATCCAGCATGCGTAACATGGTCTGTTTCTCTGGGGAATCATTGAGGAGGCGGTCGACCAGGCGGATGATCCTTTTTTTCGAATCGATCTGGACGATACGGTCGTTCGCCATGACCTGCTCGAAATAGGAGGTATTCCGGATCTCAGCATTGAACAGGTCGTTATCCTCCTTTTGCCCCATCATCCGGACCAGCTCTTCAGGATAGATGAAACGGGGAGGATGAAGTCCTTTTTTCAGCTCATCGCGCAGGAAGATATTGGAAGCAAAGGCATCGAAAAGACGGACCAGGCTCCTGAGCACAAGGGTGGTGATCTCTTTCAGCGACCGGCCTTCGCTGTACAGACGGTTGACCATGCTGAGGAACTCCATGTCCTCCTCGCGGCGTTGCAAAGCCTGACGGGTGCGCTCCTGCTCGGTAAGATCACGCGAACTGACCAGTACGAAATCAACCTTGCCCTGGCTGTCCAGATGGGGACGAAAGGTCACCTCAAAGAACCGCTCACCCTTTCCCGGCACTTCGAACCACCGCGTGTAACGGATCTCCTTGCTGCGAAAGCTCTCTTCCAGATAAGGCTTGATGATCTTCTGAAAGGTCTCTTTTCCCCACACCCGCATGGGGGTCTGCCCGATCACCTCATCCTTCTGCATCTCAATGGCGCGACAAAAGGCATCGTTGGTGATCAGATAAGTATAATCCCTTCCGATCATGGAAAGATAGGCGTCGGAAATGTTCAGCAGAAACTCGTACTGCCTGAGGACCTCCTCGCGTGACAGAGGAGGGACGGATTGCCTACCGGATCGTCCCCTGGAATCTTTCTTTCCCGACATGCCGAACAGGTTGTATCCCCTGAAGGGAAATGGTTGGGGCATCAAGATAAGAATTTCTCAAGAAAAATATCCTTCTCCTCCCCGGCAAGCCCTTCAAAAGTTTTTTATCTTTTGATCTTCCCTCACCCCGTTGTTCTCTCCTTCTTCAGGGTCTCCACGTCTTTTTTGAGCCTGGCCAGCATCCGCATCACCTGGTTTTCCGGGATCACCGGATCGGGCAGTTCCGAGCTGATGTAATGGACGAACTTCCAGATCTCACGGATATCGCGCACGTCCACATCATAAGGTTCATAGGCCGGATTGAGGGAATAGAGCCGCAGCTTGTGCTCTTCTTTCAGCAGGTTCTCCACCACCTTGAAGACGATCCCGTCGTCGAGGGTGAAGATGATGTATCCCTGGCCGGAGATCACCGTCGACCAGTCCTGGACATACTCCCCCGTCACCCAGGCACCGTCAGGGATGGGAAGCATCGAATCCCCGGAGATCTGGAAAGTGCGGTATTTCTTTCCCGGCGAGAGGAACGGCAGCTGGAAAGAAGGGAGCCGGCTGATGAACTCCGGGTCGGCATAGCCGGTACGGTAACCTGCCTTGGCCTTCTCGGGCACCAGCTCGATGTTCTCCTCGTTAGCGGGATCGACCGTTGTGGCCAGCACCCGCAGACGCGTGCCCCGGATGTAGACGTCGGCACCCCGCTCCAGCTGTGCCAGCTGACTCTCCGAAAGTGCCGAAAGATCCACCCGCAGCAAGGTGTCCACCGCAATGCGATAATGATCGGCAAAAGCCAGCAACACCTCCAGAGGCGGCTCCGCCACCCGGTTCTCGTAACCGCTCAGCGTCGAACGCTTCATCCCCAGAGCAAAAGCCACATCGTCCTGCGTCCAGCCCTTCCGCTTCCGCAGGAACTTGATGTTCGAACTGAAGAAATTCTCCTTTTTTTTTCCCTTCTCCTTGCCTGTTTCTTCCATAATGATTATTTTATCGTCAGAAATTTGATCAAATTCTAATCAAAAATAAGAAGAGGTCGGGAAACATCCAAATTTTCTGAGGATTTTTTCATCCGGCACGGGCCGGGCACAGGAATAAGATAAAGGAGGAAAGCGATGAAAGGAGAGGTTTCAGACAACAGGGAGGGTCGTCAGATCGTGCATCTCGATCTGGACACCTTTTTTGTGTCGGTGGAGCGGCTGCACGACCGCCGGCTGGAGGGACGGCCGGTGATCGTCGGGGGTGCTTCGGAGCGCGGGGTGGTAGCCAGCTGCAGCTACGAGGCACGGCGCTGGGGTGTCCACTCCGGCATGCCGGTGGCCATGGCCCGGCGTCTCTGCCCCGAGGCAGTGGTGATACGAGGCGACCACGCCCTCTACCGCCGGCATTCCGAGGCCGTGGCCGAACTGATCGAAGAACGGGTACCCCTTTACGAAAGGGCCTCCATCGACGAATTCTACCTCGACATGACCGGCATGGACCGCTTTTTCGGCACCCTGCGCTGGACACGGGAGCTCAGGGACACGATCGTCCGGAAGACCGGTCTTCCCCTCTCCTTTGCCCTGTCGGTCAACAAGACCGTCGCGAAGATCGCCACCGGCGAGGCCAAACCGGCCGGCGAGCTCACCGTGCCCGCCGAAGAGGTGCAGCCTTTCCTCGATCCTCTTTCGGTGAGGAAGATCCCGATGGTGGGAAAGAAAAACTACGAGCTGCTGCGTTCCATGGGTGTCGGGCGCATCGCCACGCTGCGGGCCATCCCGCCGGAGCTGTTGCAGCGGCTCCTCGGCAGTCAGGGTCTCCTCCTCTGGAAGAAAGCCCGCGGCATCGACGACAGCCCCGTGGTGAACGAACGTCTCCGCAAAAGCATCGGCACCGAGGAGACCTTCGACCATGATACCACCGACACCGCCTTCCTGCTCCGCACGCTGGTGCGCATGACCGAGAAGAGCGCCTATGAGCTGCGCCGGCGCGGCCGGATGGCCTCCCTTCTCACCGTGAAGATCCGCTACAGCGACTTCGAGACCCACACCCTGCAGCGCCGCATCCCCCTCACCGTCTTCGACCACGAGCTCATCGCCGTTGCCCGCGAGCTCTTCCTCCGTCTCTACACCCGCCGCGTACGGGTGCGTCTGCTGGGCATCCGTCTCGGCGGCCTCGTCCCCGGCACCCAGCAGCTCCACCTCTTCGACGACGACGGCAGGATGGCCCGCCTCTACCATGCCCTCGACCACCTGCGCGACCGCTACGGCCCCCTCACCGTCCGCCGCGCCGGCGCAGCTCCTCCCCCAACACCTCAGTCACCAAAATACAGAGAACCAGACAAATACAGGAACAAAACAACAAAGTTCGAACAAAGCAGTGATCAACTTTTTAATAATGATGTATATTATTAGCTATCAAACAACTATCTACATGATCTTATCTACGTAGAAAACTACGTAGCTTTCTACGTAGATGTATTATATTTTACTGATCATCACATATTTACAGACCTGTCACAGGAACAGGGAGGGGAAGATGTATCTCAACACGCACAGTCACTACAGTCTGCGGTACGGGACGATGTCGCCGGAGGCGCTGGTGCGGCGGGCGGCCTCGTACGGCATCCCCGTACTGCCCCTCACCGACATCAACACCACGGCCGGCATCTTCGAGTTCGTCCGGCACTGCCGGCAGGAAGGGATCATGCCGGTGGCGGGGGCCGATATCCGCGAGGAGGACAGGATGCGCTACACCCTACTGGCCCGCTCGTTCCGCGGCCTGGGCGAGATCAACCGTTTCCTCACCCGCCACAACCTCTCCGGCGAGCCCTATCCTCTGCGGGCACCGTTCTTCCGGGAGGTATACGTCATCTACCCTGCCGGCACGGCCCCTGCCGCTCCCCTCGCCCCCCACGAATACATAGGTATCACGCCGGCGCCGCGCCACCGTCTGGCGGCCCGGCGCGGTGCCGACCCCTCCCGCTATGTCCTCCTCTTCCCCGCCACCTTCGCCGACGAGACGGATATCCTCCTGCATCGCCATCTGCGGGCCATCGACCACAACACGCTCCTCACCTCCCTCCCGGCGGGGGCCGCCGCCGGCAGGGAGGAGCTCTTCCTCCCACCCCGTCACCTGCACCATGCCTTCCACGACGAGGAGCGCCTCCTGGCCAACACCCAGCAGCTCCTGGGCTCCTGCAGCTTTGAGTTCGACTTCTCCTCACCCAAGAACAAACGCACCTTCACCGGCGACCCGCGCGACGACATGCTCCTCCTGGAAAAACTGGCCCGCGACGGCATGCACGAGCGGTACGGCCCCCGCCACGACGAGGCCGCCCGCCGCATACGCCACGAGCTGGAGATCATCGGCCGCATGGGCTTCGCCGCCTACTTCCTCATCACGTGGGACATGATACGCTATGCCATGAGCCGAGGCTTCCATCATGTAGGACGCGGCAGCGGCGCCAACTCGGTCGTCGCCTACTGCCTCGGCATCACCGACGTCGACCCCATCGCCCTCGACCTCTACTTCGAGCGTTTCATCAACCCCCGGCGCAGCAGCCCGCCCGACTTCGACATCGACTTCTCCTGGAAGGACCGCGACAAGGTGGTCGAATACCTCTTCATGCGCTATGGCCGCGAGCATACGGCCCTGCTGGGGGCTTTCACCACCTTCCGCAGCCGGTCGCTCCTGCGCGAACTGGGCAAGGTGTACGGCCTGCCCCGCGAGGAGATCGACACCCTGGTGCATGACCCCGGCAGGGGCCGTCACCGCGATGCCGTCGCCCGTACCCTCTTCGCCGTGGCGGAGCGGCTGCGTGACCTCCCCAGCGGGCGTACCATCCATGCCGGCGGCCTCCTCATCGCCGAACAGCCCGTCACCGACTACGCTGCCCTCGACCTGCCCCCCAAGGGCTTCCCCACCACCCAGTGGGACATGGAGGTGGCCGAAAGCATCGGCTTCGAGAAGCTGGATGTCCTCAGCCAGCGGGGCATCGGCCACATCGGCGAGGCCACCGCCCTCATCCGCCGTCATCACGGCCGCCGCATCGATGTCCATGCCTTCCGTCATCCGGACAAGGACCCGCAGGTGAAGGAGCTGCTGCGCCGGGGCGACACCCTCGGCTGCTTCTACATCGAGAGCCCCGCCATGCGCACCCTGCTGCGCAAGATACAGTGCGACAACTACCGTTCGCTCGTGGCCGCCAGCTCGATCATACGCCCCGGCGTCGCCCGCTCGGGCATGATGAAGGAATACATCCGCCGTTACCGTCATCCCCGCAGCTTCCGCTACCTGCATCCCGTGATGGAGGAGCTGCTGAGCGAGACCTTCGGCATCATGGTCTACCAGGAGGATGTGCTGAAGGTGTGCCACCACTATGCTGGTCTGGGTCTCGACGAGGCCGACGTGCTGCGGCGCGCCATGAGCGGCCGTCACCGTTCGCGGCAGGAGATGGAGAAGATCGCCGCCCGTTTCTTTGCCGGCGCGGCGGCGCTGGGTCGCCCCCCTGCGGTGACGCAGGAGGTATGGCGCCAGATCGCCTCCTTCGCCGGCTACTCTTTCTCCAAGGCCCACTCGGCCTCTTACGCCGTGGAGAGCCTGCAGAGCCTCTGGCTGAAGGCTCACTATCCGCTGGAGTTCATGGTGGCCGTCATCAACAACTTCGGCGGTTTCTACCCCACGTGGGTCTATCTCCAGGAGGTGCGCCGCGCCGGCGGCGAGGTGCTCCTGCCCTGTGTCAACCACAGTGAGGTACTCACCACACTGGAGGGGAAGAAGGTGTATCTGGGCTTTGTCCATCTGCAGGGTCTGGAGGCCGCTCTGGCGCGCCGTCTTGCGGAGGAGCGCCGGCGCGGCGGTCCCTACCGCGACCTGGCCGACCTGGTGCGGCGGGTGGCTCCCCCGCCTCGTCAGCTGCAGCTGCTCATACGTGCGGATGCCCTGCGTTTCACCGGCCGCTCCCGTAAGGAGCTGCTGTGGGAGGCCACGGCCCTCACCCCCGCTCCCGCCGCCCGCCACCCGGCAGACCCTGCCCTTTTCCCCAAACCCGAACCCTCCTGCCATCTGCCTCCCCTCGAAGAGAGCAGCCTCGAAAAGGCTTGGGACGAGATCGAACTCTTGGGCTTCCCCGTCACCCTCAGCTGGTTCGACCTGCTCGCCACCTCCTTCCGCGGCGAGGTGAAAGCCACGGAAATGCTCCGCCACAAAGGAAAAAAGGTCCGGATGGCCGGCCTGCTCGTCCACGTCAAGGATGTGCGCACCGTCCGCCACGAATGGATGCACTTCGGCACCTGGTTCGACGACCGGGGAACGTTCTTCGACACCGTCCATTTCCCCGCTTCCCTGAAGAAATATCCCTTCCGGGGACCCGGCGTCTATCTCCTGCTGGGACGTATCACCGAAGAGTTCGGTGTCCCCTCCCTCGAGGTGGAGAAGATGGACCGTCTGCCTCTGCGCCGGCGACCCGGACGATGAACAGACTTACAGATGATGGATTTTTATGTATTTTTGGAACGATCTGAACAAAAAAATCCTGGCAGATGAAAAGAACTTTTCTCATTCCCGTGACGATACTTCTCCTGGTACTGTCCTCCTGCAGCAGCGGGCCGCGCATCGACGAGCCGGCGGTCACCACCGGCGAACTGAAGGAAGAGATCACCTTCCTGGCTTCCGACTCCCTTCGCGGGCGTTATCCCGGCACACCGGGATGCCGCACTGCAGCCCTGTACATCCGCGATCATTTCCACAAGGCCGGTCTCACCCTGCTGGGCGACGACGGCCTCGAGCCTTTCCGCGTCACCGTGAGCATCCGCCCGGGAAAAGACAACCGTCTCATCATCGGGCACGACACCCTGAAAGCCGGCCGGGATTTCCGGCCCATGTCGTTCACGGCCAACGCCTCCCTCACCGCGCCGGTGGTCTTTGCAGGGTATGGTTTCGATATCGGCGAGGATTCACTGCAGTGGCACGATTACGATGGAGTGGATGTGAAGGACAAGTGGGTGCTGGTACTGCGGGGCGATCCCGAGCCGGAAAAGATGGACAGTCCCTTTGCCCGCTATGGTCGTGACCGCGACAAGGCCATGACCGCCGAAGACAAGGGGGCTGCGGGCATCCTCTTCGTCTCGGGAAAAGCTTTCTCAGGCACCGACGAGCTGGATAAACTGAAGAAGAACGTTCGTCCGGTGACCATTCCCGCACTGCAGATCACCCGTCGTACGGCCGATCTGCTGTTGCGTGGCAGCGGTCTCGACATCGTCACCCTGGAACAGCGTCTCAACGCTTCCCGCCGGCCCCACAGTTTCGAGGTGCCGGCAGAAGTGAGCGCCCGGGCATCCGTGGAAGAAGAGAAGGTACAGACAGCCAATGTTGTAGCCCTTCTGGAAGGTCGCGATCCACGTCTGCGCGATGAGTATATTGTGGTCGGAGCCCATTGCGACCATCTGGGCATGGGCGGTCCCAACACCTCCAGCCGGCGTCCCGACACCGTCGCGGTTCATTACGGTGCCGACGACAACGCTTCGGGCGTGGCCACGGTGATGGAACTGGCCGAAATGATGGCTGCACGGCGCGAAAACCTCAAAAGAAGCATCGTCTTCGTCTGTTTCAGCGCCGAGGAGATGGGTCTGCTCGGCTCCAAGCATTTCGTCAACGATACGCTCATCGACATGAAGAAGGTGGTTGCCATGATCAACGTCGACATGGTGGGACGTCTGAAAGCCGACAGCACCCTGGAGATCGGCGGCACCGGCACCTCCGACATCAGCGACAGCCTGCTGCATGCCACTCCCGGCGCCGCCGGCTTCCGGCTGGCCCTCTCCCCCGAAGGTTACGGTCCCTCCGACCACGCCTCTTTTTACGGCAAGGAGATCCCCGTCTTCTTCTTCTCCACCGGCGCCCATCTCGATTATCATACCCCTTTCGATACTCCTGACAAGATCAATTACGAGGGGCTGAAGAAAGTGGCGGATTTCGTCGGGAACCTGACCATGGAGCTTGACACCATGGCTCGTCGTCCGAAGTTCAGGATGGCCGGGCCGAAGGAGGGTACGGCGATGAAACGCCGCGGTTTCAAGGTCACGCTGGGCATCATGCCCGACTTCGCCGGCAAGGACACTACGGGACTGCGGGTGGATTTCGTCATCCCGGGACGTCCCGCCGCCCGCAGCGGCATGAAGAACGGCGACGTCATCATCGCCATTAACGGAAAACCGGTACACAACATCAACGACTACATGTACCGCCTGGCCAGACTCCATGAAGGAGAGACCGCCGTAGTAGAAGTGAAAAGGAAAGGTGAAAAGGTCGTCCTCCTGGTGCAGCTCTGAGGACCGTCCTTTCCGGATGTTGGAGGTCATTGAGAAACACGGAACAACAAAGGACAACGAAGATGAAAAAGACCCTGATTTGGCTTCTGGCGATCGTGATGACGCTGGGAGCAGCCTACTATCAGCGTAAAACGGGCCCCACCCATCCCCGGCAGGTCCGGCTCGTGCTGGGAGGGAAAGCGTATGATCTCACCCTGGTGCGCAGTCACGGCGGCGACGGCGACATGCCTGTGGAGGTGAACATCCCCGACACGGCGGTGAAGGGGCAGGTGATCTACAAGCGTTTTCCCACGTCCGATCCCTGGGATACGCTGGTGATGGAGCGTCACGGTGATACGCTGACGGCCCTGCTGCCTCATCAGCCCCCGGCAGGCAAACTGGCTTATCATATCCGGCTGGTACATCCCTCCGGAGAGGTAGTGACGGAGACCGTCGTGGCCCGTTTCAAGGGAACGGTTCCCGCAGCCATCCTCATCCCCCACATCCTTTTCATGTTCGCCGCCATGCTCCTCTCCACGCTGGCCGGATTGATGGCTTTATGGAATGTCCCTTCCTACAAACGCTATGCCCGCATCACACTGGTCCTTCTGTTGATCGGCGGCGGGATCCTGGGCCCACTGGTCCAGAAATATGCCTTTGGCGCCCTCTGGACAGGGATCCCCTTCGGATGGGACCTCACCGACAACAAAACGCTCATCGCCATCATCTTCTGGATCTATGCCGTCCTGGCCATCCGTAAAAAGGAAAGACGCTGGACAGTGGTCGTGGCCGCTCTGGTACTCATCCTTGTCTACTCCATCCCCCACAGCATGTTCGGCAGTACCTACAACTACGAAACAGGAGATGTGGTACAGGGACTCCTTCCTGTACTCTCGTTCCTGCGGAGAAGAAGATAAAACAACAAAAAAAGCCCGGAAATTTCCGGGCTTTTTCTTTTTCCGTCTCCAGGGGTCATTCCCCTTCTTCCTCGCTCCCTTCGGAACGCATGTTCATGATGTCACGGTCGAACATGTACATGTTGTGATCGCCCACGAGCGCCAGTTTATCGAGGATCTCCTGTACGCTTGATTCTTCTTCGATCTGCTCGGTGACGAACCACTGTACCCAGTTGTTGGTGGTATGGTCCTGTTCCTCGATGCAGGCAGTTACGATCTCATTGATGGAGGCCGTGACGAACTGTTCGTGCTTGAGCACGGCCTCGAAGAGAGCCTGCACGCTCTCGAAATCCCGGGGAGGGGTCTCCAGGCCGGGGATGATGGCCCGGCCTCCACGGTCGTTGATGTAGTGGATGAATTTGAGCATGTGCTCCAGCTCCTCGTTCGACTGAGCATAAAGCCACCGGGCGATGCCGGGATAACCCGATGCCTCGGCCCAGGAAGCCATCGAAAGATAGAGCAGCGAGGAATACCCTTCGCGCTCCACCTGACGGTTCAGAATATCTTCGATCCTTTTTTTCAGCATACTGGAATAACTTTAAGTTACACTCTAAACAACATTCCGTATAAGACTATGGATCACATGTTCTTGATGATCTCATCTCCGAATTCGGAGGTTTTCAGGCGGGTAGCTCCTTCCATCAGTCGTTCGAAGTCGTAGGTGACGCGTTTGTTGAGGATGGCCTGTTTGAGACCCTTGACGATGAGCTCGCCGGCTTCCTGCCATCCCATGTATTCGAACATCAGCACACCGGAGAGGATCAGCGATCCGGGGTTGACCTTGTCCTGGTTGGCGTATTTGGGGGCTGTGCCGTGGGTGGCTTCGAAGATGGCGTGTCCCGTCTCGTAGTTGATGTTGGCGCCTGGAGCGATGCCGATGCCGCCTACCGTGGCTGCCAGCGCATCGGAGATGTAGTCGCCGTTGAGATTGAGGGTGGCAATGACGGAATATTCTGCCGGACGGGTCAGGATCTGTTGCAGGAAGGCATCGGCAATGACATCCTTGATGATGATCTTGCCGGCAGCGATGGCCTCATCCTGAGCAGCATTGGCAGCTTCCGTGCCTTTCTCTTCCTTGATGCGGTCGTACTGCATCCACGTAAAGACCTTGTCGCCGAATTCCCGCTCAGCCAGCTCATATCCCCAGATCTTGAACTGCCCCTCGGTGAATTTCATGATGTTCCCCTTGTGCACCAGCGTGACCGAAGGACGGTTGTAGCGGATGGCATAGTTGATGGCTGCACGGACCAGCCGCTCGGTACCCTGACGGGAGACCGGCTTGACACCGATGGAGGTGGTTTCCGGGAAACGGATCTTCTTGACCCCCATCTCATTCATGAGAAAATCAAGCACCTTCTGGTTCTCCGGCGTGCCGGTCATCCACTCGATGCCGGCGTAGATGTCTTCCGAGTTTTCCCGGAAGATGACCATGTCGGTTTTGGAAGGGTCTTTTACGGGCGAGGGAACGCCGTCGTAATATTTTACAGGCCGCAGGCAGACGTAGAGGTCGAGCAGTTGGCGGAGGGCGACGTTGAGTGAGCGGATGCCGCCGCCGACGGGGGTGGTCAGCGGCCCTTTGATGGCCACGAGATACTCTTTGATCGTGTCAAGTGTCTCCTGGGGCAGCCATTCCCCTACCGTATTGTACGCTTTCTCGCCGGCCAGCACCTCTTTCCATTCGATCTTCCGCTTGCCGCCGTAGGCTTTCTCCACGGCCGCATCAAACACACGCACCGACGCACGCCAGATGTCCGGTCCGGTACCATCACCCTCAATGAAAGGGATGACGGGATGATCAGGTACGTTCAGTTTTCCGTTCTGGATGGTGATCTTTTCTCCCATAGTAAATCTTGTTTTTTAATGATATTGTGAAATGTTGTTTTCAGGCGGAACAAAAGTATCCAAAAACAACGTCATTCCCAAAACCTTCTTTCATTCGAAATCAAGGTCAAAGAGTTTCTTCATATGGTCCAGATCGGGGTTCTTTTTTTTCAGGTATTCGAATTTTTCTTCAGGGGTATAGGGTTTTTTTGTTCCGTTCCCCTTTATTTCCTCCACGTCGATCCGCAGGATGATGTGGTCATTGTGCAAGGTTTCCCGCAGGTGGTCCAACAGGTCGGGCAGAAGGTCTCTTTCGAAGTTCTCCTTGAGGTTCTTATTCTCCACGGTGATGCGGACAGTAAGTGCTTCGGGGAGGTCGGGGTCATGGGAGCGCAGTGCGGCGGCCAGACGGGGTTTGTCGCGGTCGAGACTGCCGGCATAGGCCAGCCATACTTCTTTCAGGCGCGCTTCGTCAAAGGGTTCATCCCTTTCCCGTTTCTCCCTCTCTGTCCCGGCTTTCTCCTCTTCGGCCTTCTCCTGCTCAGACTGCAGGGTAGCTGCACCCTCTTCCAGTGCAGAACGGATGTTGATGGTATCCAGGTCGGTATCATGGTCCTTCAGGAACGATCCTTTTCCCGCAGCGGTTTTCTCTTCCCGCCGGACCTCCGGAATGTTCGCGGCCTTCTCCTGATGATCCTGCCGTGACTTCTTCTCCTCCTTAGCCGGTTCTTTTTCCACCGGGGGGGATGGGGGGATCTTCTGCCCGGCCACCACCTCTTTCTTCTCCTCTTTCCTGATCGTTCCGTCGCCGGCGATATTTCCGCTTTTGCCCTTATTGTCGGGGTCCTCTTCCGGCAAGGAGGAGGCTTTCAGTTCACGACCGTCGTTTTTTTTTAGATCGCTGATCCTCAGGAAGGCGAGTTCAGCGTGAAGACGCTGGTTTTTACTGTCTTTCAGGGTGATATCGAAATGATAGCAGATGTCCAGTGCTCGGAAGAGAAGACCGGCCGGTATTTCACGTGCCTGGGCAAGATATTTTTCCCGCACGGCTTCACTCACCTCGAGAAGCGGCAGTGTTGCGGCATCCCGGGCCACCAGCAGATCACGGAAATGGGCACTCAGCCCCGAGAGCAGCTGCCGGGGCTCAAAACCCTTCATCATCACCTCGTCCAGCAACAGCAATGCCCGCTGCACGTCCCCTTCGAACAATGCTCTCGTAATGTTGAAGTAATACTCGTGGTCAAGTATGTTAAGTGTGTCTATCACTGCCTTGTATGTAACCTCTTTACCTGAGAAGCTGACCATCTGATCGAAGATACTCAGAGCATCACGTAGGGCACCGTCGGCTTTGCGGGCAATGACATTGAGCGCTTCTGGCTCGGCATGAATGCCCTCCTGTGAAGATACATATTCCAGATGCTTCACTATATCCTCCACGGTGATCCTGTTGAAATCGAAAACCTGACATCGCGAAAGGATGGTGGGTAGCACCTTGCCCTTCTCGGTAGTGGCCATGATGAAGATGGCGTAATGGGGAGGCTCTTCCAGCGTTTTCAGGAAAGCGTTGAAGGCCTGCTGGGTAAGCATATGAACCTCGTCAATGATGTAAACGCTGTATTTCCCCATCTGTGGAGGTATCCTCACCTGGTCGATCAGGTCTCGTATATGTTCCACCTTGTTGTTGGAGGCTGCGTCCAGTTCGTGGATGTTGTAGGAGCGGTTTTCCATGAAGAGACGGCAGGACTCACACTCGTTACAGGGCTCCCCTTCAGGTGAAGGGTTCTCGCAGTTGATCGTCTTAGCCAGGATGCGGGCCACGGTGGTCTTACCCACCCCCCGCGGACCGGAAAAAAGATAGGCCTGGGCCAGATGACCCGAACGGATCGCATTGCGCAAGGTCTGTGTGACGGTCTCCTGCCCCACTACCTCCCGGAACAGCAACGGCCTGTATTTCCTTGCCGAGACAACATATCGCTCTTCCATAACCAATGAATATTCAATGTATTAGAACCGGCAATCTGAACCCGTGATTCACATCTCTCACCCCCTTCCGGTCATACAAAGATAACCAAACGGCCCGAAAAAGGTGAGGCTTTCCCGTAAGAAAAAGGGAGAGAGATATTTTGCAGTGGAGAAAATTTGTTCTATTTTTGCAGCCCAAATTGCAAAGTGTTCTAACCAAAAACAATTGACATGTTGAACCAGTACGAAACCGTTTTCATTGCAACTCCCGTTTTGTCTGAGAATCAGATGAAGGAAACGGTAAAAAAGATCAAGTCGGTGATCACCGGCAATGGAGGAGAGATCGTCCATGAAGAGAACTGGGGGCTCAGGAAACTGGCCTATCCGATCCAGAAGAAATCGACCGGGTTCTATTACCTGATCGAGTTCCGCGCCGAAGGCAGCCTCATCGAGAAACTGGAAACGGAATACCGGCGTGATGAGCGCATCATCCGTTTCCTCACTTTCCGCATGGACAAGTATGCCATCGAGTATGCGGAAAAGAAAAGAAGGAAGAAGCAGGAAGGCAACAATGAAAAAACCGAAAACAAAGTGGAGGAATAGGATATGGCACAGAATGAAAGTGAGATCCGTTATCTGACCCCGCCGTCGGTCGAGATCAAGAAAAAGAAGTATTGCCGGTTCAAGAAGAACCGTATCAAGTATGTGGATTACAAGGATCCCGAGTTCCTCAAGAAGTTCCTGAACGAACAGGGCAAGATCCTGCCGCGTCGCATCACGGGAACGTCGCTGAAGTATCAGCGCAAGGTGGCCCGCGCCATCAAGCGTGCCCGTCATCTGGCCCTGCTTCCTTATGTCACGGACCTTTTAAAATAGGAGGAAAGAACCATGGAGATTATTCTGAAAGAGGATATGCCCCGTCTGGGCCACAAGGATGATGTGGTGAAGGTCAAAGACGGATATGCAAGGAACTATCTGATTCCCAAGGGCTATGCCATCCCGGCCACCGAATCTGCCAAAAAGGTGCTGGCCGAGAACAAAAGACAGCGTGCCCATAAGGAGGAGAAGATCCGCAACGAAGCCCTCGAGACGGCCAAGAAACTGGAAGGCGTCACCCTGAGCATCGCCACAAAGACCAGCTCCACAGGCAAGATCTTCGGATCGGTCACCAACATACAGATCGCCGAAGCTCTCCGGGAAAAAGGTTTCGAGATCGACAGGAAGATGATCTCCTTCAAGGAGGAGAGCATCAAGGAGGTGGGCAAGTATGTGGCCATCGTCAAGCTCCACAGGGATGTCATCGTGGAAGTGCCTTTCGAGGTGGTTCCGGAGGAATAGGGAAGAACCTGGAAATATTTTCGAGAAGAAAAGGGCTGCCGATCGGCAGCCCTTTCTTTTTCATGCCATGGGAGAGCTGATCCTCTCCTGCTGATCTTTATTTGGCAGCCACCGCCTCGATCTCTACGAGGGCTCCCAGCGGCAGGGCGGCTACCTGGAAGGCGGCACGCGCAGGAGGATTCTCCGGGAAATAACGGGCATAGACCTCGTTCATGGCCTGAAAATCACCGATGTTGCTGAGATAGACCGTACATTTCACCACATCGTGAAGGCTGTAGCCGCCGGCCATCAGGATCATCTTCAGGTTCTCGAGTGCCTGTTCGGTCTGGGCAGCGATCCCTTCCTTCAGTCCTCCCCCGCCTGGAACCATCCCCAGCTGGCCTGAGACAAAAAGCAGCCCCCCTGCCTCCACAGCCTGACTGTATGGCCCTACAGCCCGGGGAGCTTTGGATGTCTGGATGATCTTTTTCATACCTTCTTGCTTTTGACGGTTGAAAATAAGAAAAGTTCCGGTATCTCCAACCCTGCCGCGAGACACCATGATCACCGGTCGTACCAGCCTTTGCGCTTCTGGAATTTCAGGTCCTTCAGTACCGATGAACGGATGTTGATCAGAAAGGTATAGCTCTGATGATAGCCTATGGGCACCCACGAAATGCTCATCTCCCAGCAATGAAGGTCCCGGTGGATGTTCAATGATGTGTACGTAAGTTTGTTGAGCTTGAAATCCCATCCGGTATTGCCGGAGACCTTCCATTTGGGGGTGAGGCTGAGACTGGCATTGACATTGAGGGTCTGAACAATGGAAGAGGTCCGTCCCGGCTTGCTGTAGTTGATGTTGTAGCGGATACGGACATCCCACGGGATATTGAAATAGTCATAGTCGGCAGGAGATTGTTCGGGTGCCGGCTGGGTTCCTGCCAGGGGTTTTTCCTGATCGATCCCAAGCAGTTCGGGGGTTCCCATGTTCCTTTGTTCGGCCTGTCCTCCCCCTTTTTTGTTTCCTCCCATGAAGTGCATGCTCAGAGCCATGTTGAGACGGGTCGCACGGAACGGCTTGCCCGTGACACTGAAGTTCGACTGGTCGACGGGCCGTCCGGACGGACCCAGGGCATAAGGATCCAGGACCCCCCCAAAAGTGAGCTGCAGATTGTTCTTCCAAAGCGTGGTACGCCCGTTGAAACTCACCGGGGCCCATCGCATCGAATCGGCGAAAATATTGTAACTCGTGGTAAAATTGAGACTCTCCAGCAACTTGACCTTTTTGGTATCCTTACCCGTCGTATCGTTGGGCGTACGTACCTTCATCTCCACATTGTTGTTCAGGGAAAAATTGATCATACCGCTGCGTCCCGGCAAAGAGGGGGTTCCGTAGATCTCTTTTTCATAGATGGAATACCTGTATTCGGGATTCGTGGCTTTGGTGGTATCGATGATCACCCGGTAATAGTCCGGCATGATGGAATTCATATCGGGCACGTAAGTGAAGCTCACCGCGGGGGTCATGACATGCCGTACGGCCACCACCTTCGATTCCGGGTTCTTGAAAACGTACATCCCGAAGATCTTGGGGTTGAGTGTCAGGCTCACCGAAGGAAGCAGCGAATGGGCATACTGGATCCTGCGGACCGTATCGGTGACAAGATAGGAACGGTAACGGTTCGTCGCCGTATCCAGCTCGTATTCGAAATGTTTCTCGATGTTCCTGGTATAAAGCATTCCCGTATAACGGATACGGGGGGTGATGTTGAAGTTGTTGAAGGGCTTGAGGTTAACACCGACGGGGATGGAATGACGAAAACCATTGGTCATGTTATCAAACACATGGGAAGTGAAGAGCAACGAGTCGATGGTACGTACCCTGTTGTCGAGGGTCGCGTTGTAGGTGAGGTCGATGTTGTCGTACCAGTGTTGGGCGGTGGAACGCTTGCCCCGGAAAGGATAGACCCGGTTCATGTTGAAAGCCAGTTTGGGGAGGTTCATGTCCACCGAGCGGGTGCGTGAGTTCTGTGAATGGTTCAGGCTGCCGGAGAAGTTGAAAGGGGTGCCGGGCCAGCGTTTGGAGAAAGAAATGCTCGAGGTCTTGGTATTGGTGAGATAGTCCTGGGCGTTGTAGCTGTGGTTGCGGTCATATGAGGAAGAGCTCAGCTTCACCGAAGCGTTGAAGTTGCTCGTCGGGTTGGCCTTGCTGTCCTGACGGTAGTTCCACGTGACGGAATAGTCGCTGCGGGACACGTAATTGCCCACATCCAGGCTGCCTTCCACGTTTTTGTAGTAACTCAGACCGAAATTACCGGAAAATTTGTATCTCTTGCGGTAATTGCTTCCCAGCTTCACTCCCCAGGTACCGTTGGTGAAGATATCTCCGGTGATGCTCAGGTCGAAATAGTCGTTGAGAGCAAAATAATATCCCCCGTTGCGCAGGAAGAATCCGCGGTTTCTTTCTTCGCCGTACTCCGGGATAAGGATGCCGGAGGCATGTGTCTTTTTCATGGGGAAGAAGCCGAAAGGCACGGCCACGGGCAACGGCACATCGGCGATCACCATGTACGCCGGGCCGGAGATGATCTCTTTGCCCGGGATCACTTCAGCCTTGGTAAGGGCTATGTAGTAATGAGGATGAGGGGCATCGCAGGTGGTGTATTTGGCCCCTTTGATGTCAAAGGCTCCGCTTTCCTGACGTTTGGTGATGGAGCTGTGCAGAAAACCGCCTTCCTGCTGGGTCACCACCCCCTGGATATAACCTTTTCGTGTCCTGAAGTTGTATCGCATCGTCTCCGACTCGAACTCCTCGTTCCCCTGGGAAAAACGGGGTTTACCCGTGACCTTGCCGCTTGTGTCGGGCAAACCTTTGGCAAAAACCTCGTTACGAACGAAATCGATCTCGATGTATTCGGCTTTGAGGGTGATGTCCTTGTAATCCACCTCGGCTTCTCCATAGAGATAGGCTTTGCGTTCGTCCATGTCCATCACGAGAGAGTCACGCGCCTTGTACTGGATCGGAGCATCGATGACATCCCCTCCGGAAGGAGCAAGGGAATCGGAGCGGACAAGGGTATCCTGCGCGGGACGAAGGGTATCCTCCTGCGGCAACACCGGGAACCCGGCGGTATCGGGCCGGAGGTATTTCACCGTGGGGATCTCCTGTCCCTCTGCCAACGAAAAATAGGTCAGAAAGGACAGAAAAAGAAAAATCTTTTTATGCCGCCAGAATATACTATTTTTGTATGTCCTATGTTTTAGTGGCAAGCGGAGTGGTCGTTTGGAACACCACGGCAAAACTAACGAAATTCAATGAGAAGATGATGGAGGCCCGGCAGAACAATCCGGTCGGCAGAGGAAGCCGGCAGCTGTGGATGTTCCTGGTCCTGCTGACCGCCTTTGCTCCTTTTCTGCCGGCCCAGGAACAGGAGCCTCATTACCGGGTGAAGAAGGTGGTGATCGACGCCGGTCACGGTGGCAAAGACCCCGGTACACTGGGACGTCACAGCATGGAAAAAGACATCGCCCTGGCCATCGCCCTCAAGCTGGGTAAATACATAGAAGAGAACATCCCCGGTGTCGAGGTGATCTATACCCGTAAGACCGATGAATTCATCGAGTTGCACCGACGTGGAGACATTGCCAACAAGGCCCATGCCGACCTGTTCATCTCGATCCACTGCAACTCCAACCCCAAGCCCAACATCATGGGTGCGGAAACATACGTGATGGGGATCGACAAGGACAACCGCAACATGGAGGTGGTGAAGAAGGAAAACGACGTCATCACCTTGGAAGACAACTACAAGCAACACTATGAAGGGTTCGATCCCAACGATCCCGTTTCGATGATCTCCTTCAACATGACCAGGAACGTTTACCGTTCCCAGAGCCTGGAGTTTGCCGCTCTCGTACAAGACCAGTTCCGGCGACGTGCAGGCAGGCCCGACAGGGGAGTGCGACAGGCCATGTTCCTGGTACTGTGGAAAACCTACATGCCGAGTGTGCTCATCGAGACCGGTTTTCTTTCCAATGCGCGCGAGGAGGCTTTCCTGCGCTCCGAGAACGGTCAGGCGATCATCGCCTCGGCCATCTTCCGCGCTTTCCGTGAATACAAGAACCGCATCGAGAGCCGGAGCAATTTCTCCTTCGATGAGAAACCCACCATCCGGCCCTGGCTCGGGGTGCAGGTGATGGCCTCTGCACGGAAAATCCCCACCGACAACAGAAAACTCAGGAAATACGAATACGAAAAGGTGACCGAGATCAGCGACGGAAAAGTCTATAAATACATCATCGGTCATGCCTCTACCCTCGAAGAGGCAAAAAAACTGAAAAAGGAACTTGAAAAGAATTTCCCGGACGCTTTCGTGGTGGCTGTTAAAAAAGGACGGATCATCCCGCTCCGCGAAGCCCTGCAGGAGCTGAACGATAAATAAACCAACAGAAAATACACCATATGAGCACAAAAAAATATTCGATCGAGATCAAAGTAGGCATTATCATGACCCTTGCCCTGGTGGTCTTCATCTGGTTGTTCAATTATGTGAAAGGCCTTAATATCCTCAAGCCCATTCACAGTTATTATGCGGTTTACTCGGACATCAACGGCCTGCAGGAGTCGAATCCGGTTTTTCTGAACGGTTACAAGATCGGGCTGGTGGATGAGATCCATTTTTACCCCGACAATTCAGGAAGGCTGGTGGTGGTGATGGCCATTGAAGAGGACATCCGTATCCCTGAGGATTCGAGAGCGGTGCTTTTCAATGCCGACATCATGGGCACCAAGGCCATACGCATTGAGGAAGGACCTTCCTCCGGGTTCCTGGAATACGGGGACACCATCGCCACGGAAGTGGAACAGAGTCTGATGGACCAACTCAATGAAGAGCTGGAACCGCTGAAGGAGAAGACCGAGCGGTTGATTGTCTCTCTCGATTCGGTGGTGACCCTCGTACACGGCATGCTCAGCGGAGGGATGGGTCACGATCTCACGGCCATGACCCATGACTTACGTCAGACCGCCTCTCACCTGAAACGCTCTTCTTATGTTCTTGATACCATGCTTACCGACCAGAAAGGGACGGTACAGACCATGCTGGCACAGGTGAACCACGATCTGGAGCAGCTTGACCATATCCTCAGCAACCTTTCCCAGGTAAGTGACAGTCTGAGTGAGGCCGAGCTGCGATCAGCCATCAACAACCTGAACAGCACCCTCGCACAGACAGCTCTGCTGATGAAACGTATCAACGCCGGGGAAGGCTCGCTGGGCAAACTCACCACCGACGACAGCCTCTACATCGCCATCCGTACCATCACCCTCCGGCTGGATACCCTCGTCGACAAGATCATCGAGAACCCCAAAAAATACATCCGGGTGAAACTTTTCTGATCACCCCCTTTTTCCGGGAAGAATGCATTTGACAAAAGACAATTTTTCTTTGACGAATTTCTTACCGCCTCAAACCGGATCGACGGAAGGACTTTAACTGAAAAGAGGTAAGGCTTTCATTAACACAGCCTTATCCTGCAATATGGCAAATGTACTGATATTCAATATGTTAGAGAAATTTTATTTTTTTTCTCATCAAAAGATCTTGTAAATAAAACTCCTAAAGGGGGAACGAAAAAAACAAGCGCTGGGAGATTTTTTTTTTACATTTTTTTTAACAAAATTGCTTTCCGATTTCACTCCGGTAAAAAATTTCCTAAAGGCTGTTGACCATGGACAAAGATCATGAAATTGTATGGAACAGGTGTCTTCAGGTGATCAAAGATAACGTACCTTCCGTCAGTTTCAGGACATGGTTTGAGCCTATCATACCGGTGAAACTTCGCGGCAGTGTGCTGACCATCCAGGTGCCGAGCCCTTTCTTTTACGAGTATCTTGAAGAGCAGTACATCGATCTTTTGAAAAAGACGCTTCGCAAGGAGCTGGGGCCCGATGCCAAGCTGGAATACAATGTGGTGATGGAGAACGCTTCGGTGAGTGACCGTCCTTATACGGTCCGTCTGCCGGCACGTCAGAAGACGGAATTACGCAACCGGCCCCTCTCCGTGCCGATGGACAAGGAGGAGATCTCGATCCGCAATCCCTTCATCATCCCGGGGTTGAAGAAGATGCATATCGACCCCCAGCTCAACAGCGAATATTCCTTTGCCAACTTCGTGGAGGGGGAATGTAACCGTCTGGCACGCTCAGCGGGATATGCGGTAAGCCAGAAACCCGGCAAGACCGCTTTCAATCCGTTGTTCATCTATGGAGAGTCGGGCCTGGGCAAGACCCACCTGGCCCAAGCCATCGGCATCGAGGTGAAGGAACATTTCCCCGAACTCACGGTGCTATACGTGGCGGCCAACAGATTCCAGACCCAGTTCATCGAGTCGATACGCAACAATACCCGCAACGACTTCCTCCATTTCTATCAGATGATCGACGTGCTCATCGTGGATGATGTGCACGAATTCGCAGGCAAGGAAAAGACCCAGGACATCTTCTTCCACATCTTCAACCATCTGCATCAGAGCGGCAAGCAGCTCATCCTCACCTCCGATAAGGCCCCTGTGGAGCTGCAGGGACTGGAACAGCGTCTTCTCTCCCGCTTTAAATGGGGACTCTCCACCGACCTGCAGGCCCCAGATTTCGAGACACGCCTGGCCATCCTGAAAAAAAAGGTGTACAACGACGGCATCGATATGAGTGACGAGATCCTTGAATACATCGCCACCCACATCACCACCAACATCCGTGAGCTCGAAGGTGCGCTCATCTCCCTCCTGGCCCAGTCAACCCTCAACAAGAAGGAGATCACCCTGGACCTCGCCCGACAGATGATCGACAAACTGGTGAAGAACACCCACAAAGAGATGTCGATCGATTACATCCAGAAGGTGGTCTCCGAGTTCTACAACATCCCCATCGACCTGATGCTCTCCAAGACCCGGAAGCGGGAGATCGTCCAGGCCCGCCAGGTGGCCATGTACTTTTCCAAGAACCTCACCAAATCATCACTGGCCACCATAGGTTCCCGTATCGGCGGGAAAGACCACGCTACCGTCCTGCACGCCTGCCGTACCGTCAACAACCTCATCGAGACCGACAAACGCTTCCGTCTCCAGATCGAGGAGATAGAAAAACGTCTCAAAATCTGATCCTCCCTACAGCAACCTCCCTTTTTCTTTTTTGGACCATCCATTCTATTTAAAATCATTCTAAATATTTTGCCCCGTGGGCAGGATATTTCGTCCCTTTGCCTTATTTTTGCAAAAAAATGCGGGGAGCGGGGCATTTGCCATGAAATATTTCCTTCTGACATTGGGTTGCCAAATGAACATCTCCGACAGTGAGCGTCTCACCACGGTCCTGGAGGGGATGGGTTATGTACCCACCGGCGACGAAGAGGAGGCAGATCTGCTGGGGGTGGTCGCATGTTCGGTGCGTCAGAAGGCCATCGACAAGGTATACGGCAAGATCCACCGATGGAACCGCATGAAGGCGGGACGGCCGCTGGTCACTTTTCTTACGGGCTGTGTGCTGCCTGCCGACAGGGAGCGTTTCCTGAAGCTCTTCGATCTGGTGTTCAGCACCAACGAGATCCCAGACCTGCCGGATCTGCTTTCCCAGTATGGCGTACCCATCCCTTACAGTGTTCCGGGCCACACCCGCAGGTCAGCCACAACCAGAGAAGAGGGATTCCCCTCCCTGACCAGGATCGCCCGCGAAAAAGGCTCTCCCGAAGAGCGGTCGGTGCTCGACCGTCTGTGGGAGATCGAACCTACCTTCCACTCCCCTTTTGAGGCTTTCGTACCCATCCAGAACGGCTGTGACAAGTTCTGCACCTACTGTGCCGTTCCTTATACCCGGGGAAGGGAGGTCTCCCGTCCTTCCGTTGAGATCCTGAAAGAGATCCGTCGCCTGATCGAGCGGGGATATCGCTCCATCACGCTCCTGGGACAAAACGTCAACTCGTACGGACTGGACCGGCGGGGCAGCGAGCTCTCCTTCGCTCAGCTGCTGGATGCCATCGGTGATCTTTGTGATGCCGCAGGAAGAAGGATATGGGTCTATTTCACCTCACCCCATCCCCGCGACATGACCAGGGAGGTGATCGACGTCATCGCCGCTCACCCCTCCCTGGCCAAACATATCCATCTCCCCCTCCAGTCGGGCGACGATGAGGTACTGCAAAGGATGAACCGCAAGCATACCGTAAAAGAGTACCTGGAGATCATACGATATATCCGGCAACGGCTGCCTCAAGCCACCCTCTTCACCGACATCATCGTAGGCTTCCCCGGCGAAACGGAGGAACAATTCGGGAACACACGCAAGATGATGCGGGAGATCGGCTTCAACATGGCTTACATTGCGGTATATTCGCCCCGTCCGGGTACCATCAGTGCCCGGTGGAAGGATGATGTGCCCATGAAAGAGAAAAAACGACGGCTGCATCTCCTGACCGCCGACCTGGAAGAAGGAGCCTTGCAGGCAGCCCGTGCCATGAAAGATAAAGAGGTCATCATTCTGGTCACCGGAAAAGACAGAAAAAGGAACCATCTGGCCGGACACACCGAAGGACGCATCCCCGTCCGTTTTGCATCGCCCGCCGGCGACACCTCCTACATCGGTCAGTTCGTGAAGGTCAGGATCACCTCAGTGACCCCCTTCTCGATGGAAGGAGAACTTTTGAACGTGGAGGAAGAGGTATGGGAGGAAAACGCAGGATAGCTTTCAAGACCCTGGGATGCCGGCTCAACCAGTACGAGACCGATGCGCTGGTCTCCGAGTTCCGCAGCAGAGGTTACGAGGTGGTGCCATTCCACAGCGAGGCCGACATGTTCATCATCAACACCTGCACGGTGACCAACCAGAGCGACCATAAGTCGCGCAACACGATCAACCAGGCCATCCGGCGCTCACAAGGAGGAACGGTCATCGTCACGGGTTGTATGGCCAACCATTTCCGTAAAGAACTTGAGTCCCGGGAAGGGATCACATACGTGGTGTTGAACGACCGGAAAAGTTCCATTGTCGACCTGGCCGAGGCACATTTTTCGGGAGAGACCACCTCGCCCGAGCTTTTCCCTGCCGACAAGTTCCACTTTCCCCCCACCGACCGGTCGTTCCACACCCGCAGCCTGATCAAGATCCAGGACGGTTGTGACAACTTCTGCAGTTACTGCATCATCCCGCGGGTACGGGGCCGTGCCGTCAGCCGCCCCGTAAAAGAGATCCTCGATAACATCCGGCAGGTCGTCGAAGCAGGCTTCCGCGAGGTGGTCCTCACCGGTGTGAACATCACACGATACAGGTACGGCACCACCTCTTTCGAGGATCTGGTGGAACGCATCCTGGAGCTGCCCGGCACCTTCAGGCTGCGTATCTCCTCCATCGAGCCGGAAGGGTTCGGCGAGAAACTGATGGATCTTTTTGCCCACCCGCGTCTCACACCCCATCTGCACATGTGCCTCCAGTCGGGTTCCGATGCCGTGCTGCGCAGGATGCGCCGGCGGTATAACGTGAAAACCTTCATGCATCTGATGGAAGAGATCCGCCGCCGTTATCCCGATTTCAATTTCACCACCGACATCATTGTCGGCTTCCCCGGTGAGACGGAAGAGGAGTTCCGTGAAACGGCGGAGACAGCCCGCAAAGCCGCTTTCAGCCACATCCACACTTTCAAGTTCTCCCGCCGTGACGGGACGCCGGCCGCCCGCATGGAAGGCCAGGTGCCGGAGAAGGTCAAGAACGAACGGAGCCGGGTGATACGTGAAATCTCACTGGAGAACAGGCTTGCTTACTTCCGAAAGATGACGGGACGGGAACAGGAGGTGCTTTTCGAGAAGCGAGGGAAGGCCTACTCGATGGGCTATGGCGAACACTACCTGCCTGTGGCTGTCCCCGGGTACATCCCTCCCAATACGATGATGCGCGTCCGTCTCACCGGCATCGAAACCGAGGGCAAGGAGCCTTTCCTGAAGGGCGAAGCCGTTTGATGCCCCATTTTTCCTATCTTTATCTTCATGAGCTCAGCTTCTTACCATGTGGTGGTGGCTCCCGACTCTTTCAAGGGAGCGTTGCGTGCCGTGGAGGCGGCGGCGGTGATGGCCGCGGCGGTGCGCCGTGCCTGGCGGGGTGTCACGGTGACGGAGGCACCGCTCTCCGACGGGGGCGAAGGCTTTACCGAGGCGGTGCTGCGGGGGGCCGGCGGCGAGCGCATACGTGTACAGGTGCATGACCCCCTGATGCGGCCTGTGACCGCCACCCTGGGTGTTCTCCCCGACGGGCGCACGGCCGTGACCGAGATGGCTGCTGCCTCGGGCTATGAGCTGCTGGCCCCGCACGAGCGTAATCCTTGGGTGACCTCCTCCTATGGTACGGGCGAGCTGATACGTGCGGCGCAGCGGCGAGGGTGCCGGCGCCTGGTGCTGGGCGCCGGCGGCAGCGCCACCGTGGACGGCGGCGCCGGCATGCTGCAGGCCCTCGGCGCCCGTCTCCTCGACCGCCACGGCAACGAGCTGCCCCCCGGCGGCGGCGCCCTCGGCCGGCTGGAGAAGATCGACCTGCGTAGCCTGGACAAGGAGGTGAGAAAGATGCAGATCACCGTGGCCTGCGACGTGACCAACCCTCTCACCGGCCCCGAGGGGGCGGCCGAGGTGTTCGCTCCCCAAAAAGGCGCCGACGCCGCCATGACCGGGCAGCTGGCCCGTCACCTGGAGCACCTGGCCGCCATAATCCGCGAAGCCACAGGCCGCGACATCGCCGCCCTGCCCCATGGTGGCGCTGCCGGCGGCCTCGCCGCCACCCTCGCCGCCTGTCTCGGAGCACGCCTTCGTCCCGGCTTCGACGTGCTGAGTGATCTGATCCGAATGAAAGAGATCCTGCAAGATGCCACGCTGGTGCTCACCGGCGAAGGACGTACCGACCGCCAGACCCTCTACGGCAAAGCACCTGCCGGACTGGCACGCCTCGCCAGAAAAAAAAAGAAACCCATCCTCCTCTTTGCCGGCAGCATAGAAAGCGGGGCCCTGGACGACCTTCAGAAACTGTTCCTCGCCCTCATCCCTATCAATACGGAACCTTTGCCCCTGAACCAGGCCCTCCACCGTACACGCGAAATGCTGCAAAAAAGTGTCTTCCAGACCATCCGGACCCTCCATATCCTCCTGCCGCCACAACCACCGGATAAAAAGTAGGACACCCTGTCAGCAGCTGACATTTTTTAGGCAGATATGTCAATTTTGCACACACCTCCTGACATGACAGGAAAAGTATCTCCACCCTCCCATTTGGCACAGATTATGTAAAACACGAAAGCAAAAAATCACAGAGCGAAGAAACGTATGGAGGAAACAATGACGAAAGAGGTCCGGATCAGATCGCACGCGGACCTGTTAGAAAAGATCAAAGGAAAGGACCGGGCCTACGTACTGATCTACAAGAGCGGATCGGAGCTGAGCGAATGTGCGCTTCAGGCGATTCGCAAAGCATTGGAGGACGACAAGGATACGATCCTCTATCTGGTGGATGTGACCGATGTGCGGGATGTACATCCGGTGTACGGCATCACTTCCGCCCCTACCCTGCTGGCTTTCGAGAAAGGAGAGTTCCGCAATACCTTCAAAGGGTGCAACGATCCCGGATATTACAAGTCGGTGTTCGAGAATCTCATCTCTGCCACTCTTCCTTCGGGAGAGGAAGGCAAGCCGGCCAAGCGGGTGGTGGTCTATTCCACCCCCTCCTGTCCGTGGTGCAACACCCTGAAGAACTACTTGCGGTCGCACAACATCCCGTTCCGTGACGTGGATGTTTCTCGTGACCAGCGTGCCGCAGAAGAACTGGTGCGCCGTACCGGTCAGCAGGGTGTTCCACAGACCGAGATCAACGGTCAGTGGGTTGTCGGTTTCGACCAAAAAAAGATTGATCAGTTACTGGAAATAGAAAGTTAAACATCTAAAAATCTGAAAAAAATGAAAGAGTTGTTACCTGTCAACCAGAATGTTATCCTGGATATCTCGGAAAGCGAGACCGAACAGAAAACCGCCAGCGGCATCATCATCCCGGATTCGGCCAAAGAGAAGCCCAAATTCGCCAAGGTGGTTGCCATCAGCAACATCGAGAATGTGGAGATCGCTGTAGGCGATACGGTTTACTACAAAGAATTCTCAGGTACCGAGACCGAGTTCGAAGGCAAGAAATACCTCATCATCCCCTATGCCGATATCCTGGCCAAGGCCGTGGAAACGGAAGAGATCTGATGCGTTCCGAAAAGGACAATGAACCGGATCATCATAAAAAAGGCTCCGCCATGGCGGAGCCTTTTTTGTTGGATGTCAGATCCTCTTACATGGCCACCCTGTACTTGAAGGGAGAGGTGTTGTTGGTCACCTTCCCCTCGTTCTTCAGTTCCAGGAGATTGTTCAGTCCTTCGGTATAGGAGAGGGAAAGGTTCATCACGATCTCTCCCAGAGAAGAGTTCTCATGTTTCTTCAGATATTCGAGGATGGCCTCTTTGGTGTTCTTTCTCTTGCCATGCGTTCTTTTCCAAAACCAAATCTTCATTTTTTCATCACATTTTAATCTCTTACCTGGACAGCACGTACAAAAACCGTGCTTTTCAAATGTATGATGGAGAAAAAAAGGGAAAGGTTGCCCGTTGATGGCAAGAAACGTTCTTTTTCCGTCAACGGCCAGTTATCAGGGATATATATCGTCCCAAGGGTGACGAAGGTCAGGTCCGTGAGGGGGTGTGATTGATCATTCCTTCGCTTTTGGCCACGAGCGAGGCCACCGTGGAGTCGCCGGTGACGTTGACGGCCGTACGCAGCATATCGAGGGGGCGGTCGACGCCCAGGATGAGGGCCAGTCCTTCCACCGGCAGGCCCACCGAGGAGAGCACGATGATCAGCATCACGATGCTGCCACCCGGTACACCGGGAGAACCGATGGAGGCCAGCAGGGCGGTGAGCAGGATGATGAGCATCTGTCCGAAGGTAAGATCCACACCAAAGACTTCCGCAATGAAGACCGCAGCAATGGCCTGGTAACAGCTGGTACCGTCCATGTTGATCGTCACACCGATGGGCAGCACGAAGTTGGAGATCTCAGGATGTACCTTCAGCTCATTCTCCACCTGTCTTTTAGTCACCGGCAGGGTGGCAGCACTGGAACTTGTGGAAAAAGCCACCATCTGTGCGGGAAGGACAGCCTTCAGGAAAGCCAGGGGAGAGATACCCACGAAGATGCGCATCAGTGTGGGATAGAAAAAAAGGATCAGCATGATCAACCCCACCGTCACGGTGATGAAATAAAGCCCCAGTGCCTTGAACAACGCCACATCCCCGCTGAAATCCACGATCAGGCCGGCCAGCAGGGCAAAGACACCGTATGGCGCAAAGCCCATGAAGATGTCGATGATCTTGAGGATGATCTCATTGAGCCCCTCGAAGAACTTTTTCACCGTACCTACCTTCTCCTCGGGTAACAGGACCATCCCGATACCAAAAAAAATGGCGAAGAAGATCACCTGCAGCATCTTGGAGTTGTCCGAGGCAGCCTTGATGACGTTCTCAGGCACCATGTCAACGATGAAGTGGAGCGGGGATTTCTCTTTTTCCTGCTCGGCCACGCTCTTCTTTTCCTCCAGGTGGGGAGCGAACTTCTGCTGGAACTCGATCTTCTTTTCCTCCGGGAAGGTATTTCCCGGTTTGATCACGCTGACCAGTACCAACCCGAAACTGATGGCCACCATTGTGGTGATGATGTACAGTACGAGCGTTTTAAGTCCAATACGTGAGAGCTTGGTGATGTTGGTCAGGCTGGCGATGCCGCTTACCAGCGATACAAAGATGAGAGGTACCGCCACCAGCTTCAGCAGGTTCAGGAAGATGGTCCCCCAGGGCTTCACCCAATTGGTTGTGAAATCATCCCACCCCAAGGCATGGGAGACCAGGCCCCACACCATGCCCAGGACCATTCCTATCAGGATCTTCCAGATCAACGGCAGTTTCTTCCACATCTTGTTCAGATCAGGACATTACCAGGACTTACACCGAACAAAAGAACGGAACTATGAAAAAAGCGGGGGGACAGGAGCTTTCCGGTATCAGTGGACGTGACCGTGCTCCAGCTCAGAGACCGTGGCATCACGCACACCGATGACGGTGCCATGGAAATGAAGATCGACACCCGCCAACGGATGGTTGAAGTCCATCACCACATGATCGTCCGTCACTTTGGTCACCACACCGGTGAGCTTGTTGCCTTCCTCATCCATCATCGGGATGGAATTGCCTTCGTACAACATCTCCTCCTGCAGTACACCGTCGACAACGAAAACCTCCTTGGGAACAGTTACCACAGCATTCTCACTATAAGCACCATAGGCATCATCGACGGGCAGGATAAAATCGAACTCCTCCCCTTCCTCCAGACCGGTCAGTTTCTCCTCAAAAGCGGGAAGCAGCGAACCTATCCCCAATATGAACACCAGCGGATTCTCTTCGGTCACCGTCTCCAGGACCTCTCCTTCTTTGTTGTCACGACGCAACTCATAAACGACGGTCACAACCTTGTTTTGTTCTGTTTTCATGATCAGAATTTGTAGAAATGAAATAAAGTGTAAAGTAAGGAAAAAAAAACGGGGTCACCAATTCCGGCATTCCGACCCTGTCAGAAGCTGAATTCAAGCCTGAAAATGGGGTTAGAATAAGGTGTATAGGTATCATCTCCAAGGTAGAAGAGCAGCAGAAAGTTGATCGATCCGGTCCGGCTGATGGGCTGGCGCAGTCCTCCGCCGATCAGCCAGGAGTTCATCCAGAAACGGCCGCCTTCGCCGGGCGTGGGGTTGATGGTGCCAAAGTAATTGTCGTCCATGTTCAGGGCTTCGTATTCCGCATGGAAGAAGATCCCTCCGTTGTACTGGACCGGCAGGATGTTGGAAAAGCTGGCGATCACCAGGTAGCGGGCAAAGACCCTCGGACCGTATAGACTGGTGGTGTACTTGGGTGTCCATGTATTGTCCTGGTAATATTCGTAAGTGAATCCCACACCAGCATTGAGCCGGGGCGTGAAACGATACCCTACCATCGGGGAGAGCATGATGTCGGTGATGGTCCCGAACTGCAAACCCAGGTTGCCGCCAAAATAAACCCTTTTGGTGATCTCAGGTCTCTCTTTTTTCTCTTTCTTCCTTTCTCTTTGCTGTCCCCGGACGGTATCCGGGAAGGGAAAAAACAGCAGTACCAACAATATCGCAAATCCCAGCCACAGGCCTTTTTGTCCTCTGTGTTCATCCATTATCATATGCTGTCCCATTGCAAAAGATTTCTTTCGAAGCTAAAAAATTATTGTAAATTTATCATTTTCCGTTGGTAAAAATATCATTCCATGAACTTTGTCATCACAGGAGCCAGCCGGGGCATTGGTCGTTCGCTGGCGGAACGTGCCCTGCAGGAGGAGAATGCGGTCGTGGTGGTAGCACGGGACGGGTCAGCCCTGGAGGAGCTGGCACGTCGTGACGATCTGCTGGGGAGAGCCATTCCGCTGGCGGCTGATCTGAGGGAAGAGGTTTCCGTCCTGGCCGGACGTATTGCCGATGAGCTCGACAGGGTCGATGTCCTGGTGAACAACGCCGGCACGCTGATCATGCGACCTTTTGCCGAGCTGACGGCCGACGACCTGCAGCACAGCCTGGCGGTCAACCTGTATGCGCCCGCGCTGCTGACCAGGGCGCTTTTGCCACTGCTGAGAAGGTCGGAGAGAGCTCATGTGGTCAACATCACCAGCATGGCCGGCATTCAGGGGGCAACCAAGTTCGGGGGCATGGCCGCCTATGCCGCCTCCAAAGGTGCACTGAACATCCTCACCGAGGTGATGGCCGTGGAGCTGGAAGAGTTTGGTATACGTGTCAATGCTCTGGCTCCCGGAGCCACTGACACCGACATGCTGCGGGAGGCTTTTCCCGGCGTGCAGGCACCCGTCTCTGCCTCCGCCATGGCTGACTGGATCTATACCTTTGCCACAGAAGCCTGGAAAGTGATGAACGGCCGGGTGATCCCGGTGGCGCTCACCTCTCCCTGAACCGTTCAACGGTACACTTTGATCTCCTTTTCCCCGCGCAGGGCCTGCAAGGCATTCATCGCCAAGGCTTTCATCTCATCCTCACCGGGGAAGACGACCACCCGCGCAATGTGGGCGACCATCACCTTGATGTAATCGACCACCCGGCTGTTGAAGGCAATGCCGCCCGTAAGCAGGATGGCATCCACCCTGCCCCGCAGCACGGTACTCATCGCCCCGATCTCCTTGGCCACCTGGTAGGCCATGGCATCCAGAAGAAAGCCTGCTTTTTCATTGCCCTCCTCAGCCATCAGGTTGATCCGGTAGACATCGTTGGTCCCCAGATAAGCCACCAGACCGCCCTGACCGGTGATCATCCTTTTCACCTCGTCGAGGGTATATTGGCCGCTGTAGCAGAGACGTGCCAGATCACCTACGGGCAGGGTACCTGAACGCTCCGGGGAGAAAGGCCCGTCTCCGTCCAGCCCCTGGTTGACATCGATGACCCTGCCCTTTTCATGGGCTCCTACGGTGATCCCTCCGCCCATATGGGCGACGATGAGATTCAGCTCCTCGTATTTCCTGCCGATCTGCTGAGCAAAGGTACGGGATATGGCCTTGTGGTTGAGCGCATGGAAGATCGACTTCCGCTCAAAAAGCGGATGTCCCGCCACCCGCGCGATATCCTGCAGCTCGTCCACCACCACAGGATCGGCAATGAAAGCCCGCGCATGAGGCAAAGAACGGGCGATATCATCGGCAATGAGTCCTCCCAGGTTAGAGGCATGCTCTCCCATCACCCCCTTGATGAGGTCCCTCTTCATCGCCTCGTTCACCTCATACACCCCCGACTCCACGGGTTTGATCATTCCGCCGCGTCCGATGACGGCCGTGATCTCGTCGATCTTCTCGCGGGCTTTGCGCAGACGATCGAGGATGATCTCCTTACGGAAGGCGAACTGGTCGGTAATCCTTTTGAAACGAGCCAGCTCCTCGGCCGAATGACGGATCGTCTCGACCAGCCGGGGCTTGGTATCCCTGTATACAGCAATTTTCGTGGAGGTGGACCCGGGGTTGATCACAAGGATCCTGTGGACCCTCAGGGCCTCCTCATTCACTTTCCTGCGGGCTTCCCCCGTCTTCTCTCTCTCCTTGTCGGCCTGAACGTTCACATCTTTCCGTTATGTTCCTTTTGCCCGGCACGGATGACCCCCAAAGTGACGGAGAGCAGCTTGGTGCGTGTGCTGTCCCCGCGTGAAGAGAGGATCACCGGACGGGTGGTCCCGGTGAGCATGGCAGCCACCTCGCCCTTCAGCAGCTTGGTATAACACTTGTAAAAGACATTGCCCGCCTCGATATCCGGAAAAAGGAGACAGTCGGCCTCCCCTGCCACGGGCGAGTCGATCTTTTTGATCCTTGCACTCTCCTTGTCGAGAGCCACGTCGAGGGCCAGGGGGCCGTCGACGACGGCGCCGCGTATCTGCCCGCGGTCGGCCATACGTGCCAGCAGGGCAGCATCCGTGCAGGCAGGCATGGTGGTGAGCACCTTTTCCGTGGCTGTGACCACCGCCACCTTCGGGGTCTCCACCCCCAGCATGCGGGAGGTGCGTATGAGATGTTCCAGGATCACCTTCTTCTCCTTCAGTCCCGGCGCCGGGATGATCGCCACATCCCCCACCACCAGCAACTTGTGATAGGTAGGCGGCGCCAGTACCGAGACATGGGTGAGCAGGCCTCCCGGAGGCACCAGTCCCGTCTCCTTATTGAGGATGGCCCTCATGAAGATGTCGGTGGAGACGGTCCCTTTCATCAGGAGGTCACCTTCGCCTTCGCGGACGAGGCTGACGGCCTTCCGGGCCGCTTCCTCCTCCCCTTCTCCGGCAGCGATGACCGTGGCCTTTTCCACCGGCAACCCTGCCTCGTGGCAGGCTGCGATCACGCTCTTTTCTTCCCCCACCAGCGTGGGGACCACCAAGCCCTTTTCCATCGCCTCTTTCACTGCACCCAGGGTATGTGCATCATGGGGCCACGCCACCACCAGCCGCCGGGGCTCTCCTCTCGAGGCTACCGTAAAAAGATCATCCAGTTGTCTTATGATCATCGCTTCAGTTTTTCTTTTGGTTCATGCCTTTTACGATCTCCATGGTGTCGCGGGCGATCACCAGCTCTTCGTTGGTAGGCATCACCACCACTTTCACGCGTGCTCCGTCGGCGCTGATGAGACCTTTCCGGCCCCCTCTGATCTCTTCGTTCTTCTCTGGATCGATCTGTATGCCTAGGAACTCCAGTCCTTCGCAGCTGGCGGCCCTGACGGAGACATCGTTCTCCCCGATGCCGCCCGTGAAGACCAGCACATCCAGTCCTCCCAGTGCGGCGGAATAGGCTCCGATGTATTTCTTGATCCTGTAGGCATAGGCTGCCAGGGCCAGCCGGGCCCGTTCGTTACCCTCGGCGGCCGCTTTCTCTATGTCCCGCATGTCGGAGGACACCCCCGAGATCCCCAGCATGCCGCTGAACTTGTTGATGAGGGTATTGGCCGCATTGAGCGTCAGCTCTTCTTTCTGCACGATGTAGGTGAGTACACCCAGGTCCAGGTCGCCCGTACGGGTACCCATGATCAGTCCTTCCACCGGCGTTAGTCCCATGGAGGTGTCGATCGATTTGCCATCGCGGATGGCCGCCATCGAGGCGCCATTGCCCAGATGACAGGTGATGATCCGTGTTCCCACGAAAGCGCATCCCAGATAATCACATGCCTGCTGCGACACATAGCGGTGGCTCGTGCCGTGGAAGCCATAACGACGGATGCCGTATTTCCTGTAAAGTGTATAAGGGATGGCATAGGTATAGGCATGGGGTGGTATGGTCTGATGGAAAGCCGTGTCGAAGACTGCCACCTGCGGCACTTCCGGCAGCATCTCCTGCATCGCCTCGATACCTTTCAGGTTGGGCGGATTGTGCAGCGGCGCCAGGTCGATCACCTCCCTGATCTGATCGAGTACTTCGGTCGTGATCAGCACACTGCCTTTGAACTTTTCCCCGCCATGCACCACCCGGTGCCCCACAGCACCGATCTCGTCAAAACTCTTCAGGCTGCCGTGTTTCCTGCTGATCAGAACACCCAGGATGTACTCGATCCCCTGTTGATGGTCGTAGATCTCGCCCTCGAGTTTTACCTCGTCGCCGTCGTCGCGTCGGTTGATCAGGAAAGAGCCGTGCAGGCCGATCTTCTCCACCCCGCCCCGGGCCAGCACCCGCACTTTCTCCATATCGAACAGCTGGTACTTGATCGACGAGCTGCCACAGTTCATTACAATGACCTTCATAAGCGTTTTTTTTCAGTTGTGGACAAAGATCTCCGGGCAGGTGATGGTCTGGCCGACCACCTTGCCTTTCTCATAGACATAGAAACCCTGGCCGGTACGTTTTCCATGGTACCCCAGACGGTAGAGGCGTTTGAGGACGGGGTTGGGCTTGAACTTACGCTCGCCGAACTCCTGGTACAGGTTGTTCATCCATTTGATCACCTTGTCGAGGCCGATCCTGTCGGCCATCTCGAGGGGACCGAACTGGAGACCGAAACCCAGGCGCATTGTGGCATCGATATCGGGAGCCGAAGCCACACCTTCCATAAGGGTCTCACACGCCTCGTTGATGAGCACGACGATCAGGCGGGTACTGATATTGCCGGGTGATTCAAACAAAGGGATCACTTTCTTGCCGATGGTCCGAGCGAATTTCTCCACGAACTCCACCGATGCCTGGTTGGTGTGCAGGCCCCGGACCACCTCCACCACCCCTCCGCTGATGGCCGAAGGCAGGAAGTGAAGGCCCACTGCCCGCTCGGGGTGCTTCAGTACGGAAGCAAGCTCTGAAATGATGAGGGTCGAAGTGTTGGAAGCGATCACGGTATCTTCACGGACCACCGCCTCCACCTTGCGGAAGACCTCTTTGCGCAATTCCAGGCTGGTACCCGGCTTGCGGTTGTTGATGGTCTCGATCACCAGATCACAGTCGCTCACATTGGAATAGTCGGTGGATCCGTGAATGCGCGAAAGAATGGCTCTTTTTTCGCTCTCGGTGAGCCCCCATTTGTCGATGATATTGTCCAGTTTCTGGTTCAGCTCGATGAAGACCTCGGCGATCCTCTCTTCGGTAAGGTCGATGAACTCCACATTGATACCGTTGCGGGCCACCAGGTAGGCGATCTCCTGCCCCATGTTTCCGCAACCCACGAGCCCCACCTTCTGCAGGCCTCCTTTTTTCCTGACGCGTGTCTTCAGTGCATAATCTTCGATCGGTTCAACGGTCATGCTGCATACTTTTGATGGTTCCTTAAATGTTGATCCCTGCTGCCTGGTTGGCGGTGATGGCTCCCAGGTTGACGATGTCGTCGACGCTGCAGCCGCGCGACAGGTCGTTGATGGGTGCGGCCATGCCTTGCAGCACCGGTCCTATGGCCTCGGCATGGGCCATACGCTGCACCAGCTTGTAGCTGATGTTGCCCGAGTTGAGGTCGGGGAAGATCAGCACATTGGCTTTGCCGGCAATGGTACTGTCCGGAGCTTTCTTTTTTCCCACCGCCGGGATGATGGCCGCATCGGCCTGCATCTCCCCGTCGATGGCCAGCGAGGGGTCTTTCTCACGGGCCAGACGCAGTGCCTCGGTGACCTTGTCGACAGCAGGATGGGAAGCACTGCCCTTGGTGGAGAAACTGAGCATCGCCACCCTCGGCTCAAAACCTCCGATGTGGAGGGCCGTACGGGCCGAGGTGACCGCGATCTCGGCCAGCTGTGCCGCATCCGGATCCGGGTTCACCGCACAGTCGGCAAAGACCATGATACCGTCCTCGCCAAACGCCTTGTCCTGAAGGATCATGAAAAACGCCCCCGACACCACGCTGATGCCGGGCATGGTCCTCACAAACTGGAACGCCGGCCGCAACACGTTGCCTGTGGGGTTGTTGGCGCCGGCTACCTCCCCGTCGGCATCGCCCGCCTTGATCATCACCGGACCGAGATAGAGCGGATCCTCAATGAGCTTTTCCGCCTCTTCCCGTGTCAGGCCCTTGTGAGCCCGCAACTTGAGCATCATCTCCACGTATTCATCCTTTTTCGGGTTGTTATGGGGATCGACGATCTTACAATCCTTCACATGCTGCAATCCCAGCTTGCGGGCATGCTCCCCGATCTGCGCCGGATCACCGATCAGGATCACCTCGGCGATCCCTTCCCCTGCCATGATATCCCCCGCGCGCAGGGTGCGCTCCTCATACGCTTCCGGTAAGACGATCCTCTTCCGTACCTGACGGGCACGCTCCTTGACCTTTTCAATAAAATCCATTGTTTTTCAGTTATTTATCCATGAATATCCTAGCATCACAAAGGTAATCAAATTTCGCTTCATTTCAGGAATGTTCCAATGACTATTGTCAAGCATCCCAAGGATTTTGACGAAACTCTTTTTTACGGTGAGCGGTGGCAGGTTCGGGGGAAACATGTATTTTTAAGTTCTCAAAAAAGATCGTAAGAATGGCAGTGATCGATTACCAGGAGTTGACAAGGCGGATACGGGGTGATCTGTATGCGGATGAAGTCTCGAAGATCCTGTATGCTACAGATGCTTCGGAGTACCGGGAAAAACCGCTGGCGGTCACCCGCCCGCGTGACAAGGAGGACATACGTACCATCCTGGCCTTTGCCAGGGAACATGGTCTGCCGGTGATCCCCCGGACGGCCGGAACCTCGCTGGCAGGCCAGGTGGTGGGAAAAGGCATTGTGCTGGATGTGTCACGTTACATGACCCGCATCCTCGAACTGAACGAGGAGGAGCACTGGGTGAAGGTGGAACCCGGTGTCATCCCCGACGAACTGAACAAGTTGCTGGCTTCCAGAGGGCTCTTTTTCGGTCCGGAGACCTCCACCTCCAACCGCTGCATGCTGGGGGGCATGCTGGGCAACAACTCCTGCGGCTCCCATTCCCTGCTGTACGGAAGCACGCGCGACCATACCCTCGAGGTGGAATGTATCCTCAGCGACGGCAGCGAAGTGACTTTCGGCCCGCTGATGAAGGAAGCGTTCATGGCCAAGACCCGTCAGGAGGATCTGGAAGGCAGCATCTACCGCACCATCTACCGCATCCTTTCCGACGAGGAAATACGTCGTGAGATCAGGGAGCAGTATCCCCATCCCGACATCCACCGCCGCAACAACGGCTATGCTCTGGATCTGCTGATGGACACCGATCCTTTCACAGGCAACGGGGTACCTTTCAACATGTCCAGGTTGCTGGCCGGCTCGGAGGGCACGCTAGCCGTGACCACCGCCATACGTTTCAACCTGGTGCCCCTGCCCCCGCCCGAAAAAGGGCTGGTATGCGTCCATCTGACCCGTCTTCCCGAGGCTTTCCGTGCCAATCTGATCGCCCTGAAATACCATCCCGGGGCGGTTGAACTGATGGACAAAACCGTGCTCGACCTCACCAAGGACAACCTCGAACAGCAGAAGAACCGCTTTTTCATCGAGGGGGATCCGGAAGCCTTGCTGCTGGTGGAGTTCGCCAGGGAGAGCCGGGAAGAGATCGCCCGTCTGGCCCGCGCCATGGAACAGGAGATGCGGGAAGCCGGATACGGCTATGCTTTTCCCGTCCTTTACGGCGACGACGTGAACAAAGTGTGGAACCTGCGCAAGGCCGGATTGGGGGTCCTCTCTAACATGAAAGGCGACGCCAAGCCGGTGGCCGTGATCGAAGATACCGCCGTGCGGGTGGAAGACCTGCCGGACTATATGGAAGAGTTCGCCCGGCTCCTCAAAAAACACGATAAAGAAGCGGTCTATTATGCCCACATCGGCTCGGGCGAGCTGCATCTGCGGCCGGTGCTCAACCTGCGCGACCCGCACGACGTGGAGCTCTTCCACACCCTGGGGGAGGAGGTGGCCCGCCTGGTCAAGAAATACAAAGGCTCGCTCAGTGGCGAACACGGTGACGGGCGCCTGCGGGGCGAGTTCATCCCCCTGATGGTGGGAGAAAGGATCTACAACCTGTTCAGGGAGGTGAAGAAAGCCTTCGACCCTTACGGACTGCTCAACCCGGGCAAAATCACCGACACGCCGCCCATGAACCGTTTTCTGCGGAAAGACCCGGCCGTGCCGGTCAGGGAGATATCCACCTATTTCGACTTCTCCGACAGCGGTGGTTACCTGCGTGCCGCGGAAAGGTGCAACGGCTCCGGCGACTGCCGCAGGACGGAGGTCACCGGCGGGCTGATGTGTCCCAGCTATATGGCCACACGCGACGAGGACAAGAGCACCCGCGCACGCGCCAACCTGCTGCGAGAGACCATCCTCTACTCCGAGAAGGATGATCCTCTGGACGATCCTGACCTCTACAACATCCTCGACCTGTGCCTGTCTTGCAAAGGCTGCAAGTCGGAATGTCCTTCCAGCGTCGACATCACGCGTCTCAAGGCCGAATTCCTCCAACATTATTACGATCACCACGGCATCCCGCTGCGTACCCGCCTGATCGCCTGGTACACCTCTTTCCAGAAGGTGGGGATGCTTTTCCCCGCATTCTACAATTTCCTGATGAGCAACACGTTCACCTCGGATCTTCTCAAGCGCATCATCGGCTTTGCCCGTGAGCGTTCGATGCCGCGTCTGGCACGTCAGACCTTGCGCCGCTGGCTGAAGAAGGAGCTGGATGGCCTGCAGCCCGCCCACCCCAAAGGCAAGGTATGGCTTTTCGTCGACGAGTTCACCAACTACCAGGATGTGGAGATCGGCAGGAAAGCCATACTGTTGCTCACACGGCTGGGTTATACCGTGGGTGTTCCCGAGCATGATCTCAGTGCACGCACCTTCCTTTCCAAGGGGGTTCTCCGGAAAGCCCGGACCATCATCCGCCGCAATGTGCGTGTGCTGGCGCCGCTGGTGAGTGAGGAGACCCCGCTGATCGGCATCGAGCCTTCGGCCATTTTGGGTTTCCGTGATGAGTATCCCGACCTGGCCGGTGACGAGCTGCGGGCGGAAGCCCGGCGGCTGGCCCGCCACGCCCTCACCATCGAAGAGTTCTTGGCACGGGAGGCCGATGCCGGCAGGATCACCGCCGCCGCCTTCACGAAAGAGGCAAAAAAGATCAAGCTGCACGGTCATTGTCACCAGAAAGCCCTCAGCTCCACCTCCTATACGAAGCAGATCCTCGCTCTTCCCGAGAACTACGAGGTGGAGGAGATCCCGTCAGGATGCTGCGGCATGGCCGGTTCCTTCGGCTTTGAGAAAGAGCATTACGAGCTCTCCATGAAGGTAGGGGAACTGGTGCTCTTCCCCGAGCTCAGGAAGACATCCCGGGAGACGCTCATCGTGGCGCCGGGGACGAGCTGTCGTCATCAGATCCACGACGGCGTACAGAGGGAAGCACTCCATCCTGTGGAGGTGCTGTACGACGCTTTGGTATGAGCCTTTCTTCTCAAAGTATCAGCCGGTAATCGTCGGCATCCAGGTGGACAGGAAATTTTTCCCGGAATGCCTGCAGAGCGGCCATGTCGAGCATGGCATGGACGGCTCCCTCCTCGTTGCCCAGGCGGGCCAGCACCTCGCCGCGCGGGCTGATGATGCGGCTTTCCCCCTCGTAGGTGATCCCCCTGCCGTCGGTACCAGTCCTGTTGACACCGGCGACGTAGGTCTGGTTCTCGAGGGCCCGGGCGGCCAGGAGGGTGGTCCACACCCCCCGGCGGGCAGCCGGCCAGTTGGCCACGAAAAGAAGGAGGTCGGCCTCGTTGCGGCTGCGTATCCACACCGGGAAACGCAGGTCGTAACAGATGAAAGGCCGTATGCGCACGCCGCGCCACCGCAGTGTCACCCGCTCCCTGCCGGGGGCATAGTGCAGATGCTCGCCACCCATGCGGAAAAGATGGCGTTTGTCGTAGGTATGTTCCTCCCCTTCGGGCGTGACGAACAGCAGGCGATTGTAGTACAGCTCTTTTTCCCTGACGATCAGGCTGCCCGCCACAGCCGCTCCCGTGGCACGGGCCATGCGGTGCAGGAAGCGGCTGACCCGGCCGCCCGGACCCTCGGCATGAGGGGCCGGATCCATCGTAAAGCCGGTGGTGAACATCTCTGGAAGGAGGATCAGGTCACTCCGTCCTTCCCATGCCAGGATACGCTCCTCCCACCGTCGCAGGTTGACAGTCACATCCTCCCAGGCCAGATCGTACTGCAATAGGGTCAATCTGAAAAGATCCCGTTCCATCTGTGGTTCCTCTGTTTCATTCGGAAACAAAAAAAGGTGCCCCTCCGGACACCTTCCTTTCCCTGCGGGACAGGTTATTTCTTTTCCTGCAGCGAATCATAATACTGCTCCAGGATGCTGGTCATCAATGGCTGATAGTAATGCCAGTAGAAATAGCGTTTCTTGCTCAGGAACGGCAGACCGATGAGCCTGCTGAAATCGTCATAGCGCTTGAAGTAGGAGGTGCGCATCTGCACCGGGTTGGAAGCGAAATTCCCGGCGAAATAATAATGGGGATGTCCGTTGGTGCTCTCAATGACGGCCGGAAACTCATCCGGAATGGCATTGGTCAGCAAAACCGAATCGCCTCTGGCGTTCACGTGCAGCTTGAAGGTCGATACCACCTTGTTTTCACCCGGCTCGATGATCTCGAACCAATAAGGGTAAGGCACCTTGTACGGCAGACCATATTTCTCACGTCCTTCTTCGGTAGTATAGATGTAGGGTACATCGAAATCCAGGTCCCGCTCGTCTTCCAGTACGATCACCCGGTCGTTCTGATTGACCAAGATGATCCCTCCTTTCTTGAAATCCCATGGTTTTTGATACTGCTGCCGGTATTTCCCCAGGATCCAGACGGGTAGGTCTGGGTTCCTGGCCGAGTCGAGGCTGGAGAAGTATTTCCCGATCCATTCGGTCCATTTGATACCCAACAGGTTCTCCACCTTGGTACGTTCCAGCGCATCCGTAGGATAGATGAGCGTATTGAACTCACAGATGATCAGTTTCTTCCTGTCGTTCATCTCCTTCAGGAAGAAATAGTCGTTGTTGTTCAGACCGCCGTAGATCTTGCGGGACTTTCTGGTGCGGCTGATCCCCTTGTACCAGTCGTTGAAAAAAACACCATAGGTATCGGTATAATAGGCCATGTCAAATGAATCGGCCATGGAGATCACCTGCGACAGACGGATACGCTTGATCTTGTATTCTTTTTTACGTTCCGGCTTTAGAGGGAAAAAACCATAGTAATCCTTCGTATAATCATAACGTTTATGGTCGCCTTTGACATATTTCTCATGGGTCAGTATCCAGTTGAACGAACGGTGGTTGATCCGGTCGAAAGTTGGGACGGTTTTGTCGAGGATCAGTACTTTCAGTTCCTTCTTGGGCTGGAATGCCCATTTCAACAGGAAGTATCCCGGCACCAGTGAGAGGATGAACAGGACAATGAAGATCTTTCTGAAAAAGTTACCCATAGAACCTCAGACTTTAGTTAAAATGTGCGGTAAATGAACCCATAGCTGCAAAATTACAAACATAAAAGTATGAAAATAATTTTAGATAAAAAATTTTCCTCCGAAAAGTTCACAGCATCAAGGTTAGCAGCGAGTCAATATCCTCTGGCGGCATCATCGCCTCTGGGGTCGGCACCGGGTTCACGCAGGCCGTTTTCAAGGATCCTGACGGCATCGACCCGTCCGATGGATCCGCGCTGTTTCAGGTGGTAACCCATCTCCCTGAGACGCAGGGTATCAGAGGGCTGAAAGGCCTGTTCTTCATAGTAGAGAAGATCGGGTTTCCACTGGTGATGGAATCGTCCCGCGCTCACCGCTTTCTGCATGTCCATGGCATGGTCTGTCACATTGAGGATGGTCTGGAATACGGAAGTGATGATGGTCGATCCTCCCGGCGAACCTACTACCATGAAGAGTTCACCCTTTTTTTCCACGATGGTGGGGGTCATGGAGCTGAGCATCCTTTTTCCCGGAGCGATGGCGTTGGCCCTGCCACCTATGAGTCCGAAAGAGTTGGGGTAACCCGGTTTGATGCTGAAATCGTCCATCTCATTGTTCATCAGAAAGCCGGCACCCCGGATCACCACCTTGTTCCCGTAACTGCGGTTGAGGGTGGTGGTCACGGCCACCGCGTTGCCCTCTTCGTCGACCACCGAGTAATGGGTGGTCTCTTCACTCTCCCATCCGGGAGGAATACCGGCGAAGAGGCTGTCGGAAGGGGTTACATGTCCCGGCCGGAAATCTTTCATGCGTGCTTCACAGTATTCCCTGCTGATCAATCCTTCCACCGGCACCTCCACGAAATCAGGGTCCCCGAGATATCGTGCCCGGTCGGCGTAAACCCTTTTTTCGGCTTCCACCATCAGGTTGACCGTGGCGGGTGTGTTCCATCCCCACTCCCGGAGAGGGTAAGGTTCCACCATGTGGAGCAGTTGCAGGAGGGCTACCCCGCCACTGGAGGGAGGCGGCATGGAGATAATGCGATAGCCCCGGTAAAAACCGGTGACCGGTTCCCGCCAAACGGAATGGTATGCTGCCAGATCCTCTTCCGTGATCCACCCTCCGTTTTTCTTCATTTGTTCCACCAGGGCCTTTGCCACGGGTCCTTCGTAGAATCCGGCTCTGCCATGGTCGCGAATGGCTTTCAGGGTAGTGGCCAGTTCCGGTTGCCGCAAGGTATCTCCCTCTTTCCAGGGTTCTCCTTCTTTCACGAAGGGTACCGGCCCATCGTTGATCTTCAGAAAATCCTCCCTGTATCTGTTAAGGGCCCGGGCCTGTTTTTTCGTGACGGGAAAGCCTTTCCCGGCCAGCCGGATGGCAGGTTCGATGACCCGGGCGAGTGGCAGTTTGCCGTACTTAGCATGTGCTGTGAGCATGCCGTCCACCGAGCCGGGCACTCCCGAGGCCAAATAACTCTCCAGGCTGGCTCCCCGGATGACCTCCCCTTTCTCATCCTGGAACATCTTCTCATGCGCCTTCAGGGGGGCTTTTTCCCTGAAGTCAAGGGTGGTGGCTTTACCGTCGGCCAGACGGAGCACCATGAACCCTCCACCACCGATGTTCCCTGCCCGTGGGTAACAGACAGCCAGCGCAAAACCCGTGGCCACAGCGGCATCCACAGCATTGCCTCCGGACCGCAGTATCTCCGCCCCGGCCGCCGAAGCTTCGGGATGGGCCGATACCACCACACCATGCCTATAACCTCTTTTCTCATCCCCGGCCGATTTATCATCATGGCCGCAGGAAAAGCCAAAAAACAGAACAACAACAACGGTCCATAAAAAGTAATGCTGGTTCTTCATCTTGATGTTCTTTAAAGGTTACCCCAGATCACTCAGGATCCTGACCAGGTCGATGCTCACAATCTTCACTTTCCTTCCGTCAAGCTCGATGATCTTGTCATGACGGAACTCATTGAGGGTCCGGATGAAACTTTCTTTGGTGGTTCCGGCCAGCTCGGCCAGTTCCTGCCGCGACAAGGGAAACTCGAACTCATGGGATCGGTAGATCTCCTCCGAGAAATAGAGCAGGACATCTGCGATCCTCCCGGGCAGTTGCTTGTGGGTCTGACTGTTCAGACGGGTGAAGATATAATGGGACTCCCGGCTCAGCATCTTGATGATGTCCATGGAAAAACGGCCATTGTCCAACAAACACCTGTTAAAGGTCCCGTGATCGATGATCAGGATACGTGCATCCTCCACCACCGAAGCCGAATACTGATAAACGGGTCCAGCATACAACGAATCAAGGCCCACAAAATGATCGGAGGAAAGGATCTTGAGTGTGACCGTCCGGCTCGACAGGTTCTCCTTATAGATCTTTACCAGCCCCTCCACGATGTACATCACATGCATGGTACGTGTCCGTTGCTTGAACAGGACATCCTTTGCGGCGTATTGAACCAGACTGCTGTTACGTGCCAGATCTTGTTTCTCCTCGTCCGAAAAATCTCTGAAGATCCAGGAGCTTTCCAGGATCTGAAGGATCTCTTGAGCCGGAGTTTCCAATTCCATGAGGAAACAATTTCCGATAAAAATATAAAAAATCATGATTCCGGTGATCTATCTGACCGCTTTTCGGTGATCTAAATCACCTGTTCTTTTGTTCAATGCCTGTTCCATTCATTAACTTGCAGTCCCTTTTTCACGGCAACTCAATGGGAAAGAGCAAGAAAAAGATCCTGGCCATCGACGATTCCTCCACCAACATCGTCCTGCTCAATGCGGTGCTGATGCAGGAAGGCTATGAGGTCATGACGGCCTTCAGTGCCAAGGAAGCCTACAAGTTGCTGGAAGATGAATCACCGGATCTCATCCTCCTGGATCTGCTGATGCCGGAGATCAGCGGCATCGACTTTCTTGAGCGAATCAAAGGGGATGATGTCCTGCGTGACATTCCCGTAGTGATCGTTTCCGCAGTAGGGACCAAGGAAAACATTTCGCTGACCCAGGAACTCGGGGCTGTGAGCTTCATCAACAAGCCCGTGAACATCCACGAGCTGCTCACCACCATCCGCGGCCTCCTTCCCAATTGACCTGGTTGACTGGTTGATCAAATAAATCAACAAAAAATCAACACCCTCTTTTTTGAAAGATAGTTTACATACTTTTACTGTGCGAAAAAAAAAGCAAAGGAAAGATGCATACTTTTTATCTTTTTATTGTCATTGTACTGATCGTTCTTGCCATATCCGATCTGATCGTAGGTGTCAGCAATGATGCGGTCAATTTTCTCAATTCGGCCATTGGTGCGAAGGCTGCCCCGTTCCGTGTGATCCTCTACGTAGCCGCCCTGGGGGTGCTCATCGGTGCCACTTTTTCCAGTGGGATGATGGAAGTGGCCCGGAAAGGGATCTTCCATCCCGAATATTTCTCCTTCAACGAGATCATGATGCTCTTCCTGGCGGTGATGCTCACCGATGTGCTCATGCTCGACTTCTTCAACACATACGGTCTTCCCACTTCCACCACCGTGTCGATCGTTTTCGAGTTGCTGGGTGCCGCTGTGGCCATTTCGGTCATCAAGATCATGAAAGATCCTGCAGCCAACCAGGACCTGGCCCATTACATCAATTCCGGCAAAGCGCTGGCCATCATCACGGGGATCCTGGTCTCCATTGTCATTGCCTTCCTTACCGGCGCCTTCCTTCAGTGGCTGGTCAGGCTCGTATTCACCTTCAATTATGAGAAGACCTTCCGTTATTTCGGAGCATTGTGGGGAGGTTTCTCTTTCACGGCCATCACCTATTTCATTCTGATCAAGGGTGCCAAAGGCTCCTCTTTCATCACTCCGGAGACGCTGGAGTGGATCAGGAGCAACACCGGCATGATCCTGGGAGTAAGTTTCATCGGATGGACCATCCTGTTACAGATCTTCCTGTCGCTTTTCCGTATCGACATCCTTCGTTTCATTGTCCTGGTAGGCACTTTTGCTCTGGCCATGGCTTTTGCGGGCAACGATCTGGTCAACTTCATTGGTGTACCTCTGGCTGGTGTGGAGGCTTTCCGCGATTTCACCCTTCACGGCACGGATCCCGACACATACATGATGGGGGTTTTGGCAGGAAAGGTCAAGACCCCTACTCTCTATTTGCTGATAGCCGGTCTGATCATGGTACTCACGATGGCCTTCTCACGCAAGGCACGTACGGTCACGGCCACCACCGTCGACCTGAGCCGCCAGGAAGAAGGGGTCGAACGTTTCGAGTCCTCTTTCCTGGCCCGTGCTATTGTCCGTCAGACCGTCGGGATCTCCCGCTCCATCCGGTACATTGTGCCTGAAAGTATCAGATCATGGGTCAACCGACGTTTTGACCGCACCGAATACAACAAACTCAAGAAAGAGAAAGGAGTGGCCTTTGACATGGTAAGAGCTTCGGTCAACCTGGTAGTAGCCAGTATCCTGATCGCCATCGGCACCTCGCTGAAACTCCCTCTTTCCACCACGTACGTCACCTTCATGGTGGCCATGGGAGCCTCCCTCGCCGACCGGGCCTGGGGACGTGAGAGCGCCGTCTACCGTGTCACCGGCGTCATCGTCGTCATCACAGGATGGTTCATGACCGCCATGATCGCCTTCACCACCTCTTTCATCATCGCCTTTATCATCTATTACGGTAAGATCTATGCTATCCTGGCTTTCGTAGCCCTCGATGCCACTCTCATCGTACGTAACCGCATCATCCACTCCCAACGGGAAGAAGAGAAACACCGCAAAGACGAACTGGTGAGCGAAACCTCCGAAATGAGAGGCGAAGATGTGTTCAACAAGTGTAAAGAAGAAACACTTTCCATCCTGCACCGTTCGCGGAACATATATCTCCAGACCATGGGGGCTTTTGCCGCAGAAGACCGAAAGAAGCTCAAAGAACTGCAACGCAGCATCGAAAAACTGAACCGTGACATCAAGGACCTCAAAGACAATGTCTATTTCACCATCCGCAGGCTCGAGGAGAACTCCATCGAAACAGGCCATTACTATGTCCAGGCTCTGGACTACCTGCGGGAAATGGTCCACAGCCTGACCTACATCCACAACCCCATCTTCAAACATATCGACAACAACCATCCCTTGCTGCCGGAAGAGCAGATGAAAGCCCTCATGAAGATGAGCGAGGACATTGACCACCTTTTCCTGGAAATCTACGAAGCTATCTATGCCGATAACTTCTCAGGCATCAAGAAGATCATCGGCGACCAGGAAGAAGTGCTGTCAGAGATCAAGAAACTGCAGAAAAGACATATCAAGCTCATCAAGAAGGAAGGGAACATCAAGACCCGTCCTTCCCTTCTGCTCTTCAACATTCTCGGTGAATCGAAAAACCTGGTCCTCTACCTGGTCAATATCCTGAAAGCGCAGAGGGACTTTGTCATCTATCAGGAAAGAACCCACCGCTGAACCTGACAGCAATGGACGTGGAAAGGGGACATCATCCGTTGTTATCCCCTTTCTTTCTGGTATGATTATTGTAACCTTTCCGCGAAATTCTCGTTTAATAATAGAAAAAAGAAAATGAAAAAGTTCTTGATCCTGGCCGCAGCCATGCTGTTAGCCTTTCCGTTCGGGTCGTGCAGCAAGCTCGACAAGCTTACCCAGTTCGACCTGGACTACAGCACAAGCGTGACCATCAAATCAGCCACCATCGTCAACCTCAACACGCCTTTCAGTTTCTACACCCCGCCCGTCACCACCAACAGCGAGAGCGAACTGGAGGTGAACGACTCCCGGAAAGATCTGGTGGAAGCGATCAAGGTGAAAGAACTGAAAATGAAGATCACCTCCCCTCCGGAACAAACCTTTGACTTCCTCAAATCGATCAAGATCTACATCAATGCCGAAGGGCTCGACGAGAAACTTATCGCATGGAAAGATAACATGACCGATGACGGTGCCACAGAGATCGATCTCGAGACGTCCGATGATAACCTGAAGGATTATATCCTGAAGGATTCATTCACGCTTCGCACAGAAACGGTCACCGACCAAGTGCTCACTCAGGACACCGAGATCGAGATCGACGCTGTTTTCTGGGTGGATGCCAAGATCCTGGGTATCTGACAGTCAAGAAAACGCTTGAAACATCCAAGCCATCCCACCGGGGTGGCTTTTTTATTGGACAAGATGTTCGGGTCTCAACAGATCCAGGACGGTCTTAACGGGATGGAAGGTGGCGGGTGGCACTTCCACGAAGATGGTGGTCCAGCGGGCCATGCTGCCGTTCCAGAGTCCCGGCAGTTCCAGTGCTTTGAGTTCCCTGCCATCGTAGGATTTCCGGGAGATGAAGAAAGTCCCGGGGTCGACGTATTGCCGCAGATCGTATTTCTTTCCCCGGTGGTCATATACGGAACAGACAATATCCACAGGATTGAAGTGGGTGGAACGTTCCACGATGGCCTTTTTTTCCGGGTCGTTCATGTCGATCTGTGCGCTTTCGACGATCTGCAGGGAGAGATGGCCGTGGCTGTCCGCCACCCAGAAGGGGCCTCCTCCCGGCTCTCCCTCGTTGCGTACCATTCCGCATACCCGCAGCGGGCGATGCAGCAGATCATAGAGGGTACGCTGCCGCTCGGCCGCATCCCCTTCTACCTCCGGCACATGCAGCATCAGATGATCCCTGGCAAAACGCTCGAGTTCCTGCAGCTCCGTCCGATCCAGAAGATCCTCGTCCATTCTTCTTAACCAGCGATGTATCTCGTCGGTGAGCTCCAGCAACAACCCTCCCAGCACCTTCTTATGGAAAACGGTCTCATCCTTCAGACGGTCCGGCACCACATTGTCGATGTTCTTGATGAAGATGACCGCTTCCTTCAGCTCGTTGAGGTTCTCCAGAAGGGCACCGTGGCCGCCCGGCCGGAAAAGGATGGTCCCGTCCTCTTTCCTGAAAGGCCGGTTCTCCGGATCGACGGCCACGGTATCGGTGGAAGGTTTCTGGACGGAATAATCCACATGGTAGTGCACACCGAAATGTTCTGAAAAAAATCGCTCTTTCCGGCGGAACCTTTCCCTGAAACGCTCTTTGTGTTCCGGTGAGACGGTGAAGTGGAGGTTCACCATGTCGCCGTGAGAGGTGGCATAGAGGGCTCCTTCGGCAAGATGTTCCTCGAAGGCGGTACGCGGACCTTCCGGATAGCGGTGGAAGAGGATCAGTCCCTTGGGCAGGGCTCCGTAACCCAGCCCGGGTGTGAAGAGCACCCCTTCCACGATCTCGCCGAACCTCTTTTCTGCCAGGAGGGTCCCGAGCTCTTTGCCATATTGCCGGCGGAGGATCTCTTCCAGCTCTTCGGCAAAAGCAAAACGGCGGAGCCCCTCAAAGAAACGTGCCATCTCATCGTCGGGAGCAGGCTTTCCCTGAAGCCGGCCACCTTTTTTCCATGCCTCGTGATAAGCAAAAAGTTTTTTGAACATACGCGAAGCAGCGCCTGAGGCCGGCACGAACTTCACCACCGACCGTTCTTCCGGGTCCTTCCCGTACTTCTCGGCCAGGCGCTTTTTCTCTTCCTCACCGAACACCAGGATCCCGTCGCCGGGTGTGGCCGGACGGCGAATATCCGCGAATGGGAAACCCTTCCGGAAGAGTTCCAGCTGGCGTTCTACCTCCTCCCGTGTGATGCCGCGCTCACGAAAGGCGGCCAGATCTTTTTCCGTGAACATAACCGTTAACTTTTGTCTTTTTCCGTTCCCGCAATGTTTCTCAGCCACGCTACTCCACCCTTCTTTCAGCCAGCTCTTTCCCCGCCTGAAAAGCCCGGATGTTGGTATCGACCACCTTCTCTCCCTTTCTTGCGAAGATCTCTCTGATCGCCTCGACAAGATGCTCTTCTCGCACCTGAATGAAGGGCACGGCCGCCCCCAGCATCACCATGTTGGCAGCCCGGACTGAACCTGCCTCCCTGGCCATCGTGGCAGCATCCAGCAGAAGATGACGCGGCCATCGTCTTATCTCGCCGAACAATTTTTCCCGGTCGGGATAATGATCGATGTTGACCACAGGCTCGGTACTGGTCACCAGCCACCCATTCTCATGCAGATAAGGCAGATAACGCAACCCTTCCAGCGGCTCCACGGCAAGGATGAGATCGGCCTCACCCAGCGGGATCATGTCGGAATGGATGGGCTGGTCCGAAAGACGCAGGTGGGAGTAGACCTCTCCGCCCTGTTGGCTCATGCCGTGGATCTCCGACTGTTTGATGAAAAGATCCTCCTTCACCGCTGCCAGTCCGATGACGGCAGCGATGGAAAGGATGCCCTGACCGCCTACACCTGCGAGTATGATGTCCGTTTTCATGGTTCTCTTTTTTCAGTTCCTGTTCTTTTTTCTGGCAGCGGCGATACGCACGCATTCCCTTCGTGCCACGATCACCGAGACGCCCTGGTAGGCCAGCTCCTCCCGCATCACCTTCACGTTCTCCTCATGGTGTTTCCTCAGGGGGATGATGGTGTGTAGGTGTTCTTTTTCCACGCCGAGACCCAGGCAGATCTGTTCGATCTTACCCAGTCCCGAGGGAGGCTGTCCTCCAGTCATGGCGGTGGCGTCGTTGTCGGAGATGATGACCGTAACGGGCGAACGCTTATTGACGGCATCGAGCAGTCCGGTGATACCGGAGTGGGTGAAGGTGGAGTCGCCGATGACCGCCACGGCAGGGATGAGTCCCGCATCGGCGGCCCCCACGGCCATGGTGATGCTGGCCCCCATATCCACACAGGTGTTGATGGCGTTGTAGGGGGGCAGGGCTCCCAGGGTATAACACCCTATGTCGGAGAAGACCCTGCCGCTGCCATAGGGTTCCATGGCCTCGTTGAGGGCTTTGTAGACATCGATATGGCCGCATCCCGCGCAGAAGGAAGGGGGGCGGCCCACAGCCACCTCCGGTCTGGGCCGCGGATCGGGCAGGTCCAGCCCCAGCGCTTTTCCCACCTTCCAAGGGTCGAGCTCCCCGTCGCGGGGCAGGGTGCCGTCCAGACGGCCGAGGATCACCGGCTCCCGGCGCGGCGGCATCCCCAACAGCATCTCTTCCACATAAGGATATCCCTCTTCCAGTACCACGATCTCGTCGCAACGATCAAAAAGCTCGCGGATCATCCGGTCCGGCAGAGGATAGTAAGAGATCTTCAGCAGATGGAAAGGCAGCTCGCCGGGAAAGTTCTCCCGCAGGTAGTTGTATGCCAGGCCGCAGGCGATCACTCCTTTTCTGCTGTCCGGATGGGCCAGGTAAGTATTGTGGCCTTCGGGGCGATGGGCTTCTTCGATGAACAGGGGCCTGTCGGCCAGCAGCTGGCGGTATCTTTCCCGTGCGATGGACGGCAGGAGGATGAACTGTCTGGGGTTGCCGGGCAGATGCAGCGGCCGGGGCGGCACGGGGGGCTGCGGCACCACCGCCGCCCGCGAATGGGCCAGACGTGTCACCAGCCGGACCAGCACCGGCACACCGAAGCGCTCGGAAAGGTCAAAGCCTTCCCGCACCATGTCGTAGGCCTCCTGCTGCGAGGATGGCTCCAGGACAGGGATCTGGGCGAAATGGCCGTAATAGCGGGAGTCCTGCTCGTTCTGCGAGGAGTGCATCGACGGGTCGTCGGCCACCACCACCAGCAGGCCACCGTTGATGCCGGTGATGGCGGCGTTCATGAAGGGGTCGGCCGCCACGTTGAGACCCACATGTTTCATGCAGACCATCGCCCGCCGCCCGGCATACGACATGCCGAGGGCAGCCTCCATGGCGGTCTTCTCGTTGGCCGACCACTCCCGCACCACACCCGCCTCCGCGGCCCGGCCGGAAGCCCTCACATATTCCATGATCTCGGTGGAGGGTGTGCCGGGATAGGCATAACAACCTGATACCCCGGCGTCGAGGGCGGCCTGCGCCACCGCCTCGTCACCCAGTAAGAACATTCTCTCATCCATATCTTGCCTGGTTTGTAACGGTTGTGTTCAATCCTCCCCCATCACGGTCACCACCAGGTGCCGCCGCCCCCCGTGCCGCCTGAACTCACAGAGATAGATCCCCTGCCACGTGCCCAGGTTCAGCCTTCCCCCCGTGATGGGAATGGTCACCGATGCCCCCAGCAGCGAGGATTTGAGATGAGCGGGCATATCATCGCTGCCTTCCAGGGTATGCCGGTAACCGGGAAAATCTTCCGGGACCAGCTCGTCGAGGAAAGTCCTGAAATCCTCCCGCACCGTAGGATCGGCATTCTCGTTGAGCGTCAGGGCTGCCGAAGTGTGCTGAAGGAATACCTGCATCAGACCGGTACGAGGCAACTCCCCCACCCTCTCCGTCACCAGACGGGTGATGAGATGATATCCCGGAGGAAAGGGAGGAAGAACGATCTCCACCTGTCGGACCATGATCTTTTTTCTTTCAAACCTAACATTTTTTCAGAACTTTTCATCGCAGAAGATCACAATGAAAAGGAAAAAATTGAGTTTATTTGGGAAAGTGCTCCGGTCCATGGACAAACGTTGTTCGGTCTTTTTTCTAGTGTTCTTGCTGTGGGGGATACCGCTGATGCTTTCCGCACAGGGAGAGGCGATCCTGCGGGGTGTGGTGGTTGATCCCGAGGGGGAAGCCCTGCCGGGGGTCCATGTACACCGGGCCGGGGACCGGAGCGGAACAGCCACGGACAACCAGGGACGATTCTCTTTGACCTTGCCTGCCGGTGACTCGATCACAGTGGTGTTCACCTCGATAGGTTATCAGAAGACCGTCCGTCGTCTCCTTATGCATCCGGGTGAAGAGAAAGATCTTCGTGTGACGCTTTCTCACGCGGTCAACCCGATCGAGGAAGTGAAGGTGGAGACCCGGCGTCAGCAGGAGGGGACGATGCGTCAGGTGGAGATACGCGACCTGGGCACCCTCCCTTCGGCCACCGGCTCGCTGGAGGCGCTCCTCAAGACCTTACCGGGGGTGAGCTCACGCAACGAGCTCAGCAGCCAGTACTCGGTCAGAGGGGGTAACTTTGACGAGAACCTCGTCTACATCAACGATGTGGAGATCTACCGTCCTTTTCTCGTCAGGAGCGGCCGTCAGGAAGGACTGAGCGTCATCAACACCGACCTGGTGGAGGGTGTGCGTTTTTCGGCGGGAGGTTTTGCGGCCCGTTATGGCGACAGGATGTCGTCGGTGCTGGACATCACCTACAAAACGCCGGAAAGCTGGCAGGGGAGCGTGACGGCCAGTCTGCTGGGTGGCGGCGGACATCTGGAAGGACGCAGCCGCAACGGCAAGGCTTCCCTCCTGATAGGAGCAAGATACAAGACCAACCGCTATCTGCTCAACAGTCTCGAGACCGAAGGGGAGTACAAACCCAATTTCGGGGATCTTCAGGGTCTCTTCACCTGGAAGGCCAGTCGGTCGGTCTCGCTCGAGGTCCTGGGCAACCTTGCGCTCAACCGTTACCGTTTCGTGCCGGTGGAGAGAGAGACCGCTTTCGGGACCGTCCGGGATGCCGTGGCCCTCCATGTTTATTACGAAGGTCAGGAAGATGACCGCTTCCACACCATGATGGGAGCTTTCACGGTCGACTGGCATCCCGTGCCGCAGCGCAGGATGAAATGGATCGTCTCGGCTTACCGTACCTACGAGGAAGAGAACTACGACATCCACGGCTACTACCTGCTGAACGCCCTGGACAAGCGCATGGGTTCCAAAACGTTCGGCGACAGCATCATGAACATCGGCATCGGCAGTTTTCTGCAGCATGCCCGTAACCGGCTGGACGGCCGGATCTGGTCACTGCGGTATCTGGGGACAGCAAAACGGGGAACACATCTTCTCCGGTGGGGCATAACGGGCAAATACGAGTTGTTCGATGACCATTTGCGGGAATGGGTGCTGCAAGACTCGGCAGGCTACTCGCTCCCATACGACGGCCGTGAGGTCAATCTTTTTTATACCGTCTTGGGCGACAACAGGATGAGCTCGGCACGCATCACCGGATACCTGGAGGACCAGCTCACCTGGCACCCCGACAGCATGGTGGTACGTCTGGAAGGAGGCGTACGGTTCCATTACTGGAGTTTCAACGGACAGGTATTGTTGAGTCCCCGGGCAATACTGTTGTTCAGCCGTCGTCCGGATGCTTCCTGGAGCTGGCACCTGGCCGGCGGGCTGTACGACCAGCCCCCACTTTACAAGGAGGCCCGGCGCCCCGACGGCAGCATTAACCCCGACGTACGGGCCCAGCGTTCCTGGCACGTGGTGCTGGGCAGCGACCATCATTTCCGGGCCTGGGGACGGCCCTTCCTCTGGACCAGCGAACTCTACTACAAGGGAATGAAGAAGCTCATCCCCTATTTCATGGACAACGTCCGCCTCGTATACACAGGTGTGAACCAGGCACGTGGAAGAGCTTACGGCCTCGACCTCAAAGTGAACGGTGAGTTCGTCAAGGGAGTCGACTCGTGGGCCAGCCTCTCCCTGATGCATACTGTCGAGGACGTTATCGGCGACCGGTATACCGACCGGGAAGGCAACACCATCCGGCCCGGCTACTATCCCCGTCCCACCGACCAACTGATCAACTTCGGCATGTCTTTCCAGGATTATCTGCCCGGCAATCCCTCTTTCCGGATGCATCTGACCCTCTACTATGCCACCGGACTGCCCGTACGCCCCCCCTATACCGGCCGTTTCGACCAGTATTTCCGCATGCCGGCCTATCACCGTGTGGACATCGGTTTTTCCAAGGATCTTGTGAAAAAACGCCACGGAAAGAACGAGAAACTGGCCGGACACTTCCGTGCCCTTCGCCTGGAACTCGATATTTTTAACCTCTTCGGCGTCAACAACACCATCTCCTACCTCTGGGTACAGACCGTGAACAACCTCTCCCACGAGTCGGCCTGGTATGCTGTCCCCAACTACCTGACTGGCAGAAGGATCAATCTCAAGGTCTCAGCTGCTTTCTGACCTTCATCCCCACCCTACGTAAACCGCTCAGTAGATAACTACGTAGATAAATTTTTCACACATCATCATAACACACTGTCTAACTTTCCATTAAAAAACCATAAACAATCCGGAACACATAAACCTTATGCAAAACCTGTAAAAATCTCTTCCATTTACACCTATTATTTAACTGATCATCTGAAACATACGAAAACAAAACCTCCCAACAACCCTGTCAATAATCCTGCACAGCGGAAGTGCATCCGCATCAAAGAAAAAACTTCTTCTCCTTATCACGGATTTTACGCTAATTTCCTACTTTTACATCTTCCAAAAACATAAAAGCGAAACCATAAAAGAAGAACACCATGACGTCGAAGTATTTCATTGATCTTGAGGACAAGTACGGTGCGCACAACTACCATCCTCTTCCGGTGGTGCTGGACCGCGGGGAGGGTGTCCACGTCTGGGATGTGGAAGGCAAGCGCTATTTCGATTTCCTGTCGGCTTATTCGGCAGTCAACCAGGGTCACTGTCATCCGAAGATCGTGGGGGCCCTGACCGAACAGGCCAGGAAACTGACCCTGACCTCCCGTGCCTTTTACAACAGTGCCCTGGGTGAATATGAGAAATACATCACCGAATATTTCGGTTACGACAAGGTGCTTCCGATGAACACCGGCGCCGAGGGGGACGAGACGGCACTGAAGCTGTGCCGCAAGTGGGCTTACAAGGTGAAGGGCATCCCGGAGAACCAGGCCAAGATCATCGCCTGCGAAGGGAACTTCCACGGGCGGACCATCACCATCATCTCGATGTCCACCGACCCCGATGCCCGCAACGATTTCGGGCCTTACACCCCGGGGTTTGAGATCATTCCCTACAATGACCTGGAAGCTCTGGAGCGTGTTCTGGAGTCGGATCCCAACATCGCGGGGTTCCTTGTCGAGCCCATCCAGGGAGAAGCGGGGGTATATGTCCCCGACGAAGGTTATCTCAAGGGTGCATATGAGCTGTGCAGGAAGCACAATGTCCTCTTCATCGCCGACGAGGTACAGACGGGCATTGCCCGCACGGGCAAGATGCTGGCCTGCGACCATGAGGGGGTACGTCCCGACATCCTGATCCTGGGCAAGGCGCTCTCCGGTGGGGTCTATCCCATCTCGGCCGTGCTGGCCGACGACGAGATCATGCTCACCATCAAGCCGGGAGAACACGGCTCCACCTTCGGCGGCAACCCCATCGCCGCCCGCGTGGGCATCGCCGCCCTGGAGGTGGTGAAAGAGGAGCACCTCGCCGACAACGCCGCCCGTCTGGGTGAGATCTTCCGCAAAGAGATGGAAAGCATCCGGTCGGACATGATCGAGCTGGTGCGCGGCAAAGGCCTCCTCAACGCCGTGGTGGTACGGCCCAAGAACGGCAAGACCGCCTGGGATGTGTGCGTCACAATGAAAGAGAACGGACTCATCGCCAAACCCACCCACGACCACATCATCCGCTTCGCCCCGCCGCTGGTCATCACCGAAGAACAGCTGTACGAGGCGATCGACATCATCCAGCGGTCGTTCAAAGAGTTCGAATAAGACACACGACACAACATGCAGAAACTGAAACTCATCACCGCACTCCTGCTCACCGCAGGAGTGTTTTTTTCTTGTGACCATATGAAAGAAGGGAAAGAGAAGGCACTCAACCCGGCGGATCTGGATACGACGGTGCGTCCGCAGGAGGATTTCTACCTGTATGCCAACGGCGGCTGGATACGGCGGCATCCGCTGCCGCCGGACAAGAGCCGTTACGGCACCTTTGACGAGCTGCAGGAACAGAATGACGAGCGGCTGCGCCGTCTCATCGATGAGATGGAGCATGCCGGTCATCCTGCCGGCTCCGAGGCGCGGAAGATCAGCGACTTCTTCCTCTCGGGCATGGACACCGTTGCCATCGATGTGGCGGGCTTGCAGCCCCTCGAGCCGCTGCTGGCTGCCGCCGGCAGCGTGAAAAGCCCCGCCGATGTGATGACTGTGGCTGCCCTCCTTCACCGGCAGGGACTGTCCGTGCTCTTCGCCTTCTACGGCAGCCTCGACCCGGGCAACAGTACGCAGGTGATCGCTCACCTGGGTCAGGGCGGGCTGGGCATGACCGACCGCGACTATTACCTTTCCGACGATCCCCGCTCCCGGAACATGCGGGAGGCCTACGACCGTTTCATACGGGAGGCCTTCCTCCTGCTGGGACATGACAGTACGGCGGCAGCGGATGCCGCCCGCAGGATCCTCGCCCTCGAGACCAAGCTTGCCCGCGCCTCCATGACCCGTCTGGAACGCCGGGACCCGCTGAAGACCTATCACAAGAAAACAGGGGAAGACCTTCTGACCGCCACACCCGGCATTCCCTGGGCCCTTTTCTTTGACAGCCTGCATATGTCGCTGCCGGCAGAGATCAACGTCACCCAGCCGCTCTTCTTCGACGAACTGGAACAACTGCTGGAACAAACACCGCCGGCCACCTGGCGCGATTATCTCACCTGGCACGTGATCAGGTCGATGGCCCCCTATCTTTCCGCGCCGTTCGAGAAGGCCCATTTCGAGTTCTACGGCCGTGTGGTGCGGGGTGCCGAGGTGATGGAACCCCGCTGGAAACGGGTGCTCCATGCCCTCAATGATGCCATGGGAGAAGCACTGGGCAAGATGTACGTGGAACGCTTTTTCCCGCCCCGCGACAAGGAGGCCATGGTGCAGCTGGTCACCCACCTCAAGGAAGCCTTCGCCGGACGTATCCGCCGGGCCGCCTGGATGAGCGACACCACCCGGGAAAAAGCTCTGGAAAAACTGAAGGCCATGAACTTCAAGATCGGCTACCCCGACAAATGGAGGGACTACTCCTCCCTGGAGACAGAACGGACAGACTATGCCGGGAACATCCTGCGTGCCGGGGCTTTCAATTTCGAATACATGAAAGACAAGATCGGCAAGCCGCGCGATCCTGACGAGTGGCTGATGACCCCGCAGACGGTCAACGCTTACAACAGTCCCACGCGCAACGAGATCTGTTTCCCTGCCGGCATCCTGCAGCCGCCGTTCTACTATCCCGGTGCCGACGAGGCGGTCAACTACGGTGCCATCGGTGTGGTCATCGGCCACGAGATGACCCATGGCTTCGACGACAAAGGCCGTCTGTACGACAAAGAGGGCAATCTGCACGACTGGTGGTCGCAGGAGGATGCGGAGAACTTCCGCAAACGGGCAGAGGTCTTGGTCAGGCAGTTCGATGCTTTTGTCGTGGCCGACACGGTCCATGCCGACGGACGTCTGACGCTGGGCGAGAACATTGCCGACCTGGGGGGACTGAACATCGCCTGGGACGCTTTCCTTCAGGCCACGGCCGGCCGTGAGCAGCCTGCCATCAGCGGCTTCACCCCCGCACAGCGTTTCTTCCTGGCCTATGCACATATCTGGGCCCAGAACATACGCAGGGAGGAGATCCTGCGCCGTACCAAGGAGGACGTGCATTCGTTGGGACGCTTCCGTGTCAACGGCCCCCTGCGCAACCTGCAGCCCTTCCTCGACGCTTTCAATGTAAAACCGGGTGACCCGATGTACCTGCCGCCGGAAGAACGTGCTGCCATCTGGTAGACAAAAAAGAGAGCCATGCAGTCGCCCAAAAGAAATGTCCGCATTCTCCTGTGGATCCCGTTCCTTTCCCTCCTCCTTGCTGCAGGAGGTACGGATCCTCCCGCTCGCCACAAAAAGCTCACGGCCGACGACTACGTGAAACATGAGTACCGCATACCCATGCGTGACGGCGTGCATCTCTTCACCTCGGTGTACATCCCAAAGGACCGTTCACGGACCTATCCCATCCTTATGCAGCGCACCCCTTATTCCGTGGCCCCATACGGCAAGGAGAAAAGAAAACATCTGGGCCCTTCGGATCTTTTCATGGAAGACGGTTACATCTTCGTTTATCAGGATGTGCGGGGCAGGTTCATGTCGGAAGGGACATTCGTAAACATGCGTCCCATGCGGCACCGCCGCGACAGTACGGCGGTGGACGAAAGCACCGACACATGGGACACGGTGGAGTGGCTGATACATAACATCGAAGGGAACAATGGCAAGGTGGGTATCTGGGGCATCTCCTACCCCGGCTTCTATGCTTCGGCAGCGGCCGTAGATGCACATCCGGCTGTCCGCGCCATATCCCCCCAGGCACCCATAGCCGACTGGTTCTTCGACGATTTCCACCATCACGGCGCATTTTTCCTCCCCCACAGTTTCAATTTCCTGGCGGTCTTCGGCCAGCCGCGCCGGGGCCTGACCACCTCGTGGGGAGAACGTTTCGACCACGGCACGCCCGACGGGTATGCTTTCTTCATGCGGCTGGGTCCCCTTGCCCGCGTGAACACCGAATATTTCCACCACGGCATCCCCTTCTGGGACTCGATCGTCCTGCATCCCGACTACGACCGTTTCTGGCGGGAGCGGAACATCCTCCCTCACCTCACGGACATCCGGCCGGCGATCCTGGTGGTAGGCGGGTGGTATGATGCGGAGGACCTCTATGGCACCTTCGCCACATACGAGGCGATGGAGCGCTTCTCCTCCGGCGGCGAAGAGAAACGCCTTGTCGTCGGCCCGTGGCGTCACGGCGGCTGGGCCCGCGGCAACGGTGACCATCTCGGATGGGTGTGGTTCCCGGGCGATCCTCCCCCGTCGGTCTACTACAGGGAAAAGATCGAATATCCTTTCTTTTCGCATTATCTCAAGGGTCGCAAGACGGACCTTCCCAAGGTCACGATGTACGAAACGGGGCGTGGCCGGTGGGTGACCTTCGACCGCTGGCCCCCTTCCGGCACTCATCCGGCCACACTCTACCTGCACAGCGACGGCACCCTGACCCCCACGTCTGGTGATGACGGAAAATACCGTGAATTCATCAGTGATCCTGCCAAGGCGGTTCCTTACACCGAGCGTGTGACCATCGGCATGTCCGCAGCCTACATGACCGACGACCAGCGTTTTGCCGGCCGTCGTCCCGACGTGCTGGTCTATGTCACGCCGGTGCTTGAGAACGACATCACCCTTGCCGGAAAATCGGAAGCCGAGCTCTATGTCTCTACCACTGCCGGCGATGCCGACTGGGTGGTCAAACTCATCGATGTCTATCCCGACGACCATCCCGATTATCCCGGCAATCCTTCCTTCATCAGGATGGGTGGCTACCAGCAGATGGTGCGCAGCGAGGTGTTCCGCGGCCGTTACCGCAACAGCTACGAGCATCCGGAACCTTTCGTCCCCGGGAGGATGACGAAGGTACGTATCCCCCTGCAGGATATCCTTCACACCTTCCGGGCGGGGCACCGCATCATGGTGCAGGTGCAGAACACCTGGTTCCCGCTGGTGGACCGCAACCCGCAGAGATACGTGGAGAACATCTACACCGACGCAAAAGAAGAGGATTTCATCCCGGCCACGCAGCGGGTGTACGGTATGTCGGCATTACATTTCCAGATCCTGGAAGGGTCCCTTCCCGCAGCAGAGAGATAAGGTCATCCTTCCTCTTCCGGCTTTTCCGGGCGCCAGATCTTCTCGATCTCTTCGAGGGAACGTCCTTTGGTCTCGGGCACCATCCGCCACACGAACCAGGCTGCCAGGATGCCCATCAGTCCATAGATCCAGTAGGCAAAACCATGATGGAAAAGGGCGTTCAGGGTGCTGTTGTCGTTCATCATGGGGAAGGTCCAAGATATGATGAGGTTGGCCACCCACTGTGCCGCCACGGCGATGGACATCGCTCCCCGGATGCTGTTGGGGAAGATCTCGGAGAGGAGCACCCATGTCACCGGTCCCCACGACATGGCAAAGAAAGCGACATACATCAGCATGAAGAGCAGTGCTCCCAGCCCCACATGCTGCAGGTAGAAGGTCATGCCCAGGCCGAACATGGCCGCGGCCATGCCGAGGGCACCAATGATCTGCAGGGGTTTGCGCCCGAAACGGTCGACCGTCAGGATGGCCAGCACGGTGAACAGCAGGTTGATGGATCCCACAATGACGGTCTGCAGCAGGGCCACGTCGGTGGCGGACCCCATGTTACGGAAGATCTCCGGCGCATAGTAGAGCACCACGTTGATGCCCACGAACTGCTGGAACACCGAGAGCATGATGCCCACGAAGATAACCATCCCGCCGTACGAGAGCCAGGGAACCGACTTGTCACGCAGGGTCTCGCGTATCTCGGCCAGGATGACCGGTGCCGCACGACTGCCGGAGACTTTCTCCAGCACCTTGCCGGCCTCTTCTTCCCGACCGGCCATCACCAGATAGCGGGGTGTTTCCGGGACGAAGAAAAGAAGCACGAAAAAGAGCATTGCCGGGATGGTCTCGGAAGCGAACATCCACCGCCATCCGCTGAGACGCAGCCAGGTATCATCCCCCTGGTGGCTGTAGGCAATGTAATAGTTGACGAAATAAACCACCAGCATGCCGAAGATGATGGCGAACTGGTTCCAAGAGACCAGTCGTCCTCGGATGCGTGAGGGGGCGATCTCGGCAATGTACATGGGTGAGAGCATGGAGGCCAGGCCCACGCCTATGCCGCCGAGGATGCGGTAGATGATGAAGGAGATCACCGGCTCGACCATGAAGATGTTCATTCTTTCCGGCAGGGCCGAGCCAACGGCCGAGAGAGTGAAGAGGAGGGCCGCCAGGAGCAGACCTCTTTTCCTCCCGAGACGGCGGCTGACGAAGCCTCCTATACTGCCGCCGATGATGCAGCCCACCAGGGCCGACGAGACGGTGAAGCCTTTCAGGGCGTTGGCCGTCTCCTCCGTGAGGGTAAGGGGATGGTCGAAGAGCCGCCAGACGGCGACGGCAGCCGCCGCCACAAGGAGCAGGCTGACGGAGGCTCCTTTTTTCTTTCCGTACAGCTTCACCAGGATCGAACCGGCGGCATAGACAATGATGCCCAGCACCACCGCCACACTGAGACGGTACTGAAAGATGACCCGGGCCGCCCGGGCCGGGTCACTGTGGAGCGGGTCGATGAAAAAACCCTGGAGCGATTTCACCGCCCCGGAGATCACGGCCGTATCGTAACCGAACAGGAGGCCGCCCAGCGTGGCCACCAGGGTGATCGCCATGATGTATGCACGATTTCCTTCCTCGTTATGATAGCCCATGGATGTGAAATATCAGATGTACTGGTTGATCAACTGTTCGAACCATTCCTGTTTGCCGCTGATGAGCGGAGGTTCTTCCTGCTCACCCGCCAGCCGGTGAAGATCCTCGAGGGTGAGCCGTCCTGCCTCGAAGTCGGCACCGGCGCCCTCGTCGAAGGAAGCATAACGTTCACGCCGCCGTTGCAGGTAGGAGGAATCGTTCAGGAGCTTGTCAGCCACCAGTAAGGCACGGGCAAAGACATCCATGGCGGCGATGTGGGCGATGAAGATATCCTCCAGATCGGTGGAGTTGCGGCGGGTCTTGGCATCAAAGTTGATCCCGCCGGTAGTGAAACCCCCTGCCTGGAGGATCACCAGCAGGGCTTCGACCGTCTCGTAAAGGTTGATAACGAACTGGTCGGTGTCCCAGCCGTTCTGGTAATCGCCGCGGTTGGCGTCGATGCTGCCCAGCAGTCCGGCGTCGGCAGCCGCCTGGAGCTCGTGCTGGAAGGTATGTCCCGCCAGTGTGGCATGGTTGACTTCGATGTTGAGCTTGAAGTCCTGATCCAAACCGTAATGGCGCAGGAAACCGATGACCGTCTCGGCGTCGTAGTCATACTGGTGTTTCATCGGTTCCATGGGCTTGGGCTCGATGAGGAAAGTCCCCCGGAAGCCGTTGCGCCTCCCATAATCACGGGCCATGGTGAGGAAACGGGCCATGTGTTCTTTTTCTCTTTTCATGTCGGTGTTGAGCAGGGAGAGATAACCTTCCCGGCCGCCCCAAAACACATAGTTCTCCCCTCCCAGGGCGATGGTGGCGTCGAGGGCGTTCTTCACCTGAGCGCCGGCACGTGCCACCACCCGGAAGTCGGGATTGGTGGCGGCCCCGTTCATATATCGGGGATGGGAAAAGAGGTTGGAGGTACCCCAGAGGAGCTTCACTCCCGAAGCCTTCTGTTTTTCACGGGCATACTCCACCATCGTGAAAAGACGCTTCTCCGACTCCGCCAGGGTGTCCGCCTCCTCCACAAGGTCATAATCATGAAAGCAGTAATAGGGCACACCCAGTTTGGTGAAGAACTCGAATGCCGCATCCATCTTGGCACGGGCCCGGTCAAGGGGTGTGGGATAGTCGAGCCACGGGAACCTTTTGGTCCCTGCCCCGAAGGGGTCGGCCCCGGTATTACCGAAGGTGTGCCAGTAGGCCACAGCAAAACGGAAATGTTCCTGCATGGTTTTGCCCCCCACCACACGTCCCGCATCATACCATTTGAAAGCCAAAGGGTTGTCCGACCCCGGCCCTTCATAGGGTATCTTCCCGATACCGGGGAAGAAGGTTTTTTGTCCAAGGGTGATCTCCATTGTTACGGAATATTTAGGTTGTGTTTTAAAGTTCTTCTAGCATTCTCTCGAGCTTCTCGAGCCATCTGCCATAGGCTTCCTCGTATGCTTGCCTGTGGTCCTGGGAGGGTTCAATGACCGCTTTTCTTTCCAGTTTTGTGAAACAATTTTCCGGTGATGTACAGTTACCGGCGCCGAGGGCGGCTCCCTGAGCGGCACCCTGGGCTCCGTCGGTATCATACAGTTCGATGGTGACATCGGTGGCGGTGGCCAGCACTTCACGGAAGAGCGGACTCAGGAACATGTTGGCATGGCCGGCACGCAACACGCGTGTTCCGATCCCCATTTCCTCCATGATCTCCAGGCCGTAACGGAAGGAGAAAGCGATCCCCTCCTGCACGGCGCGCAGCAGGTGAGGACGTCCATGACGGTTGAAACGTATTCCTCCGAAAAAGGCTCCGGGGTCCTGGTTACGGAGCACCCTTTCGGCGCCGTTACCGAAAGGCAGGACCGTGACCCCTTCGGCGCCGGGTGGCACCTGACGGGCCAGACGGTTCATCTCATCATACGTTACTTTGCCTTCGAAAAGGATGTTCCGCATCCAGGCGTTGAGGATGCCCGTGCCGTTGATACAGAGCAGCACCCCGTAACGGGGGTGTGGGATCCGGTGGTTCACATGCAGAAAGGTGTTGACTCGTGAGAGGGCGTCGGCGGCAGGTTGTCCCGTGACGCCGTAGACGACACCGGAGGTGCCGGCGGTGGCGGCCACTTCGCCGGGCTCCAGGACATTGAGAGAGAAAGCGTTGTTGGGCTGGTCACCTGCACGGTAGGTCACCGGCACTCCCGGCGCAAGGCCCAGGTCCTCCGCTGCCAGGGGCGTCAGCCGTCCCTGTTCGCCGAAGACAGGCACCACCGGTGGCAGCAGCGAAGCATCCAGGTCCAACGCCTCGAGCACCATCGTCGCGGTCCTGTCTTCCTGATAATCCCAGAGGATCCCTTCGGAAAGGCCCGTAACCGTAGTGGCGGCCTCCCCGGTCATCCGCATGGCGAGGTAATCACCCGGCAGGAGCATCTTCCAGGCTTTGCGATAGATCTCCGGCTCATGCTCTTTCACCCAGGCCAGTTTGGCGGCGGTGAAGTTAGCGGGGGAGTTGAGCAGATGGCGCATGGCCTTCCCGCTTCCGATTTTCCGGAGAGCACGCTCCCCTATTTCCACCGCACGGCTGTCGCACCAGATGATGGCCGGCCGCAACACTTGCCGCAGCTTGTCAATAAGCACGAGACCGTGCATCTGATAGGCGATGCCGATACCTTTCACCTGCCGTGATGCTTCGGGATGTGCTTTCCATAGCATGTGGGTAACACGTACCAGGTGATCCCACCACATCGCAGGATCCTGTTCTGCCCAGCCGGGACGGGGGGCATCCATGGGCATCTCTTCCCCGGCCGGCGAAGTGGCCCGGGCGATCACCTTGCCAGTATGGCTGTCATACAACGCTCCCTTGACAGAAGAGCTGCCTGCGTCATACCCGAGAAAATACATCCGCTCCTTTTTGTGTCCCGTCAGGCATCAATGTTGGCATAACGGGCATGTTTCTCGATGAACTCGCGTCGCGGGGGGACATCATCTCCCATGAGCATGGAAAAGATCCTGTCAGCCTCAGCCGCACTCTCGATGGTCACCTGGCGCAGGGTGCGGGTCTCGGGATTCATGGTGGTCTCCCACAGCTGTTCGGCATTCATCTCCCCCAGACCTTTGTAACGCTGGACCGTCACACCCGCCTTCTCACCACCCAGCTCCTCGACGGCCTGCTGGCGTTGCTGTTCGTTCCAGCAGTAACGCTGCGTCTTGCCTTTCTTCACCAGGTAGAGAGGCGGAGTGGCGATGTAAAGATGACCTTCCTTGATCAGATCCTGCATATAACGGAAAAAGAAGGTCATGATGAGGGTGGTGATGTGGCTGCCGTCCACATCGGCATCGGTCATGATGATGATCTTGTTGTACCGCAGTCTGGACATGTCGAGGGCTTTGCTGTCCTCTTCGGTGCCGATGGAGACGCCGAGGGCGGTGAAGATATTACGGATCTCCTCGTTCTCGAAGATCTTATGCATCATGGCCTTTTCGACGTTAAGGATCTTACCGCGCAGCGGGAGGATAGCCTGGAACTCTCTTTTTCTGCCTTGTTTGGCTGTTCCTCCTGCCGAGTCGCCCTCCACGAGGAAGATCTCGGAGACTTCGGGGTCGCGGCTGGCGCAGTCGGCCAGTTTTCCGGGCATACCTGCGCCGGAGAGGACGTTCTTGCGCTGGACCATTTCACGGGCTTTCCGTGCGGCCTGGCGTGCCCTGGCGGCCAGGATGACTTTCTCGACGATGGTCTTGGCCTCGCGGGGATGCTCTTCCAGGTAATAGTTGAGGGCCGTACTGACGGCCTGGTCGACGGCCCCCATCACCTCGTTGTTGCCCAGCTTGGTCTTGGTCTGTCCCTCGAACTGCGGCTCCTGCACCTTTACCGAGACGATGGCCGTAAGCCCTTCGCGGAAGTCGTCGCCGCTGATCTCCACCTTCGCTTTGGCCAGCATACCCGACTTCTCGGCATAGCTCTTAAGCGTGCGCGTCAGCCCCCTGCGGAAACCGGCCAGGTGCGTACCTCCCTCGATGGTATTAATGTTGTTGACATAGGAATGGATGTTCTCGGTGTAGGAGGTGTTGTATTGCATGGAGATCTCCACGGGGATACCGTTCTTCTCGGTCTCGATGTAGATAGGCTCCTCGATAAGGGCTTCACGGGTAGAGTCGAGGTACTTGACGAACTCCCGCAGACCCTCTTCGGAATAGAACTCCTCGTGCCGGTAAGGACCTTCGCCGTTCTCGAGTCTTTCTCTTTTGTCGGTGATGGTCAGTCGGATCCCTTTGTTGAGAAAAGCCAGCTCCCGCAGACGGGCGGCGAGGATCTCATATTTGAAATCCGTAGTGATGAAGATGGAATCATCAGGCTTAAAAGTGATGATCGTACCTGTCCTGTCGGTGGCTCCCACCTCTTTGACGGGTTCGAGGGGTTTCCCCTTGCTGTATTCCTGCACATAGATCTTGCCGTCGCGGTGGATCTCCGCCCGGAGGTTCACCGACAGGGCATTGACACAGGAGACCCCCACCCCGTGCAGGCCTCCTGATACTTTATAGGTGTCCTTGTTGAACTTTCCACCGGCATGCAGGACGGTCATCACCACCTCGAGGGCCGAACGGTTTTCTTTTTCATGAAGGTCGACAGGGATGCCGCGTCCGTCGTCGGAGATGGTCACCGAGCCGTCCTCGTTGATCACCACATCGATATTTTTGCAGAAGCCGGCCAGGGCTTCATCGATCGAGTTATCCACCACCTCATAAACCAAGTGATGCAACCCTTTCTCGCTCACGTCGCCGATATACATGGCCGGCCTTTTCCTCACTGCCTCCAGGCCTTCCAGCACCTGTATGTTCTCCGCGGAATAGCCGTTGCCGTTCTGGTTTTTCATTTCTTCACTCATTGCTTCTTTCGTTCATTCATTAAAATATTCTCCTTACTCCCGGTTTTCACCGGGATCTCCTACTTCCTGGTTTTGTTCGTTCGTTCCCGGATGATCCCCGGCCTTTCAGCCGGAATGAAGATATGGTATGCTCTTTTCTTTCCCTTCTTTTTCCCTTCCAAAATAACCCATTATCTCACAATCATTTATCACGTCCTTCATCCTCTTTGCCAGATGTTATGCAAATATACTAAATTTTAATGATAATCAGGCATTTATCCTCTCCCTAGATGGTGTTTTTTTCAACAAAAAATAAACATCCTTCCGGAACAGGCAAAAGGGGGATGTGAATATGTGAAAAACATGTTCCCGGGGTGCATCCCAATGAACGGCACGGGGGATCAGAGAGAATAGGTAAAACCTCCCAGGACGAAGAAACCGTAGGTGGGATACTGGTTCCACGGCTCATAACGTACCGACGCTATGTTATTGAAGTTCAAGAAGAAGGACAAGATCTTCCTGTAACGGTATTCCAAGGAAAGGTTGAGATCGGGGTAACCGTCCAGCCGGATCCTGTCGCCCGTAAAGGGATCGGGTGCATAACGGGCTCCCACATAGGCCATGTCGGAACGGATGAAGATCTTGTTCCCGAGGTTGTAGCTCATTCCCAGCGTTCCGGTAAAGGGCGGGACATGCCACGGCTCGTCCAGTACGGTCATGCTGTAGTTGTCAAAGGCAGCCCGCAGGTAAAGGGAGAAACTGTTGCTCAGGCGACCTATGAACTCTCCGGAGAGATGGAGCCGCTGTACATCATCGTAAACCGTGATGAACCGGTTGGCGAGCCCACCGGAGGTGGTATCATTGATGAAGAAGGGCATCTGGTCGACGAGCGAAAAAGAAGCGTACAGCTTGTATTCCGTCCCTGCCGCCAGTGATCCGGAAAGACCGGCGTAAAAGACCATCTTCCGGTCGGTGTTGAGGACCATTTGGTCGGGGCGCAGGTAAGGATTACGACGGACCATCGTCAGCCGGTCGTTGACATCCATTCCTCCGTCCATGCCGAGAAAGGAAGTCAGATACTCCGGGATGATCCTGAACTGGAACCGCACACGGGGGTACAGCCGTATGTCTGTGTTCCCCTGGGTAAGATCGATGACGGCAGCCAGCGAGGCCTTGAGACGCCATTCGGTGGTCGACTGGTAGAACCAGGGCTCTATCCTGATGTTGGTGTTGTAACTACCCGTCGGATACAGATCGCTGTTGAAATATTTCACCGCACCCTCCAGCCCCATGGTCTTCCCCTGGACGACCTTGTAGAGATGACCTTCCACATCGAGAGCGTGTTGATAGTGATCGTAATGATCACCCAGATAATCGTATTTCACGGTGGCCCGGTAGTTGAGATGAGAGGAATCGGCATGCGTGGAATGAATGCCGAGGGTGATCCCGGGGTTGAGATAGTTCTGACGGATGCTGTCTTTGTCAAGCAAGGTATCGAGCGAGGGATAATATCCGTAATACAGTCTTTTGTCATTGTTGAAACGCAATTCCCCGTCGACGGTGTAGGAACGGTACATCTTCTTTCCGAAGAGCATGGTCCGCAACTCCGAGAAGTTGCCATCGACCTTTTTCCCGTTGCCGAGTTTCACATCCCCGTATGAAGAGAAGGAACGAACGTAGACTCCGGCAAGATGGTCTTTGGAACGAAGGCTGGACATGGAGAACTCGGCCAGCGGGGTGATGTGGCTGCCCATACCCAGTTTCAGGTAACTTTTATAGAGGCGTGGCACGCTTTCCGGCTGGAGGCGTGCCGGTTTGATAGGGCGCGGCCGGAAAGGGGTCATGAAAGGCCTGGGGGTAAGAGTATAGGTGATCTCGGGGCGGTAGTGGGCCGTATCGTGCAGCTCGGGCTGGATATCGATCTTGCGGGCCTCTCCGACCACGGGCTCATAGGGTTTGACCACACGCACCTCTTTCCTAATCGTATCCCGCTGTGCGACTAGGGTGGCGGATCCTCCCATCAACAGGAGAAAAAGCACGAGGATATGTCGGATGATCCTTTTCATCGCGGAAGCAGGTTTGTGTGGGTGGTGGTATCGTTATCAGCCGCCGCCGGCACCGTATCGGGCGCCACGGCACTGCTGTCGGGGAGTACCCGTTGCTTTTCGTATTCCCGGATGGCCTGCAGCCTCTCGCGGGCTTCGCGGAGAATACCGTCGTCCTCCACCCGGTAGTAGTCGATGAGGCTCTGAAGAGTATACTTGGCCTGAAGGAGGTCGCCCTGGTCAAGGCTGATATCGGAAAGCAGGAGGAAAGCCTTGGCCATCCAGTATGCATGGGGGGTGCTCATATCGATGAAATCGAGGATCTCTTTTTCCGCCTCCTTGGTTTTGCCTTGTTCATAGAGCAGTTCCGCCACGCGGTACCTGGCCTCGGCCCCTTCGGCACTGGTGACCTCCACGGCCAGTTTCCTGTAAGCTTCGAGGGCCTTGTCCTTCCGGCCGAGTGCCTGATAAGCCTTGGCCATCTTGTAATAAGCCTCCCGTGCCTCCTGGTCGGTCAGTCCCGGCATGGTCAGGATCTCCCGGGCCAGGGTCACCACCGAACGGTAGTGCTTCAGCCGATAGGAACAGCGCAGCTGGCCGAACCGCGCCACCCTGATGTTCTCAGGGACCTCGGCCACACGTTCCAGCAACACATAATCCTCCAATGCCGACGCATAATCTTTCTCAGCGAAAAGGATCGCCGAGGAGGCCAGCAGGGCCGACTCGGTAAAGAGGTTGCGCGGCTGACGGATGACATACCGGTAATGCTCCAGCGACGTCGCGGTATCTCCAGCCTGCCGGGCACATTCCGCCAGGTAAAAATGGGCATTCACACGGAAGGTGCCGTCGGGGAATTTCTTCAGGTATTTGTTGAGTACCTGGGTCGCACGTTCACAGTTGCCTTCCATGTACAAGTTCTCGCCCGATATGTAAAGCAGCGAATCCTCTTCGGCGAGGTTAACATCGGCAAAAGAACCCAGCTTCCGGGCATAGGCGAAATAGGCTTCCACGTCGTTCATGTCGACATAGACATTCTTCAGGCCTGTCAGGGCGTTGCGTGCCTCGGGTGTACCTGGGTATTTCTCCACCACCTGTTTGAAGTTCTCGATAGCGGTCTGATAGTCGTTGCGGGCATAACTGACCAGGCCGATCTGCAGGTAAGCCTTCGGCACGTAAGAGCTGGTGGGATGGTCCCGTATGAGCCTCCGGAAATCGGCAATGGCCTTGTCGGGCTGGTTCATCTCCACATAGGCCCTGGCCCGCTCGTACAGTGCATCATCCACGTAAGGCGACGAAGGGAACTCGCCAATCAGGGTTGTCAGGTCTTTCACCTTGGCCGGCGGGTTCTTCAAAAGGCCGTAGGTAAAACCGCGCTGAAAGAGCGCATAGTCGGGATTCGCTTTCCCCAGCCGGTAGGCCTGACTGTAGAAATCGACCGCCTGCCGAAAATCCCTGCCTACAAAAGCACAATCTCCCAGGCGGTTGTAGGCATCGGCGACCAGCACGGGTTCCTGGTCCCCTGCCCCGGCAATGAACTTCCTGAACCAGGAAGCGGCCTGATCATATGCTTTCCGGTTGAAATGAATATAACCCATGTCGTAATGGGCCTGCAGATATTCTTTCAAGGAGACAGCACCCGGACTGTAAAGGAATTTTGTGAGCGCCTCCATGGCCCGGTCGTACTTCCCCAGACGGTACCATGCTTCGCCCAGCCAGAACAAGGCCCTGGCACGCAACACGGCATCGTAAGTGCCATATTCGAGCGAACGGTTGAGAAGAGGGATCGCATTGTCCGGATCACCCGACCTGAGAAGTTCGAGGGCACGGTAGAAAGCCACTTTCTGGTAGGCTTTTTTGATCTCCTCGCTTTTGTCCTTGATCTGTTCGAGCGATTCAAGCGCCAGTTTGTAGTTTCGTGTACTCAGGTAAGCCAGCACCAGATAACGGTAGGCTTCGTTGATGCGCCGTGAATAGGGATACTGATCGATGTATGCTTTGAAAGCCCTGATGGTCTCGTTGAAGGGGGAGTAGGAAAGTTCAAAGGTCAGCTTGGCATAGTTGAAAAGGGCGTCCTCTTTGATCCCGGGGTCGAAATCCATGGAGGCGGCCGCAGAAAAGGCGATGCCGGCCTTTTTCTTGTCTCCCAGATGGAGATAACAGTCGGCCAGGAGGTAGTAACTGTTCTGTGCCAGCCGGTCTTCCTCACCCGTGGCATATTCCAGATGTTCGGCAGCTTTTCTGTACTGCCCGGTTTTGTAATAACAATAACCGAGTTCATAGTGTCCCGTTCTTGTCAGGCGGTTCTTCTTCGCATAAGCCTCCAGATATGGCAGGGCTTTGGCATACTCACCCTTTCGGAACCAGGCATCCCCGATGATCTTGCGGATCTCGTCGGCCCTGGTAGGCAGGGCATTCTCCAGGACAGCAGGCGCATAGGAGAGAATCCTGTCGTATTTTTTCTGCAGGTAAAGGATCTGGACAATGTAATATGGGACGATGCGGGCGAAGGTCTCGTCATCGGAGAGCCTCTCGAACTCTTTCAGGGCGGTCTCGTACTGACCGTCCATATAGGCGATATGAGCATAATAATAGATAGCAGGAGGCGTGTATTCGCTACGGATGTCTTTGATCTCATAGAAGGCCATCCGGGCTTTGTCATACTGCTTCCGCATGAAGAGGGAATAACCCAGCTTGAAGTAGTACTCAGCTTTTTGCTCTTCCGTCAGGGCCGAAACATCGACCTTTTCGAACCAGGTGATCGCCCCGGAATAGTTCTTTTTCTGGTACTGGAAGAGTGCCATGTCGAAGATCGCCTCACGTACCAGGGCACTTTCCGGATGGTTATTGATAAAGGTAAAAAGACGGTATTCCGCATCTGCGTTGAAAAGGTACATGGCACATTTGGCCGCATAGTATTCGGCCATGACCGCCAGGATATCATGATCGCTGTCATACCGGACTGCGATCCCATCGAAAGCTTTCTGAGCCGGTCCGTATTTCTCTTTCTGGTACAGGTCGAGGGCTTCCCGGAAAGCATGTTCTTCCGTCGTAAGGAAGCGGGGTTCCTGGGCTCTTCCCGCCAATGAGAGAAGCAGGAAAAGCATCAGGATGAACGCACGCCTCTGATAAAGCCCCATGGTCTTTCGTTTCAATGCCAAAGTTAACTATAATAACGGGGATCAGGCCAGATTCGTATGCCTTTTAATCAACACCGCATTGTTAATTTCAGAAAGGAAGAGGACATCCCGGACAAAATTGTATTTTTGGGATCAGGATCCACGAACGCTCCCATGCCATGGCTGAGAAACCTATCATCGAGTTCAAGCACTGCGACCTTTACCAGAAAGACCATCTCATCCTGAAAGATGTGACCTTCGAGATACAGCCGGGAGAGTTCGTCTATCTCATCGGCCGTGTGGGAAGCGGCAAGACGACGATCATCAAGACCATCAATGCCCAGCTTCCGCTGAAAAAAGGCTTTGCACGGGTAGGGGATTTTTACCTGAAGACCATACGGAAGAGAGAGATCCCGAGACTGCGGCGGGAACTGGGGATCGTCTTCCAGGATTTCCAGCTGCTCACCGACCGATCGGTGTATGAGAATCTTCATTTCGTGTTGCGTGCCACCGGCTGGAAAGACAAAAAGAAGATCGATGCCCGGATACGAGAGGTTCTGGAACTGGTAGGGATGGAGTTCAAGGATTACAAGAAGCCTCATCAGCTCTCAGGAGGAGAACAGCAGCGCATCGTCATTGCGCGGGCTTTGCTCAACCATCCGCGCATCATCCTGGCTGACGAGCCTACGGGCAACCTCGACCCTGAAACGTCCGAAGGGATCCTGCAGCTGCTGATGGAGATCAGCCGCAGCGGCTGTGCCGTATTGTTCGCCACACACAACCACTCCCTGCTGAAGAAGTACCATTCCCGCACCTTGCGTTGCGAGGGACTGCATCTCTCGGAGGTGGAAAGTACCAGTGAGATCGATTTTTCCTCACTGATGGAAGAGTGATTATTCGGTCACGAAGAGCAGTTCGCCTCCTTTCATCAGATCACGATGGGCAATGAATGGATGCCGTAGTTCCCGTCCGTTGAAGAAGATCTTTTTAGCTTTTTCGGCATCCGGTGAGCCCTGAACCCGGATGGTAAGTTTCTTTTCACGGCCCAGGTCGATCACCGCCTTCTGCACGGCCGGCAATGTCAGGACATAATTGCCACTGCCCGGGCATACCGGATAGAATCCCAGTGAGGCAAAAAGGTACCACGCCGACATCTGACCGGCATCTTCGTTACCGGGCAGTCCGTCAGGGGTGTCGTCATAGCGGCGTATCATGATCTCCCGTACTGTCTGAACGCTTTTCCACGGGACACCGGTCCAGGCATAGAGGAAAGGTACATGGTGATCAGGTTCATTGCCCTGAGCATACTTCCCCACGAAACCATAGATATAACGTGAAGTCTCGGCATCGAACCATTTTGCTTTCGTTCGGAAAAGCGTATCAAGCCAGGAGGTGAAACGCTCCTCACTCCCGAAAGCCCGTATCAGACCGGGGGTGTCATGGGGTACGAAGAGCCAGTGCCAAGGTGTTCCTTCCGTATATTCGCGGCTCTCCAGATCAGGGTCAAAAGGTTCCACCCACTGACCCTTGCGGTCCTTGCCCCGCATGAAACCGCTCAGGGTATCAAAAAGGTTCCGCCAGTTCCGGGAACGCCGTATAAAAAGGAGGGAGTCTTCCTTCTTACCCAGCAGGCCGGCCATCCGGGCGATGCACCAGTCGCCGTAAGCATATTCCAGTGTACGGGAGACCGACTGGTCGGTCTCGTCGGCAGGGACATAACCCAGTTGTCTGTAAGCACCAAGACCTTCGCTGTCCTGCATGGCGGTACGGACAGCCAGACGATAGGCTTCCCGGAGGTCAAAAGAGGTATCACCTTTGACCATGGCATCAGCCAGCAGGGCCACAGCCGGATAGCCGATCATGCATCTGGTATCGTTGCCGTAGAGCTCCCATTTGGGCAGAGTGCCGTATTCTTCTCCCTTTCTGACGAGGGAACGGAGGAACTGCATGTTCTTTTCGGGAAGGAAAAGGGTGAACCAGGGGTGCAAAGCCCGGAAAGTGTCCCACAGCGAGAAATAGGTATAATTCTCAAAGTTGCAGGCTTTGTGTATCTGATCGTCCATGCCGCGATAACGGTGGGTTACATCCATATAGAGATAAGGGGCGATCATGGTATGGTAGAGGGCGGTATAAAAGATGCGGCGTTGTTTGGGTGTGGCACCTTCGAGGGAGATGCGCTGCAGCTGTTGCTGCCAGAGCTCTTCTGCCCGGCGGCGGTAGTCCTCGAAATCCCATGACGAAGCTTCGCGTGCCATGTTCTTTCGCGCCCCCCGGATGCTGACGGCGGAAAGGGCCACTTTCATCATGATACGCTCCCCCTCGTGGGTGGAGAAGGTGACCACGGCCTGCAGATCGTCGCCACGCGCCCGGTCCCGGCCGTTGACATAACGACCGTGGCGGGCGATCACCCCGTATTCGAAAGGCCTGGAAAAACGTATCACGAAATAGATGCGGCTCTTCTTCACCCATCCGGAAGAGAAACGGTATCCTTCGATCTCCGTATCGCTCACAAAGCGCAGATAGCTTTCGGTGGCTTGTGCTCCGTGATGAAGGTCGATGAGGATGTTGGCCTCCCGTGTTTCCGGGAAAGTATAACGATGGATGCCGGCATGTGGGGTGACGGTGAGCTCGGCCGTGACAGGTCCCTGATCGAGGGTCACGCGGTAGTAACCCGGGGAGGCTTGTTCGCTTTTCTTGTCAAAGGGAGAGGCATAGCCGTCACCGTGACCTGTACCGGGACGGATGTGGATATGGTCCGTCCCCGGCATGACCAGCACATCCCGCATCTCCCCTGCCCCGCCACCGGTCATGTGGGTATGACTGAAACCCAGGATCACCCTGTCCTCCCATGCATAACCTCCGAACGAACCGTGGGGCGTGTCCGGAGAGAGCTGGACAAAACCAAAAGGGATCACCGCCCCCGGAAAGGTGTTCCCGAAACGGGCAGTGCCAATGAAGGGATCGACCTCCCGGACCGAGCCCGGACCGGAAGTGTTCTTTTCACCACACCCAGTGAACAGGGGGATCAGGAACAACAAAAACAGTCCCCAAAAATCTTTCGATCTTTTCATGACAGTAAAGATACCCTATGTCAAAAAAAACGGCAGGGAGATCCCGCCGCTTTCCCGGATTCTTTGAACAGTTCTTCAGTCCAGAAGTTTCTTTTTGTATTCTTCCAGCAGCTCTCCCGACTCGTCGAACCATTTCCGAAGGCCGATGAATTTCTCTTTGGATCCGGGTTTGCGATAGGTCAACACTTTGCCCTGTTTCTTTCTGAGCCGGAAGGCACTGTTCATGATGGCCTGGCGTACCTTGTCAGCCTCTTCCTTGGTCTTGTTGAAGGCGAGCATAGCGTCCTTGATCAAGTCCTCATATGTAATGGGTCGCTGGACCTGACGTAGTCTTTTAAGAATGTAGTTGGTCCACACCCCTTTGGGACCGGGCTTCCCTTTACGGGTTCTTTTCTTTTTTGCACTTTTCCTCAGCGTGGCTCCTGAACCGTCGGACAGGAACCCTTCCAGTTCCTTCATCTTCAGATGTTCCGACGCCGGGTTGAGGGATCTCAGCATATCCGTGATATGACGAAGACGCTGAACGGTTCGTTCAAGCTCCTCTTCGTAGAAACGGACCATCTCATCCTTTTTTTCTTCGGTCAGTTCAAGTTCTACCATTATCTTATTAATTATTTAGAAATGAACAATGAAAAACAAAATAAACTTAAAACCCGATCTAGGAGGACCCGATTTTTAAGCTCTTAAAAATAAACAAAATAAATAACCATACAAAAAATAACAATATTTTTTATTTCTTTCTTTCCCTTTTGTAGTGAGAGAACACAAAGAACGAGTATAATCCGCTATGGTACCGAAAGTTACCAACCCTTTTACAATCCTTTCCCTTTGATATGATCATTTTATTGTTCCTTCTCTTCTGAAAGGGGGGTCATGGAGGGAGGGGCCCATGACGGATCACTCCCCCAGGACTTTACAGGCACCGGGGACATTTCCACTTCCAGGACACCACCCTGGTCGATCTCCTGGAAAGTGAGATATGTACGGGCGAGGGTGGTTCCGTTGAGTTTGACACTTTTTATATACTTGTTCCGGGGCGAGTTGTTCCCGACAAGAACGGTAAAAGTGTTTCCTTTTCCGGTGGTAATGACCACTTTGTCGAAGAGAGGGCGACCCAGCACGTAATTCCCGTCGGCGGGATTTTCCTGGTAGAAACCGATGCTGCTCAATACGAACCAGGCGGACATCTGTCCGCAGTCTTCGTTACCGCTGAGTCCGTTGGGGTCGGCAAAATAGAGCGATCGCAGGATGGTATCCACCCGTTCCTGGGTCTTCCACGGGGCTCCGGCATAAACATACATATAAGCAATGTGATGGCTGGGTTCGTTACCATGGGCATACTGACCGATCAGACCGGAGATGTCAGGGGATGCCTGCTCACCGGTCACGGGCTCATTCAGGGAGAAGAGACTGTCGAGCTTGGCAATGAAAGCCTCCCGTCCACCCATCAGGCGGATCAACCCTTCCACATCGTGGGGTACCAGCCAGGTATATTGCCAGGCATTTCCTTCCGTGTAATCGAAACTCTCATGGCTGGAATAGCGGGGATCGAAGGGGGTCCGCCAACTGCCATCCGACATGCGGCCCCGCATGAAACGGGTCGACGGATCGAAATAGTTGCGGTAATATGCAGCTCTCCTGCGATAATAAGCTTCGTCCTCTTTCTTCCCCAGTCTGCGGGCCATATCGGCAATGCACCAGTCGTCAATGGCATATTCCAGGCCTTTGGAAACAGAATGTCGTTCCTTATCGGCCGGGATGTAACCTTTCTCTTTCACCCATTTGAGGCCCTTGAGGTCGGTCATGGAAGATTTTTTCATGGCCTCGAACACCTCTTCGGGATCGAGGGGCAGAAGTCCTTTGGCATAGGCATCAGCCAAAACCGGCACCGCATGGTAGCCCACCATCGTATTGGTCTCATTGCCGGTAAGGGCCCATACCGGTAACAGGCCGTATTCTTTATAAAAGTCCATCATCGAGGCAAGGATATCCGGCAACTTGTCCTGTTCGATCAGGGTCAGCAGGGGATGTTCAGCCCGGTAGGTATCCCAGAGGGAGTAGACAGTATAACGCCGGTGGTTGCCGCTGTTGTGGATACGGTCGTCGGCCCCTTTGTAATTGCCGTTCGGGTCGGAATAGAGAAAAGGAGACAAAAGGGTATGGTAGAGGGAAGTATAGAAGATCTTCTTCAGGCTGGTATCTTCGGTCTCCACCCGTATTCTGGAGAGTTCCTTCTGCCAGATGTCGTGTGCCTTCCGCCGTACCGCATCGAAGTCCCAGTCCGGGATTTCTTCCATGCTGGCGACGGCTCCTGCCACATCGGCCGAGGAGATGCCCACCTTGAGCAGAAGAGGTACATTGCTGTCCCCGAAAAAGAAGATTCCCTGGACGTTCTGCCCACTGATGCTGTCGCCTTCGGTTTTTCTGCCATCCTTCACAGGCACGAAACGCCGGAAAGGTCGTGAAAAACGTGCCGCAAAGAAGACCCGCTGGTCGCGTGCCCATCCCCGCGAGAAGCGCCATCCTGTCACCAGGCCCGTACTGTCCACCCGGATGGAGGTCTCGGTAGGATGATCCCAATTAATATGGAACCCGAGATCAAAGACCACGGCCGGTTCTCCTTTCTTCTGAAAAGTATAACGATGAAAACCTGCCCTTTCCGTCACGGTGAGTTCGGCCAGCACCCCCGGTTTCTCCAGGAACACCGAGTAATATCCCGGTTCTGCATGTTCCGTGGCATGGGAGAAAAGCGACCAGTGGGGACGCATGAAATTCTGTCCTTCCTCTGTGGTGTCATCATCAAAAGGTCCCTGCGCAGGCAGGACCAGGATGTCACACAGGTCGCCGATGCCTGTACCGCTGAGATGGAGATGGCTGAAGCCGGCGATGACCGAATCGGTGATGTGGTATCCTGAGCACCAGTCCCAGCCACTACGTCCGTTGTCAGGGCTCAGCTGCACTCCGCCGAAAGGCAACACCGCCCCCGGATAGGTATGGCCATGGCCGCCGGTGCCAATGAAAGGATCCACCCAGCGTGTCAGGTCCTCTTCCTGCACCGAAGGTTGGCTGCAACCCACCATCCAAAAAAAGAAACCCCATAAAAAGGCAGCAAAGTAAAGACGTCCGGTATTCATCAGCTTCTATGTTGGTTAAGTATTGTTTCCGTAGTTCGCACGATCCGCTCAGCGAGGCTGATACGGTATCCTGTCATCAGGTCGTACACGATTCCCTCTCCATCCGTTACTATCACGACGGGGTAATCTGGGGGCGCCTCTTTTCCGAGATCCTTGAGCAGCTTCCCCAGCAGTGCCGCTGAAGGATCGGTAAGGATCCGTACTTCCGGGGGGATCGAGGCAGGCAGGTCACCCTCTTCCCCTTCCCTGCCGTTCAGAATGAGACAGACATCTCCTTTCCAGCCGTCGAGACTGCTGAGGATCCCGGGCAGTTCGTTCAGCACATGTCTGCTGGGTTCATGACGCAGGTCGACCCAGCACAGAAGGGCTCCTTCGGGGCGGAACAGGGAAGCAAGGGGAACCTGTTCACCTTCACATGTCTGAAGAAGACCCTGAGGCAGCCTGCCGAGAGGGCGTATAGGGGGAAGATCTTCGCGGAAAAGAAGTGGCACTGTGGCTCTCTCTCCTTCCTCCAATGAAAAGACCTTCATTCTGCTCATCACACATCCATTCTTCAGTCGCTTGCCTGTTACCAACAGGTAATGACCCGGGTCCATCGGATGATCATGGAAGCGGGAAGCCTTCATCATGAAAGGGAAATCCATGGTTCTGAAGTTCCCTTGATGATAACGGGCCAGCGTAAAGTGCACGGCGTATTCGGCGTCGGTCTCCCCGGACAGGGTGAGAAAAGCCGTAAGGCCGGGAAGCTTGTCCTCTCCCGGAAAAAAGAGATCGTGCCACCCACTCCGGTCATGATAGCGTACCACCTCGCGCGTCTTGTCCAGATAAGCCGGGACACCCAGCGTCCGGCATACGGCTACCAGGAGGATCTGCAGGGAATGAAGGTCTGACATTCCCAGTTCCCAGGACCCCCGTGGCGTGAGAGGGACATGATAATAGTTGGCCTCCTCCACCAGATGGATTCTAGTGACGAGATGAGCAGCCAGCTTCTCCGGATCGTTTTTCCATGCTTTTTGCTGTTCACGCGGGATGTTGTTCAGGAAAAAAGCACGGTATGGGACCAGCAACTCATTGTCCACACGCGGAGAGAGAAGGTATTTTCCGTAAAAAGCGCTATCTCCGTTACGGGGAGGTGCATGCAGCAGATGGTCCTCGAGCACCTCCGGTGTGATATCCCGCAGGTCTTTGTCAGAGACGTTTGCCAGGAGCAGGAGGGCTTGCCAACGCAACGTATCGGGCACCTTCTCCAGAAAAGCAGTGATCACAGGATGGTTCCCCATGCTCTTCACCAGGAAGGATGCGGTCGGCGAGGGCGGATAACCGTGATCCACTGCCCATGAGATGGCTTCTGTCGTATCGAAGAACGTTTCGATATATGCCATTCGTATCGAATCCTCCTGACGAAGACGAAGCGCGTTTCGGCGGCTTGCTTCTTCATCCACCTGTACGGTTCTTTTCTTTTCCGGAGGCGGGATCATATCAAAGTCGATCGTAAAGGTATCATTTCCGCTTCTGGAGGGTATCAGTAGAAGGGTATCCTGAGTGGCCTCCATTCTGTCAAAAGCATAATGATCATTGTGGGATACCCACACCAGCAGGTCGCCGTAGCCCGTCTCGAAAGAGACGGTTCCCTCATCGCCTGCGGTCAGGGAAGCCAGCGGATAGAACTCCGCATAGTTGTATAGGCGGAAGGAGACGACTGCTCCCGGCAGGGGGTTTTGCTGATCATCGACCACCTTCACCATGATCTTTCGGGTATCGGCATAACGGTGCAGACAGTTGATCTCAGCGTATTTTTTCTCACGTCTTACCAAGGGTTCGTTACCGTGGTATGCGCCAAAGGCTTTGGTATGTATCAGCATGGCCCGGGAGGCCGGTCCGGCGAACCACCCCATATCGAGGGCCGGATCGGGTTCACAGGCCCCCAGGAACCTCCACTGGCCGTTCACCCATACTTCCACCCAGGCATGGTTGTCGTCGGTATGGGCCCAGCGGGGGACATAGACCTGACGCGCCGGAATGGCGAGGGTACGCAGGGCGGCCACCGTGAAGGTCGATTCCTCCCCGCAACGTCCCCTGGCATTTTTCACGGTGTTCAGGGGTGAGGAGGTGCGTATGTCGGCAGGCTGGTAAGAGACTTTCTCATGGCACCAGTGATTGATTTCCAGGACCGCCTCTTCCAGATCAAGTCCCGCAACACGCGCCTTAAGCTCGTCATAAAAGACCTGGCGGAAAGTGTCCAGATTCTCGTTGTTGACACGTGGCGGGAGAACATAATGCAGGAAGATCTCCTCCGGGATGCTGTTTCCCCAGGGCATCTCCCCGCGCGCCCGCAGTGCAGCCTGTACCTGCCGAAGAAAATATTCGCCGTCGTAATCGGCCAGATCGCTGAGCGGCATATAGGCATAGAGGAACATAAGCCCTTCTTTCTGGGCCGTGGTCAGGTGCCTCTCCAGCACGCCGAACAAGGCCTCTTTCCTCTGCCGGGCCAGCTGACGCACCTCCCGGAACTCCCTTTCCGTCTCATGACGGTACGCTGCATCCCGGATAAGATGTTCCCTCCCGCAGGAGCAGAAAAACAGAGAAACGATGCTCGGCACCGCGAACAGATAAAAACGAATGTTCCTTAATCTACTCATCATCCTCTGAAAAACACGGTTACAAAGGTTCGGAAGATTTCCGGATACGCACTTCAGGCGGAAGGATGATCTGTTCTTTTTCCACGGGTTTGTCAGCTGCCTGGATCTCTTTCATCAGGATCCTGACAGCCTCCCGGGCCATTTCTTTCCAGGGCTGGGCGACTGCAGTGATCGAGGGATAGAGCAGCCTGAAGAGCAACAGATCATCAAAACTGACAATGGCTACATCCTGCGGGATCCTCAGACCGATTTTTTTGATCACGTTGAGACCGGCCACGGTCAGGTCGTTATTGAGGAAGAAGAGAGCTTCAGCGTTCACGGGACGTTTCAGGAGTTCCAACAGGGACTGTTCCATGTCCTCCTCAATGGAATCAAAGGGGATCTCCTTGACAAGTCTTTTATCGTACCGTATTCCGTGTTCTTTCAGAGCATCGCGATACCCCTCGTAACGCATACGGATGGGCATCAGATAAGAGGGTGAGATCCTGAGCAGACCGATACGGCGATATCCCTGACGGACAAGGTGGTCGACCACCTGATAGGCCCCCAACCGGTTGTCGACCACCACATAGTTGGTCTTCATCTGAGGGAAATGTCTGTCGATCAGGACGAACGGGATCCTGTCGTCCTGGAGTGCCCGTATTTCCTTTCTCTCTTTGAGGCAGGTGGCCATAATGAGACCGTCGATCTGACGTTCCAGCAGCACCTTGATGAGCCCCATTTCTTTGTCCGGTTTTTCATCGGAGCTCACTGACATAACACGATATCCGTACCGGTCGGATTCATCTTCTATGACCCGTGCGATACGGGCGAAAAAAGGGTTTGCGATGTTCGGTACGATCAGGCCGATGGTCTTCGAAGCACCCAGCCGCAACCCACGGGCCACCAGATTGGGCTTGTAGTTCATTTTTTCAGCCATCTCCACCACCCTGCGTTGGGTCTCTTTGCTGATCCCCACCTCATCCCCCCGGCCATTGAGCACCAGAGAGACCAGGGTCTTGGAAACTCCCAGTTCACGGGCGATATCACTGAGTGAGATTTTTTTCACGATCCGTCTGCTGTTCTCTTCTTCTCGTTCTAAAACATTTTAGGTTCGCTTCGCAATTATAGGAAAAAATATGAAAATTACATGCAACGTTCCGCACCATACAGCCAAGGATGGTATATATTTGCGTGGAACTGCTGATCACAGGGAGATGAAAGATAGTGACGATCGTTATTATACGGTTGGGGGACGCGGGGAAGGGATCTTTCGTGACCGTGGGAGCCGTTTTCTCTCCTATGCTTTTCCGGCAAGAAGTGTGGAAGAGTTTGAACATGAACTGGCACTGTTGCGGCGGGCACATCACGGGGCACGGCACCATTGCTGGGCCTACAGACTCTCTCCCGCCTCCGGGGCCTATCGTTACAGTGATGACGGTGAACCTGCCGGGACGGCGGGCAGGCCCATATACGAACAACTGCTCTCAGCCGGTGTCTACGAGGCTGGGGTGGTCGTGGTGCGTTATTTCGGAGGCATCCTACTGGGCACAGGCGGCCTTCACAATGCATACAAACGAGCAGCGGCCGAAGCACTGAAGAACGCAGGCAAAGTCCTGCATCTGGTGGAACAAGATCTGATGATCCTTTTCGGTTACGAACATCTGGACCGTGTGATGCAGGTGATCGACCGTGAGAAGTTAAAGATCCGTGAACAGGAGTTTTCCGAAAAGTGCCGTATCACGGTCACGCTTCCGTTGTCGGACCTGTCCAGGATACGTGAAAGGCTGGAACGTCAGGAAGGAGTGACCACCCACGTCCTTTAATTTTTTGTATCTTTATGACGTTCATATCCGGTATCCGATGAGCTCGCTGAAGAACAAAAGTCTCGTCTCCATCAACGACTACACTCCCGAAGAGATTGAGTTCGTGCTGGAGGCAGCATCACGTTTTGAACAATCCCCTCCGGCAGGTCTTCTTTCCGACAAGGTCGTTGCCGCGCTTTTCTTCGAGCCTTCCACGCGCACCCGTCTCAGTTTCGAAAGCGCGGTAAAAAGGATGGGAGGCCGTATCATCGGTTTTGCGGATGCCGGCAGTTCGAGTGTCACCAAAGGTGAATCGCTCAAGGACACCATCCTGACGGTAAGCAACTACAGCGATCTGATCGTGATGCGTCATTCGCTGGAAGGAAGCGCACGGTATGCCAGTGAGGTCTCTCCCGTACCCATCATCAACGCCGGTGACGGCGCCAACCAGCATCCTACCCAGACACTCCTCGACCTGTACTCGATCCGCAAGACACAGGGCACCCTGGACGGGCTCAATATCTTCCTGGTGGGCGACCTGAAATACGGCCGGACGGTCCATTCCCTTCTGATCGCCCTGTCCAACTACAACACCACCTTCAATTTCATCTCGCCCGTCGAATTGCGTATGCCGGACGAATACAAGATGATCCTGGAAAGAAAGGGGCTGAAATATTACGAACACGACGATTTCACCGACATCATCTCCCGCGCCGACATTGTTTACATGACACGGGTGCAGCGGGAACGTTTTTCGGATCCGTTGGAGTATGAAAAAGTGAAGAACATTTATGTTCTTCGCAACGAGATGCTGGAGAACACGAAAGACAACCTGCGCATTCTGCATCCGCTGCCCCGCGTGAACGAGATCGAGAGCGACGTGGACAACAACCCCAAAGCCTATTATTTTGAGCAGGCTCTCAACGGTGTCTTTGTTCGTCAGGCCATCATAGCCGCGATCCTGGGTAAGATCTAATGCGTGGAACCATGGGCGAAGTAAAACATCTCAGTGTCAGTGCCATCAAGAACGGTACGGTGATCGACCACATTCCCGCCGGTTCGCTTTTCTCGGTGATCAACATCCTGGGTCTGGAGGCGATCACCACACAGATCACCTTTGGCACCAACCTGGAAAGCAAGAAGTTCGGCAAGAAAGGGATCATCAAGGTCTCCGACATCTATTTCACCGAGCAGGAGATCAACAAGATCGCGCTGGTAGCACCGGCAGCACGGCTCAACATCATCCGCGATTATGAGGTGGTGGAGAAGCACCAGCTCACCATCCCCGACGAGATCGAGGGGATCGTCAAATGTTTCAACCCGGCATGCGTCACCAACCACGAGCCGATACGCACCCGTTTCCGGATCATTTCAAAAAAGCCTTTGCGGCTCAAGTGTCATTATTGCGAGAAGATCACCGACGAGGAACACCTCACCATCATCTGATGCGGTCGGCTGACCGTACCAGCAGTTCATCTTTCAGGATGTTCCGGAACGCCAGCCAGCTGAGCAGGATGGCCATCAGCGGAAAAAGGAGCGAGACGCGGAAAAGCACCTGCATCTCCCATTCCTTCACAGCATAGTAGATATACCAACCTGCCAGAATCAGGATACCGGCCATCAGCAGCATGTTGAAGATGGTGAGACGCATCTGAAGGGTTCTGTTCCGGAAAAGGAAGATCACCACCGGATGGAGCACCGCCACGACCCCGAGCAGGATCTGCAGAGGAAGAACCCCTTGCAACAGTTCCTCTCCCCCTTCCGCATGGATACCCGAGAAATCAAAGACGTAGGTGACTGCCGAAGGATCGATGAAGGCTGCATAAGGATAAAAGAACATCAGCACGATCAGGACGAGCGAACCGAGAAGGTAAAGGGTCTGTACACGTTGTATCATGGTCGTAAGCTTTTCCGTATGCAAAGTTAATTCCTCCCGTAACAATATGAAAATCGTTTCCGGGAGGATGTGCAGATAAGAAAAAAGATTTTTGGTTAACTTTACCTTTTCATTAAGCTGCCATGATCCTCAAGGGCAACGGGAACGAGGGCAGTGGAAAACGGAGCAAGGCTATGGCAGGAGCGATCAGGGATTCGGAACTTATCATCGAGGAGGACGGCAGCATCTACCATCTCCGGCTGCGTCCCGAAGAGGTGGCCGACACGGTGATCCTGGTGGGGGATCCAGGGCGTGTGTCGATGGTTTCCGCTTTTTTTGACAGGATCGAGCTTCAACGGAGGAACAGGGAGTTCATCACTCATACGGGCTGGTACAAGGGGCATCGCATCACGGTCCTTGCCACCGGCATCGGCACCGACAACATCGACATCGTACTGAACGAGCTGGATGCGCTGAAAAACATTGATTTCTCCACGCGCCGTCCGCGGTCACTGCCCGTCTCGATGCGTATCGTCCGTATCGGCACTTCCGGTTCGCTGCAACGGGATGTACCTGTCAACACCTTCCTGCTTACCAGGAAAGCGGTGGGGCTGGACGGGCTGATGCATTTCTACCGTGATACGGCTGCTCATGCCGATTTCCACCTGGCAAAACAGCTGACAGAAAAACTGGAATGGCCCGAAATTTGGAACAGGTTGTATGTGTTCGATGCTGATGATGCTTTGGCCGACCAGATGGCAGGTGAAGAGGTCATGGAAGGCATCACGCTTTCGGCACCGGGCTTTTACGGCCCGCAGGGGCGTTCTTTGCGGCTGGCCACGGCCGTTCCCGACATGAACGCCCGCATAGGCGCGTTCGTCGCTCCGGACGGACGCAGGATCACCAACTATGAGATGGAAAGTTCGGCCGTCTATGGGCTCTCTAGGCTGCTGGGACACCGCGCCGTCACCCTGTGTGCCATCATCGCCAACAGGGTCACAGGAGAAGCCCTGGACGACTACAGCAAACTGATGGAAAGGCTGATCTTGTACGTGTTGAACAAATTAACGTCTTGACCATGGAAAGGAGAAAGGACAGCAACAGGATAAAGGCACTCATCCAGTTGCTGGATGATCCCGATCTCACGGTGTTCGAAGAGGTCTCGAAGTACCTTATCGACATCGGCGAGGAGGCCATCCCCCATCTTGAGAAAGAATGGGAGATCTCATTCAGCGACATGGTCCAGGAACGCCTGGAATCGATCATCCAGAGCATTCAGTTCAACACTTTGCAGGAAGACCTTTACCGGTGGATGCATTCGGACGATCCCGATCTGCTCAGGGGCGCCTATCTGGTCGCCCGTGTGCAGTATCCCAATCTTCCTTTCGGCCCTATTGAGGAGAAGATCGAGCGCATCCGGAAAGATATCTGGATCGAACTGCATGACAAGCTCACGGCCCTGGAAAAGGTGAGGATCTTCAACCATGTGTTGTACGATCTTTACCAGATCGGGCCCAACCGGGGGGATTACTTTTCTCCCCAGAACAATTTCATCAACGTGGTCCTGGACAGCGGCAAAGGCAATCCTGTCTCCATTGCCGTGATCTATGAAGAGATCGCCCGCAAGCTGGGCTTGCCCATCCGGGGTGTCAACCTGCCCGGACAGTTCATCCTGGCATACGTGGATCCATATGTGATCGAATCCGGCAAGCCGGTCAACGGCCCCGAGGATATCCTTTTTTACATCTCGATGGTCCAGAAAGGGGCCGTACTGGGGCTTCGCGAGATCGAACAATACCTCAAACAACTCAATGACACCCCGCTGGAGCCGCAGTATTATCTTCCGTGTTCACCCTTTGAGACGATCGGCAGGATGGTGAACAACCTCATCTTCTCCTACAAAAAGCATGATATGCCGGAAAAGGTACTTCTTTTCAAGAAGATTCTGGATTTTATCCGTCACAACCGGCCGTAGGGGTCAAGATTTTTTCTTTTTATCGCGTACGCGGTTGAACCGCAAGGCTTTGAGCAGCCAGTCGGGGAGGGATTTTTCGGGATCCCTCTTGCGCAGGTCGATGTACCAGCCGATCTTTTTGATGATGGGCAGGCGATGAGCTTCGACGAACTCGATGAGTGTGCCGTCGGGGTCTTCGACATAGGCAAAATGACCGGCAGCTTCTCCCATGTCGAAGCTGTTGTCGCGGGTGGCTTTCATGCTGTCGACGGTGAAAGGATATCCTTTTTCCCTGCACAGTTCGCGGAGGGCTTCCATACCGTTGACATCGAAACAGAGATGGATAAAGCCGAGGTCGCCCCAGTAACGGCCGTCAAAGATCTTTTCGGGTTTCCGGCCCTTCACCTGCACCAGCTCCAGCTGGGCCGGCCCGAAAACCCTGCTGAAGATGCCCAGGGGTCCTTTGCTTTGTTCCAGCAGCACCCTTCTGACGGGATGTTCACCTCCGGGCAGCACGGAGAAGTCGTCGAAGAGCCCTTCCCTGTCGTACACAACCGTATCGAAACGCAGGATCTCCCGGTAGAAACGGAGGGAGCGCTCCATCTCGGACACTCCGATGATGGCACCATAGGCGGCACCGGTATATTTTTTCTCGTTCCGGAACCATCCGCGGCCCGGCACGACCTCGAAGAGGTTCTCCCAGGGGTCCTGAATATAAAATACGTCCTGACCCAACGGGTCCTTCCGCAGTCCTCCGGGCATGTTGAGTCCCATTTTCATGAAATGCCGGTAGGCGGAGGGGACATCCTTGCTTTTGACCTTGACGATGTTGATCCCCAGGTCGCCCAGAAGGGGTCGTTTTTCCGGGGCTTTCGGCTCCCGGTCCTTGTACTGCCAGATCTCAAAGCCACCACCCCCTTCGAGGTTCAGGGCCATGGCTGCATGCCGGCGCCGGGGCTTGCCTCCCGTATAGGGCAGCATGAGCTCGGCCACCGCCTCATCCTCAAAGATACGGATATCGACGCCGAACACTTTTCTGTACCAGGCCCACGCTTCCTTCAGGTCGTGGACCCCGATGCCTACCTGCTGAATGCCTCCGAATATGATCCTTTTCACCTGTCAGAACTTTTTGGGGTCAAACAGGACTCACACGTCCGGCCAACCTGAAAAAGAGGCCGGGGAAATATTTTTTCAGGTACACCGACCAGGAATCCGCCTTGCCCACGACGATCTCCCTTTTCTTTTTGGCCACCCCTCTGAGTATTTTTTGGACGGCCTTCTCCACGCTCATGCCGCGGGCCTGACCGGGATCCATTTTACCGTAGCGTTCGCCGGTGGCCGTGAGCGCATTGATGGAGACGTCGGTAACGATATGCCCCGGGACGAGGAGGGTGACGGCGATACCGCTTTTTTTCTCCTCGACGAGGAGTGTCTCGAAGAAACCGTGAAGGGCATGCTTGGAGGCGGCATAGGCCGAACGTAAAGGAAATCCGAACTTGCCCACGATGGAGCTGGTGACCACCACATGTCCTCCCCCCTGCCGGATCATGGCGGGGAGCACGGCCTTGGTGAGGGCGATCGCACCGAAATAGTTGATCTCCATGATCTTTCTGTCCACCTCGAGGGAGGTGTCGCGGATAAGGCCGCGCTGGCTCACACCGGCATTATTGAAGAGGTAGTCCAGTCGGGGTATCTGCCGAAGCACTTCGACGGCAGCCTGCTGTACGGCAGCAGTATCGCTCACATCCAGCGGTACCACAAGACAGTGTTCTTCGTCCAGGGCGGTCTCCCTGCGAAGTACCTCGAGCTTCTCCCGGTTGCGGGAAGAAAGCACAAGCCAGGCTCCCCGCCGCGCCAGCTCCAGAGCCAGACCCCGCCCAATGCCGGAGGATGCCCCTGTGATCCAGATCCATTTTTCCGAAAAGACGGATGCCATCGTCGTCGCTTTGGTTTCCCGCAAATTTAATCAATAATCGGGCTCTTCCTTCAGAACACCCTCTTTTTATGAGCTCCGTGTACTCCTGAGACGTTCATCAATGGCCTGAAAAACCCTTTCGATGTTTTCCCGTGTCTCCTCATCCAGATCGGTGATCTTCATGCCGGCAGCCGTCTTCATGAAATTGGAGGCAAGCAGGGTACGTGAGAGCTGGTTGTCGATGACATATTCACTGTTGCTCTCCGGGATGCCGATACGCTGGTGAAGGACGTATTTCTTGAAATCGAGCGTAGAGAAAAGATCCTCCACGGCGGGGAACTCCATTTTGACCATTTTGGCCGAGGCCGCTTCATCATTATTCCAGAAAATGTTCTTCTTCAGTTCCTCATAAGTGCGTTTCCCTTCCGTACTGGCATCGGTGACTACGATGAACTCAAGCCCCCATCCCATCAGGAGGTTGACGAGGGTCTCGACGTTGGATACATCGGTGGCCGGCAGGAAAAAAACCTCTTCAGGATAGCCGAGCAGCGAATGGAAGGCGGAAAAATAGTAGTAGTTGGTGAGGTCTTCCAGGATGACATTGTTCTTTTTTTGGATGAACTGTTGCTCGGAAAGGCGCGAACCCATGAGGGTATAGACCGGTGAGAGGGTGTCGGCCGAAGCGGAGGTGAGCGATTTGGCATCGAAGACCACCGTCTCGCTGTTCTCCACATCGTCGGACGACCGCTGGACCGCCAGCAAACGATACAGCTTGCGGATATCGATCAGATGGGGCGAATGTGTGGTATAAACGATCTGGATCTTCTCCTTGATATGTTCGAACACTTTGAGCACATCTTCCTGGGCACGGGCATGGAGGCTGAGGCCCGGCTCATCGATGAGCAGCACCTTGCCCCGGAAATCGCGCTGGGAGACGGCGGCCTTCAGTTCCAGATAGAAAGAGAGGAACCAGCGCACCCCACGGCTGCGCTGTTTGGGATAAAGTCGCTCCTGACGGTCCTTGACCCAGAACTCTATGTACGGGTAGCCACTTTTTTCAGGATGGGTATGATCGTAATGTTCCAGCTCGAAATTGAGGGAGATCTTGTTGTGTCGTCCTATGCGTTGCTGCCAGAAATCCTGGAAGTCGACCGTCAGCTCGCGGTTGAGGCGTTCGATCTTCTGTTTCAGGATGCGGCTGTTGGTCTCGCGGAAAAACTCCTCATCGAGGCCGGCCACCTGGAGGAAGTTCTTAGCGGCTTTGTAGCCTTCGACACTGCGGTCGCCACTGAGGATATCCTCCAGATCGATCCGGTTCGGTAGGAGGCTGCTGAAATCCTCGAAAAAAACGAATTCCGGGATGTGTTCAAAGAGGGCATTGCCCGCCTCCAGACGGGAATAGTAGGGGTCGAGGTGGGGACGTTCCCTTTCCACTTCTTTTTCGGCCGTAGCTACCGGATATCCTTCGAGCACTTTATAGGCCAGGTATCTTTTCTTGATGGCTCTTTCCCTGGCCAGGTCCCTTTCTTTCAGCAGTTTGAGATAGCGGTCGTTGACCGTGTCGAGCTCAAGCCGGACTGCTCTTTTCTCTTTTTCCGTGACAGCGTGGTCGAAGAGGCGCTGCAAGGTGGTGAGCCTGCGGAAGGTATGATCGAGTTCCCTTTCCACTTCCTGGTATTCGTTCCACAGATCCCGGGCCTGTTCGGCGAGGCGGGCCTCTTCGCTCACCTCCTGGATGGTCTGGTTGTGGTGTCGGGCTTCTTTGGTGAGTTTCTGCAGCCTGTCCTTGGCATCCGCCACTTTTTTCTTCATCCGAGCTACCTGTTCCTCTCCTTTTTTCCCGGCTTGGGTACCTTTGACACTTTTAAGGGCACGGGAGATCTCGCTGAGGGATGCCTTCAGGTCTTCCAGGTTTTTTTCCGCCGCCAACCGCTCTTTCTCCGCATTACGGAACACTTCGATGGCTGCTGCTTTTTTTTCCAGCACCTCTTCCAGGCGGTCAAGGATCTGCGTTTCCCTGGCCTGCATCCGGGCATCGTGTTCATCAAAAAGAGCGATCACTTTCTCTCCGCCCAGAAGGATGCGACTGGAGAGATCCTCGTTCCAGACACGTTCCAGACAGACAGAGCGGTCTTCCCGTATTTGTTCCAGCACTCCGTCAGGAAGGATCTTCTCTCCCAGGACTTCTTCGAGGTCCACACCCTCGAGTGAGAAACGACAGGCCACTGCAGGCAGTGAGAGATCGCTGCGCAGTACATCTTCGGAGATACGGCCGTCGTAGAACCCGTAGAGGGCCTCCAGGATGGATGTCTTGCCCGACTCGTTCTGACCGATCAGGCCAGTGATGTTGTCCAGGGAGAGGTTGTGCCATCCCGTATCGACGATGGAGCGGAAGTTTCGGATCCTGAAAGAAAGGAGTTTCATTGCTTTTGTATCGTATCGTTCATCACGTCAGGAACAGCTAAAGGAAGCTCAAGATAGTGATTTTCACGGAACCTTCAGGCCCATCACGAGGATATCGTCCACCTGGGGGTATGAGCCTTTCCAGGAGAGGTATTCCTGTTCGATTCGTTCTTTTTGCCGGGAGGCGGGTTCACGGGCCATTTTGATCAGGAGGGCCTTGAAAGGATCGTATTTGTATTTTTTACCGCGGGGGCCCCCGAACTGGTCGACATATCCGTCGGTGAAGAGATAGAGCCAGTCACCTGGACGCAATTCGACATAACGGTTGGAGAAAGGTTGTTCTTCCATGCCGCTGATCCCGATGGGCATCCTGTCGGGTTTGTACTCGATAGCCACCTCCTCCCTGATGATGTATAGGGGGTTGTTGGCACCGGCATATTGGAGCACCCTGTTGGAGCGGTCGAAGATACACAGGGCGATGTCCATGCCGTCGGCGGCTTCTGTGGTATCGCCCGTCTGGTGGAGCGCTTTCATCACCATCTCCCGCAGCAGGTTGAGGATACGGTTGGCAGGCAGATGGTCACGGGAGGTGATGATCTCATTGAGGAAAGAGAGGCCGAGGATGCTCATCAGGGCCCCCGGAACACCATGCCCCGTACAGTCGGCAACGGCAAAATAAAGACGCTCGCCGCGCGGCACGAACCAGTAGAAGTCTCCGCTGACAATGTTCCTGGGCAGATAGAACAGAAAATGCTCGGGAAAATAGGGTTCCAGGACCTTGGTGCGCGGCAGCAGCGATTTCTGGATCATTCCCGCATACTGAATGCTCTCGATGATCTCGTTACGCTGACGTGCGATCTCATCCCTTTGCCGTTCCAGCTCGGCTTTCAGCACCGTTCTTTTCGCCATTCGTTCTCCCTCTTTCCTTATACACTAGTAATTGAAAATGCCTTCAAGGCTCTCCTCTCCTTCGCCGTTCTGTTCCAGCACCATCCGATGAAACAAAACAGAGTTTTCAGATAGTTTATGCCCATTCCTTGTAACTAAATACATGTAATATACACTATATCCGTTATTCACAATACCATTACTACGTAGTTGACTACGTAGGTATCTACGTAGATAACTGGATGCGGTCTGACCTGTCGCCGGATCTCCGCGATTTTGCCAGTGGGTTCATGAACGGACTTTTTTGAGGGGATGAGCCTCGGTATTGAAGACCACCTCATCCAGATCGATCATACCGGGTGAAGCAAAGAGCAGGTAGAGGTATTTGAGTGTCTCGGCAAGGAAAAAGCTTTCCATGTCATCTCCCTGTTCTTTGGTACGGACATCTTTGAGATAAGCATATCCTGCGGATGTACGGCAATATTCCCTGATCGAGCGGTAGTAGGTCTCCCCCATTTCGCGGTAGCGGCTCTCACCGGTAGCGTGATAAAGATACCAGGCCGATTCGATGTTTTCGGGCCGAAGCAGGTAGGCGGGGGAGGTGATCGTCCATTTCATGTAGTCGATCCTTTCGGGTTCGATACCTGCCATTTCCCACATCCTGAAATTCGAGTTCTGCAGGGACCGGGCCCGGACGGTATCGCCGCTCAGCAACAGGACCGCAGGGAAAAAGGCTTCCAGGGCACCGTAAAAGGTGGAGGTCCTTTCGCCGGTGAACATATCTGCCTGGCCATACCAGAGGCTCCCTCCGGCCGTGTCGGCCAGGTAGCGGTTCACTGCTGCCACGCTGGTGCGGTACATCTCCAGGAAAGTGTCGTCGTCGAAGAGAAGGGCCGCTTTCAGCAGATACTCCAGGTAGGAGTCGATACCGCCGCCGATGTGGGAGACGGTGTTGGTCCACTCCCCCGTCTCCACATCGATGCCGCTGCCCACGAGGCCGAGAGGCGACCGGCGGTCGTAAAGGGCCTGCAGGGCACGACGGGCAGTCTCATAATACACGGTATCGCCCGTAAGACGGCTCAGGGTGCCGAACTCCAGGATGAGCGTACCTGTCTCGGCCGGATTGTTGATCTTGCCCTTTGTGGCGCCGGTACGCAGGTTGACCATGCGGTAAGGCATCCCGGTGGGGGAACGGAAGGCAGGAAGAAGACGGCGTCCCAGATCGGTCGCCAGGTCCAGGAAACGGGAATCCCCGTCCCACTGATAGGCAGAAAGGAGCCCACCCAGCAAACGGATCGTCACCTCAAAAAGCTGGACCTCCATATCAAGGTCGAAGGTAAGATCACGGAAGATCATCTCCTTGGCCTCCTCCTTTTCTTCGTCCAGTCCCATCAGCACCATGGTGTCGAAGGCATCGACGGGCGTCATCAGAAGCGAATGGCTGTACCAGTTCCTGCCTTGTTTCGAGAGGGGCTGTAAAGCATCGTAGCCGGCAGCATACCGGATGTAGCCTCTCCAGGCATGAACGAATTCCTGTTTTACTTTGTCAGCATCCGTCCTCTCTCTTTCCGCGGAAAGCTTTCTTTCACTCCCTCCCCGGCAGGCAGGCAGAAGAAGAAGCATGGTTCCCAACAGGTAAGGAAGAAGGTGTCCTGTTGTGAACAAACCGGTTGAAAATTTTCTGATGATCATGTTTGCCTTGTTTTGTGCACTTTTCACAAAGTTACATGTTGGAGCGGACAAAAAAAATTTCTTTTCCTGAGGAAAATTCCCCTACTTTGTGACGGCTCAGGTATCCGGAGGCGGTACCCGTCACCGGATAAGAGGGAACCAGGTGAGAATCCTGGACAGTACCCGCTGCTGTGATCTCCATCATGTGTTCCCGGGCATTCTTGGCCACTGCCTGTTTTTTCAGAGGTGGGAAGGCGCCCGTGAACGGAGAAAGTCAGAAGACCTGCCTGGGTCTGTAAAAGTGTAATGTTCGGGTTAAACATGAAACTTGCACTGTATGGTTCATCGGACAGGTTTTCTTTTTTTTCTGTTTCCCTTTTGGTGGGTTTTCCTTTCCGTTCGCGGTGAGGTACCTGACACTTCGGTGACGCTGGAGGGGGTACGTGTGGTTGCTCCGCGTTATGAGGAGTACAGGGGCATGCTGCGTACGGTGATGCTGGACACTTCGCTGGTGCTGCCCGGCGGCGGGGAGAGTGTGGGCGAGTTGCTGGAGCGTCAGCTGCCGCTGGTGATGATGCGGTACGGGGGTGCAGGTTCTCTGACGACCCTCTCGTTGCGGGGGGCACCGTCGTCGCATACGCAGGTGACGTGGAACGGTTTTCCCGTGAACATGCTCACGAGCGGGGTGGCGGATCTGTCGCAGGTGGCCTCATCCCTGTTCGAGCGGGTGACGCTGACGGCGGGGGCGCCGGGCTCGCTTTACGGCAGCGGCACGGCGGGCGGGGCGGTGAGTCTGGACAACCTGCCTCGCTGGCAGCGTGGCTTTTCCGCGGCCGCCCATCTGGGCGGGGGCAGTTTCCTGAGTGGCGAGGGTTCGCTCACCCTCGCCGGCGGCAACGACCGGATGCAACACAAGATGCATCTCTTCGCCCGGGGAGCACGGAACGATTATCCCTACCCTGACGAGCTGCGGCCGGGCAGCCCGCTGACCCCTCTGGAACACAACCGTTACTGCTACGAAGGGCTGGTCCACAACAGCTTTGCCCGTCTGGGCAGAGGATGGAGCTGGCAGGGCGGACTGTGGCTGCAGAAAAAGAGGAAAGAGCTGCCGGCCCCCATGGGCTCCTACCAGCCCTCCACACAGGAACAACGGGACAGCAGCCTGCGCACCTTCACCTCGCTGGCCAAACTGTGGGCCGGAGCGCGGCTGGCCTTCCGTGCCGCCTGGTTCCTGGAGAACATGCGCTTCACCGAGAGGAGCGAGCCCGGCGCCCCCGAATACCGTCTCGACTCCCGTTTCCGCACCTCGACCCTGATGGCCGAGGCTTACTACCGTTACTCCGGTTTCAGGTATCTTTCCCTGGACGCCGGGGTCTCGGGACGTCACACCACCGCCCGTGTATCGCAATACGGTGAGAGGAGGCACGAGGGGGTGGCCGAGATCTTCGGAGGGGCCAGGTACGACCGTCTGCGGTGGCGGCTGGATGTCACGCTGCGTCAGACATTCCGTGAGGGCACCCTTCCCCCGCCGCAGGCGGAAGCCGGCATCCTCTGGAGGGTACGGCCCCGTCTGCTCACCCTTCACGCCCATCTCTCCGGCAAGTACCGTCTCCCGACGCTCAACGACCGCTACTGGGTGCCGGGAGGCGATCCTTCCCTGCTCCCGGAACACGGCTGGGGGGCGGTGGCTGGTCACACCTTGCAGCTGCCGCGCCGGGAAGATACCCCCTGGCAGCTCAGCTGGAAAAGCGATCTCTTCGTCACCCTCCTCCATGACCAGATACGGTGGGTCCCTGCGGAAGGCCTGTGGAAAGCCGAGAACGTGGAAAAGATGATCAGTCGCGGGGCGGAGAACACGCTGCGTTTCTCATGGACGCGTCCGCGCCGCAGGCTGACCGCCTCGGTGACCTATCATTACACCCGCGCCACGGAGCAGCGGGCCGACGGACCCCGTTATCCCAGCCGTTATGTGCCCCGCCATGCCCTTTCCGCCATCCTGCGTGCCGACGCGGGCATTTTCTTCACGGGCACATACTTCCACTACTACAGCACCAGGTATACCACTACCGACGGGAATCCCTATTATGCACTGCCCCCCTATACCCTCACCGATCTCATTGCCGGCATCAGGTTACCGAAAAAAAAGACGGCATGGCACCTCCAGGCCGAAACCCATAACCTTTTCAACAACCATTACGAGGTGATCCGTTCCTATCCCATGCCGGGACGGTCCTTCTTCCTGAAACTAAATATCCTTTTCGGAAAATAACGTTCATCATCCTAAACCTTTAAACATTTTTGATCATGAAAAAGTTCTTTTATTCTTTGCTGGTAGCCGGTACATCGTTTTTCCTTTCCGGCTGTTCCGAAGATTCCCCCAGACCTGTGGACAGCGGTTACCGTTTCGGTGCCTATGTCATCAACGAAGGGAGTTTCATGAACAACAACGGTTCGATCAGCTATCTGGACCTCGACTCCAATTATGTGATCAACAACATTTTCCAGGCTGTCAACGGACGTTCGCTGGGGGATGTGGTCCAGTCGTTCTCCGTGGCGGGGAATATGGGGCTGATCGTTGTAAACCATTCTGCCAAAGTAGAGGTGGTCGACCTGGAAAGTTTCGTATCACTGGGAACGATCACGGGATGCGATTATCCCCGTTACACTCTTCCCCTTGGAAATGAGAAGGTATATCTTACCAACGGCGCCTTTGGCGGTAAGGTTTACATCCTGGATCTAGCTTCCCTGTCCATTGTGGATTCCATTGCCGTGGGGATGGGTCCCGAAGTGATGGCTCGTGTGGGTAATTTTGTGTTCGTGGCCAACAGCGGCGGATGGGGGCATGACAGTACGGTCTTCATCCTTGACGCCATGGATGATGTCATAGAAGACACCCTTTATACGGGCGACAATCCTGTCGACCTGACGCTGGACAATGAAGGTAACCTGTGGGTACTGTGCAAAGGCAAGGTGGTCTACGATCAGAACTTCCAGGTCGTCGAAGAGACCGACTCGCGGCTGCAGAAGATCGATCTCTCCACGTTGCGCATTGTGGAAGACCTGGTGATCGGTCAGAAAGGAGATTACTTCAACCCGATCCGTCTCGCCTCCGCGGACAGAGGAAAGACCATTCTTTTTGCAGAGAAAGCGGGGGTCTATGCCGTGGATGCAGCCCATCCCGCCGTACCCGACGAGCCGCTCATCCGTGGCAACTTTTACGGGCTGGATGTCGATCCCGTCAACAACATCATCTACGTCACCGATGCGGTCGATTTCAGCAGTGCCGGTATTCTTTACCGTTATACCACCGAAGGGGTGTTACTGGACAGCGTCACCACCGGCATCGCACCCAACGGCGTCTTTTTCAATGAAAGGGTACGTTAATTACCGGCAATATCCCGGATGAGCAAAAAATAATGTATTTTGGGGACGAATGGCTGCATTAACGACCGATCGACCATGAAAAAAGAAAAGTTATTCGGGACATACCTGTTGCTGGTATGGTTCTTCTCCTTTTTTGTTCCGCTTTCCGGCCAGATCTCCCACGGCGGTGTACCTGCGCCCTGGTCAGATGAAGAGGTGCCGGTGATGGATCTGACCGGAGAGCTCCCCCCCCTGGAAGAGTTGGCAGCCAAAGGGAACGAAAGGAAAGGAATCCTTCGTTTTGCCGAGTCGCTGGAGGCGGAAGCGGCTCCCGGCGAGGAGGGAAGATGGAAGATCCTGGCCGACGGCAGCCGGGTCTGGCGTCTGAGGGTCATTTACAAGGGGGCACGCTCTTTGGGGCTGACCTTCGGGCGTTTCCATCTTGCCCCGGGGGAGAAGGTGTTCGTCTTCACACCCGACGGATCGCATGTTTTGGGTGCATTCACCTCCGCCAACAACAAAGCCTGGGGGACCCTGACCGTTCAACCTTTGCCGGGTGATGAGGTGGTGGTCGAATACCGGCAGCCGTCCCGTGGTTTGCATGGCGACCTGAGGCTCTCCCGGGTGAGTGTGGGGTATCTGGATATCTTCGGTCATCCCCTTACCAAAGACCGGTTCTTTGGTGCTTCCGGTCCCTGCAACGTCGATATCAACTGCCCCGAGGGGGATGAGTGGCAGGAGGAGAAGCGGTCGGTGATCCGCATCTTCATCAACGATGTGGAACTGTGCACCGGGGTGCTGATGAACACGGCCATCAACGATGCCCGTCCTTATGTTCTTTCCGCGGGACACGGAATTGAGAACGAGGACGACGCCCGCCATTCGGTGTTCGTTTTCGGATACGAGAGTCCCCGATGCGGGGGGCCGGACGGTTCGGTGCTCAAGAGCATCTCGGGTGCCACACTGGTAGCCCGGGGAGGCGATCATCTTGATTTCACCCTTGTCCTTCTGAGTGAGGTCCCTCCCTTCACCTATTATCCTTACTATGCAGGATGGGATGTTTCGGGCGACACACCGGTCCCGCCGACGGTAACGATCCATCATCCCCAGGGAGATGTGAAGAAGATCTCCGTCGACAACGATGCTCCTGTCAGCGCCGATTATGACACCTATGACGCAAACACTTTCTGGAAAGTGCTGCAATGGGACGTCGGCACCACCGAGCCCGGATCGTCGGGCGCTCCGCTCTTTGATGCCCATCACAGGGTGGTAGGGACCCTCTCCGGCGGGGATGCGCACTGTGGCAATTCGGTGAACGACTATTTCCAGAAGCTCTCGGCATCCTGGGACAACTATCCCGATACCAGCCAGCAACTCAAACACTGGCTGGACCCCCTCGATTTCGGGTTCCGCTTCTGGACAGGCAACGATCCTTACGTGACGGCTGCCAAATCGTGTGACACTCTCACCAACATCGAGGAAGGAGAGACCCTCATCGTGGACCCCTACCCCGGTGTCGACGGTGGGTACTGGACGGGCCACAATGTGGACAGAACCACCATGTATGCCGAGCAGTTCCAAAACGATGCCTACATCACCATGACCGGGATGTATATCATGCCAGGGATAATCCAATATGACAGCCCTTCCGACCACGTAACGGTGAAAGTATGGAAAGGGAGCAGCCAGCCTTCCGAACTGATCGTAAGCAAGGAGGTGCCTCTCTCCGCTTTCCGTGATTCGGTCTGGAATTTCATCGACTTTGACACCCTGGTACCGGTGGAAGGCAATTTTTTTGCCGGGTATGAGGTCTATTATGACAATGCAGCAGACGAACCGATCACCGACCAGTTCGCGGTGATGCAGACCGAACCCAGAAGCAATTACGGCAGCAATACGGCTTTTTACTACCAAAAAGATCTCTGGACAGCTTTCAGCGGCACGCCGGGGCATGCGGTCTACATCTCGCTGGCCATCCTGCCGGTGATGTGTCAGGAGATCCCGAGCCTGGCGGTGCGTGAACACCGAGATGCCGGGTCCGGCGGTGATCTCCTGGTCTTTCCCAATCCTGCGGGGAAGCGTCTCACCATCCTGCCGGAAGGTCTGCGGCCCGTCCACGGAGAGTTATTTCTACTGGATCTGACAGGGAAGACGCTTTTGCGGCGGAAGTACCGGCAGGAAGCTCCTGAACTGCTCCTCCCCTCCCTCCGGGACGGGCTATATCTGATCGTTCTGGTGACGCCGGAAGGCGTTTTCCGGGGCAAGGTCTTCATACAGCCATGAAATCTTCTTCCAGGATCATTCTCTATCTGCTGTTTCTCTCTTTGCTCTTTCTGTTTCAGCATTGTGCAGGAACAGGGAGCGGGGAAGGTGAGGAAGGTTTCCTTTGGCATCCGCTGGACGCCGGTGCTGCCACCGCTTTCCGGCTCGATACGGCCGACGGCATCATCCGGGCTTCCGTCTTAAGACCGTGGCAGGGAGAGGAACAGAAAGTATTGTCCTACTATCTGACGAAAAAAGCTTTCCCCGCCGGTGCTGACACCCTCATCCACGTTCCCGTACGCAGGGTGGTGGTCACCTCGACCACCCATGTGGCCTATCTGACGGTGCTGAATGAAGAACAGCATCTGGTCGGCATCTCGGGCACCCGTTTCGTGTACAACCCGAAGGTGAGGCAGCTCATCGCCTCCGGGCGGATCAAGGAGATCGGTTATGATGCGAACCTGGACTACGAGCTGATCGTTCATCTGAGACCGGATGTGGTCTTTCTGTATGGCGTGGGTGCGGAGGTGCTGGACCAAATAGAACGACTGAAGAAGCTGGGCATCCCGGCGGTGATGGTGGGGGATTACCTGGAGAACACACCTCTGGGAAGAACTGCCTGGCTCCGCTTTTTCGGATGTTTCTTCGACAAGGAACGGGAAGCAGCCCTGTGGACCGACTCGATCACCCGCCGCTACCGGCAGCTTATCCGGCAGGATACGCTGTACCGTCCCCTGGTCATGACCGGACTGCCGTGGAATGAAATATGGTACGTGAGCGGCGGAGAGAGTCTCCTGGCCACACTCATCCGCGATGCCGGCGGACATTATGTCTGGGAACACCTCCCCGGGACCGACGCCTATCCCATGGATATCGAAAAGGTCTTCCGTGAAGCCGGTGCGTCAGACCTGTGGATCAACTGCGGCAATGCCACCTCCCTGGCTTCCATACGCAGGACGGACGAACGTCTCATCCTTTTCCGTCCCTATCGCAAGGGTACGATCTACAACAACGACAGGCGGACGGGACCGGGCGGGGGAAACGACTACTGGGAGAGCGGAGCCGTTCATCCCGACCTCCTTCTGCAGGACCTGATCACTATTTTCCATGCCCGGCGTGACAGTGACCTGAACTATTACAGGAAGCTGCAATGAAGACCCTCAGGAAGGAACCGGACTCGTCGTCGCGCGGGCGGAACCAGGCTCTTCTGTGGGTACTGCTTCTGTCGGTTCCGATCGTTCTCATGGTGTTCGACCTGACCACAGGCTCAGTCCACATCTCCTTCTCCAAGTTGTGGGGGATCATTACCGGCAAGGGTGACGGGGAGACGATGCTCATCGTGGCGAAGTTCCGTTATCCCCGGGTGTTCACCGCCTTGCTGGCAGGCATCTCGCTTTCTGTGGCTGGGTTGATCATGCAGACGGTCTTTCGCAACCCGCTGGCGGGGCCGTATGTGCTGGGCATCTCTTCGGGGGCCAGTCTGGGAGTGGCTTTGCTGGTGCTGGGACTCTCAGGACGCTGGGCTGTTCACGGGGTGGAGGCTTTGGCAGCTGTTCCCGTCGCCGCAGCCGCCGTAGCCGGCGCCATGGCCGTCCTCCTGCTGATCATGGTAGTGGCCACACGTATACGGGACATCATGACGCTCCTCATCCTGGGAATCATGTTCGGCAGCGCCGTATCTGCCCTGGTGACGGTACTGCAATACTTCAGCAACGAGACGATGCTGAAGATCTATGTCATATGGACGATGGGCAGTCTCTCACATGTCACGGGCCATGAGCTGTATCTGTTGCTGGGGATGACCCTGGCCGGGATGACTGCAGCCTTCGCCATGACGAAACAACTCAACACCCTGATGATGGGTGAGGTTTTTGCCGCGAGTGTGGGGATGCGTATGCGGCGGGTACGTCTTTTCCTTTTCGGGATCACGGGTCTGCTGGCAGGGAGTGTCACGGCTTTTTGCGGGCCGGTAGGTTTTGTTGGTATCGTGGCTCCCCATCTGGCCAGGATGGTGCTGGGCACCTCCAACATACGGCAGGTGCTTCCGGCTACGGTGCTCACCGGGGCCTCGCTGCTCCTTCTGGGCGATCTGCTGGCCCACCTTCCCGGCGAAGGGAGCGTCCTGCCCATCAACGCGGTGACGGCACTCCTCGGCATCCCCCTTATCATCTGGATGATCCTGCGCAAACATCATCTATCCACCCTGATCTGACGGAGATGCTTGAACTCAAACAGCTGATGATCGGCTACAGGAGAGGGAAAGAGCTCAGGAGACTGACCCCTTCCCTCTCCTTTTCCGCGGAGGTGGGCGAGTTGACAGCGCTCGTGGGTCCCAACGGTGTGGGAAAGAGCACCCTGCTGAAGACCCTCGCCCGGCAGCATCCCCCCCTGGAAGGTCATGTCATAATGAACGGGCACCGATGGGATCATCATGACCGTGAGACGTTCGCCCGGATTTGCAGTTATGTTCCTTCAGGCATGCTTCCCGTAAGCCGCATGAGCGTTTTCGACACGGTGGCGATGGCCCGTTATCCCTATACAGGCTGGCGCGGACAGCTCACAGCCCGTGACCGCGAGATTGTCGAGCAAGCCCTGGAGAGGGTCGGCATGCTGACGAAAAGAGAAGAGATGACGGGTGAACTCTCCGACGGCGAGCGGCAACGCACCCTGGTGGCACGTGCCCTGGCCCAGGGTACGCAGGTGGTCCTCTTGGATGAACCTACCGCTTTCCTCGACATCCCCAACCGCTATGAACTCCTCCAGACCATGCGGGAGCTCTCCCGGACAGAGAACAAACTTTTCATCTTCTCATCGCACGATCTGGAGTTCCTGCTTGGTACGGCTGACAGGATCTGGCTGCTTTATCCCGGGGCCGCCTGGGAAGGATGCCCGGAAGACCTTCTGATGCACCGTCGTTTTGACCCCCTCTTCCGCAATACTGGGATACGTTATGATCCTGAGAAAGGACTGCTGATCCCGCATCCTTCCCATGACAGACCCGTCGTCCTGAGCGGCCGGGGTACAAGCTATCAGTGGCTGAAGAAAGCCCTGGAACGTTCCGGCTATATCGTGAGCGATTCCCACCATGATCTCCGGGCTCCTGAGATATACGCCTCAGAAGAAGGTTTTGTTCTGGAACAGAGGGGTGAACGCCTGACATTTGACACGATCCTCGAGCTTCTTGTTCACCTCAGAAAGGAAAAATGACGGTCTGCCCCTCGCGAAGGCATCCGGTAAACATACGACCCATGGACCTGCGTGAATACAGCGAACTATCCCGGAATTCCCGGCTTATACCGGGGATCTACAACTATTGTGACCAGTGGTGTGAACGCTGTGCTTTCACTTCCCGCTGTCTTCACTACCTCATCCAACACGACAAGGGAAAAGAAGGAGACAAAGGATGCCGTGATCAGGAAAAAAGAAAGATCGTGTGGGAAGAACTGAAAGAGACGCTGGACGAGACCATAGAGCTGCTCGAAGAGCTGATGCGGGCCCAGGGTCTGGACCCTGATCTTCCAGGCACGGACGACGGTTCTTTCTACGAAGAGGAAAAACAGTTACACGAAAAAGCCCGGCACCATCCTCTGACCCGTCAGGTGGAGAGATATGTACGTCTGGCGACGTCGTGGCTGAAGAAGGCGACAGAAGTGCAGAAGGTCACGAAAAAAGTCCCGGAGAAGCATGCCGTCTGGTCGGAGGCGGCTAAGGTGCTTCGCCATTATCTGGGTCTTATCCCGGCCAAGACCGGGAGAGCCCTGCTCGGACAGATGCGCTTTGAGAGACAGGCTCAGGAAGCATACCTGGATGACGCACGGGGCTCGGCCAAGGTAGCCTTGCTGGGGATGGACGCTTCTTTGCAGGCATGGCAGACTCTCTTGAAGATCTTTCCCGAAGAGGCCAACAGCCTGGCCGATATCCTGATCCGGCTGGAGGAGCTGAAACAGGAGACCGAACTGATCTTCCCCGCCGCCCGTTCCTTCCGGCGTCCGGGTTTCGATGATCCGGTCTAAACTTTCTGCTCTTTCAGACCTTCCTGCCCGGGATCTTTTCCTTTGCTGCCCTGTTCCCCATAAAGGAATCGTTTGATCTTGTTCGTAGCGGTCTTGACGAAAGGCTCCACCTGGATCTTCACCTCCTGTATTCTGGAGAAACGGTTCACCTGTCGGTTGACATGCTCTTTCACCTCTTTCAGGAAGGTCTCCACATTCTCCTCATAGAAGGCGGTTGCATTCTCCTTGAAGGAATGGAACTTTTTCTCGATCTCTTCGAGGTTGAGGCGCACCAGGGCCACCAGACGACCTTCTTCTTCCACTACGAGGGATTCATCGACGTACCAGAGGGTGTTGATGACCGATTCGATGTCTTCGGGATAGATGTTCTCACCGCCGGGGCCTATGATGACGTTCTTGAGGCGGCCTTTGATGTAGAGGTATCCGTCGTCGTCGAAGGTGCCCAGGTCGCCTGTACGGAACCAGCCATCGGCGGTGAGCACTTCGCGGGTCATTTCCGGTTCTTTGTAATAGCCTTTCATGACGTTAGGGCCCCGCACCCAGATCTCACCCTCACCGTTTTCCGGGTCGGGGTTGTGGATCTTCACTTCGATGCCTTCGATGGGGCGTCCTGTGGACTGCAGGCGCTGGGCGTCGGGGCCGAAGCCGGCCACCAGCGGGGAGGTCTCGGTCAGGCCATATCCCACGGCATAAGGGAAGCGTGCTTCCAGGAGGAAACGTTCGACGGTTTCGTTGAGCTTGGCCCCGCCAATGCCGAAGAAATGGAGGCGGCCGCCGAAGGTGGCCATCAGACGGCGTCCGGCCATCCTGTGGAGCAGCCTGCGTACCGGGGGAAAACGGTACACTCCCCGGATCAGGGCATTGCGGGTGAAAACCGGCATCACCTGTTTCTTGTGGATCTTCTCGATAATGAGGGGCACGGTGAGCATTACCGTGGGCCGCACCTCCCGCAGAGCCGGCAGCAGGACGGCCGGGGTGGGCGGCCGTCGGAGGTAACGTATCTCCGATCCAGACAGCATGGGAATCAGCATCCCAATGGTGTTCTCATAGGTATGCGAGAGCGGCAGGATGGAAAGAAAGACATCCTCCTCGCCGATGGGATGGATCTTTTTGCTCATGAGGGCGTCGAAAACGAGGTTGCGGTGGGTGAGCATCACCCCTTTCGAGCGGCCGGTGGTGCCGGAGGTATAGATGATGACGGCCAGGTCGTCCTCCTCCACCTTTGCCGGGGCGGTGTCGGTGAGCTGCGCATCGTAAGGCACCCCTTCGCCCTGCAGGGAGAGGTCGTCGAGCAGGACGGTGAGCAACCCGCTGCCGGCCGGCGCCTGCACCTTGCCGAGGTGGGCACGGTCGACAAAGATCATACGGGCACCGGCATGCCGGACAAAACGGGCGATCTCGCCGGCATGGAAATCCGGCAGAAGAGGCACGGCCACCGCCCCCATGCCGGTAATGGCAAAATAGGCCAGCACCCACCGGGGGCTGTTGCTACCCAGCAGCGCCACACGGTCGCCGGATGAGATACCGTTGCGTAAGAGAAAAGCCATGAGCGCCCGCACCTGTCGTCCCGCCTCACCATAGGTGAGCGGCTTCTCGCCGACGAATGCCAGGAAAGGACGCGTGGCGTAACGCTCGGTCTGCCCAAAGAAACGGGCAGGCAATGTCATTTTGTTCGGGTCCATGATTTTCAGGAAAGTTCTTTACCGAGGGCGATCATCTTCAGCGCCGTGATGGCCGCCTCGTCGCCTTTGTTGCCGTGTTTCCCGCCGGCACGGTCGAAAGCCTGCTCCATCGTGTCGACGGTCAGGACACCAAAGACGAAGGGGATGCCGTATTCCAGGTTCAGGGTGGTGATCCCGTGGGTGACGCTTTGCGAGATGTATTCGAAATGAGGGGTATCGCCACGAACAACGCAGCCGATGCAGATCACGGCATCCGGCTCATGATGTTCGGCCACCCACTGGGCACCGAGGGTCAGCTCGAAGCTCCCGGGAACATGGTAAAGGTGGATGTCCTCCTCCCGGACGCCGTATCGTTTCAGGGTGTTCACGGCCCCTTCCGCCAGGCGGCGTGTGACCTCACCGTTCCATTCAGCGACCACCACACCGATCACGGCCCCCTTTCCTTCGGGTACGGCAGCCGGGTCGTGCACGGAAAGGTTTTTCTTTTTTGTGACCATATGCAGTCAAGGCGGGAAGACGTAACTTACCGGGCGTTCTCGCTCAGCTTCTTGCGCAGTTCCACCCGCGTAATGTATTTTTCGATGTTCTGCCCTTCGCGGCTTTTGGGATATTGGTCCCGGATGGTCTCGTAACACTCCATCGCTTTGTCGTAGTGCTGGAGGTCTTCGAGGACGTTCCCCGCTTTCATCAGGTAGATGGGGGTCAGGAACTCATCCTCTTCCTTATGGGCAGCCTCCAGGTAGTATTTGGCCGCTTTCTCCTTATCGTTGAGCTGCATGTAAGCATCCCCGATGGCCCCGACGGCCACGACGGAGAGCATCAGGTCCTTGCCTTTGAAGTCACTGAGCTGAGCAATGGCATCGTCGTACTGTCCCATCTGAAGGTAGCAGATGCCGGCATAATACCTGGCCAGGTTGGAGGCTTTGGTCATCTTGTAATCGCTGATGATGTCCAGGAAGCCGGGATTGTTCCCGTCGCCGTTGAGGGCCAGCCGGAACGAGTCGCGTTCGAAATAGCGCTCGGCCATCCACATCTGCGAGACGGCTTCCTTCTGGCGCGGCTGAATGATCATCTTGTTGAAAAAGAGGAAAGCTCCCACGATCAGCAACAGGGCGATGGCTACGCCGAAGATCTCCTTCTGATGGTTCTGGATGAAGAGCTCCGAACGGGTCAACGCCTCTTCAAAGTTCTCCAGCCGCTTTTCCGCTTCTTCAACCTTCTTTTTCGTTTCTTTCTTGGCCATGCTCTTTCTTTCTTTTGAATTCCCCGCAAAAGTAATGGATTTGTTTCTTATATGAAATGAAGACCTTATATTTTTATACTTTTGTCGGGCATCCCAGGAAGTAACGTCATGGAAGAACTGTATATCAAGAAATTATCACTTGTCAACTTCAAGAATTACGAGGAGGTCTCATTGGAGTTCTCACCCCGCATCAACTGTTTTGTCGGGGACAACGGGATGGGCAAGACGAACCTTTTGGATGCGATCCATTATCTTTCTCTGACCAAGAGCTTTTTCAACAGCGTGGATCAGCAGAACATCCGTCACGGGCAGGAAGTGTTCGTGATCCAGGGGGAGTTTGTGCGCGGGGAAAGCACCGAGAAGATCTACTGCAGTGTCCGTGCAGGAAGGAAGAAGATCTGCAAGCGCAACAACAAGGATTACGAGCGGTTCTCCGACCATGTGGGCCTGCTGCCTGTGGTGATGATCTCGCCGGCTGACAGTGCGCTGATCCTCGAGGGCAGCGAGCAGCGGCGAAGGTTTCTGGACACGGTGATTTCGCTCTATGACCGCCGTTACCTGCAGGCGCTCCTGCGGTACAACAGGGCCCTGCAACAGCGTAACAAGCTGCTGAAACAGATCGAGTTCAAGGGTGAGCGCACCTTCGATGAGCTGGAGTTGTGGGATGTCCAGCTCACAGGACCCGGCAAGGAGATCTTCGCGAAAAGACAGGAAATGGTGGAAAAGCTCGTCCCCGTCTTCCAGAGTTACTACGACGAGATCTCCGGAGGGCGCGAGCGCATCGGACTGGAATACCGTTCCCAGCTACAGGAAAAGCGGTTCGAGGAACTTCTCGCAGCCAACAGGGAAAAAGACCGTGTGCTGCAATACACTACGGCCGGCATCCACAAGGATGACCTGGTGATGACCCTTGACGGCCATCCCATCAAGAAAGTAGGGTCACAGGGCCAGCAAAAGACCTTCCTGGTAGCTCTCAAGTTCGCCAAGTTCGGCTTCATACGCGACCTCAAAGGGATCAAACCCATCTTGCTGCTTGACGATATTTTTGATAAATTTGATGCGAACAGGGTCTATCAGATCATCCGTCTTGTGGCCCGCCACGAGTTCGGGCAGATCTTCATCACCGACACCGATGCTGACCATCTGAAAGGGATCCTGAAAGAACTTGACACCGACCACCGCATCTTCCGTATCGACGGGAAGGTGACGGTCATGACACAGGAGAAAGAATGAGACGATCGAACACGGAACGACTGAGTGAGGTGATACGGGAGTACCTTCGCCAACTGCAGCTGGACCGCAGGCTCAAGGAGGTCCATACGGCCGGGCAATGGGAGGAGGTGGTCGGCACGATCATCGCCTCCAAGACCGATAAGGTCACTGTCCGCGACGGGGTGATGTATGTTCATATCCGTTCATCGGTGGTAAAGAACGAACTGATGATGATCCGCAACGAGCTGGTCAGGGCCCTCAACGACCGGGCCGGCGAGGAGATCATCAAGGAGATCGTGTTCCGGTAAAAAAGATGTTCATCTAAAAAGGAAAGAATGGTACGTAACTCACTCTGGCTGGCCGGGTTGTTCCTTGTGGTATTTTTCCTGCCGTTGCAGGCCAAGGACCCGCCTGTTTCCCTGACCGTGATGTTCTACAATGTGGAGAACCTTTTCGACACGATCGACGATCCTGCCACCCATGACGAGGATTTCACCCCTGCCGGGGAAAAGAAATGGGATGAGGCAAGGTACCGCAAGAAACTGGAAGATCTGGCCAGGGTGATCGGTTCGGTGGTGCCCAAGGGTCATCCGGTACTGGTAGGTCTCTGCGAGGTGGAGAACAGGCAGGTGGTGGAAGATCTGGCCGGAACGGGACGACTGAAAAGGGCCGGATACCGGGTGATCCATGAGGAGAGCCCCGACCGTCGTGGCATCGACGTGGCCCTGATGTACGATCCGCAACAGTTCCGTTATCTCTCCCACCGGACGCTGCCGATCCGCTTTCCCCGCGACACGACCCGCGTGCGGGACATCCTTTACGTGAAGGGGCGGGCCGATGAGGAGGTGTTGCACCTCTTCATCAACCACTGGAAATCACGCAGCGGCGGTGAACGGGCCACCGAACAGAAAAGGATCTATTCGGCCGTGGTGCTTCGCCGTGCCGTCGACTCGATCCTCAACTTTGAACCGCAGGCCAAGATCCTCATCATGGGCGACTTCAACGACGAACCCACCAACATGAGCATCATGCAGATCCTGATGGCCGCCGACAAAAGGAAGAACATTGGCAGACGGGACCTCTACGATCTGATGTACGACCAGCACAACCTCCACGATACGGGCACCTACAGTTACAAAGGGCGCTGGCTGATGCTGGACCAGATCATCGTCAGCTATCCTCTGCTGCTGGACCGTCACGGCTGGCACACCACCTACGACGGGGGGCACATCTTCGCCCGTGAATGGATGCTTTACGACAACCCCAAAGCGGGCAGGAAAGTACCCAACCGCACCTATGGCGGTCCGAACTATTTCGGAGGCATCAGTGATCATCTGCCTGTGTATGTCACCCTGCAGCGTGAGCCTGTCACGAAGACGAAAAGGAAGCGGAAGCACTGAAGGCGCATTGTGCGTAAAAGGAGGGTACAATGAGCAAAGGGTTCAGGCTGATCTCGGATTTCGAGCCTACGGGTGACCAGCCCGAGGCGATAAGTCAGCTGGTCGAGGGGCTCCGGCAAGGGCGCCGTTACCAGACCCTGTTGGGGGTAACCGGTTCGGGCAAGACCTTCACCATAGCCAACGTCATTGAGCAGGCGCAGCGGCCGGTACTGGTGCTGAGCCACAACAAGACCCTCGCCGCACAGCTGTACAGCGAGTTCCGGCAGTTCTTCCCCGAAAATGCTGTGGAATATTTCGTCTCGTATTACGACTATTACCAGCCGGAGGCTTACCTGCCTGTGACGGACACCTACATCGAGAAAGACCTTTCCATCAACGACGAGATCGAGAAGCTGCGGCTGAGCACCACCTCCACCCTTCTCTCGGGGCGGCGGGACGTGATCGTGGTCTCCTCGGTCTCCTGCCTTTACGGTATCGGCAACCCGCAGGACTTCTATGACCATACGGTCCGTATCCGCCGCGGGGAACAGATGGGGCGCGAGCTGTTCCTGCACCGCCTGGTCGACGCTCTCTATTCACGCAATGAGCAGGAGTTCCCACGGGGTACTTTCCGTGTGCGGGGCGACACGGTGGACGTCCATCTGGCCTACGGCGATATGGCCTATCACGTCGTTTTCTGGGGTGACGAGATCGAAGAGATCGAGGCTTTCGACCCTTTCAACGGCTACCCGCTCGAAAAGACCGAAGAACTCACCATCTTCCCTGCCAACATCTTCATCACCTCCAAGTCGAGGATGGAAGAAGCGCTCTTCAAGATCCAGCAGGATATGGAGGCCCAGGTGGCTTTTTTCGAGGAGCTGGGCAAGTATGATGAGGCCAAAAGGCTGCGGCAGAGGGTGAGCTATGATGTGGAGATGATCCGTGAGCTGGGCTACTGCAGCGGCATCGAGAACTATTCCAGGTATTTCGACGGACGGCCTCCCGGCACCCGTCCTTTCTGTCTGCTGGACTATTTCCCGGAAGATTTCATCACCATCATCGATGAGAGTCATGTGACCATTCCCCAGATCCGTGCGATGTACGGGGGCGACCATTCTCGCAAGCAGGTGCTGGTGGACTACGGTTTCCGGCTTCCGGCCGCCATCGACAACAGGCCGCTGAAATTCGAGGAATTCGAAGAGCTCACGGGACAGATGATCTTTGTGAGTGCCACGCCGGCGGAATATGAACTGGAGAAATCGGAGGGGATCATTGTGGAGCAGGTGATCCGTCCCACCGGCCTTCCCGATCCCGTGATCGAGGTGCGTCCCACCCACAACCAGATCGACGATCTGATCGCCGAGATACGTCGCCGTACGGCGCGTGACGAGCGGGTACTGGTGACCACCCTCACCAAACGGATGGCGGAGGAACTGACCGCATACCTCCTGCGGCTGGATATCCGCACCCGTTACATCCATTCGGAGGTGGACACCCTGGAAAGGGTGGAGATCATGGACGGTCTGCGCCAGGGCACTTTTGATGTGCTGGTGGGGGTCAACCTGTTGCGTGAGGGGCTGGATCTTCCCGAAGTGTCCCTGGTGGCAATCCTGGACGCCGACAAGGAAGGTTTCCTGCGTTCGGAGAGGTCGCTCACCCAGACGGCCGGCCGTGCCGCACGTAACCTGAACGGCATGGTGATCATGTATGCCGACAAGGTGACCGAGGCGATGCAGAAGACCATCGACGAGACCAACAGGCGCCGCGAGAAACAGCTGCGCTACAACCGGGAGATGGGCATCACCCCCAGACAGGTGGTCAAAAGCGGCAGCAGCATCATGGACGGCATCCAGAGCAAGACGGGAAAGAAGGTATACCTGGAGAAGGAGCAGATCGATGTGGCAGCCGATCCGGTGGTGCGTTACCTGGACAGGAAGGGGCTGGAGCAGGCCATCCGCAAGGCGCGGAAGTCGATGGAGGAAGCTGCCGCGCGGCTTGATTTCATCGAGGCGGCACGTTACCGCGACGAGATGGAAGAGCTGCAGAAGATGCTGGAAGGAACCTTCCCCCCCTCCCGCAAGGGGAAGTCCTCCGGGAAGCACAGGCAACGTTAACGCCAACAGGGCAAAAAAAAGCCCCTGCATCGTTGCAGGGGCCTGTATATCCGATTTTTTCGTCGCTTCTAACCCAGATAGGATTTCAGCAGTTTGCTGCGTGAGGTGTGACGCAGACGCCGGATGGCCTTCTCCTTGATCTGGCGCACCCTCTCGCGTGTCAGACCGAACTTCTCCCCGATCTCTTCGAGGGTCATCTCCTGCACACCGATACCGAAGAAGAGCTTGATGATGTCCTTCTCCCGTTCGGTAAGCGTTGCCAGAGCGCGTTCGATCTCGCGGGTGAGGGACTCGTTCATCAGGTTCTTGTCGGCATTGGGCGAGTCGTTGTTGGGCAGCACGTCGAGGAGGCTGTTGTCCTCGCCTTCGACGAAAGGTGCGTCGACAGAGACGTGTCTGCCGGAGACACGCAGGGTATCGGAGACCTTCTCTTTAGGAAGGTCGAGGGCTTCCGCCAGTTCCTCGGTGGTAGGGGTACGTTCGTACTCCTGTTCGAACCTTGAGAAGGCCTTGTTGATCTTGTTGAGCGACCCGACCTGGTTGAGCGGCAGACGCACGATGCGCGACTGCTCGGCCAGGGCCTGCAGGATCGACTGGCGGATCCACCAGACGGCATAAGAGATGAACTTGAAACCGCGCGTCTCATCGAATTTCTCGGCGGCTTTGATCAGGCCCAGGTTGCCCTCGTTGATCAGGTCGGGCAGACTCAGACCCTGGTTCTGGTACTGTTTGGCCACCGACACGACAAAACGCAGGTTGGCCCTGGTCAGTTTCTCAAGGGCTTCACGGTCGCCTTTCTTGATACGCTGCGCCAGTTCCACCTCCTCTTCCACGCTGATCAGTTCCTCTTTCCCGATCTCCTGAAGGTACTTGTCCAGCGATGCACTTTCCCTGTTCGTGATCGATTTTGTGATCTTCAGTTGTCTCATAGTTATCCCCCGAAATTTGGTACAAAATTACGCCTTTAAAATGTTTTTCACAAGTTTGCAGGGCAGGATGCGGGCGGGAAGATCTGCCCGGCTCCATGCCCTGTAAACGTTTTTTATTTTTTCATTCAGCCACGGAATTCATAGCTGAAGTATGTACCGTCGCTCTGGATCCCTTCGATGGCGCGGATCCTTTCGGCTCCGCCGGCCAGGATACGTGCCACATCCTCAGGCGTTCTGACCTCCTCGCCATTGATGCTGAGGATGATGTATCCTTTGCGGATCCCGATGTCCATGAACTTGCCCGGTTTGATATCGGTCACTCTTACACCGTAATCGATGTGCAGATGATCCCTTTCCCGTCGTGTAAGGGGCTCAAAACGTGCACCATCGACATATCCGGCAGCTTTGATAAGCTCGGTACTTCCCTGACTGTTACGTAAGACAGCTACAATTTGTTTCGTTTTACCATCTCTTTTTACGAGGACATTGACTTTGTCTTTGGGTCGGTAGAGGCTGAGTTCCTCTTTCAGTTCAGCCAGGGAGTTGACTTTCTTGCCGTTGATGGCCAGGATAATGTCTCCTTTGCGGATCCCGGCCTCTTCGGCTGCCCCTCCGGGCACAAGCCCTTCGACATAGACTCCTTCGATCTTGTCGAGGTGTTTTTCTTTGGCCACTTCAGCATCGATATCCAGTACCTGGACGCCCAGGTAAGCCCGTTGCACCTGGCCGTATTTTTCGATATCCTCCACCACTTTCTTGACGATGTCGGCAGGGATAGCGAACGAATATCCGGTATATCCACCTGTGGGTGAGATGATGGCGGAGTTGATGCCGATGAGTTCGCCGCGCAGGTTCACCAGGGCACCGCCCGAGTTGCCCGGGTTGAGTGCGGCATCGGTCTGCAGGTACGACTCGATCTTATACTCCTTGTTGCCAATGATCCCAAGGTTGCGACCTTTGGCGCTGATGATACCCGCGGTGACCGTAGATGTAAGGTTGAAAGGGTTCCCGATGGCGAGGACCCAGTCACCGAGTCTGACCTGGTTGACATCCCCGAAGCGCAGATAAGGAAGATCTTTGGCTTTGATCTTCAGCAGGGCCAGGTCGGTAGGCGGATCGACCCCCACCAGCTCGGCCTTGAAAGTACGTTTATCGTCCAGGGTCACCTGGATACGATGGGCATCCTTGATCACATGGTAGTTGGTGACGATATAACCATCAGGAGAGAGGATCACTCCCGACCCGAAACCCAGGACGGCCTGTTTGGGCGGCATTCCTCGGTCGCCAAAAAAGAAATAGTAAAAAGGATTGGCGGCATAAGTTTCCACCTCGGTCTCGGTTTTCACGTGCACCACGGCTTTCACTCCCGTCTCGGCAGCGGTATTGAACTGCGACTCCACTGCGGAGGCCAGAGTCCCTTTCTCCGGCAGATTAACATAATGGACAGGCTGTTGAGCCTGCGAAATACTGCCGGTCATATCTTTCCCCTCGATCCTGTCAGCCGCTCCGCCATGCATGAACAGATAGATCAATACAATCCCCGTCACACCTCCCAGGAAGCCCGTCAGCAGCGTTGCAAAGAATCTTTTCGTTTTCATGATCTGTGTTTTTAAAATTTTAAAGTTGTTTCTTTATGGTTAAATTCGTAGCGTCAGGGTATCAGCAAATACTATGCCTGAAAGATACCGCGCCAGAAATACCGGAATGACCCTGTAAATTGATATCCAATTATTTATTGGAAACACACTCTTAACATTATTTAACGATTGATGACAGGATGGAGCTTCGTTTCAGTAAATTCGAGGGCACAGGCAATGATTTCGTGATGATCGACAACCGGAGCGGTATTTTTTCTGCGGACCGAAGGACGGTGGCCTTCCTTTGTAAACGTCGCAAAGGTGTCGGCGCCGACGGCCTGATCCTGATCGAAGAAAGGGAAGGATATGATTTCGCCATGCGATATTTCAATGCCGACGGGGGTGAATCGACGATGTGCGGTAACGGGGGCCGGTGTGCCATTGCCTTTGCCCGTTCTCTTGGTCTATTCGGGGTCCGTACCCGTTTCCTGGCAGTGGACGGGGAACACGAAGGAAGTCTCACGGAAAGAGGTGTCCGTCTGAAGATGAACCCGGTAAAAGAGATCCGCAGGATCGGTGAGGGATATTTTCTGGATACCGGTTCTCCTCATTATGTTCTGTTCCGGGACGATCTTGAACAGACCGATGTGGTGAAGGAAGGGAGGGAGTTACGGTACGGGGAGCTCTTCCGCCCGGCAGGGGCGAACATCAACTTTGTCCGTGTTGAAGGGCCTTCCCGCATCTTCAACCGCACCTATGAACGGGGGGTGGAAGACGAGACCCTCTCCTGCGGTACGGGCAGCATCGCTGCAGCGCTGGTCACCGCCCATACCCGACAAAATGTCAGCTCTCCCGTCACGGTGGAGACACGGGGGGGTATCCTTCTCGTTCATTACCGGCAAGGCAAAGAGAACCTATACGAGGACATATGGCTGGAAGGTCCGGCCGAACACGTATTCGACGGAACCATCAACATCCCATAAAACAAAAGATCATGAAACGTTTTTCTTTCCTTGTTCTGGTCACTTTTCTTCTTTTGCCACTCAGCATGAGTGCCCAGAAAGATGAAACGGTCCGGCTTCGCGAGGAGGTGGATCGGGATTTTGAACGACTGCGTCACCGTCTGGATGAACTGGAGAAAAGTATCGATGACATCCTCTGGTATCACAAGGTGGGGGACGTGGCGTTCATCGACAAGGTATACATTTACGGTCCCCCCCTGGCACACGAGAAAAACCCCACCGCCCAGGGAGCGGGCAATCCTGTCAAGTTCAGGGCCTACATCTTCATCCCGAAAGGGATAGACACTTCGAAGAAATATCCTTTGCTGGTCTTCCCGCACGGAGGTGTCCACAGCAACTTCACCACCTATTACGCCCATATCATCCGCGAACTGATGTACCAGCAGTACATTGTGGTCGCACCGGAATACCGGGGGAGCACGGGTTACGGAGAATCTTTCTACAAAAAGATCGATTACGGCGGACGGGAGATCGAGGATGTGGATTACAGTCGTCAGTTCATGCTTGACAATTATCAGATCGTCGACAGGAAAAAGGTGGGGATCCTGGGTTGGAGCCACGGTGGGCTGATCACGCTCATGAACCTTTTTGATCACCCCGATCATTACAAGGCGGGATACGCCGGTGTGCCCGTGAGTGATCTGATCGCGAGGATGGGTTACAAGACCCAGTCATACCGTGACCTTTACTCTGCGGATTACCATATCGGGAAGACAGCCTATGAGGATGTCAATGAATACAGGCGGCGTTCGCCGGCCTGGAATGCCGAGAAGCTGAAAACGCCGCTGCTGATCCACACCAACACCAACGATGCCGACGTGAATGTCTTGGAGGTGGAACATCTCATCCAGGCTCTCAAGGCTGCGGACAAACAGTTTGAGTACAAGATCTATCAGGATGTGCCGGGGGGACATTCCTTCAACAGGATGGACACGAAGGAGGCGAAGGAAAGCCGTGTGGAGATCTACCGTTTCCTGGCAAGGTACCTTCATCCGCCCCGTCCGATCACCAACGTGAAGGAGTTGCAGAAAGCGGCCTATGTATATCCGTGATCAGAGGTCGTCGGAGTAGATGACGGGGGGGGTCTCCCGCAGGTTATAGCCGCTGGACATCATCCTTCCGTAAGCGCCGGCGCTGCGAATAGCAAGGATATCGCCCCGCACCGTGGGAGGAAATGGGATGTTGCGGGCGAAAGTGTCGGCGGTCTCGCACACCGGGCCCACGATGTCCACCTTCATCACCTCCTGTGTTTCCCGCCTTTGTCTGGCAGAGAGATTCTCAATGCGGTGGACCGTTTCATAGAGTGCCGGCCGTATGAGGTCGGTCATGCCGGCATCGATGACCAGGAAGGTACGGGACCCGCTCTTTTTCACGTAGAGGACCCGGGTGATCAGATCGCCCATCTGTGCCACGAGCGAACGTCCCAGTTCAAAATGCACCTGTTGGGTGTTGTCGGTTTCCAGCACTTCATGGACGGCTGCGAAGAGCCCGGCAAAGGGGGGCACAGGATGCTCTTCCGGATGCCGGTAGTCGACGCCCAGCCCTCCGCCCAGGTTGAGGCTGTGTACCGTCAAACCCTGTTCCCGGAAAAGACGCTGAACACGGTTCACCCTGGCTGCCAGTTGCCGGAAGACCGCCAGATCGGTGATCTGGGAACCCACATGGACATGAATGCCCCGGAAGTCGAGGAAAGAAGAACTTGCCAGCAACTCCAGCACAGGGGGGAGATCTTCCTCAAGGATCCCGAACTTATTGATCTCGAGACCTGTGGTAATGTGGCGGTGGGTATGAGCATCCACCATGGGATTGATACGTACGGCCACCCTGGCTTTGACGTTCAGCTCACGGGCGAGTTCCTCGATCACTTTCAGTTCTTCGAACGACTCCACGTTGAAGGCGCCGATGCCGGCCTGCAGGCCGATCCGTATTTCCTCGTCGGTCTTACCCACGCCGGCGAAGAAGACGGATGCGGGGTCGAAGCCGGCCCGTATGGCGGCCTTCACCTCGTTGCCACTCACACAGTCGGCGCCCAGTCCCGCCTGGCGCAAGAGATCCAACACCCGGGGATCAGCATTGGCTTTCAGGGCGTAATGAATACGGTAACCATAAGTCCCCGCTGCTCTGACAGCCTGTTCCACAGTTCTGCGTAACAGGTCCAGATCATAGTAGTAGAAGGGGGTGGGCAGATCCCGGAAACGACCGACAAGTTCCTCAGTGGACATGGACTTCGCTGTTGGAGTTAAGAAACAAATGGCGATGGAGGGCTTTCAGGGCTTCTCCCTTATGCCGGGAATGCAGAAGGAGCGAGATATTGTTCATGCTTCCGCCGTAGGAGATCATTCTCACGGGTATCTCTTGCAAGGCGTTGAAAACATGACGGACCATTCCAGGACGTTCAGCCATGAAATCCCCTACCACACAGATGATCGACTGATCCCGGTCGATCTCAACCATTCCGTAACGTTTGAGTTCTTCGACGATCTCATGCAGATGGGTTCGGTCATCAATGGTAAGGGATACCGAGACCTCCGATGTGCTGATCATGTCAATGGGGGTACGGTATCGTTCGAAGACCTCGAAGACCTTGCGCAGGAAGCCGTAAGCATTGAGCATCCGGGTAGAGCGTATACGGACGGCCGTGATCCCGTCTTTGGCGGCAACCGCCTTGATGGATGATCCGTTCTTTTTGTCCTGCACCAGCGTTCCTTCGGCTTCCGGCCGCAGGGTGTTCTTGATGCGGATAGGGATGTTGCGTCGCTGTGCGGGGAACACGCAGGCAGGATGCAGCACCTTGGCCCCGAAATAGGCCAGTTCGTCGGCCTCCTCGTAGGAGAGAACAGGGATGGGAGACGTTTCCTGGACAACGCGCGGATCGTTGTTGTGCACCCCGTCGACATCAGTCCATATCTGGATCTCCTCGGCAGGCAGCACAGCTCCGATCAGACTGGCCGTAAAGTCTGAGCCGCCCCGCCCCAACGTATCGATCCGGCCTTCACGATCGGCACAGATGAATCCCTGGGTTATGAACAACCGGGTATCCGGATCCTCATCCAGGACCTTCTTCAAGGCCATCTCCAGATGCTCCATGTCCACCATGCCATCCTCGTCTTTCACAATGAGATCCGGAGCATAGAGATAGCGGAAAGATTCCCCCAGACTGTTGAGAAGACAACGCAACAGCCCCGTGGAGAGCAGTTCTCCCTGGGCAAGGATCTCATGTTCCACCGCAGCAGAAAAAGGCTGGTCAAGCAAAGTACGCAGACGAATGAACCTCCCCTCAACGAAAAGACGGGCCCGGTTGTATTCCTCAGGTTCCTCGAAAAGCCGGTAGATAAACCTCACATAATCCTGTTCCAGCTCCCCCGCCAGCTGAAAAGAGTCTTTCTGTTCCCCTTCCCGAAGCATTTCCGCCAACCTTTCCAGCTTGTCGGTGGTACCCGCTACTGCGGAAAGAACCACCACCGCCGGAAGCTGTTCCCTGATCAGCGAGGGCAGCCTCCGGAAACGCTCCGGCGTGCCTACCGATGTTCCTCCGAATTTCAGAACTTTCATCTTACTGTTTTCTCATTGTTGCATTGTTTCGACGGCGGGCAAAAATAGCAAAGCCCTTTTTCTCCGAAAAATTCTTATCAATAAAAAACAAATTCTTAACTTTGTGTTAAGAATTTAACGCCATTGATAATCCAGAGTGTTTACCTGTCCCTGAAGACAAAGCGTAATGGTATCCGTATCAGAAATTGTACGTGAGATAGTAAAGGGTACTCCATTTCTGGAAGAGATGCTGCAGGAGGGGCTGATCAATCATTCATCGCTGGCGCGCAAACTGCGACCGTTGATATCCAGGCGTTTAAGGAAGGAGGTCACTGCAGGGGCGGTGGTGATGGCTTTGAAGCGCATGTCACACGGTTCGCTGGAGCGAGTGAGGCTGGAAGCTTTCCTTAGGGGTTTGGGGGACATGGTAACGCGTACCGATCTGCTGGACTATACTTTTCGCAACTCCCCTACCCTTTTGGAGCACCATGCCCGTTTTCTGGAAGAGGCGGGCCGGCAGCGGGATCTTTTCTGTACCTTTTCGCAGGGGGTTCACGAGACGACGATCATCATTGTCAGGGAGGGAGCCCCGATGCTGGAACGTTATTTCAGGGGCGAAGAACTGTTGGCCCGCAAGACCGGACTGGCATCCATCACGCTCCTGCTGCCTGCAGAGAACACGGAGATCACGGGTTTCTATTATTTCATCCTCAAGCAGCTGGCCTGGGAGGGGGTGAACATCAGTGAAGTGATCTCCACCACCAACGAGTTCACCATCGTCGTCTCCGACCGGGACATTGAAAAGGCCTTCTCCATTCTATTGGCTCTTAAGAAAAAGGAATGATCTCCCGGAATGCTTCTTTTCCTAAAAAGAACAGAGGTCTCCCTTCTCTTCTCTTGTCCTGATGACATCCATGATCAGATGATCGGATCGTCGTCCTTATCTTCCTCGTCCTCTTCGTCCTCCTCCTTACCGCTCAGGATCTCCATATCGGCATACTTGTCCTCGAACATCTCACGGACTTCCTCTTTAAGAATCCCATCCTCATAGTCATCATCCGTGCTGATGATCATGTCGGCCTCGTCCTCGGTCATCCGCACCAGATAATAGTAGTCTTCCGTCTCAAAAGGCAAGGCACTGACATACTTTCCGTCCTTGTTGAGAAAAGTGATAAGATACTGGCTGAATCCTTCGGGATAGGCCAGTTTTATCTGTTCCTGGATACTCTTGTCAAGCTTGTCGTAATCCTTGATGATCCTGGGTTTGTTCTTGTTCATAGCAGGTTCGAATAACAGCACAATGATATAAAAAAATCTCACACAAAAAATTCAGAGCATTTTTTTGCGAAAAAATTATGATCTTTGGAGAGTGTACTGTGGTCATGGGCATTTGCGTCCCTTTTTCCGCAAAAAAAATGCCGGTCATTGTTTTCACGGCACCTCTGAAATTCTTGTCATGATGAGAGCATATTTGTTGATAATTTGGCTGTTTTTCCCTGTCATTCTTTCCGCCCAGGGGTCAGGGGAATATGTTCCGCCGGAAGATCCGCTGGTAGAAAAGAACCTGGAAGAGTGGCAGGACCTCAAATTTGGGTTCATGATGCACTGGGGTCCATATTCGCAGTGGGGGATCGTCGAGTCGTGGTCAATCTGCAGTGAAGATCAGCCCTGGTGCCGGCGTAATGCGGAGGATTATACCGCATACAAGAAAGCCTATGAAATGCTGAAGACCACCTTCAATCCGCGCAAGTTCGACCCCGAGGGGTGGGCCCGGGCCGCCAGGGAGGCGGGCATGCGCTACCTGGTCTTCACCACCAAACATCACGACGGGTTCTGTATGTTCGATACCCGGCTCACCGACTATAAGATCACCGATGAACATTGTCCTTTTCACACATCCGAGAAAGCCGATGTCACCAAGGCCATCTTTGAGGCCTTCCGGGCCGAAGGTTTCAAGGTGGGAGCTTATTTTTCCAAGCCCGACTGGCATTCTCCTTATTACTGGTGGCCCTATTTCGCCACACCCGACCGGCATGTGAACTATGATCCGGAGAAGTACCCGGAACGGTGGGAGAAGTTCAAGGCGTTTGTTCACGGGCAGGTGGAAGAGCTCATGACCGGCTATGGCCGTGTGGATATCCTGTGGCTCGACGGCGGCTGGGTCCGTCCCCGTCCTGGCATAGGCCGGCATCCGTGGGATCAGGACATCGACATGCCTTCGCTTGCGGCCATGGCCCGCCGGCATCAGCCGGGCCTAATCATCGTGGACAGGAGCGTGGCGGGAGCTTACGAGAACTACCGCACACCGGAACAGCACGTACCGGACAAGCCCCTCCCCTATCCCTGGGAAACCTGCATGACGATGGGAGGATCCTGGTCCTACAACCCGCTCGACCACTACAAACCCACCCGTCAGTTGATCCATCTGCTGGTGGACATCGTCTCCAAAGGCGGCAATTTCCTTCTGAATGTAGGGCCGACCCCTCAGGGAGAACTGCCGGCGGAGGCCTTGGAACGAATGAAAGAGATCGGAGCCTGGATGAAGGTGAACGGTGAAGCCATCTATGGCACCCGCCCCGTGGCACCCTACAAAAGCGACGAGGTATGTCTCACGCAGGGTAAAAAAGGTGAGGTCTATGCCATCTACCTCGCCGGCGAGGATGAAACGACCCTTCCATCCAGGATCAGGGTAAAAGGGATACGCGCCGCACGTGGATCCCACATTCATATGCTGGGCAGCAACAGCCGGCTGCGCTGGTACAACGAAGCGGATACCCTGGTGATCGAGATCCCACGCAGCCTGGGGCAGCATCCTGCCTGTCAGCATGCCTGGAGCTTCCGGATCGATCATATCGAAACCAATCCATAAAGATCTTTCTCCATGAAAAAGTCTTTTCTCTACCTGATTCTGGCAATAGCAGGGATGTCCTGCACCCCGTCGGCACGGCAGAGTGCACAGCCTTTTGATGAACCCGATGATCCTGACACGCTTGCGGTCAGGACATGGCAAGGTGCCACGGGGCGGGTGCATGCCGCTTTCGGCAGCACCGATATACGTTACGAACGGAGCAAACCGCCCACGAAAGATCTGTCTGTCTCGTGGCAGGGTACGGCCTGGCGGGGTGAGCGGGTCGCAACACAGGTCGTGGTATGGAGCAGTGTAGCGCTTCCGTCGGTGACGGTGGGTTGCACCCCGCTGCAGGGAGACTCATCAGAGATCACAGGAGAGGCCATCGCGCTCCATCCTTTGGGATATGTGCTTGCAGACACCGGTTTCACGGGATGCCGTCGCCGGAGTCAGGATACCATGAAGGCGATGCTCTCACCGGAGATCCTTTACGACAACCGGCCATTCCCTCTTGCGGCGCGTTCGGTACGTCCGGTATGGTTGAGCATCCGGGTACCGTCCACTGCCCCTGCCGGCATCTACCATGGTTCGGTGGTAATCTCCACAGGTGAAGACTCCCTTTACCTGCCCCTGACCCTCCGGGTGCAGGAGATGACCCTCCCCCCGCCCTCCGATTGGCATTTCCATCTTGATCTCTGGCAAAACCCCTTTGCCGTGGCCCGGTACCACGGGGTGGCTCTCTGGTCGCAGGAACACTGGGATCTTATCCGCAAGTATCTGCATCTTCTCGCCTCAGCAGGCCAGAAATGCATCACCACCTCCATCATTGACAAACCCTGGGGGGGACAGACCTATGATCCTTTCGGTGCCATGATCGGTTTTGTCCGCAACCACGACGGCACCTGGGATTATGATTATTCGGTTTTCGACCAGTACGTGGAAACCGCCATGGAAGAGGGTATCACGGAGCAGATCAGTTGTTACACCATGGTGCCCTGGGGCAACCGTTTCCGCTATTATGACGAGGACTCGGCCGCCACTGTGACACTGGAGGCACGTCCCGGCAGTGCGGAGTATGAAGCTTTCTGGGAACCTTTCCTGCAGGATTTCATTGCCCATCTGAAGGAAAAGGGCTGGTACGAGCGTACGGCCATCGCTTTGGATGAACGGGGTGAGGAGGACACACGCCATCTCATTGCTTTCCTCCATCGCTCGGCTCCCGGCCTTAAACTCACCCTCGCGGGAGGGTATTACCCCTCGGTCATCCGGGAGATCTACGATTTCAGTTATTATTTCTGGCATCTTGATCGGGAAAAAACACCATTGCTGGCTGCCGGACGACGCAGCGAGGGTAAGATCACAACCTGGTATGTGGCATGCAATGTACCGCATCCCAACGATTTCACCTTTTCTCCACCGGCCGAAGCGACTCTGCAGGGATGGATCACCGCGGCACTGGGCCTGGACGGCTTCCTCCGCTGGGCCTACAACTCCTGGCCTGAAGATGTGATGCACGACTCGCGTTTCCGTACCTGGCCCTCGGGAGATACCTATTTTGTCTATCCGGGACCATACAGTTCCGTTCGTTTTGAGAAATTGCGCGAAGGGATCCAGGATTACACCAAGATCGCCATCCTTCAGGAAAGGATCAGGGAAAAGGATCGAAACATCCCCGACTCGCTCGATCTCCGGAAGTTCCTGGAGCAGCTGGATCCGCGCAAGATCAGGGACGCCTCTCTCTATACCCGGGAGGGCAGGAAGATTCTGTCCGGGCTGACCGACCTGCTCAGCGGAGATTAGGCTCTCCGTCGCTGCCCCGGCGTGCCGCCATGATGGCCTTCAGGGAGAATGCATAGATACGTCCCGGAAGAACGTTGGTCTCAGAACTGACGAGGATCGTATCCCCGTCCAGGAAAGTGACCCCTTCGGTCTGTGCACGGAAGAATTCCGGGTACCGGACACGGAGCACTTTACCCCGGAAAAAACGATGTCCCGGAAAATCATAGAACACCCAAAGATAGGGATAAAAGCTTTCGTAACCCGAGAGGACCAGCGTCTTTCCGTCGGGACTGAGGGCAGCACCCGTAACCAGACCGCGGAGAAAGAACGAATCGGCTAGCTGGGCATCATAATCCCCCGGTTCGCCGGGAAGAAGATAAAGGGAGGTCTGTTCCCACTTCCAGTCCTTTGTGAACAGGTAAAGGGTATCATCCACGGCGATGAAAGCCTCACAGTCCCAGCGTGTCGCCAAAGGAAGACGAATAAAGGAACGCTGCTCGGGATATCGGAAAGAGATCACTTCCGCTTCCACCTGTTCCTTGCCAGCAGCATCGGAAGCAGGATAAGGGATCCTGAAGATACGAAGGTCTTTGCGCCAACCGGCATTGTTGCCAAAATCTCCGATGTAGATGAATCTTTCGTCGCGTGCCAGCGATTCCCAGTCGTGGTTGGAGGCGTTTTCCACCACCACTCTCCTTACGATGCTGTTCGTGCGGGGGGCATATCCGTAGAGGATGTTCTCTCCTCCGCTGTCGTTGATCGTCCACAGGAGACTGTCCCACCATAAAAGCGCGGAGGATTCATGGATCTCTGCCGGCAGGGAATCGACATAGATACGAGGGACCACATGGACCGTAGGGATATGAAGTCCTTCCTTCTCCATGGATCTTGGGTTTCCATCGAAGGAGGTGAAAAGGAAGAGGAAAGGGAAGAGGGACAACAGGATCATTCTCATCGGAAACATCTTTTTTCTTTTTTCTCAGCCAAGTGCACCCATTTTTCCGGCACCACCTTCCAGTTGCCCAGGGCCTTCGGAGCAATGGACCCTTGTTTTTCCATCCAGTGCATCATATAGTAACGCAGGTCTTTATCAGTGGATGCCAGGAGGCGGGAGGCGAGTGAGTCGGCGGGGATGCCGCATCCGCGGGTCAGGTGTCCGCCGCCTCCGTTGCCGCGGTAGGAGTTGACCGCCACGCTGTACCAGCGGGTCGTATCGAAAGGCGTCCCGTCGGTCATGGAAAGGATGGTGATCCGCTCCCCGGGCGGCCGGGTCACATCCACCACATAACGTATACCTGCCGCGGAGTCAAAATTGTAATAGGGCGATGACAGGACACGTCTCCCCCGCCGCATCCGGCAACGCAGAAGGGAATCACGGGACGAATGCATCGTATTGAACCACCGTCCGTAAGAATATTCCAGATAATCCTTCACCTCGCTCCCGCGCAGCCGGATGGTATAGAGAAGATTCTCGAACCGGTAGAGTTTGAAAAGATCCCGGACGTACAGCATGCCCGTATCCAGTCGGCTGTCGAGGGAGAGGGGGGCTGCGAAGGAGATGTCCGCGCCGGTGAGCTGCAGCTGAACGGTATGGATAAGGCCCATGAAAGGAGAATCCCCGAAGAGGGCGTCCACGGCATTGACCGGTGCTGTCAGACGGGCCACCGGCCGGGAGACGTATTGCATCACCCTGGCTGAATCATCCGCAAAACGTCGGCGGAAGAGCGTATCCACAGGAAGATCCCCCACAGGGATCACCTCACCGGTAACGGAAGGTTCATAATCTCCTGAGGCAGTGCGTCTGAGCGTGATCAGCACCGATGCAACATACCGGGCATGACTCCCGGGGTCGATGACCAGCACGCTGTCGCCGTCGGGGGCTGCCACACGGCCCGACCAGACCTGATGGTCATGACCGGCCAGCACCAGGTCGAAGCCGGCCACGCGTCGGGCCACCAGGAGGGTGGCATTCTCATTGCGGGGTGTGTCAGGTGATGCTCCCCCGTAGGAAGGATCCAGACCCGCATGAAAAAGACCTATGAGCACATCCGGCCGTTCCCGCTCACGGATGAGAGGTACCCACATCCCGGCACTTTTCACCATGTCCTCAAAATGCATCCCTTGCCAGATCTTTTGCGGCAGCCATTTGGGGATACCGGGTGTGATGAGGCCGAGGACCACCACCCTGACACCCTGCACATCCAGGACCGCATAGGGTGGGAAATAAGGTTTTCCGTTGTCGTTCCTTACGGCATTGGCGGCCATCCAGGGAAAATCGAACTCGCGTGTCAGGCGGTCGTACACCGCATGTCCCGCTTCGATGTCGTGGTTGCCCACCGTAGCGGCCCCATAACCCATGTAGTTCATCACACGCGCACAGAGATGGGTTGTGACCGTATCCTCGAAATTGTAGAAATAGACCACCGGCTGGCCCTGGAGGATATCGCCGTTATCCAGCAGCAATACCTGCTGACCTCTCTCGGCCCGCTGCTGCCGAACATAGGTCATGACCCGTGCCAGGGAGCCCCGGGCAGGATGATCACGGATAAAATCATACGGGAAGATGGAGCCGTGCACATCGGTGGTCTCAATGATGCGCAACCTCACCACGGAAGGACGGCTCTCCCTGCAGGAAGGCAGGAGAGAAAGCAAAAGGAACAAGCCCGGGAAAAAGTTTCTCATGATGATTGTCTCAGGTCTTTTTTTTGATCTTGATCCCATAGAAAACAGCCAATATCCGGGCAAAAAGCGGATAAGGCAAAACCGACCGGAGGAACACGGCAGCGATCTCTTCGGGTTTACCGGCCATGTAACGAAAACGGGGATGTTTTTTTGTGACGATCCTGACGATCTTTCTCACCACTTTTTCCGGATCACTTCCCTGGATCTCGTTCTTTTCCACGATGGTGCGGGTGCGTTGTGTCTGTTCCTGATAGGGGGAACCCACACGGTTCACCCATTTTCTATTGGCCGTGAAGCGGGTGCGGGTATCGCCGGGTTCCACCAGCACAAGATCGATGCCGAAAGGTTTCACTTCGAGATAGAGTCCTTCACACAGCCCTTCCATTGCGAACTTGGCTGCGCTGTACCATGCCTGGTAGGGTAAGGAGAGGCGTCCCGCAATGGAGCTGATACAGATGATCCGGCCCCTGCCCTGTTCCCGCATATGGGGCAGGACGAGCCGGCTCATACGGGCAGCACCCCAGAAGACCGTCTCGAACTGGTAGCGTGCTTCTTCCTCCGGGCACTCCTCCACCGCTCCCCCAATGCCCATACCGGCATTGTTGATCAACACATCGATCCTTCCTTCCTTCTCCAGGAGCTCCCGCACCACGCTTTCCATGGAAGACCGGTCGGTCACGTCCATCTTCAGCAAAGGGAAAGGCAGTGCATCATATTTTTCTGGGTGTCGGCTCGTGCCATAGACCTTATACCCTTCGGCATGCAGACGTTCTGCCGTCAAACGCCCGATACCGGAAGAGGCACCCGTGACCAGAACAACGTTGGTTTCATTTTTCATCGCAGAGAGGATTAAGCCGTTATCCACCGTACCGGTTTTCGAACAAACTTACAAAATTATCACCTTACGGAGGGTCGGAGAAAGAATTATCCCCGCCCTTTGCCGGGGATTGACCTGTACCGCTTCATCAAGGGATATGACTGGTTCATCATGAAATCCTGCAGGTTCATACAATAACCCAGAAGGTCAGGAACATCTGTTCTCTTTTTGCGTAGTTTTGAGTAACAACCCCGCAAATCTTTCCGCCATGGCCATCTTCCTTTTCAACAGGCGTACGAAGAATCCTTCGCTGTTGTATCGTACGGAAGAAACACCCAAGACCCCCGAAGTGCTCATCGACGGCGATGCCGGCGTGATCAAAATGAAAGGCAAATCGATCCTGGAGGATTCCACGAAATTCTACCAGCCGATCCTGGAGAAGATCAACTGGTACGTCGAGCATGCCCCCCAAAAGACCAAAGTGCTGATCCATCTTGATTATTTCAACACGCCCGCCTCAAAGTATCTTCTGAAGATCTTCAAGAGTTTTGAGGAGTTGCACACCAAGAAGAAGAAAGAGGTATCGGTGTTATGGTACTATGAGGAGGGGGATCTGGACATGAAATACTGTGGGGAGGATTACCGGTCGATGCTGAAGATACCTTTCCGGCTTGTGGAGATGATGGAATGATCTCATCTGGCATCCCTGACACAACGGAATCCTACGGTAGGGCTACGGTCGAAGCCCGGTGAGACGAGCAGGAGCATCTGGGTTTGATCGAGAGGCTGGGGTCCGCCCCGCAGGTACCATTGGCTCCCCGACGGGTTGTAATAGCTTCCCCCTCTGATGATGACGAATGAGTAGCTGCCGTTGTCATATACGTCGTTGGTAAGCTGCCATACATTCCCCACCAGGTCTTCCACCTTGAAGGGGCTCCGTCCTTTGGGAAAAGCATCCACAGGTGTCGGCCGGGTGAAGTTGTTGTTGCACCGTGTTCCATAGAACTCATTGCCCCAGGGCCACAGCCGGCCGTCCTTACCCTGGGCTGCATATTGCCATTCGATCTCGGTGGGCAGCCTTTTCTTGGCCCATTTGGCATAGGCCCGTGCATCCTCCAGGCTGACCCACACCACGGGATAATTGGCCATCCCCACCGGATATTTCCCATCTTTCCAGTGTTTCAGGAAATTGGTGGGATCAGTGGGTTTGTAGTGGGTAGCGATCAGAAAATTATAGAAATCTTCGTTGGTTACCGGATACTTGTCCATGTAGAAGGCTTTCACATGGACCTTTCTGGGCCGTGAATGATCGGGATAGGGAACAAACTGGTCGGGAGGGCTCACTTTGAAGATGAAATCACCCTCGGGGATATAGACCATGCCGTTGGGTGTATAGGAGATGGCCGGGGTCGGCCGGGTACGACTGACCAGATAGGGACGTCCCAGTGGCATTTCCACGATCCGTTCGTCCGTAAGGCGTTTCCCTTCGAAAAGCTGGACCACATATTTTCCTTCAAACGGTTTAAAACTCTCCCGCAGATTGATGGCCGTGTCTTTTGCCGTGATCTCCAGAAAATGGTTCTGGTAGGAAGGATCGCCTTTCCATATCCGGAGGGTGGTACCTTTAAGGGGCCGGATAACCAGAGTATCCTCATCCAGCCGCACATCCAGCCATTCGGGGAAACGTGCGATACAGTCGACGCTTCCCTCCCGGCGTGTGTTACGGTAGGCGGCCGGATAGCTTTTCACCTCGACAGGCAGATAATAGGTGGATCCTCTTCTGACCGGTTTCACCTCCTGATGGTGCCACAGGCTGACGTAATGAAATCCCTCTTCCGGTTTCACCGGTGTAAGGGGACCTTGGTAACCTGCCGGATCGAAATTGAGGACGGTATAGACCCGTTTGAGGCCATCTTCCCACAGGTTCACCCATGTACTGTCGTGGAGCGAGGTCACCAGGGGTGTCCAGGGAGCCCCTGAGAAGGCAGCACTGTTTTCCCGCAGGATACGCACCACACGTCCCAGATAGGTATATTCTTCCGGGATCCAGTCGGGGCGTCCCGGAGCGAACGTATTGATCTCGATGCCATAACCGTTGAACAGGGAGATGTTCACCTCCCTGTGCAGACGCCCCTGGCTGAGCTGACAAACGCGGAAAATGGAGAAATCAGGACGGATAAGCTTGTTCAGGTTGAGGGGCGGTGACAGGCGGACGGCATCATGGACCCTTCCGGCAAGGATGTAGGGCATTTCCCTGGGCACGGCCATCCCTTCTGAATACATGATGACGCCCTGGCGCACGGTATCCACCAGTTCCTGCAGCTCCCGGCCGGAGCTTCCCCGTGTGTCGAGCACCACGCCGTCGGCCGTGACTTTTCGCACCACCCTGGCCAGTCCCGCCAAGGGGTCGATGTTACGGGCATAAGTATCCCAGGGATTGTAAGTAATGAAGAAACGCGTTCCGTTATGCCGGGCAAACTCCGCCAGCTCTCTCAGCTTGTCAAGGCCGTGCGGCAGATCACCGTACAAGTCCCACTGGCTCCGGTGGTCCAGGCCCAGACGCGGCCAGGTTGGCCAGATGGCATAGATATCGTAGCCACCAAAATAGTCCTTCCCCTCTTTCAGGAAGTCATAGAAACGATAACGGCGCCCCTGACGGTCATAAAATTCGTGGTCCCATGCCATCTGCAGGACGGCCACATATGCCTGGCGGATCCATTGCAGGTCGGAACGGTGGTATAGTGTTTCGTCGAAAGAGTTCAGATCGTACAGGTAGCGGTCGTGGAACACTTTTTTCAGACCGTTCTGCCAGGGGCCGCGGAACACTTCTGCATAGATCCGGTATTCCACCCGTCCTCTGGGTCGCAGGACGGTGGAATAGCGGGTCATGGCACCTTCGCGTGCGGAGTTTCTCCTGGCAAGGAGGGCGAGCGACCAGGGGGAGCGCAGGGAGGCAGAACCATAACCCAGTTCCCAGGCATCATCGGGGAGGATGACCCCCACGGGAGAAGAACCGGGAACATACAACGAAGCCCGCATCAGTCCTTTTCCTCCCGAGGCTGTCAGATAGATATGGGAGGACAAGGCGCCCAGGGGCACCAAGCCTGCCACCGAAAGGGTATCGCTGGTCATGTTCCTGATGGCAAGGTGCCCCGTACAATGCGCACATCCTTTTTTACCGAAGCTGAAAGTACCGCTCACCCCGTTGGCAAAGACAAAACGCACCAACGTATCGCCCGGCAGCACTTCCGCTTCCGTGGAGAGATATCTTTTACCTCCCAGGCGGACGGTAAAGAGCGGTATGGGAGAAGGAAAAAAGATCTTTCTCCCGTCATCGAGCCGGATCCCCTCCACCGAAAGGCCCGCATCATAGTTGAGGAGGAGCTTCCCCGCTTCCTGTGCCTCAGCATCCGTAAGCTTTAGTCCCCCTAACAACAGGACCAGGAAAAAGGGAACAAAGGATTTCATCACACCATCAGTCATTTACTGAAAAACGGAAAAGTGAGACCGACTGGTATGTCTCACCCGGGTCCAGACGCACACTAGGAAAATGGGGGTGATGGGGCGTGTCCGGGAAATGCTGGGTCTCCAGGCAGAAAGCCGAATGTTTCCGGTAGGCGATCCCACCTTTCCCTTTCAGGCTGCCATCCAGGAAATTGGCCGTATAGAGCTGCACACCCGGCTCGCTGGTTTCCACGGTCATCCTGATCCCACTGGCCGGGCTGTACACTTCAGCACAAGGACGAACGCTTTTTTCTGAACCGTCCAGCACATAACAAAGATCATAGCCCATCGGGATCTTGTCGATGTCTTGTCCCAAGGGCTTAGGATGACGAAAATCATAGGGTGTACCGGCCACCTCGAGGATGCGACCTGTCGGGATCAGATCGTCCCGGGTCTCCAGCATCCTGGAAGCATGGATCGTCATCACATGATCGTAGATGGTATGTCTCGGATCATCCAGGTTGAAATAGGAATGGTTGGTCAGGTTGAGGACAGTAGGTCTGTCAGTCTCCGCCCAATATCTTATTTCCAGGACATTTTCCCTGAAAAGGGTATAGGTCACTTTCACCCGTAGGTTGCCGGGATAACCTTCTTCCATATGAGGGCTGAGGTAGCCCAGGATCAGGGAGACGCTGTCGGTATCACGGGCGGTGGCCGCTTCCCAGACCACCTTGTCAAAACCCTTCGTCCCTCCGTGGAGATGGTTCTCGCCATCGTTACGGACCAGTTCATAGGTTTTGCCGTCGAGGGTGAAACGTCCTCCGGCGATGCGACCGGCATAACGACCCGTGATGGCACCAAAATGAGGATGGCCGCGAAGATATCCCCTCAGCTCATCGAAACCCAGCACCACATCCCTGCTTTTCCCTTCTTTGTCAGGCACCCGCCAGTGGGTGATGATCCCGCCGTAGGTGGTGATGCGGAGAGTCATCCCGGCATCGTTGCTCAGAGTGTACAGATCCACTTCCTGCCCGCGGGCCTCCCCGAAATAGTCTTTCCTGATCTCCATCGTATCATCTCAAAGGTTCAACAAACAAGAAATGTCCGGTTTTACCGGACATCTCATTTTCCAAATAAGCTTCACACATCTTCTCCCTGGTTCTCCATACTCGTTCAGGAGGTTCAGACGATCCCTCCGTTGAGGTATAGCCGGACGAGAGCGAAAACGATCGCGAAAAAATTGATCGTGACCCCGCTCGTTTTCCCACGTGCTGAAAGCCCGAACACCATCCCGAGAAAAGCCAGCATAAGCACGATCCAGTGAAGCCACCCCAGCAAGGGGATGATACCTATCAAGCCCAACAGCAGGGCAAACAAACCAATAATGGTAGATACAAGATTCATAGGCTGTGGTTTAGGTTGTTGGAATAAAAGTACAACAAATTTTCAAATAAATGATTTTTTTCTTTTTCCTCCGGTTACAACGGAGCTTCGGCGATCACATGAACGGCCAGTTGTCGGGAAGCCGTATCGGCAATGGTCAGTTCGTAGGTATATTTTCCTCTTCCCAGCGGCACTTCATAGGTATAGTCGACCGGGATCAGTTGATACTGGACCGAATCGATCTCCAGAGTGATCAGGGCCTGGCGGTATGCTACCTCAAAACGATGGTAAGGCGTTTCCGTTCCCGGTTGCACGTCCCCGTAATTGTATTCCCCGCCCGAAGTATTGACATACACATTCCGGAAAACCGACTTCGTACGGTTCCTGATCCGGATATCGGTAGGTCCTGTAGGATCTTCCTTGCAGGCGGGGAACATCAGGAGAGTCAGTAATGATACCAGGGCGATCTTTCTCATCGTATCAGATCTTGGTTATCGCTTCGCTTGGCAACCAGCCTTTGCTTCCGTCCTCAAGACGTATTTCGGTCCACTGATCAAGTGAATCGATCACGTTCACCTTCAATCCTTCGTGAATCACGAAGAGGTCGGTCCCTTCATCTCCCGGAGAACTTTTGACCGTGACGGCCGGTTGCATCACAATGGCCTCTTCGTGGGAAGTCAGGATCTTCTGGCTCTGCCAGGCAAAAAGAAAGAACAATGCCGACAGTGCCAAGGTGACCATCCCGGTGACGAAACCGGCTTTTCTGAGGCGTTCTTTCCGGGCGATGATATACAAAGATAAGAACAACGCGGCAAAAAAGAAAGTCACCATACTGAGGATCGCCCATCCGTCGGCCGGCAGCCGGTCGAGGAACCACCTGTACCACGCCACCAGGAAGAAGCGAGGCAGGGGTTCTACCTTGTCGGTCACATAGGTACGGGCCAGTTCCAGGTTGTAGCGGATATCCTCATCGCCCGGATCCAGAAGACGGGCCCGTTCGTAGTAGAGAATGGCATGGGGGATATCATGGGCCTTGAAATAGGCATTTCCCAGGTTGTAATAGAGCTTTGCCGAGGCATATCCCGAGTCGGCCACCTCGCGGTAGAGACGCACGGCATCTTCATACATCCCGTTGGCATAGTACAGGTTGGCCCGGGTAATGAGGCTGTCGGGAGAAAAACGGACAGTCGTGGCATTCCCGGGCAACATCACCAGCAGGAATGCGATCATCATCTGCAAATGGGCCTTTCTTATTTTGTTCATTCCCTCCATTTTCGTGTCCGTTATCAGAGTTTTTCTTCCAGTTCGCTGATGACCTCCACGGCCTCCTTATAGAGTTTATCCATGGCACCGGACTCTCCTTCGGGGGCATAGCGGGCGAACTCACACTGATCGATGACCCGCAGGAGCCGTTCGATAAGATCTTTGGAGATGCCTTGGCTTTCCAGTGCTGCCGCTGCGCTTTCCCTGGTCAGGTCGGATAGCGGGAGAAGCATCTTGTCACTGAGATAACCCCACATTGCCCTGAGCACCTCTTCATAAAAACCAGCTTTGTCGTTGGTCTTCAGATAGCTTCCCGCCTTTTTCAGACGCTTTCTTGCCACCTTGTTGGCCTTGCGGTTACGCACACGCCGCTGGTCACCCAGCATCCTGCGACGATGACGGGAAATGAGCACCACCAGAACGAAAAGGAAGAAAATGACAAGAAAGAAAAGGCGGAAGAACAGCGTACCGAACAAGGTGTATCCTTCTTTTTTGAGGCGCATCGGCCGGGTATAGATGTAACGGATATCCTTTCCGAGATACTTCACCTGTTCCTTGTCACCCGAGACGACCACCTGCGTGCCGCTTTCTTCTTCTCCTTTCCGGACCTGCAAGGTAAAAGCAGGCGTCCGCAGGGTCTTGTAGCTCTTCTGAACAGGATCGAAATAGGAGAAGGTCACCGGCGGAATACGGTATTTTCCGGCATGTCTGGGGATCATCAGGTATTCGAACTGTTTGTAGCCCGTTGCCCCGTGCACCGTGTTCTTGATGTGTGTGACCACTTTGGGATCGTAGGTCTCAAAGTCGGGCGGGAAATCGATCGAAGGTGCTTCCACCAGTTTCAGGTTGCCGTTCCCCGATATACGCACCTTGAGGGTTACGGCATCGTTGACCCGGAGGGTGGTCTTGTCCACGGAGGCATCCAGCCCGAACGTACCCACGGCACCCCGGAACCCTTCCGGCGCACCGGAAGGAAGAGGTTTAACCCTGATCTTCAACCTGTTGCTAAAGATGGGTTGACGTACCGTCTGATACGTATCAAAAAAATCGTCGAAGAAACCGCCAGGGGAGGCATGCACTCTTTTTCTCACCAGGCAGACGATCTTGACCGGATCGACCTTCAGTTCGCCCGTTGTCTGCGGAAAGAGAAGGTAACGCTGGATCACGCCCGTGTTGTATGCCACCCCGTCAATGTATTCTCTTTGCAGGGAGGTAAGATTGGGTGTGGGGATCTCCTGTTTGAGAAAGCCGTTGAACTCGGGCATATCCACCTCCTCAAAGCCGGTCAGGCTCACCCGGGAAAAGATCTTCACCGTCACCACCACCGGTTCGCCGAGATAGACTTCGTTCTTGTCCACGATCATCCGCACGTAGAGATTGCTGCTGGCAGATCCTGCCGTACTCTTGCCGGTGCTGCCTGTAGCCTGCTGCGTATTGTTGCCCTGGACCACCGTGATCTTCACCGGCCCCGATTCATACACTTTGCCTTTCAGCTGCAGTCGTGCCGGCGGAATTGTGAAATCACCCGTCTTTGTGGGCTGAAGCAGGTAGGTATAAGTATAGCTCACATGGCGTGAGATACGGCCGTTGATGATCTGGGTACTTTCACTGTAAGAAGTGCTCGGCCCCATGAGGACCTCAAAATCCTTCAACTCGGGAGGAATGAACTTGCCCCCTCTGGTGTTGATCTCATAAACGAGACGAAACTGCTGGTTCAGCGAAACCACCTTGGGTGCCGAGGCCTTGATCGTCACCTCCTGAGCCGTCAATGCCCCGGCAGGAAAAAAGAATCCCAGAAAAAACCAAAGTAAGTATGTTTTCTTACAATCTCCCATTACCTTACCAGTTGATCACGGTTCGTACCCTTTTTTTCCTGGCCCTGGCCTTTTTCACTTTCTCCTGCACCTTCTTCTCATCATTGGCCAATGCCTGCAACAACCGTTCCGCATCTTTTTTCGAGATCTTTCCCGGCACCGGTTGCTGCTGTTGCTGCTGACGGTCCTGTTGCTGTTGTTGCTGTTGTTGCTGTTGCTGTTGCTGCTGCTGTTGCTGCTGCTGTTGTTGTTGCTGTTGTTGTTGCTGCTGTTGTTGTTGGTGGTGGTTTTGATTCTGATTCTTCCGGTTCTGCTGCTGTCTTTTTTTCATTTTCATGGCATACAGCAGATTGTATTTGGCATCCATATCCGACGGATCATATTTCAAGGCGGTCTTATAAGCCGCGATGGCTTCGTCGATCTTTCCGGCTTCCAGGAAGGTGTTGCCCAAGTTGTAGTAGGAAAAGGCTTTCATCCGTTTTTCATTGCTCTTTTCTGCCACGGAGAGGAAGTTTTCTGCCGCTTTGTCATATTTTTTCTGTTTATAGAGAGCTGTACCAAGGTTGAAGTCGGGGATGGCAGGATCCTTGGCCACTTCCCGTGCTTTTCGGTAATCCACTTCGGCATTGGCATATTTACCTTCCTTGAAGGAACGATTTCCTTCCCTGACATATTTTCGTTCAGCTCGTTGTGCCCCCACGGGTATCGCGGTCAGCAACAATACCGTGATAAATATGATCGTTCTCATCCTTCCCATGGTCATTCCTCCTCCTTTTCCTGGTCTCCGAACAATCGTACGGAAGAGAGCAGGCGGCTCTTCCTCTCGGAGATCAGCCATTCGATCAACAGAAAAAAGAGTGCCAGACCGATGGCATACTGGAACAGGTCATTGTATTCCGAATAATTTTTCTCCTTCATTTCGGTCTGGTCCATTCCTTTGATGCGGTTGTAGATCTTGTTAAGTCCCATGGAAGCATTGGTAGCCCGCACATAAATACCTCCCCCTGCGGCAGCGATCTCCTGAAGCAATTTCTCGTCAAGACGTGTGATGACGGTATGGCCGTTCCTGTCCTTGAGGAATGTTCGCTGACCATGGACGGTGATGGGGATAGGTGCTCCGGAGGGTTTACCTATGCCGATGGTATGGATGGTGATGCCCTGTTCATGGGCTTTGCGGGCTTCTGCCACGGGGTCGGCCTCATGGTTCTCACCGTCGGTGATGATGATGAGAGCCTTGCTCTTTCCTGCAGCGGGCGTAAAAGATCTCTCTGCCAGGCGGATGGCCGAGGCGATGGCCGTTCCCTGTTTGGGGACGGTGGAAGGGCCGATGGTGGGCAGGAACATCTTCACCGCCTGGTAATCGGAGGTGACGGGGATCTGCACATAGGCATCACCGGCAAAGACAATGAGCCCCACCCGGTCGTTCTCCATGCGGTCGACCATTTTGGAGATGGCTTTTTTGGCTCTTTCCAGGCGACTGGGCTGGATATCTTCGGCCAGCATGGAGTTGGAGACGTCGAGGGCGACGATCACCTCGACCCCTTTCTTTTTGACGGTCTCCAGCTTGGCTCCCAGCTGCGGCCGTGCCAGCCCCAGCACCAGGAAGGTCCAGGCCAGACTGAAAAAGATGAGTTTGACGGCCGGGCGTGAGCGGGAGACCCCTTCCATCATCCTCCCGACCAGTCCCGGCTCACCCAGCTGCTGCACCATCCGGCGCCTCCAGGCACGCATGGCCCAAAAGATCAGCCAGAAAACGGGCAGCAACAAAAGCCCGTACAAAAACTCTATGTTGGCGAATCTGAACATTTCCTTTCTTTCTTACATGTTGCGCACACTAAGGCAGTTTCCGCAAGACGGTCTGCCCCAGCAGCCATTCCAGCAACAGCAGGAAGGCAGCAGCCAAAGCGAACCGCAGATACTCCTCTTCCCGCTTGCTGAACTGTTTCACGTCGATCTTCGATTTCTCCAGTTTGTCGATCTCCTGATAGATCTCCTCGAGTTTGCGGTTGTCGGTAGCCCGGAAATATTTTCCTCCCGTCATCTCGGCGATCTTCCTGAGCACATCCTCATCGATCTGCACCCGCATCTGCTGGTATCTTATGCCGTAGGGTGTCTGGACGGGATAGGGGGCTGTTCCGCGTGTTCCCACACCGATGGTATAGACCCTTATCCCGAAGGTTTTGGCGATCTCGGCGGCCGTGAGGGGGGCGATCTCCCCGGCGTTGTTCATCCCGTCGGTCAGAAGGATCACCACCTTACTTTTGGCCTTGCTGTCTTTGAGGCGGTTGATGGCCGTGGCGAGACCGTCGCCGATGGCCGTACCGTCGTCGATCATCCCGCTTTTCACTTCTTTGAAGAGGTTGATCAGCACCGCATGGTCGGTGGTCAGAGGGCACTGGGTGAAGCTCTCGCCACTGAAGACCACCAGCCCGATCCGGTCGTCGGGTCTTCCGGAGATGAACTTGATAGCCACTTCTTTGGCCGCCTCCAGACGGTTGGGCTGGAAATCCTGTGCCAGCATGCTGCTGGAAATATCCAGGTCGATGATGATGTCGATCCCTTCGGTAGATACTTTCTGCCAGCGGTTGACCGACTGCGGGCGGGCCATCACGATGAAGAGCAGGGCAACGGCCAGCAGCCTCAGAACAAAGAGAAGATGACGCAGATAAGCCCTCAGGGGTGTTCCCATGGTATGGAAAGGCTGCAGGCCGGAGACACGCAGCGTGGTCTGCCGTCGCCGCTCGCGCCACACATACAGCGCCGTCATCGGCAGCAACAACAACAGGCCATACAGCCACTCCCGGTTGGCAAAATAGAGATCACTCATCTCCTTCTTCCTCCTTCTTTTCCGGCATGGTCATCCCCTCACCTTTTCCCTTCTTCGGAGCAATGGCCTTGACCCCCTCCTGTCCGGCGGGGACCCGCTCTGCAGCTATTTCTTGCCCGTTCTTTTCTTCCTCTTTCCAAGAGGGGATGGTCTCCCGGACGAAACGATAGGTATCCTGCAGCACCTTGTTGTTCACATCCGGTTCGGGACGGTATTTTGCGAACTTCACCAGGTCGCCCGTGGAAAGGATGCTCTCCAGAAGAGATACCAGTTCCTTTTCACGGAAACCGGCTTTCCGCAGGGCTTCGATCGTCTCGGCCGTGGTCTGCTCCAGCGCTTTCACATCATATCTGTATTCAAGATAGGTACGAAGAATATCGGTCAGACGCGTGTAATATTCTTTCACTTTTCCCTGTTGCCAAAGTTTCTCTTCTTCCAGTTTCTTCAGTTCCCGCAGGGCGATCACGTGAGGGGGTTCGGCAGGTCGTGTTTTCTTTCCGGGGGTGGGTTTTTCTTTCCGGCGCCGCCACCAGCGGATCAGGAAGAAGAGGGCTGCCAGCAGCAGCAGGGCGATACCTCCCCACATCAGCACCTCCTGCCAGGTGAGGGGGACCTTGAGGGGTTCCTTGATCTCTTTCGGTCCGCTCTGCACATCCACCTCCGGCAGCCGGACGATCAGTACAAGGGGTCTGGTCTGCAGCCGTGCGGTAAGGGAGTCCTGCTGCCAGCTCACCTCGAAAGGTCCCACCTGCACCCCTCCGGTGGTATCGAAAGAGGTGATTTTCCATCTTCGCGTGATCTCCAGCCTGCCGTCCTTGCGGGTCACGGTGTCGGTCACGGGCGGGGTCACCACCTCGAGGCCGGAGGGTATGGTATCGCGGTAGTCGGGTATCGTCACTTTCAGCCCTGGCGGCTGCACCACTCTCAGGGTCAGCTCCAGCTGATCCCCGATCCAGACGGTATCGCGGCTCAGGGAGGCTTCCACCTGCACCTGGGCAGTGAGGGAGCTTCCCTGCAGCAGCAGTATCCCTGTCAGGAACAACAGTGCAGCTATATATCTTTTCCTTATGGTTCTTTTTCCTTCGCTCATGCTCATCTTCTCTTGAACAACTGTACCAGGGGTCTGATGTAGTCTACACCCGTCATCAGATCGACGTGGTCGACCCCGCTTTGCCGGAAGATCCCGAGCAGTTCTTTTTCTCTTTCTTCCTGCCATTTCCGGTAATTTTCCCTGACGCTTGCCAGGGAGGTATCGATCCAGCGTTCCTCTCCTGTTTCCGCATCGCGCACCCTCATCAGGCCCACTGCTGGCAGTTCTTTCTCCCGGGGGTCGACGATCCGTAGGGCCACCACATCATGTTTGTTCGAGGCGATACGCAGGCTGTCGCCTGGGGAAGGCCCCAGGAAGTCACTCACCAGGAAGGCTATCGAGCGTTTTTTGATGGCATTGGTCAGGTACCGCAAAGGCTCCCGCAGGTCGGTAAGACGGCTTTCGGGCTGCAGCTCGATGAGCTCCCGGATGATGTGCAGGATGTGTTTCCGGTTCTTTTTGGGCGGGATGAATTTTTCCACCCTGTCGCTGAAGAAGATCACCCCCACTTTGTCGTTGTTCTGTATTGCCGAGAAGGCCAGGACTGCCGCCACTTCGGTGATGAGATCCCTTTTGGTGCCGCCCCGCGTGCCGAAATCCTGCGACCCGCTCACATCCACCAGCAACATCACCGTCAGCTCACGTTCTTCCTCGAAGACCTTGACATATGGATGGTTGAAACGGGCCGTCACGTTCCAGTCGATGCTCCTTATGTCATCGCCGTACTGGTACTCCCGCACCTCGCTGAAGGCGATACCCCGTCCCTTGAACGCACTGTGGTACTCCCCGGCAAAGATATGTTTCGAGAGGCTCCGGGTCTTGATCTCGATCTTGCGGACCTTTTTCAGCAGTTCGGCAGCTTCCATCGTCATTTCTCCTCTTTTTTCCTGTCGGGCATACGGGTTGTGAGCTCTTCACGCAAGGGACGGGTGGTCACCGAGAAGAACCAGGATTGCCGTTTCAGCTCTTTCTCGTATTTTCCTTCCGCGGTTTCCTTCACCCACAACGTATCGGCCACTCTCCGGCAGGTGCTGTCCAGCCGTTCCTGCACCCGCTTCAGCATGGAATTCTCATAGATCTCCTTGTAGAAGGTGCACACATCCTCGTCCGACAGGAAAAAAAGGATGGTCCGTGTCTCCAGGTCATCCACATATTTCAGGTAGCGGTATACTTTGTTGACCGTGGTTTCATCGAGATGGAAGTCTTTCCTTTGCCGCATCATCTCCCTCACCTCGTCGGCCGTGAGGCCGATGTATTCCTGTGCCGGCCCTTCGGCAGGGACGACCAGGAACAGGAAAACGATGATGAAAGCACGTACCATAGAAAATGTCCTTTTTACCTGTCGGAGAGCAAAGATCAGGCCACTACGGCACCTCTACGGTGTCGAGGATGGTGGTGATGATCTCTTCGGCCGTGACATTCTCGGCTTCGGCCTCGTAAGTGAGGCCGATGCGGTGGCGCATCACATCCAGGCAGATGGCTCGCACATCCTCGGGGATCACATAACCGCGCCGTTTGATGAAAGCATAGGCCTTGGCAGCAGCGGCCAGATTGATGCTGGCACGCGGCGACCCGCCGTAGCTGATCATCGGCCGGAACTTCTCCAGACCGTATTTCTCCGGATAACGGGTGGCAAAAACAATATCGAGGATGTATTTCTCGATCTTCTCATCCATATAGACTTCCTTGACCACGTCGCGGGCGCGCAGGATCTCCTCGGGTTTCACCACGGGCGATGCCTTGGGGAAAGTCTTCTGCAGGTTCTCACGGATGATGAGCCGTTCCTCCTCCATTTCGGGATAGCCGATGAGCACCTTGAGCATGAAGCGGTCGACCTGGGCTTCGGGCAAGGGGTAGGTTCCTTCCTGTTCGATCGGGTTCTGGGTGGCCAGGACCAGGAAAGGCTCCTCGAGAGGGAAGGTCTCGTGGCCGATGGTCACCTGCCGCTCCTGCATGGCTTCCAGCAAAGCGCTCTGTACCTTGGCCGGCGAGCGGTTGATCTCATCGGCCAGGACGAAGTTGGTGAAGATGGGGCCTTTCTTGACATGGAACTCTTCGTTCTTGGGGCTGTAGACCATGGTCCCGATAAGGTCGGCAGGCAGCAGGTCGGGTGTGAACTGGATCCGGTTGAAACCAGCGTCGATGCTGTCGGCCAGCGTGCGTATGGCCAGGGTCTTGGCCAGGCCGGGAAGACCTTCCAGCAGGATGTGTCCCCCCGAAAGAAGGCCGATCAGCAGACTCTCTACCAGATGACGCTGCCCGACGATCACCTTCTGCATCTCCAGATTGATCAGATCGATAAATGCACTTTCCATGCGGATCCGTTCGTTCAGCTCCCGGATATCCACCTGTCCGTTCTGTCCGTTCATATCATCAAAAACTTTAGAAATTTCACACTTGATCAGCTTGCAGATGCAAAATTGGCGATTATTTCGTTAAAAAGCTGTTAAAAAATGTTAAACCCCCTGATACAAAAGGGAAAATATTTTGGCTATATTTGCTATATGAATCCGGATGATCTCAAGCACAGGTATTTCCTGCAGCTGGCCTACAAAGGGACGCAGTTTTTCGGATGGCAGGTACAGCCTGACAAGCCGACGATCCAGGGCGAAGTGAACAAGGCGCTGAGCACCCTTTTGAAAGAAGATGTCGAAGTGACCGGAGCCGGTCGCACCGACACGGGGGTACATGCGCGTTATTACATCGCCCACTTTGACAGCGAGGTCAAGGGGCTGGAAAAGGATGAGAAGTTCCTGTACGGCTTGAACAGTCTGCTTCCTGAGGACATTGCCGCCTATCGTCTCATCCCGGTGCCTCATACGGCGCATGCCCGTTTTGATGCCCTTTCCCGCACTTACAAGTACTACATCACCACGCGCAAGGATCCTTTTCTCCGTGATACGGCCTACCTTTACCATGTAGCTCTTGACATTCCCCTGATGAACAGGGCATGCCGTATTCTGATGCAGTACCGTGATTTCACGAGCTTCAGCAAGGTGCATACCGATGTCAAGACCTTTCACTGCAACATCCTGGAGGCCCAATGGGCCCAGGAGGATCATCTTTATGTGTTCACCATCCGGGCCGACCGTTTCTTGCGGAACATGGTCAGGGCCATCGTGGGCACGATGATGGAGGTGGGTGAAAAGAAGATCGATCTGGAAGCCTTCCGTCAGATCATCGAGACCAAGGACCGCAGTGCCGCAGGCAAATCGGTGCCTGCTCACGGGCTGTTCCTGACCGAGATCAAATATCCTGCCCACATCCTGTGAAAGCACATTTTGCGGAACAGGCATGCACATCTCCCGCCCCATGAGGAAAAGCATCATCGCATTCATTCTTTTCACCCTTCTCCTGCCGGGATCATCCGCCCAGGACACGCTCACGATGCTTTTTCTGGGGGATATCATGTGTCACGATGCCCAGCTGGCGGCGGCTTACGACAGCATCAACGGCTCTTACGATTTCAGTGAGGTCTTTCAGGAGGTGGTTCCTCTTTTCCGTACGGCCGACGTGGTGGTGGGCAACCTGGAGACCACGCTGGCGGGGCCTCCCTATCGCGGTTATCCCCGCTTTTCCTCGCCCGACGAGCTGGCCGGCGCCTGCCGCCGCAGCGGCATCACCCATCTGATGACGGCCAACAACCACTGTTGCGACCGCGGCAAAGAAGGGATCGTGAGGACCCTTGCCGTGCTCGACCTGCTCGACCTGGGCCATACGGGCACCTTCGCTTCTCCGGAAGCCCGGGAAGAAAAGAACCTGCTCATCCTTCACGACAAAGGTTTCCGTGTGGGCATCCTTAACTACACCTACGGCACCAACGGGCTTCCCGTGCCGCCCCCGGCCAGGGTCAACCTGATCGACACGGCACAAATGGTCCGCGACATACGGGAAGCTTCCCGGCAGCATCCGGACAAGCTGATCCTTTTCCTGCACTGGGGTCGGCAATACCAGCAGCACCCTGATGCCGGCCAGGAACGACTGGCACGATACCTTCTGGATCAGGGAGCAGACATCATTATCGGCAGCCACCCTCATGTCCTCCAAAGAATGGAGTACCGGCCCGGCGAGGACGGAAAAAAGGAGGAACTGGTTGTCTATTCGCTGGGCAACTTCATCTCTAATCAGCGTACCCGGGGCCGCGACGGCGGAGCGGTGGTGAGGATCGTCCTGGTCAAGGAGGCCGGAGGAACGCACATCGTCCGGACAGGATACCACCTCACGTGGGTAAGAAAATACCGGGAAGAGGGGCACTGGCACTTCCGCATCCTGAACTGCAGGGAGTATGAAGAAAAAGGATATGCAGGTCTCGACCGTTTCTCGGCTGACAAGATGCACACCTTCATCGAGGATGCCCGTCATCTGCTGGAGAAGGAAAACCTCAACATGCCGGAACTTCTTCCGTGACGAAGTTTTCTTTCGGCAGGGAAACCTCGCTCCCCCGGAATTCATTAACTTCACACCGTCAATATAAAGCTGATGCAGATGACCGATATCTTGCTGATCTTCGCACTCCTACTGCTTCTGGTCAACCTGGGTGTTCTTCTGTTCCGCCGGCGGGACAAGGAGCTGGTAAGCGAGGTGGCCTCACTGCGGGAGACGCTGGCTGCCATGAAAGCTTTGCTGGAGAACATGGAGCGCTCGTTGCGGGACGAGTTTGAGCGTAACCGCAAGGAGTCGGCCGAGACTGCCCGGGAGAACAGGGAAGAGCTCTCCCGCTCGCTGGAGGCCTTCAACAAACAGTTTTCTGAAAGGACCCAGGAACTGGGCAAGATGCTGCAGGACCGTTTTGCCGACTTCTCCAGGCAGCAGGCCGACCTCAACAAACTCACCACCGACCATATCCGGAACCTGCGGGAGTCGGTGGAAAAAGGGCTGGAGAACATCCGCAAGGACAACACCACCCAGCTGGAGGAGATGCGTCGCACCGTGGACGAGAAGCTGCAGAAGACGCTCCATGCGCGGCTCAGCGAATCGTTCGAGACGGTGGGCAAGCAGCTGCAGGAGGTCCAGAAAGGCCTCGGAGAGATGCGCAACCTTGCAGAGGATGTCGGAGGACTGAAGAAAGTGCTGAGCAACGTCAAGACGCGGGGCATCCTCGGAGAGATCCAGCTTTCCATGCTGCTGGAGCAGATCCTGGCGCCGGAACAGTATGAGGCCAACGTACGTACCCGCCAGGGCAGCCGCGACACGGTGGAGTTCGCCATCCGTCTGCCGGGGCGGGAAGAACCGGGGAAACATGTATGGCTCCCCGTGGATGCCAAGTTCCCCAAAGAGACCTTTGACAAGCTGCTGGCGGCCTACGACACCGGCGAACAGGAAAAGATCCAGGAAGCACGCAAGGATATGTTCCGGACCATCAGGCACATGGCCGGCGACATCCGCGACAAGTATCTTGACCCGCCCCATACCACCGATTTCGGGATCATGTTCCTGCCCTTCGAAGGCATTTATGCCGAGGTGGTCCGGGATCCCTCCCTGCTTGAGGAGCTGCAGCGCAAGTACCGCGTGATCGTCACCGGCCCGACCACCCTGGCAGCCATCCTGAACAGCCTGCAGATGGGCTTCCGGACACTGGCCATCCAGAAAAGGAGCAGTGAGGTGTGGAAGATCCTGGGAGCCGTAAAAGAAGAGTTCAGCAAGTTCGGCGGCATGCTGCAGAAAGCCCAGCGGAACATCCAGACCGGCATGAACCAGCTCGACGAGGTGATCGGCACCCGCACACGGGCCATCCAGCGCACCCTCCGGGATGTGGAGACCCTCAGCACCGACGAGGCAAGGAAAGTGCTCCCCGGCCTCGACGAGCTGCCACCCCTGGAAGATACGGAAGAAAAAGAACCGCCTGCTAAGGATTGAAAACAAAAACCTGTCTTTGCCAATTTAGAACATGGAAAACAACAAGGAGATATTCTTTCACGTGGGTCTGGCCAAGACCGGCACGACGTTCCTGCAATACCGGGTCTTTCCCAGGTTCGAGGGGGTATACTACATCCAGCGCACGAAATACCGGCGTGCGATCCGCATCATCCGGCGCAGTCGTCACCCGCGCATCTTCCTGTCCAATGAGTTCGACCTACAGTTCGAACCGGAGATGAAACGTTTCAGCGCCGTCTTCCCCGACACCCAAACCATCATCGTCCTTCGCCGTCAGGACGGATACATCGCCTCCCAGTACCGGCGTTTTGTGAAGAACGGCTTTCGCGGTTCCTTCAAAGACTTTTTTGACCTGAACGAGGATAAAGGTTTTTTCAGGAAGAAAGACCTGGAGTTCATGCGATACATCCGGCTCCTGGAAGAACATTACCGTCCCCGTCCCATCGTGCTTTTCTATGAGGATCTGCGGGACGATCCCGAAAGGTTCATCCTGGATCTTGCCCGAAGGATGGATGTGACGATCGACATGAAGAAGGTCGATCTCCGTCGCAAGCACTCTTCTTACTCTGAGAAGCAGCTGCGAGCCGTCATGGCCGTGGGCAGGTACCTCAACCTGAAGAAGAAGACTTCCTGCCGCAACACGGTCGCGCGTTTCTTTTGTCGCCTGCCACAGAACCTGGTCCGTTATCCCACCCTGTGGATCGGAGGGTTGCTGCCCGCCCGGTGGTACAGCGATGCGCCGCTCATCCCGCCGGAAGAACTGGAGCGCATCCGTGAATTTTACCGCAGCGACTGGGAGGCATGCCATGCCTATGCCCGGAAGGAAGAGGAAGCATCGGATCAGGTCACGTCAAAAGCCGCCACATAGACGGGTCGTTGTCTGAAAGCATTCTCCTGTTCCGCTGTTGTTTCCAGGAAGCGCATCCTCACCTCGGCCACGGGGGTTCCTATGAGGTGGGCGAACCATCCTCTTTTCCGGAGGCTTCTGACCGCCCGGCGCAGCGGATCGTCCGTATCGTGCCAGAGGACGGCCAGGTGCATTCCGGTGTCGGCCATGGCCGTCTCCACCAGAGGGATCAGGGCATGCTCCCATCCCTTCTCAAAGAACACAGCCTCCAAGGACAGGAAGCGGAAGCCATGGCCGTCGTGGAAACGTTTCAGCCGGGGGATACGGGGAAGAAGACGCAGGAAGAAGAAACCTGCCGCTCCCGGCATGCCGGTGATCTGCCAGTGTACCACCCGGGTCTGCACCCCTGCCACCACCCTGCCCGAAGGGTCACGGAAAAGGTAATAGTCCCCGCCCCGGAAAAGCCCCTCCTCATGGAACAGGCAGTGTTCGCTGTAAAAATGTCGCAGACGGACCCTGATCATCTCTTTGTCTTCCTCACAGGCAGGTGATACCGCAACATGACGGCGGGGGGACAAACGGCTGAACCAGGTGAGGTCCATGGATCGAACGGGATGGTAGCCCATCCGGCCGCTCATCTGCAGGGAAGCGCTGTTCTCTTTCTCGATGTAGGCATACAGAACGGAAGGAAGTCGCCCGTTCCCCCGGAGATAACGGTGGGCCTCCCCCATGAACTCTTCCACCCGGGTACGCAGACGCCCGCCCTGCTTGTCCGTCCTGATGTTCCTGCCTTTCAGCTCTTTCCTGACCGGAGAGGAGCGTATGGAGAAGTAACGCACATAATAGGAATTGAAACGCGTGGAATCACATGCCAGCTCCCTGCGTACGAACCCGACGGTCCCCAGGAGACGCCCCCTTTTGCGCAACGACATGAACCAGATCTCCCCGATCGCAGCCAGTCTTTCACGGATGTCCAGTTGCCTGTACCGCAGTCCTCCCTCCGTCCCCAGCAGGTAATCCTCCAGCAAACGGCGCACATCTTCGGAAGCCGTCCGCTCGATCTCCACCTCCAGGTCATGAAACTGCAGGAACCTCTTTTTTTCCGTCACCATGACAAGATCTCAGCTGACTGCGAAGATAACACCCCGCCACCAACAAGACAAGAACCACCCCTCTCCTGCCCTCACATTCCCTTCTCTTAACACCTTTACAGGAGCGCTGTCCACGGCATTCCATGGTGTGAAGCCGACTCATCCCGCACGAACTTCATCAGAAAAAAATATGGCACGGATTTTGATTTTGAACATATGTTCATTATATTTGCAACATCAAAACAAAAAGAAAAGAAAGGAGGATACGACCATGTTTCACAACGATGGTTTTGGATTCGGAAGAGGAATGGGGCCCGGACTTGGCAGGGGTCGCGGCATGGGAGAAGGTCGCGGGCTCGGACTTGGCGGAGGCCGCGGTCTGGGTCGCGGCGGCGGACAAGGCCGTAACAAAGGAGGAGCTTATGGTCCCGGCGGTTATTGTGTCTGCGCCAAGTGCGGCACACGGGTACCCCACGAACAGGGTGTCAAGTGCACGACCCTGAAATGTCCGAAATGCGGACACACCATGATCCGCGAGGAACTGCTTGAAGAGAAACGCAACAAGAAGCAATGAGAAGTTATCTGGATTGCCTTCCCTGTTTCATGTCGCAGGCGCTTCGGGCGGGCAGGCTGGCCGGTCTGACGGACGATCAGATCAAGCCTCTGCTCGACCGGGTGGGAGCGATGATCGCAGAGATACCTTTGGAGAACACGCCGCCGGAAACAGGGGCGGTGATCTACCGCCTTATCCGTGAAAAAACCGGAAAGGAAGATCCTTTTGCAGAGGTAAAAAAGGAGAGCATCCGCGAGGCGCTCTCCTTATACCTTGTTCTGAAGCAAAAGATCCGCGAAGCGGAAGATCCTCTGCTGGCAGCCATCCGTCTTGCCATTGCCGGAAACGTGATCGACTTCGGGGTGAACAAGACATACGATCTTGAAGAGGAGATCGAGCAGATCATGTACCAGAAGTTCGCCGTTTTCGATTATGATGAGTTCAGACGCTCTTTGGAAAAGGCCTCATCGATTCTCTATCTCGGCGACAATGCGGGTGAGTCGGTGTTCGACCGTCTCCTGATCGAAGTGATGGGCAAGCCCGTCACGTACGCCGTACGGGAGATACCGGTCATCAATGATGTTACGAAGGATGATGCCGTCATGTCGGGACTGGACCAGGTGGCAGAGATCGTCTCATCGGGGTCGGAAGCCCCCGGCACCGTGCCGAAGCTGTGTACCCCGGCATTCAGAAAAAGGATGGAGGAGGCCGATATGATCATCAGCAAAGGACAAGGCAACTACGAAGGTCTGTCGGAAAGCGGTCTGCCCGTTTTCTACCTGCTGAAGGTAAAATGCCCGGTCATCGCCCGGGATATCGGGGTGAAGGAAGGCGATATCATCCTGAAATATTCTCTTTCCCGGCAAGATACCTGAAAAGAAACTCCTCCCGGAAGACCGAAGGTATGCCCACCACAGGACCTTGTTCCGCTTCCCGGCTGAGACCTGACATCCCGCTTTAAAATACCATGGTATTTTTTAGTTCATCTTAGCCAGGTTTGAGAAGTACAGTGCGACGGGACGGTAAAAGGCGTGGGCGAATTTGGAATAGGCGAAGAGGATGACCAGTTCCATGGAAATGACGGTATGGAGGAGGAAGATGATGTGTGATAGGGTATTTTCCAGTCCGGCAAAGACGGCGAATTCCATCCAGAAGCCGGTGATCCCGGCCAGCCAGATGAAGCCCAGGAAGACCCAGTCGGCCAGTTTGGTGGAGGCATAGCTTTTCACGGGTTTCGTGATCCGGTACCCAAGGGCCAGGGTTGCACCGTAGAGCATCCCCAGGCCGGACAGGGTTCCCAGGATACGGGAGGGCCACCAGACAGTCGTGGCCGGATCCTTGAAGAGAAAGTCGAGGGTGGTAGCCACAAGCAGGCCGATGAACCCCCACATGATGCTCCAGTGGATCCACCAGGGCCGCAGATACCAGGGTTTCTGCGAGAAGTATTCGTCCTCATATGCATCGCACTTCCGGTATCGGGCCATGGTCACCACCTCCGTGAGCATGCCCCCGAAAGCTTTCACGGCCCGTGACAGACCTCCTCTTTTTTGTTCTTTATCATGTTTCCCTCGTACGCGCAGTTTCATGACCATCCTGCCTGTCCCCCAGAAGGCGGTGAGGCCCATGAAGATGAAGGCTCCCAGACCGATGTTGTGGATCACCTCATAAGGGATCATCTCAAAGATCCATCGGGAAACCTCCATCTCCGGCTTCAGGGTCAGCAGGAAAAAGCCGAGGACGACTGCCAGCAGGAGGGTAAAAAGGATATAAAGCGGATTATTTCTGAAGATCATCCGGGTCAGTCCGGTAGGTTCGTAGTGGGCGATGGCATAGCGTCGCAGGGCGGCCATTAGCTCGCCGGGGTCGGCCTCACGCGGACAGGTCTCCGTACAGGCACCACAGTAATAGCACATCCACAACTCCCTGCTGGAGAGGATCTCTTCCTTGAGGCCCAGCAGCGACCAGCGGATCATCATCCTGGGAAAGTTCTCTTCCCCTTCGGTGAGGTTGCATACAGCAGTGCAATGGCCGCAGTTGTAACAGGCATTGAAATCATCCGCGCCGTACTTCTTCAGCTCTTTTGCCAGGTCAGGATATACTTTCGTTGCCATCGTCTATTTCTCCTTTTTTGCGAGTTCATAGGTAAAATATTCATCCATGTCGTCCTGTTCACCGGCGACCACTTCTCCGTAACGACGGAGGGTCATCAGGTACCAGTGGACCCGGGGTGTCGGCAGGCCCGTGATCTCCGCCACTTCCGGAACGGTCCTGGGGCCTTCTTTGAGCGCCTCCAGGATGCTCTTTTTGATCCTGTTGAAAGTCTTGAGGTTTTCCCGTGCCTCTTCGGACACTTTTCTTTCTTTTTTGATCTTATCTATCGTTCTTTCCTTTTTCATGGCGACAGGCATTAAGGATCACGTTTCCATCTGCAATGCATCGATCATGCTTTCGATCTCTTCGTCGGAATATCCCGTGAGTTGGATGGCATTCTCAGGGCATACCGGCAGGCACATCCCGCATCCTTTGCAGTTGGCGGGGATGACCTCAGCCACCTTTTTCCCTTTGTTCTGGACGGGACGGATGGCATCAAAAGGACAGGCGGCCGTACATTCATCGCACCAGACGCACTTCTCTCCGTCGATGACGGCCAGCACCGGTTCCAGGGAGAGCTCCCCCTGGCGGAGGGTGTAGTTGGCCTTGGATGCGGCCGAGAGGGCCGATCTGACCGACTCGGTGATGTTTTTGGGACCCTGACAGGCACCGGCGATGAGCACGCCGTCGATGACGGTCTCCACCGGTTTGAGTTTCATGTGGATCTCGTTATAGAATCCATCCCGGCCTCTCGGCACCTTCATCAGGTCGGCGATACGGTCCTCCCTGCGTGGCTCCATCCCCGTGACCAGCACCAGCAGATCGGGCAGGATCTCCAGCTCCCGTCCGGCGGTCAGGAAATCCTTCACCCTGATGCGCGGAGCATTCCCCTTCTCATCCACTTCAGGGAATGAATCTTCATAGAACTGTACATAAATGTCCCCGGCCTTCGAGGATCTTTCATAAAGAACCTCCTGTTTCCCGTAGGTACGTATCCCGCGGTTGATATGGTAGATGGTGAGATCCCCGAATTTTTTCCTGGCCGTGAGGGCACTGTGGATGGCCGAGGTACAGCAGTAGCGCGAACAATATTTATGTGTTCCGTCGCATTGAGTGTTGGCAGCACATTCGCGGCTCCCCACACAATAGATATAGGCGATGCTGCGGACCTCTCTCCCGCGATACACCAGTTTTTTCTCATTCATTTCCAGCAGCCGGTGGAACTGCTGGAGAGTGATCACCCCCTGCACCTGCCCGTACCCGAACTCACCATCCGCGGGTTCATACGGATCAAAGCCGGTGGTGAGGATGATGCCTCCCACACGCAGATCGAGGATCTCCTCTTTCTGATCCAGGTCGATGGAAGGGCATACTTTCAGGCATTCACCGCAGCGGGTGCAGACCTTGTCATCTATGGCGGCCGTTTGCGGGTATTCGCTCTCGTAGTTGCGGTAGATGGCTTTCCGGCGGGTCAGTCCAAAGTTGAATTCATCTTCCACCTCCACGGGACACACATCTATGGCTTTCATCAGTTCATCCATATGGCAGGGGTCTTTCACAAACCGCGGCCTGACACGCACCTTGAGCCGGAAGTCTCCGATGTTCCCCTCTTTGCCAACCACTTCAGCTCCCGTGAAGAGGGTGATCTTATCATTCCCGCGCATCTCTTCGTAAAGGCGTTTGACGATCTGTTTTCCCGTCTCCTCCGTCGTGAAGAGGTCGCCCCACTGGGCTGTGCGTCCGCCCACGAAGTGTTCCCGTTCGATCAGATAGACCTGTGTTCCCATATGAGCGAGTTCCAGTGCAGCCCGCATGCCGGCTACACCGGCTCCAATGACGGCCACTGCGTTCACGGCAGAGATCCGTATCTTTTCCAGGGCTTTCGACCGTACCACCCGTGCCACTCCGGCCCGCACCATCCGAATGGCTTTCTCGGTGGCTCCCGCCTTGTCATCGGAATGAGCCCATGATCCCTGTTCCCGGATGTTGACCTGCACGTAGTTGTATGGGTTCATTCCTGCCCTTTCCGCCACGGAGCGGAAAGTGAAGAGATGCAGTTTGGGCGAGCAGGAAGCGATCACCAGGCCGTCGAGTTTCTCGCGACGGATATCCTCGATGATCTCTTTCTGGGAGGAGTCAGCACAAGCGAACATCACATCCCTGGCCAACACCACACCCTCTTCGCCTGCAATCACCTCTCTTACTCTTTTCACATCCACCGTATCTGCGATGTTGGTTCCGCAATGACAGATATATACGCCTATTCTTTTTCTCATCTTCCTCAAGAGTTATTGGTTTTGAAGCTCACCGGGTCCGCAGGAGCGGGAGCCATAGTTCCTTCACATCCTTTATTGATCACGAAAATTTTCATCACGCAAGCCTTCCTCATGTCAGTATCTTCGTTCCCTCGCTCCGGAAGCGATCCCGACGCCGTTTCATGCTGTCAGGTAAGCAGCTGCCTCCGACGATGCGGCACCGGCCGACATGATCGAATCGGGTATGTCCATCGGTCCTGCCGCGGCCCCCGCCACGAAAACGCCATCGATGTTGGTAAGTGCCGGTCTCGTGAGTTCCTCTTTTTGCCTTATGAAACGGAATTCGTCCGTTTCGAGCTTTTGCCCGTTGAAGGCGGCGGTGATCTCGTCGTTGGCCAGTACGCCTACCGACAGGATGACCATATCATGTTCGGCCTCTTTCACCTTACCTGATTCAATATCTTCATACCGCAGGACAAGGTCGCCGTTCTCTTTTTCCGTGATCCGGGCGATCTTGCCTTTGATGAACTCCACTCCCATTCCTTTGGCCTGCTGATAGAATTCGCAGAAGCCTTTTCCGAAGGCACGGATGTGAAGGTAATAGATGGTCACGTCGGCCATGGGGAGGGCTCCCAGGATGAGCTGGGCCTGTTTGATGGAGTACATGCAGCACACCTGGGAACAGATGGGATTACCCACGGTATGGTCGCGTGAGCCTGTACAGAGCACGTAGGCAATGTTGTCGGGCATTTTTCCATCGCCGGGGCGCAGGACGGTGTTGAAAGGTCTCGTGGGCGCCAGCTGACGTTCCATCTGCATGGAGGTGATCACGTTAGGATAACGACCATAACCGTAGCGCGGGATCCTGAGCGGGTCGAAAAGGTTGTACCCCGTGGCCAGGATGACCGACCGTACCTGCAAGGATACTTCGACGGGCCGTTGGGTGAAGTCGATGGCCCCGGCAGGACACACCTTTTCACACAACCCGCACAACACACAGTGGTCGATGTCGATGGCAGCCACACGGGGATTGGCGATACTGAAAGGGATGAAAACGGCCTTATGCCCCACCAGATCCCACTGATAAGGATCACTCACCACGGCGGGACAGACCTTCTCACACTCTTCACACCCCGTGCAGAGGTCTTCGATCACATAGCGGGGTTTGCGCACCACCCGCACACGGAAATCACGCTCCCCGGCCTTTCTGACCTCCTTTACTTCGCTGTAGGTCCATAAGGTGATGTTGGGGTGACGCGCCACCTCCGATACCTTGGGGGTGGTGATGCATGCTGCACAGTCGAGAGTGGGAAAGACCTTGCTCAGGTGGATCATTTTTCCCCCGATGGAATAATCCTTCTCGACCATCAGTACGCGGTATCCCATGTTGGCCAGGTTGAGGGCCGACTCCTCGCCGGCAATGCCGCCTCCCACCACCAGGACGTCGTAGGTATGATTCTTTATGTTGTTGTCCATCATCGGTCAGTTTTCCTTCTGCAAAAGAGCTTCCGTGAATGCTTTCATCTGTTTGACGAAGGGTTCGGAACATACCGAACAGATAGCAGCCATTTTCAGGCGGGCCGGATCCCAACCTCTTTCCTTCATGAGCTCCTGCGTTTTCTGCACCACATGTGCTGTTTTGTCGGTACATGATTCTCCGTAAGGACAGTCGGTCCCGTCGGCAGCGATGAAAACGCCGTCAAAGCCCCGGTCAAAAGCATGCATTATCCACCGCGGTTTGATCCCCGACGAGCAGGGCACCGTGATGGTGTACACCGTCGGCGGATAATGCAGCTTCAGCAATCCCGCCAGGTCGATGGCCGGATCAGAGATCTTCTCCGTGGAGAAGACCAGGATCCTGGGACGTTTTTTCATGGTCTGTCCGTTCATTTTCTCATATAAATGCGGAAATAACCCGATTCCTCGACCGTTCCCAGGTATTCATACCCTTTTTTGGCGCACCATTTCGGGATATCCCTTTTGGTGCCCTCGTCGGAGGAGAGGATCTCCATCACCTGTCCGGGTTCGATCTCACCGATGGCTTTCTTGGCGGCCAGCAGCGGCCCCGGACAGGAGGTGCCGCGTGCATCCACGGTCTTGTCCACCTTGAGGTTGTTCAGTTCTTCCGTTGTCATGATCTTCTCTTTTTTGAGTGGTTAAATGAAAAGATTGATGTCGGCCTTTTCGGCAGCATCGATGTATTCGCCGATCCCCACGATGTCGTCGGCCAGGTCGATGAAGTCGTCGAGTTTCTCACCTCCCCATACTTTCCCGGCAAAGCCGCAGATATGTATCCTGATCGTGGTCATCTCTTTGGCCTTGCGGAAGGCTTCGGTCCAGTGGGGTGCCTGAAGCCTTTCCAGAGAGGCAAGGAACTCATCCTTCTTGTCGGTCAGTTCAGCCACGCGATCGTTGGTGGCAGCATTCTCCTTCTTGAAAGCGAAGGCTGCCTGCAACAGTACGAAGATGTCCACTTCCATGTCCTCGGCAGCTGCACCCCCGAGGATCACTCCGGCAGCCGTGAGCTTGTCCACGCTACCGGAAAACAGAGCGATCGTCATTTTTTTTGCCATGATTCCAGTTTTTAATTTGTTAATTATTTCACATAACAAAAGTATGGGCTCCTTTTGCAAGATGCAATGGAGAAGACGTGATGTAGGAAGGATTTCTATGTGATACAAATCACATTTTGTTGTAACTTTGGATCATGAAGAAAGAAGTGAAGTGCACCGGATGCCGCGTCAAATCTTCAGCGGCCCGTTTCCTTTCTGACGACCAGATCGAGGAACTGGGGGAACATTGTGTGGAGGTTCATTTCGAACCGGGAGAGACGCTGTTCAAACAGGATGCCCTTTCCTCGAACATCATCTACCTGAAGGAAGGTCTTGTAAAGCTGACGATGAAGGGTCCCTACCGGGATCAGATCCTCAAGCTGGTCCGGGCACCTGCCTATCTGGGCATCCCCACCACGGTAGGTGACAAGGTGAACCACTATTCCGCCACGGCGCTGAACCGGGTGGCGGCCTGTTTCATCGATCTGAACGTTTTCAGGAAGATGATCTTCGAGAACGGCAATTTTTCCTGGGAGATCATACTGACCCTGTGTCGTTACGAGCTGCAACAGTTCCATCGCTGCATCAATCTCACGCAGAAGCAGCTGAACGGCAAACTGGCCGGCACGCTGCTCGATCTGGCCGGCAACATTTACCAAAGCTCCTCTTTCCATCTCGATCTCTCCCGCAATGAACTGGCGGAGATGCTGGGCACCACACGCGAAAGCATCAGCCGGGCACTCAACGAATTCGCCGAGGAAGGCATCATCCGTCTGCAGGGAAGGGAGATCTCGATACTGGACGAGGAGCGGCTCCGTGAAATATATCGAAGAGGATAAAAACCATACGGACAGGAACGGCTCAAAAATAGAGCCGGAAATTGAGCGCCGTGTTCTTCACCCAGGGGCGCCGGACCTCTATGTTGTCCAGCTCATACCGGTAGAAAGAGAACTGCAGGCCTACGTCGTAGTCACCCGATCCGGTATATTCGAAACGCAGACCCAGGATATTGGTGTGGTCGAACTCCATGAGGGTGTGCTCCGGCATGGAAGAGAAGGTGTATCCCAGGTTGAACCCAAGAGGCACGTGGTATTCGGGCATCAGGTCGATGTCGGCCATCAGGCCGAAGCTTAGATAGAAATCGTTGGCACCGCGCACGAACGATTCCCCGTACAGCAGATCGGCATCGGCGAGGAACCCCACGGACGCATTGGGACTCCAGGCAGCCTTCAGCCCCACCCCGCCATTCATCACAGGCACCCGGTCAGATGCCTTGGGGTTGGGTACACTGTCGAGCAGATCGTTGATATAACCCACGATATCGAAAAAACTGCCCGACATGTTCTGCAGGTTGAGCGTTCCGGAAAGAATAAAACGATCCCTATGACAGAACCTCACCAGCCAGCCGATCTCTCCACCTGACAATGAATTCAGTCCATCGACCAGTAAAGTGGGCACATCGGTACCCACACGTCCCATCAACTGATAGGAGATGAAAAAGGCGAGCCAGTCGTTGACCCGCTGCCGGAAATCCAGGCTGGCATTGAAAAAGGTAAGTTCACCCGTGAAGGAAAGGATCTCCTCCTCTCCCACAACAATGCCCGGGAGGGTCATGGTACCGGTGTTGCCGATACCGATGGATCCGGCCAGGTAACTGACAGTGAACGGACTCTGTTCCACCCCGTCGCCAAAATGAAAAGGATGTCCGTTCAGGACCGGTTTCCTGGAGGAAGGACAGAGGGTGTCCTCCTGGGCCGCTGCCGGCCCTGCGAAAAAGATCATCACCCATAGTGCCCAGACGACTCTTTTCATCGCCGCTCATTTTTATCTCCAAAGAGAGGGATCAGCAAGCCCGCTTCCAGCTGCATGCCGCGGGACCGCACTCTGGGGATCTCCACCGGATCGAGGGTCCCGGCCCGGATCGTGTTGATCAGAGCCTGGAAATACCGCAACTCGGCAAAAAGAGTGAGCTTGTCCCCCACCAGATGACGGTAACCCACCCCGAAAAGAATGTACACATTGAAGGAAGTGACATCTTTGCTGATATCGAACTTCTCTCCCGTACCCCCGATCACTTTGTAGTAGGAACGGATGGGTTTGGCCAGTTCGGCCCCTCCCGTGACGTACCATTTCTGGCGGTTTGTGATCACCTTCACCATTACCGGGAATGAGAAATAGGAAAGATAGATCTTGGCCGTGTCCACGGGGTCGAGTTTCTTGTCCACCCGGTAGCTCACTTTCGTACCTTTCCTCGTGAAATAGGGCTGAAAACCGAGCTCCAGCTGGTCGTTCACGACGTACTGGATGAGGATGCCGGCATCGGCATTGGGTAGATTGAGGAAATAGACATCCTCGGGCGTATCCCCCCTCAGTTTGCTGTTGTTGACACCGGCGTACGCCCCCACCAGCAGCTGGGCCTGCAGGGCCGGCAGCGGCCCGGCCAGCAGGATCAACAGAAGCATGTTCCTCAGTCTCATACCCGCTTGCGGTTTTCCTAACGAAGATAAGTTATTTCTTCCTTAGTTCATAGGGAAGTTCCTTTCTTTCCCGGCTCCTCTTTTTTCTTTCTCCCGAAGCCTCCACCGCCGGGTGTCTTGATGACCAGGCGGTCGCCGGCCCTCACGGTAGTCCCGTCGATGCTGGCCAGGGGTTCGCGGGTGCCGCCGGCACGGATCAGGTACTGCTCACCGGGCTGCCCCTCCTCCCCGCCGGCCATGCCGTAGGGTGCGACGGTACGGTGCTGGGTGAGGAGCGAGAGTCTCAGTTCCCGAAGGAAGAGGATCTCCCGTACCAGGCCGTCGCCGCCGCGATGACGCCCCTTGCCTCCCGAGCCCCGCCGAAGTGAAAAACGCTCCAGCCTCACGGGATAGTGGTGTTCCATCACCTCCGGGTCGGTGATGCGCGTGTTGGTCATGTGGTGATGCACACCCGACGCCCCGTCGAAGGAGGGTCCGGCGCCGCAACCGCCGCCGATGGTCTCGTAGTAGCTGAAGGTATCATCCCCGAACAGAAGATTGTTCATCGTCCCCTGGCTGCAGGCCAGGATGCCGAACGGCTTGAGCAGGGTGTCGGTAAGACGCTGGCTCACCTCCACATTGCCGCCTACGATGGCGGGGCACCGTGCCGGGTCGTCCGGGAAAGACGGGTTGAGCAGTCCCGGCGGCAGGATGATCTCCACGGGCTCGAAGAGGCCGTCGTTGAGGGGCACGGGCTCATCCACCAGCAGACGCAGCACATAGATGATCACGCCGTTGACGATGGCCTCGGTGGCGTTGAGGTTGCCGGCATGCACGGTGCCGGTGCCGCTAAAGTCGATGGTGCAGCGGTCGCCGCGGATGGTGACGGCCGCCCGCAGAGGGGTGCCGTCGTCAAGATGTTCGACGGCCTCATAACGTCCGTCGGGGATATGCCGCAGCGTCTCCCGCATCCGGGCGGCGGCATGCTCCCTGACCTTCTGCATGTAATAGCTCACTTTCTCCTTTCCTTCCTGCCGCACCAGGGCGAGGAGGCTCTCCGCCCCGTTCCTGTTGGCCGCCAGGGCGGCGTTGATGTCGGCCAGGTTGACGTGCAGGGCCCTTGTGGGCCAGGGACCGCCCGTAAGCACTTTCCCGATATCATCCCACCGCACCTCGCCTCCACGTACCAGGTACATGGGCGGGATCACCACCCCCTCTTCGGCCAGACGCGTCGCATCCGCCGGCATCGACCCCGGCCGTATCCCCCCTATCTCGGCATGATGGGCCCGGTTCACCACATAACCGATCAGCTCATCCCCGTCATGGACAGGCGTGATCAGGGTGACATCCGGCAGATGGGAGCCCCCGTATGCGGGATGGTTGGTGATCACCGTATCTCCGGGCCGCATGGGCAGGACCTCCCGCACTTTCCGCACACACACGCCCAGGCTGCCCAGATGGACGGGGATGTGGGGAGCATTGACCACCAGCCCTCCGTCGGGACCCAGCAGGGCACAGGAGAAATCGAGACGCTCCTTCACGTTCACCGACAGGGCCGTGCGCTGCAACATCGATCCCATGTTGCGGGCGATGAAAGTGAAGCGGTTGGTGAAAAGCTCCAGTTCCGTCACCTCGCTGTGCGATCTCTGCCTCTTGTCTGCCTCCCCTCTGTGATGCACATGTTCCATCACCGCCGTTGCCTGCGCATCCAGGTGCAGCACCCACCCTTCTTCCACCACGGTGGTGCTGTGGGCATCCAGGAAGAGGGCGAACCCCTCCAGACGTGCTCCGGGCCGCATTTCCTCCCTGATAAATACCGGCACCTCCCGCCACGCGCCGGAGACATACGCCCGGATATGATGATGAGGGGCAGGAGCGTAGGGCTCAGGCTCTTCTTTTTTCCCTGGGACAGAAGAGGTCTCCGTGACGGCGATGACCCTCAGCGACTCTACCTCGATCTCCCCCTGCTCGTTCACATGGCCGAAGATCCGGCGGTACTCTTCCAGGAAAGCTGCTTCGGGGTCCGTTCCTTCCTGCCAGGGGATCTCCAGCGAGGACTCCTGGCCCTGGTAACGCATGAAGAGAAGACGTTCCCTGATCGTCATCTCCTCTTCCGCCACCCCTTCTTTTCTGAGCTCCTGCAGGGCTTTTTTCTCCGTGGCGGAGAAGAGGCGGGGTAGTTCTTTTCTGCATTGTCCGAGAGGACTGAGCACCTGCTGTTCGGCGAACCTTTCCAGGGCGGCGTGACCGATGCCGTAGGCGCTGAGGAGGCCGGCGTCTTCGGGAATGAGGATGCGCCGTATCCCCAGGAGGGCGGCCACGCCGGCGGCGTGCATCCCCCCTGCCCCTCCGAAGGCCAGCAGGTCGTACGAGGCCGGGGCATAGCCCCGCGCCACGGAGATCTTACGTATGGCGCCGGCCATGATCTCGTTGGCGATGTCGAGGAAACCGGTGAGCAGCTCTTCGGACGCGGGGATCTTGCCGGCACGATCGCCTATGGCTGTGCGCAGCTCTTCCAGGCGGCGGCGGGCCGCCTCCGGGACGACGGGTATGCCGAAGGCGGCGGGGTCGAGACGTCCCAGCAGCAGGTTGACGTCGGTGAGGGTCAGAGGGCCGCCGGCGCCGTAGCAGGCCGGTCCCGGCGCGGCGCCGGCACTGGCGGGCCCCACACGCAGACGGTGGCCGTCGTACCAGCACACCGAGCCGCCGCCGGCAGCCACGGTCTCGATGGTGAGCGCCGGCGCCAGGACATGCACACCCCCTATCTCCAGCTCATAGCGGTAATCGTAGCGCCCGTGGTAGCGGGAGACGTCGGTGCTGGTGCCTCCCATGTCGAAGGTGATGAGGTGTTCGCTTCCCGAGGCTTCTCCTTTCAGGGCGGCGCCCACCACGCCGCCGGCGGGGCCGCTGAGGAGACTGTCGCGCGGCCGGTAGTCCCCGGCACGCACCAGCCCCCCGGCACTGGTCATCACATGGAGCGACGACCCCGACGAGAGCACCCGCCGGATACGATCAAGATAATCCCCTACGGTACGGGCCAGGTAAGCATCCACCACGGCCGTCTCGGTACGCGGCAGGAAACGGATGACAGGCGTCAGGAGCGCCGAAGCACTCACATAACGGAACCCCGCCTCCTGCGCCAGACGCACCAGCAGCTCCTCGTGTTGCGTGTTCCGGTAAGCGTTCATCAGGGCGATGGCCACCGCCTCGTAGCCTTCCGCTTTCTTCTGCCGGAGGAGGGCCAGGCACCGCCGTTCGTCCGGGCTGTGCAGTACCCGGCCTGCGGCGTCGATACGCTCCTCCACCTCGAGCACCCCTTCGGGCAGGGGCGGCTCCTTACGCACCTCCCTGGCAAAGATGTCGGGACGCTGCTGGGTGCCGATACGGAGCAGGTCGCCAAAGCCTTTCGTGATCACCAGGAGGGTGCGACTGCCTTTTTTCTCCAGCAGGGCGTTGGTTCCCCGTGTGGTACCCAGACGCATGGCCAGGGGGGGCAGCTCTTCGTCGAGGGCGGTGGCCGTGATGAGACGGGCACCCAGCACGGGCGCCTCCTCGCCGGCGGTGAGCTCTACCATCTCACCGGCACGGGGCAGGCCGGCCCCCTCCTCCAGCACGAGCGCCCGCGTGGAAGGATCGAACGACACCACGGTACCCCCTGCCCCCTCACGGGCGGGGACGGTCAGACGATAGCCGTGGAAGATATCCCGCCGCAGGCCCCAGTCGTCCGCGAGGATCAGCCGCTCACCGTGCCTCTCCGTCACCCTGCTGCGCAGCACCCCGCTGCTCAGCACCTTGCGGCGCACCACCCGGCCGCCGGGGAAAACAGCTATGCAGTCGGTAAAAGTACCTCCGGTATCGGCAAAAAAACGGATCATGGTTCGTAGTTTCGAATTTCGAGTTTCGAGTTAGCCGGGACAGAGCGAGGAGGCTTTGTCCACCATAGCTCCGACGCAATAATTCGTACCCGCGGGCGGTCATTAGGCCTTCGGCCGTCAGTTGCTCCTTCGGAGCGTCATTAGCCACTACGTGGCGTCATTGGCTCCTGAGGAGCCATTGCGAGGAGGAGCAACGGCGTAAGCTGACGAAACAATCCCATCAACCTGCCCCATATCTTTCTCTCCTCATCAATATATCGCTCCCTTCGACCTCTTTTTTTCTACGCACCCCCAGCCCCTCTCAAGAGGGGAGCGTCGCGTACAATATTTCAGGTTACGGACATTGCGAGGCTTTCACCGCTGTAGTCCCGAACTTTTCAACTTTTCCACTCTTTAACTCTTCAACTTTTTACCCGCCGTAGCCTTGTGCAAAGGCGGGGCTTCATCACCTCTTCAACCTAAACACTCCTCTCGCTCCCCACACATCGATCAGCAGGGCCGCGGCCGCGATCACGGGCAGGAGTACCTGCTGCGACACCTCCCCACCAGTCAGACGGAGCACCACCCGCACCACCTGCCACAGCCCCAGCATGATGGCCACGCCGTTGACGAGAAACATCAGGAGGTTGGCCCGGGGGCCGTTGACCTGCTCTCCCATCAGGGTGCGGTCGTTGACCACCCGGAAGAGGAAGAGGGTGATCAGCGGCAGGATGAGGCCGTTGAGGGCCTGGGCGAGGATGATCACCGGCACGGGTTTCACGCCGGAGAGACCGAAGAGGGTGCCGGTGAGGAGCACGCCGCCCCACACCATGATGAAGCGCCGGCCTCCCTTGTCCCATCCGGCATGCTCTCTGTCGCGGAAGAGGGAGCGGGCCGTCAGGGCTGCGGCCAGCGGGGCGGTGACGGCCGAGGTGAAGCCCGCGGCCAGCATCCCCCCGCCGAAGATGATCACGGCCCACCGTCCCGTGCCCTGCTGCAGCGCCTCCACCAGACCCGCATAGGAAAAAGGTCCCTTCACCGCCGTGCCGGTGATCAGCACGGCCATGGAGATCAGTCCCCCCAGGGCCACGGCCACGGAAAGACCGAAGCGCATCTCGCCGAGGGGCGCCTCTTTTTTTGCTATTCCTGAGCCGAGGAAGAGGTTGTAAGGCACGACGGTGGTGCCTATGAGACCCAGGATGAGGAGGCCGCCGCCCGCCGTGCGGGGCAGGACGGGCACCAGCAGACCGTGGAGCACCTGCCGCGGAGCAGGCCGCACGGAGAGGGCGGTGAGGAAGAAAGCCACACCCATCACGGCCACGAGCGCTCCCAGCAGACGGGCCACCAGCCCCGTGGAACGGCGCGAGAGCATCACCGCCGCAAAGAGGGTGATGAGCAACACCCACAGCCACGAAGGCCCCGCCACGATGAAACGCAGGCCGGCCAGCGCCCCGAGGATGTTGCCCGTCTCGTAGGCCGCAGCACCGAGAATGATCGCCCCCACCACCAGCAGCAACACGCCGGTCAGGAAAGGGGTGCCCTCATAACGACGGCGTATGGCCTCCCCCAGCGTGAGACCCGACACCATGGTGAGGCGGGCGGCGGCCTCCTGCAGGACAATGCAGGCGATGGTGGAGAAAAGAAGGGCCCACAACAGCTGATAACCATGCGTGGCCCCCGCCTTGGCCGCCGTGGTCACCGTCCCCGGACCGATGAA
>CAZRDX010000018.1:0-132785 GCA_964599235.1 uncultured Rikenellaceae bacterium
GACGGTCAACCACGGCCCTCACATGATCCGAGGCAAGGTGCTGGCATCTTTCGGGGAGATCCACCTGGAGAAAGAGGTCACCCTCCCCGCCGACGGGGCTGCCACCGTCACCTTTGCCCCGGCTGATCATCCGGAACTGCACATGAAAGACCCGGTGCTCTGGTGGCCCAATGGCTACGGGACACCGTACCTCTATCCTGTCCGTTTTGTCTTCCGGGATGAGCAGGGCATCTCCGACAGTCTCTCATTCCTCACGGGCATCCGCCAGATGAGCTACGATACCAGCGGCAGGAAACTGAAGATCCTGGTGAACGGTGTGCGGATCACGCCGCGTGGCGGCAACTGGGGATTCTCCGAGTCGATGCTGCGCTACCGCGGCAGGGAATATGACATCGCCGTCCGTTACCATCGCGACATGCATTTCACGATGATCCGCAACTGGGTAGGAATGACCGGCGACGATGAGTTCTGGGAAGCCTGCGACCGCTACGGCATCCTGGTGTGGCAGGATTTCTGGCTGGCCAACCCGTGGGACGGCCCCGACCCCGATGACGATCCGATGTTCCTGGAGAATGCCCGTGATCTGGTGCTGCATGTACGCAATCATCCTTCGATAGCCCTTTACTGCGGACGCAACGAAGGTGATCCGCCTCCCATCCTCGACCGGGGGTTGCGGCATCTGGTGAAAGAGAACCATCCGGGGCTGCTGTACATCCCCAACTCCGCCGACGATGTGGTCAGCGGCCACGGTCCCTACCGGGCCATGCCGATAAAATATTATTTCGCAGAGCGTGCCACACGCACCCTTCACAGTGAAATGGGCATGCCCAACATGATGACCCGTGAGAGTCTGGAGAGTACCATCCCCGACAGTGCCCTGTGGCCGCAGGGGAGGATGTGGGGCATCCATGATTTCTGCGCCCGGGGAGCCCAGAGTGCCATCAGTTTCAACCGGCTGGTGAAAGAGAAATACGGCGGAGCGGAGGACCCGGACGGCTGGCTCCGGCTGGCCCAGTTCGTCAACTACGACGGCTACCGTGCCATGTTCGAGGCCCAAAGCCGCCACCGTATGGGGCTGCTCCTCTGGATGAGCCATTCCGCCTGGCCCTCGCTGGTATGGCAGACATACGACTACTATTTTGAGCCTACGGCAGCCTATTTCGGCAGCAAGAAAGCCTGCGAACCGGTGCATATCCAGTGGAACGCTCTCACCGACAGCATCGAGGTGATCAACTACAGCGGCCGCAGCCATCACGCTCTTACCGCACGTATCCTGTTCTACGACCTGCACGGACGGCTCACCTCATCCCAGGAGAAGAGGGTCGACCTGCCCGTCGACACGGTAGTAAGGCCTTTCTCGGTGGCATGGACGTCAGGCAACACGAACCTGCGCTTCCTGCGCCTCCTCCTCCTGAAAGAGGAGAAAGTGGTCTCCAGGAATTTCTATCTCCAGGGTCGGGAGGAAGATGACCTCCGCGCCATCCGCGATCTGGGCAAGGCCACCGTCGAGGCTGTCACCGACAGGCATCGTGCAGACGGAACATGGACCCTCACCACGACCCTCACCAACACTTCCGGCACACCTGCCCTGATGGTACGAGTGAAGGTGGTACGTGAACGGAGCGGCGACCGTATCCTGCCGGTACTTTACAGCGACAACTACATCGCCCTCATGCCAGGAGAGAGCAGAACCCTGATCATGCATTTCGCAGAGGCCGACTGCCGTGGAGAGAAACCCAAAGTGGTGGTCGAAGGGTTCAACCTTTGAGAGAGGATGTGGGAAAAGAAGGAGAAGGAAATAGGGAAAAAATGGAAAAGTGCCGGGTGCAAGGTACCGGATGCTGGGTACCGGGTGCAGGGTGCAAGGACCCGGGTGCAAGGTGACGGGTGACGGGATAGAGTAAAAAACAGAAAAATCTAAAAACAACATACCACGGACCGATGATCCGGATATTTCGAAATATTTCATTTCTGGTCATTCCATTGTTGATATTCTCTTCATGCGGCCGGAAGAAGGTGGAGAAATGTCCCCCGCCCGGCCGTTTCCTGTCTGAGGCCACACGTCATGCCTTGCAGGAGTGGCAGCAGCGCAAGTTCTCCATGTTCATCCACTGGGGGCTTTATTCCATCCCTGCAGGTGTGTGGGAGGGCAAGAAAGAGCGGGGTTACAGCGAACAGATCCAGGGTCATGCCCGCATCCCGAAGGAAGAATACGAAAAACTGGCGGAGCAGTTCAACCCGCTGCACTGGAACCCGGATTCTGTCGCTCTGCTGGCCAAAAGGGCCGGCATGAGGACGATCATTTTCACGGCCAAGCACCACGACGGTTTCTGCATGTTCCGGACGAAGTACACGAAATACAACGTGGTGGATGCCACCCCCTACCATCGTGATGTGGTGGGAGAGCTGGCGGAGGCCTGCCGGCGCCACGGACTGAAGTTCGGCGTCTACTATTCGCTCATCGACTGGCACTATCCCGGGGCCCTGCCCTTCACCTCGACACGCAACTCCGACTCCATTCCCCCCAAGCACCACCGCTACAATCTGCACCAGGTGGAAGAACTGCTGACCCGGTACGGTCCCATCTCGGAGATCTGGTTCGATATGGGCTCACCCACGCCCCGGCAGAGCCGGGAGGTCAGGGAGCTGGTCAAAAGTCTCCAGCCCGGCTGCCTCATCAGCGGACGGCTGTGGAACGACCAGGGTGATTTCGTCGTCATGGGCGACAACTACCGTCCCTCTTTCCACATGGGTGTACCCTGGCAGACCCCTGCCTCGATGTTCCGTGAGACGTGGGGCTACCGGTCGTGGCAGGAACGTGGCGACCCCGAGGAGAAAGCCCGGGAGAAGCTGCAGGATCTGCTGCACGTGGTGAGCATGGGCGGCAATTATCTCCTCAACATAGGTCCCACAGGCGACGGCAGGATCATCCCTTTTGAACGCAAGGTGCTGGAGAGCATGGGACGCTGGCTGAGCCGGAACGGTGAGGGCGTCTACGGCACCCGGCCCGTGCCGTTGATACCGCAATCGTGGGGGGTAGTCACCGCCCGCCCGGAGAAGCTCTATCTTCACATCCTGAAGGTTCCCCAGCAGGGTATACTGAAGGTGGCAGGCCTACACCTTCGGGTAAAAAAGATCACCCCGCTCTCCAATGCTTTGCACAGTTATGTCTGGCGCGTCGTGGGCGACACGCTCCTCATCCGTCCGGGGCCAACCCCTGCCGACACCCTGCCCAAAGTGCTCTGTGTCGACATCGAGGGTTCGCCTCAGTACACTCCCGAAAAGAGAATCCTCCCCGACAACAGCGGGACGATCCTGCTGACGGCCGGCAATGCCGTGAAATACCACAGCCTCAGCGGTCACGATTACTACTCGCAGCGCCCCACCGTCGTCCGCATGCAGTGGCGGCCGGAGATCCCTCACGACGGGGAATACACGATCCGGTATGCCGGCACACCCCCGGAAACCTACTGTCTGATCATCAACGGACAACCTTATCCCGTCTCCTCCATGCTGAAAGAGACGCTTCTTCCCGGCATCCGCCTGGAAAAAGGGAACGGGAACCTTTTCCTCTTGCGTCGCCGGGATCTTACGGACCCTCACAAAGGTCTCATCCGTGAACTGCAGATCCTGGTCCGGCCCATGTAACCCTCTGACACACTTCAACGAAAACACCATGAAAAAACTTCTTGAGATCTCCTGTTATTCTGTCCGGGACACGCTGAACGCCCAGGGGGGCGGAGCCGATCGTGTGGAGCTGTGTGCCGGTCGCCCCGAGGGGGGCACGACACCCTCGTACGGCAGCATCGTCATGTGCCGGGAACAACTGACCATCCCTTTGTTCGTCATCATCCGCCCCCGGGGAGGTGACTTCCTGTACAGCGAGCTGGAGTTCGAGGAGATGAAGAGGGACATCGCTTTCTGCAAGGAGGCCGGTGTGGATGGCATCGTCAGCGGCATTCTGCATGCTGACGGCACGGTGGACAAAGAACGCAGCCGTGAACTCATCGAGTTGGCCCGTCCTCTCGCCTTCACCTTCCACCGCGCCTTCGACATGACACGCGACCCTTATGAGGCTCTTGACGACCTGATAGAGATCGGAGCCGACAGGGTGCTCACCTCGGGCCAGGAAGCCACCGCCGTAAAAGGACAGGAGCTGATCCGCCGGCTGATCAAGAGGGCCGGCGACCGCATCATCATCTTCCCCGGCGGCGACCTGGATGAGAACAACCTGGAGGCTTTCGCCCGCTACACCGGCGCCAGGGAGTACCATGCCGCCGCCGGCACCCTGCACGAAGGCGGGATGAAATTCCGGAACCCAAGAATCCACATGGGAGGGATGGAAGGGATCCCAGAATACGAGATCTGGGAAGCCGACACGGAAAAGATTCGGAAGATGGCGGATATCCTCAGGAAAGCCGGTATCTGATACCCAACGAGGCAGGACAAAGGGCCCACCGACGTATTCCGGATCACCCGGTCAGAAAGCAAAACAAGCTCTTATGAACTTCACACGGGCTTTTTCGCCTCATCGAAAAAAGCGAGGATGTTTTCGACAGGCGTATCATCCTGTATGTTATGGGCCGGGGCGATGATGTATCCTCCGCCTTTCCCCAGCACTGATTTGAGGCGCCGCACTTCGGCCCGTATCTCCTCAGGCGTTCCCGTGGGCATGAGCTTCTGGATATCCAGCGCACCGAAAAGGACAAGACGGTCGCCGTAAGTCGCCTCGATCCTTTCGGCATCCATCCCGGCCGCCAGAGGTTGGAGAGGATTCAGCACATCCAGACCGATCTCAATCATCTCAGGAATGATCGGCACTATGGAACCACAACTGTGCCAGCCAATGATCACATCAGGATTCACCTTGCGGAGCTCATCGAACATGTATTTCATGCGGGGCTTGAAATAGTGTCTCCATAACTCCGGAGAGATCAGCATGCCGTTCTGCGAGCCGAAATCATCCCCTGCCCAGACCATATCGGCACCCATGGCAACCAGCTCTTTGCCGATGGCCAGGTTCACCTCCATCACCCGGTCGAAAAGTTCCTCCACATATTCCGCCTGCATCATCATGTCCATGAGCAGTTTCTCCAGCCCCACAAGATACCATGAGGTCTCAAAGATAGCTGTCTCGAGGTCTGCCACGATCGCATACTCTTTGTGGTATTGCCCATAGATCTGCCGTGCAATATCAAAACGGCCCGGTGCATGCGGATCAGGAAAATCGAAGTTCACGATATCCGCCCTGGTGGCAGCATGGGCCAGCGGATATTCATAAAACTCATAGTAAATCCCCTGATCAATGAATTTCATGTGCCATTCGTTCTCCAGGATGCCGTTGCCGAGGTCTTTGGTGGGAAAGTCGTCCGGTGCACAGGCACCTATCCCCACACAATCATTGCCCAAAGTGGTCAGAAGTTTCGGGTAGGAAATCCGGGAAGAGACCATGGAGTCATAAGGTTCCTCATAGGGCAAGCCCAGATGGTCGGACAGTTTTTTCGCTGCCTGCGGGGTCAGCGTCGCGTATATCGGCGGACGATCAGGAGTCTCGTGACGCACAGCTTTGAAGAAACGTTCTCTTGAAGTCATATCCTGCTATTTATTTAACTAACGGTACAAGCTGTTGCAACCATTTTCCCGCTTTGATGACCACGATCGGAAAAACCGGAACGCCCCCGTTCCCCTTCAACGGATCATCCTGCGTGCCCGACCTTTCCGTTCTTTCATGTAGAAGCTACGCAATATACTGAATACTACCAAAAAGACCATGATGAATGCACCGGCTTACAAAATCACATCATTCTATCCTCCGGGTCCTTACCGTCAAAAGGAAAACGCAGATACCGGATCATGTTGGGGGTGAAACCTATGGTCATGATCAGCATGAACAAAAAACTGAAATAGAAAAAACAATTCGGCTCACCAGCATGTTGTGAACCTGGTTCTCCGGCTGCGACGAAAAATGCGAAGCAGGCAACCATCACCCTCGCAAAAAAGCAACCTAAAACCTTTTCTTCATGCTGGATACCAGGAGGTTTGCTATTCTTTTCGTCTCCTCCGTTTCACCTTTCATCATCACTGCTGACTTACCGGAAAGGAAACGCCGAAAAGGACTACGGCTACTCCGGCGAGGGTCTTCCATACCGCAACGCCCGTGACAAGTTCATGGAACTGTCCGATCCGAAAGGACAGGTGGGGCGTACCAAACAAGATCGTCAGCGCCAGCACCGGTCCTCCTGAGAGATGAGATATTCCCGGAAAAGGATCCATCTATTCCCAGACTTCCGATGCAAATAAAAACAAATATCCGTATTCCGGAAAACACTACAGGGTATGGTTTGAGAAGAATTCCTTACTTTTGTTTTAGAGGTCCCAGGTAAACTTTTTCCGTCATCCATGATCTTCAAAAGAGGCTTATCCACCACTGTTCTTTTCCTCATTCTTTTGATGAACATTTCAGCCACCAACTATTACTGCGATCCGGTCAACGGCAGCATGTCAAATGAGGGAACGGAAACTGCACCGTGGAGCAGGCTGCAGGATGTGTTCGAGGCATATAAGAGTTTTTCAGGAGAGGATACGATTTTCCTCATGAAAGGGAACCACGGCAGGCCTTTTGTTTTTGGCCGGCACGACGAATATGTGGTGATCATGCCATACAGGGAAGATACAGCCATCATGGAATCTGTGTGGATCGGAAGCGCTTCCTACTGGGAACTGAACGGTATCCACATCACCTCGGAACTTCCGGACGGTAAGAACGTCTACAGCCTGTATTACCTGGTCTATACGGAGGCCAACTCGGATCACCTGGTGATCAGCAATTGCCGGATCTACAGTTGCGAGGACACCTGGGATTGGACGCGTGATGACTGGTTCAACCGTACCGCCTCCGGTTTTATGCTGAAAAGCACGGAAACCCGCCTGACCCACAACCAGATCCGGAACATCAATTTCGCCATTGAGGTACGGGGACAACATACGGTGGTGGAGAGGAACCTCATCGAGAACTTCGTGGGCGATGCGATCCGGGGCCTGGCAAGTTATTGTATCTACGAATACAATGTCGTGAGGAATGCCTATGATGTAACAGGTTACAACCCATCGAATGAAGGCCCCGGCAACCATGACGACGGGTTCCAGAGTTACACCAGCGCCGTGGGAGGAGTGGAAGATGTCATCCGGAGGGTGACCCTTCGGAACAACATATTCATCAGTTATACCGATTCTTCCCAGACCGAAAAAACCATGATGCAGGGTATCGCCTGTTTCGACGGATACTACACGGACTGGGTGGTGGAGAACAATCTCATCGTCACCGACAGCTGGCACGGCATCTCATTCCTGGGTCTCAAGCATTCGAAGGTCGCCAACAACACCATCCTGAGCAATCCTGTGAAGAACCCGCTCACGATCAACAACAGTCCGGTAGACGAAATGACCCCCTGGATCTGGATCGCCCCCCTCAAGGAGGATCGGGGCGACGGTCCCAGCACGGACAACATCATCCGCAACAATCTGGTGATACAGAGCAAGGCCGGTCTCAACGGGTATCAAAACATTTATGATCAGGGCGTGAACACGGTGGTGCAGAACAATATCACGGTGCCGACCGGTGGGGAAGGTGATTTTTTCCGGGATCCCGGCCATCTGGACTACCAGCTGGCACAAGGTTCCCCGGCCATTGATGCAGGCATCAATATCGATCTGCCCATGACGGATCTGGTGGGGCAGGCCCGTCTTTCGGGGATGTCGGTAGATGCTGGAGCGTATGAGTACGACGACGGGAATGCCACAGCCCATGCCCCCCTCCTTTATCCGATCCCGGACACGTCCGTCAGAGAAGGTGACACCCTGGCCCTCGCCATCACGGCCGGCGATGCCGACGGCGATGCCCTGACTTTCTCTGTAAGCCCCGTATTGCCATTTATTACCCTCACCTGCGACAGCAACGGACAGGCTACGCTGACCGCACGTCCTGCCGCCGGCCACCAGGGCACCTATTCCCTGGCTCTCACTGTCACCGACGGCACTTTTGAGAACAGCCGCAACTTTCTCCTCGTGGTGCAAGAGAACCCCAACCTGGCAGTTCCTGCTCCCGGGTATGGATCCATCCTGCTCTATCCGAACCCTGTCACAAAAGGACATTTCTTCCTCCGGAACCAAGACCGCGGGACATTCAAGCCCGTGAAGTTGATGATCTTCGATATGACAGGAAAAATGTTGACCGACATACCACTGATGCCTGACTCAGGCAACGTGATACAAATAAAGCTGCCAACAAAACTGCAGGACGGGATCTACCTTGTGAACATCATCTCCGCGAAAGGTGAGCGCATAACCCGAACACTGGTAGTACGTTCTTCCCGGTGAGCCGGTTCAGAAACAACTTCAGGAATCCATCCAGTAACAATGTTTTTATGAACGAACACAAAATATCTCATCATCCGGAGCCCGTCGGGGGGATATTTTTTCCCGTCACATTCTCCAACGGTTCGGATCAGTCCATCCCAGGGATGAGCTACGTTCGAAAGAAGATGAACCTCCGACCATTCTTCCCAACAACAGAGAGCCTTGCGATCCATTTTCCGGACTGCTCCGGGATCCCGTTTATCCGTATGTTGATGTATTTTCTGAGATGCTCATTTGTCGTCCTCAAATTCCCCGGCACCATCTTGTTTCTGATCGTACTGTTGTCCTTTTTCGCAGGGCCGCATCTTCAGGCTCAGGAATCTTCAGTATCCATCAATCATCAGGGAAAGGACCACACTCAGCTCAAGCATGCCTGGACAGCGCAGTGGATCACTCACCCCCGAGCCTCAACGCTCGATTATGGGGTTTTCCTTTTCAGAAAAGACTTTGATCTCAACGAACTACCGGATTCGTTCATGATCTACATTTCTGCCGACAACCGTTACCGGCTTTACGTAAACGGGACCTTTGTCTGTGAAGGTCCTGCCGAAGGTGACCTGCTCAACTGGCGTTATGAGACGCTTGATCTGGTTCCCTATCTACATCGCGGGAAGAATACACTGGCCGTGGCCGTGATCAATTTCGGAGAATACCGCAAGGCCGCCCAACAGACTTTCCAGACAGCCCTGATCCTGCAAGGGGAAAAGGATCTTCCCGTGAATGTCAACACAGGCTCCATGACCTGGAAAGTGATCCGGGATGACGCATATGAGGACATCCCTTTTGTCAGCGATTCACTCGGTGCATATTATGCTGCCGGGCCGGGCGACCGGATGGATGCCTCGCTGCATCCTTGGGGGTGGCAGCTGCCCGGTTATGATGACTCCCTCTGGCTTACACCCAAGAAAGCAACGGTTGAGTTTGCGGTAGGAAGGGGGTTCCTTTACGGCAGCACATGGTTCCTGGTACCCCGCCGCATACCCCTGATGGAAAGGACCGTCCAGCGCTTTCCACGCATCGTCAGGGCCGAAGGCATCCGCCCATCCACAGCCTTCCTGGAGGGCACCGCCCCCCTGCGTATCGCACCTCACCGCCGGGTCACCCTCTTGCTCGACCTCACCCGCCACTCCACCGGCTACCCTTCCCTGACCTGGAGCCGGGGCAGAGAGAGTCGGATCAGGATCACCTATGCCGAGGCCCTCTACAAGACCGATGAGACCCCGAAAATGGTTACTGATGGCAACCTTATCTACTATGACCTGAAAGGAGACCGCAACAATACAAGGAACAAGGAGATCCGGGGCATCTACGACATCCTCCTGCCCGACGGCGGCGTGCATCGTCTTTTCATCCCCTGGGGAAGAAGGACGCTTCGTTTTGTTCAGATGGATATCATCACGGCTGAAGAACCGCTGGTCCTGGAAGACTACCATATGGTCCGGACCGTCTATCCTTTCCGCGAAAAAGCCCATTTCGAGAGCAACGACTCCCTGCTGACCCGTATCTGGGAGGTGGCCTGGCGGACGATCCGTAACTCTTCGGCTGAAACTTACATGGATCCTTATTTCGAACAGTTGCAATATATCGGGGACACCCGCATCGAGGCTCTGGTCTCGCTGTACGTTTCCGGTGATGACCGCCTGATGCGCAAGGCTTTGCGTCAGTTCAACGATTCACGCCTCCCCAACGGCCTCACCCAGAGCCGCTACCCCGCCTACATCACCCAGGTGATCCCCACCTACTCCCTTCTGTGGATCGACATGGTCCACGACTACTACATGCTGCGTGACGACGACGCCCTCATCAGCTCTTTCCTTCCGGGGATCCGGGATGTGCTGGGATGGTTCATCAGACATATCGACGAAAGAATGGCCATGCTCACCGGACTGGAGTGGTGGAATTTCACCGATTGGACCGAGGGATTTCAGAACGGTATACCACCCGGTGCCGACGACGGCTACTCGGCCAACGTCACCCTCCAGCTGGTGCTGGCCCTGCAGAACGCTGCCGAACTGTTCGATCATTTCGGAAAACAGGATGAAGCGGAAAAATACCGCACCCTCGCTTCGTCCCTTATCCGGGGTGTGTATCATCATTGTTATGATGCCGGAAAAGGACTTTTTGCCGAAACACCCGAGAAAAGGATCTTCTCTCAGCATACGAACATCTGGGCCATTCTCACAAATGCTTTGCCCCCTGAACAACAACCGGCGCTCATGCGGCATGTTCTCAGCGATACCAGCCTCATCCGGGCCTCCATCTATTTTCGTTTTTACCTTTTCCGTGCCCTGCAAAAAACAGGTATGGGAAATCACTACACCTCCCTTCTGGAGCCATGGGAAAGAATGTTGCGAAACGGGATGACCACTTTCGGGGAGACTGATCTCAGCCCACGTTCCGAATGCCACGGGTGGAGCGCCAGTCCCTGCTATGACATGCTGCATACCGTCGCCGGTATCGGGCCGGGATCACCAGGGTTCGCCACCGTCATCATCCAGCCCAATCCCGGGAAACTCACCCGTTTCCGTGCCACTCTCCCCCATCCGGCCGGCATGATCACCGTAGATTACACACAAAAGAAAAGGGAAAAGGTCTCTTTTCTCATCACTCTTCCGGAAGAACTGGAAGGCGCCTTCCGGTACGGGGACACGACGGTACTGATCCATCCCGGAACACAAATACTGAACCTGCAAAAAACGCCCTGATCCGTCTTCTCATTCTCAGACTTACCCTGCCTCGGTCAACAGTCCAGAGAGACGACGGACACCCGCTCACCGGCATGGAAGATCACGAGCAAGAGGAGCCCCGCCATCCCGACGAAGGATTCAATGCGAAAGATCCCCGTGCTTTGGCTCCTCGAACTGGCCGGACCCAGTCCCGAACATCGTACAACCATGCCTGTCTCTCCGTACACCAGGAAGCTCGGAACTGCCTGTACAGACCCTTTTCCCGGATATCTGAGAAGAACGAGAATGATCATGGTTCACTGAAAATCTGTCCAAAGAAACTCACGTTCCTCATCCGTTGCAACATGGAATACCAGGAGAGGAACATGAGCTTGCGGAACGAAGCAACCAGATATGACAGAATCATCTGCATCCCCCGTATGCATTGACAGCGAACTTCCGACAGTTTATGAAAGAAAATGCCTTTTCTTTCGAATCCGTTCCATTAATGTCATTATATTTAAAAATTTTCAAGACTTTACCATCATGTCCGGGAAAGAACTGATACAAAAGGCCATGCGCCTGGAGAAGACCGAACGAACACCCTGGGTTCCTTTTGTGGGGGTTCACGGCGGCAAATTGCTGGGGCTGGATGCCACCACCTATCTAAGATCGGGTGAACATATCTTCAACGGTGTGTCGAAAGCTATCGAAGAATACGACCCCGACGGCATCCCGGTGATCTTCGATCTGCAGGTAGAGGCCGAGGTGCTGGGGTGCGAGCTGATGTGGGCCGACGACAATCCGCCCTCCGTGGCATCCCATCCTCTGAGTGAAGGCAAGAGTCTGGATGATCTCAGGGTCCCCACCCTCGACGATGGCCGCATCGGCATGATCATGGAGACCACACGTCGTTTGCGGGAGGCACATCCCGACATTGCCCTTTATGGTCTGATCACCGGGCCGTTCACCCTGGCCCTCCATCTGCTGGGCACCGACGTGTTCATCAAGATGATGGAAGACGAAGCCTACGTACACCGGGTCATGGAGTTCGGCAAGCAGGTGGGCATGTTCATGGCCGGTGAATACATCAGGAACGGCTGCGACGTCATCGCCCTCGTCGACCCGATGACGAGCCAGATCAGCCCCGAACAGTTCCGGCAGTTCGTCACCGCCCCGGCCACGGAGATCTTCGACTTCATCCGGCAGCGGGGAGCACTCAGCTCCTTCTTCGTCTGCGGTTATGCCCAGCAAAACATTGAAGCCATGTGCGAGTGCCGTCCCGACAATGTCTCCATCGACGAGAATATCCCGCTCGACTATGTGCGGGAGGTGGCCCTGCCGCGGGGGGTCAGTTTCGGCGGCAACATGAAGCTGACCGTCGTCCTGCTCATGGGCTCCCCCGAAGACTGCCAGGTGCATGCCCTGGAATGCCTCGACCAGGGAGGGGACCGGGGGTTCATCCTCGCCCCCGGCTGCGATCTGCCCATGGACACGCCGCCGGAAAACCTCAAAGCCGTCACGCAGCTGGTCAGAGACGACTACCAGCGCGAGGTGGTTCGCACCCTCATGGAGAATCAGCCGGATGAAGAGAAATTGCCCGACATGAGCGAATACGGCCAGACCGACAAGGTGATCGTCGACATCATCACACTGGCCTCCGAATCGTGCGCTCCCTGTAAATACATGGTGGATGCCGTAAAGAACGTAGCTCCCGAGTTCGAAGGCATCCTGGAATGGAGGGAACACTCCATCAAGAAAATGGAGGCGGTCAACTTCATGAACGCCCTGATGGTACGCAGCCTGCCTACCATCTGCATCGACGGGAAGATCGCTTTCACCTCGAAGATCCCCCCACGCAGCGAACTGATACAGGCTATCCAGAACCGGATCAACGAAAAACTGAAACTGAAACTGAGCCAGAAACGGCCGGAACTGCTTCTCTTCACCACCAACGAGGAAGACGAAAAGAAACTGCACGAGGTCACCCGCGAAGCCATCATCGAACTGGGCGCCGACGTGGACATCCGGCACATCACCGACGAGAAGGTCATACGAGCCTACGGCATCCACAAAACCCCCGCCGTGATGACCGTCAGCTACAAACTGAAGACCCAGGGACGCATCCCCTCGGTGGACGTGGTGAGGGAATGGATCAAAGAGGTGATGTAGACATACGGACAGTTCGGCTTTCAACCTTCGTTTTGATCCTACTGCACCATGGACAAGATACCTTTCTTCATTGTCACAGGCTTTTTGGGGGGAGGCAAGACCACCTTCCTGAAACATTTCCTGCACACTTTCTCCGGCCGTTACCGTATCGGCGTGATCCAGAACGAGTTCGCTCCGGGACAGGTGGACGGCGCCGAGCTGCGACGCGAAGAGGAGGATTTTGAGTTGCTGGAGATCAACAAAGGCTCGGTTTTCTGTGTCTGTCTGCTGAACGATTTCACCCGATCGCTGAAAAGCTTCATCGAGAAATACCATCCCGACATCCTCCTGCTGGAAGCTTCCGGGCTGGCCGACCCTATCGCCGTGGCGGAGGTGCTGCAGGGACCCCAGCTTTTCCCTCTCCTCTACCTCGCTTACATCTGGACGATCGTCGATGCGGAGAACTTCGGCAAGACCTCCGCCATGACCACCCGTGTGGAACGGCAGGTCCGCGTAGCCGACAAGATCCTCATCAACAAGATCGACAAATACAAGGGACCGCTTGATCCCATTGTGGAGAAGCTCAGGGAGTGGAACCCCTTTGCCGGGATCGAGACCGTCACCTATGCCCGGACGCGTTTGGACGATCTGGAGGCGCTGCAGGAGCATGTTCCCGTGGCGATGAAGAAAAAGGACGAACACAGGCGGTTCGACCCGCTCAACAAACCCGGCACCGGCACCGTGGCCCTGAAGACCACCCAACCCATCAGCCGGAAGAACCTGGAAGCGTTCATCCGGGAGATGTTGCCGCTTAGCTACCGTATCAAGGGCACCGTCAAACTCGACGACGGGAACTTCGTCTCCGTACAGGCCGTAATGGGAGAGGTGGAATACAAGGACGCAGGCCCCCTGATGCAGCCTACCGAGCTGATCGCCATCGGCCCCGGCATCACGCCGAGAAGTTTCGGAAAACGGTTCCACACCTACCGGAAGAACTGACACAGGGATCTGCCCGGCAGAACAGCTTTTTCTTCCATCTTTTTCAGGATATTCAGGCTCTTCACGGAAGGATCTCATGAAACATCCTCTGGTCATGATTCACATGCCCGTCCTTTTTGTTCAACTTTTCTTTTTCCTTGCCCTGTTCCGGTCAGCTCAAGATCTCATGATCGACCCGCCCGGCTGGAAAGTGGAAGAATCGTTCAACTGTGGGTACTCGCAACTAAAAATGGACATGCCCGCTCCCGGCCATTCCTGGCGAAAACCGTGGACAGCACTCCACCGTTCTTCCCCGTTTTTATCTTCTTATTCACACCTTTTCCTTTTTTCTCCTGTTTTACCCGTCAGAAAAAACTTCGTTCTATGACCTGGACGAGACAAAAAGGATAATGGATCAGAAAGGGCTGAATAAACCCTTTGTTTGACAAGGCAATAGACAGAAACCAAACCTCCAGAAAAAAAAGGATTTCAAGATTGTCTTTTCAGAATGCCCAACAAAAGAAAAATTCACTTAGCTTTGTATTGAACAAAACCTAAACCTAAACCTAAACCTAAATCTAACGCTGAAGCCAACTTTCAAAAAAAAACATGCCAGTAATTTAAAAACACCATACGGGAAGACGTTTCAGAATATTTCCGGGTTCGTATTACGGACCCTGAGTCTTCTGTTGGTGCTGGTTATTGCATACTCCTTTGCCCCTCCGGCGGAGGAAGAGGGAAATATTTTTTACAGGTGTGAAACAATATCCAATCTATCGTTCTCAAAAGTAACCGACATTTTTCAGGATCATATCGGTTATGTGTGGGTTGGCACGAATTACGGGCTCAATCGTTATGACGGTTATGAAGTGATAAAATATTTCAGGGAAGCAAACGACTCTTCCTCCTTGCCATCCGACAAGATCAATGCCGTTTATGAAGATCAAATGAGACATATTTGGGTCTCAACTTCTAAAGGACTTGCGTTGTACGACCGGGTAAAAGATTGCTTTGTCCGATATGATGAGCTGACCGACCGGCAAAGTGTATATGGCATTTACGAAGAAAACGGAGAAGTATGGTTCTCCACGGGCAACAACAGATTTTTAGTTTACAACCTCGGAAATAATAAATTCCTATGGAAGGAAATACGCACCCCGGAAAAAGATCGAAAGATCACCGCCCTGAATATTCGACGTTTTGATCAAACGAGATTCCTGCTCAACAACAATGGTCAAGAGTTATTGCTGTACGATAAGAATACGGGGAATACACGTCTTTTTTACAAGGATCCAAACTCTCGTATTAGAAAAATAGAAGTACTCCAGGACAGGATCTATTGCCAAACTTCCAGAAAAGGGATTTTCGTCCTAAACAAGGAAGGAGATCTTATTCACAGAAAAAACCTGTCTCAAAAAAGCAGGGTGCTTTTTTTGGATCTGGAATACAACCCTCGGGAAAACAGCCTTTGGATCTCAACCGATGGTGATGGAGTATATGTGTTGGACACTGCCCTGCGGGTGATCAGACATCTCTCCTCAGGCCCGACCTATAACGAGATTCTACCGGAGAATTCCATCACCAGAATTTTTTTCGGTAGCGGCAACAGCATTTGGTTGGGGACAGTTCGTTCCGGACTTCTCATGATCAGCCCTTCCAAATTAGAACGTTTCTGGTATCAGAAAGGGAATGTCCTTGGATTGTCCAACAAAACTGTTTTGTGCTTTTTCGAAGACGAGGATCATCGTATCTGGATAGGAACAGATGGAGGGGGACTTGATCTTTTCAATAAAAACACATATTCTTTCAAAAATTACAAATACGAACGTTTTGAAAAGATCATTTCCATCACCGGTTTTGATCAAGATCATCTCTTGATCTCTTCATTCGCTCAAGGATTATGGTTCTTTGACAAACGTAACGGGAAGGTTTTTCCTGCCCATGTTCATCCCCTGTTCAAAGATCTTACCATACCGGACCTTTCCCATTTGTTTCAAGACAGTAAAGGGAATATATGGGTCGGTCTTGAACATTCATTGCTGGTCATCAATAAGAAAAGAACGAGAAGAAAAGAATATACGGACAAGGATCATCCGGAGCTGGAAGGGAAAAAAACCGTTTTCTTCATCGGTTATGAAGATCCTTTTAATACCATCTGGTTTGGATATTCAGATGGTTTGTACAGTTTTGACATGAAGCACGAACGTTTCACGTTCCATGGGAGCATTGGAGAAATCCGGTCTATCGCCAGCTATGACGAGCATACCCTGATCCTGGCCGTTATACCTGATGGGCTGGTTTACTTTGACAAAAACACGGGACATTTTAGGTCGTCCTCCCTCAAACGGGATCCCAAATACAAGCATGCGATCTTCTACAATGTGTTCGTTGACTCTTCAAAAAACATCTGGAGTGGTACCAGTCGAGGTTTGGTAAAGATCGTGCCGGAAGGAGATGTGGAAAAGATCTACGAATACCTGATGCCCAATATCAGTCCCAAATTCGGGATCCTGTACAGCAGTGATCATATGTTATATGTAGGACTTGGCAACGGCTTTGTACGTTTCAACCCCGAAAAGATGATCGACACCGACACCATCGTTCCCACTCCCGCTATCCTGAGAGTGGTCTATCAATATCTGAAAGGTAAAGAAACCGTCACAAAAGTGCTGGCCCGGGATGTTTTCCAGGGATACAGCCTTCGAGTCGACTTTCATCCGGCATCTTACAAGTTTTATTTCAACAATTTCTGCTTCAACAAAAAAGAGAACATTCAGTATCAATACAAACTCGATCCTTATGAGAATACCTGGAACACCACCTACACACCCGGAGTGGAATATCTTAATCTTCCTCCGGGGAATTATGTTTTCAGGGTCAAAGCGCTCGACAAGAACCATGTTCCCTCAAACGAGAACAAGATTTTCCTAACGGTCCTGCCTCCCTGGTGGAAAACTCCATGGTTTTTTGCACTGGTGTTCTTTATCACTATCTCCATCATGATAGGCATATGGCACATAACTCTGGCCCGTGCCAAGCTAAAAAACCAGCTGTTCCATGAACAAGAGATGAACCAAATGAAGTTAAGGTTCTTCACCAACATCACTCATGAGTTGAAGACCCTCCTGACTTTGATATATAGCCCCCTGAAGAAACTCGGATCCGGAGAACGGACATTGCAAGATTTCAACATGCAATTGCCATTCCTTTTCCGCAATGTTCAGAAGCTCAAGAATTTATTGGATCAGTTACTGGAATTCAGAAAAGCCGAGATGGAGGTGCTTAGTGTCCAGAAAGAGCGAAGGGAACTTATCAGGGATGTCAAAGAGATCATCGACCACTTTTTGTTCGAAGCCTCCCAGGAAAATAAAACCCTTCGTCTGGAGACCACATTGTCATCATTGGAGTGCTTCTATGACCCGGACAAACTTTCCAAGATTTTGTTCAATCTGATCTCAAACGCCATCAAGTTCACCCGTCCAGGCGGTATGATAACGGTCCGGGTCGACCTTATTAAAAAAGAGAATCTCATCAAGATAGAAGTGAAAGACAACGGAACAGGGATACCTCCTGAAAACTTGGAAAGAATCTTTGAAAAATATTTCAGTACGGACAACAATGTTTCCGGCAGCGGGATTGGCTTGTTCCTGATCAAAAAACTGGTAGAGATCCAAGAAGGAACGATTCAGGTAGAAAGCACATACGGCAAGGGATCCACTTTTACGGTCTTTCTACCTTATCACCCTGATATCGACTCCGGAAGAAAAGAGGAGGGAAACAAGAAACCAACAAAGAAAAACAAACTTCTCTCGGCTTTTGAATCACAGGAGATCAAAGAGGATCAAAAGAAAAACAATAGACAAAAAGAAAGATCCGTCTTGATCGTGGAGGATTATGTGGACCTGAGAATCTATCTGAGGGGTATCCTGGAAGAAGAATTCATCACTTATACGGCACGAGACGGTTTGGAAGGATATGAAAAAGCTTTGGAGATCATACCCGACATCATCATTTCGGACATCATGATGCCGGAAATGGACGGATACCTTTTCTGTGAAAAGGTAAAAAATGACCTGCGTATCAGTCATATTCCGATCATCCTACTAACGGCCAAAACAACGGTGGAAGACCAACAGGAAGGATATCGATCAGGAGCGGATGCCTATCTGACCAAACCTTTTGATGAAGAACTTCTTCTGTCCCAGATCGAGGCTTTGTTACGAAACAGGGAGCTACTCAAACAGCGTTTCAGTCACGACTTCGGTGTTACCGTGGAAGACCTGACCCACAGTCACACAGATGAGAAGTTCCTACATAAAGCCATCAGTATCATTGAAGGCAATATGGGAAACCTTCAACTGGATGTTGAAATGTTCGTAGAACACTTGGGCATGAACAGGACCATGGTGTACCGCAAGATCAAAGCCCTAACTGGGAAATCCCCTGTTGAGTTCATCCAGCATATCCGGCTTCAAAGAGCTGCCACCCTGATCGTAAAAACGAACAGATCGATCTCTGAGATCGGTTATATGTGTGGCTTCCCCAATCATTCCTATTTCAGTGCCGTATTCAAGAAACAATTCGGGATGTCTCCTTCCGAATATCGCCATCATCACACCGCCAACCCAAAAACCTGATCCTGACAGGAGACTTTTCTTCCAACATTTGATCTGTACGACTTTGCGAGCCTTCACGATCAGTCATTTTACCTATGATGCCTGAATGTTCCGTAATCATGGACAATCAGAACCTCTCGGTTGTATCCCTTCCCATGTAGTCCGTCTCTTTTCCTCTCCTACCCCCTTCCCCTTCCCCTTCCGTTGAGAGCCAAAAGATCTCTATAATCTTTTTTCCTGCTCTCGCTAATTTCTATTCCTTTTCCGGTAATTCAATGAACAGTTCCCAACAATCCATGATCAGTTTTCAACAACACCGTCATCCCACCGCATATATCAATATTCAAAAACATAAGAACAATATTCAACATACTTTTTTGATTCATTTATAATATGGCCATCTATCTTAGGGTCAGTGTAACCCTGAACCTTTAACCTTTAAACCTTTTTGAATATGAAACATTTTCGCAGAGTCCTTGGAATCTTTACTCTGGGAATTCTCTTTTTACTTCCTGCAAAGGCCCAGCAAAGAGAGATTTCCGGAAGAGTGAATTCTGAAGACGGGTATTTACCCGGCGTTTCAGTAGTAGTGAAAGGCACTACAATAGGAACCATCACGGATGCCGATGGCAAATATCATCTGAAGGTACCTGCCACGGCCGATACGCTTGTCTTTTCCTTTGTGGGCATGCAAACCGTGGAAGTTCCCATTGGGAACCGACAGACCATAGATGTTACCATGCAAAAGGAGGTAAAATCGATGGACGAGGTAGTGGTTGTCGGTTACGGGATACAAAAAAAGGTGAATGTCACAGGAGCCGTATCGGTAGCAAAAAAAGAAGATCTAGAGAACAGGCCGGTAACCAATACGCAGAGAGCTCTTCAGGGCCTGGTCCCCAACCTGCAACTTACCACAACCACCTACGGGGGTGAACCAGGAGCCGGAATGAACATGAACATCCGGGGACTTCTTTCACTGCAAGGAAGTTCTTCTCCTTACGTCCTTGTCGATGGCATACCTATGGATATGAACAATGTGGACCCTGATGATATCGAGTCCATTTCGGTTCTGAAGGATGCCGCCTCCTCTGCCATCTATGGTGCCCGTGCCGCCTATGGTGTTGTCCTGATCACCACCAAGAGCGGAAAGAATGAGCAAGGGAGAGCCAAGATCAGCTATAACGATAATTTTGCATTCTCGCAGCCCACCATCATTCCGGAGATCGCTGATCCCATGAGCTTCGCGCTTGCCATGAACGATGCTGCCAAGAACGCACATCAGAACCCCTATTACGATCAGGACGCCTTAAACCGCTTGCAACAAAACATCGAACACCCGGGAAGTGCCGTCACAATGTACCCCAAAGATGACCTCAAGTGGAACACAGGCGTGATGGGTCTGGGCTGTGCCGCCACTACCGACTGGAACGATGTTCTGTTCAAAGACTGGGGCTTCAGACAAAAACATAATCTTAGCATCTCAGGAGGAACCGAAAAAGCAAACTACTATTTCTCCACTGGGTACTATGATGAGTCTGGATTGATGAGGTATGGGAACGAATATTATGATCGTCTCAACTTGGATGCAAAACTGGAGGCACAGGCAACAAAATGGATGAAACTAGCTTACCTGGTAAAATATGCTACCAGTGAAAAGGATTTTCCCTGGGACTACCAGTGGGGTCATGGGCGTATCTTCGATGTGATCACCAAACTGAAACCCACCCTACCGTTGTACTATCCGAACCCGGACAACCTCCTGGAGTTTACGGATATTTTTGTGAGTCAGTCTCAGATCCCGCGATGGCAAGCACAGCGCGAGCACCGCAAGTACCACCAGCTGGTGATGTCACCCCGTATTATTATTGAGCCTTTGGAGAACTGGCAAATCAACATGGAACTGAATTACCGCCAAAACAACGACAAAGTGACCTACCTGGCCAAGCAATACTGGTGGCTGCGTCCCAATAAAGAAAAAGCATACGTTCCTCCTCGTCCGACCACCCGTTATGCTCCATCCCACAACAACAATTCGTATTTATCACCAAACATCTACAGCTCCTGGTTCCGGAATTTCGGGGATCACTTCTTCAAGATCATGATCGGCTATCAACAGGAACAGTACAAATATGACAACATCTCTGCCAACGCATATTATCTCCTCAGTGATGCGGTACCTTCCATCAGCACTTCAGTAGGAGACAAGAAAGTGGATGATGCTATGGGCCATTGGGCCACACAAAGCTATTTCGGACGGATCAACTACAACTTCAAGGAAAAATATATTCTTGAGATCAATTTCCGTGCTGATGGTTCTTCCAAGTTCGCTCCGGGAGACCGGTGGGGTTACTTCCCTTCCTTCTCAGGAGGTTATGTGATCTCCAAAGAAAGCTTTTTCCCGGTCAAAGATCTCGTCGACTTTCTCAAGTTGCGCATCTCTTACGGGAGTTTGGGGAACCAAAATGTGGCCAATTATCTTTACATCCCGACGATGGGAACACGGCTGAGCAATTTTCTCTTCAACGGAGAACAGTTATGGACCGTCACACCTCCCAACCTGACCAGTGTGAACCTGACATGGGAAAAAGTCAAAACCACGGACGTCGGTATGGATCTGAGGATGTTCAACAACAGATTGTCTACCACCTTCGATTGGTACCAAAGCTATACAACCGACCTTGTAGGGCCCGGAGAGGCGGTCCCCGCATTGTTAGGGACCTCCGTTCCTAAAAAGAATAACGGAGAAGTACGCATCCGCGGCTGGGAAATAGAGATCGCCTGGAACGACAAGATCGGCGATTTCAGCTATGGCATCAGAGGAGTTCTTTCCGACTACAACCGCGTGGTCACCAAATACAATAACCCCACAAAGATCCTATCCACCTATTATGTAGGAAAAGAACTAGGAGAGATCTGGGGTTTTGAAACCGCTGGACTTTTCCAGACCGAACAAGAAGTGCTGGATTGGGGCGTGGACCAGTCGTTCATTCGGGCAAAAAAGTACCTGCCAGGCGACCTGAAATATGTCGATCAGAATGACGACCAGAAGATCGATGTGGGAGACTACACTCTTGACAACCACGGAGATATGAAAGTGATCGGCAATTCAACACCCCGTTATCAGTATGGTGTGTCAGGAAACATCGGTTGGAAAGGAATCGACTTTTCATTCTTCATCCAGGGCATTGGGAAGCGAGACATGGACATCCGGTCAGGTACCATGAGAGGGCCAGCCCAAGGTAAATATCATGCCACGGTTTACAAGGAACACCTTGACTACTGGCGCGATGACTCCAGCCCGCTAGGAGCCAATCCGAACGCTTACTTCCCGCGTCCTTATTCTCAAAACCCGGGTGACAACAATAAAAACTGGCGTTTCCCAACCACTCACTTTATACAGAACGGTGCCTACATGAGACTCAAAAGCCTGCAACTGGGTTATACGTTACCTTCCAAATGGACCCGCAAAGCCGAGATCGACAAGTTCCGTGTCTACCTCTCGGGTGAAAACCTCTTGACCTTCACGAAACTGCTGTTCTACGATCCCGAAACCATCTATGGCAACTGGTGGGGGGCAGGAAAAGCCTATCCACTTTCCAAAGTGATCTCAGTAGGTGTAAATCTCAATTTCTAAAATCTTGTATCATGAAAAAGATCTTATATATTCTTGTTCTTTTCACGTCGATCCTTTTTTCCTGCGACAGTGATCTGCTGGATCTCTCTCCGCTGGATCAGATATCTGATCCGGAGTTCTGGAAGACCGACAATGATCTTCAACTGTATCTGAATGGGATGTACGACAACTTCTCCGGTTGGAGCCGAAGAGGTACCGGCTGGTCATGGATCCCCGACAACGGTACGGATATTGCCATCTACACCCACAAATCGGACCGTCTTGATGGTACCGTCAATGTTCCCTCTTCGGGAGGAGGCTGGTCATGGAGCAAAGTACGTAATGCCAACTATTTCCTGGAAAATGTACACCGTGCTAACGGCGATCTTGTGGATCACTATCGGGGAGAAGGATACTTTTTCAGGGCATGGTTCTATTTCGATCTTTTCACCCAGTTCGGTGACTTGCCCATCATCGACAAAAGCCTTACTGTCGAGGACGAAGACTATCTCTATTCAGCCCGTGCGCCGCGCAACGAAGTCGCCGATTTCATCCTCAATGATCTGGACAGCGCTATTTTTCTGATGAAGACAAAAGATGAACTTCCTCCAATGCGACTTAACAAGGACATCGCCCTGCTTTTCAAATCCCGTGTAGCACTGTACGAAGGAACATGGGAAAAATACCATGCAGGAACAGTGTTCGGGGCAAAAAATGCCAATCCTGAGAAATATCTGCAACAAGCTGCTGATGCAGCCAAGGAACTGATGGACGGCGGCCGGTACACTCTGTACACAGGTGACACCAGCAGGGCCTACTATGATCTGTTCAATCAGATTGATTATAGTGGCAATCCTGAGGTTCTTTTCTGGAAACAATACAACTATGTGGAATTGGGACGGAACTTTGGAAACGATGTATGGTTCTGGCCTAACCGGGCCGGGATCACACGCGAACAGGTACGCAGTTACCTTTGTGCCGATGGTTTGCCCATCTCCGTCAGTCCCCTTTACCAGGGTGATACCACCCTCAGTGTGGTAACCAAAGGACGTGATCCTCGCTGCATCCAGTCTGTCATGGTGCCGGGTGATGTATACATGATCAGCACCTCGGGCGACACCACCTTCTTCGCCAATCCCGACCTCACGGACAACAACTACTGCCCAACAGGTTACGAGTGGGAAAAATTCCGCCGTCCTTACATAGACCCGCGAGTAGGATCCTTCTCTTTTGATCAGGGGTTCATCATCTTCCGGTATGCCGAAGCATTGCTGAACTATGCAGAAGCCAAGGCGGAACTGGGTACACTCACCCAGGCTGATCTGGATATCAGCATCAACCTTCTACGTGACAGAGTAGGAATGCCTCATCTGATCCTGGGAGCCATCACACCCGACCCTAACTGGCCCAATTATGGCTACAACCTGCCCGACTACCTTTATGAAATACGCCGGGAACGGCAAGTGGAAATGTTGGGAGAAGGACGTAGGTTCGACGATCTGATGCGTTGGAGAGCCCATAATCTTATCATCGGACAACGCCCCCACGGAACCAAATACACCGACGATCTGAAAGCGATCAATGCCAACATGCCCGAAGATACGGAGGGTTACCTCGACCCCTATCAGGATGCATTGAGCGGTGTCAACGGCGGCTATGGTTTCGACCCCAACAGAGATTATTTGAAACCCATCCCCTCCAATGAGCTGACATTGAACGACAAACTTGTTCAAAACCCCGGTTGGGACAAGTAGGTTGGTTTTAGGTTAATTTAGGTTAAAAGAGTTCCGACAGCAATCTGTCGGAACTCTTTTTTCTTCTCTCTATATCGTCAAACATATGAATCTTCCCTCCGACAAAAGGATTCCCTGGAATTCTCCCTGAAAACAACACTTCGTACCTGCCCTTCTATTCATTACGCATAATTCTCCTTCTTTCTCGAGCCATGGAATACCCTTTGTTGCCGTTATCACAGTATATCTCTCCCTCTCAGAAGACAAAAGAGACCAACTTCGCCCTGTACCCGCAGAGCGAACATCCCGATCTTCTCCTTGTCTTTCTCCGAAACAGGAATTATCCCTGAAAATACACTCTCCGCATCTCCCCTTCCCTGACCGGTATTCGTTGCCCGTAAAACCTTTTTCCCTGCAAGGGCTGTCTCGTGCTCCCGAAAGAAGAAGATCTTTATACCTATGCCTTATTCTCACATAGCTTCGGGTCTTCCATGAAAACACAACTTGAAACCTTTCAAACTTTTCCTCACGGTTCTTTACGGACTGTCCCTACCCACCGCCTTCGCCCCACCGACTTCCGGGAAACTAAAAACTCTCATGACCAACCTGTTTGGCTGGGGATGGAGAGTCTGAAGGAGCTGAGATCTGCTGTGTCCACCAGGTATGACCACGGCACAGCCGGCATATACTCACGCGGTGACAGGACCACGAACACCGGTCTTATGCCGGGAAGTGCTCCCAGGCGTATAAGATCCTTCTGAACCTTTTACGGAACAGAATAGATTTCTGCATATGAAACAAACGCTCGAATCCGGCACTTAATACATACCACGATCAGGGAGAACCATACAAGATCTTTGCCCCGCCGGCCACGAACCCGCCTCCGTGCATGGTCACTTATACTTTCGAAGGCATCGACTGGAAAACAGCCGTCGATCCGGCGGTGAGATTCAACGGGAACATCATAAAAGTGGTGGTAACGAGTGAAAAATAGTTCCACCCGTTTTCCCTCTCCATCCAATCCGCGTAGTCCGTGCTAATCCGCATAATCAGTGGTCACATACTCTCGTGTTCGGTACGCCGGATGATCTCGTTCTGCAGGTCGGTGCCCAGGTCGTTGAAATAGTCGCTGTATCCCGCTACCCGTACGATCAGGTCCTGGTATTTCTCCGGATGTTTCTGGGCATCCCGCAGGGTGTCGGCACTGACGACATTGAACTGGATATGATGACCATCCATGCGGAAGTAGGAGCGGATCAGGGCGGTGAGTTTCTTCTTCGCCTCGGGGTCTTTGAAGAAGTCGGGCGAGAACTTCTGGTTGAGCAAGGTGCCGCCGGTGCGCAGGTGGTCGATCTTGGCCACCGACTTGATCACGGCCGTGGGGCCTTTCCTGTCGGCGCCCTGCACGGGTGAGATCCCCTCGGAGAGAGGCTCGCCGGCCTTGCGGCCGTCGGGCATGGCGCCGATCACCGAGCCGAAATAGACGTGGCTGGTGGTGGGCAGCAGGTTGATGCGGAAGGTGCCGCCGCGGCTGGTGGGACGGCCGTCCACACGGGCGAAGAATATCTCAAACACCTCCCGTGCATGCCTGTCCGCATAGTCGTCATCGTTACCAAATTTGGGCGTCATATAGACCAGCCGGTGACGCAGCTCCTCATGGCCTTCAAAGTTCTGTTCCATCGCCTTCAGCATCCGGTCCATCGTCACGTCTTTCCTGTCAAAGACATGATACCTGAGCGAGGTGAGGTTGTCGGTGATGCTGCCCAGCCCCACACCCTGGATGTAGCTGGTATTGTACCGTGCGCCGCCGGCGTTGTAGTCGCGCCCGTTGGCGATGCAGTCGTCGATGAAGAGCGAGAGGAAAGGCGCCGGCAGGTACTGCGCGTTGATGCGCTCGATGATGTTGTTGCCCCGGATCTTGATGTCGAGGAAATAGTCCAGTTGTCTGTGATAGGCCTGCATCAGCTCACCGAACGAGCGGAAGGTGCGCGGGTCGCCGGTGGTCAGGCCGATCTTCCTGCCCGTGCGGGGGTCGACGCCGTTGTAGAGGGTGATCTCCAGCACCTTGTTGAGGTTGAAGTAGCCGGTGAGGATGTATGCCTCGGTGCCAAAGGCGCCCGACTCGACACATCCGCTGGCCCCGCCCCTGCGTGCATCGACGATGTTCTTGCCCTGTCGCACCAGCTCGGCGATGATGGCGTCGGTGTTGAACACCGACGGCTGGCCGAAGCCGGTCTTGATGATGTCGAGGGCCCGCAGGATGAACCTGTCGGGGTTCTTGCGGCTCACCTGGATCATCGACGAGGGCTGCAGGATACGCATCTCCTCGATGACGTCGAGGATGAGGTAGGTGAGCTCGTTGACGGCATCATCGCCTTCGGGGGTGACCCCACCCAGGTTGATCAGGGCAAAGTCGGTGTAGGTGTTGCTCTCCTGGGCCGTCACACCTATCTTGGGTGGCGAAGGATGGTTGTTGAACTTCACCCAGAAGGCCTGCAGCAGCTCGCGTGCCCGTTCCTCGGTGAGGGTGCCCTCTTCCAGTCCTTTCCGGTAGAAGGGCAGCAGGTGCTGGTCGAGGCGTCCGGGGTTGAAAGAGTCCCAGGGGTTGAGCTCGGACACCACGCCCAGGTGGACGAACCAGTAGTATTGCAGGGCCTCGTGGAAGGTGCGGGGAGCGCGGGCCGGCACCCGCCGGCATACGGCCTCCATCTCCTGCAGCTCGGCGCACCGCCGCGCATCTTTTTCCTCTTTGGCGCGCTCATGCAGCAGGGTGGCATAGCGCGCGGCAAAGCGCATCATCGCGCCGGCAGCCAGATGCATGGCCGTCAGCTCCTCCCGCTTGTCATACGCCTCGGGGTCGTTGTAAAAGTCGAGAGCCCTGATGTGGCGCCGTATCTCGCGCTGCAGGTCGAGCAGGCCCATGCGGTAGATCTTGTCACCCAGCACCGTATGTCCCGGCGCCCGCTGCTCCTGGAACTCGGTGAAGACGCCGGCGCGATAGGCCTCCAGCCACGGCCTGTCCATCGCCGCCATGATGCGGTCGCGGTTGGTGTTGCCCTTCCAGAAAGGGATGATCTCGTCACGATAGATGCGTCGCACCTCGTCGTCCACCCTGAACGACACCTTGGGCCGCGTGTCGAGGATCTCCAGGTCTTTCAGCGAGTGCAGCGTGATCTCGGGATAGGTGGGCGTGGCCTTGGGTGCCGGCCCGCGCTCCCCGACGATCAGCTCGCCCTCACCCAGCCACAGCACCTTGTGCCGCAGTAGATGATCGAACGCCAGGGCCCGCTGCACAGGCACCGACCGCCCCCGCGCCCGCCCGCTCCTGTAAAACTCCGTCACCAGCAACGCCCGCTCGGCAGAGATGCGGTTGACGGCATTCAGACTCTCTTCCCTCAATCTCTCTATACGTGGTGTCATATCTTTCAGTTTTACAAGACAAGACATGCCTTGTCTTTACATCCTCAAATAATTCATCCTCCCACCTTCACCTCAAACCCTTCTCTGACAAACCTCCCCTTTAACCGTTCCATTTCCTCTTCTGCGGGTTCCGGAACGCCGGCCATCCTGTATTCCATGCCGAACTTCTCGTATTTATGTGCTGCCAGAGCATGGTAAGGCAGCAGGTCGACCTCCTTCACCGCTCCGTCGAGTCCCCGGAGGAAACGGATCGTCCCGCGTATGTTCTCCTCATCATCGTTGATGCCCGGGATCACGGGAATACGGATGAAGAGCTCTTTCCCGGCAGCGGCCAGAAATGCCAGGTTTTCCAGGATCATCCTGTTGCTCACGCCGGTGTATCTCTGGTGCCGGGCCGGGTCCATCATCTTCACATCATAGAGGAACAGGTCGGTAAGGTGCATCACTTTCCGCAAGGCTTCCCGGGAAACATGTCCCGTGGTGTCGACGGCGGTATGGTAACCCTCGCGCTTGCAAGCCAGCAGAAGGTCCTCCAGAAAAGCGGCCTGCCGGAGCGGCTCGCCGCCGGAGAGCGTCACCCCGCCCCCCGACTCTTCCATGAAGGTCCGTTCCTTGTTGACCTCCTCCATCACCTCCTCCACACTCATCCATCTGCCCACCGTCTCCCGCACAGGATACTCTCTGCCCTCCATCCGGTGGACGGTCACCACCTCCTCCGGCTCTTTCCGGATGCCTTCCGGGTTGTGGCACCACCAGCAGGAGAGCGGACAGCCCTTCAGGAAGAGGGTCGTCCGTATACCGGGTCCATCATGAACCGCATATCGTTTGATATCGAAGATCAGACCTTTCACAGCAAAAAGGAACTGCAGGATGAAAAAAGAAGGAACAGGAAATGAAGAACGGGAAGAAGGCGTTCCTCACAAGGCATCAGAAGATCCAGCACTCAAAGAGATGGTGCACGAAAAGCTTCTTGTATTTTTTGATCACAGGCATGGAAGATGCTTGGTCTTTGCAAGACAAGATAAGAAAAGGCTTCGACATCTCCAAAAAGTCACGGCGCGGGGCGGTTCAGAGCCAGCTGACCTCTCCGCTGACATGGTCGTACATGGCCCCGGCGATGATGATCTCACCTTTTTCTTCCATTTCGCGCAGCACGGGGCTTTGTTCGCGTATGTCGCGCAGGGTCACTCTTACGTTCGTCAGAGCCACGGCATCCGCGAAAGCGGGGTCGCCGGGGTCTGTTCCTTCTTCGCGTGTAAGGGCCACGGCCAGCCTGAGGGGGCGCAGTGCTCCCGTGAGGTTGCCCAGCACCACTTCGCTCACGGCCCCCTTCACGGCACCGCAGGAGGTGTGCCCCATCACCACCACCACCTTAGATCCCGTGACGGCACAGGCATACTCCAGGCTGCCCAGGATATCCCTGTTCACGATGTTGCCCGCGATACGCACCACGAACAGCTCGCCGATGCCGGCGTCGAAGATCACCTCGGGGATCACGCGCGAGTCGATGCAGCTCAGCACCACCGCATAAGGGTACTGTCCCCCGGCCGTCAAAGCACGCGCCCGCGCATGCTCCTGTTCACGCTGCGTACCGTGCACATATCGCGCATTGCCTGCACGCAGCATCTCCAGCACCTCGCCGGGCAACAATGCCGCCAGTGCCTCCTTATCCTTCAATGGCATCCGCTTTCCCATCTTTCAGTATATGTTTGAACTTTTTCTGCAGATACGCTTCCACCTCTTCAGGTGTGTCAAAACATTCGTCGTAAGCCACCAGGTTGGGGATGATGCCGATCTTCTCGAACATATCGCGCACCTGGCCTTTGACGCCTGTGAGGATGACGGTGAGATCCCTCTTGCTCTCCAGTTCCATGATCGCCTCCTCCATGGCATAGAGGCCGCTCTGGTCGATGTAAGGTACTTTCTCCAGGCGGATAATCACCACTTCCGTATCGTCGGGGATGTGTTTCACCTGTTCCAGGAAAGCCTCGATGGCACCGAAGAAGAGGGGGCCGTTGATCTCCTTGACCCACACCTTCCTGCCCAGGCGGTCGGTCAGGCCCTTTTCATCCTTCCAGAAAGAGTCTTCCTTGAAGTCCTCCAGTGAACGTACGGAACTCCCGCCTTCCACCATGTCGGCAGCTTTTTTCATGAACACGAAGGCTGCCAGGATCATTCCTACACCCACGGCCACGAGCAGGTCGACGAAGACAGTAAGCAGCAGGACGATGAACATGATCACGGCATCGGAGCGCGGTATCGACCGCAGATGGCGCAGTCCCTTATAGTCGATGATCCCCAGGCCGACGGTCACGAGGATGCCTGCCAGCACGGCGTTGGGGATGTAACCCACGAGTGTTCCCAGGCCCAGGAGGATAGCTGCCAGCAGGAGGCCGGCCACCACGCCAGACAGGCGTGTTCTTCCTCCGGAGCGTATGTTGATGACCGTCCGCATGGTGGCACCGGCGCCGGGGAGGCCGCCGATAAGGCCGGCGGCCATGTTACCCACCCCCTGACCTATCAGCTCGCGGTTGCTGTCGTGTTTGGTCCGGGTGATGTTATCGGCCACCACCGACGTCAGGAGCGAGTCGATGGCCCCCAGCGCCGCCAGCGTGGCCGCATACTCGATGATACGCAGGATCGCCGATGGGTCGGTAAACACTCCCACAAAGTCGAGATGCACTTTCGGCAGGCCCGTCGGCACCGGCCCGGCCGAGTTGATCCGCAGCATCGCCCCCTCCGGCACCACCCAGTAGGCCACGAGCGAGACCACCAGCAGGGCTGCCAGTGTGGCGGGGAACTTCTTCGTGAGCCGCGGCATCAGGTAGATGAGGGCCACCGTCAGCAACGCCGCTCCCACCGACCAGACGTTCACCACCTCGGGGATGATATGGAGCTTGCTCAACGTGCCGAACGCCCCTCCCTCAGGACCGACACCCCCCACAAAAGGAAAGATCTGCGTGATCACGATGATCACCCCGATACCGCTCATGAACCCCGAGACCACCGGATAAGGAATGTACTTGATATACCTGCCCAGACGCAAGACCCCCAGCAATACCTGGATAACTCCTGTCATCACAAAGACAGCGATGATAAAAGGCATCCCCTTCTCCAGGCTGCCGTCCGTGCGGCTCAGCACCTCCGTGATCATGGCGGCCGAGACCACCGTCATGGGGGCGGTGGGACCGCTGATCTGGGTCTTCGTCCCGCCCAGCAGAGCGGCCAGGATGCCCAGCGCGATCGCACCATACAACCCTGCCACAGCCCCCAGGGCCGTCTGCTCTCCAAAAGCCAGCGCCAGCGGCAAGGCCACCACCCCAGCCGTGATGCCCCCGAAAAGATCACCACGCAGGCTCGAAAACACGGAACTCTTCTCTCCAGTCATAACCATCTGCTTTTTCCTTTCGTCAAAAATATACCAAAAGTTCCGCATTCCCGCAAAAAGGAACCTGAGCTTACTCCTGAAAGAAATCTCCCGACCCGGGGGAGAGGTATCTCAAAGGAAAAAGCGTGACAACAAAGCAAAAGGATACAGAAAATCTTTTTTATTTTTGAAAGGATGTTCTTCGCAATATCATACCGGAGTGACCGGCCAGGCCGGGGGATGGCTATTCTTTGGGCGGCGGCTTTTCTTTTTCTTGCCGCGCCGGTGACTGCCCAGGATGCCGGCAGCAGCAACTGGGACAACCAGATCTATCTGGGCAACAAGATCGCCGGGGGCAAGAACAAGTGGAAATTCTCGGGCGAGCTGCAGACGCGCCTGCGCAACAACATGCAGACCCTCGACAACTGGTATGTCGAAGGGGTCTCCAACTATCTGGCCACCGAATGGCTGGAGATCGTGCCCGACTTCCGTTTCACCATCAAACCCGACAAGCTGGAATGGCGTCCAGGCTTCGGTCTGCTGTACAAGAACCTCCGTCACAAGCTCCAGTTCATCAACCAGCTGAAGTGGCAGATCGACATCAGCAACCACGGGGCGGCCGACCAGGCCTTCCGTGAGGTGGTCTTCCTCAACTACAAGGTGAACGAAAAGATCATCCTTTCCTCGATTGCCGGTTTCATCTATCGCTGGCGTGAGAACTGGAACGGTTTCCAGTACATCCGTGTAGGCCCCGGCATCTCCTACATCTTCGACGAGAAGCACATCCTCAACTTCAGTTATTTCACGGGTGTGGAGAACGTTGAAGGCGACTGGAGCTGGGCGGGCATCCCCTCCATCCAGCTGCTCATCAACGTCAGCATGAAGTACCGTTACAAACCTGCTTATTACATCGAGTTCTGATCCTCGCCCTGCAGGTTCATTCTTTCAGATACTTTGTAAGGTCGATGTGCACGTACGGCTGCAGTGCCGCATCCTCTCTGCCGTTTGCGTAGGTCACCCACATCTCCAGCGTGGTGGCATCGTACACCACATCCATCAGATTGCCTCCATCATCGGCGACAAGTTTCGAGAGTTCGATCATCTTCGCTGCATCGAGCTTCCCGTGGTTCTCACGGATGTAAGCAGCCGCCCATTCATCCTCCATGGTGCGGTAGACCACCCCCTCGAAGAGATCGGGGGCCTCGGGATCCTCTGGATCCTGGTCGTACCAGTACCGCAGGGGAGGATCATCGGGGGCATCGACCGCCACCTTCATCCCCCGGCCCTGGCCGTTACCCTCCGCAAAATAGAGACAATAGCGCTTGATCAGCGGACCTTCCTGCAGGGTATTCAGCACATCTTCAAGCGAAGAGGCATCATACATCAGCGTACGGAACAAAAAGGAAAAATGGCGTCCCCTGGCACTGTAGGGATACTCCGACGAGGGGGAACGCCCTTTCTCACCCATTACGATATGCCGGGCATTGATGCCGGTATGGGAAGCAAGGTAGCCCGCAAAGGTCACGTTAACATGGGGGATGCCTTGGTCGGGAAGATAGACCACTACCAGCGGGTGGTCCTGCAGACCGGCATCCATGGTGAAATCGAGGTTACGCAGCTGATAGGTATGACCGTCGGCCGTAGCATTGCCCCAGGCCACCACACCGCTGCAGGCGTATGGGGAGACCACCGGCACCATGTGGACCATCCGGATATCATCCAGTGCCACCCCGCTCCCTTCGGCCAGTCCCTCCATCTCCTCCAGCACACGGGCATCGATGTAGGGAACATGGTCCATCCATGCCCCTTTCAGCAGCCAGTCGACATCGTAATCTTCATACTCCTCCCTCACCGCACCCAGAAAATCACCCAGGCACTCCTGAATATCGCCTGCCAGCATTGTACCCAACTGCTTTCCCATCTCGTAAGGGGTGCCCTTCACCACTGCCACCACCACACGATCGTTGCCCGCACCCACCGTATCGAGATAGGGAGCTGTCCGGGGAGTCGTTCCCTCATCCCGTTCACAGGAAAGAACAAGGGAGAAAAGAAACAACGCGAAGAAAAAAGGGACGATACCTGCTTTTTGCATGAGCACCTGGCATTAGTTCTTGATGATGATCTTCCGCATGCTTCTCCCCTTTTGTGACAGCTCCAGGAGATATGCTCCCGCAGGCAAGGGGGGGAGCACGATCATCCTGTCGATGGCGGCACCGGAGGGAAGAACATACTGTTTCAGCAATGATCCGTAAAGGCTGTAGAGGCTCAGGACAGCCGGTCCATCACCGGTCAATGTGGCCTGCAGCCTGAAGGATCCCCCGGAAGGGTTGGGGCTGACGGAGAAGAGGCCCGGCAGATGAGGTGTCCGTAAGGCTGTCGCCACCGACGAGACAGGCCACCTTGCACTCTCACAACCATACTGCATCACACCGGTATATCCTTCCCAGCGGGCATCGTCCGACATGTTCACGATGTAGGCCGTATAACTGTTGTTCTGGGAAAGGTTCACCAGCTCGGGACCGCTGCCTTCGGCAGGAAGATAATACACCAGTCCTTCTTCGTCGCCTTTGGAGCGCATATCCATATGAAGACGGATCTCGTCGCCGGTGAGAGCTCTCTCCCAAAAACGCACCGAGGTGAAGGCCATCTCAGGATTGTGGTCGGGGTCGCCCATCGTCAGCGGCATGGGAGAGTTGGTGGTCATCTCCGGCAGGGTGCCGGTAAAGGTAAGCGACAGGGGCTTCCCGTCCATGTAAACCTGCATACGCTCCTCATTGTCCTGGCCCGCTCCGTTGAACACGAACGCCAGATGATGCCATTCGTCGACCGGCACGGTACCCGCCTGGGTGAGGCCGTAACTGTTCACAGCACGGGACACGGCAAAACGAAAACGACCGTTGTACAGTTCGATGGTTATCCGGTTGCTGTTGGTAAGTGTCTTGCTCAGCAAACGGTCGTTGTCCCGGTAATTGTGTATCAGGAACCATCCTTCAAAGGTGAAGGCCGGCGCATCGTTGAGGAAGTCGCTCTGCCGCAGTCGCACGTAAGTATCTCCGCCAATGTGCACCGCGCCTTTCTTGCTCACGAGGTTAAGTCCGGAAATGCTGTAATCGGCCGTCGTGGTCCCTTCGGCGGGGACAAAGGTGTCGCCCCGCGCCACCAGCTCTCCCTGAGCATCGTACCACAGCCACGTGTCGGCCTGGCCTGTCGCCAACCAGCTGTTGCCGGCAGTATCCACCTCAGGAGGTTCGTCCGTACTACGGAAGAGCACCTCGCTGCGTACCTCGTGCACCTCGCCCAGATAATCCACATAACACTTCCAGATGCCGGATGTTCTCACCACCAGCGAGGCTCCGCTGGTATGGTCGGCATCGTTCCAGTAGTAAGAGGTCGCCGGCACATGCACATCCAGCACCACACTGTCGCCTTTGCAGGCAATGATCCTGTCGGGCAACAGCCCGTCGGGGAAAACCAGCATCCGCGGATGATAACCGAGGCGGGCAAAACGGTCATAAAGAGGATAGAGACGTTCCAGGAAGCCCTGGTAATCATTCGAAAGGGCTGTCCACCCTATCTCGGCCAGCGCCGTGAGACGCGGCAGAAGCATGTATTCGGCATGATCTTTTTCGGCTATGAACTCCGTCCACAGGCAGCCGTGCGGCCCGAGGATATGTTCCTGCTGCTCGACGGTGAGGCCCGAAGGCATCGGATCGTAGAAATAGACCTGTTGCAAGGTGATGGGCACCTTCCCTTGTCCCAGAGGCTCTTCGGGAAGGTCGGTATTGGGTTTGTTCAGGTAAAGGTAATCATTGGGTGAGAGAATGGCATCGTGGCCGGCACGTGCAGCTGCCACCGCCGCCCCTTCGCCCAGCCATGACATCACCGTGGCGTTCTCCGGCACCCCTCCCCAGGTGATCTCGCTCCAGCCGATCCATTTCTTTCCTTTTCCTTCCAGATAACGTCCAACACGTTCCATGAACCACCGCTGCAGCTCGGTCTCATTGCTCAGCCCCTCGGCTGCGATGCGTGCCTGACAGTCACGGCACTGTGCCCAGCGTGTCTTGACGGCCTCGTCCCCTCCCAGGTGGACATACGGCCCCGGAAAGAGCTCCGTCACCTCGTCCAGCACATCCTCAATGAAATCGAACGTGGCTTCCTTGCCTGCACAGAAGATATCGGCCGTCACACCGGGACCGCATCGCACCGAGAAAGGTCCGCCGTAATCGGAGGTATCGGTGGTACAGGAGAGTTCAGGATAGGCGGCCAGCACCTCCACGGTATGCCCCGGCATCTCGATCTCCGGGATGATCATGATATGCAGGCTGTCGGCATAGCGTATGATCTCCCGGACCTGCTCCTGAGTGTAATATCCCCCGTAGCGCACGCCGTTGCATGTACGCCAGGCGGCGATGCTCTGCAGTTTGGGACGGCTCTTGATCTCGAGACGCCAGCCCTGGTCATCGGTAAGATGCCAGTGAAAACGGTTGAGCTTGAACATCGCCATGATGTCCAGGTACTCTTTGATGAACGGCACACCGAAGAAATGACGTGACACATCCAGATGCATCCCCCGCCACGAGTAACGGGGACGGTCGGTGATCCGCACGTAGGGGATGTCCCACCGCATGCCGGCCACGCTGCTGTCCTCCACGGCCGCCGGCAGCAGCTGACGCAGGGTCTGGAAACCATAGAACAAGCCGGCATCCGTGTTGGCCTCCAGCCGCACACCGTCGTCGTCCACCGTCAGACGGTATCCTTCCTCACCCAGCGAATCTTCATAAGAGGTAAGTCTCACAAAAGCAAGATCCTCCTTCCCGGCCGTACCGTTGACCACCGGCAGGGGATAGCTTGTCGCGCGGCGCAGGAAGGCGGCGGCTTTCTCCCCTTCGGCACGGGAGCTGTCGTCCACCACGATGCGGGTGGCCTCCGTGAGTACGAAACGACGGGAAGTATCGATCTGCATGCTGACAGGAAGAGGGATCACAGCCGCACGGTTCACCGGCTGCCGGGGTATGCTCAGCTCCACCTGCCTCGATCCGGGTGGTGCCGTCACCGCCGGCACCACCGTTTCGTCGTCCACCACCACACGTTCCAGCGTAGCGTCTATGAGGCTGCCGGGTGTTGCCGCAGCAGACACATCCATCATCAGCCAGAAGTAGTTGTGACCAGGAAGAAGGGTCGCGGATCCCGTAAAAACGATCTCTCCCTCTTTTCCCGTCACTTTGCCGGCGAAAACTTCGCCCTCACCGGGAAGGGGCTGGCTCCCGGAGTTGACCATCCACAGACTGTCCACCGCCGTTACGGTGGTGGACCCCGCCAATGTCACCGTGAACGAGGTCACCTGCAAACGCTGCGTATATCCCGTGGTGTTCAGGTCGATACACAGAAGATCCTCTCCCCTGCTGCCGGGCCTGACAAAGTACTCGTTGCGGTTCTCCACCGCCACCTGTGCCAGCTCCATTCTTTCCAGGGTGGTGGTAAAATCAGGATTGTCGTTCTCCACATAGACGGGACCATGTAGTTCCCCGGCCACCGCCGCGGGGGAAAGGTCGATGGCCGGATCTTCCCGGTCGTCGAAATAATAGTAACCGATCAGTCCTTCCGATGTAGGGTCCACTGACCTGTTCCAGTATGTGGCGATCTCTTCGGCAGTACGTGCGACCTTCCACAACCGCACCTCATCGACCGTGGCAAAAGGGGTCTCGGCCGCCATGCCCAGCGAATACTCCGGCATCGGCGCCACATGGGCCATCTCATCCTTCTTTTCGCCGTTCACATAAAGACGGGTCACCGTACCGTCGCACACCAACGCCACATGAACCCACGTGTTCAGCGGCAATACATAATTGAACGCCCAGTCGGCCACCCATTTGCGCGTAAGCCCGATCCGCTGGCCATTGTTCCATGACTCCAGCATGATCTTCGAAACACTGCCGTTCATCAACGTGGAATAATCTCTGGAGGCATACCGGTTCACCCACATCTCCACTGTCCAGGGAGGATCAGGGCGGTCACGCTCCATCTGCACATATTGCCCGTTCTCAGTGAACTTCAGGGCATAATTGTCACCCTCGGAAAAAACATGCAGGCCGAGGAAGAAAAAGGTCAAAAAGAGAAAGAATGATTTCCGTACCATAAGCAAAAAACATTTATCGAAAAAGAGGCTTTTTTATACATATGCCGCAACAAAACCAAAACACTGCATCAGATAATACAAAGAAAAGCATTTTTTTAATGCTGCGCGGCATCGTGTGGCCGTATCAGCTTCGAAGGCATGTGAAAATTTGTATCTTTGAGTAAGAATACCCGGCATCCTGCATCATGAAACAAGTCATTCTGTTCTTTCTGTTTTTTCTGGCAGCCCTGGCATGCCGGCGTCCGGCGGAAGAGCCTACCCGGGCGGTGGACATCGTGAAAAAGTACATCCGTGCCGTGGAGACCATGGACTACGGCACGATGGATTCGCTCCTTGCACCGGGGTATGTGGGTTACGGCCCTTCCTACGGAGACTCGGTCACACGCAAAACAGCCCTTGAGAACTGGAAATACAACATCACCCATTTGTACGACTCCATCCGCTATACACGCTCGCGGCAGGTGGCCGTCACCCTCACCGACGGACCCGATCCCGGCACATGGGTATCCAACTGGGGCGAGGTACACATCACCTACCGCGACGGCAACCAGGTGATCCTTTGGATCAACAGCACCTACAAGATCGAAAAGGACAGGATCGTGAAAAGCTACACCTTCTACAACGAAGCCGATGCCCTGCGGCAGCTGGGGTATGTTTTCTGCCGACCGGAAGACCTGAAAGAATGAACAAAACCTGGGACATGGCCATGATAAGGAGATCCTTTCCATTGACAACCGTTATCTTTTTGCTGTTCACAATTTCTCTGACAGCCCAGGAGGGGACATCCCCGACGGAGAGCGATACGGTGGTTTTTCTCACCAAGCGTCTGGGCATGTATATTTTCCCTTCTCAGGGTCAGGACAGTGTCCAGCAGAAAAAAGATCTCCTCTCCTGTTACCACTGGGCCCGCAGTCAGTCGGGTGTTGATCCCTTTCATCCTCCCAGGGTAGAAGCTCAGGAGGTGAAAGGCGGTGCTGACGGCAGCGCTGTGAGGGGGGCGGCACGGGGTGCCGCCGCCGGAGCGGCAATAGGCGCCATCACCGGTGACGCCGGCGACGGCGCCGCCGTAGGTGCCCTCAGCGGCGCCCTGGCAGGACGACGTTCCCGCATCAACAGGACACGCAACCAGAAAAAACAAAGCCAACAAACTGCCAGCCAACAGGAACAGCAACTGCTCAACAATTTCAAGAAAGCTTTTGCAGCATGCCTCGAAGGGAAAGGTTATACCGTAAAATGAACAGGCTACGCCTGCATGCGCTCATCCTCCTGGCGGCTCTGCTGCTCATCCCCTCCCGGGGATCCGCTCAGCAGAAAAAAAAACACCCTTTTCGTGACACCCTCGACCAGGCGTTCGACATCAGCTACTATCTTTACAACCTGCACGGCTTCATGCCGGTGGTAGCACCTGTCACCGAGCCCGCCGTAGGCTACGGCGGCGCCGGTGCAGCCCTCTTTTTCATCCCCAAAAAAGAACAACCCGACCATCGTTTCCGTTTCCCCGACATCGTGGCCGCCGGCGGAGGGTATACCCAGAACGGCACATGGTTCACCGGAGGAGGCTACTTCGGCTTCTGGAAAGATGATCACATCCGTTACCGTGGCGCCGGAGGCTATGCGGACGTCAACCTCAAATATTACGGCCTCGGCGACGGTTTTCTGGCCGAACACCCCATGGAGTTCAACATCCAGGCCTACGGACTGGTCCAGCAGGTCATTTTCCGCTTAGGCGATTCTCCTTTTTTGCTGGGAGGCAAATACATTTTCACGGGCACCCACGTCACAGGCCAGATCCTCCCGTGGGTCGATCCCCGTGAGACCGACATGACCAACAGCGGACTGGGGTTCATCGCCGAGTACGAAGACTTTGACAACATCCTCTCTCCCGAGAAGGGCACCCGCCTGCACATCAACTATGTACAGTATCTGGAGGCGCTGGGCAGCGACCGCAACTATGGGAGGGTCTCTACCTTCGCCATCCTTTACCAGCCTGTTTTCAGACAACGATGGATCGCCGGTCTGCGTCTCGACTACCAGCTTGCCGTAGGTGATCCTCCTTTTTATGCCTATCCTTTTGCCATGATGCGCGGCGTCCCCGCCATGCGCTACCAGGGCAAACATGTCCTCGTCACCGAGACCGAACAACTGCTCATGCTGTCCCGGCGCTGGGGAGTAGTAGGCTTCGGAGGGTATGGCCATACCTTCTCACCCAACTACGAGGGCACCTCTTTCTGGAATGCCGGCACCGGCTTCCGTTACCTCATCGCACGCCTGCTTAAAATGAAAATGGGCATCGACATCGCACGCGGTCCTGAAAAATGGGCCGTCTACATGGTCGTCGGAAACGCCTGGCTCCGGTAAATACCGGGTCCATTTTTACACCCTGCCAAGCACTGCCGAAAAATTGGATAACTAAGGGGATTGTTTATATTTGCCATCACAAGAACCTCTGCGGATGAAACGAACACTCCTTCTGGCTCTTATGCTGACGGCCTTTTTGTCTTCAGCATCCTCCCAGGTCCTGATGACCCTTATCTTCGGTGACAAGCTCAACTCCGATCAGCTGGAATTCGGACTCGAAGGAGGCGGCAATTTCTCCAGGATCACCGGTATGGATACACGTAAGTTCTTTACCGACTGGAATCTCGGGTTCTACTTCGACATTCTGCTCAAAGAAGAACATCACTGGTATTTTAACACGGGAGTCCTGGTAAAGTCCCGCGTAGGTGCCGGTAAGCTCACCGAGAAAGACCTGACCTTTCTGGATGTCACGCACTGGGCCACTTCAGGCAAATACAACCAGAAGATCAACTACTTCCTGGTTCCGATCCTTCTCAAATACAGACAAAAACACCTCTATCTCGAAGGAGGTATCCAGGCGGGACTGATGTACAAGGCCTGGGTCGAATACACCTCCGACAGCACCGGCTTTGAGTCGATCATCAAGGAGTTCAACGACGACAAGATCAACCGCATCGATCTGGGACTGATGGCAGGTACGGGATACCGTTTCAATGGCAGGACAGGGTGGACCATCGGTCTCAATTACTATTGGGGACTCACCAATGTCTACAAAGGAGAACCCGGGACCCACAACCAATCCCTTTTCCTCGAACTGGACATTCCCATCGGACGAGGCGAGAAAGCCCAGGCCAAACAGGCAGCCAGGAAGAAGAAAAAAGCGGCCAAGGATACGAAAAGGGAAATGGAAGAAAAGAAATAACATGAACCTCAATACCGTATTAACCATGAAAAAGAACATCCTGACATTCCTGTTGCTCATCCCAGCAGGACTGATCACCACGCAGACATCCTTCAGCCAGTATGCCAACAAGCGGGTCAAAGACAAGTACGCCGCCTACACCGACAGTCTGAAGAACATCGACTATAACCGCATCTTCCCTTTCTGGGGATCCAAAGCTTACCAGCGCGGGATTGACATCCCTTTCCCTTTCGGCATCATGGCCAACTATTTCTGGGTCAATCAGGGGATCGAGATCAACAACTTCCAGCTGGGTTTTGAGAACGCCTACGACGGCCTTCTCGATTTCCCGTTGCAGCCTCTGTCCGATACGATCCTGGATTTTGGCAACAACTCCAACAAATCATGGTCGTTCAATGTGCGTCCCGATCTCTGGATCTTCCCTTTCATCGACCTGTATGGCATCTTCGGTTACGGCCGTTCGGAGACCACCATCGAGGTGAACGCTTTCCAGTACACCACTAGTCCCATCCGGTTCACTTCTGTCGTGGAGCAGGGGATCACCACGTATGGTGCAGGGGTCCTGCTGGCCGGTGGGGTGGGACCTGTCTGGATCTCCATGGACAACAACATCACCTGGAACAAACCGGAACTGCTCGACGAGGCCACCATGGCCTGGGTGATGGGCCTGCGCATGGGTAAGTTGTTCCGTTTCAGGAACAAACCCCAGAGCAACCTCTCCTTCTGGGCAGGTACCATGTACCTGAGCATGCAATCGGAAACGGTGGGTGCCATCGCCCTGCGCGATGCCATCCCCGACTTTGACAACACCAAACAACAGCTCATCCAGGACCTCGAAGACAAGAAGGGTGAAACCGGGCTCATCGGCGACCGTCTCATCGACCGTCTCATTGAAGAGATCGAGCAGCGCAACGGGGAATCCGAGGTGTCTTACGCCATGGACAAAAAAGCCAAGAAACCCTGGAACATGCTGGTAGGGATGCAGTACCAGATCAACAAGACCTGGCAGTTCCGTGCCGAGGGCGGCCTGGGCGACCGCATGTCGCTCCTCCTTTCCCTCAACTACCGTTTCATGGGCTTCAAAAAGAACAAAAGGATCCCCAACTGATGCTCTTCCCCAACAGGAACGGCCGCCCGCAGGCGGCCGTTCCTGTTTTCTTTGCACCGTTTCCTCCGCTCGGCGATTTGCAGTAACTTTGAGGTGATGGGCAAGGGAAATCTTTACATACAGGGTCTGATACGCCAGGGCGAGAGCCAGCATCTCGATTTCAAATATGCGGTGAACGACAGCCGCAAGATCGCCCGTTCGCTCGTAGCCTTTGCCAACAGCGAAGGAGGCACTCTTCTCATCGGGGTGCGTGACAACGGCTCCATCGCCGGAGTACGTTCCGACGAAGAGATCTACATGATCGAGACCGCTGCCATCACTTTCTGCCGTCCGGAGGTACCTTATACCACCCACATCCACGAGGTGGAGGGACGCACGGTGGTGGAGGTGACCGTACCCCCTTCGCCCCGACGCCCTTACCGCGCTCCCGACGACCAGGGACGGTGGCACGCCTACATCCGTGTCAACGACCAGAACCGCTTGGCCAACAACATCCTTGTACGATCATGGAAAAGAAAGAAAAGAGTGCGCGGCACCTGGGTGCAATATACCCCCGCTGAGGAGACACTGCTCTCCTACCTTGCCGAACACGACCACATCAGCCGCAGCACCTTCCGCCGGCTGGCCCGCATCCCCGACCGTACCGCTGCCAACATCCTCGTCAACTTCCTCGCCTGGGAAGTGATCGTCCCGGTATTCACCGACCGGGGCATCCTCTATGCCCTGAAAAAAGAGAACCTCTGAATCCCCTCTACGGTCTTACCCTCAGAACCGCTCCAGCTTGCTGAAAAAGAAATCACTCTCGATGATCGCGTTCTCATCGCTGTCAGAGCCGTGAATGGCATTGGCCTGCAACGAGCGGGCAAACTTCTTGCGGATGGTCCCCTCTTCCGCCTTGGCCGGATCGGTCGCACCGATCAGCTTGCGGAAATCCTCCACCGCATTCTCCTTCTCCAGGATCATCCCCACTACGGGACCCGACGTGATGAACTCTACCAGCTCATCGTAAAAAGGACGTTCCCGGTGCACCGCATAGAACTGCCGGGCCTGTTCCCGGGTGAGACGTACCATCCTCAGCGCCACGATACGAAAACCCGCCTCGTTGATCATCGAAAGGATCGGCCCGGTATAGTTGTCCTGCACCGCATAGGGCTTGATCATCGAAAATGTGATGTTTCCTGCCATAGTAGTATAGAATTTTGATCCAAAGATAGGAACATTTCACCTAACTTCCGGAAATAGCGGTACCGGCTTACGGTGGGAATTCTTTTTTTATCTTTGTACGTTGTGATCCTGTGATGATCCCGGACCGAGACATATCACAGCTGCGTGAGGTGTTGGGCCCACGACGCCGGATAGCTTTGCTGAGCCACGTGAACCCCGACGGCGACAGCATCGGCTCTTCGCTGGCTCTGTACCATTTCCTTCGTCACCACGGGCATGAGGTCTCCGTACTTGTGCCCAACGATCTGCCGGCATTCCTGGCCTGGCTTCCCGGCGCGGAGAGCATCCGGGTTGCCAAACGGGATCTTCCAACTGCGATCAGGACCGTTCTTGAGGCTGAGGTGATCTTCTTCCTCGACTTCAACGAGGCGAGCCGTCTGCGTGAGCTGGCCACGCCGGTGCAGGAGCACAGGGAGGCCTTCACCATCCTCATCGATCACCATCCCGACCCCCGTATTGAAGCATCGCTGGTCTTTTCCGAGACACGGGTGAGCTCCACGGCCGAACTTCTCTACCGGGTGATGAAGTCCCTCGATCCCTCCCCGCTCGAATGCGAAGAAGTGGCCGTCAACCTGTATGCCGGCATCATGACCGACACCGGATGCTTCCGTTACAACGCGGCCTATCCCGGCACCTGGCGCAGTGTGGCGGAACTTGTGGAACGCGGCATCGACATCGACGACATCTACGCACGCATCTACGACAACTACAGCGAACACCGCATGCGCCTCATGGGTTACGCCCTCGACCAGAAGATGGTCATACTCCCCGACCTGCACACGGGTTATATTTGGCTCACCAAAGAAGAGCTCGAACGGTACAGCTATGTGACAGGAGACACCGAAGGGTTCGTCAACCTGCCCCTTTCGGTAGAAGGGATTCGGTTCTCGGCTCTTTTCCTCGAACTGGGCGACCGCGTCAAGATCTCTTTCCGGAGCAAAGGCCACTTTGCCGTCAATGAATTCTCCAACCGTTACTTCAACGGGGGCGGACACAGAAACGCCGCCGGCGGCGAGTGCTCCCTGACCATGGAAGAGACCATCGACAAGTTCGAACGGCTCCTGAAAACTTACCGCGACAAGATATGATCAGAACGGCGAGAACAGCTTTCCTTCTGGTATGGCTGGTGGTGATCATGGCATGCGGCAGATCGCGGGAGAGAACACCCTCCCCGGCACCGCAGGTCAGCAAGGAGACCCTGATGAAAACCAACCGCTATCTGGTCGAGAAAGACGAGGAACGCATCCGGCGTTTTGCCGAACGTCATCACTGGCACCTGACCCGCAGTCCCCGCGGCTTCTGGTACGAGATCTGGCATCACGGCCAGGGACCGAAGGTCACCGAAGGCAAGAGCGTCACCCTCAATTACACCCTTCGTCTTCTTGACGGCTCGGTATGTTATTCGTCCGATCTCTCCGGGCCGATGACCTTCACCGTCGGCCACGGCGGTGCCGTCGCCGGCCTCGACCAGGCCATCCGCCTCATGCGACAGGGCGACAAAGCCCGCCTCATCCTCCCCCCTTTCCTGGCCTACGGCGTGCCGGGCGACCGCGACAGGATCCCCCCACGCTCGGTGATCGTCTATGAACTGGAAGTCATGGAAGTGAAATGAGAACGGCAAGGATCTTGTTAAAGAAGATGTGGACCACAAAAAAGAGAAAAATGAAAAGAACGGGCATGTTGTTGTGGGTGCTCCCGCTCCTGCTGTCTGCGGGATGCATCAAGGAAAAGAACTATGAGAAGATCGAACAGGATGCTATCAGCAACTACCTGAAGAACAACAACATCTCTGTCGCACCCACTGCCAGCGGCCTCTATTACGTCGAACTGAAGGCCGGCAGCGGCGCCCGTCCCGAGGACGGCGACACGGTATACATCAACTACATCGCTTACAAACTCACCGGGCTTGTGCTCGACACCAACCTGGAGGATGTGGCACGGCAATACGGCCTGCCCACTGAAGGACGCAGCTTCAAGCCTTTCGGTTTTGTCAAGGGTTCGGGTGAAGTCATCGCAGGCCTGGATGAAGGGGTGGGATACATGCGCGAGGGAGGACAGGCCACGCTGGTGATGCCCGGCAAGCTGGCTTACGGCAATTATGATCCTCTGGCTTTTTACGTCGAACTGGTGAAGGTGGTATCTGACACCACCGTGGTACCTGACACCACCTCCGCACGATGACACCCATAAGATGAAACACCTTGCTGCCGCCTTGTTGTTGCTGTGGTTCAACCTCCCAGTACATTCCCGTCCGTCGCGGACGGACACCCTTTTCCGTACCACTTCCACAGGTCTGAGTTACCGGGTGATCCGGACGGGAGAAGGTCCTCATGCAGGCGATGGTTACCGGGTCATCTTCCACATGACAGGCATAACATCTTCCGGCGACACCTTCATCAACACCCGGTCGCGGGGCAAGCCCCTTTCGCTCATCACCGGTACAGGCCAGTTGATCCCGGGTCTTGACGAGGGCATCCGACATGTGGGACAAGGGGGAGAGCTCCTGCTGCGGGTACCGGCACGTCTTGGCTACGGCGAGCGCGGCAGCAGCCGTGTCCCTCCGGGCAGCGACCTCCTCCTGCATGTGTGGCTCCTGAGCATCAGTCCCCGCCCCGTCACCGTCATCCCTTACTCAGGCACCGGCCTCGACACCCTCACCACCCGCCACGGCGTCCGGTACATCATCATCCGGAAAGGCCAGGGCCCCACCCCCCATACAAACGACCAAATCACGGTCCACTATACCGGCTACCTGTCCTCCGGAAAAGTGTTCGACAGCTCCGTCCTCAAAGATCAACCCTTCACCTTCCGCCTCGGCAACCCCGGCATCATCCCCGGATGGAACGAAGTGTTCCCTTACCTGCCCGAAGGCACTCACGCACGTATCATCATCCCCTGGAAACTGGGATATGGAAAAAAAGGACAACCTCCCCGCATCCCCCCAAAAAGCGACCTGATCTTCGACGTCCGCATCCTTAAGATAACCCGTTGAGATTCAAACTCCACCACTCCAACAAAAAAACGGCAAGCTTTTTTTACGGGCTTCCAAGCAACCCTTCTCACCCTTTTCCACTCTTACAATTGACACAATGTTTTTCGTTAACCAAAAATTTTTGCTCTATGATCAAGATGAGAAAAGGACGTATGCTGATGCTGGCGGTTTTGTTGGGCGCGATGGCTCTGACAGCTTGTAACGACGACAATACTCCGCCTAACCAGTTCACTTTCGATGGCGAGACCTATTCTTTCACGCATGGGTTCATGTATAATGATACGATCGTGGACGACTCGATCTATGTCAACTCGATCGTCCTCTTGTCCGAGGATCTCAAAGTCCACTGGACGGATGACCATTCCGACATCGACTCGATCACGGGACGGGGGGAAGCTCTGACCATGATCATGTTCAGCACCGAATACGACGGACCTGCTTCGGGCACATATCTGCATGACAGCCTTGATATCTTCAGGAAAGGTGGTCTCTCAGAACTTCCTAAACTCTTCGTCTGGGTTTACGGTGATCTCTTAATTAATTATGCCCCGGAAGGCAAGGAGATAGGCAACAAATACAGGCTCACCGGAGGGACCATGAAGGTGAACAAAAAGGGCGGTAACCGTTTCGAGTTCACTTTTGATCTGCAGACCGAAGACGGAAAAGAGGCCAAAGGGTTCTCGAGCGTGATCCTGGAAACGTTCATGGAACAGATGTCCGAGGGGACCGGAGCCAGTAAATTCATTCCCTTCGTGGTGAAATAGTCTGCCGGTTCCCGGGGGTTATCGCTCCAAAGACATTGCAAAAAAGGAACGTCATGACGGCGTTCCTTTTTTCTTCGGATTCATAGGCAGCTCACAGTTCCACCGGTTTCAGGTCGCGGAAAGGTGATACGCCCACTTTCTCAGCTGTTTCTCTGTAAGTCTGCCATTCCTCTTCCAGGAAGCGGTTGATGCGTCGGATGGTCTTCTCGGTGATACGGTTGCTCTGTTCCAGTACCAGTTTCTGGGTCGCGTTGAGCGGTTCGATCTCATAGAGCAAGCCATAGAGTCTCTGCAGTCGGGCGGTCACCAGGTTCGGATCACGGAAGATCCCCTGGACATCCTCACGGGGGAAGAGGACCGCACTCAGCGCCTTCAGCGTATCCGAAGCCCTTTTCGAGGCTTTCCGGTAGGCTTCCCATGCCAGGGTGTCTTCCCTGTTCATCTTCATCCTTTCCACCTCCTGCATGATCTTCTTGCACTCCTTCACCCTGTCGACCGCCTCGGCCAGTTTCTCCACTTTCTTCATCACTGGTTCGACGAGTGCTCGGTTGGCCTTGATCACGCGGGGGTCGATGGACAGGCGCGGGTCGCCTTGGACCGTCAGCATGACCGAGTCGGTCGCTCCCTCATATTCCATGACCACCTTGTAGGTGCCAGGCAGGACATACCCGCCTCCACCGCGTCCTCCCCGGCCGGGCCGGCGCTGCGGCGAGCCCGGAAAACGATAGCCTTTCCTGTCGAGGAACCAGTACAGCCTGTTGATGCCGGTGCGTGGCACGTCGGTGAGCGTACGCACGGTATCCCCGCCGGTGTTGATGATCCACACCTTCACCTTGCGCTCAGGAGCATCTTTTCCCCTTTTTTCCGGGTTACCCTCTTTCACCGAGTAGGTGATCATCGCCCCGGGATAACGGTTTTCTCCACGGAAATATGCATCCCCGCCGCTGAAATAACCGGGAGGATCTTTTCTGCTCACCACCCGGGCCACAGGAGGCCCGAAAAGATGCAGGGGCTGCTCCAGCAGACCGGTACCGCGGGAGGCCAGCTCCCGCAAAGGCCGGATGTCGTCGAGGATCCATACGGCCCGTCCGAAGGTGCCGATCACCAGGTCACCGTCACGCGGCTGGATCACCATGTCCATCGTCGAGACTCCGGCAGGATAATTCTCCGTCCAGTGGGTCCAGCTCTTCCCCGCATCAAGGCTCACGTACAGACCGTTCTCGGTACCCACGAACATGAGACGCGGCTCTACGGGATCCTGCACGAACGAAAGGACATAGTTGCTCACATCCTCTTCATCCACCAGCCGTTCCCAGCTCTTGCCATAGTCGGTAGTATGGTACAGATAGGGAGTAAAGTCGTTGCGGCGGTAGTTGTTCACCACCACGAAAGCTTCGCCGGCGTGGTAGGCAGAGGCAGTGATCTGCGGTATCCAGCTGCCCGGCGGCACGCCCTTGAGGCGCCCGGCCAGGTTGGTCCAGCTCCTGCCCCCGTCGCGGGTGAGCTGCAGATTGCCGTCGTCGGTGCCGACCCAAATGACCCCTTTCTCCAGGGGGCTGGGTGCAATGGCGATGATGCTCTCGTAGTTCTCAGCACCGGTCACATCGTAAGTCAACCCTCCGCTTTGCAACTGTTTCAGTTTGCTCGTATCGCCGGTGGTCAGATCCGGCGAGATGATCTCCCACGTATTGCCATGATCAGGGCTGCGGAAAAGGTACTGGCTGCCGAAATAGATCGTGTTCCTGTCGAAAGGATCGGCAGCAATGGCCGCATTCCAGTTGAAACGGAGTGTTTTACCCTCGGGATGGACGGGCCGGATACGCCGCACATACCCCGTCTCAAGATCGACGCGCCCCACATAGCCTTGCTGGCTCATGGCATAACAGTAACGCGGATCGGAAGGATCAGGCAGCACATCGAAGCCATCGCCGCCGTAGAGGTTCTCCCAGTAGGTGTTGATGATACCGCCATCGGCCCAGACATAGGCAGGTCCCCGCCACGAACCGTTGTCCTGCAGCCCCCCATACACATGATAAGGAAGCTCATTGTCGACACGCACATGATAGAACTGCCCCACCGGCAGGTTCTCCACGAAACGCCAGGTCACACCTCGGTCATGCGAGATGGCCATCCCGCCGTCGTTGCCGTCGATAAGATAGTCCGGATCATCGGGATCGATCCACCAGGCATGGTGGTCGGGATGGATCTTCCACCCTATCAGCTGACGGAAGGTCTTGCCCCCGTCCTCGCTGACATTCACCCTCGAGAAAAGGGAATAGACCCTGTTCTCGTTGGATGGGTCGACATAGATGTCGGCATAGTAGAAAGGCCTGTCACCGATGTTTTTCGTCCCGCGGAGCTCCCAGTGTTTCCCGCCGTCGTCGGAACGGTAAAGGCCGTTCTTCCGGGATTCGATGTAGGCGTACACCACGTTGCGGCGGCTGCGTGCGATGGCCAGGCCGATCCTTCCCAGTTCCCCCTGGGGGAGACCTTCGTCGGGACCCAGTCTCTTCCAGCTGTCGCCGCCATCGCGTGTCACATAGAGGCCCGAGCCGGGCCCGCCGGAACGGAAGAACCAGGGCCAGCGCCTGTGCTCCCACATGGCCACGAAAAGCTTGCGCGGGTTGTAGGGGTCCATCACCATATCGGCCACACCCGTCAGGTCGTTGACATACAGGATCTTTTCCCAGCTCTTACCCCCGTCGCGTGTACGGAAGAGGCCCCGCTCCGGGTGGGGCCCCCAGGGCGAGCCGATGGCTCCCACATAGACGATGTCGCCGTTCTCCGGGCTGACGAGGATGCGGTGGATGCTGCGGGTCTTCTCCAGCCCCATCAGCTGCCAGGTGTCGCCGCCGTCGAGAGAGCGGTACACCCCGCCGCCCATGTTCATCGAGTTGCGGGGATTGCCTTCCCCCGTCCCCACCCAGACGATGTCGGGATTATGGGGATCAAATGCTACGGCCCCGATCGACTGTACCGCCTGCTTGTCGAAGACAGGCTCCCAGGTGGTTCCGGCATCGCGCGAACGCCACAACCCGCCCGAAGCCGTGCCGGCAAAGATGATCTTCCTGTCACGGGGATCGACCGCCAACGCCGTCACACGCCCGCTCATACCCGCCGGACCGATGTTGCGGAACTCCAGAGCCTTGACCTTCTCCATCGGAAGCTGTTGCGCCAGCCCCTCCCATGAGACCAGCAAACCCGCCACAGCGAGCAATCCCATGAACAAACTTTTTCTCATGATCTTTCTGGTTTAATCCAATGATACAGTGCCGTATGCCAGTCTCCCCTGCCGGAACCGGTCATGCGAGCTCCTTCACGTAGCAGCGACGCCGCTTGTGCTGAATGTGCTCATAGTTTTTCCAGTTGGCGATGGCATTGTGGTTATCCTCAAAGATCCCGGTGGTCTCGATGGTCACCAGTCCGTTGCGCAGCATCTCGCTCTGCAACTCGGCATAGAGGATCACCGCCACCCCTTTGGCATGGTAATCGTGCAACACCCCTGTGAGGAGCGTATCGATGACCTGTGGTTTTTTCAGGGCTCTCATGATATGATACCATCCGAAAGGCAGGAGACGCCCTCCCGCCTTCTGCATCGCCTCCGAAAGGCTCGGCATCCCCACCACGAAACCGATCATTTTCTCGCCGTCCTTCACCACCTTCACATACTTCGGATCCAGAATACCGAAATATTTCTTTACATAGAAATCGGTCATCTTCTCATCGAAGCGGGTGACGTACGGCAGATCCTCAAAAGCATCATTGAGGATCTCGAAAACTTTCTTTCCGTACGGTTTCAGTTCGTCGCGAGTGCGAAAGTTGACCACCTCGAAACCATAGCGTTTGCGTATGAGTTCGGCACCCCGTTTGGCTTTGTTCACCGGCTTGTCGGTAAGGGTGAGCCGGAACTCCACCCAGTCGCGCTCCTTGACAAAACCCAGCCGTTCAAAATGCTCTTGGTAATAGGGATGATGGTAAACCGAGGCGACCGACTGCAGATGGTCGAACCCTTCGATGAGCAGGCCCTGGGTGTCGAGGTTGGTGAACCCCAGCGGGCCGTGCACTCTCTTCATGCCCCGGCTGCGCAGCCAGTCCTGGGCCGCATCCATCAGAGCATCCACCACCTCCGCATCGTCGATGAACTCGGGACGGTTGATGCGGCCCAGCTTCTCGCCCACTTTCTCATTGTAAGGATGATGGATGATCGCCCCGATGCGTCCCACACACTTTCCGTCACGAAAAGCCAGGAAAAACTTCGCATCACAGAAATCATAAGCGGGGTTGGTATGCGGGTCCAGTGATTTGCGCTCGTCGGCGATCATCGGAGGGACCCAGTAAGGATTGCCACGGTACAGTTCAAAAGGGAGTTTCACGAACTGACGGATGTCGGAGGAGGTGACGACCTCGCGGATCTCAACGGACATGACAGGTCAGGTATTGGTGGTGTGCTCAAAAATAAGGAATCTTATCACAAGAAAAAATGTTCCGGGAACATTGTTCCGTTTTCCGGCTTTCGGCATCCCTTCGCCGGAGAATGGTTATCTTTGGAGCGATGAAAACAACGCTATATCTGATCCCCACGGGGCTGGGGGGTGGGGAGGCGACCGATTATCTGCCGGCCGGGGTGATCCGCCGTCTTCATTCGCTCACCCTTTTTTTTGTGGAGAGCGTTCGGACGGCCCGGCGTTTCCTGCGTGCCACGGGTTTTGAGGGTGATCTTTCGGCTCTCCGTTTTCATGAGCTGAGCGAGCACACCCCCCCGCAGGAGACGGAGGCTTTGCTGGCGCTACTGCTGTCGGAAGGTTCGGCGGGGCTGCTCTCGGAGGCAGGTCTTCCGGCCGTGGCCGACCCCGGCGCCTCGTTGGTCGCCCTCTGTCACCGTCATGGGGTGCAGGTGGTTCCCCTGACCGGTCCTTCTTCGTTGTTCCTGGCCCTCATGGCCTCGGGCCTCAACGGCCAGCATTTCACTTTCCACGGTTACCTGCCCCGTGAACGACAGGCGCTGGTCCGTGCTCTGCGGGAGATGGAACGTCTCGCCCGCCACGAGGGCAGCAGTCATCTCTTCATGGAGACCCCATACCGCAACGACAGGCTTTTCGGCGAGATACTGCGCTGCTGCCATCCCGACACCCTGCTTTGTGTGGCCGCCTCCCTCACCACCTCCACAGAGTTCATCCTCACCCGGGAGATCGCCGCCTGGAAGGCAAGCGGCTATATGCCGGGACGACAACCCGTCATCTTCATCCTGGGCAGCCAGCCCGGTCCCCGTCATTGAGGACGGCATCTCGATCATCTTTCTTACCTTTGTCTTTATGTCCTCTGCCGACGCCATACGTATCACTTTCCTCGGCACCGGCACCTCGCAGGGTGTTCCGGTGATCGCCTGTCCGTGCGAGGTATGCCATTCCACCGACAGCCGTGACAAGCGGCTCCGCTCCTCCCTGCTCATACGCAGCCGCACCACCACCGTGGTCATCGACTCCGGGCCCGACTTCCGCCAGCAGATGCTCCGCGAAGAGGTCCTGCACCTGGACGCCATCCTCTTCACCCACGAACACAAGGACCACATAGCCGGCATGGACGACATCCGGGCCTACAACTTCATCCAGAAAAAACCCATGGACATCTGGGCCGAGCCCCGTGTGCAACATGCCTTGCGCCGCGAGTTCGCCTATGTTTTCGCCGAATACAAGTACCCCGGCATCCCGCAGGTGAACCTCCATACCATCGTCGAGGGGGAGCCGTTCCGGGTGGGCGACATCCCCTTCCTCCCCCTGCGTGTCATGCATTACCGGCTGCCCATCACCGGTTTCCGTTTCGGCGACTTCGCCTACATCACCGATGCCAAGACCCTTCCTCCGGCCACGATGGAGAGGCTGCGTGGCACACGCATCCTCATCCTGAACGCACTGCGAAAGAAACACCACCTCACCCATCTCACCCTGGAAGAGGCCCTGGAGATCATCGAAAAGATCAGACCGGAACAGGCGTGGCTCACCCACATCTCCCACCTCATGGGGTTCCACCGGGATGTGGAAAAAGAACTTCCGCCGCATGTCCATCTGGCATATGACGGTCTGACCCTCACCCGATGAAGGTTATTGCGAAAAGTTCATAAAAAACCGGATCTACGAATGTCCAGAATCAACGCGACCGACGCCGAGAGCTCAGGCCAAGAAAAGTTCCTTCCCGCTGCAGCCTTGATGACGGCGTTCCTTCTCTTCGTCTCCTGCCACAAGGATGCACCGATCGCCCCTTCGTCGCGCCTGCTCTTCGCTTCGGGGTTTGAAGGCGGTGTATACATCGATAAAAAGGCAGAGGAAGGCTGGGAGGATTACCGTTTCATCCGGGGTACCGACAGTATCACGGGCTTCACCTGGCCCATCACGGTGCTGGGGGCCAGTCACAGCGGACTGCATTACATTGACGACGACGGGCACCGGGCAGTCTTTGCCGAGTTACGCAGGGTCACCGGCTACGACGGCAAGCCCACCACGGCACTCTACCAGCAGGAGAACTACGACCTCGGTGTCACCCAGTGTCCTTACGAGATCCTGAACATCAGGGAGGGGAAGCGCGACCTCTGCATCCGGTTCCGCATACGTCTGGATAGTACCAGTCTGCATCAGCCGGACATGTGGCGTACCTACTTTGAGTGGAAGAGCCGGGGGTACGCCGAAGGGGCAGGGTTCCGGCTCATCGCTTTCATCTATGCCGACGGCGACGGGGTCCCCTACTGGCATTTCCAGGGCGACCGCGACCCGCAGCATCCCCTGTGGGAGATCGACAACAGGGAGATCCCCGTACCGGAAGAACGCTGGTTCCTGAACGAGTTCTTCTGGCACTGGAGCCCCGGCGACGACGGGATCGCCCTCTGGAAGGTCGACGGCATCACCGTGGCCGAACACCACGGCCCCACCACACGCAACGAACAACCTGTCGATTTCATCATGCTGGGGCAGATCTACGGCGACGCCAACCCAAAACACCAATGGATCGACGACATCGAGATCCGGGACACCTTACCGGAATGACCGGCCTCCGCACTGCCCTCTGCTGAAAACTGCCTGCCCGATCGGCAAAAACCGCTCATCAAACAGTCATCCAAATTGAACCATTAGTGTTCTACCTATTTAAATAGCTATTTAAATAGGTATTTTAATAGGTATTTAAATACCTATTTTCAAAAATCTCCTCGTGAGATGCATTAAAGAAAAACCCAAAAACTGCACAATTTTTGCAGCTCATCAGTGTTATATTCACAACAGAAAACCAAAAACAGAGAAGAAAAGATGTACAGGAACCAAAAAGGGAAGGGGCTGCACGGGATCGTGGCAGTCCTGATCATGGCAGGGATGACGGTCACGGCGTGCCGTCAGGAAACCGTGGAGCAGAACATGGCGGAACGGAGCATGATCCCGTTGCCCAGTTCGATCACGCCGGCTGATGGATCTTTCAGGCTGAAGAAGCGGACCATCATCGCCGTCGATGAGGGCAATGAACAGCTGTTGGCTGTCGGAAATTATCTGGCGGAGCTGCTGAAGCCAGCTACCGGGATCGATTTCAGGGTCAGGACCACTTCCCGCGCCACCCCTGCCGGGGACATACGGCTCACCCTGGCTGACAATGCCCCCGACCTGGGGGATGAGGGCTATGAGCTGGAGGTCACCCGCCGGCGCATTCATCTGCGGGCCAACACCCCTGCCGGCATCTTTTACGGCATCCAGACCCTCCGGCAGCTGTTGCCCGCCTCCATCGAGAAAGACTCTCTCCAGGAAGGTCCCTGGCTCATCCCTGCCGGCACCATCTGCGACTGTCCCGTCTACACATACCGGGGCGTGATGCTCGACGTGGCGCGTCATTTCTTTCCTCCCGAAGATGTCAAGCGTCTCATCGACGAAATGGCCGCCTTCAAGCTCAACCGGCTCCATCTCCATCTTTCCGATGACCAGGGCTGGAGGATCGAGATCAAGTCGTGGCCCAAGCTCACCGTGATAGGGGGCAGCACCGAAGTAGGAGGAGGGAAAGGCGGTTTCTACACGCAGGAGGAGTTCCGCGACCTGGTGAACTATGCTGCCAGCCGCTTCATCACCATCATCCCCGAGATCGATATGCCCGGCCATACCAATGCTGCTCTGGCATCCTACCCCGAACTCAACTGCGACGGCAAAGCCACGGAACTCTTCACCGGCACCAAGGTGGGGTTCAGCAAACTCTGCACAAAGAAGGAGGTGGTATACAAGTTCATCGACGACGTGGTGGGTGAATTGACGGACCTCACTCCCGGCCCGTGGTTCCATATCGGCGGTGATGAATCCTTTGCCACGCCCATGGAGGAATATGTCCCTTTCATTGAGAGGGCTCAGGAGATCGTTGCCAGCCACGACAGGAAAGTGATCGGCTGGGACGAGATCTCCCATGCCTCCCTCCGGCCCGGCACGGTCGTCCAGTACTGGGCACGTGCCAAGAATGCCAGACGGGCGGTGCAGAAAGGAGCAAAGGTCATCATGTCGCCTGCCTCCCGGGCCTATCTTGACATGCAGTACGACTCACTCTGTCCTCTGGGCCTTCACTGGGCCGGTTATGTTGAGGTCGACCAGGCCTACAACTGGAACCCGGCCACCCTCGTCGACGGCATCGGCAGGGAACATATCCTGGGCGTGGAATCTCCCATCTGGACCGAGACCATCACCAACATGGACGAACTCAACTTCATGGCTTTCCCGCGGCTGGCCGGTCACGCCGAGATAGGATGGTCGGAGCCCTCACGCCGCGACTGGGATGATTACCGACGCCGCCTCGGCAACTTCGGCCGACGCTTCCGGGCCATGGGAATACGCTTCTACCACTCCCCTCTGATCGAATGGAACGACCAACCCCACCCACAGGTTCCTGAAAAAAAATGAAAAAGAAAAAGCCGGCTATTTGCCGGCTTTTTGGTTACAGTATTTCTGAAGATAAAGGGGTGCCATTCTGTTGCCCAACCGCTTGGCCATTATGAAATGCATGCAGGCATCCTCCCTCTTCCCCTTCAGGATGAGCAGATTGCCCATCACCAGGTGGGTACCTGCCTTCTCCTGCCTGGTAGCACTTTTCATGTTCAGCACCCGGTTGTAGAGCAACAGGGCGCTGTCTGTTTCCTGGAGCTGGGTATAAGCAAACGCTTCACTCAGACAGGCCCGTACATAGTCCTTTTTCACTTTCATTGTTCTTTCGAACTCTCGGATGGCCCTGCGATACTCTTTCAGCTGGAGCGAAGCCACCCCTATGTTATAGAGGGCCTGATAGTTGTCAGGCTGCAGCTCCACTGCTTTCCCGAAATCTTTCCGTGCCCGGTCAAAGTTACGCAGAGACATGTTCACAAGCCCTCTGTTGAACCATACCATCACATCGCTGCTATCCAGGGCCAGGGCGCGGTCGTAGTCTTCCAAAGCCTTTTGGGGGGCTTTCAGGTACTTGGCATAATAGGTTCCCCGGAAAACATAGACACCCGGCAGGGTGGAGTCAACAGCCAGAAGACGATCGAAGAGGGTCACCACCCGCTTCGGATCAGGATGAACGAACTTCATCAGGCCCATCATCACGAAATGAGTGTCTGAAGACGCATATTTGAACAACTGCACATACTGGTCCTTGCCCGTGAAGAAAGAATAAGGCACATCCCCGCCCAGACGGCGACTGTAATGTGTATCCCACAGGATAAGCGAGGAGTCGGGGGCTTCCTCCAGATGCTCACGGGTGATCGTCCTGAAATGAGGATCTTTCTTGTCATAACCCGTGATCCAGAAAAAATAGGGATGATTCACATAGGTGGGAAAATCCTTCAGGAAGCTGTGCTTGTAAAGTTTCGCAAAGCGTTCGACCACCTGACGCTCGGGGGAGTCATGACTGTCCGGAGGTTCCGTGATCATCGTAAAAAGGATCACGGCCCCGGCTGTCAGCCCGGCCATCCACCCCCGCAGACGGCGAAAGAACGCCTCATCATGGAATCGGGCAGCCGTCATGAGCATAAGAAAAAGGAGCGTGATCCCTCCGGTCACCGCCAGATTACGCCATTGAAAAGTCCCCTCCTTCAGGAAATGGTGGAACACCATACGCCTGGAAAAGAAAGCCCAGGTCAAAAGCAACACCACACCGGATATCAGGAGGATCCTCCATTGCAGACCGGTCTGTTGGGATGCTTTCTCCGCGGCACGGGCACGTTCCTTTTCTGCGTAACGCTTGCGCTCCTCGCTGACAAGATGTTTGATCTTTTTGTTCGGCAGTTTTTTCTTTTTTCCCTCCTGGATGATCCTTTCGATCCGCTTTTCCAGAGGTTCTTCCTGTGTTGTTTTTGCGGGCTGTTCTCTGGCTCCGGCGGTGGCCGCCACGTACCACCAGTGGAACCCTTCCACTGCCAGAAGAGCGGCCAGCGGTGAGAGCGAGATCATATGACGCAGAAAACCGGCAGCCTGTCCCATGTTGAGCTTCCAGGAAAAAACAACGTAAATGAAAAAACCGGTCGTAAACTGCATCCATACCAGAGCATCCAGACGACGCCGGTAAAGCCGCTCAAGAAAACCGATGAAGAAGAAATAGAAGACCACCGGTCCGACGATGTAAGGATAACGCTCAAAATAATGGGAGAAAGGACGGTGGCCATATCTGTTGACGCTGTTCTCCTTCCCGAAGGTCTGGTCATAAAGCCAGAGAGGATCGCCCTGGATGGCCCAGCCCGCCAGGTTCCATAACAACACCGGCACACCCAGGATCAGCACATACCCGTATTTTCTGTTCTTCACCAACACATACACCCAGAACACCAGCAGCAGGGATAGCTCCAGGCGTGCCAGGGGAAGCAGCGAACCCACGATGGCAAAAAGAAGGTACTTTTCCCTGAGGGAAAAATAGAGCCCCAGCGTCAGGATGAAAGCCGCCAGAGGCTCGGTAAGGGCACTGGATGATATGGTAAAAAAGAACGACTGGAACAACAGGAAAGGAACCACCAGAAAAGCATCCTTCATCTTCATCTCCCGGGCTGCGAGATAAAGGAACCAGGCGTTCAGGGCTGTCAGCAAAGCCATCATCAGCACCCCCTCCCGTCCCAGCTGCATCGGCAGGACGAACAACAATACAAACAGAGGCCGGTTCCACAGAGATATGAACTCTTCAGGATGATGCAATGCCTGCTGCGTGTTGTAAGTGCGTCCGATACAGTCATCATCCCACGGCGCATTGGACAAAAGATGCCACACCACTGTCAGCACCAGGTACAGGACAATGGTCCCAAAGACCAGCCAGCGCTCTTTACGTTCCTGCGAGGTATTTTCCATATGAAAACCTTGATATGGTAAAAGTAGCGATTTCATAGCGTTCATGCAATTTTCATTTTTTTCCCCACAGAAGTTCTCCCCTTTTTTCCTGCCGGGCAGAATCCATGCAAAAATTGTATCTTAGCAAAAAAACCAGGCACATGGGAATGACGATCATTGAGAAGATCCTGGCGTCGCATGCCGGGAAGGAGGTGGTCCGGCCGGGTGAGATCGTGGATGTCTTCATCGACGTGCGGGTGGCGCGCGATTTCGGCGGGGCCAATGTGGTGAAGAACATGGAGGAGCACGGGCTGACGCTCGATGATCCGTCCCGCACCTTCTTCACTTTCGACACCAACCCCACGGGGTCGGACCAGAAGTATGCCACCAACCAGCAGATCTGCCGCATCTATGCCCGCAAGCACGGCATCAAGGTCTATGACATCAATGCCGGTATAGGCACCCACCTGCTCATCGACGAGGGGCTGGTCTATCCCGGTGTCACGGCCATCTCCACCGACTCGCATGCCAACATCCTGGGGGCGGTGGGGGCATTCGGTCAGGGCATGGGCGACAAGGACATCGCCGCCGCCTGGGCCAAGGGGAAGGTTTGGTTCAAGGTGCCACCCACGGTGAAACTGGTCCTGGAGGGCGAGGTACCCCCCGGACTCACGGCCAAGGAGGTGGTGCTCAACCTGCTGGCACAGTTCGGCGCCAACGAGCTGCTGGGTTATGCCGTGGAAATGTACGGCAGCGTCGTCGACCGGCTCCGTCTCCACGACCGTATCACGATCGCCTCCATGGGCACCGAGATGGGTGCCATCATCCTCCTCTTCCCGCCCGACGACGAGATCATCCGTTACTGTGAGGCCCGTGCCGGCAAGGAGATCACGCCGGTATATGCCGATCCCGATGCACACTACGAGCGGGAGATCACCCTCGACGCCGGCCGGTTCGTCACGCGGGTCTCCCGTCCCGGCAAGCCGCACGACACCGTCCCGGCCGACGAGGTTCACGGCACCCGCATCGATTCGGCCTTCGTGGGCAGCTGCACCAACGGCCGCATCGAGGACATGCGCGTGGTGGCCGACATCCTCCGCGGACGGCATGTAGCCCCCGGCGTGGTGATGAAGATCGTGCCGGCCACCGACGAGGTGTGGATGCAGTGCCTCACCGAAGGACTGCTGAAGGTGTTCAAAGAGGCAGGCGCTCTGGTCTCCAACGCCGGATGTGCGGGATGTGCCGCAGGCCAGGTGGGACAGAACGGCCCCGGCGAAGTGACCATCAGCACCGGCAACCGCAACTTCCCCGGCAAACAGGGCAAAGGCGAGGTCTACCTCGCCTCACCGGCCGTCGTGGCCGCCTCCGCCGTGGCCGGATACATCACCACCCCCGACAGGATACCCGACAAACCCCTGCAACCCGACTTCCGGGAAAAAGAGGAACGCCTCGCCGCAGCCAGGAAGAAAGCTGAAACACAACCCCGCCACGAAATGCCGGTGGTGCTCGAAGGACGCGTATGGATCATCGAGCGTGACAACATCGACACCGACATGATCTTCCACAACCGCCACCTCACGGTCACCGACATCCGCGAGATGGGGCAGTATGCTTTTGGCAACCTCGAGGGTTACGAGCATTTCGCCCGCGAGGCCCGGCCCGGCGACATCATCATCACCGGCCGCAACTTCGGCGCCGGCAGCTCGCGCCAGCAGGCGGTTGACTGCTTCAAGAGCCTGGGCGTGCAGGCCATCCTCGCCCGCTCCTTCGGTGCCATCTACGAACGCAACGCCATCAACGCCGCCTTCCCCGTCCTCACCTACGACGATCTCGGCGACCTGGAGATACGCCAGGGCGATACCGTCCGCCTCAACCTGCAGACAGGAGAGATCGTGAACCTGCGCAACGGGAAGAAAGGAAACGTCCATCCTTTTTCCGAAGTGCAGATGGAAATCTACCAGAACGGAGGGCTGTTCTGATGCCCGGAACATGAACCTATAATCCGGAAAAGACCATGGAACAAGGACCACGCACTTTTGCCGAGAAGATCCTGGGGGCTCCGGCGGGGAGCATTGTCTTCCGCGAGCCCGACATTGTGTTGTCGCACGACAACACGGCCAGCATCTACAAGACCTTCCGGAAGATGAACGGTGAGCGCATCGCTCATCCCGAGCGTCTGCTGGTGGTGCTCGACCACAATGCTCCGCCGACGAGTGCGGCGCTGGCTACGCAGTACGAGGCCATCCGCACGATGGTGAAGGAGCAGGGTATCCGCATGTTCTATGATGCCGGTCGCGGCATATGTCACCAGATCATGTCGTACCATGCCCGTCCGGGGATGATCATCGTCGGCAGCGACAGTCATACCTGCACCGCAGGGGCTTTCAATGCTCTGGCTGCCGGCATCGACCGCACCGAGACGGCCGGCATCTGGCGGCGCGGCGAGACCTGGTTCCGCGTACCGCAGTCGATGAAGATCACCCTGCACGGCCGCCTGCCGGAGGGTGTCTTCGCCAAGGACCTCTCGCTGTGGATCATCGGCATGATCGGCTCGGCCGGCGCCAACTATCTCTCTATCGAGTACCATGGTGAGGGGGTGAAGACACTCAGTATCTCCGAGCGTATGACGCTGGCCAACCTCGCCTCGGAGATGGGTGCCAAGAACGCCGTCTTTCCCCCTGACGAGGTGCTGGCCGCCTTCTACGGCGAACAGGAGATCGAGGGGGTGTGGGCCGATGAAGGGGCCTCGTACGTGCGGGAGCTGGAGATCGACCTGAGCACGCTCTACCCGCTGGTGGCTGTGCCCCATCAGGTGGACAACGTGCGGGCGCTGGCCGAGGTGGCCGGCACGCCGTTGCACGAAGGGCTCATCGGCACCTGCACCAACGGCCGTCTTGACGACCTGCAGCTGGCCGCCCGTTACCTGAAAGGCAAAAAGATCAAGGAGGGCTTCCAGCTGCTGGTGTCGCCCGCCTCGCGCGAGATCTACCTCGAGGCCATGAAAGACGGCACCATCGAGACGCTGGTGGAGGCCGGCGCCAACATCCTCTCTCCCTCGTGCGGACCTTGTCTGGGCACGGGCCAGGGCATCCCCGCCGACGGCTACCATGTCATCTCTACCGCCAACCGCAATTTCCTCGGCCGCATGGGCAACAAGAACGCCAGCATCTACCTGGCCTCGCCGGCCACCGTGGCAGTGTCGGCCGTCTCCGGCGTGATCACCGATCCGCGGCCCCGCCCCGGCAACGAAATGTTCCCTTACAGAAGGGAACCTTCCCCCACCCTCACCATCCCCGAGGGTGAGCTGCGCCGCACCCACGGTGTGTGGAACTACAAGGATGTGAACGACCTCAACACCGACCAGATGTTCGCCGGCAACCTCACCTACAAGATACTCAGCAGCGACCCCGAGGCCATCCTGCCGCATCTTTTCGCCGGCTTCGACCCCAACTTCGCCCCCAACGTCCGGCGGGGCGACATCATCATCGCGGGCGAGAATTTCGGCTGCGGCAGCTCGCGCGAGCATCCGGCCGTGGGGCTGGCCCACGCAGGTGTCCGGGCGGTGATCGTCAAATCGGTCAACCGCATCTTCTTCCGCTCGTCGGTCAACCAAGGACTGCCGCTCATCGTCCTGCCCGAGGCGGTGGAGGCCTACCGGCCCGGCGACACCGTGGAAGTCGACCTGGAGAAAGGCCAGGTACGTGTGGGGGAACGGCTCTTCACCTTCGCCCCCCTGCCGGAGAAACTGATGGAGATCATCCGCAGGAAAGGACTGATCAACTGGATGAAAGCACAATGATCATGGTATGTAACGGATTATCCCTTCACGTTGCGATCTCCCGCAACCTCTTTGTCTTCCTTTTTCTGGTGATGCCGTTGTTCGCCGCGGCCCAGCCGGAAGGGTACGAGCTCTTCTGGCACGACGAGTTCGACAGCACCGCCCTCGACACCTCCCGCTGGCACCACCGGGGACTGGGTCCCCGGCGCGGCGGCACCGTCACCGAAGAGGCGGTGCTGCTCAATGGTGAGGGTCAGCTGCTCATCACCACCACCATCCTCGACAGCAGCCACTATTATGTCGGGATGATCGGTACTCAGGAAACCTTCCAAACACGGTATGGATATTTTGAATGCCGAGCCCGTTTCGGCAGGAAGATGCCGTGGGATGCTTTCTGGCTGCAATCCCCCACCGCCTACACCTATCCCCCTTCAGAGAACGGTGCCGAGATCGACATCTTCGAATATTACGGCGACAGTCTTTTTTACAACAACGACACCTTCATCTGGATCTCCCACAACACTTTCTGGGGCAGCGAAGAGGGCGACGGTTCACTCGAGCACAACGGACACAAGCACCTGACCCTCGTCCATACGGAATTTCACACAGTAGGTGTGGAATGGACACCCACGTTCTACCGCTTTTATGTGGACGGCAAGGAGACTTTCACCAGTACGGAAGGGATCTCGGGAAAAGAGGAATACATCATCCTGAGCGAAGAGCCCCGCACCTGGGAGGGGGTGAAGGAGGAACTCGAGAAAAGAGGTCTGGAGCTGCCCGTCTACGACACTTTTGTCGTCGACTATGTACGTGTGTACAAGAAAGCCCCCGTCCTTGCAGAGGGGTTGCCGGCGGAAGGTCCTCTGTTGGAAGTACCTCATCCTTTGCCGGCAGGCACCTCGACCGAGCTCTCTTTCACGCTTGTTCGTCCGGGAGAGGTGACGATCCGTGTGTTCGACCTGCGCGGCCGGCTGATGGCCGAACCTTGCCGGGGGTGGCGTCCGCGCGGCACCCACAGGCTGCTCCTCGATGTCTCCTCATTCCCGGCGGGACTGTATCTGATCCGTCTCACCGCTCCCGACGGTACCGCCATCCGGAGAATGGTGGTAGCCAGGTAGTTCACAACACAAAAGGAAGGATCTGCCGCGGCAAGGGTCTTTACCGGGCACGGATCTCCCGGCGCATGAAAGGCACATAAGCCAGAACGAAGAAGATGACCGTAGCGGCCACGAAGGCTGTGATGTGAGGCCAGATGAGCAGGAGGCTCTGTCCCAGCGGCAGAGGACCGGGGATGGCCCCGCTCAGCTGCTCCATCGTCAGCGGACCCAGCGTACGCACCGATGGCATCAGCAACGTCGAGGTGGCCTCACTGAAGAGATAGTTGGGTGCCAGACGCATCATCGTCAGCTTCAGCTTGTTGAGAAAGAGCTCATAGGCAGGATTGACCGTCCAGGCCGGCGGCGACAGCCCCTTGATGACCAGGTTCACGATCATCGGGTAAAAGATGCTGAAGAAGATCCATACCGCCATGCCCGTCAGTGCCGAGGCTGCCGGCTGACGGAACCGCACCGAGAGCCATACCGACATGTTGAGCCACAACGCCACATAGAGCACACTCACGAAAAGAAAAAGAAGCACACGTGCGAACTCCTCGGGCGTGGGTCCTATGCCCGTGGTGATCATCCCGATGCCCATCACCAGTAATCCCAGCGAAAAGAACATCACAGCGATGACCGTCAGCGAAGCAACGAATTTGGCATTGATGATGTAATCGCGGTGAATGGGCTGGGCCAGCAGACGACTCAGTGTCCCCCTGTTTTGTTCGGAGTTGATGGCATCGAACCCCAGGGCGATGCCCAGCAGGGGCCCCAGGAAGCTGATGAAGACCAGGAACGAAGGCATCGTCCCGTCGGAGAGGGTGAAGAGCTTGAGAAAGAGATACGAGGAGGTGGGATCGTCGGGTTTGATAGCCTCCCGTATGTGGGACAGGGCCGTATAGAGGGACCCCAGCGTGGTGAGGACGATGATGGCAATGAGAATGATGAACTGCCAGCTGCGCACCTGGTCGGCGATCTCTTTCTGCACCAGCACGCGGAAAGGAGGCAGCACCCGCTCTTCCTCAGCCCGGCGGCGCCTCTGCAACCAACCGGATAAACGTCCCATGATCAATGTCCTCTCTTTGCTCACTGCGGTACCGTTCATAGGTCATTTTTTTCTGAGAACCCGTAATCCATCGGTTCAGGCGCTCTCTTTACCTTCAAAATAGCGGTAATAGATATCGTCAAGGCCATATTCCCTTCTTCTGAGGGCGGTAAGAGGCACCTCACTGGCTACGACGGCCCGGGCCACCTCGGCCGTCACGTCGCGGCTGCACTCCACCACCATTTTCCCTGCGGAGGTGGTCACCCCGAGGACCCCCTCGACCTTTTTCACGGCTTCGACGGCGCGGGCAGGCACTTCGCCACCGGCCAGGGTGATCTCCACGGCCCAGGCACTGTTGCCGAAGAGCTGTTGCGAGAGGGTATTGATATCCCCCACGGCCAGCAGCCTGCCGGAGACGAACAACCCCACCCGGTCGCATACCTGCTGCACCTGGTAGAGATGATGGGAAGAGAAGAGGACCGTGATCCCCTCTTCGCGACTGAGCCGGACAATGGTCTCGAGGAACTCTTTCACACCATATGGGTCGAGACCCAGGATGGGCTCGTCAAGGATGATCACCTCGGGGCGTTTGATGAGCACATCAGCCAGTCCCAGGCGTTGCCGCATACCCCGGGAGTAGAGCCCCGCCTTTTTTCCGGCATGTTCCGTAAGCCCCACCTTCTCCAGAAGTTCAACGGCCCTTTCCCGGGCCTCTTTTATCGAGAGACCGTTGAGACGTCCTGTGAAAACAAGGTTTTCAAGACCACTGTAATGCTCATAGAATCCCACATCTTCCGGGAGATAACCCACCTTTCTTTTCACCTCCACCGGCCGGCTGACGGGATCGATCCCGGCCACGCGCACCGTTCCTTCATCGGGTTCGGTGAGTCCCAGGATCATGAGGATGGTGGTCGATTTTCCGGCACCGTTAGGTCCCAGCAGGCCGAAGATCTCTCCACGGGCGACCTGCAGGTCGAGATGATCGACGGCGGCAAAGTCGCCATATCGTTTGGTCAGGCCCGACAGCTCGATCATCGTCTTCCCGGTCACGGCTCACCTCCTTCCGTACTTTCTCACCAGGTAGTAGACGCTGCCCAGGGCCACGAAGATGATCAGCAGCCCCAACCATCCCATCAGCACAGGAGTACGTACGGTGACACGGAAAGCCACCTTGGAAGAGGTTTCCGGCGTATAAGCCGTGATGTTGACCACATAATCGCCCGCCACGGCTTTCCTGTAAGCCCGGATGGTGGCAGTCACCTCGCTGCTCTTGCCCGCCTCGAGGGTGGGAATGCTTTTGGGATCAAAGGAGACCTCCCAGTTGGCGGGTTTGGAGGTGCGGAAACGTATGTCGTTGAGCACGGCCGAGCCGGCATTGCGTACCAGGAGCGTCACCTTCTTCTCACTCCCTGCAGTGATGCGCGTGCTTAACAGACCCGTGGGCGTGGTGAGATCCAGCTCGTAGGTGCCCGTGATCTCCACGCTGAGCTTGAGCTCTGCCGACATGTTGCCGGCCACCGCCCGTACCGGGATGGTATAGCGACCGGCCTTCACCTCGTGCGGCGGCTTCACCTCGATGCTCACATTGACCGTATTGTTGGGCTCAACCTCCACCGAGGTGGCCTGCTTGTAGTTGGGCTTGAAAATGACCCGCCAGCCTCTCGGCGGTGACGACTGCAGGGAATATCGCTGGGTCTCTCCGGTGATGTTCTTGAGCTGCGCATTGAAAATGAAGCTCGACTTCGAACTTCCCTGCATGTTATCCTGCTTGGTGGTGAACTCGGTCTTGTATTTTCCCTCCTTGGACACCTCCACGTACAGAGGCAGACTATACCCCCCGGCCCGGACCATGAAATGGTAGGTGCCTTTCTTCACCCGGTACGGCACATTCACTTCCAGAGAGATCTTCTTACTGCTGCGCGGGAGGATGGTCAGACGCTTGACATCCCATCCGTCAACCTTCAGATCATAGGTCCATCCTTCCGGCATTCCCGTCACCGCGAGGTCAACACTCTGGCGGGAGGAGCCGTTATTCTTGGCCTCGATACTGTATCTCAGCGTCTTGCCCGGCGGCACCACAACCTTGGCATAGGGAGTGTACAGGGAGACCTGAGCCTCCAGAAGCCCGTTGCTTATCAGAAAAAGGAAAACGGGCAGAACCACCCGTCTCGAAAAACTTGCTGCTCGTACCATATCTTTCTCCTTTTGCAACTTTCCGAACGGAAGGCAAATTTACAGGGGAGAAACATACACGTCAAGCAAGGCAGTGTTAAAGAATGTTAAAAGAACCCTCACCCGGGACAGTGCCACTGTTCCGAATAAGCGGCCATCCTTTCCGAAACATTCTTCAGTACTGGGTAAAGGCCAGGACGAGGTAGTAGACGCCGAAGATGATCATGAGAACACCGAACCACATCATCAGCGCCACCGACACGGAGAAAGCGTTGAAAAGGATCACCAGGCCGGCCACGATGAGGAGGATGCCGGCGAGGAACTGCACCCACCAGTAGCGCCATCCCATGCTCTTGCGGGCTGCCGAGCCGGCCACCTGCATGATGCCTCCACCGATCATCCAGAGCCCCACGAAGAGGGCCAGCAGCTTACCCACGATGGCCGGCCGGAAAATGAACAGCAACCCGAACAGGGTGAGCAACACCCCTTCGGTAAGCATCACGGGACTGGAAGATCCTTCGTTACGTGCCAGAGGCAAGACGATCATCACCACCCCCGGGACCAGCATCACGATACCCAGATAAACCGAGATGCCTTTCAGGATCTCTTCCGGAAAAAGAAGGAAAAGGATGCCCAACAGGACAAAAACGATGCCCTGGACCACCAGGTTTTTTCGAGTAATGTTCAGACCTTTCATATTCATTGATTTTGGTTGTCAGTCATTTTCTGTAGACGATATCACCTTTTTCCACCGACCAGTCGTTACCGAAGAAACCGGCGGCTTCGACTCCCTCCTCCCCCTGGGTAAGGATACGCGATGAGAAGATGACGAGGTCGGGGAGCTCGGACCCAGCGTAGAAGTAGGGACGCAGGTTGGTCAGGCGCATGCCGTTGAGGCCTGTGCCGGCGACGACGGCCACGCTGGCCTGATCGTCGTCGGGGCGGGGCCGGACGAAGAGGGCGGCCAGGTCGTCCCCGCTCCAGCTCCTGTCGCCCAGCGTGATACGGTCTCTTTCGACCTGCAGGGGTGAGGCGCCCAGCAGCTTGTCCCAGGCGCTGTTGGTGGTACGGTTGCCGTAGAGCACCACACCGCGACCGGCATAATGCTCCGGATCGAACCCGTCATCGTCCACGATCTCTACCGAGCCGTTGCCCTGGTACCAGAAGGTCTCGGCATCGTAGCGTGCCTTGCTGGCCGCCCATCTGTTCTCTTCGGAGGTGCCGTGGGTGCCTACCACGAAGACCACCCGGTGACGGATGGCTTCCTTGAAGATACCGTAACGCGCAGGGCTTTTTTCGTCCGCAGCAGGCTCTCCCGGCAACCAGTGTCCCCCCTCACGCACCAGATGAAGACGGCCGTCATCGCCGGGCAGCATCTCCAATGTGTCGCCGTCGAGGGTCACGTGGTAGCTGTATACCGGTGTGAGCACGGGGATCTCCAGGGCCAGGGCCCGGACGTTCTCCGTGGTGCCGGAGAAACGTGCCCGGCCCGGGTCGTATTGCATATGCACGTGGCTCACCGCCAGGGGGACCTCCTGTTGCAGCACCTCCAGCCAGTTGTTGCGCGAGGCGATGCCCGGATGGACGGTACGGAAGTCGACGATGCGCACACGCTCCTTGCCGGGACGTGCATGACGGGCCAGGAAATCGAAAAGGGGCGGCCAGTCGACACAGTCGGCCCCCGGCTCATCGGACTCGTCCCACCAGTGTCCCGCACCGGGCTGCTCATGGTAGACCAGATCGTGGTGGAAGGTGCGGAGGGTATCCACCATACGGCGCGCCTGCTGTGGCGGCACATTGTCGTCGGCGTCGCCATGCAGTACATAGATCCCTTCCTGAGCATAGTTACCGAGCAGCAACAGCGGCTGCAGAGGATGGGCAGCCCGCCGCAACATCGCCCCCACCACCCCGCGGGGCTCCTGATGTTTCCGTACGTACGACCACCAGCTGATCCAGCCCGCCGAGGGGGCAATGGCCCCGAAGCGGCCGGGATACTGCGCCCCAAGCATCCAGGTACCGTGGCCGCCCATGGAATGCCCCGTCAGGTAGATGCGGCTTTCGTCGATGTGGAGTGTGTTGAGAGCCCGTTCCAGCACTTCCAGAGCATCCATCCTGCCCCAGTCCTCCCAGTCGTAACCATAAGGACGACGGTTGGTGGGACAGACGATGTGAGCCCAGCTTTTGGGCTCATAGGATCCGGCCTGGTTGATCGCCTCCACGGAAGCACCGTGAAGGCTCAGCACCAGCGCCTTGGGACGATCCTCCGGATCGGGCGGGGCCGGCGTGAGCGCGTAATACTGTACACTGCCGTCGATGTCGCTCACAAAAGTGATACGCCGCGGCATCCCCTCCTCTACCACACGAAGGGTGATGTCCCGCTCGTCCAGGATCTTCTTCACCTTCTTCTCAGAGGTGAAAAGGATCAGGTGCACTCCTATCTCCTTCTGTCCGGATGAGGAAAATGTCCTGACGACGAACGGCATCTTTCTCACGGTCTCAGGCCGGAGAAGAGGAAGCGCCTGGGTCACCACATCCCCCTCCTCCGGTACGGCCGTGATGAAGAGGTCGTGCTGTTCCTTGCCGGTGGTGTTGACCACCAGCACCGACGCCGGGGCATCGAGGGGCATGCCGCGCACCACATCGGGCAGGGTGACATCGTGAACGTTGAGGAAGATCTTTTTCTCTGGCGGGTAAAGCCGCACCTTCAGCCTTCCGCGATTACACCGGAAGAGCAGGTCGTTACGTCCCCGGTGCAGCCGCACGGGCAGCTGGGAGAAATCCCATCGCGGCTCCCAGGATGCAAAACGTTCCTTGGTCTGGTAACGGTTCCCCACACGGGGCAGGCCGTTGACATAAACCATCTGATGCCCCATGGCCTCGAGCAGGAGGGTCTGTGACCTTTTCAGGTCGATACGCACATATACCCAGCCGCCCCTGAGCATCTCATCACGGAACCAGCCGTCGTCGCCGGTGGCGAGTGTTTTCCAGCCGGTGGTGGTACCATCCGGCCGTACCACAGGCATGCCGGCACGCGGAGGCACCCAGGTACCCAGATCGAACTGACGCTCCACAGGATCCACATCGAAAAAACCCTGGGAATAATAGGAAACGGTCCTGACAGCCAGCGCCTCCCTGATGAGCAGCGTATCGGCACCGGCACCCCGCACCCCCCACAGAGGGGTCAGGAAAAGGAAAATATCCAGTAAAAGTCGTTTTCTGATCATCATCTTCATCACTGAGGATCATTTTGGTTCTTCTCCATCCTGAAAAAAGGCAAAGGCAGCGGCTGACCCGTGGTTCTGTCGATGGGGGTCTGGGCCCCCATCTTCCGGAGCGTTTTTCGCAGTTCGTCACACAGTTCCTTGGTCTTCTCCGGCATCTCTCTGGAAAGGTCATGCTGCTCGCCGATATCTTTTTTCAGGTCATAAAGTTCACATCTCCCCTTTTCGTAGGTATAGATCAGTTTCCAGTCGCCCACACGTATGGCGCTGAAGGGGGTGATGGTGCTGTCGGCCCTGCGCAGGGCTTTCCATCCCCAGTAATGGGGATAGTGCCATACGAGGGGGTGAGGGCGGGTAAGGGGTGTTCTCCAGTCCAGGAACAGGGGGGAGATGTCGACGCCGTCGAGACGGTTGCGCAGCGTATCGGGCACGGGCACACCCGTCACGGCCAGGAGGGTGGGAAAAAGGTCGTCGGCAATGACCGGCACGGAGCAGACCGTTCCCGGCGGCACATGCCCGGGCCAGCGGATGATCAGCGGCACACGATAGCCTCCTTCCCGGCTCGACCCCTTGCCGCTGCTGAGGGGATAGTTGGTGGTGGGTGGCCCGGAATGGGAGACCAGTCCCCCGTTGTCCGACCAGAAAATCACCAGGGTGTTATCGGCCATGCCCAGCTCCTCCAGCTTGTTCAGGATACGTCCCAGGCTGCGGTCGACGCTCTCGACCATCGACGCATACTGCACCTGTGCCTCCCGTTTGCCGGGAAGACGGTATTTGTCCATCAGTTTGGGATCACCCTGGATGGGAGCATGCACGGCATAATGCCACATATTGAAATAAAAGGGCCGTTCCGGATGTTTCGCCAGCGTATCCAGCAGACGCAGGGCCATGATGGTGAGGGCGTCGTTGAGGTAGAGGCTGTCGGGAAAGAACTCCTCCAGGTCGATGAACTGGCTGTCAGGGCCATGGATCCTTCCATAAGGAACGTAATAGCTTCCCGGTCCGCCGCGATAGCTGGCAGCGATACTGTAGTCGAAACCCAGGTTACGGGGATTGGCACCCACTGAACCTTTCTTGCCCAGGTGGGCTTTGCCCACATGAACTGTGGTATATCCTGCCGCCCGCAGCAGCTCAGGCAGGGTGACGTCCCGGTGATCCAGTCCTTCGATCCGCCAGTGGGGGATCAACAGCCACTGGTCGTCGGCCGGGTGGTTGCCCCGCCCCGGGATCCAGTTGGTGATATGTGTGCGGGCCGGGTTCATACCCGTCATCAGCGCCGTACGCGTGGGAGAACAAACGGGCGAAGAAGCATAGGCCTGGGTGAACTTCATCCCCTCGGACGCCAGGCGGGCCACAGCCGCAGTACGAAAATAACGGTTATTCTCCACACTGTCCCGCCACATAGGCACCGAAGTATCCTCCCATCCCAGATCATCTACCAGAAAAAAGAGGATGTTGGGCGACCGACCGGAAGGACGATCGTGATGACAGGCGGAAAGGGAAAAAAACAAGACCGCCGCCACAAGAGTAGAAAACGTTCTTCTCATGCTCCGAACTTTCATTTCCTTTTCTTTCCGTCTCATGGGATCAGAACACGAATCGCATCGACACACCTGTTGCAAACCTCCGGGTCACGGGGGCAGGTGCCAGATAAAGTCTTCCGTGTCCCACTGTCACGCCCGGTGCCCGGTGACCGGGGGTCAGGGCCGTCCATGCCAGCCCGCCCAGCCACCATGCCCCTGTGGCCGCCGCAGATATGATCATGCGGTTCTTGTTGTCCAGATAATCCTGATGATACGATTCCGCCAGATCCGGATCCTGTTCGGTCTGCCAATCGTCGTAAGCTGAACGTTTCAGCTGGTCGAACCAGAGGGTGGAAGCCACACCCACATAACCCACAGCGCCGAGGAGCCAGTAGGGACGACCGTCCTGTTTCTTCAGTTCAATGCCGCTGCCCGGAAACAACAGGGAAAAGAACATGGCCTGGAGGTTCTTGTTGCCGGAGGGGAGAATCACTTCCGTTTCGGCCACCACTTTCACCTCCAGCACATCTTCCATGATGAGGGAATCGGCCAGCAGGTCCCAGACAATCTCCTTGCCCTCACCGCACGACACCCCCACACCCGCATCACCGGAGATATGCAACGGGGTAAGTCTCTTCCCCGTAGAGGAAGAGACTTCAAGCCATACTTTGAAAGACTGGTCCTTCCGGCATCCCTGCAGATCGTAACGGATGAACAGGGAATCATTCCTGAACTGCACGTCAGGCCGCGGGATCACGATCGTTTCCTGGGCCTGCAACACGGTGAGGCCCTTCATCCAGATCACAAACAACAAGACTGTACTCCATCGCATTCTGAAAGATCGTTCCATGGTCACACTTTTTCCTGTTGACCCAAAAGTACGTATTTTACCTGAAACCCTCCTCCCCCGGCTTCTTTCCTTGCATGATCCTGCGAAAATCTTCCAGCAGGTGCAGATCGAGGCGGGCCTGCCCGTGCCAGGGGTTCTCACCGGTAACACCTGCCTGCCTTGTATCAAATCCCCGGAAGGCTGTTCCTTTGATGGGGGTGAAAAGGACGGCAACGGGGTCGCCGTTCTGATCCTTTTCCCATCCGGGGTCGGCGATGCGTGAGTGGCGGTCATGGCCGGTGCGGCGCTGCCACTGCCGCAGGGTCATCTTCAGGAACCGTACCTCGCCGCCATCATGCCAGTAGAGGCAGCTGTCCATGCGGATACGTATCCTGTCCCACGGTCCGCCCAGCAGCACACCCCGGTCGTACCACACGACATTGCCGGTGAAGGTGAAGGAAAGATGGTCTTCCACCCGGGTACATTGCAGCTGGTAACGGTCGGCGTTCTGAAAGACATTGTTGCGGATGATGTTCTCCTTCCCGTAATGCTGATGGAACCCGCCCGTTTTGGTGGCATATACGAGGTTGCTCTCCATGAGGATACCGCCAGAGCCCTCATCGGTATACAGCCCCCAGCCCCCATAGTCGTAAGCCCAGATATGGTGGATGACGTTGTGGCTCACGACGGTCCCTTCCGAAAGGCCCAGGGTGTACACTCCTCCCATGTCGCTCAGCAGGCCCCAGCCCAGGTGATGGATCCTGTTGTAGGTGATGAGGTTTCCTTTGGCGGGGCTGGGACCGTATCCCCATACCCATCCCACCGAGACCCCCGTATAGCGGAAGTCGGCAATATCGTTGTGGCACACCTCGTTCGATGCGCTGTGTCCGATCCATACACCCACGGCCGGAGGATAGAGGTATCCGCCCGACCGGATGATGTTGTTGCAGATATGGACGTCGTGTGTGACCCGTTCTTCCCGGGGGATGTCAGTGGTGCCGATGCGCACTCCTCCGGCCCCGAGGTCGTACAGGAAGCTGTTGGTAAGCGAACATCCCCGGCAGTCGTCACGGAACCAGACGGCATAACCTCCGGTATGTGCGATCTCACAACGGTCGAAGGCGATCCCCCGTGCCTCATCGACCTCGATGGCAGCACCAATGGTGTTAGCTGCCTGGGCCGGCTCGAAAGCTCTGCCGGCAAGCGGATCGGCCGTATACAGAAAACGTATCCCCTCGAAACGGATATTCCGTACCTTCTCACCGTTCCTACCCCGCAGGATGAGGAGACGTGGGGTGACAGGCACCACCACTGTGGCCGTGTTCAGCTCCATCCCCGGCGGCGGGATGAACGTGAGCAAACCTTCCTGATCGAGGTACCATTCCTCGGGACGGCTGAGCGCACCCCAAAAGTTCTCCAGACGGTAACGTGTACCACGATGCCAGCGGTTCCAGGGTTTCATCCCCTGTCCCGAGACGATCAGCGACGTGTCGGTAAAGCCGTCAAGGGTACGTCGGGTGATGTCCCACTTGTGATAGACGGTGATCCGCACTTCCTGCACCTCCGAGGAGGAGAGCTCCCTGAGCTGACGCAGGCTTTGTTCGTCGGTTCCTATGATCTGCCGGGCCAGGGCAGGCACCCTTCCCTTGCCCCTCCACCAGATCTGTTCGGTCACGCTGTTCATGTGGAAAAATCCGCTGTCGGGTTCTCGGGCCCGCGTCATCCTCCTGCCGTTGACAAAGAGCTGTTCCGTGCGTATCCCCGGGGGCAGGGTCAGGTGCCACCATCCCCGTTCGTCTTCCCCGAACCCGTGGTACTCGCGGCCGCCGCAGAGCACCGGCTTTGCGCCGGGGAGGGCACGATAGATCACCGGCCAGCGCTCCGTTCCACCGTCACGGGGTTCCAGGATGAGAGGGGAGACAAGATGATAGACCCCGTCGGCCAGCCAGATCACGACCGTATCCTGCAGCTGCCTACCTGTGCGGAGGGCACGCAATCTGTCGCGAGCCTCGCGGAGCGTGGCCAGAGGATGGGCGGCGTCGCCGGCAGCCCGGTCGTCACCCCCCGGAGCGACATACCACTGCTGCCCTGCACAGCGGAGCCCCAGGACTCCGGCCAGCAGGAACAGAACCACCCAACGTCTCATGGCTGCCCCCCCATACCGCTGATACGGAATGTCCAGGCATAGCATGAGGGCAGCTCACCCGCCCCCACATCGGAAAGATCGATGTGCAGCAGGCCGTCGGACCAGCTCCAGGGAAGCGGGCCCTCCCGTCCCAGCATCTCCACCACGGTGCTCTGCGGCGGCCGCGGCACATGCAACACCAGACTGCGCCCCGGCCATTCCAGAGCGATGGCATACAGGTTGCCGTGGTTGCGCGTGTAGACAAGCGTCTGCCGCTCGGAACGATAAACAGCCTGCAACCCGTGTGCATCACCACCGGAGGCGAGGTACCATGCCGAATCCGGCACGATCTCCCGTAAAGCCTTCGGAGGCGTCCAGTACAGATGTACGAAGGCGTTCTGCCGTTTCTCCTCATACTCGGCCCTGACAGGATAACGCCTGCCGGCTTTCAGACGCACCGGGATCCGCTCTTTCCTGCCCCCGCCTTCCTCCACCACCTTGCGACCATCGATCCACAGGATGAATCGATCGTCCACCTTCGCATCGAAAAGATATTTCCCGGTGACCGGTACCTTGATGTATCCTTCCCAACGGGCGGTGAAATGATCTTCCGCAATGGGTTCTCCCGGGCTGTTCCGCACCCAGTTGAAGTCGATGGCAGGATCGGTACGTCGCAACTCGACGGGACGGGTCTCCTCGGTGCGCTGCCACATCCGGGCGCCGTAGATCGCCTCGCCGTTGATCTTCAGCCACTCTCCCAGCTGTCGCAGACGCTCCTGTTGCAGGAGGGGGATCTGGCCGTCGGCACGCGGCCCCACGTTGAGGATGATGCCGCCTCCGTTGGCCACGGCCGTCACAAAGAACCTGATCAGCTCGGCAGGTGTCATGTAAGCCTCCAGCGGCTCGTTCCTGTTGAGACCGAAAGAGCGTCCCAGTCCCCGCACCTCGGCCCAGGGCCGGGTGGAAGCTTTCAGGCCGGAACTGTATTCCGGGGTGAGGAAGCCGATATCACAGCCATAGCCCCAGCGGTTGTTGACGATGGCCGAGTCGCCGATGAGGTTGAAATACCAGGCGATGAGCTCGGCCGAATGCCACTGGGCGGCCGTGTTGCGCCATTCGCCGTCGGCAAAGAGCACCTTGGGCCGATAGGTACTGACCATCTCTTTGAACTGGGGGATCATGTGCTGCTCCACATACGCCCCGATGGAGTCGTCGGGATCGGTATACCACCGGTGCAGAGGGTTGTTCCACTCCGGCAGGGAATAATAGGCCCCGAAGACCAGCCCTTCCTCACGCACGGCCCGTGCCAGCTCTCCCACCAGATCGCGGTGGGGCCCCACATCCATGCTGTTCCACCCCGGAGCATATTTACTGGGCCACAAACAGTAACCATCATGGTGCTTGGTGACCATCACGATGTATTTCGCTCCCGCCTCCCGGAACAGTACAGCCCACTCGTGCGGATCGAACAGCTCGGCTTTGAAAAGAGGAGCCAGATCTCGGTATGTGAAATCCGGACCGTACACCCGGCGCAGGAAAGAGGTGCGCAACGAATCCCCTGTCTGCAACCCCCGCAGGAACCACTCTCCATACGACTCCCGACCGCCGTAAGCCGGCACCGAATACACCCCCCAGTGAATAAAAATGCCCAACTTGGCATCGCGAAACCACTGAGGATATGGACGCTGCTTCAAAGAATCACATACTGGCGGCCACACCTTCGTCTGAGCAGACACCACCACGGAAAGGAACAAAAGAATCAATCGGAGAAAAGTGGATCTTGTCCGTGCATTCATGGTTTCCTGATTTTTGTTTAAAAATAATGACAATTATCCAAATGTCCGAAAAGGAACCGTTATGGAAAATTCCTTTTGGTGATTTTGCATTATTTTTGGAGGAATTCACGAACCACATCAAATACATTGCACCATGGAAAAAGAAGATCACCGGAAGAAGATGGGTCGTCGTCATTTTCTCAGGACGGCGGCGGCTGGTGTGGCGGCATTCACCATCGTGCCGCGTCATGTTTTGGGAGGGCCGGGTTACACGGCTCCGAGCGATCAGCTCACGCGTGCCATCATCGGTGTGGGGGGCATGGGTCGCAGTCACATCCGTTACAACGACGGTCGTCTCCTTGCCGTATGTGATGTCGACAGCAAGCACCTGGAAAAAGCATTGCGCATAGCAGGCAGCGGCGTAAAAGGGTACCACGACTATCGCGAGGTGCTGGCCCGCCCCGACATCGACATCATCCACATCGCCACTCCTCCCCACTGGCATGGTCTGATGGCCGTCGAGGCTGCCCGTGCCGGCAAGGATATCTGGTGTGAGAAGCCCATGACCCGCACCATCGGCGAGGGGATACGCGTGGTGGAGGAGGTGCAGCGTTACGGCCGCATCTTTCGTCTCAACACCTGGTTCCGCTTCCGGGGCACCTTTTACGGTCTGGGCACCACCGTCAAGCCGCTGAAGAAGATCATCGACAGCGGTGTTCTGGGATGGCCCCTCAAAGTGACCGTGAGCGGCATCACCGGTTATAACTGGAAATTTTACTGGAGTGGCAAGACCAACCTACCACCCATGCCGGTACCGCCGGAGCTCGACTACGACTTCTGGCTGGGCCCGGCCCCCTGGAAGCCTTATAACCCCGAGCATGTGCATGCCAAGTTCCGGGGTTACTGGGACTACGACGGCGGCGGGCTCGGCGACATGGGACAACACTACCTCGACCCCGTGCAATATCTCCTGGGGAAGGACGACACCAGCCCGGTAAAGATCGAGGTGGACGCCCCCCAACAGGACTATTACGCCGTAGGTTCCTGGCGACGTATCGAATACACCTATGCCGACGGCTGCAAGATCATCCTCGACGGCGAGAACCGCGACAAGGACGCCGCCTACATCGAAGGCCCCCACGGCAAGATCTACAAAGGCATGCGCTCCACCATCCCCCGTCTCGAGCAGCTCATCGCCTCTCTGCCCGATCCCGAACCTCAGATGACCGACTTCGCGGAGGCGGTCAGGACCCGGAAGAAGTTCGCCCTGAACGAACAGAACGGCCACCGCTCCTGTACCCTTGTCAACCTTGGCAAGATCGCCGTACGTCTCGGTCGCAACCTGGAGTTCGACCCCGTGAAACAACGTTTCATCAACGACGAGGGAGCCAACAGGCTCATCGACCAGCCCATGCGATCCCCGTGGAGCATGGGATGAATAAACGATTTACTCAGAACCTAACCTGACAAAAACCTCTCTTGTTATGAAAAAGCATATTTTTTCCCTCTTCCTGCTCCTGGCACTCTTTCCCGTTTTCTTGGTAGCGCAGGACAACCGGACCCTGGAGACGAAGGTCGCCGATATCCTGGCCCGGATCCCTGCCAACGACCTGGCTTACCGGGACCGTCTGATCGACGATCTTTTCTCTTTGGGTGAAGCGGGGTTCACCGAGCTGACCTCGCTGCTGGTGCCTCCCGGCACAGGTGATGACGCAGCCGTACGTATGGCTGTCAACAGCATGGCCCGGGTAGCTTCACAACCGGGACATGAACAGCAGCGGGCTTTCCTGGAGAAGGCCCTCTGCCAGGCAGTGGAGAGACGTCAGGAGCCGGCGGTCCGTCGTTTTCTTCTCCATCAGTTCAATCTGGTCCTCACCGACCGTTCCGTCGCCACGGTGGCATCTTTCCTTGAGGACAGCATCCTCTGCGAGCCGGCCACCCAGGCCCTGCTTTCACTGGGCAGTGAGCAGGCTGCCGCTGCGATCCTGAAGGCTCTGGAGCATCAGGATCCCACCCCCCAGCCGACGCTCATCAAGGCGTTGGGCGAACTGCATTACCGCCCCGCTGTGCCGCAGCTGACAAAGTATATGGGCATCAAGGACCTCACCGTACAGCGGATCACCCTCCAGGCCCTCGCCAACATCGGAGATCCTGCTTCATACAAAACACTGTGGCAGGCAGCGGAACATACGGATGCCTACGAACCCACCATGGCCCTGGCCGCATTCGTCACTTATCTGGACCGTTTGGGGGAACAGAACGAAACAAAGCTGATGAAGAAAGGCATCAAGGCCATGCTCGACAAGTGCGACCGGCCGTCACTCCTCTCCTACCGCACAGCGGCATTGCTTGTCTTTTCCCGGCATGATGAGGAGAAAGCTCTGAGCCTCCTGCTTCGTGAGGTGAAGCGACCCGACGAGGCTTACCGTGATGCGCTGCTGGAGAGAGCTGTCACGCTGGGCGGGAGCCAAGCCACCGGCCGTTGGATCGCCCTGGCACGCAGAGCCGACCCTGCGTTGCGCGCCGGCATCCTCACCATGCTGGGTCGCCGCGGCGATACGGCGGCACTTCCGCTGGTACGGTCGTCGCTGCAGGAAGAGGACAGCCTCGTGCGACAGGCGGCCCTGACAGCGCTGGTCAGCCTGCAAGGTCACGACGCACTGCCTGCCCTGCTCGAACACCTCCGCACGGGCCGGGATGCGGCCACCACCAAGGCTCTGCTCCTCACCGTGGTCGGAGCGGATGACCTCCCCCGCGTGGCTGCTACCGCCCGCGAGAGCCGGGGAGCCGCCCGCGCCGCATGTTTAGAAGTGCTGGGAGCCCGTGGCGGGAGCAACTACCTCGACATGATCCTGCAGGAATGCACCTCCCCCGATCCTCTGGTACGGGCTGCCGCCTGGAACGCCCTCCCCGGCACGGCAGACCCCACCCACCTGAAAGAGTTGATGGCTCTGTTGCTCACCGCACAGAACGACCGGGAGACGGAAGCTGCCCGGGAAGCGGTCGTCCGTGCCATCAGGAAAAGCACCGACACAAAGACGGCCTTGGCGGATCTTCTGAAAGAGATGGACCGCACCGATCAAAAGGAAAGGCTCATCGCCATCCTGCCTGCGCTGAGCACGACCGAGGCCCTGAACACCGCCGAACAGCTCTTTTTCTCCTCTGAGGGGAGTGCCCGCCGGGCTGCCTTCGAGGCCCTCACCCGGTGGGAAAACCCCGACGCCGCGGAAGTGCTGCGCCGCATCGCCGCGGACAAGGAGAACAGCTATCACAAAAAGGCAGTGCTCGCTTTCGTGAAGATGATCGCGGAAGCCGGACTTCCCGACGAACAAAAACTCCTCCAGCTGCGCAAGATCATGCCTCTCTGCCGGGATAGCGATGAAAAAACGGAGGTACTCAGGGCCGCCGGCCGACTCCATATCTTCCCCGCTCTTGTCTGGACAGGACGGTACCTGGACGACCCCGATGCAGAGGTACGCGATGCCGCAGCCCGTGCCGTCACACAGATCGCCTTGCCCACTCCCGACGGAAAACCGGGCATGGAAGGAAAGATCGTAAAAACTCTCCTCACCCAGGCCAGGGAACAGATCACGGGAGAAGAGAGCGATTATCTCAAAGCCCGCATCGAGGATTACCTCAGCAAGATGCCTGACACCGAAGGGTTCGTCGCAATGTTCAACGGCAAGGATCTCTCCGGATGGAAAGGGTTCGTAGCCAACCCTGTCCAGCTGGCAAAAATGGACCCCAAAGAGCTGAAACGCAAACAAAAAGAGGCGGACAAGGAGATGCACCAGCACTGGACGGTGCGGGACGGAACGATCGTTTTCAACGGGAAAGGGCATAACCTGGTTTCCGTGAAACAGTACGGCAATTTTGAGATGTGGGTCGACTGGCGGATCACAAAAGGAGGCGACAGCGGCATCTATCTGCGCGGCACGCCCCAGGTGCAGATCTGGGACACATCACGCCGCAATGTGGGTGCCCAGGTAGGCTCTGGCGGACTGTACAACAACAAACGTAACAGAAGCACGCCGCTGGTGGTGGCCGACAACCCCGTAGGAGAATGGAACACTTTCCACATCATCATGATCGACAGCATCGTCACCGTCTGGCTCAACGGCATCCTGGTGGTCGACCATGTGCCGTTGGAGAACTACTGGGACCGCAGCCGTCCCATCTTCCCCACAGGTCCCATCGAGCTGCAGGCCCACGGCACCGACCTGGCTTTCCGTGACATCTACATCCGCGAGATACCTGCCACAGGTTATCAGGTATCATCCGAAGAGAAAGCTGAAGGCTTCGTACCGCTCTTCAACGGCAAGGACCTCAGCGGCTGGGTGGGGAACAAGACCGACTATGTGGTGGAAGAGGGGATGATCGCGGTCAGACCCAAGGGCGGTTCCCACGGCAACCTGTACACCGCGAAGGAGTACAAGGATTTCATCCTTCGTTTTGATTTCAGGCTCACGCCGGGGGCCAACAACGGCATCGGCATCCGTGCCCCGCTGAAAGGTGACGCCGCCTATGTGGGCATGGAGATCCAGGTGCTCGACAACACCGCTCCCATCTATGCCCATCTGAAACCATACCAGTACCACGGCTCGGTGTATGGGGTGATCCCGGCCAGACGGGGTTACCTGAAGCCTGTGGGAGAATGGAACAGCGAAGAGATCTACGTCAAGGGCAGCCACATACGGGTCACCCTCAACGGCCACGTCATCCTCGACGGCGACATACGGGAAGCCAGTAAACACGGGACCCTCGATCATAAAGATCATCCCGGACTCCAGAGAGAGCAAGGACACATCGGGTTCCTGGGCCACGGCGATGTGGTCTGGTTCCGCAACATACGGATCAAAGAACTGTAATGACCCACCTGAAAAAGGAAGAGCGGGGAAAATTCCCCGCTCTTTTTTTTGGTCTCAACTCCTCAGTATCGACCAAACTTATCGTTTCACCACGATCTTGCGAAGAGCACTGCGTCCTCCGGAAATGATCCCTATGAACCAGACACCCGAGGGCCTTTGCGACATGTCCAGGAGGAAGGATGATAGAGAAACGTTGTCTCCGAAATGGTATTGTGCCAGGATCCTTCCTTTTTCATCCAAAAGATAGAGAAAGATATCTTCCAGGGGTTCCTCGCACAGAAAATGGAGGTAGTCGCTCACCGGATTGGGCCATACCTCAAGAGGGAGTGACGCGCTTTCCCGGAAGGGCTCCGGTCCCTCAGGGATATGGGTCACAAATTGGTGGGAAAAGACAACCACATTGGCAGATACGGTAAAAATGGGATTGAAACCATCCTTGCAGTCGGGGCAGGTGGTCCCGGAGATACAATCAGGATTGTGAGGATGGCACTGATCTACATAACGTGGATCGAAAGTATAGGTGATATGAAGGGTATCCTCCTCTTTTTTCTCTGAGAGGTCGTACCTGTACAAACGAGCGATGGAACCGGGACACCAGCCGGCCCTGTCGTAATACCATGTACCATGCTGGCCCGTACAGCCGTCGGGATTAGGATCGCATCGTTGCCAGAGATCTTGTGTAAGTCGCTGTCCGCTGACATCGAGATAGTTGACAGCATGGTAAAATTCGGCCGCATTTTGGGAATTGTTCCTTCCCCATCCGTGGCCGGTGGTCACAAGGTCAAGGAAGAGAGCTTCCACCTGTCGGGGAAGGGGGACCTCAGCCGGTGGAACAGGCTGGAGGTTGGCAGGATCCCCGAATGGGAAGCTCCTGTTCCACAGGAGATAGACCCGGCCGTAAGGATATTGAGGCACACCGCTTTCATAGTCCATGTCGAATGTCACCTCCCAGCCACCTGTTCCCCAGGTATCGATGGTCAGACGATACGGCACCTTCCCCTGCAGCAGTGACATGTAGTCTGTGAGATCGAGGGTGTGGTCGCATGCCACCCCGTAAGGTGTAATGTAACGAACGATCTCGATCCAGTTGCCTGCTGGATCCATCACTTCGAGACGGGCTGTCCGGTCCCAATCGTCACAACCCCCTTCAATGGCAGGACAAGTGATCGTGAGGTGACCCGTGAGATGGGCATAACCGCCCACGAACTGGGGCAATCGCAGGGTATCGCTGTGCACGCGTCCCGGTGAAGGAAAGTTAATGAGCACATGATCGAGCCCCCGCACCTGACGTGACGGTGCATCGGGCGTGACCGTCACCACATAATCGCGTGCGGTGGCATTGCCGTTGCTGGCCCCCGCCGTAACATGCACCGTATGGGCCCCATAGTTTACGGGGGCCCATCGTGCCACGGCCACAGCCCCCTCAGATGTTACGGGGACCGGATCGCCATCGACCGTCACCTCGAACGATGAGATACGAAGCTGATCGGGATGTTCTATGGACGCATGGAACCAGAGGGGATATTCCATCAAAAGAGGCATACACACCGGTTCTGTCTCCAGAAGAGGAGAAAAGATCCGAGGATAGAAAAGGGCAAGATCGATGAGACGGAAAGTACGCACCACCGTTTGCGGATAGAGGGTGTCGTTACCTTCCACACGTGCTCGAAGCCGGACAAGCCCGCCGAGATTTCCGAACAGCACCGTGTCTCCATGCAAAGAGACAGGGCCTTCCAATCGTTCCAACGTTACCGGAAGACCTTCCGACGAACGGGGATGCACCACCAGCCGTCGGTCGCGGGTGTATTGTTCGGGGATATGCGGGAAAGATATTTGCTGATTATGACGGTAACGATCCGGCGGTTCCGTACTCTCATACAAACGCAGATCACAGGTATGCACGTTCTCACTGGTCTGGGAAACATTGGTCACGTACAGGACTTTGACATACCGTCCCTTCACAGGGCCGAAAAAGAAAGTGCGACGGGCCACGTCCTCCTCATCGAGCCAGTCGAAGATACCACTGAAGGCCGCTTCTTCCCATTTACCAGGATCATCAGAGACAAAAACGGCGAAGCTGTCGGCTCTCGTGGAGGGTGATTTCAGGTTGGGAAGATAACTGAACCCTGCCACATCGTGATCTTCTCCCAGATCGATGATGATCTCACCGGGCAAAGAATAACCTGCTGCATTGTAGAGAGCCCACCAGGTGGTGGTATCTCCGTCGAAAGCGTGGGCGGCAGGATGGTTCGTATTGTCACTGCTCACCGCCACCACCGACCATCCTGCCGGAGGAATGGGAATGGTATCTGCGTGAAGGTAACCTGCCAACAAGAAGAGCAGCAAGAGGCAGATTGGGAGCATCTTCTTTTTCCCCATCGGATAAGTATTTCATTGAGCAAGAAAAACAAGAAAAAGAAAAAGGGGGATGGCACAGCATCCCCCTTTTTTACCGATAAGCGATCTCTACGGTTCAGGGTAGACCGGTGGGTTGACATCCCAGAAGATCCGCACATTGAGGTCGTCTTTGTCTTTAACTTCCTCGTAATGGGCAGCATTGAGCTTTTTCTCCGACTCGGGATAGAGCCAGCGTACGGGAGGCCAGTTCTGGCCGCTCTGGGTATCTTTCATGAAGTAAAAGACCGGTTTGTCGAGGCGGCGCACCTCGGCCCATGTCTGGGGCATACCTCCCAGGCCGCTGTTGATCCATTTTTGCTCGGCGATGAGCGTAAGTTTGGCATCCTCGTCCGCGGCAGCATCCCAAGCGGCCCCCAGATCGGACAGATACTGCGAGACACTGTCGGCGTTCATGGGGATAGGATCGCGATAATCACCGGTGGCGTTGATACGGTAATAGAACTCGATCGACTGCTGGGTCCCTTGGAGCAGGGCGGCTCTGGCCAAAGCATCCTGACCACCCCGCAACAACACCTCTGCCTTGATGAAGCTCACTTCGGCAGCCGAGATCACAAAACCAGGGAAATAGTGGTTACGCATGAAGGTGGAGGTATCGTAACGCGCCACCAGACCATCGGAAGCCTGCTGGTTCTGCACCGAGGCGTCATCCAGGGGGTTCATCCCCACATAGACCCCATTCTTGTTGGGATCAAAGGTGATCACCAGACGCGGGTCGTGGTGTTTCACCATATGATCGACCATGGCATAAGGAGCGATATCATACTGTCCCCACGTAGCCATGGCCTGCCAGATCCCGCCGTGCATGCTGGAAGTGGTGGCATAAAGATCGGGGCCTCCGGCATCCAGCATGATGTTCTCATCGTTGTTATCTATCACGGGATAGACATCGGGCTTCGTGAGGATCTCGGTGATCTCCTGCTGCACCCGGGCCTGGAATTCGGGAACTGCCGACACCCGCAACAACATGCGCAGACGCAGTGAGTTGGCATACTTCTTCCAGAGGGTGATGTCACCGTCGTTCAGATAGTCTTTCTTGGCAAAGAGCGAAGCATAGAAGGAGGGCACCTCAAGGCTGTTGAGCTCCTCCGCGATCTTCTTGAGATCGTCGAGGATGGCGTTGTAGATATCCTCCGCCTTGTCATAGGGAGGCAGCGAAGCGTTGAGGTCTCCCGTCTCCCTTACCATCCCTGCCTTCGACCAGGGGATATCACCGTAGATGTCCACCACCTGCTCGGTCTGGTCGTAAAAGAAGATGGTAGCGGCCAGCATGAAGATGCGATAATCCGACTTGTCCTGGTCGCTGAGCTCGTCATAGAGCTTCTGCATCACACGGTACTGGGTCATGACACCATTGTAATACTGGTTCCACCGCCATTCCATGGCAGCTGCCGGGGGAATGTACTGGTCTTTGCCATTGAACCAACCCATCACCTGGGTATAATGCCCCATGGTAGGCTGTTCCACCACGAAGAACCTCCAATACCAGGGCATCACAACATCATTGGCGCTTTTCAGCACACCTGTAAAGAAATTGTCGACGGTGGCCACACTGGTCTTCTGCGGGTTGGGATACAGCTCGGCCAGCCGGTCATCGCTGCAACCGCTGAACAGCAGCACAACGGTCGCCACGAAGGTCATCAGGGAATATTTTTTGACACTTTTCATGATCAATCGTTTTTGTCAACATTAGAAACTGGTACGGATAGAAAATCCAATGCTGCGTTCAGCGGAAGTAGAACCGCCCACGACGGCTGCATTGACCCAGTTGGTCCCAAGCGTCGTCTCAGCATCGAAATCCTTGAAGGTGCGATAGATGTAGAAGAGGTTGTAACCTGTGATCGACACACGGATGTTCTGGAATCCGAGCTTGCTCACGAGCGTTTTGGGCAGGTTGTAACCCAACGACATCTCACGCATCTTGACGTAGTCGTTCTTCCTGACAGCATCATCATAACGGCTGTAAGGAATCCCCCAAGCGGGGTTGGCACCCCAGGTGAAGGTGTTCATGTAATAGGTAGCTGCATCGACGATGATATCGTTGGGCGAACCATCGCTGGATTTGACACCGGGAAGGATCAGGCCGTCATGGAAAACACGTTCACCGTTGGGGCCATGATCCTGATCGGTGGCGATCTTCTGGTTGGTCGCCGGATCGATGTAATAGGAAATGCCGCCGTGTTCCTTGTCACGGTATTTGAGGGTCTCCTCAAACATACCGGCTCCTTTCATGTACTGACTCGGCAAAGATACGATCGACCCACCGAAGCGGTAGTCGATGCCAAAATCGAGGAAAATGCCCTTGTAGTCAAAATAGCTTCCGATACCTCCCACGATCTTGGGTGTGGCATTCCCCACTTTCTTCATCTCGCTGAAATCGATCTCATAGAGACCATCGGGATCGTTGACGATGTAGTTGCCGTTCTCGTCACGTTTGGGGAGGTAGACCAGGATGTCACCCATGGGTTCACCCGGTTCCGAGACGATAAGGGCTGCACCTGCATCGATGTTGCGATGGGTCAGACGGTCGACCCCTTCCATCAGGCGGACCACCTTGTTGCGGTTGATCGCGAAGTTGCCGCGCACCGTCCACTCCATGTCCTTGCTCATCAGCGGAGAACCATACATGCTGAACTCATAGCCGTGGTTGGAAAGCTCACCCACGTTGGTAAGCATCCGTCCTGCCCCCACTGTCGGAGGAACGGTAAGCCACAGGATCTGATCGCTGATCTGGTTGTTGTAATAGGTGAACTCAAAACCCAGCCGGTTCTGGAAGAACTTCATCTCAAGACCGGTCTCGAACTCAGCCTTTTTCTCGGGACGGATCTTGTCATTGCCGTAGCTGCTTGAGACAGTGTTGTAGACAATCCCGTTGATGTTGCCCTGGTTGTAGGCGTTGTTGGCAGCATACATGGGCGGAGCGTTCCCCACGATCCCGTAAGAGACACGGAACTTACCGTAGTTAATCACATCCGGCAAAGTAAAGGCATCCGAGAAGATGAAACTGGCATTCATCGAAGGATAGAAGAAGGTATTGCTTCCCGGAGGAAGGGTGGATGAGGATTCATTACGGCCGGTGAACTCCACGAAAGCATAATCACGGAAACTGAGGCTGGCCGTACCCAACCAGGCATAGCGCAACAGTTCGGAATAAGAACCGTAACCATTACGTGTGCCGGTGTTCACCGAAGCATTGAGCGAGAACCAGTTCTCCGAACTCAATCCTCCACGTGTTCCTGCAGAGATGTAAGTGGTGTATTCATGACGACCCTGGAAGCCGGCATTCACGATCAGATGGAAATCATCCCCCAACTTTTTGTTGAGCGACAGGAGAGCATCTCCGTACAGTCTGCCGTATTTGTCGTCTCTCATGCTGAAACCACCGGAATTGCCTATAGCAAGAGGATATTTGTTGTGGTTGCGCTGTTCCGTATGCATGAAGGTGTAATCCTCTGCTACACGTCCACGGAACGAAAGCCAGTCGGTGAGCTCCCATCGCATCGTGGCGCTGCTGATGAGGCGGTTGGTATACTCCTCGTTGAGGTCACGCAAAGTCCGCCAGAAGAAATCGAGCAATGCCGTAGCTCTCAGGCGGTACTGCAGATTCTCTTCCGGAGTGGCACTGGGCTGGTTGCCCACGCGGAAATAATAGTTCTTGGAAGTCTTGTAGTTGTCCAGATACCACTGCATGTCATCGAACCGGCTAAAGAAACCTCCGTAGTTATTGGTGATACGGTCGATCTTGTAAGGCCGGTTCCGGACGTACTGGTTCACATAGTTCATGGTGATGTCCACCGTCAGACGTTTAGACAGTTGCAGAGTGGTATTGAGGTTGAAAGTGTTCTTGTTGGTATGTCCTCCGCGCTGCACACCCCGGTAATCAAGACGGGTGTAAGAAAAGCGGAAGTTACCGAAATCCCCGGCCTTGCTGAAGGCGATATTGGCCTCCGAGTTGAAACCGGTGCGGAACATCTCTTTCCAGTTGTCGGGCTGGGCAACATATGGATGCATTTTGTTATCCCAGCCGATCACCATACGGCCGTCGAACTTGGGACCGAACTGAGCATAGGAACGGTAGATGGGACGCGGGGTCTCCGGAGTACCGTCGTGATCGAGGTCCTCGTACACCCAGCCATCTTCATCGGCACCGAAATAGGTCTGGTTGATCTCACGAGTATACCCCGGACCGTATTCGTTCTGGAAAGGCGGTGTAAAAGCAGGTGTGAGATTCAGGTAACGGTAATTGAAGTCGATGCCCACACCTTTGGTATGACGGCCTTTCTTGGTTTCGATAACGATCACCCCGTTGGCGGCTTCCGATCCGTAGAGAGCCGAGGCGGAGGCCCCTTTCAGTACCGAGATGCTGGCGATGTCCTCAGGGTTGATGTCCAGAAGACCGTTGCCTCGGATACGCTGATCGCCCCAGTAGCTGGTGTTGTTGGCTTCGCCGTTGCGGATGGGGACACCGTCGACGATGATCAGGGGTTGACTGCTAAAGTTGATCGAGTTGAGCCCCCGGACATTGATGGTCACGGCACTGGTAGGACCGCCCGGCGCTGTCTGGATTCGCACACCGGCCGCCTTCCCATACATGGCCGAACCAAAGTTGGTAGCTCCCGACTGTACGATCTCATCAGCATTGATGGTACTGACCGCATATCCAAGAGCTTTCTCTTGCCGCTTGATCCCCAAAGCGGTCACCACCACCTCACCTACCTGCTCCGTTTTTTCGGTGAGCTGGACGTCGATCACATTCGACGAGCCGATCGGCACCTCCTTGGTCTCCATCCCTACAAAAGAGAAATGAAGCACCTTGGCACCGGCAGGCACTTTGATGGAATACTTGCCGTTGGCGTCCGTAATGGCCCCAACGCTCGTACCTTTCACGAGAACAGTCACCCCCGGTATGGGAGAACCATCCTTCGCTGAGGTCACCGTGCCGGTGATCACCCGCTCCTGGGCGTACACACCGGCCATTACTGCCAGCAAAAGCAGTAGAGACACGAAAAATTTACGCTTCATTGGTATTAGGTTTAGGTTTGAAAAATGAAGAATTCATTTAATCGTTTAAATTCCTTTTCAAACGATTGAGATATAGGGTACACAAAAATTATCAAAGAACCAACCTGAATATAAACACCAAATCAGAATACCATTCCGTGCATTCTAAGTGCAATATTATCTGAATTTCCAAATACTTCCAAAATCTAAATCGTTTAACTACTTCACCTGTATCTAATTTAAAACTATTCTAAATAAATAGCACTGTCAATTATTGCATATCAATGCATTACACTCCCTTCGATCTTTCGCAAACACTTGCCAGTCGTTTCATCAGGATCCCATACACCCAAAAAAAGGAAGGGATTTTCTTTCGTTTAAATGATTTTCCTAAAGAGGATATTCTTTATCTTTATGAGAACAAAACAGGTATCATGAACGAAATAGAAGTTTCCTTACCCAGGAAGTACGCCAAGGGGGGTGGCAAGGAAACCCTGTTCCGGGTGACCATCCGGGGCCAGATCGCCCTGATCGGCATCATGGACAGCAAAGCCAACCTGATCATCAGCATCAACACCCTTCTCATCACGGGGGTGCTGGGTTTTCTCTCCGGGTCGGCCTTTTTCTGGAACAACAGCCGTCTACACAGTCTCTCCGACCACATCCCTTTCCTGATCTTCCTGATCTTCTCGCTGGCAGCCATCACCTTTGCCATCCTGGCCACCCGCACCGACCTCCACCTCGACAAGTTCCTCGTGATGCAAAGCCCCCTGCAGTTCTCCCTCACCCATCACAAGAAGGTACCCATCGGGGACTATCTGAAATATGTTGAGGAGATGCTCGCCTCCAACGACATGATCTACGAGAACCTGAGCGTCGACCTCTACTTCCTCAGCCGGGTCATCTCACGCAAAACAAGGTTCCTCAACCTGTCCTACCTCCTTTTCCTCATCGGGCTCATCCTCGGCATCACCCTGTTCATCATCAAGATCTTAATCTGAACCATCTGTTCTGCAATGTATACTCATTCCCGCACCCGTTCCTCCTTTTATATCCTCACGGCCCTGTTCCTGTTTCTTTCCCTCTCCCTGCGGGCGCAGCAGCAGGAAGCGGTTGATAGTGCCGGGGTCATCGTCATCACCCCCGAAAAGGAATGGGATCTTTTCGGAAGAGACCGGCTGGTACGTCTTTCGCTCATCTACGACGGCAAACTATACCGCAGGCGCCGATACAAGCCGGAATACCAAAAGGCCATCCTGCGCATCCAGCTGGAGGACAGTTCCTGGGTCGAGAAACCTGTGAAGATCAAAGCACGGGGAGAGTTCCGTCGCAACTATTGTTCTTACCCGCCTTTCAAGCTCAACATCAAGAAAGCCGATTTCGACAACCCTTACCTCGACCGGACCGGGGCGATGAAGTTCGTCACCCAATGCAAAGACCCCCGGATGTACGAGACGCTGCTGCTCAAAGAATACCTTATTTATAAGATTTACAACCGGCTCACCAAGCAAAGCTTCCGGGTACGGCTGGTGGAGATGACCTATGTCGACACCACCCGCAAAAAAAGAGGAGTCTATACCAAATACGGTTTTCTCATCGAGCCGCTCAAAGGACTGACCAAACGCCTGGATGCCGTCCGTATCGAGAGCGGGGCCGTCGGGTTTACCGATATCGAACCTTTCTGCATGGCCCGGGTCGCCCTCTTTGAGTACATGATCGGCAATACCGACTGGTCGCTGACAGGCCAACACAACGTGAAGGTGATCAAACCCCTCGACATCCATCATCCCCAGGCACTCGTCATCCCGTACGATTTCGATTATTCCGGACTGGTGGATGCTCCCTACGCCATTCCGGCGGAGAACACCGGTCTGGAGAGCGTCCGTGAACGTCTCTACCGCGGCCCCTGCCTCCCCGACAGCATCACCGAACGGGCCGCAAACCTCTTCCTTCAGCGGCAAGACGAGATGGAACAGGTGATACGCAAATTCCCCTATCTCCCCGAGAAAGAAAAAAAACATATGCTCTCTTATCTGGAGGATTTTTTTGATATTCTCAAAGATCCTGTCCTGCGCAGGAACATCATCTTTTCCGATTGTCTACCTTTTCACCCTTAACACGTTCATCATGGCACAGGAAAAAGTTTTTCACCGGCTGGTATCCCTCGATGCATTAAGGGGGTTTGACATGTTTTGGATCATGGGAGGTTCGGCCATCTTCATCCATCTTGCCAAAGCCTCCGGTTCCGAAGGGTTTATGGCGCTCACGCGGCAACTCCACCATGTCGCCTGGGAAGGGTTCCATTTCTATGACCTGATCTTCCCGCTTTTCATGTTCATCTCCGGGGTGGCGATACCCTATTCCATCCTGGCCAAGAAAGAACGTGGCATTGAACGGGGGGTTCTCTTCCGTCGTCTTTTCCGGCGGGTGACCCTGCTGATCCTTTTCGGCATTTTTTACAACGGTGTCTTCCAGCACGGCTTTGCTGATCCGCGTATTGCCAGCGTCCTGGGGCAGATCGGTCTGGCGTGGTTTTTTGCCTCGCTGATCCTGCTCTACACCCGCACCTGGCGGGCACGTTTTCTCTGGCTGGCAGGTATCTGGGCCTTTATCGCCGTGCTGCAGCTCCTGGTGCCCGTACCGGGTTACGGGGCAGGGGTGCTCACCCCTGAGGGCAGCATCAATGCCTGGATCGACCAGCATTTCCTTCCGGGACATCTCTACGGCGGCACCTACGACCCCGAAGGTCTCCTCTGCATCGTCTCGGCCACTACGGTGACCCTCCTGGGAGCGCTGGCCGGCGGCATCCTGCGCGACGGCACCGCCGCCAGCGGACGTAAAAGCCTCCTCCTCACCGGCGCAGGCACCCTCCTCGTCGTCACAGCCATCCTCCTTCACCCCCACTATCCCATCATCAAGAAAAACTGGACCGTCCCCTTCGACATGCTCACCGCCGGCCTCAGCTTCCTCCTCCTGGCCCTTTTCTACTACATCATCGATGTGAAGAAATGGGAACGGTGGAGTTTCTTCTTCCGTGTCATCGGCCTGAACTCCATCACCATCTACATGCTGCACCGGATGGTCGACTGGCAAGCCACCTCCAGCTTTTTCCTCGGCTCGTTCGCCCTGCTGCTGGGCGACTACGGTCCCGCCCTGCTCGCCCTGGGTGTGGTCACCCTCGAATGGCTTGTCCTGCTCTACCTCCACAGGAACAGGATCTACCTGCGCGTCTGAACCTTTCTTTCTCCCTCTGCAAGCGCAAAAAACGCCTGACTGAGAACCACCGGCATTGTTTTTTCCGGCCGGAGACGAAGTAGTCGGCGAGGTTCGATTGTCATTATGTAAAAAAGACCTTTTTTCGTTTGCATTACACCCTTTTCATACCCTAAACCCGGAGCCATGAAAAAAATGATCCTGCTGCTTTTTCTTTCATCCGGCCTCTTTCTGGCATCATTTGCCCAGGAAAGCGTCCCGCTGGTCTCCCTGCGGAAGGACCATGCCACCCTCCGTGATATACTGAGGAGTGTAGCTGCCGAGAGCGGTTATTCCTTCTATTTCAACGATGCCCTTCCCGTTTTTGATTCAGTGTTGACTGTCAGGATGAAGAAAGTGCCTTTCACGACCCTTATGGACAGCGTGCTTGCCGGCACGGGTCTGCATTATCGTCTGCCTGCTCCGGGAATGGTGGTAGTGGCTCCTCCGGCGGCTTTCCGTCTGAAGGAGGTACGGGGGCGGGTCGTCGATGCCGGCACGGGCGAGACCATCCCGGGTGCCAACATCATGCTTCGGGGCACCACTACAGGGACCATCACAGGCCCCGACGGTCGTTTTCGTATCCCGGTGCCTTCGGGTGATGCTCTCCTGGAGATCTCTTTCATCGGCTACGACAAGGTGGTGATCCCTGCCGCGGCGATGGCCGGCGGCCGTACCATCCGTCTGCAGGAGGCCAGCGAACAACTCGGCGAGGTGGTGGTCACGGCCCTGGGCATCAAGCGTGAGGCCAAGGCCCTGGGATATGCCGTCTCGGAGGTCAAAGGCGAGGAGGTGAGCGAGGCCCGTGACAAGAACATCATGAACGCACTCTCGGGCAAGGTGGCCGGCCTGCAGGTGAGCCGTACCGCCTCGGGTGTGGGCGGCTCCAGCCGCATCGTCATCCGCGGCATCTCCTCCCTGCTGGGCAGCAACAAACCACTCTTCGTCATCGACGGCGTGCCCATGGACGCCAGCAGCCTGGGACAGGCGGGCCAGTGGGGCGGCCGCGACATGGGCGACGGCCTCTCCGACATCAATCCCGACGACATCGAGAGCATCTCCATCCTCAAGGGGCCGGCCGCCGCCGCGGCCTACGGCTCCCGCGGCGCCAACGGCGTGGTGCTCATCACCACCAAGAGCGGCAGCCGCTCCAACAAACTGGGGATCACCTTCAGCAGCTCCTACACCCACGAGACCCCCCTGGTGCTGCCCCGCCTGCAGAACACCTACGGCCTGGGCGCCTACGGCGTCTATCCCCCCATCACCAAAGAAGGTGTGCCCTCACCCGAATACCCCTGGGTATGGAGCTTCGGACCCGTGATGGACGGACAACCCCGCATCAACTGGCTGGGCGTGGAACAACCCTTTACACCCCAGCCCGACAACTACCGTGACTACTTCCGCCACGGCTCCAACATCTCCAATACCCTCGCCCTGGAAGGCGGCAACGACAGATCACGCACCCGCTTCTCCTTCTCCGACGTGCGCGCTTTCGGACTGGTACCCAACAACAAGCTCGACCGGCAGACCATCAACCTGAGGGGCGATGCCAGAATGGGCAACATCATCGAAATGGACGGCCGCATCACCTACGTCCGGCAACACGTTTACAACCGTCCCATGCTGAGCGAAGACGACAGCAACCCCGTCTACATGCTCGAGTTCCTGCCCCGCAACCTGCGGCTCGAAGACCTCAGGAACAACATCGTCGACGAAAACGGCGTGGAAAAGAACTGGATGTCCGATATCTACTCGGGCAATCCCTATTGGGTCTTGGAGAAAGTGGGCACACGCGATGAGAAGAACAGGGTCATGACCTCCCTGGCCATGAAGATCCACTTCGCCGAATGGCTGACCCTGCAGGGACGCTCCGGTCTCGATTTCTACACCTTCAAAGCCAAAGAGTGGCAGGCCAACAACTCCAAGACCACCAGCCGCGGACATCTGTCGCTCTACCAGCAGAACGTGCTGGAGTGGAACTCCGACTTCCTCCTCACCTTCAATAAAAAGCTTTCAGAGGCTTTCACCGTGAGCGCCAGTCTCGGCGGCAACTACCGCTACCACCAGTACCAGAGCCTCTCGGGCTACGGCAGCCAGTTCAACATCGACGGGTTCTATCACATGAGCAACACCACCGGCACCTCTTCCGGCGAATATCTCTCGGAAAAAGCGGTCTGGTCGGCCTACGGGCTGGGCTCGGTCAGCTACAAGGATTACCTCTTCGTCGATTTCACCCTCCGCAACGACTGGTCGTCCACCCTGCCCCCCCAGAACAATTCCTACTTCTACCATTCCGAGAACATCGGTTTCGTTTTCACCGACGCCTTCGATCTCGACGCCTGGTGGTTCTCCTTCGGGAAAGTGAGGGCTTCCTACGCCGCGGTGGGCAACGACACCTCGCCCTATGCCACCCAGCAGTACTACTTCATCCACCCCGATTATACCTATCCCACGGGAAGTGTCAGCAGCACCCTGCCTTTCTATGATTTCAAACCGGAACAGAAAAAAGGATGGGAGGCAGGGACCAACCTGATGTTTTTCAACCGGCGTATCGAGATCGACCTGAGCTATTACCGGGGATATGCCCAGGACCAGATCATGTCGGTGCCGCTCTCTCCTTTCACCGGCTATTCGAGCAAGAAGTTCAACGCCGGCAAGATCAAGGGGCACGGGGTGGAGCTGATGTTCCATGCTACGCCTGTACGTACGGAGAGCGGCTTCACCTGGGACATCACCATCAACTATTCCACCAGCCGCAGCATCGTCGAGGAGATCCATCCCAGTCTTGAGAAGCTGGTGCTGGGCACCCTCTGGTCGGCCTCCATCCAGGCCAGGCCGGGCGAACCCTTCGGCGGCATCTACGGCCTCGACTACAAACGCGATAAGTTCGGGAACAAGCTGATCGACGAGAACGGCTTCGCCCAAAAGGGCGAGATCACCCGCCTGGGCGACATCCAGCCCGACTTCCTCGGAGGCATCCAGAACAAAGTACACTGGAAAGGTTTCGACCTGAGTTTCCTGATCGATATGCAGGTGGGCGGGGAGTTCTTCTCCTGGGGCAAGGCCATGCGTTGTCTCTTCGGTAATGCCGAAGAGACCCTCGAAGGCCGCGCCGAATGGTACGCCACCCATGACCCCGGCACCAACTACCAAACGCCCCTGCCGGGTGTGGAACCCGACGGCTACTACGAGAAAGGAGTGCTGGAAAAGAACGGCCGGCCCAACGACATCCCCATCCAGCCCATCTGGCGGTGGTACAACATCTACGCCAACGACATCGCCTCCGAATGGATCGTCGACGCCACCAACGTGCGCATGCGGGAAATGATCCTGGGCTACTCCTTCCCGAAAAGGATCCTCAGAAAAACCCCCGTCTCCTCGCTCAACATCTCCTTCATCGGCAGGAACCTTTTCTTCATCTACCGTGCCTCGCCGGATGCCGACCCTGAGTCGGGATTCAACAGCGGCAACATAGGCAACGGCTTCGAGAACCATGCCCTGCCCACCCCCCGCAGCCTGGGGATCAACTTCAGGATCGCCTTCTGAAACAAAAACATGAACCGGCTAATAAAAGATACAGGAACCATGAAAAAAGGACGGATCATACCGCTCGTCACCCTGATGCTTCTGCTCTCCTCCTGCTCAGGGTCGCTGGTAGAGATGAACAACAACCCCAATGCCCTGACGCATCTGGATAACGAATATCTCTTCGCCAATGCCATCAAGACCACCTTCGGCAATGCACAGAACCATCGCAAGCTGATGCTTTTCTTCGGTGCCCAGTACAGTCACTGCTACGTGGTTCCCCACAATACGGGGCGTCCGCACGACCAGTACCGCGACCAGCTCTACACCGACGACTACATGGAGGTACTGCGTCGTTCCTTTTCCGATCCCATGCGTCTGATCAACGTGGTACGTCTGGAGACGCAGGGAGGACCCGGCAGGAACGCCCTGCGTCATGCCATGGCCAACGTGGTGGCCATCTGCAACTACACGCGCATCACCGACCTTTACGGCGACATCCCTTACAGCGACGGTGGCTGGGGCAACACAGGCAAGCTGCTCCCCAGATATGATCCCCAGGAGTTCATCTACAAAAGCATGATGGACACCCTCAAGGCCGCCGTGGAGATCATCAGGAACGGCGACCCCGAGGATGCCTATCCGGGTTTCGACCCGCTCTACGACAACCATCTGGAGTACTGGGCCCGGTTTGCCAACTCGTTCCGTCTGCGGCTGGCCATACGCGCCCGTTTTGCCGCCCCGGAATATTGTGAGCAGGTGATCCGCGAATGCCTGCAGGAAGAGCTCATCGAGACCAATGAACAGGGCGCACGTCTTTTCTCGCTGAACGACCAGTACCACTACAATGCCTGGTCGGAGACCTACAAAGTGATGCCCTGGAAGATGAGCGCCAAACTGGTCAACTGGCTGATCGAGTCCCATGACCCGCGTCTCACCTACTGGGTCGAACCCAACATCCACGGCGAATACAAAGGGCTCGAGAACGGACTGGACGAGCTGGTCTTCAGCTCGGTCAACTGGGACGAGATCTCAGGCCCCGCCGAACGTCTTTATGCCGCCACGATGCCGGTGGATTTCCTCAATGCTGCCGAGGTATGGCTCAACAGGGCCGAGGCCGAACTGATCCTCCACGGCCCCCACGCCAATGAATACTACCGGCAGGGCATCCGTCTGGCCATGGAGCAGTGGGATATCCCGCAGGACTCCATCGAGAGGTTCCTCAGCAAAGCACCGGAAGCCAACCTGTACGGGGACGAAGAGAACATGTTGCGCCAGATAGGCACCCAGAAATGGCTGGCCCTCCTGCCCAACTTCACCGAGTCGTATTCAGAGATACGCCGGCTGGGCTATCCCGTCATCCCGCGGCGCACGGCACCCTGGCTCGACAAAGGGGTCACCGACGGCGTGCTCCCCAAACGCTTCCTTTACCCCAACGAAGAGATCAGCCTGAACCAGAAGAACGTGATGGAAGCCATCGAACGCCAGGGACCCAACAGGATCTCCACCGCCATTTGGTGGGATGTGCGGGACATCGAATGAACACAGCTCCTCCCCCTTACTTCCCCATCACGAACTTATCATCCAACTGATAACGATAAATCCTGATCTCGTCGATCACCTCCTTGTCGACGTTGATGATCCTGAAGATCACATAAGGTCGCGCTACCTCGGTATGGAACTCCAGCATGCCGAACCCGCATTTTTCATTATAGCCGAACAGAGCTCCGGGACGAAGAGGATGATAATGAATGTTGGTCAGACGGGAACTGGTAAATTCGTACAGGGCATAATCTTTTTGACGATCGTGACGCCAAACATCATGACGGTGACGGTCGGCCGAAAGGAGGATCACACCCCCGATATGATGTTGGGTCAGAAAATCAAAGATCTCCTTTCGCTGAGCGGCATACCCTCTCCATGTATCATACCGTCCCTCCATCACATCTTTGGCTCCATCGGACCAGGGCACCGAGGAGACGACCACTTTGAAAGTAGCCGACGAAGATTTCAGTTCCTTTTTAAGCCAGGCCAGCTGCACCGGTCCCAGCATATCGGGAGGGGGAGCTCCTTTGGCCCTATCCCTGTCAACCCATGAAGGGGTACGATAGTAACGCGTATCCAGCATAAAGAGATCCACCTGACCTACCGACACCTTGTACCAGGTGCCGGGATGTTCCTCACCACCGCCATACGAAGGATTGACCGTGTTCTCCCTGAACACTTCCAGCACTACCCTTTTCCAGGCCGGACGGTCAGGATCGGGTCCGCCCCATGCATCGTTCTTACCAAAATCATGATCATCCCAAACGGCATAGTAGGGTACCACAGCGGTCATCTTGCGAAAAGGCGGAGAGCTTTCACGCTGATAATAACAGAATCTTTGTACTTCCGGCATCTCCGGATGATCGATGTACACATTGTCTCCCATACCGATAAATAGATGGGGGCGACTGTCACGTATCACTTTCCAGATCTTCTCCGCAGGAGGATAATACGCCGCTCCCCCACCAAAAGCGATCTTCACCACCGAAGGAGATCCTGTGAGCGGAAAGGTACGGAAACTTCGGATGGTTCCCTTTTTACCATCCACCATCACACTGTAAAAATATTCGGTCGACGGTTCCAGCCCGTTCACCTGCACTTTCACGGTGTAATCCCTGCTGCTGCTGGTCTTTCCCGTAAAGGTAAGTGTCTCGCCAACCAGGAGAGGGTTCTTACCGACCTTCACCACCACCGGAACTTCATGGAAAGTTCGTACCCACACCTCGACCGAGTTTGCGGTCATGCACCCCAGCAGAGGGCCGTCCACCAGTTCTTTCCCTTTGGTCTTTTCCAGGAAGTACGGATCACGGTAGAGAGGCTGCAGAACGGAGCGTGGTCCTGCCATGAAACGTTCAATGGGAAGCCCCGCCTCCAGAGCCTTCCTGAAATATTCCATTCCTTTCTCAGGCTCCTTCTTACTGAACCAGGCCACGCTCATCCCGTAATAGATCTCAGCAGCATCTGCACCTTTTTCCAGGTATCTCTGCATCATTGCCAACGCTGTGTCGGGGTGTCCCTCCATGATGGCCGCAAAAGCCTCCCGGTTTGATTTCATCTTCCACAGGGAATGATCAAAGGAAACCTGCTCCTGGCCTGCCGCCGGATCCAGGGGCAGCAGCAGGAACAGGAACATCCACCAGCTGATTCCGTATTTCATAAACCGATCATTTTGAAGATGAGATCTTGTCGGGTACGATCCGCAGGGCCAGTCCCCTGTTGGGTGGCAAGGTGAAGGTAAGAACGCTGTCGGCTCCCGTCACTTTCTCCGTCACATGCACATGGGTAAGTGTCTTCACCGCAGGATCGTCGGTATAGATGAAGGCCCGGTAACGGCGATCCCGGTCCAGCATGTCGAGTCTCAGGGTCAGACGGTGTGCCTCTTCACCGGTGAGCGAGCCTATGTACCATTCATCTCCTCTGCGACGGGCGAAGGTGGCATATTCCCCTATGCGTCCATCCAGCACCCGCGTTTCATCCCAGACGGTGGGTAGATGACGGAAGAGCTCCAACTCCGGCACCTCGGCGATGACCCCGTTGAGTGTCGCGGGAGCATCGTCCCCGCGGGAGGCGGCAGGACGGTCGTACCAGTAAAGGAACTGCCAGGGACTGTAAAAACAGATGGCTTTGGCCAGCTGCGAGGCATGGGAGGAACGCATCCTGCCGGTGACCCGCTCGTTGAAATAACAGATGGTATGGTCTGTCGGGCCGGCGATGCTGCGGGTGAAGAGGGTGATGAGCGTCTGGGTGTTGTCGGGAGATGCCTCGTCGCCCCGCACCCCCTCGCAGGTCATCAGGTTGGGATAGGTACGCCGGTAGCCGGTGGGACGGTACTCATCGTGTATGTCGACCATCAGGCGGTAGTGGGCTGCTTTGCGCACCGCCTCATGCAGCCAGGCGGTCCACCGCTGTGACCCCACCCGCACAAAACCGTACTTCACCCCGCTCACCCCCCACGAAGCATAGAGGGGCAGCAAGGTGTCGAGCTGACGCTCCAGCGCCCTGCGGTTGACGTAGAGGATCACGCCCACCCCCTGGCCCCGGGCATAGCGTATCACCTCCTTCAGGTCGAGCGGCCCCGGCGACCGGCGCGGGTCGACAGTCACCGTCGTGGCATCGGAAGTGTCGCTGTACTCATACCCATACCATCCTGCGTCGAATTCCACGAACTGCAGGCCATGACTTACCGCAAAGTCGACGCATGCCTTGCCGCCGCGGGTGGTGAGGGTGATCTCGCGGAGCACCTTGCCCGGCCGTATCCAGGATGTGTCGTCGAGGGCACAGGGAGCATTGAGGTTGAGGAGGAGATAGTTGTTCTCCACCAGCTGTCCCGGCGTAGCGGCCGGCATGAGGTAACGCCAGGCGGTGGCGGCCGGCAGGGCGAACACCTCCCCGCCGTCGAGGGAGGCCCGGACACCGCGGCCGCTCTCTTCGCCCGTGAGGCGCATGCGCGCCTGGTCGACGAGAGCAGCCTCCCCCACCGCCATGAAAAGGGTGTCGCCGGGCAGATCCACCACCAGCGGCCGCTCGGTGGGATGCCTCAGCAACGCCACGGGAAGATGGCGGTAGAGACCCTGCGCCGAAGAGGTCACCCACGCCTGTGCCCCCGCCGGGAAAAGACAGGTGGTCAGCTCCTCCGTGATGTGCAGCGTATCGTACCCCCTCTGCCGGGGCAGCAGGTAACGGAAAGCCACTCCCTCGTCGTAGGCACGCACCTCCAGACGCCAGCGCAGGCCTCCCCGTTCCGTCAGATCCACCGTGATGCCGCGGTAATGGTCGCGGTAGCGGGAGCGTTCGCCGCCTGCCGGCCGCCACCAGCCGTCGTGGACCCTCACCGGCGTGCTCCCGACGAGACGACTGTGACGACCCAACGTGTCGCCGTCAGCGGTGACCAGCCCCAGCGGCGAAGGAGACACCACCACCCCGCCCCGCCAGCGCACACCATGAACCACCACACCACCAGGAGTGACCCTCAGCACCCACTGCAGACGGCCGTCGGGACTCGCCAGATGCACCTCCCGCTCAGGCTTACAGGCAGTGAGACACGAGAACCATAACAATGCTATGAGAACGAACAAATGTTTCATGATCCTTACTCCATTCGGGGAAAAGGCATTTATTTACCAAAGCCGCCCGCGGCGGGACTCACAGGGCTCTGTGGAGCACCCACTCGTTGAGGACGGGACGCCGGTCGCCAGGGCCGCGCACCACCAGACGGAACACCCTCGCCGTCACCGGCGGGAAGGCGGTCTCATAACCCGTCCCGGGGGTATCCCCCTCCGCGACGGTCTTCCAGCCATCCCCCTCCTTCACCTGTAGGATGAAATGCTGGGACATGTGGTGCCAGGGATGCCACGGTTCCACGAGGGCCATATGACCGATCTTCACCGGTTCGCCCAGGTCGACCTCCACCCATGCCTCGTGGACCCCTTGTTCCGGCATCCACCGGTCTTTCGGGTCACCGTCGAAAAGGTGGGCGGCGGGGGCGGCCGTATCCGCCGAGGAGGCATGAGCCTCCCTGCCGGCCGCAGGCAGAGGCAGCACATGCGGCTCACCCTCTATCTCCAGCACCACCACCGAGATGACACTGTCGGGGGCGGCAGCCGGCACCTGCACCTCCACATGACCGTCGCGTGTCACAGCCGTCACCTGCGCCCCGGGATCGGCCAGCAACCATGCCCTTCTCACCTGGTTGTCCATCGGTACTTTCAGCAGACCATCCTCCGGCCACCGATACACATGAAGGTACACGCGGCCGGGTTTAAGCGTGGCACGACCCCATGGCAGCCAGTGGAAAGGACTGGCACGGGTGCCGTAGATGGCCTCGCCGTTCTTCGCCATCCACCGGCCGATATACTTCAGCCGCTCCACACTGGGCCCGGGAATGAGCCCCTCGGATGTGGGACCTACGTTGAGAAGGAAATTGCCCCCCTTTGAGACGATCTCTGAAAGCTTAAGCAGAAGGTCCTTCGCCGATTTCCAGTTGTGGTCCCAGGACTTATAACCCCAGGTATCGTTCATGGTCATGCACACCTCCCAGTTGCGGCCGGGGTATCCGGTGGCAGGGATGTACTGTTCGGGGGTCTCCAGATCGCCCGGGACCCCACCGCCCAGACGGTTGTTGGTGATCAGTCCGGGATAAGGTTCCAGCAGGGGGAGGAATTTTTTTGCGCGCTCGGGAGTCATGTCCTTGGGTGTATCCCACCAGAGGATGTCAGGATGGTATTGCGAAAGGATCTCACGCACCTGAGGCACGGCAATGCTGTCAAGATAGCGGTCGAAATCGCCCAGCTGGGCCGGATCCCAGTGACCGTCGTGTTCGGCGGTGTAACGATCGATGCGTGCCGAGTCGGGGTTGGGCCAGCCGCGGGCCGCTGGCACACGGTAGGCCGCCCCGCCGGGATGGTTCCAGTCCTGTGCCTGGGAATAGTACAGGCCGATACGGATCCCCTGACGTCGCGCCGCCTGCACCAGGGCACCGATCACATCCTGCCCGTATGGGGTGGCATCCACTATGTCCCAGCCGGTCACCTTCGAGTCGAACATCCCGAAACCGTCGTGATGCTTGGAGGTGATCACAATGTACTTCATCCCCGCCTCCCTGGCCAGGGCCACCCATGCGTCAGGATCGTACTTCACCGGATCGAACGTCCTGGCATACGCCCGGTACTCAACCACAGGGATCTTGGCATAGTTCATGATCCATTCGCCGATGCCGTTGACCTTGTGTCCTTTGTAAACCCCGGCAGGCACCGAATAAACTCCCCAATGGATGAACATGCCGAACTTGGCATCCCGCCACCATTGCATCTTGTCGGCCGGCTGCCCGGAGTGCTGCGTGGCAGCCTCCCCGCTCTTCCTCTCTTTGCACGCCGGTATCACCATCAGCAAGAGCGCAAGCGGCAGCATGATACGTTTCTTCATGTCTTTCAGTTTTTACGGTTACATGTTTTCTTCTTTGGTGCTCTCTGGACCATCCGGCCCACTCATTCTCTTCTGCTCCTCAGCGGGTGGACAGGTCGGGGAAAGAAGATTTCAGGTTGAGGGTATCATGCAGTTCGTCCTGCAATCGTTCCAATGCGGCAAAGAGCGCTTTCACCCTGGGTCTCCAGACAGGATCGGAAGCCAGGTCATGCATCTCCCGGGGGTCATGCTCCAGGTCGTAAAGGAGCACCACAGGCACCCGGGGATAGACGATCAGCTTGAAGCCATCCCGTCGGATCATTCGCTGGTACTGCAGGTAAGCCCCATAGACGGCAGGATAGAAACTCTTTTTCCGCTCCCCGCGGATGAAAGGCATCACACTGTGGAAATAGAGATCGTCCGGCCGTTCCACGCCTGCCAGATCCAGAGTGGTGGCCATCACATCCTGGAGATAGATATCGGCCTCGATCCTTTTTCCCCGCGGGATGCCGGGTCCTGCAACAATGAACGGCACGCGGATGCTGATGTCGAACATGTTCTGCTTTCCTGCCAGTCCGTGAGCCCCTACCGACAGACCATGGTCGGCGGTGAAAAAGATACAGGTGTTCTCCCACTGGCCTGTTTCCCTGAGCGCGCGGAGGATACGTCCGATCTGCTCGTCCATGTGTGTGGTGATGGCATAGTACTCCTGTCTGTTGACCCGCACGGCATAGGGGGTACGAGGGAAAGGCATCAGACGTTCGTCACGCAGGGTACGTCCGCTGCCGATCTGTTCGCCGTAAGGATATTCCGGCAGGAAGCTGGGCGGCAGAGTGAGGCTGTCGGGATCATACATCTCCACATAACGGCGGGGTGACTGACGCGGGTCGTGTGAAGCGTTGAAGGCAAGGTACATGAAGAAAGGCTTGTCCCGACGGGCCGCTTTCTGCAGGAAGGCGACGGCGTCGTCGGCGAGCACCTCGCTCCAGTGGCGTCCTCCTTTCCAGTATCCTCCGAAGGTGGTATCCCACGGGCGCCAGAGGGTGTCATCACGCCCTTTGGGGCGGTCGTACCCCTGCGGTGTCTGGTTGGGCATGCCGGGCCGCTCATGCACCACGTGGGCGAACACCTGCTTCGGGTCGATGCGCACATGCCACTTGCCCGTCATGTAGGTCTCATAACCTGCCCTCTCCAGCATCTTCGCCCAGAGCCTGCCCTGCCGGGCCAGCTCCTGCAGATGCGGCACCTGACGATGCGCCTCCCACAACGACCTGCCGGTGTTGAGCATCCCCCGGCTAGAAACACATACCGCCGGCGTCCAGGCACCCATGTTGTACGCATGGGTGAACACCACTCCCTCCTCCACCAGACGATCCAAATGAGGGGTAATGATCTCCCGGTTGCCCAAAGCATGGATCATATCGTAGTTGAGATCATCGGCAAAAATGAACACGATGTTGGGCCGTGAACGCTCCTTCCCCGTCCCCTCCTTCCCCGAAACGGGACCGCCGCAACCCTGGTAAACGAAAAAAAAGCTTATCAGCCCTACGGCCATACGAACAGCCGCCCTCCTGGTCTTTCCGGAAAAAAGATCGGTCATTCCCTTCGCCTTTTGATATAATACGAAAAAAAGTGGTCTTCCCTTGTTGTTTTCTTTCATTTTTCAATCCCTTCCCACACTTTCCATCTGTTCGTTCCCGCCTTCACACCGGCAAAGGGACCCGGCGCCGGGTTACGGATGTCCCTCGGAACTCCGAGATAGTCTCTGTCGATGCTCAGCGGCTTCCCCTCGGGATCTTCAAAACGCTGTCTGGAGATACGGGTTCTCCCGAGGTAGGCTGTGGTTACCACGGGGCGGACCACCGTCTCTGTTCCTTCCGGCAGTGAAAAGGTCAGAATGAGGTTCCCCCTCCCTTCGGACAGTTTCACCCCGGCATCGAAGTCCCGTACCTGGAGCAGATTGGCCTCCAGATGATAGGGACGCGCCCTGCCGGTGTAGACGTTCCCCTCGGCACGCACCGTAAAAGGAAGTGCATCGAACACCCACAGACCTTCCGGGGGGGAAGGCTGTGCCCGGGGTCGATCGCCTTTCTTTCCGGCCGGAGCCAGAAAAAGATTGTTCACGAAGATCTGAAGACCGCTGATGACGTTGCGCAACCCCGCCACCCCGGTGGAGTGAGGGAAAAGGTAAGGCGTAAAACGTCCTTCCACTTTTCCCGCTGCGATCTTTCCCGCTATAAGATTATGGACGAAAGCTCCCCCCTCGCTCCAGTCGCGTATCGCAACCGGTGAAAGGAAGATGTTGTTGTCTACCAGAAAAGGGCCGTGGCTCACCTCCACGAAGAGGTCGTCGTGCACATTGTCGTACAGCAGGTTACCGCTCACGCGGGTACCCTGTGCCATCCAGTCGAGCCAGATACCCCGGCCGGAATGATGGATGCGGTTGCGACAGATACGACCGTCAACGGCACCATGGATCTTGATGCCGGCGATCTCGGCCCCATCGAAGAGCCTTTTCACCCAGATATCGTAGATATGGTTGTCGCTGATCTCGCTGAAGACCGCCCCCAGGCTGCCTGCGATACCCGCCTGCTCACAACGGCAGACCGTATTGTTCCGCACGATGTGCGAACCGATGGTCTCTTTCGACCACCCTTCCCTGAGGGCACGGAAGATCACCTCGTTGTAATGGGTTGCACCATCCTTGCACGGATCTTTCGACCAGACGTTCTGGCCGCTCCCGCGGTCTTTGCCGAGGGTGATGCCCACACATTTCGAGTCGCTGATCACATTGTCCTCGATGATCCAGCCTTTGCTCCAGTGGGTTCCCAGGAGACCGGGCTGTTCGGCCGTCGGCGGAGCCCAGGGGGTGGCTGCCTGCCTCATGACGAACCCCCGGACGGTGATGTAGTTGACCCCCGGCCGTGCGGGATAGAAACAGGACTGCCGCACCAGGATCTCCACCTCCTCACGGTTGGGGTCGGCATCGCCGAAATATGCATACAGGTATGTGTTCTCATCGTCGGTCTCTACATACCACGGCATCAGGCTGTCCTCTCCCGCTTTCCACCACACGGGCCGCAACAGATCCTCCAGGAGCGGTGCCTCGTAAAGCGACTTGCCGTTGAGGTACACCTCGCCACGGTGATGGACTCTGCCTTTGTCCCGGAACCAGTCGCCATGCAGCACCTCTCGGTACGGATTGAAATCGCCGAAGAAAGTGTTGGGGAGGGTCACCTTCCACACCTTGCCGGAGAAAGGTTTCCATCCTTTGATCACTTCCGAGCCTTTAATGATGACCTCTTCTCCGTCGGCCGCACGGTAGATGATCCGTTTCTTATCCGACGTACCTCCCCGTGGTGGGTTGACCCACTCGCGGTAGACGCCGGCATGGACGACGATCTCGTCACCGGGCCGGGCGGCCCGGGCCGCCCGGCCTATGCTGCGAAAAGGATGCCGCTGCGTGCCGTTGCCGCCGTCATCCCCGTGCACCGACACGTGATACTCCCTCGCATAGAGCAACAGTCCCGGAAAAATCAGGCCCGCCACGAACAGAACAAACACCCTGCTCACCCGCCTCAGCGCTTCCGTACCTCTACATGATATGCCGGTAAGTATCATAACGTTCTTCTGTCAGGGTTACAGATCATCTCGTTCTCCGGCAGATCTTTCTGTACCGTTCAATGCGTTGCTGCAGGCCGTGCCGCTTGTCTCCGAAGACCCCTTCTTCGTTCATGCCGAAGGCGTTCGGTTCATACAGCGTGGCACAGGAAGGATTCTCTGCCTTGAGACGGCGCCAGGCCTTCCACAGTTCATCATAACGGGCAAGGGCCTCGCGCATGCGTTTTTTCTCGTAATGGCCGGTTTTGTCACCCTTGTAGCCCAGCAACACGACGGTGAAGGCGTTGGCGATGATCTCATACTTGATACGGCCGTAGGTGACCGACACCCGGAGATATTCCTCGTCGCGTGGGTCTTTCATGCGGACCTCGCCGGCGAGACGTTCCATGCGCCGCCAGATCTCCACTGACTCCTGTTTCTCGCGGAGGGCTTTTTCCACCTTGTTCTCCCGGATGAGGTAGTCGAAAAAGGTATTGAGCATGTGCATGTCGGACATGTACTGGTCGCGTATCCACCAGACGTTGAAGCGGGCTTGGGGGATGTCGATGAGGCTGGCATGGCCGCGTACCACACCACGTGTGGAGAGACGTACCAGGTCGCGGAACACGTCACGGCTCTTCTCCGCCACACCGAGGCTGCGTGCCACGGTGTCGAGCACCTGGTCGGCAGTGAGGGTGGTATCGTGCGCCCAGGTGACCGCCGCCCGGGCGTTGAGATCGCACCACAGCTCGTTGGTGATGTACGGCCCGCGCCAGCCGCCGCCACGCGACCAGGTCCACAACCCCGCAAAACGGGGATCACCCGTAAGATCACATAAACCCCTCTTCCAGCCCCTGGGGAGGATCTGATCGTATTCCTCGAAACCGTTCAGCACCCCGTCAAACAGATAGTAAGGATGGGCACCCTTGCCATAGTACTCAGGCTGACACTGATACTCCACCACATAACGGTGCTTCCCGATGCCCAGCGTGGGATTGAAGGGCAACAACCGCTGAAAGTCCCCCCGGGGATACTTGATCGAAAAAAAGAGATTGGGATGAGGCTCCACCTGGTCGGTGATGCGCCGGTAGACATCCGGACGGGTATGGAAAAAACCAAAATCCCAGGTGCGGTAGAACAGTTTTTTGTTCCTTTTCACACACACCTCTTCCCGCAGGATGCTGATGAGCTGTACATGCCCGGCGATGCGTGCTTCCTCGTCCCCCCCAACGGGGTTGCCGCCGGCATGGTAAGGCGTATCGAAAAGATAGGTCTCCCCGAAACGGATCACCAGGCCGTCCAGTTCAGGAAAGGTGGAAAAGATCTCGTCCACCTGGACCCGCAACAAACGTCGCGTAAGAGGCTTGCGGATATCGGGACGAAGCCGTCCGCCGATAATATGATTGGCGGCATCCTCATCCCTGACGATCCGATCCTTGTACCGGGTAAGAATGATCTCGGGCAACACCAGCACATCCATGAAAGCATACACCGGCATGCCGGCGTCTACGGCACGGTGAAGATGTTGGCGGATGGTACGTTGTTTCTCCAGGATCCATCGACGCTCGACCGAACTGTCGGGAATGATCCCTTTCTCGAACGAATCGTAGGTGATGGCACACTGGATGTGCCAGGCCGGAACCATACCGTTGTAGCCCGCCTTTTTGAGATAATAAGGATCCGTGTACTTGGTCACGGGAGGCGACTCACCAGGGTTGGGGAAGACCATGTCCATCACCAGCGGCAGGGAACGGACAGCATCACCGGCAGGCTCCTGACGGCAGGAAGAAAGAAGCGGGAAAATAAGAATCCCCACAAGTAAAAAAACAGAAAGATAAGATCTCATATTGTCGGTTTGAAAGATCATGCCGGTCCGCTGGAGAACATCCTGACGTATCCCGTCGTCCCCTCTGTCCCTGAGGAAAGAAGCGAGATCCCCTTTCTTTTCCGGTTTTTCTCTTCCACGTCCCAGCCCACAGGATTCCCCTTCTCAATATCCTGAATATACCACCGAGCCCCTTCCTCTTCCTTCTCTTTTCAGAACATGAAAATAATGGGAAAAATCGGAAAAATGAAATCTTCTCCTTACGAAAAAGGAGCTCCGAAGAAGAGGACGGGACCTTAGCACTTCCTTCTTCAGGGACCCCTATGCCCAACCTCCCTTTCAACTCCGTTCGGGCAGAGACACATAGGGAACAAATGATATAATGCAACTGATCCCATCATCCCGGCCGTCGGTCAGGAACCGTCCCCTGACGACCTTGCCGGGCATCCTTGGATCCCGCCAAGAAGGTTCACAGGATCCCAGAAGAGCTCTCCTGCAACGGGAGCACCTGATCCGTTCATCACTGAACCCACAGGAAGTGCAAGGACAACTTTCCCTCCGTTACGGCAAGAGAAGAGAGGATCTTCGTCATTGCTCCTCCAGGTCCAGGACCACCACCGTGTCCATGGTATCCGGGAGTTCGGCAGGCATCTGAATGCTCAGGATCCCCTTTTCTTCATCCCGGGAAAAAGACAAGGGGTTTCCTCCCGAAGTGTCCGCGAGAAAGCGGACATTCTTCACCTTTCTCCCCTTTTCCGGAAGGGGAACTCTGAGAACATGATCAGGAGGCATGTCAAAAACATGTAAATAGAGACGTATCGTCCCATCCTGCAGGATCCGGCTGGTGGCCCTGCCCCATGGTGTCTGTGCAAAAGGACTTCCTTTGGTACCGTAAATGGACTCTCCGTTGACGGCCAGCCATCGTCCCATACCCCGGAGACGTTGCCGGAACACTTCCGGGATGGTCCCGTCAGGTTTGGGTCCTATGTTCAGAAGAAAATTCCCTCCTTTATGGGCAATGTCCACCAGTTTCCTGATCAGATCTTCTGTCGACTTAAAGTCTGTCTCAAATCTATTGTATCCCCAATGTTTTCCTATGGTCATACATACCTCAAAGGCATGATCCTGTATCTCTCCCGGGATATGCTGTTCCGGGGTTCCGTAATCTCCTTTTCCGAGGCGGTCGTTGATCAGACACCCCGGCTGGAGCATGCGGATGGTCTTGATCAGCTCGTCCCCTTTCAGGAGGCTGAACTTGTCAACACCCTTGAAAGCTCCACCGCCATCAAACCATATCACAAAGACATCCCCGTAATTGCTCAGCAGCTCCTTCACCTGGCCGATCTCATAATCCGCGTATTTCCGGATATCCGCATCGGGCCGGGGACGTCCGTGAAACCCCCTCTGGGAATATTTTGCGGGGAACTCGGGGTGATGCCAGTCCACCAAAGAATAATAGATCCCCAGTCGTATGTGGTACTTTTTACAGGCCGCTGCCAGTTCTTTTAATGGATCCCTTTTGAACGGCGTATAATCCACGATGTTGTAATCCGTCAGTTCGGTATGGTACATACAAAAACCGTCATGATGCTTCGCCGTGAACACGAGATATTTTGCTCCCGCATCCCGCACCAGCCTCACCCAAGCATCAGCATCGAACTTCTCAGGATCAAATGATGCGGCAATTTTCTCATACTCATCTGCCGGGATGTGTTCCTGCAACTGGATCCATTCGGCATAGTTCTTTTTCCCGTTCCTGTATTGTCCCCCCAACACAGCATAGGGCCCCCAATGAATGAATATCCCGAACTTGGCCTGGTTCAGACTATCGAGACGAGCCAGTCTTTCCAATGAATCCTTTTCCTGTTGAGACAGTCCCTTTCCCCGCCCCATACCCGGTCGTTCTCCACAGGAAACAAGCAGCCACAGGATCATACCCCAAACACCGACTTTCATGGTTATACTCCTGAAAATGGTTCGTTTCATCCCTGTCTGACACGTTTTATGCGGGAAGATCTCCCTCTCGCTGTTCCCTCTTTGTCTTTGTCCGTGATCGATCATTGTTTTCCGTTTTTTAGTTCTCATTTTTTTCTGTTCCGTTCTTGCCGGATGTTCTCCGCCGGCCAGTTATCGGTCCTGAAGGATGAGACCGGCAGGCCGTTTTGTCCAAAAAGTGTTCCCACACACCAATTGTGGAAGCAATAACGTACCGCCACCGGATGAGGCACCTGTGTGTTCCAGACCATGACCGTCCGCCTTCCTCTTCCTACGACCGCATGGGCGGGGTGGAAGATGCGGTCTGCACCGGCCACTTCAAAACCGTCTATTTCTTTGTGGGGATTGTACAGGCCCCGATCCACATAACGGAAATGCACCACCGCCACCGTATCCCGTATCTCCAGCGAGTCGTATACAGGTGCCGTAAAAGGGACACCACGCATGCCATAGGTACGAGCCAGAGCCCAGTAGGCAAGACGCTGCCCCACCTTTCTTTTTTCTCCGGGATGGATGTTCTTTTCCTCTCCTATGTCGAGGGTCACGGCCATACCCGTATGGGGTACGCGGAGCATGACCTGCAACTGTGCTTCCCGGATGAGCGCTCCCTCAAAGCCACTGCTATAATCGTAAGGTGCGATCTGCACAAAATAGAATGGCATCTCATATCCCCACTCCTTTCGCCAGGCACGGATCATCGTTGAAAAAAGATCCGCATAGACAGCGGGTTGTAAACGGTTGCTCTCCCCCTGATACCATATCACCCCTTTGATGCGATAAGGGACCAGGGGGTTTATCATGGCATTGTACAACGTCGAGGGATACAAGGCTTCACGGTGATGAAGGCTGAAAGGTCGTTTCAGCTCGGAAGGATCAAACCTTTTCATGTATTCTTGCGGGGTCCAGGCCTGCACCGGTGTCCCCCCCACCGTGCTCTGGATGAGTCCCACGGGTACACCCAGACTTTCCTGCAGAAGGACGCCGAAATACCATCCCACAGCACTGAATGAGGCCGCATCCTCCGGTGAGGCCTTTTCCCAGGCCCCCTGACAATCGTCCTCCCGTCTCCGGCTGGTGGCATGCTTCACCTGGAAAAGACGTATCGTTTTTCTTCCTGCCGTCGCCAAGGCCTCCGCAGATCCTTTCAACATACTACCATATCGTCCGCCTAAGGCCATCTCCATGTTCGATTGTCCGGAACATAGCCACACCTCGCCCAGCAGAACATCGTCAAGGATGATGACCGAGTCCGAACGTAGTTCGATACGATAAGGTCCCCCTGCCGGGCCCGTGGACACCACCGTTCTCCATTCTCCTTTCGCATCCACCTCAACAGGATAAACATGATCATCCCAAGAGGTATGAAGGGTGAATGTATCCCCCGGTCGTCCCCATCCCCAGACAGGCACTTTGCTCTCCCGCTGCAACACCATCCCGCTCCCGATCACCGAAGGCAAACGAATATTTTCCGCTCTCTCGGCATGAACACGCAGAATGTCCATGACCGCTTCGTACCACTTATCCGCCATTTTGAGTGCTCCCTGACGGTTCACATGATAGTTGTCCTGAAGATCTTCCCGGGGGACCAGGTCCGTCCACTGATCCACGATCCTCACGGGAGAACAGGCGTCCTGTTTCATCTTCACCAGCCAGGGTAAACGCTCATTGAGAAGCCTGATCTTTTCATCAACCATTCCTCCCCGCCGGGTGGGAATGATCTGGGCCACCAGGATACGTACATTGGGATTGACAGCACGAAGCGTGTCGATGATCGCACCGATCTCCCGGAGGGTTCTTTCCACCACTTGTTCCTTTGTCCCCTGCTCATGCAGGATATCATTGGTCCCTACATGCATAAGCACCAGATCGGGGCGGGCCCTTCTGGCATAGCCGCCCACCCTCTGAAGAAGCCAGTCGGCCTCCCTGGCCCAGTGTCCCTCATGATCCCAGTCATAATCATACCTCTGCGGCCTGCGCGATTCGTTGCGCAACCAGTGACGACTGCCTACCAGATCAAAAAGAAGACCCTCCCGATGAAGACGGTGATCCAGATAACGACGATAACATGCTTCATCGGACAGAGCGGAGGTAATGGAGTTACCCAAAGGCATGATACGCAGGTTCCTCACAGGAGGTAAGGAGAGAAACTTTCTCAAAGGAACCCGGATCTCCTCCAGCCACATGCGATATTCCTCACCGTTGGGTGTCAGCCTCTTCCCGTTGGGAGCATGCTGACCGACACCTTTACCGGCACCGGGACCGCCCTCCACGTAGGTGACCATGCCCGGTTCGGTGTAGGCACGAACGAGCGCATTGACACGCAGGATACATTCTTTCCTCCTTGCGGAGGCCCTCGGGTCTCCCTGAACCATCCAAGGACGGATCCCGGAAACGATGATCCGGCTGTCAGGAAGACGTCGCCGTACCAACTGGATGAGCGCCCTTATCCCATCGGCAATGAGCTGTGGATCGTCCCCGGCAAGCACATTCTCTTCCCCGGCAAGCAACACTACCACCCTCGGTTCCTGACCTTCGGGAAAATCCAATCCGCCATTCACCAGACGAGAGAGAAGGTTCTCCAGCAGATCCCCGGCGATCCCGCCATTGAGAGCATACAGGTTCTCCTCGACAAAGTACCTGTCCCACAACTCTTTCGTCACCCCTTCGCCCAAATGGCTCACCACCGTACTCCCAAGAAAAAACACATCCACCTTTGTCGTCGACCGCATCCTGGTGGTCAGCTCCTGTACCTCCTCACGCCAGCCCGGTCGCGAAGAGGGTACAGGGATCGTGGTCTTTTCGCGTGGGATGGTATCCCACAACGCGGGTAAGGCCATAGAGGTAAGATGTGTAAGAACAACCAGCAGGGTCAATGAAAATCTTCGCATTTTCATGGAGTTTATTTGCATTATCAACAAAAACACTTTCGTTCAGAACTCATATTCCAAGTTCCTGTGCAAGGTTCTTCAGTTCCTCATACTGTCTCCATTCGCCTTTTCGCGGCGGAGCGTTTTTCTGAGGTGCTCCGGGAGTGCTACGCCCCTCCTCAATACTCTGAAGTAAGATTTCCAGCAATTGTCTTACGATATCGGGATGTTCCTTGTACACGTTGTTCTTCTCATAGGGATCGTTCGAAATATTGAAAAGCATTCGCTGCACAGGAAGCAGTTTCCATTCTCCATAGCGGACAGCGAACCTCCCGCCGTAGGAATGATGGATGATCAACGGAGGCGAAGCGGAAGGATCTTCTTTTCCGAGGAGCGTCCCCAGAAAACTGAAGCTGTCCTCACCGGCGTTATCGGGCAGCTTCTCTCCGAAGAGTTCGGCCATGGTAGCCAGCAACCCCGTAAGGGCGACGGGAGTATCATTGACACTCCCGGCTTTCACGTGGGAAGGCCAGCGTACGAGGAAAGGCACCCGGTGACCTCCTTCGAAAAGACTTGTTTTCCTGCCTCGCAAAAGGCCATTGGAACGCTGACCGGGACCTCCTTCCACTGCACCGTTGTCACTGGTTACGATCAGGAGGGTTTTGTCAGCGATGCCCAGGCTGTCCAGCACCTCCAAAACACGTCCCACCTCCCAGTCGTACTCAGCAGCAAAATCCTCACGCAATCCTGTTCCTGTCACACCCCGGAACTTGTTGACAGGGACACAGGGACGATGGGGTGCCACAGGGGTGAAATAAAGAAAAAAAGGACGAGCAGGATCCTCTTTCACAGAGCGTTCGATAAAACGTACCGCCTGCCGGGTGAACATGACATCCACCATCTCATCCGTCCAGCCCGGTGACATCCACCCTTCATGAGACTCCCGTGCGGAAGATCCCGGCAAGGTGGGGATGTTCGCTTCTCTCCATTCCGTCGGCGGCCACAGCGGCCGACGGTCCCGAATGAAACAGAACGGTTCCATGTTATGCCCCGCCCCACTGATGAAGCTGAAATCGAATCCTACATCATTGGGGGAATAGGCCGCATCCCTCGAGAAATCCACATCGCGGCAGCCGCCCCGGCCATTTTCATGCCACGTCTTCCCCCTCGCAAACTCATCACTTGTCTTCTTGTAAAAGTTCATCCCCAGATGCCACTTCCCGATACAGGCGGTCCGATAACCATATTTCCGGGCAAGTGAGGCTACGGTCATCCTTTCGGGTTCGATGAGCGGCTCGTCAAAGGTGGTCCATAACACCTGACTCTTAAGATAGGTGCGCCAGCAGTAACGTCCCGTCAGGACCCCATAGCGGGAAGGTGTACACACCGACGCCGCAGTATGAGCATCCGTGAAACGCATCCCTTCCCTGGCCAGCCTGTCCAGGTTCGGCGTGGGTACCTTCGAATGCGCATTATAACAATGCGGATCCCCATATCCCAGATCATCGGCCATGATGAAGATGATGTTGGGCAAAGGCCGCGAGACCTGCTGGGCGGCAACCAACACCAGCAGGGAGGTCAGAAAACCAACCCCTAAAAACGCGAACACTTTTCTTCTCATGATCATTCGTTTTATAAAAGCTACTCTTCACTCCCCCCTGCCTGCCTTCTTTTCTTGACAGCCGTGTATGGAAAGCCTGCGCCGGTCCCTTCCTGAAGACTTTTCATTCTGAGCTGAGCGGCTCTCTCAAGCCTTCTCCCTTCTTCACTTACAATGCAGCTTCTCATCGTTTGTGATACGTCGATCCGATGGAAATACACCATCTCATGGCAAAGATTTATGTCCTCTTTTCGTCCCGATAACAAAACCCAAGGTCCCTCACCCCTCCCGGTCCCGCTGGTCTTTTCTTCCCTTCTCCGGGTCGGTCAGGGTGCCGGCCTCCGGAGATTTTCCGTGGTTCATGGGTTTTCCCCTGTTCTCCTTTTTCTTTTTCCTCCGTAGACCCGCTCTACCGCGGAGGGTCCGTTTCCCCGGCAGCGGCAGTTTTTCCTTTCCTTCAGTCAGGCCGGGAACCGGGAAGCTTCATCCGGCTCCAAAAAAGGATGTTCCACGACCTGGCCCGGCAAATCCCGACATGGTGGCAACCTGTTTCGGAAAACCCGAAGCGACAAAGGGGGATCCTGTCAGCATCAGGTCGTACGGCAATGACGTCCTTCCCCCTCCATGGGCACCGTGCATCGCGGAAAACTCTTGGATCTGTCCTCTCAGCCTGGGTACTGGCGTATCCCGTCCGGGAACGATGGTCCCTGGAACATCATCTTCCTTGCAGGGGAAACCTTTATTTCACTTTGATCCTGATCACCCCGGCATCCATCCCCTCGGCCTTTGCCTTCAGGGTCAATGTCCCCGGACGCGGCTCACTTTGGACGACGACCAGGCACTTGCCGTTGAACACGCTGTGTCCATGAGCCTTAAAAGGTTCATGACAGGTAGGATCCCCATTCCCTACAGCCAGGATACGCCCTGGACCAGCCAGTGAAAAATGAACATAGGGATGACTCCGGGGCACTTCCCTTCCCTTACTGTCCACCACCCTCACAGTGATGAATACAAGGTCTTTCCCATCAGCCTGCATCTCCTTTCTGTCAGACTCGAGGAGGAGACCCGCTGCCGGTCCAGTGGTGCTCACCACATCCTCGGCCCACAGACGTCCGTGCTTCCACACCTTCACACGCAGTTCTCCCGGAACATACACCACACTGTCCCAACGAAAACGATATTGATAAGGTCCTTTTTTCTTTTTTCCCAACGACCGTCCGTTCAGGAACAACTCGGCTTCATCACCGCTGGTATATACATGGACCGGGGTGATTTTGCCCACCCTTTCGGGCCAATTCCAATGGGGAAGGATATGGGCCATGGGCCAATCGGGACGCCAGTGTGACTGATAAAGATAGAACCTGTCTTTCCTGAACCCGCACAGGTCATTGATGCCGAAATAGCTGCTACGTGAAGGGACCTCCAGGGTCCCCAGTTCATTGAGGAACTTTTTCAGACGCGCACGTCTTGCCGGATCCCGGTAGTTGAGAAGATTCGTGACATCCCGGTTATAGGGAGTCGGTTCCCCCAGATAATCGAATCCCGTCCATACGAACTCTCCCATGATGCGGGGATACATCTCGTTCATCACAAACTGACTGTCAGGCGAAACTCCCCAGCCGGGATAGAGGAGATCATATGAAGAGACCTGAAAGATCCCTTTTCCGGGAAGATTGCGGTTGATCGGCCCCTCCCTGACCGGGAAAAAATACTCTCCACGCGAGCTGAGACAGGAAGAGGTCTCACTGGCAATGAAGGGAATATGTTTCGTTCCGGGATCGGTAAAGAATCGAGTATAGGAACGATGGTTGTAGTTATAACCGAAGACATCGACGGCTTCCTGGAAACCGTTGAAGCCGGCACTCCCCCAGTTGCACCCTGCTGTCACAGGACGTGTCGGGTCCTCCCGGTGTACGATGGCTGCCAGCCGTTTGGCCAGGGGAGGGTTGTTCTGATCCGGCACCTCATTCCCAATGCTCCACATGATGACGGAGGGATGATTGTAGTCCCTGCGCACCATCGCCGTCAGATCTTCTTCATGCCATGCCGGGAAGTGGATGTGATAATCGTTCTTTCCTTTTCCTTTTTCCCAACAGTCAAAAGCCTCCTCCATCACCAGGAAACCCAGGCTGTCGCACAGATCAAGCAACTCAGGAGCCGGAGGGTTATGACTGGTCCGGATCGCATTGCATCCCATCTCTTTCAGGATCCTGAGCTGACGTTCCGCTGCTCGCACATGGAACGCTGCCCCGAGAGGCCCCAGATCATGATGAAGGCAGACCCCCCGGATATCTACACGCCTGCCATTGAGCAGAAAACCGCTGTCAGAGGCGGTAAAACGCAAGGTCCTGATACCAAAAGGCGTGACCACCACATCGGCAAGACGATCTCCTTCCCCCACCTCGGTAACAGCCCGGTAAAGAACGGGATGATCAACATCCCAACGTTGAGGATCCTCCACTCTCATCGCCAACATAAAACGATGCATTCCCATGGAAGGGATATCGGCGGCCACCTCTGCCGAGCGGGCAACCACCTCACCGGAAGGATCGAGCAACCGCACCTTCACCCTGGCGCTCCGGGCTTCCTCCGCCTGGTTCTCCACATCGATCCTCACATCGACCCGTGCTTCCTTTTCCCCCACTTCCGGGGTGGTGATGTAAACTCCCCAATGAGCGACATGCAATGGAGATGTTTTCACCAACCATACGTTCCGGTAGATCCCGCCACCGGGATACCAACGCGAATCCAGATGCTCGGTGTCCAACCTGATGGCCAGGACATTCTCTCCGTCAAAACGGAGATAAGGGGTCAGATCAAAACGGAAAGAAGTGTAACCATAAGGCCATTCCCCCACATAATGACCGTTGAGCCAGACCTTCGCATTGGCCATGGCACCATCGACGTCCAGGAAGATGCTTTTGCTGCTGTCCTGGGACGACAAACGGAAATGTTTCCTGTACCACCCTATCGCTCTCCACGGAAGAAGAGCGGTCGAATTGTCAAGATCATTGCGGAAAGGGCCTTCGATACCCCAGTCGTGGGGAAGATCGATCTCCCGCCATGTTCGATCGTCATACACAGGATCTTCCAGCCCGGAAGGCTCCGGGATACGCTCACCGGGGATCTCGGGATGCATACCGAAACGCCGGAACCTCCAGTGCCCATTGAAACTTTCCCTGGTTCGAAGAACTTTCTCTTCACCGGCCGACCATAACTTCTTCCTGGTCTCACCTGCTGACCGAAAAACGACAAAGGAAAAATTTCCCAGACCGAATACCAGCACCACTGCAACCAGAACGCTTCTTTTCATTTTCATGAAATTAATCATCAAATATCATTGTTTTTTCCGTGCATCCTGTAGAAACGCTTCCGGTATTTCCCGCGGGGGCCCGTTTCCTTCACGTCGATCGGCTGGTGAATGCCCAGCTTCAGGGCGGGAGAACCTTTCCTGAAGTGAAAATTCTCGTGCTCCATATCTTCGAACATCGGATCCGCTGCGATACTGTGCATCTCTATCCCGTATTTCCTCTGCTCCTCCAGATGGCGTATCCCCCATTCGGGATCCACGGTCGACCAGTACACATTGTAATCAGCAAAAGTATAACGCAAGCAGGGTTTTTTCATGCCGTTGCGTTCGATCCCCTCTCCCACAGGATGTTGTCCTTTCTCACACGAATAGAACACATTGTACTGGATGACCGAGCTGTCGATCACCCCGTCATAGAAACGGAGGTATCCACGATGCCGGCTGCCGGTACGAAGATCGACGGCCAGGTTCTCTATGATGTCGTTCTTTCCTTTGATCAGGAAGGCTTCGGCATATCCCCCTGTCCGGAAAACAATGTTTCTTTTGATCAGGGTCAGGTTCTGGTCGTCATCACAGCGGATGGCGTTGTTCATGTGCTTGCTCGGACAATGATGGCAATAGTTCTCGATCACCTGATTTCCTCCGCCAGCTCCGGAGACATAGATACAGTTCCCGTCTCCCAGGGTTTCCATCACATGATGGATATCGTTCCTCCAGACCCGGTTATTCCGGGCATGCAGCCATTTCTCCCGCATATACCATGTACCCGGCACATGCCATCTGTATTGTTCGGTTCTGAATTTTTTCGCCACGTCTTTTCCTCCCACCTCATCCCATCGGATGGTCCTGGAGCATTCGGATATGCCGAGTGTATCCCAGACGATCCTGCCGGTCACGCAGATACCGGCATAAGGCAAATGATATAACAAGTTGTTTTCGATTCTGTTCTCTCCACTCTGCCAGATGAAAAGTCCCGGTGATCCGTTGTAGATCGTGCCGGTGTGGTGGATGCTGTTGTTGACGATGGTATTGTGCCGGTTCACGTCCTTGGTTCCCGGTCCATAGCCTGCGAAGAGGATCCCCACTCCCCCCAGATGGTCGAACTCGTTTCCTTCCACACGGTTCTCTTGAGCATAGAGATCAAAACGCACGCCACTGCCTCCCGAGGTGGTAAAATGACAGGCTGTCACGGCACAGTTACGGCATCCCCGGAAACGCAGAAGGGCCGTCGGGCTGTCAAACCGCTCCCAGTCGTGCTGCAGCCCCCAGCCGGTCTCCCCATGCCAGGGCAAACGATCCCCCTGCGTGAAAGTGATCCCATGAAAGACCAGTCCCGTCACAGGAAGATCTTCCGGACTGTCGTACCGGATCGTCCCCTCCACTCTCACCAGTTCGGTAAGCACCGGAACATATACACTGTCGGGACGATCGCCGCGAGGCCACAGGTACAGCCTGCTGTTCCGGTTGTCCAGCACCCACTCACCCGGCTCATCCAGCACGGCCAGGACATTCTCCACCCACCCGTAAGGACGGGCCGGCGGCTGAAGGGGATAAGTCGCAGGATATGCCAGGCAGGCCGTATGATCCCTTTCATTCACCTCTTTCAGAGGGATCATGTTGCTGATCCATCTCCTGGGAAAAGGTACCACATACATCTCGGCATTGGCTAGATCCGGCCAGGAAGCCAGTTCTCCCTCCGGGTAGGCAAAACGCAACGGATCGTCCCATTCCTCTTCGCCTCTCACGAAATCAAACCGTTTCCCTCTTGCCCGGGGCAGACGTTCCGAACCTTGGTACAAAGTATAGAACAGTTGCACCTCTTTCTGCTGATCAGCCACAGTGGAGGGAGGAAGCTGATCCTTTTTGATCGACTTCACATAAGAGACATCCGCCACCCAAACATGTCCAAAAGCTTTTTCAGGCAGGCCCTCCACAGGCTCGTTCAGCTTCACCCAACTGGTCACCGGAACACTCCCGCTCAGGACCGGCCTTTCGCCGGGACAGGCCTCATAGATCACCGTGTGACCCGGCGCAGCCCCATCCTCGCGGGTAAAGACCACGGTCTTCTTCAACCGGTACACCCCACCCCTGAGACAAACACGGACGTCCTGGTCAGGATGCTCTTCCCTGATCCTGCGCACTTCTTCCCGGGCACGTTCGATCGTAGCAAAGGGATGCTCCTTGCTACCCGTAGCCCGGTCATCACCGCTCGGCGAAACATAGATGGTCTCAGGCACCGAAGAACAACTCACAAACAAAAACATCAATGCTCCCAAATACATCTTTTTTTTCATGACATACTGATATTTGACCAATTTGCATATCCGGTTTTACATGAGATCATGACCGTTCCCTGTTCTCATGACCTAGGAACCCACCAGGGACACCCTCACTGCAGGGATCTTTTGACTTGCTCAAGTGTTTTTCCTGCCGGTACCAGGATGATCCTTTCCCCTTTGCCGGTCTTGAATTGCAGGAGGGATCCTTCGATCCTTTCTGTTTTTCTTCCATCCCGGTACAACACCACGGGGGTCTTTTCGCCCCAGGGGTTGCGGATGCGACAGTTCTCCCCTGCAAGCGATCTGAGTTCCACAAAAACGATCTCTCCTTTTTTCATGGAAGAGGAGACCTGAAAACCTCCCCGTGCCGTCAGGGAGAAGTCGGCATCCCACTCCTCAGGCCAGGCAGGGAAGACACGGATCACAGGTTCTTCACCCGGATGTGCCGGCACACTCTGCAACAAGGCATACTGAAGACCTGCGCTCATCCTTCCGAGGCGCTGGATACCGATCGCCTCTTTCCCTTCCCTCATGGTCATTCTGTTGTCCATGATCCCTGCTTCCCTGGCTTCTTCCCCAATAAAACGGCTGATCAGCTCAGGCGTTTGTCTGATCTGGGAAGGCAGCATGTAGCGGATCTCTTTTTTACGGCCCATGAGGGCTGCCGCAATGTTGGCCCGGCTCAGGACGTGTACGGGATACCCCGGTCCCACATCAGGATAAGCATGATCGAACGAGTTGTTCGCAACAAGGTGTAACAACGTGTCGGGATTCTCCAGGGTGCACAGATCATAGTACACCACAGGGATCAGACGTCCCCAATGGGTTTTCCCTCCTTCATAGGGTTTTCTTCCCGCGGTCCATATCACCGGCTCGCCGGGACGACGCGGCGTGAGCGAATTGACATCCTCGTTGGTTGGCAGCGTGGTCAGACTGTCCAGCACGTTCTGCCACCGTTGCCTCAGGTCGGCGTCCACGCCCAGGATACGTGAGGAACGTATGGCCAGGGGCAGGATTCCTTTCATGGCCGCGATCGATTCCATAGGATCCTGGCATCCTCTCACCGGCTCATGGTTGTTCATGTTGTGAAGATGGTACCGGCCATCGGTACCCACCCTGAGATTGGGAAAGTTCACGAAAAACTCCGCCGTCCCTTTCAGCATGGGATAGGCATGGTTCCGCAACCACTCCTTGTCTCGGGTGTAATCGTAGCGCAGCCAGAACATATAGGCCACCTTGGCCGTGGTGGTAGGGATATGAACCAGATACCCGAAAGGATCCCCGTGCAGGGAATGATAGACCCATTCTCCGTTGATCCACTGTCCCGGTCCTTTCCAGTTCCACGGACTGCAATGAGGGTGTTTTTTGTCAGCGAACCTGCGGAACTCCAGCGATCGCAGCTCCCAGGGTTTGCGCAACAAATACAGATCCCGTGCCTCCCGTGCGATCTCCTCCGGGAGTTCTTCCAGACCATCGAACCCTACCGTCTCCGGTATCCAGATCCCTTTGGTCCCCCAATACTGACGGGCAGCAATGGCACACGAACGGTACATGCCTTCATACATGCGGTACATTGGTTCCATCAGCTCCCAACGTCCCGCCTCCGGAAGGGACCGGTAATAACAACTCAGATTGTGGTACCAATGCATGGCTCCCCACCGGCAGTAGTCTCCTCCCGTTTTCCAGATCATGCCACCAAAACGGGGCGGATAGGCTCCCCGTGAACTGGAAGCCATCACATAGAGATAGTAGGTATAATGCTTTTCCACAAATTCGGCCTCACCGTCCTCGCTGTGAAGACGGATGAACGATCGCGACCAGAAATCATGCCACCATGTCCTGTTCTCTTCAAGGAGGGCCGGAAATCCTTTTGAAGATGCCGCATCCAGCTGTCGCATCACCGTTTCCTGCAGGTCGTCATCTTCGCTGAATGAGGCGGCACTCCCCAACCAGACGGTATAGGCACCCTTTCCCGGGGCCAGGATCAACTGAACGGTCATGGGATCAGGATAACGTACCGTTGCCGTCCTTCCCGTGACGCGTGCTGCCAGCATCGAGCCACAGTAATACTTCCCCGAAGCATACTCCTCGCTGAAACGCTGAGCGAGCAGGATGGTCCCCTCCCTGTCAGCCACTGAAGAACGCGCCAGGTGACTCCTGGTACGCACCTCCGGGGGACGCAACATGCGAAGGTTCACGCACACAGGCTGACCTTCGGCACGCTCGTCGATGATCTCCACCGCCATCACATCCCCGGCATGCCAGGCCATCACCCGCACCCTTACCCCTGCACCACGCAACGAAAGAAAACCATCGTAAACATGCAGGTGCTGACGGGTGGCTTCTTCGGTGAACACCCCGGGACCATAGCCGCCGAAATCGATGTCCACAAACCCTACCCCAAAACCATAGTCGGAATCGCGCCAATTGAAGCTGTTCGACCAGGCATTGCTGGCATAGACATCGACACGGTTGATCTGGAACTTCATCATCGAAGGAGTGGTCCATACCAGGCTCCCCATGACACCGTTGCCTACAGGCATCCCCCCCTGCCGACGGCTTACAGGACGGTCAAGATGAATATCGGCACGACTGACCAACGCTGCACGATCCACATCAAGCAGGGTCACCTGCGACCAACCATGTACCCACAACAAAAAAATGAACACCAGCAAACACAAGCACCTCTTCTTGAGGTTTCCTTTTAAAAAAGAGCGTTCCATATGTTCCGCGATTTTTTCATGTGAATCAAAGACCCCAGAATTATTTTCGCAAACAGTCGGTACGATCGTCGTGATCCCGCATACCGGAACAGGAGCCGGACATCCGCAGCTTTTCTTTTCCGCCCGACACAAAAAGCAGAAGCATGAACGGTCCGAGCAACGATCCCGGCCGGTACGGTCAGGAGGTGATGACGGACCATCAAAAAAGGGGCATCCTCTGCCCATCCATCAAGAATAGGTAAGAACACCTGAGAAAGAGAGCGGCAACGGTCAGAATGGTCCGACAACTGCCGTGTATCCTGAGATTCCACCCCCTCCCGGAGTATTCCGTTGTTAACGGGAAGGGCTCCGGTCCTTTGAGGTGCAGGAAGAGGACCGGGAGAGAGAAACCGTACACATTTTCCCGCTTTCCACACACAAGAAAAGAAAGAAAGGAAGAAAAAAGGGAGGATCATCATGCGATCCACTGAACTTTTCATGGCGACCTCTTTCCCTCCCGGCATGGGATCAGGAGTGCGACCGGCACATCACCGGCCACACCCCTTTCCCCATCCGGACAAAACAATTAACCTAAAACCTAGCATTATGAAGCGTCACAGGCTTTCACGTGCACTTGTTCTACGTCGGCCTCCTCCCCTACCACCATCTTATAAACGACAATTTATCCACAACCTCAAAACAGACCCTTAAAGAGAATGATCACACAACCGTCTCATTCTCTTCATATTACCAGAACAAAACAAGTAATCTACGTAGCTACCTACGTAGCAACCTACGTAGATCAGAACAAAAGGTAACAAATCCATATTACTGTTTTACTTTAATATAAGCCGATAGAACAACCAGATTGAAGACAACAGATTTACACAAACTTCTGACAAAGCACAAAATTCTGGTATCGCCACCGGTCTTGGAGAGAGCTGGGCTGTTCTTATTCCTGCATGGCAAAACAGCCATATTGATATATAATTATAACCAATATTTCAATTTTTATATCCAACCTATTGCATTATTGAATAATTATTTATATTTGCAGTAATTTACTATTTTGGTATAGTATTTATCCATGATCCTATCGAAGACATCGCAGTATGCGGTGCGGGTCCTGAGCTACATGGTGAATTCGGACCTGCAGGTCTTCTCGGCCCATCATCTGAGCCAGGCCTTGTCGATCCCCGACAAATATTTGCGGCAGCTGATGACCACCCTGGCCAAGGCGGGGTTCATCCGGAGCATCCGCGGACGGGAAGGCGGTTATGTCTTCTCAAGGAACGCGAACCGCATCCGCCTGGCGGACATCATCGATGCGGTCGAGGGAATGGACAAATACGAAGGCTGTCTGCTTGGTTTCCCCGCCTGCAGCGACGAGCATCCCTGCAGCCTTCACGAGAAATGGGCCCCTTTGCGCGACCAGCTGATGTACTTTCTCAGAGAAACCACCCTCGACGAGATCCGTAACCCGAACATCACAAGATTCTGATATTTCATTATTAACCAAAACCTTCGGACTATGAAACAGACTTTGCTGGACCGGTTCATGACCAAGAAAGGCCTTTACACGGCCTTTTGGATCATCGCCATCTTCATGGTGACGATCCTGATCTACTACACGGCGAACCTTCACAAGGAGGTGCCGCCGATCCCTCAGGAGGTCCGCTCGAACACGGGAGAAGTGCTCTACACCTACGATGACATCGTCGAGGGCAAGGCCTACTTCCAGGAGTTCGACCTCACCGACTGGGGGACGTTGCTGGGTATGGGTGCCTACATGGGCCCCGACTTCTCCACCACCTTCTATCACCACAGGGTAGAGGACCTGTATGATTTCTACGGCATGCAGATGTATGGCAAGAAGATGTCGGAGCTGAGCGACATCGAGAAAGGGGCTGTCAAGGAACGTGTCAAACAGGACATCAAGGAACAGACCCACCTGAGCGCCGACCAGGTGACTTACACCGAGGGCTCTACGCTGGCCTACCGCAACAACGTCGAACGTCTGGTGAAGATGCTCGTCGAGGGCGATCCCGAACGGGGTTTCCCGGGCGGGGTGATCCGGCCCGAGGAGGCACGTAAGATCGCCGCTTTCGTCGACTGGTCGCAGCTGGTGGCCTCCACACTCCGTCCCGAGACCAACCGCACCTGGTCGAACAACTGGCCTTACGAACCGCTGGTCGACCAAGACCTCAACTTCAACTACCACAAGGTATCGCTCTGGGAGTTCCTCCTCCTTTGGACGCTCACCATCATCGTCATCTTCCTCTCGTATGAATATCTTTTCAAGAAAGACGAGGAGCTGCAGCCGGCCATGAAGGTAACCTCCCTGTTCCGTTCGCAGAAGAAGCTGCTGAAGTATGTCCCCATTGTGGCCGGGCTGTTCGTGGTGCAGCTGTTCGTGGGCGGCTATCTGGCCCATCTCTACACCGAACCTTCGAAAGATTTCGTGATCTCGCAGAGCCTGCTGCCTTTCAATGTGGCCCGTTCGATCCATACGCAGCTGGCCATCCTGTGGGTGGCCGTGGGCTGGCTGGTAGGCGGTCTGCTCATCGCCCCCTGGGTGGCCAACAAAGACCACAAGTTTCCCTGGCTGGTGGACATCCTCTGGCTGGCCCTGGTGATCGTCGCCGTAGGCGCCCTCATCGGTCTCTATATGGGAGCCACCGGTCATCTGCGCGACAGCTGGTTCTGGCTGGGTAACGAAGGTCGTGAACTGATCAACCTGGGCCGTCTCTGGGACATCGGCCTGGTGGTGGGACTGGTCTTCTGGTTCCTGCTGATCATCTCGCTGATCCGCAAGGCCGCCACCAACAACCCGCTGGTGGGCACCATCATCTGGTCGGCCTTCGCCATCGCCACCCTTTACATCGCCGGCATGATGCCCATCCACAAGGTCATGCCCAATTTCACCGTTGACGACTACTACCGCTGGTGGGTCATCCACCTGTGGGTGGAGCTCACCTTCGAGATGTTCGCTGCCGGGGTGATCGCCTTCTTTACCGTCTCGCTGGGACTGATCTCGCACAAAACGGCCGTCCGCACCATGATCTTCGAGCTCTTCCTGATCATGATGAGCGGCACGCTGGGTGTGGGTCATCACTACTGGTTCCAAGGGCTCGATGAGTACTGGATCGCCATCGGCGGTATCTTCTCGGCCCTGGAGCCGCTGCCGCTGGCCCTGATGATCGTCGAGGCGATGAAGAACCAGCGCGAACAGCGTCTCGAAGGCAAGCCCAACGAGTTCAGCACCGTCTTCATGTGGGTAGCCGGTTCGGCCGTTCTCAACTGGATCGGTGCCGGCTTCCTGGGCATGCTCATCAACACGCCCACCATCGACTACTATGCCCACGGCACCTACCTGATCATGCCGCACGGTCATGTCGCCCTGCTGGGTGCCTTCGGCTACATCTCCATAGCCTTCCTCTACATGACCTCGCGGGCCCACTCGCTGGCCAACGGTCTGAAATGGGACCCCCGTCCCAGCAAGTGGGGTTTCTGGCTGCTCACCCTGGGCGTCATCCTCTTCGCCCTGCCCACCTACATCGTGGGGATCGAACAGGCCCAGACCGCCTTCGAAAAAGGCTATTACTTCGCCCGGCTGCGTGAGGCCGTCGAGCCGATGAAAGGATGGCTCTGGTTCCGTCTCCTGCCCGACGGCATGATGATCATCGGCGGCCTGATCATTCTCTACGACCTGCTGACCAAGACCTTCACCAGGAAGAAGGCCGTGGCAGCCTGAGACAACGCACATTCCTGAATGAAGCAAAAAGCCCCCGATATCGGGGGCTTTTTTTGTCTTCCCCTCCCCTTGACAATTTCTCCCGGATTCCTTAAATTTCCTGATCGGTCCGAAACTTATCCGTCATGAGAAGAGCAGTTCTTTTTCTGGCATGTCTGTGGGCCGGCATGATGGCAGCAGCCCAGGAGGAACCTCAGCCGCCCGTCACCGACACCACCGTCGCGGTGAAGCTCTGGAGCCTCTATCCCGGCTATGTAGTGACCCGCCAGAGGGACACCCTGCACGGCTATCTGTTGCTGAAGAACCTGGCCGCCAACCAAGACAAGGTGATCTTCTACCCCAACCCTTCGGACAAGACGAACAAAGTGAAGTACAGGCCCAGGGATCTGATCGCCTACCGTGTGGGTCCGCGCTACTACGAATCGTGGAAGTTCAGGCCCCCGGCCACGGCCTCGTCGAACGATGCCCGCACCTGGCATTTCATCCTGAAGATCGTGGACGGTCCTTTCAGTCTCTACAAATGGTATTACGAGACGCCGGAACAGACGAAGGCCCGCCTTCGCATCGACCGCGACGAGCCGCTGCACGGAACCATCGATCTCTCTTTCTCGGAGAAGGATCTGGCCCATGAATATTACGGCCTCACCCCCTCCGGCGAGTTCATCGACCTGGGCTCCTTCAAAATGCTCACTCACTTCAAAAAGAACATGAGCAGCCTGGTGGCCGACGATGAGGAGCTGGCCCGGAAGATACGCAACAAGGAGAAAGGCTACGGGTATTACGACATCGAGCGGATCATCAACGAATACAACGCCTGGTACCGGCAGAACCATCCGGCACATTGAACGCGAAGGTGGCCGGACGGTGCCATCCCCGAAAGAAAGGACCCTGATGACCACTTTTCTCGATTCAGGTCAGCGCCACAGAGGAGCCGGCAGTTTTCTTCACCATTTCCAGCCATCGCCTGTTCTCTTCCGTCTCTGCCGGGTCGTTGAGGAATCCTTTCAGTCTCTTCCTGAAAGCGCGTCTGGCAGTACGTTCCCGCAACAATACGCGGTCGGCGTTGACCGATGTCAGCAACTGCAGCAGGATCACCTCGCGCAGGGAGGGAGGGGCATCCTCGCTGACCACCTGATCCAGACGTCCGATCATTGCCTCACGCAGGGGCGGACGGATCAGGTAATAACGACGGCAAGGGAAAAGGTTCAGGAAAAGCTGCTCCCTTTCGTAGATCACACCCTGCCATTTCAGTCTCTGCAGACTCATCCGGAGGAGGAGATCTCCCTTCATGGCAAAGCGTCCGGCCCATCTGCGGAACCCGTATAGGCGGCCTGCACGTTGGATCCTGCGGATCATGAAGTCACGGAGCGGTTCGCCGGCATATCGCAGGCTCTTCAGATGCACTTTTCCTTCCACGAGGGTAAGGATGCCGGCCAGCCACAGGTCGGTCAAGGCTGCCACAGCCAGCACCTGGCCCAGGGCATTACCCTGTGTCATCAGCCGTCCTTTCTGCGGATGAAGCAGCAAAATAAGAAGATCCTCAGTGAGGGTCCTGGTCGCTTTCATGCTGTTCTTTCTTTTTTTTCAGGCGTCCGCTCCTGCGCAGTGCCTGGTCGATGATCCATTCGATCTGACCGTTGATGCTGCGGAACTCGTCGGCAGCCCATTTCTCAAGGGCTTCCATCTTTTCCGGATCGATGCGGAGAACGAAGGATTTCTTCTTTTTCATACATCACTGATGTAATGTACCGGTATTGACGACGGGAGAGGCGTCCTTATCGCTGCAGAGCACCACCATCAGGTTGCTCACCATGGCAGCTTTCTTTTCCTCATCCAGTTCCACGATCTCTTTTCTGCTCAGCTGTTCCAAGGCCATTTCCACCATGCTCACTGCCCCTTCGACGATCTTGTAACGAGCTGCCACGATGGCCGTGGCCTGCTGACGCTTCAGCATGGCCTGGGCAATCTCGGAAGCATAGGCAATGTAATTGATGCGGGCCTCAATGACCCGTATACCGGCCATCTCCAGCCGCTCACGTATTTCTTTCTCCAGCTCATGGTTCACCTCCTCTCCTCCCGAGCGCAGCGTGATCACCGCATCATGATCCTCAAAATTGTCATATGGATACATACCCGCCAGCTTACGCAGGGCCGCTTCACTCTGCACCACCACAAAATGCTCGTAAGCATCCACCTCAAAGGCCGCCTTGTAGGTATCCTCCACCTGCCATACCAGCACCATGCCGATCATGATGGGATTGCCGATCTTGTCGTTCACCTTGATGGTCTCACTATCGAAATTGCGCGCCCGCAACGAGATCTTCCGCCTCGAAAAGAAGGGATTCACCCAGAAAAATCCGTTCCTGCGGATCGTCCCTTTGTATGCCCCAAACAACACCAACACCTTCGACTCGTTCGGATTGACCACCGTAAACCCAATGAGCCCGAAAAAAGCCAGCACCGACGATACAACGATCAGCCAGGCACTGCCCAGTACACTCCCGTACACGATCCCGGCAATGAAAACCAACTCCGCAAACAACATCACATATCCCGAAACCGGCCTGTAAATCTTTTCTGTTTTCATGATCTTTTATTTGATATTATTTTAATATCACAATAATACTGTTTTTATTTCATTTTTCCAAATCAGACCGCGGGAAAAAGAGCAGTGGGCAGCAGGATGCGGACCTCCAACGGAAAGAGAACGAGCGGGGAAGCGAAAAAAGTCGTATCTTCGTAGCCCCTTAAAAAAACGGAAGGATCATGAAAACAGATATTGAGATCGCCCAGTCGGTGGAACTGCGGCCCATCACGGAGATCGCCGAGAAGATCGGCGTCGATCCCGGACAGTTGGAGCTGTACGGCCGGTACAAGGCGAAGATGCCATTGTCGCTGACCGACCCTGAAAAGATCGCCCGAAGCAACCTGATCCTGGTCTCGGCCATTTCGCCGACGCCGGCGGGAGAGGGCAAGACGACCATCTCGATCGGACTGTCGGAGGGGCTGAACCGGCTGAAGAAGAAGACGATCGTGGTGTTGCGGGAGCCGTCGCTGGGTCCTGTTTTCGGCCTCAAGGGGGGAGCCACGGGCGGCGGCTGGTCGCAGGTACTGCCTATGGAGGACATCAACCTGCATTTCACAGGTGATTTTGCTGCCATCGAGAAGGCGCACAACCTGCTGGCGGCGCTCATCGACAACAACCTGCAGAGCAAGACCCGTTCGCTGGGCATCGACCCGCGCACGGTGACCTGGAAACGGGTGATCGACATGAACGACCGTGCCCTGCGGCACATCGTCATCGGCCTGGGGGGCACCTCATCGGGCGTGCCGCGCGAGTCGGGCTTCGACATCACCGCCGCCTCGGAGATCATGGCCATCCTCTGTCTGGCCGACGACATCCCCGACCTGAAGCGCCGCATCGGCAACATCTTCGTGGGCTTCACCTACGACAAGCAGCCGGTGTATGCGCGCGACCTCCATGCCGAGGGGGCGATGACCGCCCTGCTCAAGGACGCCATCAAGCCCAACCTGGTGCAGACCATCGAAGGCAATGCCGCCATCATCCACGGAGGGCCGTTCGCCAACATCGCCCAGGGCACCAACAGCGTCATCGCCACACGTACCGGTCTTTCGCTGGCCGACTATGTGGTGACGGAGGCCGGCTTCGGCTTCGATCTGGGGGCAGAGAAGTTCTTCGACATCAAGTGCGGCTATGCCGGTCTCTCGCCCAAGGTGGTGGTGCTGGTGGCCACCGTCCGGGCACTGAAGTACCACGGCAACGGCGATGCCGCCCATCTCTCCGAACCCGATCCCGAGGCGCTGAAGAAAGGACTGGTCAACCTGGAGAAACACATCGAGAACATCCGTCTTTTCGGCATCCGGCCGGTGGTGGCGATCAACCGTTTTGCCACCGACACCGACGAAGAGATCGACATCATCCGTCGCCGTTGTGACGAGCTGGGGGTGAAGAGCGCCGTGGCCGAGGCGTGGGCCAAGGGCGGCGGCGGCACCCTCGAGCTGGCCGAGCTGGTGCTCGACGAGGCGGCCCGCTGCCGCCACCGCTATAAGCCTCTCTACGACTGGGAGTGGGACATCCGGAAGAAGATCGAGACGGTGGCCACGAAGATCTACGGCGCCCGCGCCATCGACTACCGGCCCAAGGCGCTGGCCGACCTGAAGAAGATCGAGGCACTGGGGCTACAAAAAGTGCCGGTATGTATCGCCAAGACCCAGAAGTCGCTCTCCGACAATCCCAAGCTGCTGGGACGGCCGAAGGATTTCGTGGTGACGGTGCGCGAGATAGAGATCGCCGCCGGCGCCGGCTTCGTCGTCCCCATCACGGGCAACATCATGCGCATGCCCGGCCTGCCCGAAGAACCCGCCGCCGAAAAGATCGACATCGACGAGAACGGACGTATCACCGGCCTGTTCTGAACGACGGGCCAGGCACGACCACCCCGGCACCTACTGAAGACCGATCAGGACCAGGATCTTCCCTTTACCGGACTCCAGGGTGCCCAGTGCCTTGCCTATGACCGCATGACGACGACGCTCGTTCTCAGCCATGATCTTTTTCAGCTCCTCAAAATCACGGGCCCGGGAAACATCCAGCAATGACCATTTCATTGCATAGCCAGGCACCGAGGAGGTAGTCAGCAGATCACCCGGCCGGATGGGACCGTTCTCATCGGTGACATTGACCGGCACCCTTCCGTTGAGTGCCAAACGGGTCACCCTGACGCCGGGGATCTCCTCCCCTGTTTTTTCATCGATCACCAGCTCCATCCCCATTGTCAGGTGAGGTTTTGTGGAGACTACCCCCAGACACGACGTCTGATATGGTTCAGAAGATCTAAGCACGCTCTGATCCTTTTGGGGATCGGCCACCACCACATCACCAGGTGCCGTATTGCCTTGTGTATCGTAGATGTATTCAGCTATGTCAATAGAAGCACCGCTACGCATATCTGCATAAAGACCACGATAGGTACCGGAGCTGCCACCATCATAAAAATAGCCTGAATAATAAGTCACATTGGAATGTTCCCTTATGATCTTGCAAACCAATGCATATGAATTCCCTGAGGTCATACTTCCCGTGTTGTTCACCCACAAACCGGTCCTTGCTTTCGCATCTATTTCTGTATACCCATTTTTGTTTATTACCAGGGCATTGTGACGTGAATCATAGCCTTTCCCGTTTCCTACGACCAGGATAGGATCCGAATCGTTCCATTCATTGTTCACTGCACTTAAGACAGGATCATTGAATGAACCAAGTGCCACCATGTAAAGGGCTTTGGTCAGCAAGCCTTTTCCCAGTGCTGCCGAATAGTCGCTTTCTGTCGTAGTGTGACAACCGAGCGCTACCGACCGGGCACCTTTGGCATTGGCTACCTCGCCTGCAGCTATGGCGCCTATGCCATGTGTTTCTGCCTTGTATCCCATGGCCACCGAATGTTTTGCATAGGCATCGCTGTTATCCCCCAAGGCTGTTGAGCCCCAGGCATTGGCCGTACAATGATATCCACCCAATGCAGCAGAATAATTTGCATTTGCCTCGCAATGGTATCCCATGGCAATGGCCCCCCGTCCTTTGGCTACGGCATTGCACCCCATGGCGGTGGAATACCAATCGCTGGCGGTTGTCTTGTATCCCATGGAAAAACTAAAATCACCGGAAGCCGTATCCTGCGTACCTATGGCAACTGAACCCCGGCCTTTGGCAACACTCCCCATCCCAAAGGCGTAGGAATAATCTCCCAGTGCCTGGGTGGGGGCTGTCTCATAGCCTGTCGAGTCCACGCCCACCGAGCCGATCGCAAAACTCCTCAATCCTTTGGCCAGGGCACCGCTGCCGATGGCGTAGGAGCCGCTGTCAAGGGTCATGGCGTAGTTGCCCACAGCATACGAGCCGGAACCTTTGGCCGCAGCATGGTTGCCTATAGCCGTGGCGTTGTTGCCTTCTGCCCGGGCCTGATAGCCCAGTGCCTGCGAGTAATTGCCGATGGCTTTGCTCTCGAAGCCCGTGGCCATGGCGTTGGTGCCCACGCTGTCGGGGCTCTCCACCAGCACACGCCCCGCCAGGAAAGCCTCCTTGCGCGGATACCACAGCAGACGCGGCCGGCTGGGTGAGACCGTCTCCACGTCCGCCGCACTCGACACGTTGAAATATTCTTTTACGGAACCTTTGTTGAAGTCGAGCCCGCCGATGGCGAAGCCGCCTCGTTTGGGGCCCTTGGAGGAGGGCTCCCGCACATAGACGCGCGTGCTGTCGGGGGTCACACGGAAATATTCCTGGTCTTCCCCCTTGACCATTCCGAAACCTCCTATGGCAAACCCGCCCCGTTTAGGTCCCTTGGATGCCGAAGCATCCACGTAAACACGCACCCCTTCGTTGTACACGGCAAAGACCGTCTGGCCGTCCTTGCGCTTCACCTCGAAAAGGGGGATGGTGTCGCTGACATCCTTTCCTTTGACGGTGAACACGCCCGTAGGGCTCTTGCTGCCGATGCCTACACGACCGTTGGGAAAGAAGGTCATCACCCAGTTGGGGTCGAACTTCTGTCCTGCTACGGCCGGTCCTTTGTTGACGAAGATCCCTGCCGTGTTCCACCCATAGCTTCCTCCCAGCCCGTTGACGGCAAAGCCGGCGGCACCGATGATCTGGTGGCTCCTCGCATAATGATAGGAATCATCTTCATCGCTCAGATAAGCATTGCCGGCGATCACCCCCTGCCCGCCGCTGACACTCGAAATATCGATCCACTTGCCCGCTGCAAAATTGCGACCGGCGGAAAAACCGGTCTGCAGCAACGCCCGGGGGGAATGGGTGCCGATGCCTACGTTGCCATCCGGAAGGATGGAAAAACGTTCTTCCTGGATGTTCGTTCCGTTCTCCCTGATCCATAATCTTTCGCCGTCGACACCCATGGTCCATAATTTGTCGATGCTGTGGCTGCTATCCGCCTCATGAAAATAGACCCGGGGTGCCCCACCCACGATATTTTCCACATTCCCGACGCGTAAATGACCATTGACATCCAGTTTATCACGGGGTGAGGTGGTGCCGATGCCCACACTGCCTTTCTCATAAAAGAGCGTATCTCCCGTTTTTTGCCATCCCAGGTCTATCTCCGTCGGGTTATCCACCAATGTCAGGGAAAGGAGGGATCCGTTGAGCCGGAGATCCTGCAACTCGTTCAGGGAGTCACTGTCTCCGTCAACAACGCTTGCCGGGAGAATGATGGTATTTCCTTTGGTGATGGAGAGGTTGCGTCCGACGAGGACGAGTTCCTGCAGTTCGTTGGCAGTGTCGGCGTCGGCATCGTTCACTTGATCGGGAAGGATCACACTGTTGCCGCCGCTGATGCTCAGGGTATGTCCCGTGACCGTCAGCTGCTGGGCATCGGTATTGTCCAGGTAGGGTGACAGGTCGATCTGGGTGGCCGAGCCGTTGCGTGTGATCGTCAGGATGTTGCCCTCGAGCTGCAGGTCCTGGATCTCGTTGCCGGGGTCGGCATCGGCATCTTCGCCATAGAGGGCGTACGGCACGCTCAGCACCTGTGAGCTGCCCATCTCGCGG
>CAZRDX010000019.1:0-14853 GCA_964599235.1 uncultured Rikenellaceae bacterium
TTGATCTTGCCCAGGTCGGTGTTGGTGATGATGGGCGACTTGAACTTGATGAGATGGCAGTGCTCGGGGCTCTCCTCGAGGATGTTCTTCTGCAACGAGCCGATGTAGTTGGTGAGGGCCATCACCAGCCCTTCGCGGATAGGGTCGATGGGCTGGTTGGTCACCTGGGCGAAGAGCTGACGGAAATAGTTGAAGAGCCTCTGGGGACGCCGGCTGAGCACCGCCATGGGGGCATCGTTGCCCATCGAGAGGATGGGCTCCTTGCCCTGCTCGGCCATGGGCTTGAGCAGCACCTCCAGGTCTTCCTTGCTGTAGCCGAACGACTTCAGATAGGTGGGCAGCGCCTCGCCCAGCGTGGAGGGCTTGCGCTCCTTCACCTCGATCTGTTCCATCTCGAGCCGGTTCTCCTTGAGCCAGTTGGCATAAGGATGACGCCGTGCCAGCTCGGCTTTCACCTCATCGTTGGGGATGATGATACCCAGCCGGGTGTCTACCAGCAGCAGCTTGCCGGGCTTGAGACGTCCTTTTTCGCGTATTTCGGCCGGATCGAACTGCTGGACACCCGTCTCCGAACCCATGATGATCAGGTCGTCGCGGGTGATGAGATAACGCGAAGGACGCAGCCCGTTGCGGTCGAGGGTGCCCCCCACATAACGGCCGTCGGAGAAGAGGATGGCGGCAGGGCCGTCCCACGGCTCCATGAAAGTGGAGTGGTACTCATAGAAAGCTTTCAGGCTCTTGGGGATGGGGTTCTTGTCGTTCCACGACTCGGGGATGAGCATGCTCAGGGCATGGGGAAGGGTGCGTCCCGTTTGTACCAGGAACTCCAGAGCGTTGTCGAGGGAGGCCGAATCGCTCTTGCCCGGCTCGATGACGGGAAAGAGCTTGGGGAGATCATCCCGGAACAGCTCCGAACGCATCAGCGCCTCGCGCGCATGCATCCAGAGCCTGTTGCCACGGATGGTGTTGATCTCGCCGTTGTGGGCGATGTAACGGAAAGGCTGTGCCAGGTCCCAGGAAGGAAAGGTGTTGGTGCTGAAACGGGAGTGGACCAGCGCGATGGCACTGCGGAACCCCGGATGACGCAGGTCGGGATAGTACGAGGCCAGCTGGTCGGGAGTGAAGAGCCCCTTGTAAACGATGGTACGGGTGGAGAGACTGTTGACGTAGAACATCCCTTTCTCTTTCATTTCGCTCTCCCTCACCTTGTTCTCCGTCTGTTTACGTACCAGGTAGAGGCGGCGTTCCAGTTCGTCCTCTTCCATGTTGCCGCGGACGAAGATCTGTTCGATGCGTGGTTCGGAGGCGAGGGCGATGTCGCCCAGGGAGGTGTTGTCCACGGGCACCTGGCGCCAGGCGATCAGCTCCAGTCCTTCGGCGGCGATGGTCTCTTCCATGATCTCCTTGCAGCGGGCAGCCTCTCCCTCGTCGCGTGGCAGGAAAAGCAGCCCCGTACCGTACATCTGCGGCGAAGGCAAGGGAATCCCCTCATCCACATAGAAAGCATGCGGGATCTGGGTGAGGATGCCGGCACCGTCACCCGTCTTGTTGTCGGCACTCTCGGCACCGCGGTGCGAGAGGTTGAACAGGACCTGGAGGCCCCGCTCGACGATCTCGTGTGACGGCTGTCCGTGAATATGCGCTACGAAGCCGATACCACAGGCATCGTGTTCGTTCTCCGGAAGATACAGGTTCTTTTCCATCCTGTCGGGTTTATCGTTATTTAACATCTTCCTTGCCGGATACACCCTTTCCTGCCGGGCTGTCCGGTACTCTTGTCTCTTCTCCTCTCCGAATGTCTCCTGGCTGGTTACCTGGGGAGGTTACCTGCGCCTGATGTAAGAGGCGATCCACTCGCCCACCTGTGAGGTGGTCTTGGCATCCACGGGGTCGATGTCTTCGGTGACGTAGCCCTCTTCGAGCGACTTGCTCACCGCCTCACGTACCAGGGCGGCCTCCGTGGTCAGCTTAAGGCCGGTTTCGAGCATCATGGCTGCCGAGAGGATCATGGCCAGGGGGTTGGCGATGTTCTTGCCGGCAGCCTGGGGGTAGGAGCCGTGTACCGGCTCAAAAAGGGAAGTGAGCACCCCCACCGAGGCCGAAGGCAACAGCCCCATCGAGCCGGTGATGACGCTGGCCTCGTCGGTGAGGATGTCGCCGAACATGTTCTCAGTGACCATCACGTCGAAACGGGAAGGATTCTGGATGATCTGCATGGCTGCATTGTCGACGAAGAGATAGTCGACCTCGACGTCAGGATATTCTTTCTCCATCTCCTGGGCGGTCTCACGCCACAGACGCGAGGTGACCAGCACATTGGCCTTGTCGACGACGGTGAGACGTTTGCGGCGTGCCAGGGCATGGGAGAAAGCGACGCGCAGGATGCGCTCGATCTCTTCGCGGGTGTAGATGTTGGTCTCGAAGGCTTTGCGGCCGTCTTCCGAGCGTCCGCGCGGCTCGCCGAAATAACTGCCGCCTGTCAACTCCCGGATGACCACGAAGTCGACCCCCTCGACCAGCTCGCGCCGCAGCGGCGACTTTTCGGCCAGCGAGGGAAAGGTGCTTACAGGACGTATGTTGGCATACAACCCCAGCTGCTTGCGCATGGCCAGCAGACCCTGCTCGGGACGAACCTTCGCTTTCGGATCGTTGTCGTACTTGGGATCACCGATGGCACCGAACAGCACCGCATCGGCATCACGGCACAGCCTGAAGGTCTCCTTAGGAAAAGGATCACCCGTGCGGTCGATGGCCACCGCCCCCGCATCACCGTAACGGTGCTCGAAAGTGTGACCGAACTTCTCTCCGACAGCCTGCAACACGGCGACTGCCTGCTCCATGATCTCCGGCCCGATGCCGTCGCCGGGAAGGGTGGCTATGATGTATTTCATCTTTTTTCCTTTTTAGGTCAGTTGGCAAAAATAATACTTTCCTTCTCTTCTTCCGTAGGGGTTAAGGCTTTTTCATCCTGCTCATCCGTGCCGGTGTTCCCGTACGTTCTCGATGATGTTAAGCATCTTTTCCGTGGCTTTGATGGCTGATTCGGTCTGGTCGACCTCCAGCCCGTGGGTCTTGAACTCGTAGTTGCCTATCTTCCAGGTGATGGTGGTCGACACCAGGGCGTCGGTCTTCCCGCCGGGAGGGATGGTCACCACGTAATCGGTGAGTACGGGATGTTCTTTGCCGAGGGCGTCGTAGATCTTCCAGAGGGCGTTCATGAAGGCATTGTACTGTCCGTCGCCCATGGCGCTTTCGTTGTAAGTCTTGCCGTGGATCTCGACGGAGATGTTGGCGATGGGCTTGAGCCCGCGCGAGAGGGTGAGGGAGTAGTTGAGCACCTTCACCGGTTTCTCGCTGGAGAAGTTGTTGAGCACATCGGCCAGGATGTAGGGCAGGTCTTCCTTGGTGATCTGTTCCTTCTTGTCGCCCAGTTCGATGACTTTTTCGGTGACCTTCCGGGCCGATTCGGGGTCGAGCTCGATGCCCAGCTCCTCGAGGTTCTTGAGGATATTGGCCTTGCCTGAGGTCTTGCCCAGGGCGTACTGGCGGTTACGTCCGAAGCGCTCGGGCAGCAGGTCATTGTAGTAGAGTTGGTTCTTCGAGTCGCCGTCGGCATGGACACCACAGGTCTGGGTGAAGACGTTTTCGCCCACCACGGGCTTGTTGGGCGGGATGCGGATGCCGGAGAAGGTCTCGACGATCTTGCTCACCTGGATGAGCTTGCGTTCGTTGAGGTTGTTCTCCGCTTTCAGGTGGTCGTTGAGGATGACGGCCACGCTGGCCAGGGGCACGTTGCCGGCGCGTTCACCCAGACCGTTGACGGTGGTGTGCACGCCGTGGATGCCCTCACGAACGGCCATGTATACATTGCCGGCGGCCAGGTCATAGTCGTTGTGGGCATGGAAATCAAAATGCAGATCCGGGTAACGCTCGAGCATGATGCGGACGAACCCGGCCGTCTGCGTAGGGTTGAGGATGCCCAGCGTGTCGGGCAGCATGAAACGGCTGATCTCCTCATCCTTCAGGCCGTCCATGAGGAAGAACACATAATCGCGGCTGTGGATCATGCCGTTCGACCAGTCCTCGAGATAGAGGTTGACCTTCATGCCTTTCTTGTGAGCGTAGGCGATGGCGCGGCGGATGTCGTCGAGGTGCTCCTGCGGCTCTTTGCGCAGCTGCTCACGCACATGACGCAGCGAGCCTTTTGTCAGGAGGTTGGCCACACGGCCGCCGGCCCGGTCGATCCAGTCGATCGAGGCGGTGCCGTCGATGAAAGCCAGGATCTCGATCTTCTCCAGACAACCTTTGCTGCCCGCCCAGCGGGTGATGCGTTTGACGGCCTCCGCCTCACCAAAGGAAACACGTGCCGACGCCACCTCGATGCGGTCGACACGTACCTCCTCCAGCAGGAACTTGGCAATGGTCTCCTTCTCGGCAGGACTGAAGGAGATGCCCATCGTCTGTTCCCCGTCGCGGAGGGTGGTGTCCATGATCTCGACCTTCATGGCTGAAGTCATTTATGGTTCTCTTGCTCGAAAGCAACGATCTTCTCCTTGATGCTCAGGAGATAGTCGATGTCGTCGTAGCCGTTGAGGAGGCATTCTTTTTTGTAGGCGTTGATCTCGAAATGTTCCTGTTCGCCGCTGCTGAGGAGGGTGATGGTTTGCCGGGGCAGGTCGACCTCCAGCAGGGTGGCAGGGTCCTCCCCGGAGGCTTTGAAGAGCTTCTCGAGGAACTCCGGTGAGACCTGCACGGGCAGCAGGCCGTTGTTGAGGGCGTTGTTGCGGAAGATATCGGCGAAGAAACTGGAGACCACCACACGGAACCCATAGTCGTAGAGGGCCCAGGCGGCATGTTCGCGGCTGGAGCCCGAGCCGAAGTTCTTCCCCGCCACAAGGATCTTGCCCGAATATTCGGGGCGGTTGAGGACGAAGTCGGGGTTGGGCTGCCCGTCGGGCAGGTAACGCCAGTCGCGGAAGAGGTTGTCGCCGAAGCCCTCACGGGTGGTGGCCTTGAGGAAACGCGCCGGGATGATCTGGTCGGTGTCCACGTTGTCCACCGGCAGGGGGACATAGGTCGATCGCAGGATGGTGAACTTTTCTCTGGGCATGGTGGTCAGGTTTTATTTGAGGAACTCTCTCGGGTCGGTGATACGGCCGGTGATGGCCGCGGCGGCGGCGGTGAGAGGGCTGGCCAGCAGGGTGCGTGCGCCGGGGCCCTGTCGTCCCTCGAAGTTGCGGTTCGAGGTGGAGACGCTGTATTTGCCCGGCGGGATCTTGTCGTCGTTCATGGCCAGACAGGCCGAACAACCCGGCTGCCGCAGCTCGAAGCCCGCCTCCCCGAGGATCCTGTCGAGCCCCTCCTCGCGTGCCTGACGGGCCACCTGATGCGACCCCGGGACGATCCATGCCACCACATCGTCGGCCTTGCGGTGTCCCTGTACCAGCGAGGCAAAGGCACGGAGATCCTCGATACGTCCGTTGGTGCAGCTGCCCAGAAAGACGTAGTCGATCTTCTTCCCGAGCATCTCCTCGCCGGGACGGAAGCCCATGTAGTCGAGCGCCTTGAGGAACGAGGCGCGTTCGGCCTCGTGGCCCGACGGCTCGGGGATGCGGCCGGTGATGCCCACACCCATGCCGGGGTTGGTGCCGTAGGTGATCATGGGCTCGATGTCGGAAGCATCGAAAGTGATCTCCTTGTCGAAGACCGCTCCCTCGTCGGTGGTCAGGGCGAGCCACTCTTCGGCCATTCTCTCGAACTCTTCCCCTTTGGGGGCGAACTCGCGGCCCCGCACATATTCGATCGTCTTCTCGTCGGGGGCGATGAGGCCGCCGCGAGCTCCCATCTCGATGCTCATGTTGCAGAGGGTCATCCTCCCCTCCATGCTGAGGGAGCGGATGGCGCTGCCGGCATATTCGATGAAGTAGCCCGTGCCGCCCGAGGTGGATATCTTCGAGATGATGTAGAGGATGATGTCCTTGGCGGTGACGCCGGGGCCGAGTTCGCCCTCGACGGTAATGCGCATCTTCTTCGGTTTGGGCTGCAGGATGCACTGGGTGGCCAGTACCATCTCCACCTCGCTGGTGCCTATGCCGAAGGCGATGCTGCCGAAGGCACCGTGGGTGGAGGTGTGGCTGTCGCCACAGACGATGGTCATGCCCGGCTGGGTGAGCCCCAGCTCGGGACCGATGACGTGGACGATGCCCTGGTAGGGATGACCCAAGCCGTAGAGGGTGATGCCGTGACGACGGCAGTTCTCCTCCAGCTTGGCCACCTGCAGACGCGAGAGCTCCTCGCGGATGGGCAGGTGCTGGTCGACCGTCGGCACATTGTGGTCGGCCGTGGCCACCGTCCTGTCGGGACGGTGCACCGGCACACCCCGCCGCTCAATGCCGGCAAAAGCCTGCGGGCTGGTGACCTCGTGGATCAGATGACGGTCGATGTAGAGCACGTCGGGACCGTCGGGGATGTGTTCCACCACGTGGGCATCCCACACCTTGTCGAAAAGTGTCCTGGGTTCCAATGTTCTTCTTCCTTTTTTCGGTTCAACTTAGGGTCATATCACCTTGGCGATGGCGTCGATGAAGGCCTCCACCGAGGCGGTGATGATGTCGGTATTGGCCGAGAAGCCGTAATAGGTCTGACCCCTGTTCTCGATCTGTACGTGAACTTTACCGATGTCGTCGCTGCCGCGGGTGATGGCCTGGATGAGGAACTCTTCCAGGGTCACCTTGCGCTTGATGAGTGCCTTGACGGCCGAGAAGGCGGCGTCGATGGGGCCGTTGCCGGTGGCCGTGGAGGTGAACTCCTCGCCGTTGATCTCCACCTGTACGGTGGCGGTGGGGATGGCCGACTTGCCGGCCACCACCTGCAGGGCCTTCAGACGGATGTTGCGCTCTTCCTTGCGATAAGAGCCCATCAGTACCTCCAGGTCGTCGTCCTTGATCTCTTTTTTCTTGTCGGCCAGATCCAGGAAGCGCTGGTACACTTCGTCGAGCTGTTTCTTGTCGAGCTTGAAGCCCAGCACCTCGAGACGGTGTTTCAGGGCGGCGCGGCCGCTGCGGGCCGTCAGCACGATGCTCGACTCCTTGATGCCTACATCCTTGGGGTTGATGATCTCGTAGTTCTCCCTTTTCTTCAGCACGCCGTCCTGGTGGATGCCCGAAGAGTGGGCGAAGGCATTGCGACCGACGATGGCCTTGTTGGGCTGTACCGGCATGTTCATCAGCGAGGAGACCAGCCGGCTCGTCTTGTAGATCTTCCTGGTGTTGATGCCGGTGGTCAGATGCAGGTCCTTGTAACGGCTCTTGAGGATCATGGCCACCTCTTCGAGCGAGGTGTTGCCGGCACGCTCGCCGATGCCGTTGATGGTCACCTCCACCTGGCGGGCGCCGTTGACCACCCCGCTGATGGTGTTGGCCGTGGCCATGCCCAGATCGTTGTGACAGTGCGTGGCGATGATCGCCTTGTCGATCCCCTTGACGTTCTCCTTGAGATAACGGATCTTCTCACCGAACTCCCATGGCAGGGCATAGCCCGTGGTGTCAGGGATGTTGATCACCGTGGCGCCGGCCTTCACCACTGCCTCGACCACACGGGCCAGGTATTCGTTGTCGGCACGGCCGGCATCCTCGGCATAGAACTCCACATCCTCGACGAACCTCTTGGCGTACTTCACTGCATCGACGGCTCTCTCGATGATCGCCTCCGGGGTGGAGTTGAGCTTGTAGTGGATGTGGTAATAGGATACGCCGATACCGGTGTGGATACGGGGGTGTTTGGCGTATTTCAGTGCCTCGGCCGCCACCTCGATGTCTTTGTGGATGGCACGTGTCAGGGCGCAGATGACGGGGCGGGTGACCACCTTGGAGATCTCCACCACCGAGTTGAAGTCGCCGGGGCTGGAGATGGGGAAGCCCGCCTCGATGATGTCGACGCCCAGGGCGTCGAGGGCCTCGGCCACCTGGATCTTCTCCACGGTGTTGAGCTGACAGCCGGGTACCTGCTCACCGTCGCGCAGGGTGGTGTCGAAGACATATACTCTGTCGTCCATGGAAAGGGCGTTTTATTTGTTGCCTGGTCTCAGTTTTCGTACGGCGGCGCCGGCCTGCCACAGCTCCGACTCACGCATCTCGCGCAGCTCTTTCTCGAGCTGTTCCTTGTAGTCGGGACGGCCGGTGGCCTCGAGGACACGGGCCGTCTCCTTGCCTGTCTTCACGCTCTCGTAGAGTTCTTCGAAGACGGGCATGACAGCTTCCCGGAAACGGTGACGCCAGTCGAGGGCGCCGCGCTGGGCGGTGGCGCTGCAGTTGGCATACATCCAGTCCATGCCTTTCTGGTCGACCAACCGGATGAGGCTCTGGGTCAGCTCCTCAACGGTCTCGTTGAAAGCTTCGCTGGGGCTGTGACCATGGTCGCGCAACACCTTGTACTGAGCTTCCATGATGCCGGCCAGAGCTCCCATCAGCACCCCCCGCTCGCCGGTGAGGTCACTGTACACCTCTTTCTCAAAAGTGGTGGGGAAGAGGTAACCCGAGCCGATGGCGATGCCCAGGGCGATGGTGCGCTCCTTGGCACGACCGGTATAGTCCTGGAACACGGCATAGCTGGAGTTGATGCCCGTGCCGGCAAGGAAGTTGGCCCGCACGCTCGTGCCCGACCCCTTCGGCGCCACGAGGATGACGTCGATGTTCTCCGGCGGGATGACACCCGTCTGCTCCTTGAAGGTGATCGAGAAACCGTGAGAGAAATAGAGGGCATCACCCTCCTTGAGATGGGGCTTGAGCGAAGGCCATAGGGCACGCTGGGCGGCGTCGGAGACGAGGAACATGACAATGGTCCCTTTCTCGGCAGCCTCCTCAACGGGGAAGAGCGTCTCGCCCGGTACCCAGCCGTCACGAACAGCCCGGTCCCAGTCGTCCTTAAACTCGGGCGCCTGCCCTACGATCACATTGAAACCGTTGTCCTTCATGTTGAGCGACTGGGCAGGACCCTGCACACCGTAACCGATGACGGCAATGGTCTCATCCTTCAACACTTCCAGAGCCTTCGAAACAGGAAACTCTTCACGTGTGACGACGTCCTCAACGACGCCTCCGAAATTGATCTTAGCCATGATTGATTCTTTTTTTGTGTATGAAAAATTTTTGAACTTTTAATTTTCGTTCTGTACGAAGTGAGTGGCATCCTCTTTTTCGCGGAGGTGGGTGGTCAGCTCTTTCATGGGCTTGGTGATGGCCACCCTGCCGGAACGTACGAACTCCAGCAGCCGGAACGGCTTGAGCTGCTCGAGCAGTTCCTGCGTCTCCTCTTTATGTCCTGTTTTCTCAATGACCGTATATTCCGGTGTCACCTCCAGGATGCGGGCGTTGTAACGCCTTACCAGTTTTTCGATCTCGTTGGTCTCGGTAAGGGCTGAAGTGGGCACCTTGTAGAGCGCGATCTCCTGGTAGTGGATGTCCTCGGTGCGGTAATAGAAAGCTTTCAGGACGTCCACCAGTTTCTCAGCCTGCTTGACGATTTTCTTCACCATGCTCTCGGTGGTGTTGATGACGATGGTGAAAGAGTGCACCCCGGGAATGTGGTATTCCGAGGTGGTGAGGCTCTCGATGTTCACCTTGCGACGGGTGAAGATGATGGTCAGACGGTTCAGCAAACCGATGTGGTTCTCGCTGTAGACCTTTATGGTGAACTCTTCGATTTTTTCCTTGTCCGTTGCCATGGTTTTTTCTTTTTACGGGTTATTTGGTGACCATATTGGATACAGAGGCACCTGCGGGCACCATGGGGAAGACGTTCTGTTCCTTCATCACGGCTACTTCGAGCAGGTAGGGGCCGTCGGTGCTGAGCATGGTGTCGATGGCTTCTTCGAGCTCTTCCCTTTTCTCGATGCGCCGGCCTGGGATGCCGTAGCCTTCGGCGATCTTGGTGAACTCCGGGTTGACCAGTTCGGTGAAGGAGTAGCGTTTGTCGAAGAAGAGGTCTTGCCACTGGCGCACCATACCGAGGAAAGAGTTGTTGAGCAGCACCATCTTGACCGGCAGGCGGTAGTGGGCGATGGTGCCGAGCTCCTGGATGGTCATTTGGAAGCCGCCGTCGCCGGTGAAGGCTACGACGGTCCTGTCGGGACGTGCTACGGTAGCGCCCACCGAGGCGGGCAGACCGAAACCCATGGTGCCGAGGCCGCCGGAGGTGACGAAGCTGCGCGCCCGCTTGAAGCTGTAGTTGCGGGCGGCCACCATCTGATGCTGTCCCACGTCGGTCACCACGATGGCCTCACCCCCCGTCTTCTCGGAGATCATATGCACTACCTCGTCCATCTTGATGTCATCGCCCTTGGCCTCACGGGCGGGCTTGATCACATGGTGGTACTCATGCTCGTATTCTTTTTCGAACGACTCGATCCATTCTTTATGGTCGTTCTCCTTGACCATGGGCAGCAGCTTACGCAGGGCGTCGCGGGCGTCGGCGACGATGGCCACATCGGTCTTGACGTTCTTGTCGATCTCCGACTGGTCGATCTCGATGTGGATGATCCTGGCCTGGGGTGCGTATTCATCGAGCTTGCCGGTGATGCGGTCGTCGAAGCGCATGCCGATGGCGATGAGCAGATCGCACTCGTTGGTCTTGATGTTGGGGGCCATGTTGCCGTGCATGCCGGGCATCCCCACATGAAGCGGATGATCGCTGGGGAAGGAGGAAAGGCCCAGCAGGGTCGTGGTCACGGGGATGTCAGCCTTCGTGGCCAGCTGCATCAGCTCGTCGGTAGCGTTGCTGATGAGCACACCCTGGCCGGCGATGAGCAATGGCTTTTTCGACTTGTTGATGAGATGGGCGGCTTCTTCCACCTTCTCCTCATCAACCTTGGGATAAGGGAAATAACTGCGTATCTTGGTGCATTTCTTGTAGTTCCATTTCATTTTTCCGAACTGGGCGTCCTTGGTGATGTCGATCATCACGGGGCCGGGACGTCCCGTGGAGGCGATGTAGAACGCTTTGGCCACCACCTCAGGCAGCTCTTCGGCGCTGGTGACCTGATAGTTCCATTTGGTCACGGGCATGGTGATGCCCATCACGTCGGTCTCCTGGAAAGCATCGGTGCCCAGGAGGTTGGAAGGTACCTGGCCGGAGAAAGCGACAATAGGCACCGAGTCGATCATGGCATTGGCCAGGCCGGTGATCAGGTTGGTGGCACCGGGGCCGGAGGTGACCATCACCACACCGGGTTTGCCGAGGATCTTGGCATAGCTCTCGGCAGCATGAGCTGCCCCCTGTTCGTGACGTACCAGGATGTGCTGCAGGTGATGCAAATAGTCGAAGAGGGCATCGTATACAGGCATGATCGCCCCGCCGGGATAACCGAAGATGGTGTCGACACCCTCTTCGATCAGCGAGAAGATGAGCGCTTCCGAACCCGTGATCTCCGTACCGTAGGGCGGGATCTTCTTGCGGGTTTTCTCTTTCTCTTTTGTTTCCATGGTGGTTTGAGATTTGATAGGGTCAGATTGTTGGGTTTTGGTGGTCATGATCTGCTTTCTTGTTCTTGTTCTCCGGGTATTTGTCTTACAGCGCCTTTGTCGGCCGAGGTGACGAGGGTGGCATAGGCTCTGAGCGAGAGGGGGATGTTACGGTCGCGTGTGGCGGGGGTCCAGGCCTTTGTACCGCGGGCTTCTTCTTCCCGGCGTCGCCGTTGCATCTCTTCGTCGGTGATGCGCAGGTCGATGCGACGTTCAGGGATGTTGATCTCGATGGTGTCGCCGTCGCGGATGAGTGCGATCTCGCCGCCGGCAGCGGCTTCGGGTGAGATATGTCCTATGGAGAGGCCGGCGGTGCCGCCCGAGAAGCGGCCGTCGGTGATCAGGGCACATTCCTTGTCGAGCTTCATCGACTTGAGGTAGGAGGTGGGGTAGAGCATCTCCTGCATGCCGGGGCCGCCACGCGGACCCTCGTAGCGTATCACCACCACGTCGCCGGGGTGGATCTCGCCGCCCAGGATGGCGTCGCAGGCACTCTCCTGCGACTCGTACACGCGGGCGGTGCCGCTGAAGGTGTAGAGTGACGGGTCGACACCAGCCGTCTTGACGATGCAGCCGTCGCGGGCGATGTTGCCGAAGAGCACCGCCAACCCGCCGTCTTTGTTGTAGGCATGCTCCACATCCCGCACACAGCCGGCCCCACGGTCGGTGTCCAGCGAATCGTAGTAATTCTCCTGCGAGGCCATGCTGAGGTTGTGGAAGCCGCCGGGAGCGCTGAGGAAGAGCTTTTGGGCCTCTTCCTTGACGGTGGAACGCATGATGTCGTAATCGTCGAGCGCCTCGGCGAGCGTGGGATAGTCGACGCGCTTCACATCGCGGTGCAGCAGACCGTGGCGGTCGAGCTCGCCCATGATGGAGAGGATGCCGCCGGCGCGGTTGACATCCTGCACATGGTAATGTGAGCTGGGGGCTACCTTGCACAGGTTGGGGATATGGCGTGAGAGCTCGTCGATGTCCTTCATGGTGAAGTCGACCCCGGCCTCGTGGGCGATGGCCAGCAGGTGAAGGACGGTGTTGGTGGAGCCGCCCATGGCGATGTCGAGGCTCATGGCATTGAGGAAAGCTTCGCGCGTGGCGATGCTGCGCGGCAGCACGGAGGTGTCGCCCTCACCGTAGTAGCGGTTGGTGTTCTCGATGATCAGGTCGACCGCCTTGTCGAAGAGGAGCTTGCGGTTCTTGTGAGTGGCCACGATGGTACCGTTGCCGGGGAGGGCGATGCCCAGGGCCTCGGCGAGACAGTTCATCGAGTTGGCGGTGAACATGCCCGAGCAGGAGCCGCAGGTGGGACAGGCATGCCGTTCCACCTCGCGCAGCTCGTCATCGCTGACGTTGGGATCGCCTGCCATCACCATGGCGTCGATGAGGTCGAGGTGCTTGCCGTGGACCTCGCCGGCTTCCATGGGACCTCCCGAGACAAAGATGGTGGGGATGTTGAGCCGCATGGCGGCCATCATCATCCCCGGGGTGATCTTGTCACAGTTGGAGATACAGATCATCGCATCGGCCATATGGGCATTCACCACATACTCCACGCTGTCGGCGATGAGATCACGCGAAGGGAGCGAATAGAGCATCCCCTGGTGTCCCATGGCTATGCCGTCGTCGATGGCGATGGTGTTGAACTCGGCAGCGAAATAGCCCCGTGCCTCGATCTTTTTCTTCAGCTCCTGGCCGATCTCATGCAGGTGCACATGTCCGGGCACGAACTGTGAGAATGAGTTGACGATGGCAAAGACAGGCCGCCCGAAATGGAACTCTTTCATCCCGTCGGCCCGCCACAGACTGCGGGCCCCCGCCATGATCCGGCCCTGCGTGGTGGTGTTGCTCCTCAATGGTATCTTCATCGCTCGTACACTTTAAGATGATGCCCTCCGGTTCACCGACAGTGCATAAAAAAAACCGCTCTCTGTGGTGAGAACGGTTCGTGTATCTTTACACCATTCTCACCCCTTACGGTTCACGCAGGATAAGAATGGAAAGAAGAATGTTCACGAAAATCCGGCGCATCATTTGTTTCTTTGAAGCAACAAAAGTAAACATCAGATTTTCATGAGCAAATTTTTTCCCTACTTTTTTATGTTTTATGACATGTTTTTGTATGCAAACGATTGAGACTTGTTGTCGCCAGGAATTTGCGGACGTTAAGAAGTAGCAGGTAATGTGTGTGTTATGTGTGATCAGTGGATGGCCTTGAGGTGTGTATATTTATTCGTCAGCCGTCAGTTCCCGTAATGGCAGTAATGCACGAAGTTACGGAGCACCATTTTCCCGTAGTCCTTGTCGCTGACCTGTTGGAGCAGTTCGTCGGGGTTTCGGCCTGAGCGTTTTATTTCGTCGTACTGGGCGTGTATCTGTGCGCGCATGATATCACCGGTATATTCGGGGTGGAACTGGGTTCCCCATCCCGTGCCGGTGCGGAAGACGTGGGTGTTCTCGAAGTCGTTGCGGGCTAACACCGTGGCATCTTTTGGGAGGCGTTTCACTGTCTGGGCGTGGTTGACGTGTACGGGGAATCGTTTGGGCAGGCCGCGCAGGAGCGGGTCTTTTTTTGCATCCTGAAGAAGTTTCACCTCCACCGTTCCCAGCTCCTGGCCCCGGGGGTGGTTGGCCACCTCGCCGCCGGCAGCGTAGGCGAGCAGCTGATGACCGAAGCAGATGCCCAGCACAGGACGCCGCTGTTCCAGCAGGTACATCACATAGCCGGCCAGCCGCTCCACCCAGGGGGCATGGCCGGTGACATCATCGTGCGAGCCGGTGATGATGAAACCGGCATAGCGGGCCGGGTCGGGCATCTCGGTCTCGTCACGAAAGACCTCGATCACTTCCAGCGGTTCGCCGCGATACAGCTTGGCACGGATCCAGTCGTCGAAATCGCCGTGTTCGCGGATCACTTCGGGATAGGTGTTGCCTGCCTTCAGGATCAGGAGGGGACGTTTGGCCAGGTGCTCACTGTGGGCTGCCAGCCGGACAAGGTCGAGCAGGAGGTTGCCCGTGAGAAGATGCCGGCCGGCCAGAAGACCGTACAGCCAGCCCCCGGCATATTGCCCCAGGAAAAAGGCACCCACCATCGCCGGGTAGGTGTAGAGCTGAAAGCCCAGCCTGAAAAGATAACGCAACGCAATAACAAAGGGAACGGGGATGTGAATGGCCAGGAACCACCGGACTGAAAGCTTCGGCACATGGGCACGCCAGTAACCGAAAGGGATGTTCAGCACAAAAACGGCCAGGGAAGCCCACAGAAGATCCATCATGCAAAGTTTGTTTGCAAAGAAAAAGAACTGACGGGGAAAAACAAAGAAGGCTATAAAGGGTCGAAAGG
>CAZRDX010000020.1:0-18918 GCA_964599235.1 uncultured Rikenellaceae bacterium
TTCGGGAATGAGGTGAGAGGAACGGAACTGAGAAAACGGGACAACAAATGGCCGCAGGAAAAACATTATGCCGGCAAACCTCTGTGGGAAGGGAACAAGCTCAATGCCATGGTCAGGGAACTGCAGCCACAGATCATCGTCAACGACCGGGCCAATACCCCCGTACTGGAATGGGAGGGGGATTTCACCACCCCAGAAGGGAAGATAGGGAAATTCAATCTGGAACGCGACTGGGAGACCTGCGACGTTCTGGGCGGCAGCTGGGCCTGGATGCCGGGACAGAAACCCAAGTCTCTGGAAACGATCATCACCACGCTGGTCAGGGTTGTGACAGGTGATGGCAACTATCTGCTCAATGTCTCTCCAAGGCCTGACGGATCGATCGAACCCGACCAGGCCGCACGGCTCCGCGAGGTTGGAGCGTGGATGAAAAAACACGGGGAGTCGATCTACGCTACGCGGGGCGGACCATTCCCGAACGGTGAATGGGGCGGGTTCACACACAAAGACAACGTGATCTATATCCATGTCCTCGACTGGTCCAAAATGCCCGACCTTTTGCCCGCCATCGACCGTAAGATCAGAAAAGCCATCTGCCTGACCGGCGGGAAGGTCCGTTACGAACAAACCCCGAACGGCCTGAAGATCTCCGTTTCCGGTAATGAGGATAAACCGGTCGACACCATCATCAAACTGGAGTTGCAGGATCGGTAACTCCTTACAAACATGGAAAGGATACAGATCACGACGCAAATTTTGCTAAAAAAATAATGGATCATGGATCACAGTTTTCACACCGTTGATTATCTGATCTTTTTTGGATATGCTTCCATCATTCTGTTTGTGGGATTATGGGTTTCCAGGAACAAGGAAGGGCACATCAAAACTTCCGAGGACTATTTTCTGGCGAGCAAGTCATTGACGTGGTGGGCCGTGGGAGCTTCTCTGATCGCTGCCAATATCTCTGCGGAACAGTTCATCGGCATGTCGGGATCCGGTTTTGCCATCGGACTGGGGATCGCTACATACGAGTGGATCGCGGCCCTGGGGCTGATCATTGTGGGGAAGTTTTTCCTGCCTGTTTTTATCGAGCGGAAGATCTATACCATGCCCCAGTTTCTTCAGCAGCGGTACAACGACCGGGTGCGGACCATTCTGGCCGTATTCTGGGTGTTGGTCTTTGTCTTTGTCAACCTGACCTCAGTCCTTTATCTGGGGGCTCTTGCGATGCGGACCATCATGGGGGTTCCACTGATGTACGGTATTCTGGGTCTGGCTCTTTTCGCAGCGGCCTACTCGCTGTACGGCGGGTTGTCGGCCGTGGCCTGGACCGATGTGATCCAGGTCCTCTTCCTTGTGGGAGGAGGCCTGCTCACCACCTGGCTGGCCCTGGATTTTGTCTCTGACGGACAGGGGGTCCTCGCCGGTGCGGAAAAGATCTACCGCACTGCCCCGGAGAAATTCCACATGATCCTTCACAAAGACAATCCCTACTACAAGGATCTGCCCGGCATCAGCATGCTGATCGGCGGTATTTGGGTGGCCAACCTTTACTACTGGGGGTTCAATCAGTACATCATCCAGAGGGCCCTGGCTTCAAAAAGCCTTGAAGAAGCTCAGAAAGGGATGATCTTTGCCGGCTTTCTGAAGATCCTGATTCCTGTGCTTGTGGTCGTTCCTGGGATTACGGCTTATGTGTTGGTGAACGATCCCGAGGTTCTGGCAAAGTTCAGTGATGTTTCCAGGGCTTTCATGCCCACCCCTGAACATGCCGACAGGGCCTATCCCTGGCTGATGGGATTGCTTCCCGCCGGCATCAAGGGGCTGGCTTTTGCTGCCCTGGTGGCGGCGATCGTCTCGTCGCTGGCCTCCATGCTCAACAGTACCTCCACCATTTTTACGATGGACATCTACAAGCAATTTGTTAACAGGAACTTATCGGAGACCGGCACGGTACGTGTGGGCAGGGTCACAGCCCTGATCGCCCTGATCGTGGCCGGCACGATCGCACCCTTACTGCAGTCTTTGGATCAGGTGTTCCAGTACATACAAGAGTACACGGGAATGGTCAGTCCTGGCATCCTGGTGATCTTTCTTTTCGGCCTTTTCTGGAAGCGAGCCACCCCGCGGGCGGCAGTATGGGTGGCCGTGCTTACCCTTCCCGTAGCTCTGCTGTTCAAACTGGCATTTTCGGAGGTCCCTTTCATCAACCAGATGGGCTACTGTTTCCTGATCCTGAGCCTTGTGATCGTGGTCGTCAGCCTATTGGACAAAAAAGGAGCGGAACAGAAAGTCCCTGACCTGCCCAAGGGCATCTTCCATACCAGCATGACGTTCAACATAGGTGCCTTGACGATCATCACCATCCTGACCGTTCTGTACATCTTGTTTTGGTAAGCTCCCGAGTAAAGCCCCTTTTTATTAGCAGATTTTTCCCCGGCCTTTTTGATTCCTTTTGTTTTTTCATGTCTTACATACGGAAGGTTATGATCTGTAAAAAAACATTCGGGATGCTGTTTGCTGTTCTTTCCCTGTTCGGCATTCATGCCGGCACCTGTGCACAGACGAAGGGAGTTCTGTTGCAGGAAAAGAGGGGAAACATCCCGTAAAGGTGATCTTTGACACGGTCATGGACTCGGATGTGGACGATGTGGGGGCGCTGGCCATGCTCCATGCCCTGATGAGCAACGGTGAGGTGGAGATCCTGGCCGTGATGATCTCGTCTACCTGCCCGGCGTCGGCGGCCTGTGCCGATGCGGTCAACACCTATTACGGCAGACCTGGCATCCCCATCGGCATAAAAAAAGGAAAAGGGGTGAACCGCAACATCGGCTATGTGGATCAGGTGGCTGACAAATTCCCTCATGATCTCGTTTCCGGTGAGGATATACCGGACGCAAAGGTCCTGTACCGGAAGATCCTGGCAGGTATGCCGGACCAAAGCGTGAAGATCCTGAGTGTGGGCTATTTCACCAATCTGGCGGATCTTTTGAGAATACCCGGCGATTCGATCAGTGAGCTGAGCGGCCGTGATCTGGTCCGGGCCAAAGTGACGGAATATGTCTGTACCGGCGGGAAATATCCGGAAGATCTAAAATATGAGAGCAACGGCAATTTCGAGTCGGACGGCAAGTCCGTGCAGTATGTGAACGCACACTGGCCGGGGAGCAGTATTTCTGTGATGTCAGAACAGGAGCCCGTCTGATGAAGGAGTGTGATGCGGACAAGAATCCGGTGGCGTACGCCTATCAGGTGTTTCACTCCCTGGTGACATGGGACCGTCTGGAGCCCGAACATCACAGTGCCGATCTGATCGGGGTGTATGTCGCCGTCCACGGCTTCGATAATCCACGAATGAAAGGGACAAGGAAGGCTGCTACAGGATTCGGAAGAGTGGTCTTTTTCAGTGGCGTGTCGAAATGGATCCATCCATACCCTGAAAGCTCCCAGCCGCAGGAACGCCAGGATGCTGGCCCGGGAGATCGAGGAATACATGTTGCTCCGCCCCTGACCCTGAAGGGAACGTCAGATAAAAAAAAAAGCGCCGTGAAGCGCTTTTCCTACTTTTTTATTTCGTAGAAACAGCGTTTTGGAGAATAGATCTTCTCCTCGCTTTTGAGTTTCTTGATGGCCTTGTCCACCTCCTTTTTTTCCAGACCGGCCATTTCAGCCACTTCTCCGCTCTTGAGCGGTTTACCAGCTTCCTTAAAGGTTTTCAGGACCAGTTCATTTACATCCATATTTCATTATTTTGTTGATATGGTCACAAAAATAGGAAAAAGCTCTTGACCTAAAGAGGGAGTGAGGTGCGAATATTTCATGAAAAAGTGGTTATTTTTGTTAGAATCCTTAACTTAAGGAGAGCCTGATCATGCATACACGAAGATTTTTTCCAGGTCGGCGGCGTTTCTTGTTACAGGCTGCCGGAGGAATGGCTTTTTTTTCTTTGCATCCTTTTCATCTTGAGGCAAAAGCAGAGGTGAAGGCGGGGAAACGGATAGGGATCATCGGGCTGGACACCTCTCATGCGACAGCTTTCACGGAAGCTTTCAATGCTGCCGAACCGGATCCTGCATTGAGGGGGTACCGTGTGGTGGCGGCATATCCGAGAGGGTCATATAACATTGAGTCGAGCTATTCCCGTATTCCAAAATATACCGCCCGGGTCCGGGAGATGGGGGTGGAGGTGGTGGATTCGGTGGAGGAGTTGCTTCGAAAGTGTGATGTGGTGTTGTTACTGACCAACGACGGGCATCCACATCTGGAACAAGCGGTACAGGTAATGAGGAAGGGTTATCGTCTTTTTATTGACAAACCCCTTGCGGGCTCTTTGTCTGAAGCAATTGCCATATTCCGGCTGGCACAGAGGTTCGGTGTGCCGGTCTTTTCCTCATCGTCCCTGAGGTATACGCCTGTTTTGCAGGAAATTGCTGCCGGAAGCATCGGAGAGGTTTACGGGGCGACCACTTACGGCCCCTGTAAACTGGAACCATCCCACCCCGATCTTTTCTGGTACGGCATCCATGCGGTAGAGATGCTCTACACCGTGATGGGTATGGGATGTGAACGGGTCACCCGCGTTCATACGGACATCACCGATGTGGCGGTAGGGGTCTGGAAGGGAGGAAGGACCGGCACGTTCCGCGGGATGCGGGTCGGTAAATATGAGTTCGGAGGCACAGCTTTTGGGGAGAAAGGGAACGCTTCGTTGGGAGGATATCCCGGATACGGTCCCTTGCTGAAGCAGATTGCCGCTTTCTTTGAGAGCGGGGTTCCGCCTGTTTCTCCCGAAGAGACCCTGGAGATCTACACTTTCATGGAGAGTGCGGATGAAAGCCGACGACGTGGCGGGGTGCCGGTGGCCATGAAAGAGGTGCGTGAAGAAGCAGAGAAAAAAAGTGAAGCCATCATCAGGCGCTATTGAGTCGTGCCAAGGCTTTTTTGTTAGCTTTGCAAGAGATGTCCGGAAAATTCCGCACCATGAAAAAAGCTCGTTTCCGTCTGCTCGTCCTGGTCCTCACCTTGCTGATACTTTTTGTTCTTTCTTTTCGTTATTACGGGGAGTGGTTGTGGTTCGACCATCTGGGTTACCGCCAGGTATTCGAGACGATGCTGTGGAGCCGCCTGGCCATGTTCGGGGTCTTTACCCTGCTTTTCCTGCTGATCGCCTTGGTGAACCTGGCCGTGGCACGGCGTATCGGGACCTATACCCGTACGATCTACGTTCCGGGTAAGTGGGATGTGCTGAAAATGCTCAATATCCGGGGTGACAGTCTGTTGTCCGGTTATCTCTGGTCTGTCTATCTGATCCTCTTCTCACTGGTGATGGGTTTTTCTGCCGTCAACCAGTGGCAGCCGTTTCTGATGTTCCTGCATGCGACACCTTTTGGTGTGACGGACCCGGTCTTCGGGCGGGATGTGTCTTTTTACGTGTTCCGTCTGCCGGTCTATCAGTTCCTGCGCAGCTGGTATCTGATGATGCTGACCATCGTGCTGGCGGCGACGCTTTTTTCTTATCTGATCGACCGGGCGATCACCTTTCCCAGGGGCAGGCCCCATGTGTATGGCAAGGCGGCCACCCATCTTTCCCTGTTGGGCGGGCTTTATTTGCTGGGACTGGCGTGGACTTACCGCCTGCGTCTGTTTGAGGTACTTTATTCGACGCGGGGAGTGGCTTTCGGGGCTTCCTACACAGACATGCATGCCCTGGTACCCGGCTACCGCATCATCACGGTGGTGATGCTGGTGCTGGCCCTGCTGGTCATGCTGCTGCCCCTGATCCGGAAATGGCGGATGATCTGGGTCCTGGGAGGTGTCTATTTCCTCGTGCTGGCGGGCATGATCTGGGTATGGCCGGGAGTGATCAAACAATACATTGTCCGTCCCAACGAGCTGGAAAAAGAGGAGCCTTACATACGTAACAACATCCACTTCACCAGGCTGGCCTACGGGCTCGACAGCATCCGTGAGCTGGCATTCCCTGCCGACCAGCAGATCACCTGGAAGGATATCAGGGAGAACCGCAACACCATTGAGAACATTCGTTTGTGGGACAACCGGCCTTTGATCCAAACCTACAAGCAGTTGCAGGAGATCCGTCTCTATTATGATTTCAGGGATGTGGACGTGGACCGTTACAAGTTTCCCCGTTACACTCAGGTGGCCTTGGCGGCGCGGGAGCTTCCCGTTTCGCAGGTGCCGGGGAGGGCCCGGACCTGGGTCAACATGCATCTGATCTACACCCACGGTTACGGCGTGGTGATGAGCCCCGTCAACAAAGTGACCCCCAACGGGATGCCCGAATTCGTCATCAAGAACATCCCGCCCCAGTCGGAGCTGCCCCTGCAGATCGAACGTCCCCAGATCTATTATGGTGAGGAGACGGAAGATTATGCGATCGTCCGCACGGAAATGAAAGAGTTTGACTATCCCCGCGGAGACCAAAACGTGTATGCCAGCTATGACGGCAAAGGCGGGGTCCAACTGAAGAATCTGTTGCGAAGGCTCATATTCGCATGGAATTTTTCCGATATCAAGATCCTCATTACAGGCTACATCACCGAGGAGAGCCGTATCATGTTCCACAGGAAGATCGCAGAGAGAGACCGGACCATTGCACCTTTCCTGATCTACGACAGCGACCCTTACCTGGTGCTGGGCAAGGATGGCAGGATCTACTGGATGCACGACGCCTATACCACGACAGATAAGTATCCCTATTCGGAACGGGTCCGGATCTACGGGATACGGGAAGGCATCAATTACATCCGAAATTCCGTCAAGGTGGTGATCGATGCTTACGACGGGAGGGTCACCTATTACGTGGTAGACCCGTCCGATCCGCTGATCAGGACCTATGAGAAGATCTATCCGGATCTGTTCAGACCGGTGGAGGAGATGCCGGACTTCCTTCGGGAACATATCCGTTACCCTACCGATCTTTTCACGATCCAGAACAGCATTTACAACGTTTACCACATGACCGACCCGCAGGTTTTTTACAACCAGGAGGATCTTTGGAATGTCCCGACGGAGATCTACCAGGAGAGTGAGCAGAAGATGCGGCCTTACTACGTGAACATGCGGATCCCGGAAGGGGAGAAGGAAGAGTTCATCCTGATGCTGCCGCTCACGCCATCCCGGAAGGACAACATGGTGGCCTGGATGTGTGCCCGTTGTGACGGAGAACATTACGGTGAGCTGATCGTCTATGAGCTTCCCAAAGAAAAACTGATCTATGGTCCCATGCAGATCGAGGCCCGGATCAACCAGAAACCCGATATCTCTTCCGAACTGACCCTCTGGGGGCAGAAAGGATCGAGGGTGATCCGGGGTAATCTTCTGATCATTCCCATAGAACATTCGTTCCTGTATGTTGAACCGGTTTACCTCCAATCGGAGCAGAGCCAGATGCCTGAGCTGAAACGGGTGATCGTCTCTTTCAGGGAGAAGACCGAGATGGAACCTACCCTTGAGATGGCCTTGCGTAAAGTGTTCCTGGGGGACAATGTAGCTGAAGAAGGCTCTTCTGCTGTCGCTGATACGGCTACAACTGCAGTTCCGAGGCCGGGAGAAGACCTTGCTGCCAAAGCACTGGAACACTACAATCAGGCCATGAAGCACCTGAAAAACGGTAACTGGGCCGGATACGGTGAGGAGATGAATCGTATGAAGGAGCTCCTGGAAGAGCTGGTGCGGCGTAAGGACAGGAAGGAATAAAGCCCTGATTTTTGCGAAATGAACTTTTTCAGGATACGGCTTTTTTGTATCTTTGTTCATAAAATGACCACCGGTCAATAAATGAATTATCGTCATGAGCATTGCAGAGCGCAAGGCACGTGAGCGGGAGCGTCGTCGCAGCGAGATCGTGGATGCGGCAGAAAGGCTGTTTTTCAGGAAGGGTTTTGAGCATGTCACCATGGACGAGATCGCTGAGGAAGCGGAGCTCTCAAAAGGAACGCTGTATCTTTATTTTAAGAGCCGTGAGGATCTGCATTTTGCGGTGGTCCTGCGGGCACTGGCCATCCTGGACCGTCTGATCCGACAGGCTTACCGTCCGGAACGCAAGGGGCTGGAGAACATTCTGGAGATGGGAGAGGCCTACATCCGTTTTTTTCAGGAGCATACCGGATATTTCCGTTCGATCCTCACCTTTGATGCCACGAAGTTCGAGAAAGTGGATGATGCAGCCAAGTTGCGTATCCTGGATGAGGGATCACCGCTGTTTTTTTTCATGGAGGTTCTGAAGGAGGGGCAGGCCGATGGCAGCATCACGCGGGAGGTTTCTGCAGAGCAGCTGGCCATCATCCTGTGGTCGCAGGTCTCCGGTGTGTTCGAGTTCATCGCCCTGCGGGGCACATTACTGGAGATGCTGCATATTGATGCAACAGAACTGATCCGTAACCAGATCAAGGTGTTGTTGTATGGACTGGAAGGCAAAAAAGAGGACTGAACATCTTTTGATGCTCCTGCTGTTCTGTTTTCTTTCGTCGGGAGGGGTTCACGGACAGGAAGACACCCTGCTGTCATGGTACGTACGAACAGGTCTGGAGAACAACCTGGCCTTGCAGCAGCGTGATGCCGACTACCGCAAGAGTCTGATGGTCCTGGAGGAAGCACGATCCTATTTTTTTCCTGCGCTCTCTTTCAATGCCCGCTATTCACTGGCGGAAGGGGGACGGACCATCTACTTCCCTGTGGGGGATATGATCAATCCTGTATATCAGACCCTCAATTATCTGACCAGCAGCAATCTGTTCCCTACGGACATTGAGAACCAGACGTTCCGGTTCCTTCGTCCACATGAGCAGGAAACCAAATTGCAGCTGGTCCAGCCGCTGTTCAATCCCAAGGTGTTCTATAGCTACCGGATACAGAAGGAACTGACGGGGGTGATGCGGGCGGACAGGGATGCTTATCGCCGTCAGCTGGTGGCCGACATCAAGAAAGCCTATTACACCTATCTGAAGATGGTACAGATCGACAGCCTTGTACTTACCACGCGCGAAGTATTGAAAGAGAGTGTGCGACTGAATGAAAAGCTGTACGAAAACCAGAAGGTGACGGTGGATGTGGTGTACCGGGCGCGTTCCGAGCTGAGCCGTTTTGAGCAGAGGGCGGCAGAGGCCCGGAAGAACCTGCATGCGGCACAGGCATATTTCAATTTCCTTCTCAATCGTCCTCTGGGTGATACCATCTTGGTGGGCCCGGAGCCGCCATTACCGCCGCTCCTGCCTGACCTGGCACGTGATCAGCAGGCCGCTTTACGGGGACGGGAAGAAGTACAGCAAATGAACTATGCCCTGCGTTCGCTCGACCAGCAGCTCAAACTGCACAGGAACGACCGTCTGCCTGTGCTTTTTGCGGCGGTGGACTATGGTATTCAGGGCGAAAAGTACCTTTTCGATACGGACCATGACTTCATGCTGGCCTCTTTCGTCTTGCGGTGGGACCTTTTCCAGGGTATGCAGAAGAAGGCGAAAATCGAGGAGACACGCTGGGAGATCGACCGTTTGCAGGCCAGGCAGGAAGAGCTGACCCAGCAGATCCTCCTGCAGGTGGAGAACGCCTGGCATAACCTTCTGGCCAGCCGGAAAGCCATGGAAGCTGCTGCCGAAGAGGAAAAAGCAGCGCGCAAGGCTTTTCGTATGACCGCACGGAAATATGAAGAGGGTATGGCTCGTTATGTGGAGTTTCTGGACGCCCGCACCAACATGACGGGAGCACAGCTAAGGAACATCATCACAAGATACGATTATCTGATCGCACTTGCTGAATATGAGCGCGTAACAGCGTCTTACCTGATGAAATGACTGAGGTTATGGAACACCACAGGGGGAAGATCCTGATAGCCTGGATTATCTGCTGGAACATGACATGGCTGGCGGGATGCCGGGAGACAGGTATGAACGACCGGGCAGCATCAGGGGAAAGCCAACAGCCTGTACCGGTACAGGTGATCGAGGCCAGGGAACGGATGCTTTCCGTGCCGGTGCATGCCACGGCCCGTCTGGAGGCCAAAGAGCAGATAAAACTGAGCTTCAAGACGGGCGGGATCATCAGGCAGATCACCGCCGAAGAAGGCATGACTGTGAAAGAGGGTCAACTCCTGGCCTCTCTCGACCTTTCCGAGATCGAGGCCAGGGTGAATGAGGCGGAACTGGCCTACAGAAAAGCTCTCAGGGATTACCGGCGTGTGGAGAATCTCTATCGCGACAGTGTGGCCACCCTGGAACAGCTGGAACATGTACGTACGGTCCGGGACATGGCATACAACAACCTGCGCATTGCCCGTTTCAATCTGCGTCATTCGGTGATCCGGGCCCCTTCGCCGGGCAAGATCCTGAAAAAACTGGCAGAAGAAGGGGAGATGATCGCTCCGGGAATGCCTGTCATTCTATTTGCTTCCACCGATAAAGCCTGGGTGGTCCGTTGCCATGTGCCGGACAAGGAGATCATACGGATCCGTCCCGGCGATTCGGCCGTGGTGACGTTCGATGTGTGGAAAGGGCGTTCCTTTCCTGGCATTGTGGCCATGACCGGTGCGGTGGCAGATCCCTATAGCGGCACCTTCGAGGCAGAGGTGGTGTTGGATCCGTCCGGTATTCCCTTGTTCTCCGGCCTTATCGGCACGGTGAAGATCTATCCTTCCTCACTGGTTTCAGGCGTGGTGCTTCCTTACCGGGCCCTGAAACAAGGGAACAGAATGCACGGAGAAGTCTGGATGGTGCAGAACGGAAGGGCTCTCCTGCGAGAGATCGGGATCCGCCAAATGCTCGACACCGTCTTGCTTATTGGACAAGGGGTGATGCCGGGAGATACGGTGGTCATTGAGGGAATGGAAGATCTTACACCGGGAGTTGAGGTAAAGGCAGTCAATACGTTCTGATACAACAGAATATCAAATATGAACATTCCGCGTTTGGCCATCAGGAATGCACCTTTTACCCTGACTGTTTTTTTTCTGCTCACGGTCTTCGGGGTATATGCATATCTGGAGATGCCGAGAACCGAGAACCCTTCGGTTTATGTGCCGGGGGGTAGTATCGTGGTGGTCTATCCCGGGGCAGGTCCCCGGGATATGGAGCAACTCGTGGTACTTCCGCTGGAAGAGTCGATCCACGAGCTCGATGATATCCGCCGCATTGAAAGCGAGATCAGGAACGGCATCGCCATCATCAGCGTGGAATTTTCCTACGACACCGATGCCAAAGAAAAATATGACGAGCTGGTGCGCCAGGTGAACAGCACGCGTTCCAGGCTCGCCGAGGGGATCGTACGGATGGACATCATCGAGTGGACCAGTTCGGATGTGGCGATCATGCAGCTGGCCTTTTATTCTGACAGTCTCTCCTACCGCCTTTTGCAGGATGAGGCTGAGGAACTGAAAAAGATGATCGAGCGTATCCCCGGCGTCAAGAAGGTGGAACTGGCCGCCGACCAGAAGGAAGAGATCAGGATCACCCCCGATCCCGTCAAGATGGCGATGATGCACATCTCCTTCAACCAGCTGGCCGATGTGCTGAAATCAAACAATGCCAATATCCCCGGCGGGGAGATGGTCATCGACGGCAGGCGGTTCAATATCCAGACCAGCGGAAGCTATCATGATCTGGAAGAGATCAGGAACACCGTGGTGCAGTCGTGGAAGGGCAGGACGATCCATCTTCGGGACATTGCAGAAGTACATCTCACTTGTGAGGATCCTGAATACCTGGCCCGGTACAAGGGACACAGGGCGGTCTGGCTGACGGTGATGCAAAAAGACCGGTACAACATTTTTGATGTGGAGGAAAAGCTGGTGCCTCTTATCAATGACTTCCGTAAGGCTCTTCCCGAAGGGATTGCGCTGGCCGTGGTGTTCGACCAGTCGGTATGGGTGGAACACCGCATCGGGGGGTTTCTGAGCAACCTTCTGCAGGGGATCGTTCTGGTGAGCGTGGTGATCTTGCTGGCGATGGGACTGCGGTCGTCGCTGATCGTGGCGCTGGCCATCCCGCTCTCCCTGGTCATCGGATTGGGTTTTCTGGATCTTTCGGGTTACGGGTTGCAGCAGGTTTCCATCGGAGCGCTTGTGGTGGCGCTGGGCATGCTGGTGGACAACTCCATCGTGGTGACGGAGAACATCAACAGGCTGATCAGAGAAGGAAAGGATGCGGTCACTGCCTCAGAAGAAGGAACGGTTTCGATCGCCTGGCCGGTGGTGACAGCTACCCTGACGACCCTTCTGGCCTTCATCCCCATTGCGATGATGCCGGAAAAAGCGGGAGATTTCATACGGAGTCTACCATTGACCATCCTGTATACGCTGACAGCTTCTCTTCTGATCGCCCTGACCCTGACCCCTCTGGTCACCTCGGTGATGTTCCGCCGCACAGGAAGGGTCAGGAATGGAAAGAACCCTTTTCTCAACCTGTTGAACAGCATCATTGAGGGCCCGTATCAACGAACACTGTATTATGTATTGGCTCATAAAGGGAGGGTCCTGATCCTGGCTTTGGTGGTTTTTCTGGCTTCACTGGCCCTGTTCCCTCTGATCGGTGTGAGTTTTTTTCCTCCGGCGGAGATGCCGGATTTCATGATCAGGGTCAGGATGCCGCATAATGCTTCATTGCAGGAGACCGACAGGGTGGTCCGTTACGTGGAATCGGTGCTGGATACCATGCCTTTCGTGGATCGCTATGCAGCCAACATAGGTCACGGGAACCCGCGCATCTATTACAACCTGTTTCCCAAGGATTATGCCAGGGACTTTGGTGAGATCTATGTGCATCTTGGCTCATATGACCATAAAGTGTACGAACGGACAGTGGAACAGCTGAGGCAAACCTTTTCGGGTTATCCGTTCGCCCGGATCCATATCAAGGAGTATGAGCAAGGTGTACCGGTGAAGTCTCCCGTGATGATCTATGTTTATGGAAAGAACTTTGACCGTCTCCGGAAACTGGCCGGGGAGGTGGAAAGGATCGTGAGGCACACTCCGGGTGCCGTGAACGTGGAGAACCTGGTGAAGCAGGATCGTACAGACATACATTTCCGTATCAACAAAGAAAAAGCCCTCGCCCTGGGGGTGCCGGTGGTGGAGATCGACCGGACGATCCGTACGGCGGTGAACGGACGGACCGTGACCTATTTCCGGGATGCGGAAGGGAAAGAATATCCCGTGGTGTTGCGGATGCCGCAGGGGGATACTTTACGCCTGTCGGATATGGATCTGTTGTTCGTGCATTCCTTGTCGGGAAGGGCGGTTCCTTTGCCGGTGGTGGCAGAACCCGAGTTCCGTACCGATCCGGGGATCATTACACGATATAACCTGCAACGTAGTATTCTGATCACGGCCGACCTGGCCAAAGGATACACTCTGGACGATGTGATGAAACCTGTTGAAAAGCAAATGGAAAAAATGGATTTCCCTTTCGGCTATGGTTACAGGATCGCCGGTGAGTTGGAGAACAGGCGGGAATCGTTTGGCGGGATGGGAGAGGCGGCCGTGATCGCCCTGATCGCCATTTTCGCTGTTCTGGTGCTGCAGTTCGGCTCCTTCAAACAACCACTCATCATTTTTGTGGCCATTCCTTTAGCCGTTACAGGATCCCTATGGGCCCTGTTCCTCACAGGCTATACCTTTTCTTTCATGGCTTTTGTAGGTCTGGTTTCTCTTGTAGGTATCGTGGTCAACAATTCCATTATTCTTGTGGACCAGTCCAACAGGTTACGCAAAGAAGGCATTTCTGTGACCCAAGCGGTCGTCCGGGCCGGCAAGATCCGATTTACACCGATTATCCTGACAGCTTTGACGACGATCGGCGGTCTGCTGCCTCTGACATTGAAAGGCGGCCTGATCTGGGCACCGATGGGGTGGACCATCATCGGAGGATTGCTCGTCTCCACTCTTCTTACACTGATCATCGTTCCGTTGCTGTACTTGCTTTTGAGCAAATAGCCGGAAAAATCCAAACTATTCTGCTCCGGGGACATTATTGTCCAGATCTTTTTTGAATACAAGAAAGGAAGAAGTCCCGGTAAAGTTATTGAAATGTATGTCACACTCCCAAGAGACAGCCAATACCGATACATAAGTAAACCTACCCATTTCATAAAGACACATATGTAATACAAGATATTTGCCCCTCTAAGATATGCATTGACCATCTGTATCATTATTTCCACAAAAGAAATATTACATTTGTTTAAAACAATATAATAGTTTTTTAACTAACTTATAACCAGGTTTATATAAATATTACCTAAAGTATTTATAAAATCTGTCTGGTCACCTCCAGGACAAAAACAGCCGTTTTAAGAGTTAAGATATTGTTATCAGACTATATACCAGCTTAGTTTATTTATTATCTGAAGCAAGACTACAGATGCATCCATCAGACTATATCTTTCCTATTACATTTATACAATGCAAGTTATATGATTTTTCCAAAACAGCCTTCCATAAGTTGTAAAAGACTGTGATTTTACATATATTTGACATGTTACAGATGTATGTCTGATAAATGTTACTGTTGTAGATAAAAGAAATTTACGTATGTAAAATGTCTACAGGAGCAGATCTTGACATAAGGAACAGGATCCAGCGTTTTCTGGATTCCAAAGGGATGAGGGTCCAGGAACTGGCTGAAAGGATCGGCGTGCAGCGGTCCAGTATCTCCCATATCATGTCGGGAAGGAACAAACCGAGTTTTGATCTGATCAGTAAGTTCTTGAACGCTTTTCCGGAGATCAGTGCCGAATGGTTCATTACGGGAAAGGGGAGCATGTACAAGAAGCCTGTCCAGCAGGCTCTCTTTCCCGAGCATATTGTCCGTGAAGAGAATGGGGAGGACATCACAGAAGCAGGAACTTCTGACCAGGCTCATCATGATACATCTGTAGAAGAGGCTGGGCAGAAGAAAAGGGAAGGTGATGCAAGGGATAGAGTGACGAACTTACCGGAAGCTGGGAGGATGTCCCGCCTGGAAAGGATCGTGCTGTTCTTTGAGGATGGTACGTTCAGGGAATACAAGTCAAGATAAGGCAACAAGAAGTGAAGTCCGATCATGTGCCGTGATGATGATACCTGAAAGTATTAGTTTCTTATCTTTGCGGACAAAGTTGTTCCATGAGCCAGATCCTGGAGAAAAAGCGGGCAGAGGATTTTGAAGTAGTTTCCAACGAACGTTTGAACGAAGAGTATTTCGAGTTGCGTTTGGCGGGTACAAGGCCGTTGCCTGCGATCCTGCCGGGTCAGTTCGCTGAGGTACTGGTGGAAGGGAGTGTCCGTACCTTCTTGAGGCGTCCCATTTCTTTTTATGATGTGGATGAGGATCGTAGGGAGGTATCTCTTTTGATCCGGAAGGTAGGTCCCGGTACAAGACGGTTGTCTGAGCTGGAGGCTGGAGAAGGGCTCAATCTCATTTATCCATTGGGACATCCTTTTTCCCTGATGGAAGGCCGGCGTTTTCTCCTCGTGGGAGGGGGGGTAGGTATTGCACCGTTGTTGATGCAGGGCCGTCGTCTCAGGGCAGAGGGCCGGGAAGTGACCTTTTTGTTGGGTTTTCGTTCGCAAGACCAGCTCTTTGACCTCTCCCGTTTCTCCGAGGCAGGCGAGCTGCTGCTCACCACGGAGGATGGCAGTGTCGGTCATCAAGGCATGGTGACCGATCATCCTGCCATGGAAGGCTCATGGGACGGTATCTTTAGCTGTGGTCCGGAGCCCATGATGAAGGCTGTGGCATCTGTAGCGGCCCGGAAGGAAGTGTCCTGTGAGGTCTCTCTGGAGACCCTGATGGGATGTGGTTTTGGTGCCTGTCTCTGTTGTGCCGTGGAGACGGTCCATGGCATGTTGCGTGCCTGTGTCGAGGGCCCCGTGTTCAATACAAAAGAGCTTCAATGGCAGATATGACCGTAAAGATCGGAGAGATCACCCTGAAAAATCCGGTGACCACCGCTTCCGGGTGTTTTGGTTATGGGATCGAGTATGCCGATTTCATGGATATCTCCAAACTGGGGGCCATCTTCACGAAAGCCACCACAGGAACTGCCAGGGAAGGCAATCCTTCTCCCCGTATGGCTGAGACCCTGATGGGGATGATCAACTCGGTGGGGTTGCAGAACAAAGGGGTAGATCATTTCGTGAAGGAGATCTACCCGAAGCTGGGAGCTTATGATACGCATTTCATCGTCAATGTATCAGGTTCGACGTTCGAGGAGTATGTGATGGTCGCCGAGCGTATCGATGCGCTGGAGGGGATCCCGGGCATCGAGCTCAACATCTCCTGTCCCAATGTCAAGGAAGGGGGGATGGTTTTCGGTACGGATCCGGCCGCTGCGGCAAAGGTGATCCGGGAGGTCAGGAGTGCATATCATAAGACGCTGATTGTGAAGCTGTCGCCGAATGTTACCTCAATCGTTGATTTCGCCAGGATCGCAGAGGATGAAGGTGCGGATGCGGTATCGCTGATCAACACCCTGCTGGCGATGGCCATCGATGTGGAGCGGCGCAGGCCCCGCATAGCCAGAGTGACGGGCGGTCTTTCCGGTCCTGCGGTGAAGCCCGTTGCCGTGAGGATGGTGTGGGAGGTGGCCCAGGCGGTGAAGATCCCTGTGATCGGACTGGGCGGGATCGGGAATGCAGACGATGCGCTTGAGTTCCTGCTGGCCGGGGCCGCAGCCATCCAGATTGGTACCGCCAATTTCCGTGATCCCACGGTCTCCCTGAAAGTACTGGAAGGGATCGAAGCCTATATGCTCCGTCACGGCTTCACCTCCGTCCGCGACTTAAGCGGTGCCCTGGAGGTATAAGACCTGTTTTCCTGAATATACGCAAGGCAAGAACGGAACTTTTCTCCTTTCCCTCTGATTCTTAGATCTGCTTTTCCGTCAAAGTTAAAGTAAAAAGTAAACGGCCGGCAAACCGTTGCCGACCGTTTAACCAGGCACATTGGAGAGAGAGTAGAGATCAGAGCGTTCAGTTGTGGCTGTTGATGAGTTGTGTTTTTAGATCATTGTCCTGAGGCAAGGCATACAATTCGTCGTGCTGGCTCAGGTCGAGACCAAGGATTTCGCTTTTTTGAGAAACACGTAAAGGGATCAGTTTATTGGTCAGCCAATACAGCAGTAGCGATCCTCCGAATGTATAGACACCTACGATGAAAAGGGCCAGCAGGTGCATGAGGAGGGTATGTGAATGACCGTACAGCAGTCCGACGTTCCTGGCAAAAACGGCGGTAAGCAACATTCCCACGATCCCGCCTACACCATGGGATGGAAAGACGTCCAAAGCGTCGTCCAGTGAGGATTTGTCTTTCCAGTGGACGGCGATGTTGCTGGCGATCGCCGCAGCTGTTCCAATAAAGATACTGGCTCCCACCGATACGTATCCGGCGGCGGGTGTGATGGCCACGAGTCCTACCACGGCCCCTACGCCGGCACCGATGGCTGAGACTTTTCGTCCCCTTAAACGGTCAAAGAAGATCCAGGTAAGCATGGCAGCGGCTCCGGCCATGTTCGTATTCATGAAAAGCACCAAAGCAGTGGCGGCAAGCATCCCTGTCACATCCTGTCCCGAGATGGCGGGATCATCCATTGTCCCGAAATCGTTGAAACGGACAGCTCCCAAGAGGGCCACCAGTAACATGGCAGCCGCAAAAATGCTCCATTTATGCTTTCTGATATAGGTTTCTCTTCTCAGGGGCATTGCATGGAAAGTTTGGGAGATTTTAAACCGAGAATGGTTCTTTTTTCAGGAGGTCATCCACGTGTTTCTCATGGTGGTCAGCCACTCTTCCTGAAGGATCTGTATTGTTTTGCCATTTGGGTATCCATTTCAGGACGGTGTGGGCTGCCGCTTCGCTCGGGAAGTGATGTTCGAAGACTTGCCGGTAATAGTAGGCTTCTTTCGTGTCGGGAGTGTTGTAAGGAAAGCGTCCTGCTGCGGTGGCCATCTCAGCATCGCTTACCTGACGGGCAGTGAACTCCACCACCGAGTCGATCCAGCTGTAGCCCACACCGTCGCCGAACTGTTCTTTCTGACGCCAGAGGATCTCTTTGGGAAGCCATGGATCCTCCGGGGTGTCAAAAGCTTTACGTAGAACGTATTTTTCGGGACGACCTTTGCTTTTGTCGGGTCTTTTTTCCGAGGGATCGATCAGCATGGCTGTTTTGAGAAAATCGAGATCCAGGAAGGGCACCCTGGCTTCGATACCGTGAGCCATGGTAGATTTGTCGGCACGAAGGCAATCTGCTGTGGAAAGGCGAAGGACCCTCCGTACGGTTTCTTTCTGGAAATCAAGGTCAGAGGGAGCATTGTGGAAATAAAGGTACCCTCCGAAGATCTCGTCCGATCCTTCGCCGGAAAGGACCACCTTGATTCCTGCCTCACGGATGGCTTTGGAGAGAAAGTACATAGGAGTGGCGGCACGGATGGTGGTGACGTCGTAGGTCTCGAGGTGCCAGATCACTTTTTCAAGGGCTTCGAGACCTTCTTCGATGGTATAGAACACTTCATGATGAATGGTTCCAAGGAACCTGGCAACTTCCCGTGCTGCCACCATATCGGGGGCGTCCGGACTGATCCCCACGGAGAAGGAGTGAAGAGGTTTTCCTTCACGATCCATCAGCCGTTTGGTGACGGAGGCGACCAGGCTGGAGTCGAGTCCACCTGAGAGAAGCACGCCCAGCGGCACATCGCTCATCAGTCTTTTTTCCACCGCCTGAATAAGACGTTCACGCAAAAGAAGCGGATCGTAAGCTTCCGTAGCCTGTTCCGGATCTTCCCAGCGGGGACGGAAGTATTTCACGAACCCTGTTTCGGGAGTGAAATAATGACCCGGAGGGAAGGCTTTCACGTCGGGACAATAATCGTGAATGGCCTTCATTTCGGAAGAGAAGTACATCCTCCCTTCACTGTCAAAACCGTAATAAAGA
>CAZRDX010000021.1:0-3470 GCA_964599235.1 uncultured Rikenellaceae bacterium
CGGACCGGGATCTCCCCCCTAACCTAAACCCAAACCAAAACCTAACGGATCAAGAAGGTCTTTTTCAGTCTTTGTTGATGATGCTTTCGTATTCTTCGAGGCTGAGCAGCACGGGAGCATATTCCACGCCCCTCACCTTAAGGTTCCAGACGAACGCCCTGAGGTGGGTTTCGGAGCCTGCACGCAGGTTGCTGTACACCTTGGTGATGTCCTGGTTGTCGACATAGCTGTCCAGCTCTTCCTGGAGGTCGTTGATGTCCACCTCCTCGATGAGGGCACCCACCTTGAGGGCTTCGATCTCGCTGACGCTGCCTTTGCCCACCAGCGTGTCGTAGAGAGCCTGCAGGTCGGGGTTGGTGAAGACACCGTAACCGTGATCACCCACGGGGTCGGTCAGCTCATACCGGTCGATGAGCAGTTTGATGGCATCCATGTGGGCCTGCTCGGACTTGGAGATGTTGAGGAAGGTACGGATGTTCCATTTGTCATAGAGGTAGGTATAGACATCCCTTGCCAGTTTCTCTTCTTCGCGCATGTAAAGGATACCCACCTTCTCCGAGTCGCTCAGCTCTTCCACGGGCAGGTCGGAGATGCAGCTCGCGGTGGCCGTGGTGGTGTCGGTGGTCACAGCCACATCGGCTTCGGATCCTGCCGTCACATCATCGTCGCCTGTGAACCCGCTGTCGCAAGAGGTCAGGCTGAAAACTCCCAGCAGAAAAAATGCTGCTGTCCCGATCGTCAAGATTCTCTTTTTCATGGTCACTTGTTTTTATTGGTTATTGATATTTTTCGTTTTTTTGTTTTCGTATGTTGGACACCCCGGGACAACCCTTTTATTTCAGGCATCTGTTGTAAGATCTTGCCAAAAAGTTACAAGATCACGCATCTCCTTTCGGACGCAAAAAGAACCGGCAGGTCTGTGAAAAAGGAAAGAATCAATATTTTCGCATAAAGAACCCAAAACCAAAGCCATGAAGCGTTACACTTTTTTTGCCACCATACTTCTTATCTTCTCGCTTTTTCCCTCTACAAGAGGGCAGGACACGATCCGCATGCTGAGTTTCAACATCTGGCAGGAGGGCACGCAAGTGACCAACGGGCTGGAGAAGATCCGCGATGTGATCCTGGCTGTGGATCCCGACGTGGTCTGTTTTGCTGAGGTACGTAACTACAGTGGCGACTGGACCACCAAGATCCTGGAAGCATTGTCGGCCGAAGGGAAGAATTATCACGGTCATTTTTACGGCGGGGATGTCTCGCTGATCAGCAAATATCCCATTCTCTCCGGCGAGGTGGTGTACAACGGCAACGGCTCGGTGGTGAACTACCGTCTGGAAGCTCCTTCCACCGAGATCGTGGTAGGGTGTGCCCATCTCGATTACACTTATTATGCCTGTTATCTGCCGCGCGGTTACAACGGCGGTGATCCCGACTGGAGCATGATCGACGACGGGACAGGCAATCCCGATCCCGTGACCGACGTGAACGAGATCCTCACCTATGACCTGAAGTCGAAACGCGACGAGCAGGTCGCCGCTTTCCTCGATGCGGTCAGCGACGATACGGTACCGGTCTTTCTGATGGGTGATTTCAACGAACCTTCTTGGCTGGACTGGACGGAAAAGACCGACACGATGTTCGACCATCACGGGGTGGTGATCGAATGGCCGGTCACCAAGGACCTTGATGATGGCGGTTTCCTGGATGCATTCCGCACTTTTTATCCTGACGAGGCACGCAACCCCGGCATTACCTGGCCTTCCTACGCCACGGACAAAGGATCTACCAGCTGGACGCCGAAGGCTGATGAGCGTGACCGCATTGACTTCATCTTTTTCCGGGGCGACCGCCTGGAGGTGGTGGATGCTGCCCTGGTGGGACCGCGCGAGTCGTATGCCTACAATGTCGTGGATACGACCTGTACTTCACACGAGAAGTTCCTGGCCGCCGACCTGCCCTGGCCTTCCGACCACAAGGCGGTATACGCTGCCGTACGCATCGACACCACCGACACCACCACCTATGCCGCCATCCCCCCGGATGTTCCGGCTTTCACGATCACTCCCAACCCTGCGGAGAATGAGCTGCATCTTGTCCTGAGCAGACCCGCCTCGCAGGCAGAGGTGGAGGTCTTCTCCGTCGACGGGCAACGGCTCCGCACATTCCGGCTGGGTGAGGGCCAGAACTTCACGCTCAGCGTGGAAGGCCTGCCCCGCGGTGTCCATCTCTTACGCATACAGGACCGTGAAAAGATTCTGGGCACCCGGACGGTGGTGTTCCGTTAACATCCACAGAAGAAAAAACCTGAAACCTCCCTCTTCCCGGCCACATGAGCAGGCGGAAAGAGCGGCAGATCTCTTCTTTTTCCGTATTTCCGGTGAGCGGGGGCATAGCACCCGGATCATCCCAGTGCTTTCTTCTCCAGTTCCTCGAGGGTCTGTCCCTTGGTCTCGAAGAGGTATTTCCGGAAGAAGAAGTAGGAGATCAGAGTAGTAAAGGCATAGAAAGCAAAGATGTACCCCACTCCCGGTCCGGTGCCGTCAGGACCGGCGAAGAGTCCTGTCACGATGGGGAAGAAGAGGGTGGTCAGGAAACAGAAGACCCACAGCGACAAGGAACTTATCGAGGTGGCGCGGGCACGGATGTTGTTGGGGAACATCTCCGAGAGGATGACCCACACCACCGCTCCCTGCGAGAAGGCAAAGGAGGCCACAAAGAGCACCAGCATCACCAGCAGCACCGGTCCTTCCTGTCCTTTCAGGAAGAACCAGGCAAAAAGCGACAGGAAGAGGGTCATCAGCAAGGCCCCTGTCAAGAGCATCTTCTTCCTTCCGAGACGGTCGATGACCGCCATGGCCAGGATGGTGAACAACAGGTTGGTGGTGCCGATGATGACCGTCTGCAGGACGGAACTCTCCGTGGAGAAGCCGGCTGCCAAGAAGATCTTCGACGAATAGTACATCACCACATTGATGCCGGTGAACTGGTTGAACATCCCGATGAGGATCCCCATGATCACCAGTTTCAGGTAGGGTTTTCTGAAGAGGTATTTCAGGTGGGAGATGACCTCGGCGTCGAGGGATTCGCGGATGTCGCGCAGGGTGGCCTCGGGGTCGGCCTCGCTGTTGACGCTGAGGATCATGCGGCGTGCTTCCTCAATGCGGCCTTTGCTGACGAGCCAGCGGGGGCTTCGTCCCACAAAGAAGAGGGAGACGAAAAAGAAGAGGGCCGGCAGACCTTCGGCGATGAACATCCACCGCCAGTTGTTCTCACCCGTATTGATCAGCAGGTAGTCGGAGAAGAAAGCAGCCAGGATGCCGATGACGATGGCCAGCTGGAAGGTGACGGCCAGCCGTCCGCGTATGTGTGCCGGTGCGATTTCGGAGATGTACATGGGTGAGAGGACCGAGGCTCCGCCCACACCGATGCCGCCGAGGATACGCATCAGCACGAAGGTGGTCACGCCGGTG
>CAZRDX010000022.1:0-83358 GCA_964599235.1 uncultured Rikenellaceae bacterium
CGTCACGGTTATAACGGTTCTTCAAAAGATAGCCCGGGATAAGATATGCTGTCACGAGGGAGACGGCCACCACCAGGTATGTATAGAGATCCGGCACATAAAGGATCACGATGGCAAAGACCCATGCCGACAGTCCGCCGACGATCAACGGCCGGAACCGCAGCATTCCGCCCGAGACGAAGGTGGCCAGGCCGTAGAGGGCGAGGATCAGGCCGTCGGCAGCACGCCAGGGGATCACCCCCGTGCCGGCCATGAAGAGCACGATCACCAGCACCATGAAAAAGGCCCACCAGAGGTAGATCATGGTCTTGTCAAACCAGGTCATCACCCGTGCCTCTCTCCCCTGCCTGTACCCGGCGATGACGGAGACCACCATACCGGCGGCCATCAGCACCGGCCAGGGCAGCCAGGGCTTGTCATAGCCGGCCGTGACCAGCACAAAGTTGAGGACGCTGGCCGACAACATCAGCCAGCCCCAGAGCAGATAATAGAATCCGTTGTCGCGGATCTTCGACCGCGAGCTCTCGATCATCTCGGTGATGATCTTCAGACTTTCCTGTTCCGTCATTTTTGTTTCCATGATACAAATATTTTGAGGTTATTTTCTTACAAAACCACCGCCGCCGAGGGTGATACGCACGTAAAAGCCGGACATGCCGGCTGCCGGCGCTCCGGTCAGCTTACGGTCGTCCAGCATCCAGTTGTCATCTGCGGTGTCCAGAAGGTAACCGGCTTTCAGGCCCACCAGCCATCCGCCGGTGCCGCTCCCCTTTTGTCCGCCCCCCACAAACCACTCGATCCCCACGGAAAAGTTCATCATGAACCCTCCGTGCATGAGCAACGACTGGTGCTCAGGATCGTGGAGCAACGCATCAAAGCTGTCCGGCAGCCCTGTCCTGTCCGTGATCAGCACCGACATGCCGCCACCCCCGGCGCCCACCAACGGGTAGGCAAGGATACTCCCCCGGCTCAACACGACATACCCGACGTTCAGAAAACCATAGCCGCCGGAAGAAGTTACGTTGTACCGTGGTCCGGTGGCAGGGGAAGAGATCACTCCCCCTCCCTCACCTCCGAGGATCAGGTTGCGGAAAATATAATGCCCTCCTCCCCCCAGGAACCATCCGCCCTCCGGCAGGGCAGGGAGGCCCTGTTCTGAGAAACGGGCGTTGAGAGCCGCCGGATCCATACGGCTGTAACCGGTCATGAAATAACCACTGCCGCCGTAAATCTTTGTGCCGGCCGGCTCCTGGGCAGGCAACGACACCGCCACAACAGCCTGCAACACTATGAGCGCAAGGGAAAAACTGAAGCTTTTCATGGTATTCCGTTTTTCGTTTGATGATACAAACATACCTATAGTTTATTTTATAAACAAATTTATATTTGTATTTTTAAAATTCCGGCAGAACAGGATTCCGGAACATTTTTTTCTGTGAATGGATCTTTCAGAGGGGGGTGTTGTTACGCAGATATACGACCAGGCAGTGTCAACAGCAATACTCACGCACTCAGTATCACAACACGCTGTATTACTGATAATCCAGAAATATTAAATACCTATTTTAAAACCTATTTTAATACCTATTTAAATAGGTATTTTTTCATTGCCGCCATATTGTCTGATCATGATCGTTTGAACATACCCACTCACCACTCATCTCTCACCTCCCCCTACCGGAACGCCCGGGTCGTTTCGATCATGGCGAAAAGGTTCGCTTCAGGGGCAAAAGAGGGGTTGGCACATCCTGCATTCAGGGTAAAAGGGTGGTTCGCTGCACAGTTCGGGCAGTTCCAGTGTAACGCGCCGCACCTCTTCGGGAGTGCCGAGGGCGACGACGCCGCCGGGGTCGATGTTGCCGATCAGGGTCTCCCTGTCTTTGAAGAGATCGTGAACCCAGTGTATGTCGGTCTTACAGTCCCGTCCGAAGGCATCGGCATCCGCCGGAGATGCGGGCCGCCTTCTCGCCGGGGAAGTCCACCGGCGCCCCCACGGCACCCGCCAGCATCACGGTATCCATAATGCCGTGGTACCGGTATTTCTCCACGGCAGCGATGAAAGCCCCGGCCATGCCCCCAGGGTCGTCACGGAACTGTGGCATGGTGATCCCGTACTCCCGTACCGCCATGAGGTAATTGTGCAGCATAACAGGCACCATGTCCGCGGGTTCGCCTTTCAGGGGAGCGGAAATGCGCTCATTTCCGTTCACGGTCGTTCTGTTGACGGGGATGTTCTTTCAGTGGTATGATCTCTCCCGTTTCAGGCACCCAAACACTTGTTTCCGGCAGGACGTCTGTCATGATCTTTTCGCTCCAGGCTTTCAGGCCTGCCGTATCGAGCACTTTCTCGCCGTAATATTTCTCATCCTCCAGGCCGCTGTAGTGGGCCAGCAGGAGATGGCGGGGATGCAGACGTGCAGCGAAATCCGTCAGGGTCAGCAGATAATCACCCTTGCCGGGGAAATCGCGGAAGAAGCCCAGGAGATACCGGTAGTTGTTGTAGCTCTGGAAGTTGTGGGGGGCCATCAGCATTTCCCGGGAAAGGTTTTCCAGCCAGGGTTGCAGGTATCGTTCATCTTCGGGCCGGTGGCGGGTCACCGACCAGTGGTTGCTTTTGGGATAGGGGAAGCGGTTGTTGGCGTCGGTGATGAGCCAGTCGACCTGATGCAGTTCCGTGAGGTCTTTCTCCTGCAGCAGGGGCAGCAGCACGTCGCCGGTGAAGAGGAGGCGTTCTTCTGCTGCGGGCACCTCCAGCAAGAGCATGGCCGCAGCGCGGGCGTGCGGACCGTGGTAGACGGGGTAGGCCGTCACGGTGATCCCCTCGCCCATCTCGTCCACCGGCACGGCCACGCCGTAGGGCAGGTCGGTGAAGTGCACCAGCTCTTCCAGGTGCGGCATCGTGGAGAGGATCTGCTCCCTGCATCCCCGCGTAGCATATACGGGATAACGCCGGTGCCCCCGGAAACGGTAATAGCTCTGAATGATCCAGTCCATGCCCAGCGTATGGTCGAAATGGGGATGGGTGATCAGCATGGCGTCGGGGATGCGGTTGCCGTGGCGCAGCAGAAAAGGCACAATGCCATGTCCCGCATCGATGAGCAGGTCCCTGACCACCTTGCCCCGCTCATCCTTCTTCAGAAGAGAATAGGAAGCATTGGCATAGTCGGGCGCATCCGGCAGGGAATAGAAAGGATGCACCTGGGCGATGGGTATGGGCCAGGCATTGCCACGACCGTTGATCCTGAGTGCGTAGTCTTTCATTCTATGATCTTCATTTCCTTCAGCAACCATCCCGCTCCGGCGTACTTGTCGATGAGGAACAGTGCATAGCGTATGTCGAGGGAGATATTGCGGCACTGGTCGGGGTTGTACATCAGGTCGCTCATCACCCCTTCCCAGGCGCGGTCGAAGTTGACCCCGATGAGGTGGCCTTCGGCGTTGAGCACCGGGCTGCCGGAGTTGCCGCCGGTGGTATGGTTGGTGGCAATGAAACACACCGGCATGCGCCCTCCCTCGCCGTATCGGCCGAAATCCTTGTTGCGGTACAGCTCTTTCAGCTTCTCCGGCACATGGTAGTCGTAGATGTCGGGGTTGTCTTTCTCCATCACCCCCGTGAGCGTGGAGAGGTAGAGGTATTTCACGGCATCTTTCGGCTCATAACCCTTCACCTTGCCATAGGTGACGCGCAGGGTGAAGTTGGCATCGGGATAGAGATGTTCGCCTTTGCGGAACGCCATCTGTCCGGCCATGTAGAGCCTGTCGAGGCGTTTCTTCTCCCTGTCGAGCCTGCGGAACTCCGGATATATCTTTCCGGAATAAATGTCGGCCACCTGCGAGGCGAGGATGAAGGCCGGGTCTTTGCGCAGTTTCTTCAGCGAGGCGGGGGAGAGATCGTCGAGGAAGGCCTCCATTTTGCGGGGGTCGGCAAAAAGGGTGCGGGCGTAAAAACGCTCCATGTATTTCTCCTCTTTTCCTTCCCAGCGCAGGAGTTCTTCGGGCCAGAGGTCGCGCGGCATGATCTCGCGGTATTTTTCCAACAGGGCCAGGAAGAGCTGCTTGTCGACCTCCACGTCGTAATCCCTGAAGAAGGCTTCGCTTCTTTTTTTCAGGGTTTCTTTCCTGTCGGCGATCCCGGCGGGGTCTTCGTTCTCGAGGAACAGGAAATAGCGGGCCAGACCGGCTGCCTCGATGCCGTAGCGGATGAACACCTCGGAGAGTGTGGCGGCCCAGAGATCGTAACGACCGTAGTCGGGATAGAGGCGGGCATATGCCGGCAGCAGATCACCATATTTCTCTTTCCTTTGCGGGTCGGCCTCGGCCCAGGCTTGGAATTTCTTCTCGAAGGCCTGTTTTTTTGCTATGGCGTCCAGCTTGTTAAGGCCCCGTATCTCGCCGATCCATCTTTTCCATGAGTTGCTGATGCTGGCGTTCTTGGCCGCATACTGGATGCGCACCTTCGGGTCGGCCTCCTGGGCGGCGTTGATGATTTCCAGCTTTTTGTCACGTATGTCGATCAGCCGGGGATAGAGGTCGTGCACCAGCATCTTCAGGTGGTACGAAGGAGCATATTCGTAGGTGCTTCCCGGATAGCCCATCACCATGGTGAAGTCGCCGGGATGGACCCCCTTCAGGGAGATGGGGAAGAAGTAAGCCGGTCTGTAGGGCCGGTTGTCGGGGGAATAGTCGGCCGGCTCGTTGTCTTTGCCGGCGTAGATGCGGAAGAGGGAGAAGTCGCCCGTATGGCGCGGCCACATCCAGTTGTCGGTATCTCCGCCGAACTTACCGATGGCCGAGGGGGGTGCCCCCACCAGCCGCACGTCACGGTACACTTTCTGCACGATGAGGAAGTACTGGTTACCCAAGTAGAAAGGCTTCACCTCGGCCCGATAGACCGTGCCTTTCACGGCCTCATCGACGATCGTGCGGCTCTCTTCCCCGATGATCTTCTCCCTTTCTTCCTCGCTCATCCGGTCGTTCACCTTGCTGAGGATGCGGTCGGTGACATCCTCCATCCTGACCAGGAAGGTGACGGTGAGGCCGGGGTTGGGCAGCTCCTCGTCGCGCGACATGGCCCAGAAGCCATGGGTGAGGTAGTCGTGCTCGACGGTGGAATGACGCTGGATGCTGCGGTAGCCGCAATGATGGTTGGTGATGAGCAGTCCTTCGGGCGAGATCAGCTCGGCCGTGCAGCCCCCGCCGAAGATCACCACCGCATCCTTCATGCTGGCGCGGTTGATGCTGTAGATATCTTCGGCCGTGAGCCGGAAACCTTCCCGTTGCATGATGTCGATGTTGAAACGATCCAGCAGCATGGGGATCCACATGCCCTCGTCGGCACGCAGGACGCTCAGGGCTACGAGCAGTGAAAGAAGAAGCGATGAGAACAGTCTTTTCATGGTATCAGATTTTGTTCAGGCTTTTTGATCTCTCATGATCCGGTCGGTCATGATGTTTCAGAATGTTTTCAGGTAGCGGTACACCTGGTGCACGGGCAGGCCCATGACGTTATAGAAGGATCCTTCGATCCTTTCCACGCTGACGTAACCTATCCATTCCTGTATACCGTAAGAGCCGGCTTTGTCGAGGGGGTGGTAGGTACGCACGTAGTAGTCGATCTCCTCGTCGGTGAGGGGTCCGAAGAAAACGCGTGAGGTTGCGCTGAAGCAGCGTTCTTTGTGGAGGGAGTGCAGGCATACGCCGGTGATGACGCGGTGCATCCTGCCTGCCAGGCGGTGCAGCATCGCCCGTGCCTCCTCTTCGTCTGCCGGCTTGCCGATCACCTCCTCACCGAGGAGCACCAGCGTGTCGGCCGTGAGCAGGAGGGCATGTTCGTTCAGCAGATAACGGGCTGCCCCGGCCTTTTTCTTAGCCAGGCACACCGGCATCTCCTCCGGCGGCGTCCCTTCCGGGCATCGTTCGTCCACCTCGATGCCGGTGACCACCTCGAGGGGAATGTCGAGGCCTTCCATGAGCATGCGGCGGCGTGGCGAGGCTGAGGCGAGGATCACTTTCCGGTAGGGCGGCGGCAGCTTCATCGTCGGCATGTTGGTATCAGGCAAGCAGGCTGGAGAAAAGATAGCTGGCCAGTACCAAGTAGAGCAGTCCTGCCAGCATGATCCCTTTGGTGAGGAGGGAACAGCGGTGGTATACCTGGGGCGAGCGGGCCCGCATCATGCGCCAGGCCAGCCATAAGAGGGGCAGCTCCAGGAAAAGAGTCGTATAGATGATCGTCAGGGTATCCCGCAGGTAGAAGAAGACCACCCCGCCCAGCAACACCATCGTGAGGACGATCAGGCCGATCACCACGTAACGTGTGGCATCCAGGCCGGCCACCACCGGCATCGACCGCCGTCCAAAGGAGAGATCTCCCTCGTAGTCCTCCATGTCCTTGATGATCTCCCGGATGAGGGTGAGCAGGAAGGCGAAGAGCGAAACGCCGGCTGACCACATCACCAGCGGCCGCCAGGTAGCATGATAAGCGATCATCTGCGGCGCGAAGAGCTTCGTGAGCGCAGGGATCTCGAAAAGCGTCACCGTGAAAGGTACCAGCGCCGTCAGAAAAGCCACCAGCAGGTTGCCCACGAGGAACTGTCTCTTGTAGGTGGTGGAATAGAACCAGAGCAGGCCGGCAATGAGGACAAAGATGACAGCCAGGAAGGAGAAGCCGATGGCAAAGGAGAGATAGACACCGGCACCCACACCCAGCACGTTGAGCAGGACATGGATGACCAGCGCCTCACGACGGGAGATGCTCCGCTCCACCACCATCCTCTCGGGACGGTTGATACGGTCGGTGCGGGTATCGAAATAATCGTTGATGACATACCCTGCTGCCGTGAGCATAACGGTGGAGAAGACCAGCAGGAAGAAGTGGAAGTCGGACAGGGCCAGATGAAGGCCGGGCACCACCACGGGTGTACCGTTCCACTCTCCCGGCATATGACGCAGCAGGGGAGCCAACAGGGCATACCGCATGAGACACTGCGTGGCGATGATGATCAGCAGGTTCTGCCAGCGGATGAGACGTAAGAAAGCTTTGATCATATTCTGTCGTATTACCAGTGAAAAGCGTCGCCGTCCATCCATTGGTTGTGGAGGCGCAGCACCTGTTCGATGACGTCGCGCACACACCCCATGCCGCCATCGAGCCAGGAGATATAACGGGCCACCTGCTTGATCTCGGTGACCGCATCGGCCGGGGCTGTGGGGAAACCGACCATCTCCATGATCTCATAGTCGGGCAGATCATCGCCCATGTAGAGCACACCGGCCGGGTCAAGCCCGTGTTTCTCCAGGAACTGCAGAAAGCTCTCCTTTTTGTAAGAAGCTCCCATATAGATATCGGTGATGCCCAGGTTCTCCAGTCGTTTCCGCACGGCTGCCGTTTTTCCGCCGGTGATGATACCTACGGGATAGCCTTTGCGGACGGCCAGCTGCAGGGCATAGCCGTCTTTGATGTTGACCGTGCGCATCGGCTCGCCCGAGGGATGCAGCGGCATCACGGTATGGGAGAGCACCCCGTCGACGTCGAAGGCGAAGGCTTTCACTTTCCGCAGTTCTTCCTTGAAATTGCTCAGCTGCATAGGGTCACGGATGATCATTTCTCTTTTTCCCCGGGGAGGTATGATGCCGGATGCTCTCCGTCATCAGACGGTACAGCTCCTGCAGTCCGGGCGAGCAAGATAATAATTCCAGATGCTTTTTTATAACATTTTCGTCATTTCTTACGGCGGGGCCTGTCTGTGCCCGTTGTGGTCCCATGGCCGTGGCTTTCTCTGCGGTCTCGCGGATCAGGGGCACCAGCAGTTCGAAGGGCAGGTCGTCTTTTTCCAGCAGTTCGCCGGCAAGGTGATAAAGGTGGTTGACGAAGTTGTTGACGATGACGGCAGCGAGGTGGAGCGTCCGCCGCCGGGGAGTAGGGATGGAGTACACACGGCGGCTGAGGGTACGGGCGAAAGTAAGTATCTTCATCTCGTCGGCGGGAGTAGCCCCTTCGATGCAGAGAGGCACCTCGGAGAAGTCGACCCTGCGGCCCGGCGAGAAGGTCTGCAAGGGATAAAGGACCCCGTAGTGGCGGGCCCGGCCGCGGAAGATCTCCATAGGCATGCTGCCGGCAGTGTGAAGGGCCAGCCGGTCGCCCGGCGGAAGGAGGGCGGTCACCTCCTCCAGGGCATCGTCGCTGACGCTGTAGATGATGATCTCGGCAGGAGGCAGGAGGGGTCGGTCGGCGAAGGTGGCGTGAGGCGTCCCGAGACGGCCGGCCAGACGCGCCGCAGTGGCGGCATGACGGCTCACCACCAGCACCACCCTGTGCCCCGCCGCCTGCAGCGCCTCACCCAGCGACGTGGCCACACGCCCGGCACCCGCCAGCACCACACGCGATCCTACAGGATAAGGTAACATATCTTCTGACAGGAAAAGCACCTGGGCCCTCCCCTCTCATTTCCTGAACGGCGGCAGTTTGATCTCCTTCAGATGCAGCACATAGTTGGCATAGGCATAGGCGGAGATCTGCTTCATACAGTCGTCGGCCACCTCACCCGACACCAGCACATGCTCGCCCGACTTGAACTTCTTCACCATCTCCCACGCCGAGTCGGGCTCGCAAAGGGTGAAATAGGAATAGATCCCGTCGGAGATGAAATAGGTGAATTTGGTATCCTCGTAATAGATGGTCCCCGGCACCTCATTGAGTTCGAACTTGATCTCGCCGTCGCAGCCGCATTTTTTCTCTTTGCTGCACGAGCCGGCGGTCACAAGGAGCAGCAACATCACAAGGAGCCCCCATCCTACTTTCGTCTTTCCCTGGGTCATCTTCTGTTCTCTTTGGTTCGTGTTCTTACGACAAAAGTAAGAAAGAAAACGTTACGCACGATGCCGGTTCATCCTTTTGCCGGGGGGTGCAGGCCGAGGGCTTCGGCCACCATTTCCGCCACGTCCTTCACCTGGCACTCTTCTTCGGCATGTTCGTATTTGACACCGTCGGTGAGCATGGTCATGCAGTAGGGGCATGCCGTGACGATGGTGCGGGCGCCGGTGGCGAGGGCTTCGCGTGTGCGGATGACGAAGATCTTTTCTTCCTGTCCCTGTTCTTCGCGGAACATCTGTCCTCCCCCGCCGCCGCAGCAGAGGGCACGGGAGCGGTTGTGCTCCATCTCCCGGACGGTGAGGCCGAGGGTGCGTAGCACGCGGCGCGGCGCCTCATAGCCGCCGTTAAGACGCCCCAGATAACAGGGATCGTGGTAGGTCACCCGCTGCGACAGCGTCGCCGGCAGAGGCAGCCGCCCCTCCTCCATGAGTCGCTCCAGGAAACGGGTGTGGTGGATCACCTCGGGCATGGGACCAAAAGAGGGATACTCGTTGCGGAAAGTATTGTAAACATGAGGGTCGCAGGTGAGGATGGTCGTGATGCCGTAACGGCGGAAGGTCTCGATGTTCTGTTTGGCCTGCATCACGAAGAGCATCTCGTTACCTGTGCGGCGGGCCATGTCGCCCGAGGAGATCTCTTCTTCGCCCAGCACGGCATAGTCGATCCCTGCCCAGGCGAGTATCCTGGCGAGGTCCTGCAGCACCCTGCGGTAGCGGGGGTCATAGCTTCCGGCGCTGCCTGTCCATAGCAGCATGTCGGGCGGGTTACCGGCGGTGGCGCGGTCGGCCATCACGGGCACCTCGACAGGTTCGTCGCGGCCGTCGCGGCGGAGCCGCAGGTCGCGGGCCCACTCCAGACGGCTGCCGGCAGGCTTCTGCCACAGAGCACCGTTGTTCTCGACATGGCTGTATACGCTGTTCCATTCCGGTGGGGCGGCACCCTCCTCCAGGATGCGATAACGCCGCATGCCGAGGATGAGCTCGGGCTGGCGGATGGTCAGCGGGCACTCTTCCGCACAGGCATAACACATCGTGCAGGCGAAGATCTCCTCGTCGGTGAGACGTGCCCCCAGCAGAGGACGACCGTCGTCGTCACCCCGCAGCAGGAGGGGACCTTTCTCATCCATCCGTGCCCGTGTCTCCATCATCACCTTGCGTGGGGAGAGAGGCCCGCCGGCACGGTGTACGGGACACACCTCCGTGCAGCGGCCGCACTGGGTGCAGGTGAGCGACTCTAAGTACTCCTTGCGGGTGAGGTCCTCCGCATCGAGGATGCCGAAACGGCCGGGAGGCTCGTCGCCGGGAGGCTCGTCACGCAGCATCGCCTCCACCTCGCGGGTCACCTGCGGCATGTCGGGCAACGCCCCTACGGGCCAGGGAGGGGAGAGGAAAACATTGGGCAGCGACAGATAGACATGGAAATGCTTCGACCAGGGCAGGTAGTTGGCGAAGAGGAAGATGATGACGATGTGGCTCCACCAGCAGAGACGATAGCCGGTGGAGGCGAGAGCGTCGCCGTGAGCCCCCAGGAGAGGGAGCAGCCGCTCTGCCACGGGATAACGGCCGGCCGTCCCGCCGGCTGCCAGGTAAAAAAGGTCCATGCCCGTCAGGGTGACCATCAGCAGGAGGATGAGCAGCAAGGTGATGTTGGCATCGCGGCGGGCATGCGGGCCCATCTCCCTGCCCCGGAAACGCGGCACCACAAAGAGGTTGCGCCGGAGGAAGAAGATCACCACGATGAGGGCCACCAGCGGGGCTGCCACGTCGATCATGGCAGTGAGCAGAGGGTAACCTCCCCATACGGCAAAGCTCTTCTCCCTCCCCGTGAAGCCGTCGAGGATCATCTCGAGCGTGCCGGCCAGGATCACCAGGAAGCTCCAGAAGAGCAGGGCGTGCAGCATCCCGGCAAAGGGACGCCGGAAAAGCCGCGCCTGCGCCAGACCCACCCTGACGGTGTTCCACAGCCGGGCGGGAAGGTCACGCACGGGAAACGCGGGACGCAAAAAACGGAAGAGACGGTAATAATGTCCGGCCGAGAGGGAAAGCCCTGCCAGTGTGATGAGGAAGAGAAGGTCGAACACGAGCACTGAGGTCTTCATCACGGTCAGGTATGGTGTCAGAAGGCAGCCCGGCAGCCGGCGGGACGGCTCACCCCTCTTTTCTGCGTCGGCGTATGGCTTCGATGAGTCGCGGCAGCACCTCGAGGGCGTCGCCGACGATACCGTAGTCGGCCATCTCGAAGATGGGAGCGTCGGGGTCCGTGTTGACGGCAGCTATCACCTTGCTTCCGCTGACGCCGGCCATATGCTGGATGGCACCGGAGATGCCGAAGGCGAAGTAGAGGTCGGGGGCGATGATCTTGCCTGTCTGTCCGGCATGATCTTCGGGAGGGCGCCAGCCCTCGTCGGCCACGGGGCGGGTGCAGGCCACGGCCCCGCCGAGGAGGGAGGCCAGCTCTTCCAGGAGACGGAAGTTCTCCGCCGCCTGCATGCCGCGGCCGCCCGAGACGACGACACGTGCGTCGGTGAGGGAACGGTGCTCGCGGCGCGGTTGCGCGGCCACCCGCTCCAGCGGGCCTGCTGGCAGCGGCTCGCCGGCGAAGGGCTCGGCGACGGGCACACCGTCGAAATGCTCCTCCTCCCAGGCATGGGGCGCCAGCATCAGCACCTTGCGTTCGGTGAGGATCTCGGCCTGCTCGGTCACCTTGCCGGAGTAGACGCTCCGGCGCACGACGAAAGGCTCCGTCTGCAGGGGCAGGTCCCTCACACCCGCCACGTAGCCGGCACGGATGACAGCAGCCGCGTAGGGTGCCAGCATCCTCCCCACGGCACCATAGGCAAAGAGGAGGACCTGCGCGCCGGCATGTGCGGCAGCCTCCACGTAACGGCGGCCGTGGAGGGTGACGTCAAAGAAGGGGGGCAGCCCTTCGCCGGCGAGCAGGAGACGCGAGGCGCCGCAGCGTCCCGCCACCGCCTGCTCCTCGTCGCCGAGGACGGCAGGGACGAAAGCCACCGCCTCACCACCCAGCATTCCTGCCAGACGCCTCGCATAGGAGAGCAGCGCCCGCGAGCGCTCGGTGAGACGGCCTTCATGAACTTCGGTATATGCCAGTACCACCATGGTCAGCTTATCTTGATCGTTCGGGTCTCTTTTTCCAGCAGGTCGAGGATCTCTTCCGCCCTCTCGGGGGGTATGAGTTTCACGGGTGGTTTTTCCGGGGGCATCTCCCATCCGGCGCTGCGCCGCAGGGGTGTCTCTTCGCTCGGTGGGGTGACGACGGTGACGGGCCGGCGGCGTGCCATCATCAGGCCCCGCATCGAGGGCATGCGCGGCTCGCGGGCGATGCCTTTCTGCACCACCGCCAGGAAGGGCGGCTGCACGGCGAAGGTCTCTGTGCCCTCGTCCATCTCGCGGGTGAAGAGGATCCTGTTCTGCTCCACGCTGATGGCGGTGACGCTGCCGCTGGCGGCGATGCCGAGCTGTTGTGCCACCATCATGCCGGTGGCGCCCCCGCCGTGGTCGGTGGTCTCCGGGCCGGCCAGTACCAGGGCGGCCGGATGCTCCCTGAGCCACGAGACCAGGAGGACGGCAGCGCTCCAGGCGTCGCCGGGGACGGCATCGACACGCACCGCCTCGTCGGCACCCATGGCCAGGGCACGACGCAGCAACGTCTCATGCTCCGCAGGACCCGCATGCAGCACACACACACGCTCCACCCCAGCAGCAGGATCCTCCTTCAGCTCCAGAGCACGTGTCAGCGCCAGCTCATCCCAGGGATTGATCACCCACGGCACCTCGCTCAGCGCCGGGACACCCTCGTCCGACAACGTCACCCGCACCGTGGTGTCTGGAACAACAGACAAAAGAACCGTGATATCCATGACCTGCACAAGTGTTGGTAAAGAATCAAAAATAAACAATCCTTCCCATTCCGGGAAAGGATTTTCTCAGTTCCCCGGCAACAACGAACAAAAAAAAGACCTCCCGCGGGAGGTCTTTTTTCGTCATCAGGCCTGGGCGGTAGGACCGCCGAAGTTCATCGGCATCACGGGCCCGCCGCCCTGGATCTCTTTGATCTTGCCATGGACGGCCTCGTACTTGGCGATGTTGTCCTGCAGAGCCATGAGCAGGCGTTTGGCATGCTCCGGAGTGAGGATGATGCGCGACTGCACCTTGGCTTTGGGTACGCCCGGCATCACCCGCACGAAGTCGAGCACGAACTCTGCACTCGAATGGGTGATGATGGCCAGGTTGGAATAGATGCCCTGTGCCACATCCTCGGTGAGCTCCACATTGATCTGGTTCTGTTGTTTTTTCTTGTCGTCCATGGTGTGGTAGGTTTAGTTTTCTTTCTCTTCTTCGGCTGCGGCCTCTTCTTTCTCCTTTTTCTCCTTGGCAGCCATGAGGGCCTCGTACTCTTCTTTGGAGCCGACGATCAGCTTCTCATAGCGGCGCATGCCGGTGCCGGCGGGGATGAGGTGGCCGACGATGACGTTCTCCTTGAGGCCTTCGAGGTGGTCGACCTTGCCGCTGATGGCGGCTTCGTTGAGCACCTTGGTGGTCTCCTGGAACGAGGCGGCCGAGATGAAGCTCTTGGTCTGGAGGGCGGCGCGGGTGATGCCCTGCAGCACCTGGCTCGAGGTGGCGGGGATGGCATCGCGCGCCTCCACCAGCTTCAGGTCGCGACGCTTGAGCATGGAATTCTCGTCACGCAGCTCACGCGCCGTGATGATCTGACCCGCCTTGAGACGCTCCGAATCACCCGGATCAACCACCACCTTCTTGTCGTAGATCCAGTCGTTCTCGTCACGGAACTCGTTCTTGTCGACGATCTGTTTCTCGAGGAACTTGGTATCGCCCGGGTCTTCGATGATCACCTTGCGCATCATCTGCCGCACGATGATCTCGAAGTGCTTGTCGTTGATCTTCACGCCCTGCAGACGGTAGACCTCCTGCACCTCGTTGACGATGTATTCCTGCACCTCGGTGGGACCCTTAATGGCCAGGATGTCTTCGGGGGTGATGGCACCGTCGGAGAGGGGTGTGCCGGCACGCACATAATCGTTCTCCTGCACCAGGATCTGCTTGGAGAGCGGCACAAGGTATTTCTTCACCTCGCCGGTACGCGACTTGACGATGATCTCGCGGTTGCCGCGCTTGATCTTGCCGAAGGAGACCTCGCCGTCGATCTCGGAGACCACGGCGGGGTTCGAGGGGTTGCGTGCCTCGAAGAGCTCGGTAACACGCGGCAGACCCCCGGTGATGTCACCCGACTTGCCCACGGCACGCGGTATCTTCACCAAGATGTCGCCGGCCTGCACCTCGTCGCCCTCCTCCTGCATGATGTGGGCACCCACAGGCAGGTTGTACGACTTCTCCTCGCCGGTCTTCTTGTCCACGATCTTCACCATCGGGTTGCGTGTCTTGTCACGCGACTCGATGATCACCTTCTCACGGAAGCCGGTCTGCTCGTCGATCTCGGCATGGTAAGTCTGTCCTTCCACGAGGTTCTCGAAGTGAACCACCCCGTTGATCTCTGAGATGATGACGGCGTTGTAGGGATCCCATTCGCAGATGAGATCGCCTTTCTTCACCGTATCGCCGGGCTTGAAGTAGAGCGTCGAACCGTAGGGGATGGCATGGGTGGTGAGGGCGATGCCGGTGTTGATGTCGATGATCTTCAGCTCGCCGAGACGGCCGATAACGATCGACACCTTTCGTCCTGTTTCGTCCGTTCTCTCCACCACGCGCAGGTCCTCGATCTCGAGGCGTCCGTCGTATTTGGCGATGATGTTCGATTCGGCGGTGATGTTGGAGGCGGTACCCCCGACGTGGAAGGTACGGAGGGTCAGCTGGGTTCCCGGCTCGCCGATGCTCTGGGCGGCGATGACGCCGACGGCCTCGCCTATCTGCACCATCTTGCCGGTGGCCAGGTTACGGCCGTAACACTTGGCACATACCCCTTTCTTCGACTCGCAGGTGAGCACTGAACGGATCTCCACCTGCTCGATGGGCGACTCTTCGATCTTTTTGGCCACCTCCTCGGTGATCTCTTCGCCGGCGCCGATGATCAGCTCGCCCGTCTGGGGATGATAGACATCGTGCACGGTGGTACGGCCGAGGATACGGTCGTAGAGGGTCTCGACGACCTCCTCGTTCTTCTTGATGGCGGTGGCCACCAGGCCGCGCAGGGTGCCGCAGTCCTCCTCGGTGATCACCACATCCTGCGAGACGTCCACCAGACGACGCGTCAGATAACCGGCGTCGGCCGTCTTCAGGGCGGTGTCGGCCAGCCCCTTGCGGGCACCGTGCGTCGAGATGAAGTACTCCAGCACCGACAGACCTTCCTTGAAGTTCGAAAGGATGGGGTTCTCGATGATCTCCGACCCCGTGGCTCCCGACTTCTGCGGCTTGGCCATCAGACCACGCATACCCGAGAGCTGACGGATCTGTTCCTTCGACCCGCGGGCTCCCGAGTCGAGCATCATGAAGACCGGGTTGAATCCGTTCTTGTCGGTCGAGAGCCGTTTCATCAGCGCCTGCGTCAGCTTGGCGTTGGTATGGGTCCAGATGTCGATGATCTGGTTGTAGCGTTCATTGTTGGTGATGAAACCCATGTTGTAGTTGTTCAACACCTCTTCGACCTGCCTGTATCCTTCCTCGATGAACTTCTCCTTCTCTTCGGGGACAATCACGTCGCCCAGGTTGAAGGAGAGGCCGCCGCGGAAGGCCATCTCGTAGCCCATGGCTTTGATGTCGTCGAGGAACTTGGCCGTCTTGGCCGTGCCGGTCTTCTTGAGTACGGTACCGATGATGTCGCGCAGCGCCTTCTTGGTGAGCAGGGTGTTGATGAAACCCATCTCCTTCGGCACCAGCTCGTTGAACAACACACGTCCGACGGTGGTCTCGACGATGCGTTTCACCGGCTGGTCGTTCTCGATATCATCGACCCGCACCTTGATGACGGCGTGCAGGTCGACCTTTTTCTCGTTGTAGGCAATGATCACCTCTTCGGGGGAATAGAAGACCATCCCTTCGCCTTTGACCTTCTCCTCGGGGGTGCTGCGCTTGGCTTTGGTGATGTAGTAAAGGCCGAGCACCATGTCCTGCGACGGCACGGTGATGGGGGCGCCGTTGGCAGGGTTGAGGATGTTGTGCGAGGCGAGCATCAGCAGCTGGGCCTCGAGGATGGCGGCATTGCCCAGAGGCAGGTGCACAGCCATCTGGTCGCCGTCGAAGTCGGCGTTGAACCCCGTACAGGCCAGAGGATGCAGCTGGATGGCCTTGCCTTCGATGAGCTTGGGCTGAAAAGCCTGGATACCCAGACGGTGCAGCGTAGGAGCACGGTTGAGCAGCACAGGATGGCCTTTCAGCACGTTCTCCAGGATATCCCACACCACCGGATCCTTGCGGTCGACGATCTTCTTGGCCGACTTGACCGTCTTCACGATGCCACGCTCGATGAGCTTGCGGATGATGAAGGGCTTGTAGAGCTCGGCGGCCATATCTTTGGGCAGGCCGCACTCGTGCATCTGCAGCTCGGGCCCCACGACGATCACCGAACGGGCCGAATAGTCGACACGTTTCCCCAGCAGGTTCTGACGGAAACGCCCCTGCTTGCCCTTGAGACTGTCGCTGAGCGACTTGAGGGGCCGGTTGTTCTCGGTCTTGACGACGTTCGACTTGCGCGAGTTGTCGAAGAGCGAGTCGACAGCCTCCTGCAGCATCCTCTTCTCGTTGCGGAGGATCACCTCAGGAGCCTTGATCTCGATGAGCCGCTTGAGACGGTTGTTGCGGATGATGACCCGACGGTAGAGGTCGTTGAGGTCGGAGGTGGCAAAGCGTCCACCGTCAAGCGGCACCAGCGGCCGCAGGTCGGGCGGGATCACCGGCACCACCTTGATGATCATCCACTCCGGCCGGTTGATGTGCTGCGAGGCACGGAAAGCCTCCACCACCTGCAGACGCTTGAGCGCCTCGTTCTTGCGCTGCTGCGAGGTCTCATGGCTGGCCTTGTCGCGCAGCGTATAGGAGAGCTCGTCGAGGTTCAGACGCGAAAGCAGCTTGTAAAGCGCCACACCCCCCATGTCGGCGATGAACTTGTCAGGATGATCATCTTCCAGATACTGGTTGTCCTTGGGCAGACGCTGGAGGATGTCGAGATACTCCTCCTCGGTGAGGAAATCCATGTATTTGATCCCCTCCTTCTCCATCACGCCGGGGTTGATCACCACGTACCTTTCGTAGTAGATGATCGAGTCGAGCTTCTTGCTGGGTAGGCCCAGCAGGTAGCCGATCTTGTTGGGCATCGAGCGGAAATACCAGATGTGAGCCACGGGCACCACGAGGTTGATGTGTCCCATCCTCTCGCGGCGCACCTTTTTCTCGGTCACCTCCACGCCGCAACGGTCGCAGACGATGCCCTTGTAGCGGATGCCCTTGTATTTGCCGCAATGGCATTCGTAGTCCCTCACAGGTCCGAAGATCCTCTCGCAGAAGAGACCGTCCCGCTCCGGCTTGTAGGTGCGGTAGTTGATGGTCTCGGGTTTGAGGACCTCACCGTGTGACTGTTCCAGGATCTCTTCGGGCGATGCCAGAGCGATGGTCACCCTGGAAAAGTCGGAACTGACTTTGTTATCTTTTCTGAACGACATATTGTGATGTTGTTATTATTTACGATCAGGTTCAAAGCACAACCGGGCTGATTATTCGAGGCGCACGCTGAGGGCGAGGCCTTTGAGCTCGTGCAGCAGCACGTTGAGTGACTCGGGGATGCCGGGTTTGGGCATGTTCTCGCCTTTGACGATGGCCTCGTAGGTACGGGCGCGTCCCTGGACGTCGTCCGACTTGACGGTCATCACCTCCTGGAGGATGTTGGCCGCGCCGAAGGCTTCGAGGGCCCACACCTCCATCTCACCGAAGCGCTGTCCGCCGAACTGGGCTTTCCCGCCGAGCGGCTGCTGCGTGATGAGCGAGTAGGGACCGATGGAGCGGGCATGCATCTTGTCGTCGACAAGGTGGCCCAGCTTGAGCATGTAAATAACCCCCACGGTAGCCGGCTGGTCGAAACGCTCGCCTGTGCCGCCGTCGTAGAGGTGCGTCACCCCGTAGTCGGGCAGACCCGCCTTGCGTGTATACTCGGTGATCTGCTCCAGGGTGGCCCCGTCGAAGATGGGCGAGGAGAACTTCACCCCCAGCTTCTCCCCGGCCCACCCCAGGACCGTCTCGTAGATCTGACCCAGGTTCATCCTCGAAGGCACACCCAAGGGGTTGAGAACGATGTCGACGGGCGTGCCGTCCTCAAGGAAAGGCATGTCCTCAGCACGGACGATACGGGCCACGATGCCCTTGTTCCCGTGGCGACCGGCCATCTTGTCCCCCACCTTGATCTTGCGCTTCTGGGCGATGTACACCTTGGCCAGCTTGATGATGCCTGCCGGCAGCTCGTCACCGATGCTGCGGGTGTACTTCAGACGCTTGTAGTAACCGTCGATCTCCTTGTACTTGGTGATGTAGTTGTGGAGGATGGTCTTGATCTGCTCGTTCTTCTTCTTGTCGGTCGTCCACTTGTTGGGGTTGACGTTGAGGAAGTCGACCGTCTGCAGCAGCTTGAGGGTGAACTTGGTCCCCTTGGGGATCACATCCTCGTTGTAGTTGTTCTTGACGCCCTGCGAGGCTTTGCCGTTGACCAGGACGAAGAGCTTGTCGATAAGTTTGTTGCGCAGTTCGGCCGCCTTCTCCTGGAACTCTTTATCGAGCTTCTCGAGGTAAGGCTTGTCGGCAGCCCGGCTGGCGCGGTCCTTGTTGGCCCGGGCGAACAGCTTCTTGTCGATCACCACGCCGGTGAGCGACGGCCCGGCCTTCAGCGAGGCATCTTTCACGTCGCCAGCCTTGTCGCCGAAGATGGCGCGCAACAGCTTCTCCTCCGGCGAAGGATCCGATTCGCCCTTGGGCGTGATCTTACCGATGAGGATATCTCCCGGCTTCACATGGGCACCGATGCGGATCAGACCGTTCTCGTCAAGATTCTTGGTAGCCTCTTCGCTCACGTTGGGGATGTCGGAGGTGAGCTCCTCCAGGCCGCGTTTGGTATCGCGCACCTCAAGGATATGCTCGTCGATGTGGATGGAGGTGAAGACGTCGTTGCGCACGACGTTCTCCGAGATCACGATGGCGTCCTCGAAGTTGTACCCTTTCCATGGCATGAAGGCCACCTTGAGGTTGCGGCCGAGGGCCAGCTCGCCGTGGACGGTGCCGTAACCTTCGGTGAGTACCTGTCCTTTCACTACCTTCTCACCCTTACGGACGATCGGCTTGATGTTGATACAGGTATTCTGGTTGGTCTTGCGGAATTTGGTCAGACGGTATTCCTTGACATCGTCGTCGAAGCTGAGGAATTTCTCTTCCTCGGTACGGGAGTAACGGATGACGATCCTCTCCGAGTCGACATATTCGACGATGCCGTCGCCTTCGGCGATATAGAGCATGCGTGAGTCGCGTGCCACCACCTCTTCGATGCCGGTACCCACGATAGGTGCTTCGGGGCGCAGCAGGGGCACGGCCTGACGCATCATGTTCGAGCCCATCAGGGCCCTGTTGGCGTCGTCGTGCTCAAGGAAGGGGATGAGCGAGGCAGCCACCGAAGCGATCTGGTTGGGCGCCACGTCCATCAGGTCGACCTTCGAAGCATCCGCAAAGGGGAAGTCCCCCTCAAAACGGGCCTTCACCCGCTGGTTGATGAAACGTCCTTCCTCGTTGTAGGGAGCGTTGGCCTGGGCGATGAGCTTGTTCTCTTCCTCTTCGGCGCTGAGGTAGACCACGGCATCGTTGTCGAGGTTGACCCTGCCGGCCTCCACCTTGCGGTAGGGGGTCTCGATGAAGCCCAGCTCGTTGATCTTGGCATAGACGCACAGCGATGAGATAAGGCCGATGTTAGGCCCCTCGGGCGTCTCGATAGGACAGAGACGCCCGTAATGGGTATAGTGGACGTCACGTACCTCAAAACCGGCACGTTCACGCGACAGACCGCCCGGACCCAGTGCCGAAAGACGACGCTTGTGCGTCATCTCGGCCAGCGGGTTGGTCTGATCCATGAACTGCGACAGCTGGTTGGTACCAAAGAAAGAGTTGATCACCGACGAGAGCGTCTTGGAGTTGATCAGGTCGATGGGGGTGAACACCTCGTTGTCGCGCACGTTCATCCTTTCACGCGTGGTGCGGGCCATACGCGCCAGCCCCACACCGAACTGGTTGTAAAGCTGCTCACCCACCGTACGCACACGACGGTTGCTCAGGTGGTCGATGTCGTCCACGTCGGTCTTGGAGTTGATCAGCTTGATCAGGTGCTTGATGATCTCTACGATGTCGGAGGGAGTAAGCACCTGCTGGTCGAGGGGTGTGTCGAGGCCCAGCTTCTTGTTGAGCTTGTAGCGCCCCACCTCGCCCAGATCGTATCTCTTGTCGGAGAGGAAAAGGTTGTTGATCACCTCGCGGGCGGTCTGCTCGTCCGGCGGTTCGGCATTACGCAACTGACGGTAGATATACAATACCGCCTCCTTCTCCGAGTTACACGGGTCTTTCTGTAGGGTGTTGAAGATGATCTCATAGTCCGACACATCCTTGTCTTCCTTATGTAAAAGGATGGTACCGGGGTTGGCGTCAAGGATGAGATCGATGTGTTCTTTCTCGAGGACGGTCTCCCTTTCGAGCACCACCTCGTTACGTTCGATGGAGACCACCTCACCGGTATCTTCGTCGACGAAGTCTTCCACCCACGATTTCAGCACACGGGCGGCAAGCTTACGGCCCAGGGCTCTTTTGAGGCTGGCCTTCGACACCTTGATCTCTTCGGAGAGACCGAAGATGTCGAGGATGTCCTTGTCGCTCTCGAAACCGAAGGTACGGAGCAGCGTGGTCACCGGCAGTTTTTTCTTACGGTCGATGTACGCGTACATCACGTTGTTGATGTCGGTGGCGAATTCGATCCACGATCCTTTGAAGGGGATGACACGTGCCGAATAGAGCTTGGTGCCGTTGGCGTGGAGGCTCTGGCCGAAGAAGACACCCGGCGAACGGTGCAGCTGCGACACCACCACCCGTTCGGCACCGTTGATGATGAAGGTACCGCGCTCGGTCATGTAAGGCACGGTGCCCAGGTAGACATCCTGCTCGACCGTCTCGAAATCGACATGCTCGGGGTCGTTGCAGGAAAGCTTCAGCCGGGCTTTCAGCGGCACACTGTAGGTGAGGCCGCGCTCCAGACACTCCTCGATGGTATAGCGCGGCGGATCAATGGTATAATCGATGAACTCAAGTTTGAAGTTGTTCCGCGTATCCGTGATGGGGAAGTTCTCTGTGAACACCTGATAGAGCTTCTCCTTCTTCCGCTCCTCGGCCGTCGACTCGATACGGAAGAACTCCCGGAACGACTTCAACTGGATCTCCAGAAAATCGGGATAATCCAGCTGGTCTTTGATGGTGGAGAAAGAGATACGTTTCTGTGGGGTTGTTGCCGGCATCGCAAAATGGGTTATTTTGTAATAAAGAAGTTGAACAAGACACAATAGCAAAGAGGCTTAGGATCCCCCTCACGGGAGGATCCTAAACCCCAGACAAGAAGAATTGACCTTCCTTATTTGATCTCAACTTCTGCTCCGGCTTCTTCCAACTGAGTTTTGATAGCTTCTGCTTCTTCTTTGGAAACGCCTTCCTTCACGGGGGCGGGAGCAGAGTCGACGACTCCTTTGGCCTCTTTGAGGCCGAGGCCGGTAAGTTCCTTCACCAGCTTGACCACCTGCAGCTTGGCGCCGCCGGGTGCCTTGAGGATCACGTCGAAGCTGGTCTTCTCTTCAGCGGCAGCCCCTTCGCCACCGGCAGCAGGACCGGCAACGGCCACGGCTGCAGCAGCGGGTTCGATATTGTATTCCTCCTTGAGGATGTCTGCCAACTCATTGACTTCCTTAACGGTCAGGTTCACTAATTCTTCTGCGAGCTTTTTCAGATCTGCCATGGTTTTGAAATTTTAATCGTTAATCAAATTTTTTGTTTTTCTGTTCTTAATTTTCCTTTTCTGCCAAAGTTTTCAGCACCCCGGTCAGGATGTTGTTGCCCGACTGCAGTGCGGACATGACGTTGCGCATGGGCGACTGCAGCAGGGTGATGATGTCGCCGATCAGCTCTTCTTTCGACTTGAGCGAGGCGAGCATCTCGAGCTGTTCGTCGCCGATGTACACCGACTCCTCCACATAGGCGGCCTTCAGCACAGGCTTCTCGTGCTCCTTGCGGAACTCCTTGATCAGCTTGGCAGGAAGGTTCGCCACATCGGTCAGCATGATGGAGGTGGGGTTCTTCAGCACCTCATAGAGGCCTGAATAGTCCTTCTCCGCCTTCTCGAGGGCTTTCTTCAGCAGGGTGTTTTTCACCACGATCAGTTTGATCCCCTTCTCGAAGCATTTCCTCCTGAGGGCACTGGTATCAGCGGCATTCATGGTTGAGATGTCGGTGAGATAGATGTGGCCTCGGGAGTTGATCTGCTCGGTCAGAGAGTCAATGATCGCATTCTTTTCTTCCCTTGTCATAGTTCAATACGGGTTATGCGTTTAGTCAATCGCTTTGGTATCCACCTTGATGCCGGGGCTCATGGTGCTCGACAAGTAGATACTCTTGATGTAGGTACCTTTGGCTGCGGCGGGTTTGAGCTTGTTGATCGTCGAGATGAACTCCTGGGCGTTCTCCACGATCTGTTCGGGCTCAAAAGAGACTTTCCCGATGGAGGCGTGGATGATGCCGTACTTGTCCACCTTGAAATCGATCTTTCCCTGTTTCACTTCCTTGACGGCTTTTCCCACGTCCATGGTGACCGTTCCGCTTTTGGGGTTGGGCATCAGCCCGCGCGGCCCGAGGATCCTACCCAGCTGTCCCACCTTGCCCATCACGGAGGGCATGGTGATGATCACATCCACATCGGTCCAGCCCCCCTTGATCTTCTCGATGTATTCATCGAGGCCGACATAGTCGGCGCCGGCGGCCTTGGCTTCCTCCTCCTTGTCGGGCGTGCAGAGCACCAACACACGGACCTGCTTGCCCGTACCGTGGGGGAGGGTCACCACCCCGCGCACCATCTGGTTCGACTTGCGGGGGTCGACACCCAGGCGCACGTCGATGTCCACCGAAGCGTCGAAGTTGGTGTAGGTGATATCCTTCACCAGCCGCGCAGCCTCGGAGAGCCGGTAAGGTTTCCCAGGTTCGAACTTGGCAAGAGCTTCTTTCCTCTTTTTTGTCAGTTTAGCCATTTTTCACGCTTTCTTTATTGGTTGTTTCCCGGGAACTCACCCTGGATGGTAATTCCCATGCTCCTGGCGGTGCCGGCCACCATTTTCATGGCCGACTCGATCGTGAAGCAGTTCAGGTCGGGCATCTTACTCTCGGCGATGGCCCGCACCTGGTCCCAGGTGATGGTCGCCACCTTGTTCCGGTTCGGTTCCGGAGAGCCCGACTTGATCTTGGCGGCCTCTTTCAGCTGGACGGCCACCGGCGGTGTCTTCGTGACGAAGTCGAACGACTTGTCCGTGTACACCGTGATGACCACCGGGATCAGCTTCCCTGCCATCTCCTGGGTCCGCGCGTTGAACTGCTTGCAAAAGTCCATGATGTTCACGCCCTTTGCACCCAACGCAGGACCTACCGGAGGCGACGGGTTGGCCGCACCGCCACGGATCTGCAACTTGATGATTCCTGCGACTTCTTTTGCCATAATTCAGGATTTCTACATTGTGGTTATCAATGATCAGCCGTCGAACCGCTCAGGAAGCATTATGATTATTGCGATCCCGCTGATGTCTTATGTCCGTTCTATTCTTTCTCTACCTGCATGAAGCTGAGCTCCAGAGGGGTTTTCCTCCCGAAGATCTTCACCATCACCTTGAGCTTTTTCTTCTCTTCATTGACCTCTTCGATGACGCCGGTGAAGCTGTTGAAGGGGCCGTCGATCACCTTGACCGTCTCACCGACGAAGAAGGGCACGTTGATCTCCTCGTCGCTGGTGGCCAGTTCGTCCACCTTGCCCAGGATGCGGTTGACCTCCGACTCCCGCAGGGGCTGCGGCTTGGCGTTCTTACCGTACTCCTCACCCAGAAAACCCAATACATTGGGCACGCTTTTGAGGATGTGCGGTATCTCTCCCACCAACGCCGCCTCCACGAGGATATACCCCGGGAAGAAGTTACGCTCCTTGCTCACCTTCTTCCCGTTACGGATCTGATAGACCTTCTCTGTAGGGATCAGGACCTGGGAAATGTAATCATGGAGGTTTCTCTGGTTGATCTCAGCCTCGATATACTCCTTGACCTTTTTCTCTTTCCCGCTGATCGCCCGCAGCACATACCATTTCTTCTCCTGCTCAGCCATAATATCCTTGGTTCATTGCGGCTTTTAATAAAAGAGCCCGTACAGGAAGTTCATCAACCTTTCGAAGACCAGGTCCATCAGGGCCACGACGAGGGCGATGAGCACACCTGCGACCATCACGACCACGGCGCTGTTCTGCAGCTCGCTCCAGGTGGGCCAGGTCACTTTGTGCACCAGCTCGTTGTAAGATTCGACGATATACGATTTCAGGCTCATCACGTTTCACTTTTTCAGGCGCTCACTTGTAAAGGCGGCCCCCCTGCTCGGGGGGCCTGTGCCTGAAGGTTCTTGCATGTTTGCACGGGAGGAGCGACTCGAACGCCCGACACCTGGTTTTGGAGACCAGTGCTCTACCAACTGAGCTACACCCGTGTCCATTCAAGGAAGGGAAAAGGGCAGAACCCTTTTTCCCCCGTATCTTTCGATTACTCGATGATCTCGGTCACCTGGCCGGCACCGACGGTACGGCCGCCTTCGCGGATGGCGAAACGCAGACCCTGGTTCAGTGCCACAGGATAGATCAGCTCGACGGTGATGGTCACATTGTCGCCCGGCATCACCATTTCGGTGCCCTCGGGCAGGGTGATCTCACCCGTCACGTCCAGTGTACGCAGGTAGAACTGCGGCCGGTATTTGTTGTGGAACGGCGTGTGACGGCCACCTTCTTCTTTCTTCAGCACATACACCTCAGCTTTGAACTTGGTGTGCGGTGTGATCGAACCGGGCTTGGCCAGCACCATCCCACGCTTGATCTCTTTCTTGTCGACACCACGTAACAGCAAACCCACGTTGTCGCCGGCTTCTCCTTCGTCGAGGATCTTGCGGAACATCTCGACACCGGTCACCACGGTCTTGCGCTTGTTGGCACCCAGGCCGATGATCTCGACCTCGTCGCCGGTGTGGATGACACCCGTCTCGATCCTTCCGGTGGCCACGGTACCACGGCCGGTGATGGAGAAGACATCTTCCACAGGCATCAGGAAAGGCTTGTCCACGTCACGCGGCGGCACAGGGATGTACTCGTCGACAGCGTCCATCAGCTCGCGCACCTTCTGCTTCCACTTCTCTTCCCCCTGCATGGCACCCAGGGCCGAACCGCGGATGACAGGCGTGTTCTCGCCGTCATAGCCGTAGAAATCGAGCAGCTCGCGTACCTCCATCTCCACCAGCTCGATCAGCTCCTCGTCGTCGACGAGGTCGACCTTGTTGAGGAAGACCACGATCTTGGGCACGTTCACCTGACGGGCCAGCAGGATGTGCTCGCGCGTCTGAGGCATGGGACCGTCGGTGGCAGCCACCACCAGAATGGCACCGTCCATCTGCGCAGCACCCGTCACCATGTTCTTCACATAGTCGGCATGACCCGGGCAGTCGACATGAGCATAGTGCCGCTTCTCGGTCTCATACTCCACATGGGCAGTATTGATGGTGATACCTCTTTCCTTCTCCTCCGGAGCATTGTCGATGGAGTCGAAGTCCTTCACCTCGGCCAGCCCCCTCTCGGCCAGCACCATCGTGATGGCAGAGGTCAATGTGGTCTTCCCATGGTCGACGTGACCAATGGTACCGATATTCACATGGGGTTTCGTCCGTTCGAATTTTTCTTTAGCCATAATCTTAATAAATTAAATGTTTCAAAATTGTGATCCTTCTTGCCTTGAGCCAATGACGGGAATTGAACCCGTGACCTCATCCTTACCAAGGATGCGCTCTACCAACTGAGCTACATCGGCTTACCATGAGCGGGAGACGGAACTCGAATCCGCGACCCTCAGCTTGGAAGGCTGATGCTCTACCAACTGAGCTACTCCCGCAGAACCTGCCTTGTATTGTAAAAGAACCTGGCCTTTCTCTTGGTGGGGAGAGCAGGATTCGAACCTACGAAGGCATACGCCAGCAGATTTACAGTCTGCCCCAGTTGACCGCTTTGGTATCTCCCCATGTTACCTTTCCCTTTCGGGAGCCGATGGAGGGATTCGAACCCACGACCTGCTGATTACAAATCAGCTGCTCTGACCAGCTGAGCTACATCGGCCTTCAAAGAACCCTACCCTCGGGATACTCCCGAAAATCGGATTGCAAATGTAGAAAATTTATCTGGATATAACAAAAATAATACCACTATTTTTTTCGACCCTTTACGCTTTCCTGGTCTTCTCCTTCTGTTTGGTTATCTGTTTCTTGAGGGCATCGACCGCCTGATCGGTGGCTTCTTCGAAGGTTTTGCACTGTTTCTTGGCAAAGAGCGAGGTCCCGGGAAGCTCCAGTTTGATCTCGGTGATCTTGTTCTCCTGCACATCCGACTTATCGAGCCGCAGGAACACCTCAGCACCCATCAGAGAGTCGTTCATGTGAGCCAGTTTCGACACTTTGTTCTCGATAAAATCAAGAAGTTTCTGGTCGGCATCGAATTTCAGCGAATGGATCTGGATCTTCATAATGTCTCCTCCTTTTGTTTTTATGCTCGCGGGTGAGCCTGTTTATATATCTCTTTGAGTTTCTCGAAGGTAGTATGGGTATAGATCTGTGTGGCGGACAGGTTGGCATGGCCCAGGATCTCCTTGATGGCGTTGAGGTCGGCACCGTGGTCCAGCAGGTGGGTGGCGAAAGTATGACGCAGCACATGGGGGCTGCGGTGTTCCAGCGAAGTGACCAGTCCGAGATACTTGCGCACCACCCGGTAGACGAACGAAGGATAGAGCTGATGTCCCCGGTCGGTGACCAGCAGCCAGGGCGTTCCCGGGAAAAGTTCCCTTTTTTCATGGAGATAGGCCTCGATCACCCGCTGCAAGGCGGGGGTCAGAGGCACCTGGCGTTGTTTGTTGCGTTTGCCCGTCACACGCATCATCCCCTCTTCCAGGCGGACATCCTCCTCACGCAGACCGATCAGCTCGGCCCGGCGTATCCCTGTCCCGTACAGAATTTCAATGATCGTCCTGTTGCGCAGCCCGGGGAATCCTTCGCCCAGGTCGTATTCGTCGAGCAGTCTGTTGATCTCTTCTTCCCTCACAAAAGCAGGCAACGGCTTGCCGGCACGGGGTCCCTGCACCATGGCCACCGGGTTGCCGGCATAACCCTGACGCTGCAGGTAACGGTAAAACGATTTGAGCGAAGAAAGCTTGCGGTTGACGCTGCGGGGTGCCATCCCCTCCTCCATCAGGAGCATCAGCCACTCCCGTACCTGACGGTCGGTCACCTGCTCCCAGGGAGGCTCCCGCTCCTCCTCCCCGGACACGAACGCTCCAAACTGCTCCAAATCACGACGATACGCCGCAACCGTATGGTCAGAATAACGCTTCTGGGTCCTTAAATGATCTAGATATTTCTCGAGGATACGCATGGGGCGGGAACGTTAAAGGTGAACAAAAAAGACCGGAACACCGGTTTGTGGACGTCCCCGCAAAACTACACTTTCTTCTCAGGCATCTTTCTGCTTCAGTTTTTGAATGTACTCGGCCCTCTTCTTTATCTCACGACGACGTACCGACGGCTTGACGTAAGCCTGACGACGACGCAGCTCTCTCATGATACCGGTCTTCTCGAACTTCCGCTTGTACTTCTTCAAAGCCCTTTCGATGTTCTCACCTTCTTTTACAGGTATGATGATCATAGCTTCCTTTGATTTTGAATGAGCCGCAAAGTTAGAAATTGGTTTTTTCTTTACCAAATTATTTTCCGCTTGTCTTAAAGATACGAAAAAAGGACGAAAAAAACAACATACCTCCGCCTGGTCATTTTCCCCTTGCATATGGGTCATCTTCGTTTTCCGCAGGAGAGATAAGGGCGGATACGCCGGTAAACGTCGGGGGGCAGTACTTTCTGTTCTTTCAGTGCTCCCAGACTGTCGACCGGCCCGAAACGGTCGCGAAAAAAGAGGATGGCCCGGGCCTGACGACGATCGAGATAGGGATGCCGGGCCAGGGTCTGCCAGTCACAACTGTTGATGTCTATCTTTCGCAGGAGCGTGGTGTCGATACGCAGATATCCTTTCAGTCTTTCGTACCTGGCAGAATCAAGTCCATACACCTCCAGCAATTGCTCCATGCGGGCGTATCCTCCCAGAAGCTCACGGTACCGGACCATACGCCGTGCCAGCCACGAAGGCACTCCCGGCAGACTGTCGAGCGTGGCACTGTCGGCACTGTTGAGCTCCACCACCGGCGGAGAGGTGTACTGTTTCCCCTTCATGACGGATAAGCGCGTCACTTCCTGCGCACTCTGTCCCCTGGAACTGTCTCTCTCCTCCGTCACCCTGAGCCAGGGGGCGATGCGCCGGTAGATGGAATCATGCATGCCATAGATCCGCCGCAGATCCTCTTTTTTCCTGAAACGCCCCCCTGCCTCGCGGTAATGCAGGATGGTGGTGACCAGTCGCGGCGGCACACCCAGCGACTCCCACTCTTCCCGTGTCATGGTGTTGGGATCACGCACTTCCGGGGGAACGGCATCACCCCTTCCCTCCGGACGCTTTTGCATGGCGGCATGCACCGGGGTGTCGGTCACGACCTGCAAAGCAGCTGCCAGTGAGTCAAAGCGACGGGCCTCAGGATCCGGCAACGGCACCACCCGCCTTATATGGTAAAGCCATACCGCCAGTATCACCGTCACGGCCAGGATCACCAACGAAGCGATCCGTTCTCCCCGGGTGAAACGGAAAAATTCCATTTCCGTCCGGCAAAAAGCATTGATACCTTATTTATATCAACCCCCTCTCAGATCCACCCCAGGCCGTTGAGGAAGACCAGGGCAATGGCCAGAGGGGCGACGAAACGTACCAGAAAAGTGAAGACCGGCAGATAGGCCACCTGCAGGCGTCCCTGGTTGGAGAGCTCAGCTCGCACCCGGTCGGTGCCCATGAACCAGCCCACAAAAATGACGATGAAGAACCCCCCTACCGGCAACAGGATATTGGCCGTGGTGAAGTCGAGGATACCGAAGAAGTTCTGCCCCAGCAGCTGAAACCCGGAGAACCAGCCCCACGAACCGGCAGCAAAGATACCCAGCACCCCCACGGCTGCCGAAGCCAGCAGGGTGGCCGCACGACGGGAGATACGCAGCTCCTCGGAGAAAAAGGCCACGATCACCTCCAGCACCGAGATGGTGGAGGTAAGGGCTGCAATGGCCAGCAAGAGAAAGAAGATGATCGAAAAAAGGTATCCTCCGGGCATCTCCTGGAAGATGAGAGGCAATGTCTTGAACACCAGTCCTGTGCCGGCACCCGGCTCAATACCAAAGGCAAAGACGGCCGGGAAGATGGCAATACCTGCCAGTACGGCAATGAGCGTATCCGCCAGCGTCACATTGAGCGCAGCGTTGCCCAGCCGCTCCTCCTTGCTGATGTACGAGCCGTAAGTGATCAGCGTCCCCATGCCTATGCTCAGGGAGAAGAAACCCTGTCCCAGAGCCTCCAGGATCGTCTCGGCCGACACCTTGGAGAAATCGGGACGGAAGAGGAACTTCAGCCCTTCCCCCGCTCCCGGCAGGGTGACCGCCCGGATATCCATCACCAGGATCAGGAGGAAAAGAAAAGGCATCAGCACCTTGGTATACTTCTCGATGCCCTTGCGCACCCCGGACACCACGATCCATGAGGTCATCCCCATGAAGATGAGGAACCATAGGACAGGCCGGAAAGTGCCGGCCCGGAAATGATCGAACATTACATTGATCTCATCGGAGCTCTTGCCCCGGAAACCGTTGATGACAGCCTGGTAAAGATATTCCAGTGTCCAGCCGGCCACAACAGTGTAAAAGGCCAGGATCATAAAAGCCGCCACAATGCCCATCATCCCCACCAGGTACCATGGACTGTCGGGGGCCAGTCTCCGGAAAGCACCGTAAGGGTTGCGCTGGGTGCTGCGGCCGATGGTGAACTCGGAAAGCATCACGGGAATGCCCACCATCGCCACCAGGATGAGGTAGATGAGCAGGAAGATACCGCCCCCGTTCTCTCCCAGAACATAAGGGAAACGCCAGATATTGCCCAGGCCGATGGCCGAGCCCGCTGCCGCGGCGATCACCCCGAAACGGCTGCCAAAACTGTCCCTCTGTGATGTCTGCATCATACCGGATTTTGGTGGCGAAAATTCGCAAAAAACAATTATTTATCCAAGAAGAGCTCCGCCTTTCCTGCCGCATCATGAAAAATGTCCGTTCCTTGTATTATCTTTACGTCTTTGCCAAAGCTGAAAAAGACAATACCCATGGACAAGCACATCTTCAAGAAGACCAAGATCATCGCCACGCTGGGGCCGGCCTGCAGCGATCCGGCCGTGATGGAACGGATGGTCAGGGAAGGGGTGAACATCTTCCGTCTCAACTTCTCCCACGGCACACACGAGCAGAAAGCGCGCGAGATACGCACCATCAAGGAGCTGCGGCAGCGGCTCGGCCATCCCATCGGCATCCTGGCCGACCTGCAGGGACCCAAGCTGCGCATCGGCAAGATCAAAGGCGGCACGGTGATGCTGCGCGACGGCGAGATGATCGAGATCACCAACACCGAATGTGAGGGCGACGAACACCGCGTCTATCTCAGCTATCATCAGTTCGCCAGCGATGTCAAGCCGGGCGATGCCGTCCTCATCGACGACGGCAAGATCAAACTCGAGGTGGTCGAGACCAACGGCCGTGATACCGTACGCGCCCGCATCGTCCACGGAGGCCCCCTCTCCTCCAACAAAGGTGTCAACCTGCCCCATACCAGCATCTCCCTGCCCAGCCTCACGGAAAAAGACCTCGAGGATGCACGCTTCATCCTCGAACAGGAGGTCGACTGGATCGCTCTCTCCTTCGTACGCAAACCGGAAGATATCCTCGACCTGCACGACGTGATCAAAAAACACGGAGGGAAGAACCAGCCCTGGATCATCTCCAAGATCGAGAAACCCGAAGCACTGAAGAACCTCGACCAGATCATCGACCTGTCAAAGGGCATCATGATCGCGCGGGGCGATCTGGGGGTGGAGGTCTCCTTCAGCCAGGTGCCGATCATTCAGAAGGAGATCATCCAGAAATGCATCGAACAGGCCAAGCCGGTGATCATCGCCACGCAGATGATGGAGAGCATGATCGAGAACTTCCGTCCCACACGCGCCGAGGCTACCGACGTGGCCAACGCCGTGCTCGACGGCGGCGACTGTCTCATGCTCAGCGGCGAGACCTCCGTGGGCAAGTATCCTGTGGAGGTGGTAACCAACATGCACAGCATCATCAGCTGGACCGAGAGCCACGGCTTTCATTACCTACGGGAACATCCCCCCACCCGGTTCTCCCCCACCTTCCTGCCTGAATCGGTCTGCTACCATGCCTGCAAGATGGCCGAACAGACACATGCCGAGGCGATCATCACCTTCACCTATTCGGGTTCGACCGCCCTTTATATCGCCAGCCACCGCCCCAACGCACGCATCTTCGCCTTCACACCCAACCGGGATCTCATCAACAAACTGGCACTGGTGTACAACGTCTATCCCTTCTACATGGAAGAGGTGGAAAAGATCGAGGATGCCGTGCAGAAATCGGTACGCTTCCTCAAAGAGAAAGGACTCCTCGAGGACGACCAGGTGGTGGTGCATGTCGGCAGCACACCTGTCAACAAACGCGGCAAGACGAACGTGCTGAAGCTGAGCTACGTCTGAGCCCATCCTGGCGCCCCGCGGGCTGTCATTGTGCTCCGCAGGAGCCATCAGAAAGGATAGCCGATGCCTATCTGGAGGGTCAGGTCGCGGCGCCAGCTGAAACGCCGGCCGAAAGGCACCCACTTGTTCCCGTCGGGCATGCCCGGATCGCGCATTTTGACCCCCAGGTCGGTACGGAAAATGAAAAAGTCGAAATCAAACCGCAGGCCCAGCCCGCTGCCAATGGCGATGTCGTCGAGGAACTTGTTGAACCGGAAAAGGGCTCCGGGACGGTCATCCTGCCGGCTGATGGCCCAGATGTTCCCCATATCGGTAAAAAGGGCGCCCTCCAGGATCCAGAACATCCGGAAACGGTACTCGACGTTCCATTCGAGCTTCATGTCCGCCGTCTGGTTGTAAAAATTGGAGTTCTCCTCCCGGTAGGATCCCGGCCCCAGCGACCGCACCTGCCAGGCACGCAGTCCGTTGGCACCGCCGGCATAATACTGCTTCTCAAAAGGCACCGCCCGCGAGTTGAGATACGGTACGGCCACACCCGCAAAAAAACGGTAGGTCATCGAAGAGACCTTATTGATGACGTTGGTGTACCGGATGTCGATGTCTGTCTTGAAGTATTGGGCAAAGTTGAGCCCGAAGATGCGGTAGCTGCCGCTGCTGTCGGTGGCAGCGCCGGCAGCCCGGTAGCCGGCATACAGCATGTTGCCCGCCGCCTCGGCATTGATGCGCAGGAAAAAATGGTTCGACATCCGGTTGAGAGTCCCGGTATTGTAGATGTACGAATAGCTGGCTGCCGAGATGAAAACATCACGATAACTGTAGGCCATGTACGTGGTAGTATCGAGCTGCTCCAGGAAGGCCGAGTCGATGTACGGCAGCTTCACCGAGTTGAGGCTCAGCGGTGAAAGGACCTGCGAAACGTTCTGCGACGAACGCCACGAATAGCCCAGATGGGTGGTGAAGATGGTCCGGGTATAGTCGGGCCGGCGCTGATAGTTGAAGGTCATCCCTATCGTCGTCTTCGGAGCGTATTTCTTGACAAACTGCTCCTTGTTGAAAAAGGGTCCCAGGAACTTGCCGAACACCAGACTGGCATTGAGGTCGGTGCCCACGATCCTCTTCAGCCCGTGTTTCTCCTGAGCCAGTGCCTCGAGCGACTGCTTGATGCCGATGTTGAAGTTCTCCGCCCCGTGAAAAAGGTTGCGGTGCAGATAGTTGAAGCTCAGGGCCACCCCCATGTTGCCCGAAGAGTTGGTGCCTTCCATCTCAATGGTGTAAGCCTGCTGCTTCACGGGCGAGAGCTGCACATGACAGTCAAGCGGACGCAGACCGGACGTGTCCCCGCCCGGCACCTCCGAGAAATAGACATTGACGAACTTGTATACGTTCAGCCCCGCCAGATGACGACGCGTCAGCTCCACATCCTCCTGATTGTAGATCTGCCCGGGAAAGATATAGCTGGATTGCAGGATCACCTTTTTCTTCAGATAGTTGGAGTCCTCTTTCGAGACAAAGTAATAACCTTTCACCCGCGCGGTGTCCAGATCCTTGAAATAGGCCTGCTGCTGTCCGATGGCCTTCTGAGGATCGTAATCGACGAAAAAATAGACGTTGCGGATGCGGTAACGGGGATGGGGCACCTCCTCAAGCCCCTGGTCAGGAGTCTGCCTCAAGGCATACCCCACGATCACGGAGATATCGAGCAGATGATCGCCCACGGTGGTGTCCACCTCGAAAGTGACATAATCCTTGAGAAAAGCATAATACCCGGAATCCCGGAACACCTTTTCCAGGTGGCTTCGCTCGTTCTCCAGATCGTCGACATTGAACACTTTGCCCGGATGGATGGCGGCATGAAGGGTATCGGCCAGCACCAGATCGCGTACGGAAGAGTCCTTCACGACATAGGTGATCCGCCGGATCACATAGGGCCGGCCCGTGCGGATGCCATACCACACCGCCGCCCGTTGTTTGGGACGGTACTCGATCGAATCGTCCACCACCGCATCGAAATAGCCGCGCGAACGGACATAGTTGCGTATCTGGGTGAGCGACCTGCCCACCTCCGAGGTGTCGAGGATCACCGGCGGCTCGCCCACCTTGCGCAGCCAGCGGTTGATGCGTTTCCGCTCATCGGGCCCCGACAGGTTGTAGATCATCAGCCCGAAACGCACCCCCAGAAAACGACGGTTGGGCTGCTGGGAGATGTAACTTTTGATATCGTCCTTGTTCACCTGCCCATTGCCCTCTTTCTCCAGTTCCACCCGGTTGCGGGTGAGCAGATAATCCCCCTCCGGCACGTAACGTACCGGCGAGCAGGAGACCGCTGCCAGCACCACCGGCAGAAGGATCGAAAGAACAAGATTTTTGTTATTTTTGGTCACTTTTTCCAATTCCGCATCCGGCACAGTTCCTGGACGATGATCATACAAATATACACAGGCCTTCGGAATCCGGGGCATCACCACAAGAGAATCCGCCCATGATCAGCAAGAACAAGCTGAAGCTGCTGCGTTCCCTGGCGGTGCGCAAGCACCGTGAGGAGGAAGGCCTTTTCATCGCCGAGGGGGACAAGATCGTCCGGGATCTGCTGTCAGCAGAAGGCTGGAAGGTACGTTATCTCTTCGCCAAAAAAGAGTGGCTGCGCAAGCTTCCCGAAGAGATGGCAGCGGGTGTCGACGAGATCATCCCCGTGAGCTTTGATGAGCTGCGCCGGATATCTTACCTGAAGACCCCCCACAACGTGCTGGCGGTGGCGGAGCTGCCGGCCTGGGAGATCCCTTCGCGGGTGCCGGCGGGTGAGCTGGCCCTGGCCTTCGAGAACATCCAGGACCCGGGCAACCTCGGCACGATCATCCGCACGGCCAACTGGTTCGGCATACGTCATCTCTTCTGCTCCCCCGGCAGTGTCGACGTCTTCAACCCCAAGGTGGTCCAGGCCTCCATGGGAGCCTTCCTCCACGTACGGGTACACTATACCCTGCTGGAAGGCCTGCTGCTGCGCAGCCGGACCGCCGGCACCGCCATCTACGGCACCTTCCTCGAGGGCGAACCGCTCTTCCACGCCCCCCTCGAACAGGAAGCCCTCGTCATCTTCGGCAACGAATCGAAAGGCATCTCCCCGGCCCTCGCCGCACAGATCCCACGACGCCTGACCATCCCCCCCTACGGCGAGAAGGGAAAGATCACCAACTCGCTCAACATCTCCACCTCGGCCGCCGTGGTGTGCGCGTTCTTCCGCAGCCGCCACGGTCAGACATCACTCGAAATGGAAAGAAAGGACCCAGATCTGGGAACGTAACCGCTGCAGGGCATGCACATACTCAGGATGCTCGGCCGGAGGCTCCGTCACCAGGATGTTGCGGAAACCGGTCGAGACCTTCAGCTCCGTGCTCAGCTTGAAATAAGGCAGATAAAAGTCGATGCCAAAACCCTCCTCGTGGTAAAGATCCGACTGTTGTAACCTGACATAGATCGCTTTATCGTCGTTGTACTTACGGCGGGCCGACATGTCCATCCGGTAATTGAAACCGGCCACCAGATAGGGACGCACGTTGTTCAGACGCTTGGCCTTGTACTTCAGCACCAACGGGAACTCCAGGAATGACGACTCGATCTTCTGCTTGGAATAGTAAACACCCCCCGGCCTGTAGAAATAGAGATCGCGCTGACCGAACGCCAGACCCGGCAAAAAACGCAGATCAAGATATTTCATCAGCCGCAGGTCGGTCACCACCGAGACATTGAACCCCGGAAGCAGGTTGTTCACATTGGCGAACAAAGTATCCGTGTTCTGAGGCGTACTCTGGTTGGTGACATAGAAATCCATGGTGTTCAGCCCCAGCGTGAAACCGAAGTGGATCAGTTTGCTGTCCACCTTCTGGTAGTACTTCACCTTTTTCTTCTGGGCATGGAGCGGAAGAAGCACGAACAACAGGAGGGATATGAAGAAGAGCTTTCTCAATGGTCCTTCTTTTCTGTCAAGAACTCTTTCCCGGTAAAAATAGTATTTCTTTTCAAATCTCTTTTCCGGGATCTTCATTCCGACGTTCCCCGTTCTTTTTTCCGTAATAGGCGCTGACGATCCCGCCGGTGAATGTCGTGTAGGTACAATGTGTGAAGCCGCATTTCTCCATGATGGCTGTCAGCTCCTCCCGCTGGGGGAAGCGGCGTATCGACTCGGGCAGGTAAGTATAGGCATGGGGGTCGCCGGAGAAGATCCTGCCGGCGAGGGGCAGGAGGTGGTACAGGTAAAGACCGTAGAGGGCCTTGAGGGGTTGGCGTCGGGGGCGGGAGAACTCGAGGATGGCGGCGGTGCCGCCGGGCCGCAGCACACGAAGCATCTCACGCAGCCCCCGCTCCAGGGCGGTGAAGTTACGCACGCCGAAAGCCACGGTCACCACGTCGAAGCTCTCGTCGGCGAAAGGCAGGACCTCGGCAGCTCCCTCGACGAAGCGCACCCGCTCCGTCAGTCCGCGCCGTCTTGCTTTTTTCTCCCCTACACGCATCATCTCCCGTGAGACATCCATCCCCGTCACCCGGCAGCGGCACCGCCGCAACAGGGTGAAGGCCAGGTCGCCCGTGCCGGTGGCCACGTCAAGCACTTCCATGCCGTCACGCAACGGCAGACGCCGCACCAGACGCCGCCGCCACCGGCGGTCGATGCCCAGCGAAAGGAAATGGTTCAGAAAATCATACCACCCCGCAATGCGGTCGAACATGCTCCGAACATGCGATCCTTTCTCTTCCAGGATCTTCTGCGTGCCGTCGTCTAGGGCCACCCTTTCACTCCTCCTCAAGATGTTTCTCTATGGCGGTGTCATACAGCTTCTTCCAGTCGCAGATAAAGCCGTAGGAGATATCGTCGATACGTATCTCGCCACGGGTCACATGCCCCAGGGCAAAGAAAGGCACCCCGCTCTTGACCATGTAGTCGAGGAACTCGGTCTCGCGCGTCTCGGAGACGGTGACCACCACCCGTCCCTGGGCCTCCCCAAAGAGGAAAGCATCCTTGCGCACCTCGGCATCGGTGGTGATGTCAAAACCCAGACCGTTGTACATGCCCGACTCGAAGAGGGTGATGAAGAGGCCTCCTTCCGAGACATCGTGGGCCGACCGCACCAGGCTGTAACGGATCAGGTCGCGCACCACCTCCTGCATGCGCACCTCCTCCTCCAGGTCGAAATAAGGCGGCGGCGACTTCTCGATGCCGTGGTAATGCACCAGATACTCCGACGAGGCGATGTCGTTGACCGATTTGCCGATCAGGTAGATCATGTTGCCCTTGGCCTTGAAGGGGATGGTCATCTGGTTGTTCTTCTCTTTCAGCAGGCCCAGCATGCCGATGACGGGTGTAGGATAGACCGGCTCCACCTTGCCGTCGATGGAAGCCTGGTTGTAGAAGCTGACGTTGCCGCCGGTGACGGGCGTGTTGAAACGGCGGCAGGCCTTGCCCATCCCTTGGACAGCCTTGACGAACTGCCAGTACACCTCGGGGTTGTAGGGGTTGCCGAAATTGAGACAGTTGGTGATGGCCAGCGGCTTGCCGCCCGAGCAGACAATATTGCGGGCGGCCTCGGCCACGGCGATCTGGGCCCCTATCTCGGGATCGGCCAGAACATAACGCGAGTTGCAGTCGACGGTCAGCGCCAGCGCGCTGCGCGTGCCCCGCAGATCCACCAGACCGGCATCCGAAGGCATGTTGGTGCTCATGTTGCGCACCCCCACCATGGTGTCGTACTGCTCATACACCCACCTTTTACTGGCGATGTCGGGGTTGGTGACCAGCACGCGTATCACCTCTCGCAGATCCTCCGGCTCGGGCACATCGTCGATGGAGAACTTCTTGAACTCGCGGTAATAGGCCGGCTCGCGGTATTCGCGATCGTACTGCGGCGCCCCGCCACCCAGTACCAGCGCCGAGGCCGGCACATCGGCGATCAGCTCACCGTGACGGTAGAAATAGAGACGGTCCTCGTCGATCACCTCACCGATGATCCGGCAGTTGAGATCCCACTTCTCGAACACGGCCTCCACCTCTTCCTCCCGGCCTTTCTCGACCACCACAAGCATCCTTTCCTGCGATTCGCTGAGGAGGATCTCCCATCCTTCCATGTTCTGCTGCCGCAGGGGCACCTTGTCGAGGTCGATGCGCATGCCGCTGTTACCTTTGGCCGACATCTCGGAGGTGGAGCAGATGATACCGGCGGCACCCATGTCCTGCATGCCCACCACGGCCCCCGTCTTGACCACTTCGAGGGTGGCCTCCAGCAACAGCTTCTCCATGAAGGGGTCGCCCACCTGGATGGAGGGGATGTCGTTGGCTGAGTCTTCGGTGATGTCGGCCGAGGCGAAGGTGGCACCGTGGATGCCGTCCTTGCCCGTCGACGAGCCGACGATATAGACCGGGTTGCCGGCCCCCTTGGCGACGGCCGAGACCACCTCGTCATGCTTCATGATCCCCACCGACATGGCATTGACCAACGGGTTGGTGTTGTAACAGTCATTGAAATAGACCTCACCGCCCACCACCGGCACGCCGAAGGAGTTGCCGTAATCGCCGATGCCTTTGACCACGCCCCGCATCAGCCAGTGGGTACGGTCCTTCTCGATGTTGCCGAAGCGCAGGGAGTTGAGCTGGGCGATGGGCCGCGCCCCCATGGTGAAGATGTCGCGGTTGATGCCGCCCACCCCCGTGGCCGCCCCCTGATAGGGCTCGATAGCACAGGGATGGTTGTGCGACTCGATCTTGAAGGCGCAGGCCAGCCCGTTGCCCACATCCACCAGACCGGCGTTCTCCTCACCCGCACCCACCAGGATATGCTCACCTTCACGCGGCAGCGTCTTCAGCCACTTGATCGAATTCTTGTACGAGGCATGCTCCGACCACATGACGGAGAAAATACTCAGCTCGGTGAAGTTGGGATCGCGGCCAAGGATCTTGCGGATCATCTCGAACTCCTGATCCTCCAGCCCCAGACTGCGGGCCGTTTCAAGGGTCACTTCGGGTAAGGCCATGTCGTAAAAGGTTGTTGCAGCAGCAAAGATAATGAAAAACCGCTTTCCTCTCCCGCCCCGGCGGGGGCAGACCACCTTTCCCTCACGGAGGTGGGATGGTCCGGATTTTTCCTTTAAATTTGCCGCAAAACGGACGGCCATGAAAAAGATCGCACTGATCACAGGAGCTACGGCAGGCATCGGCGAGGCCACGGCCCGCCTGCTGGCACGCCACGATTACGATCTCATCCTCACGGGTCGGCGCAGGGAACGTCTTGAACGGCTGAAAAAAGAACTAGAGGAACAGACCTCCGCCCGTGTCCATATCCTCCACTTCGACATCCGCGACAGAAAAGCGGTGGAAGAGGCGATCGACACTCTGCCCGAAGAGTGGCGGAAGATCGACGTACTGGTCAACAATGCCGGGCTGGCTGCCGGGCTGGCTCCCATCCATGAGGGTGATGTCGAGGACTGGGAACAGATGATCGACACCAACGTGAAGGGGCTGCTTTACATCTCTCGCAAGGTGCTGCCCGGCATGGCGGCACGCCGCAGCGGTCATGTCATCAACCTCTCCTCCATCGCCGGCAAGGAGGTCTATGCCAACGGCAACGTCTACTGCGCCTCGAAGTTCGCCGTCGACGCCCTCAACAAGGGCATGCGCATCGACCTGCTCGCCCACGGGGTGAAGGTCACCTCCGTCAACCCCGGTGCCGTGGAGACCGAGTTCTCCCTGGTACGCTTCAAGGGTGACGAGGAAAAGGCCAGGAACGTCTACAAAGGCATGGAGCCGCTGCGTGCCGAAGACATCGCCGAGGTGATCCTCTTCGCCCTCAGCCGCCCCGACCATGTCAACATCAACGAGATCATCGTGATGCCCAAGGCCCAGGCCAGCGCCTTCTACCTCCACCGTGAGGAAGGATGACCCGTCCCGCACCTCTGAACAAAACGAAGAATATGAAAAAAAAGACCTACGATCCGGAGTATCTGAGAGATTTCATCACCCGTTTCTTTGAGAAGCTGGGGGCACCTCCTGCCGATGCGGCGGCGGTGGCCGATGTTTTTGTGCGTGCCGAGCTGCGCAATCTTCCTTCACACGGCATGATACGGCTCAAGGACCATTACCAGCTGTGGGAGGCGGGGCGCCTCAACATGCGTCCCGAGATACGTGTGGTGCACGAGTCGCCTTCGACGGCCGTCCTCGACGGCGACAACGGCATCGGCATGCTGGTGGCCACACGGGCCATGCAGACCGCCATCGAAAAGGCCCGCACCGCCGGCAGCGGATGGGTGGCCGTACGCAACTCCAACCATTTCGGCATCGGCAGCTACTACACCCTGATGGCCGTCGAGGCGGGGATGATCGGCCTGGCCATGACCAACGGCAACCCCCTGGTGGCGCCGGCCAACTCTGTCGACCGGCTGCTGGGTACCAACCCCATCGCCGTGGCCGTGCCCGCCGGCAAGTATCCCCCCTTCGTGGGCGACTTCAGCACCACCCCCATCGCCCGCGGTAAGCTGGCCGTGGCTGCCAAGAAAGGAGAGAAAGTACCGTTTGGTTACGTCATCGACAAGGAGGGCAACCCCTCCGACGACCCCGACATCCTGAAAAAAGGAGGGGCCATGGTGCCTCTGGGCGGCGACCTGGCACACGGCAGTCACAAAGGCTATGCCCTCGGCGCCATCGTCGACATCCTCAGTGGCGTCCTCTCGGGTGCCAACTTCGGCCCCTTCGTGCCCCCCAACCTCGCCTACCTGCCCCTGCCCGACGAACAGGTGGGCAAAGGCATGGGGCACTTCTTCGGCGCCTGGCGCATCGACGCCTTCATGCCCGCCGAAACGTTCCGCGAAAGAATGGACCGGTGGATCGAAATCTTCCGTAATGCCAAACCTGTCCCAGGCAAAAAAGTGCTCATCCCCGGCGACATCGAAAGAGAAGCCGAAGAACGCATCAGCCGTGAAGGGATCACCATCATCCCGGCCATCCAGGATGAGGTGAAAGAACTGGCAGAAAAACTGGACCTCGATTTCGAGGTGAAGGGATAAGGAAAGAACCTGACCCTACCATCCTTTTTCCCCGGTCTTCCTCAGGATATTTTGCAAATAATTTTACTTTTGTTCTTTGTTTTTGTTGAACCAAGCCAGAAACCATCCAAGATGGCCGACCTGAAGCAACTGAAAGAAAGGTTTTTCTCCCTGTACGGCGATCCTTCTTCCGCCCCTTCGGTCTATTTCGCTCCGGGGCGTGTCAACCTCATCGGTGAACATACCGACTACAATGGGGGATATGTTTTCCCCTGTGCACTCAATTTCGGCACTTATCTGGTGGTCCGTCCCAACGGCGAAGAGGTGGTACGTTTCGCAAGCACCAACTTTGATTTCAAGGCCGAAGTGCCTTTGGACAAGCTCTCCGGGAAGGTGGACGACCAGTGGGTCAACTATCCTCTGGGGGTAATGAACGAGATGATCGACCAGGGAATGGAACCGCTGGGTCTCGACCTTCTTTTTTCCGGAGATATCCCCAACGGGGCGGGGCTCTCTTCGTCGGCCTCGATCGAGATGGTCACGGCTTATGCTCTCAACGACCTGACGGGCGTGGCGCTGGCCCGCCTTGACCTGGTGAAGATCTCGCAGCGGGCCGAGAACGAGTTCGTGGGGATGAACTGCGGCATCATGGACCAGTTCGCCGTGGGCATGGGCAAGGAGAACCATGCGGTCTTCCTCAACTGCGACACCCTGGATTACGATCTGGTACCCCTGGCCCTGAAGGATCACCGTCTGGTGATCACCAACACCAACAAACAGCGCAAGCTCACCGACTCCAAATACAACGAGCGGCGTGCCGAATGCGAGAAGGCGGTTGAATACATCAGCCGGGAGAGGCCGTTGCACAACCTCGGCGAGCTGTCACTCGATGAATTCGAAAAGCTGCAACATCTCATCCCCGACGAGACCATTCGCCGCCGTGCCTATCATGTGGTCTCCGAGGATGCCCGCGTACTGGAGGCCGTCCATGCCCTGCGACGGGGCGACCTGAAACGTTTCGGCGAGCTGATGTACGAGTCGCACGCCTCCCTCCGTGACAACTACGAGGTCACCGGCATCGAGCTGGACACCCTCGTCGAAGAGGCCCGCAAAATACCCGGCGTGCTGGGCTCCCGCATGACCGGCGCCGGCTTCGGCGGCTGTACCGTCAGCCTCGTCGAAAAAGAGGCCGTCGACGACTTCATACGGCAGCTCGGACCTGCCTACACCCGAAAGACCGGCCTCAAAGCCGATTTCTACGTGGCCGGGGTGGGCGACGGCGTAAAAAAACTCGAAGGATGATCCCCTCCCTGCACCGGCAGGCAAAAACGATGAAACACTAACCTAAAAACACTGGTCTATGGAAAATTCATTCATGCTCGGATGGATCGACTATGTTATCATCATCATCTATTTCGTCTTCGTCCTGGGAATAGGCTGGGCACTGAAGAAGTTCATGAAGTCGTCGAAGGCCTTTCTGGAGGCGGGACGTTCGCTGCCCGCCTGGGTGACGGGTCTGGCCTTCATCTCGGCTAACCTGGGAGCGCTGGAGGTGATCGGCATGGCCGCATCAGGGGCCAAATACGGCGCCACCACCGTCCACTTCTACTGGATCGGCGCGATCCCCGCCATGATCTTCCTGGCTATCTTCATGATGCCCTTCTACTACGGCTCCAAGGCCCGGTCGGTGCCGGAATACCTGAAGCTGCGCTTTGACGAGAAAACCAGGGGGTTCAACGCTTTCTCCTTTGCGCTGATGACCATCTTCTCTTCGGGCATCTCGATGTATGCCCTGGCGCTGCTGGCCCAGACCATCCTGCCCTTCCAGTTCACGGTGAACGTCCTGGGCTGGGAGATGACCCCTTTCGATGTCTACCTCTTCATCTCCGCCCTCATCGTTCTGATCTACACCTACCTGGGCGGGCTCTCCTCGGCCATCTACAACGAGGTGCTGCAGTTCTTCCTTATCGTACTGGGTTTCACCCCACTGGTCATCCTGGCCCTGATCCACATCGGCGGGTGGGAAGGCCTCAAACAGCAGCTGGACGTGGTGGCCGTCAACAACGGCTACCAGCCGGGTGCCTGGACCCACACATGGAAATACATGGGCAGCGCCGACGCCAACCCCATGGGGGTGGAGTGGTTCGGCCTGATCATGGGGCTGGGTTTCGTCCTGTCGTTCGGCTACTGGGGGACCAACTTCCTCGTGGTGCAGCGCGCCATGGCCGCCGGCGATATGACCGCCGCCCGCAAGACCCCCCTCATCGGCGCCATCCCGAAGATGTTCATCCCCTTCCTGGTCATCCTCCCCGGCATGATCGCCATCGCCATGACCGTCGACCCCAACATCAGTTTCTCGCTCCCCATGAAGGGCGACAGCTACAATTACGACACTGTCATCCCGATGATGCTGAAGAGTTACTACCCCATCGGACTGCTGGGGCTGGGCATCACCGCCCTCTTTGCCAGCTTCATGTCGGGGATGGCCGGCAACGTCACGGCTTTCAACACGGTCTGGACCTACGACATCTACCAGAGCTACATCTATTCCAAAGGCTCTGACCAGCACTATCTGCGGGTGGGTCAGTGGACCACCGTCGTAGGTGTGCTGCTGAGCATCCTGACAGCCTATGTGGCGCGGGTGTTCAACAACGTGATGGACTTTCTCCAGCTTATCTTCGCCTTCATCAATGCACCTTTGTTCGCCACCTTCCTGATGGGGATGTTCTGGAAGCGCACCACGGGTCACGGGGCCTTTTACGGTCTGATCTCCGGCACTTTCATTGCCGCCATCCATCACGGGCTCACCCAGCCTGCCGGCGCCACCTCGCTGGTCAAGGGCGGATGGCTCGGCACCGTCGTACACACCTATCCCAGCGAAATGGCCCAGAACTTCTGGACTGCCATCTTCGCCTTCTCCCTGGCACTCGTCCTCACCGTCCTTATCTCGCTGATGACACGACAGCAGAGGAGCGACGAAGAACTCAAGGGGCTGGTCTACTCCCTCACCCCGCGCATCTCCACCGAGGGCGTGCCCTTTGTGAAGTCGCCCGAGTTCATGGCCATCGTGGTGGGCGCCATCGCCCTCATCCTGACCATCATTTTCTGGTAAACCACAAAAACTAAAGAACCATGGGACTGGATATCAAGATACCGATCGGAATGCTCTTCACCATCCTGGGAGCCCTGCTCACCCTTTACGGTGCTTTCACCAGCGGTGATGCCATGTACCACCGCTCGCTGGACATCAACATCAACTTCTGGACCGGAGGCTTCATGCTGGTCTTCGGTCTCTTCATGCTGGTGCTCGCCTGGCTGGGACGCGGCAAAGAAAATGCCGGCACTGAAACATCGGAGAAGACAGAGATCTAAGGGAATACCTTGTTCAGATACAGAAAAGCAGCTCCCGGCCGGGGGCTGTTTTTTCATTGTCCCCCAATGACCAGCCTGCGCGTCCAGGAACGGTACTTCCCGGTGATATGCAGGATATACAGGCCTCCGACCTGCCCCGACAGATCGATCGTGACAGGCAGGAGCACCCCGTGCCTGGTCATGATCACACGTCCCTGCAGGTCGTTCAGGATGATCGTCACCGGACCGTTCACGTCGCCAAAGAGCGTGACTTTCTCCCGCGCAGGATTGGGGAAAAGGACCACCTCGCCGGCAGCCGTACCGTCCACCACGTGAGAAATCGAGGTGATTTCCTTCAGCAGCCAGCCCCGGGGATCGACATGCAGGCTGCGGACCACCCCCCGGACAGAAAAGGTGAACCGCTGCTGCGGCATGGTCATCCTGACCTTTACCACCGTATCGCCGCACTCCCTCCCAAGGAGCAGATCGAGCGAGATGCGGAAAAAGGGGGTAGCCCCCGAAGGAGTCTGCCGCACCTCGACCATGAGGGTGTCCTCCCGCTGCCACCAAAGGACAGAAAGCAAAGGATACCCCTGACCGTAATACCACTGGTCGAAGAACCAGCCGAAATCCCTTCCCGACACCTCTTCGAGGACCCGCTCCACATCCCGTCCCGCGGCCACACTGTCACGGTACTCCTGCAGGAAAGACCTGAGAAAACGGAAAAAGAGGGTATCATCATCCAGCTCATGCCGGATCATATGGATCAGGACAGCTCCTTTCTTGTAGCTGAGCGGCATGGAGAAGATACGCTCCAGATCATCACGTTCCGCGGGAGGGACATACACACTTCCCCCCGGTGCTTCTCTTGCCAGCTGTTGGGCCTGACGCATCCACCCGGCAGCTTCTTCATCCCCCTGCAGATGTTCCACGGCCAGATACTCACCGTAAGAGGCAAAGCCCTCGTTCACCCAGATATCCTGCCACGTAGCACAGGTCACCAGGTCACCGAACCATTGGTGAGCCATCTCATGGGCCATCAGCAGGAAATTCAGGTTGCTGAGCGTGGTGAGCGTCTGGTGTTCCATACCTCCCCCCATGGGTGCCAGGATATGTCCGTATTTCTCGTCGGCATAGGGGTAGGTCCCGAAAAGACGCGAAAAGAGCTGCAGCAAAGGGATGCTCATGGCCAGCTCATCGCGGTGGTCGTTCAGCCAGGAGGTATCCGCATAGAGGAAGTTGCGCACCAGGAGCGAATCGTGCGGCCCCGGGATGTCGGGCGCATGGAGGTCGACCACCCGGTAACGGGAGGCTGCGAAACCGGGGAGGTAGTAAGCGATGGGATGGCGATGATGCCACCGGTAGCGCAGGCGTCCTCCCTCCAGCGTGTCCACGCCCGTCAGGAGGCCGTTGGCGCCGGCCACCACCCCGGGGGCGGTGGTGAGCCACAAAGCGACCGAGTCGGCCTTGTCGGCGAGCACCTGCTTGCAGGGGAACCACTCCCGCGCCGCCCACGGCTCCGAGAGGGTCCAAGTCACCTGCTGCCCCGTCACCTCGTCGGCACCATGATGGACCCCGCTGAAGAGGAACGTACGCTCCGGACAACCCCCGTAAACAACCCGCACCACCACCATCTCCCCGCGGTGCCAAGGCCGCTCGGGAAAGATGAAAAGACGATCCCCGCGGCGCTCCCATCGCACCGGCTGTTCCGCCTCCACCGTGGCCACCTGCATCTTCTCCGACAGATCCAGCACGAACACCTCCAGTGTGTCCGCCACCACCCGCGCATCCACCTCCGCCGACCCGCTCAGACAGACCGACGTATCACTCACCTCCAACTGAAGGAAATACCACACCACGTCATACCCCGTGGTGTCCGGCACCAGCGACAGGGCATCCCCCTCCCCTCCCGCGATCGTGAGATAAAACAGCAGAACCGTGAACAGACGTCGCAAAAAGTACTGCATCATTCCAAAAATAAGAACTTTTCACGTACCGGCCACAGACGGTTCAGGCCGGGGAAAGATGTTCAAAAATCGCCGGAACATCTGACCTATTTTTTCTTATCTTTATCTCGTCGTATTGGTCCGCGGATGAAGAAAATTTTACCATTACTGTTGCTAAGTCTCACCCTGTCGCTGGGAGCCCAACGTATTCCTTTCGACAACTACAACATCCACAACGGACTGCCACAAAACTCGGTTTTCGATATCATTCAGGACCAGCGGGGTTATCTGTGGTTTGCCACGCAGGTGGGAGCTGCACGTTTCGACGGGCGGGAGTTCCTTAATTTTTATTCCACCGAAGGGCTTCCCGACAACTATGTCAACTGTCTTCTGTGCGATCATCAGGGCAACATCTGGTTTGGCACCGACGGCGGCGGTATCGGTATCTACGACGGGCAGGAGATCCGCACCATCAACCGTCTGAAAGGGCTGGTGAGCGATCAGGTGGAGGAACTGCATGAGGACAGCCGGCACAGGATCTGGGTCAGGACCCATTACGGCATCTCCTGTATCCTCAACAACGATACCGTACTGCGCTACGACCAGCACAACGGCCTGCTCCACAACAACGTGATATGCATGTTCGAGGACCGTCAGGGAAGGATGTGGTTCGGCACCCAACGCGGCATCACCGTCATCGACGGCGACAGCCTCATCAACCACGACCTGGGAGATGTGATCTGGGGCATCGACCAGGACCGGCAGGGGAACTACTGGATCGCCACCCAGACCTCCGGCGTTTATCGATACGACGGTAAACGTTTCCGCCACTACACGCAGGACGACGGCCTGGCCAGCAACATCGTCATCTCCGTCTATGTCGACAGCAGCGACCGTATTTGGTTCGGCACCTACCAGGGCGGCGTCTCCATGTTCGACGGCAGGCATTTCGTCAACCATCGTGAGAACGGGCTCACCAACGAGGTGATCATGGGTTTCTACGAGGACAGCCGCGGCATCCTCTGGTGCCGTCCCAATGAGGATGGCCTCTACCGTATGGTGAACGGCCGCTTTCGTCATCTAGACAAGAAGAACGGTCTGGTGGACAACTATGTGCTGAAGATCTTCGAGGACAGCCAGCACAATCTCTGGTTCGGCACCCTGGGCGGCGGCGTCTCCGAGCTGGCGAAGTTCACCTTCGAAGTCTTCCAGGATGTGGACGGCCTGCCCGACAACAGTGTCTTCTCGGTGGCCATGGACAGCAGCGGCAACATCTGGGCCGGCACCAACGCCGGAGTGGTGCGCTACGACGGCGAAAAGTTCATCACCTACAGCAAAGAACAGGGTCTCCCCGACTATACCGTCACCCACATCCTCCAGGACAGCCGGGGCGATATCTGGACCTCCAGCTACGCTACTCTCTCCCGTATCCGCGGCGACCGGGTCACCAATTATTCCGACACGTCGGTACTCAACCAGAAGATCATTTACGATCTGGCACTCGATGAGCATGACGGCATCTGGTGTGCCACGGAAGAAGGTGTCTATTATTTCCGCGACGGTCGTTTCTCGGCCCCTTTCTCCGGCGAGAAGATACAGCAGCTGAAGATCCCCGGCATCCTTTACCGCCAAGGGGTGTTGTGGCTGGCCACCCGCCGGGGTGTTTACAAGTATGACCTGTCAAGGAAAGCCTGGCAGCGTTTCACCACCCGCCAGGGACTCCCTTCCGACAAGTGCCGCGACATCACCTTTGACAAACGGGGAGGCTTGTGGGTGGCCACCGACGGCGGGCTGGCCCACCTGCAGCCCGTCGACACCGGTTACACCATCCGGGCCCTGACCACACGCGACGGTCTGGCCTCCAACACCATCTACTTCGTCATCGACGACGGCCTCGGGCGCATCTGGGCAGGCCACGAGAAAGGGCTCAACCGCATCGACCTCAGCACAGGCCGTATCAGTTTCTACGGCACGCTCGAGGGGTTCACTCCTCTGGAGACCAACCAAGGTGCCGTGGCCCGCGGCCGCGACCATCAGCTTTGGATAGGTACCGTCGCCGGCCTCGCCCACTGGGACCCCCGCTACGAGAGAAAGACCTCCCAGCCCCCCCTTACCTTCCTGCGCAGAATCCTCCTCTTCAACAAAGACATCGATCTCACCCAGTACTGTGACAGCCTCGACCCCGTCACCCACCTCCCCGTCAACCTCGTGCTGCCCTTCAACAAAAACACCATCACTTTCGAATACATCGGCATCCATTTCACCATCCCGCAGAAAATCCGTTACAGCTACTTCCTGAAAAACTACGACCAGGACTGGTCACCCCCCACCTCAAGCAACAAGGTGACCTACAAAAAGATCCCTCCGGGACAATACACTTTCATGGTGAAAGCGGTCAACGCCGACGGGGTATGGAACCGCCGGCCCTATACTTTCTCTTTCCGCATCCACCCCCCCTTCTACCAGTCGACCTGGTTCATCCTCCTGATGGTGATCTTGGCCGTTTACCTGGTCTATCTCATCATCAAGATCCGGGAAAAACAGCTCATCCGTGAAAAAAGGATCCTGGAGGAAAAAGTACGGGAACGCACGGCCGAGATCGAGAAACAGAAGTCGGAGATCGAGAAACAGCGCGACCAGATCGCCCAGCAGAACCGCGAGATCAAAGACAGCATCCATTATGCCAAGCGGATCCAGTCGGCTGTCCTGCCTGACGAACGTATCCTGGCCGAAGCGGTGAAGGATTATTTCATCCTTTTCCGTCCTCGTGACATTGTCTCGGGCGACTTCTACTGGTTCTACCGCCACGAGAACTACCTGGTGGTAGCGGCGGCCGACTGCACGGGTCACGGTGTCCCCGGTGCTTTCATGAGCATGCTGGGGATGAGCCTTCTCAATGAGATCATGAACAAGGACCGTATCTTCGAGGCCCACCGCATCCTCAACAAGCTGCGCGACTACATCAAGCTCATGCTGGGCCAGACCGGCAAGAGCGACGAAGCCAAGGACGGCATGGACATGGCCCTCGTGGTGCTCGACCTCGAAAAAAGGGTCATGCAGTACGCCGGAGCCTACAACCCCCTGATCCTCATCCGGAACAACCAACTCATCGAATACAAGGGCGACAAAATGCCCATAGGCATCCAGGTCAACGAAAAAGAGTCCTTCACCAACCACGTCATCGAGATGCAGGAAAACGACCGCTTTTACATCTTCTCCGACGGTTATGCCGACCAGTTCGGCGGACCCGACGGGGCCAAGTTCAAGACACGTCCTTTCAAGAACCTCCTGCTCGAGATCCATCAACGCCCCATGGAAGAACAAAAAAAGATCCTCGAACAACGTCTTCTCGAATGGATGGGAAACGAACCCCAGATCGACGATATCCTCGTCATCGGCATCCACATCTGACCCGGAGCGCTCCGTTGGTCCCACGAGGAACCCCTTCTGTCAAAAAAGCTCACCACCCCCAACCCGCCTCACTGCTTTTGCCCCCTTTTTCCGTAACTTTCATACGCGAAAAACGTATCAAGGCACAGAACCCGACCCGATAAGAATCATGAACCTAAAACCTGATCGCTTATGAAAAAAAGAATTCTACCCGCTTCGTTGCTCCTTCTGGTCCTGCTCCTGCCAACGTATGATCTGCAGGCACAGGGAATGATGAAAGGCAACTGGATGAAGAACTGGGGCGGCGAAGGGCTGCTGGAGAACTATATCCAGGTCACCGGCAACGGCAATATCCTTCAGACCGGCGTATTCAACGGCAGCACCTTTTCGATGGGCCCCTACACACTGAACCTGGAAGGTCAGGCTAATCTTTATGCTGCCATGATCAGCCCCATGGGCATGCCCTTGTGGGTAAAACAGTTCATCACCTATAGCTCCTGGGATTTCCAGTATCTGGGCAGCCATGTGGATGCACTGGGATATCTCTATTTTGTGGGCAGTTATGCCGACACGACCATGACGGTCGACGGTGCCCTGTTGCGGGATGATGACTCCAACACCAAGGTCTTTCTCAGCATCTTCGACAACGGTGGCAAGTTGCTGAACCTGACCAACCCTCTTCCTCCCGACAACACGGCAGCCATCTACCCCACCTGCATCTCATGGAGCCCCGACGGGATGCGAATGGCCATCGGCGGTTACTTCGAAGGCGACAGCCTCTATGCCGGAGACATCACTCTAAAAGGCCTCCCCGGCAACTACAAAATGTTCCTTTTCATGTTCGACCGCAACGGTTCACCTTTATGGGGTGTCACCAACGAAGTGGTGATGGATCAGGGAGAACCTTCTTCTGATATCACCCCCTCGCGGATCACCTTTGATATGCAGGGGGGCGTAACCGTCAGTGGTACTTTCAGCGGCACCGACATCGTGTTCGGCGAGGACACCATTGCAGGCAGCCAGAACGCCAGCGGCGTGATGCTGGTCCATTACGATGCCGAAGGGAAATACATCTGGAGCACGGGTGACGCTCCCGGCGACTACATGAACTACATGAACTTCAGCCAGGTGCTGACCACCGAGGATGGCGGACTGCTGGTGTCCGGCGTGTTCGGCCCCGGAGAGATCAGCCTCGGCGACGTACCTCTCACCAGCCCCAACAACAGCAGCTATTTCCTCTACCGCTTCTCAGCTCAGGGTACCGTGATGTGGTCACAAATGCTTAACACCAGCCAGGGAGGACAATACAAGGAGCAGGGGTCCACGAAAGCCTCCACGCTCAACATGTTCACCAAGGACAACGACATCGCCCTCGACGCCAACGGGGACATTTATCTGGTAGGCTACTTCAACACCGATGTGCTGGACTTCCCCGGTGATGAGTATGACCTGACCAGGCATTCTTCCCACGACGTCGACCAGTTCGTTGCCCGTTACGGTGCCGACGGCACCTTCCGATGGGCCAAGACCATCGCCAGTAACAGATACGGTCCTCCAAAGATCCTGATCAACTACGACGGATCGCTCTTTGTTTGCGATTTTGCCCCGGATACCCTCTTCCTCGACGGAGACACCCTGGCTCCCGAAGCCAACGGATCGGTCACCTACGTCGCAGGATTCGCCTATGACGGCACCACGATCTTCAAGGAAGCCATTTACGGCGATGACGGCTCCTACATGGAGGTCATGGACTTCGGCATGAACAGCCGCAACAATCTGTATGTCCTGGGCACCTTTAACGGGAACATTCAGCTGGGAAGGATCACCCTTTCGCCGGCTTATAACAACAACCTGTTCCTGGCCAACCTCTCCCCCAAGACCTTCCTGCAGGGGATCGTGGTGGACAATGCCGGGAATCCTGTAAACCCGGGGATGGTGAGCCTGATCCGGCTGGGACGTTCCGGCATGGCCCCGCAAGCCGATGTGGCCTACCTCCAGACCACCGGCACCTTTATATTCCGCGATTTCGTCTACGGCAATTATCTGATCTATGCCCTGCCCGATGCGGACGTGTACAGCGATTATGTAGGCACCTATCTGGGTGACACCCCGTTGTGGTTCGAGGCAGACACTTTCTCCGCCCTCTCCGACACCACCCGGGGTTATGTTATCCGGCTTGCACAGCTCAACCAAGATCTTACCGGGGAAGGGGTGATCGAAGGGGCCATCTACCTCGACACCACCGGCACCGGCACGCGCAAGTCGTTCAACCTCGAAGGAGAGCCGGTGAAAAAGGTCAAGGTGATCCTCATCGGCGTTCAAAAGAGCGACGATAACATCATCGCATGGGCATATACCGACGAGGACGGTCAGTACCGTTTTGAGAACGTTCCCGACGGCAACTACACCATCATGGTCGACATCCCCGGCCTGCCTCTCGATACCACCTACAACGTTTCGGTGACAGGCGGCATCATTTCGGGGCTCGACTTCCTGGTGACCGACACCAGCATCACCATCGCCAAGACCAGCGGCATTGCCTGGCCGCTGCTGCCCGTGGAAACAATGGAGGTATGGCCCAACCCCACCACCGGCCCGGTGACCCTCCGTGCCACCGACATGCCGGGTGCCGAAGTCTCCCTCTTCAACCTGAGCGGACAGATACTCATGACCTTCCGCCTCGACAGGGAAGAACAACACCTCGACCTCTCCGGCCTGCCCAATGGGATCTACTACCTGAAAGCTTACAAGGGCAACCGCATAGGGCTGGCCCGCCTGATCATTCAACGCTGACGAAGCTTATCAACCCTGCCGAAAGCTGCCCGGACCCGGGCAGCTTTTTTTTTGACAGGCATTATCTCGCGTTGCGCAGGGAATCGAACCAGTGAACGGCTCCGATGAAAGAAGGGGTCACCGACGAGTCATGGTTCCCTCCTTCGATGGTGACCAGCGTGACCTCTTTTCCGCCGAGCCGCAGGAGCTCTTCTTTCGCCTTCACAGCATTCCAGTAAGGGACGGTCATATCCCTGTCGCCGTGATACAGTCGCACCGGTGCGGCCGGAACCCAGTCGAGCAGGCTGTTCGCCTGCAACACCTCCGTCAGCCAGGGCGTACCACCCGCCTCATAGGCAGCCGTGAAATCGCCCCGTAACAGAGAATCGATCTGCACCGGCAGTCTGTTGTTGATCTCTCCGATGGTATGCGCCCCATCGAACAGACCGGGGATCATTGCAGCATAGGGAGCACGGAAGATCGCAGCCAGCCTGTTCCAGTGATAGAAACGGTCGTAGGCACACAAGGTGTAGGCAATGAAAGCGGGCGAACGGTAAACACCGTACGAAAGGATCGTATCCACCGTAAGCTTCAGATCGTACGAGCCGGCCATCGGCGCCGAGGCCATCACCTCCAGACCACCCGGAGCTCCGTACAACTCCATGGCTCGATGCACGGCCATGGTCACATACCCCCCTTCTGAATATCCGGCCAGATAAAGAGTCCCGTCAATGGTCAGCCCCCTCCCCCGGATATACTCCAGGACCGCCATGATCATGTCCGTGACATTGCCCGACAGAACATCCCGCATGAGATAAGGATGCATCTCCCTTGAGACCCCCAGCCCAAGATAATCGGGAATGAGCGTAACATACCCTTCCGAACCCGTGATGAGCGACACCACCCCTTCATTCAGCAACGGATCCTGCGAAGGAACATTCTCCCGCCGCGCAACAGTACCATGCTGAACGCTCAACAAAGGAAAGGACCCCGTACACTCCGGAACGACCAGCAACCCCGAGGCGGGAACCACTTTGCCCTCCGCATCCCTCGTGAGATAGACAAGCCGCACCGCAGCCACATCATACCTAAGCGTCACCCTGCCAACCCCTTCGATCCCACGCACGATCAACCGGACAAAAGCAGTATCGTAATGCCCCACCACCGTATCACTCACCAACATCCCCGGCCTCAGCGATACCCCCTTCTCCCCTCGATCACAAGAGAAAATAATGACCAACAAAAGCACCAACCACCCAACTTTCTTTATGTCTCTCATCGCCTGATATTCAGATCATGAGACGGATTTTCTGCAAACATAATCATTTCATTTCCCAAAAAAAACACCAAAAAAACTTTGCGGTCTCAGAAATATGTTATTAATTTGCAACTGTTCTTATCTAAGAATAATTATTATTTAATATTCATGAGAAACGGGAAAAGCATACAGGAGCGGTTGAGGGAGCATGGATTGAAGGTGACCCCGCAAAGGAAGGTGATCCTGGAGGTGATCTCGGGGATGCGGAACCATCCCACCGCGGAGATGGTGATCAGTGAGGTCAAGCGTGTGGAACCTGACATCTCTTCCGGGACAGTTTACAAGACACTCGATCTTTTCGTCGAGAAGGGCCTGATCCTGCGTATCAAGACCGACCGTGATGTCATGCGATATGATCCTTTTGTTGAACGCCATCATCATCTTTATCTGGAAGGGTCGGGCGAGATCGTCGATTTCGAGGATCATGAACTCAACCATTTGTTGGAGGAATATTTTCGCCGCAAGCAGATCCCGGGTATGGTGATCGAGGATTACCGCGTGGAGATCAAGGCCCGCATTTCAGACACAAAACCATCGGCAAATTCATACAATCAATAATCAAAACCATCAAAAACAAAGAAAAATGGAACAGAGAGAACACACTTTTCCGCTGTTAGGGGACAAGTTTCCCGAAATGGAAGTACAGACCACCCATGGGGTGAAAAGGCTTCCCGAGGATTACAAAGGCAAATGGCTGGTATTGTTCAGTCATCCGGCCGACTTCACGCCGGTCTGCACCACCGAGTTCGTGGGTTTTGCCAAGTTGTACGACCAGTTCAAGGAGATCAACACCGAACTGCTGGGGCTGTCGGTCGACCAGGTGTTTGCCCATATCAAGTGGCATGAGTGGATCAAGGAGAAGCTGGATGTGGAGATTCCCTTCCCGATCATTGCGGACAATCTGGGTACCGTTTCCAACAAGCTGGGTCTGCTGCACCCCGGCAAAGGCTCGACGACGGTGCGTGCGGTCTATGTGATGGACCCGGAAGGAACGATCCGTCTGATCATTTACTATCCACAGGAGATCGGCAGGAACCTCGACGAGGTACTGCGTGCCGTGAAGGCACTGCAGGTGTCCGACAGCGAGGGTGTGGCCACGCCGGCCAACTGGCCCGAGAACGATTTCATGGGCAGCCGTGTGATCATCCCGCCCGCCACCGATGTCGAGACCGCCGAACAGCGCCTCAAAGAGTACGAATGTTACGACTGGTGGTTCTGCCACAAAGAAAGATAGGATCCATCTGTACAACAAAAAGAAAGGCCTTCCCGGCAGCGGGAAGGCCTTTCTTTTTTCCGCAGCGGGATTTTTTCGTATTTTAGCCAGGAGCCTTTCGCCATGCGTACGTTGCCGACCATCGTCGTCCTTCTTTCACTGCTCTTCCTTCCTTACGAAGGAGCTGCCCAGCGTTTCTATCCTGTGCTCTATGAAGAGTGTCAGCATCTGACAAAAGAGGCTTCGCATATCCCGTCCTCCCGGCGCGATACGCTTCGTCTTATCGGCGACACCCTTTTGCACATGCTTGACACCCGCGGCCGGGGCGAGATCCTCTTTGCCGGCGTCACCGACGGCTCGCTCACCCAGCTGGCCCAGATCTGGCTCTACACCGCTCTCAACTACTACAAAGTATCCGGTATCCGTGTCTATTCCGGCGGACTGAAGCCCGACGCCATCAACTACCGCATCGTGGCCGCACTCAAACGACACGGCTTTACCATCCTTCCGGTACAGGGCTATGCCGACAATCCGGTCTATTTCTTCAACCTGGGCAGGATGTTCCCCGACTATACCATTTTTGCCAAGAGCATCGATTACCATGCCAACCCCCATGACGGATTCCTGGCCGTGCCGGTCAACCCCGCTGCCGACCAGGTGGACTTCTCCGAGTACGGTGCCTGTTGCGTCATCCCCTGTCACTGGCAGCGTCCCGACATCTGGGACGACACTCAGGTGGAGGCGATGAAGTACGACGAATACACCTTCCAGATCGGCCGTGACATGTTCTTCCTGGCTGCCTACCTCTCCGACAAGATCAAGGCCAGACAAAAAGAAAAACGACGCGCCCGCCGCAGGAAAAAAGGCTCATGAACGCCCGAGCCACTCCCATGGCCGGGGAAGACGATGCAGACGCCAGCGCGGAAAGAAACGCTCCTCACCACCTAAACCCTTGTAAAAACGGGCCAGCCCCTCCGCCTGGGCTCCCTCAAGATCTAAGATCTTGCCGCTGCCGGCATGCTCACGGATGAAATGGTCCAGGATCCCGGCGAGAAGATGATGATCGCGCCGGTGCGGATCCGTGGCCGAGAAATGAAAGATCCACCGTTGCCGCCATACGATGAACAACGCGGCACATACCAGCACCTTCCCGTCACGCACCGTCAGCAGCCGCGCCATCCCCCGCTCCAGAAAATGCCGGTGCAGACGGACCAGCCTGTCATAGTGTTCCTCCCGCAGATGGCCGTAAGCTTTCCCCTGCCCTCTCCTGAACAGATCCACCATAGCGGCCGCCACCGCAGGGTCGTTCTCTTCCTGCACCGACCATCCTGCCACCGTGAACTTCTTCAGGTTCCTACGCATATTGGTATGATAGCGCCGGGGTGCGCCGGGGTCGAGGGTCAGCAGGATGTTACGCATCCTTTCCACCTTTCCCGTCCACCCTTCCATAGGGGTCTGCTCGTTGAGCCAAAGATCGACATAATGCAGATGCGGGGGGAGGGCTTCCGTCAGGGCCCGCACATCCTCCTGCCGGACAGGCCTGCCGGCATAAGGACCCAGTTGCTGCAGGAAGGGAGGCTGCAGGGCACCGCGCAGGAAAAGCTTTTTCCTGACCGGCAGGGGAAAGACCAGCTCATAGCCGGCACTCACCAGTCCCTCCCATCCCGGCGACATCAGATCCAGCACCCAGGAGAGGGCATAGGGCAACCCCGCCAGCGCACCTTCCACCGTGTGGTCCCACGCCTCCCTGTCGATCTCTTCGTGCCGCAGATAACGTATCATCCCTTTGAAAAATGTTCTTTCACCCAATCCAGGTAAGCCTGTGCCAGAGGTGCCCATCTCCCTTCGAGGGAGAGGGTGTGGTTGTGCCAGAGGGTGACCAGCAGTCCTCCGTAAGGCTCTGTTTTTTTTCGGAAATGCTCAAGGCAGGCGGTGATCTCACCGGGCGAGGAGGCCTTGCGGAACAGGGCTCCGTCCATCAGGGTGGTGGGAACGAGCTGCAACGATGTCTCTTCCTCGCGTTCGAGGTCATACCACTGAAAAGGATGGCAAGTGCCGGCGCGGAAGCCTGGTTCGTCAGGATAGGTGAGTGAGAAGTCCTGCCGGATGCCCGCCGCCACGAGGGCCCGCGGTATGTCAGGGAAACGCATCATGAGGTAATGCATGCGGCTCATCAGCACCACATCGCCCCTCAAGGCCTCCAGCTGTTCCAGCTCCTTGACGAGGATACGGTTATCCCGGGCGGCATGCACCGAGGGATGAAGGCCCACCTGGCCGTACCGGCCGACCTGACGCACCACTTCCCGCATCGTCTCGCCGGCAGCCGGAAGACTCTTGTCGTATCTGCCCCACCGGCCCACATGAAAGAAAAAGACCGGACGCTCACGGAGCAGGGCATGGGTCGTTCTGATCCTCTCGAAGGTATCGTAAGGATCCTGCTTTTTCCCACGCCAGACGGCCCAGCGCCGTCCCAGGTCGCCGTGCACCAAGCCGCCCGGCAGCAGACGCCACCACGGCTTGCCACGGTAAGCATAGGCCTGGTCGATGTCGTACGTGGCCACAAAACGCAGGGGCGGCACCCGGTAGCTGATCTCATCCGACTGCCGCACCAGCCTGTCGGCCAGCCAGGAAGACCAGAGATCGACCACCGGCTCGTCGAGCCATCCCTCCCGGTAAGCCATACTGGCCGCAGCAGGAAAACGTCCCATCCCGTCCGGGGTGAAAGGCTGGTACTCCTCGTAACGCGAAAGAAGATAAAAAGCTGCAGAAAAGATGTCAAGGGGCAGATCATAACCCGCCGGTGCGGGGAAGAGCAGAGGATGCCCCTCCCCGTCGTAGGCCAGGGACGGTGTGAGGGGCTCCGTCCCGCGGCGTTCCAGCAAGCCGGAAGGCCAGATCACCAGCTCATGACGTCTGCCCACCGCCTCACGGGCATAGGTGATGCCCGGCGTATGTCCGTGACGGTATGCCTCGCGGTCGTCGATCAGCAAATGATCAAGCCCCAGACGACGACCCAGCACCTCCCGCAGGATCCACTGCAGACGCGGGGTCATCTTTTCCGCATACACCAGGATGGTCGTCTTCTCCTTGCTCATGTTACAACTCCAGTTCGACGAGGGTCACCCCTGCCCCTCCACGGTCGACATGTTCATCCCCGAAGCGTGCCACCAGTTCATGGGCGGCCAGGTAGTCGCGTATCGTCTGGCGCAGGATGCCGTTACCCTTGCCGTGGATGATGCGCAGGGAGTGTTCTCCCACCATCACCGCCTCGTCGAGGAAGGCGGTGACCTCCCGGAGGGCTTCCTCGACCCTTTTCCCGCGCACGTCCAGCTCAGGTGAGAAACGGAGTTTCCTTTTCCTGAGCTCTTCGTGCCAGGAGGGGGGGGCGGCGGGCCCATCGTGGCGGCGGGCGGTCTCCTCGTCCACACGCTCCAGCTTGTCGGCAGCCACCTGGGTGGTGAGGTTGCCAAAGGCCACCCAACAGGCGTCACGTCCCGTCGAGATCACCTCACCGACAGCCTCGGCACCTTTCATGCGCACCTTATCGCCCGGCTGCAGGGGCCGCGGCTGTGGGGAGGTCTCCTGTTCCTGTTTCTTCCTGCGTCGCCGCACCTGTTGCAGCCGTTGCTCCAAGGGGTCCTCCTTCTCCCGGCGGGCCGTCACCTTCTCTTTCAACTCTTCCAGCTCCCGGCGTACGGCTCTGGTCCTTTCCCGTTCGGCCTGGGCCTCCCGTATCTCGCGGATGGTCCTTTCGATGCGGCGGTTGACGTCGGAGAGCAGTTGTCCCGCCTCCTGCCTGGCCTCATCCAGGATCTCTTTCCTGCGGCGCTGCAGACCGGCCATCTCCTGCTCATATTCCTCCAGCAACTTCTCCAGTCTTTTCTCGGCCTGCCGGATGCGCCGTCGTTTGCTTTCCCAGTATCGCTTGTCGCGCAGGATCTCCTTGAGGTGCTTATCAAACAGTACATGCTCCTCGCCCACCTTGCCGGCAGCTTCCTGCAGCACCTCCTCGGGCAGGCCGATGCGGCGAGCCATCTCGAAAGCGAACGAGCTGCCCGGCTTGCCTGTATCCAGACGGTACAACGGCCGCATGTTGCCGTGGTCGAACAGCATCGCCCCGTTGACGATACCCTCTTCCGAGGCGGCCAGGTGCTTGAGGTTGGTGTAATGGGTGGTGACCACCCCGTAAACTCCCATCCTGTTGAGGCGACGCAGCACCGTCTCGGCCAGCGCTCCGCCCAGCATCGGCTCGGTACCCGTCCCCAGCTCGTCCATCAGCACCAGCGTATGCGGGCCGGCATGACGCAGGAAATGTTTCATCGCCAGAAGACGGGAACTGTAAGTGCTCAGATCGTTCTCGATCGACTGCTCGTCGCCCATATCGAGGAAGATCTCCCCGAAAATACCGAAACGCGAGCCTGCGGCCACCGGCACGGGCAGACCACACTGCAGCATGTACTGCAACAGGCCGACGGTCTGCAGGCATACCGATTTGCCACCGGCATTGGGACCGGAGATAACGAGGATACGCTGATGACGGTCCAGACGGATATCGAGGGGCACCACCTGTCGTCCTTCTTTCCTGAAGTTGACCACCAGGAGGGGATGACGTGCCTGCCGCCACTCCACCCCGGGCTCCTCACGGATCTCGGGGACGACAGCCTCCAGGTCACGCGCAAAAAGCGCCTTGGCACGCACCATGTCGAGGATGCCCAGCTGATGGTACGAAGCCTGGAGGTCGGGCACATAGGGCCGGAACAGATCGGCCAGATGTCGGAGGATGCGTTCGGTCTCACGTTCCTCGGCAAAGCTGAGCGAACGCAGTTCGTTGTTGAGCTCGACGGCCTCGGCCGGCTCGACGAAGACGGTCTTGCCCGTGGCCGACTCGTCAAGGATGATGCCGGGGATGCGGCGTTTGTGGGTGGCCGCGAGGGGGATGACCATGCGGCCGTTGCGGAGGGTGAGTGAGGTGCCTTCGTCGGCCCAGCCATGACGTAGCGCCTCATGCAGAAGATGCTGCATGCGTTGTGTGAGAGCCCGGCGGCGGGCACTCATCTCTGCACGTATGCGTCGCAGCTCCGGCGAGGCACTGTCTTTCACCGTGCCGCGGGAGGTGAGCACACGATCAATATTCTCCAGCACAAAAGGATAGAGACGTACCCCCGTCAGCAGCTCCCGCAATCGCGGGTAACGCTCCCCGTCCAGCCCCTCCCCGAAACGGTACAGCACCCGCATGGTCTCCAGCGAACGGCGCAGGTCGAAAAGCTCTTCCACCGTGAGAAAAGCCCCCTCGGCAGCGATCTTCTCCAGCACCGGTGTCATATCGATGAAAGTCCCGCCCGGCAGGTCTTTACCCTCCTCCAGCAATTCCAGGAACTCGCCCGTGACGGCCAGGGTCTCCCTCACCCGCTGCACATCTGCATCGAAAGCAATGCGGGCCGTCTCCCGCCTGCCCATGGGCGAAAGCAGGTACTTCTCCACCAGCTGCCGCACCTGACGGAAACCCAGTTTCTCCTCTATGTTGTCCGGAAAGTTCCTCCCCATCGAACCGGAGGGATATACCTATTTAAATATCAATTAAAATACCTATTTAAATACCTATTTTCATAACCGCCTCATTGCCGCTGTCCCAAGAGATGAAGGATGAAAGCATATTCCATGGCGGTTTCGCGGTAGCGGCGATAGCGGCCTGAAGCACCGCCGTGTCCGGCGTCGAAGTTGACATGGAGCAGCAGGAGGTTGTCGTCGCTTTTCCTGTCACGCAGTCTGGCCACCCACTTGGCCGGCTCCCAGTACTGCACCTGAGAATCCCAGTAGCCGGTGGTCACCAGCATGGCGGGGTAATCCTGTTCCGTGACATTGTCGTAAGGGGAATAGGAGAGCATGTAATCGTAATACTTCCTGATACGGGGGTCTCCCCACTCATCATATTCGAAGGTGGTGAGGGGGATGCTCTCATCGAGCATGGTGGTGACGACATCGACGAAAGGCACATTGGCGATGATGCCGCGGTACAGCGAGGGCCGCATGTTGGCCACGGCACCCATCAGCAGGCCGCCGGCACTGCCGCCCCACGCAAAGAGCTTGCCGGGATGGGTATAGCCCTGATCGATGAGATACTCGCTGCAGGCGATGAAATCGGTGAAAGTGTTCTTCTTTTTCAGGAGTTTACCGTCCTCATACCATCGGCGTCCCATCTCTCCTCCGCCACGCACATGAGCGATGGCATAGATGAAACCGCGGTCGAGCAGACTGAGCCGGTCGGAACGGAACCAGGGATCGACCGGAAAACCATAGGAGCCGTAACCGTAAAGCAGCAGCGGGTTCTCCCCGTCATGGCGGAGACCCTTGCGATAAACCAGGGTCACCGGGATGAGCGTACCGTCGGAGGCAGGCGCGAACAGACGTTCTTCGGCATATGCCGATGGATCATAACCCCCCAGCACCTCATCCCTTTTCCGGAGGGTGCTCTTCCTGGTACGCATGTCGTAATCGTACACCGTGGTGGGGGTCACCAATGAGGAATAGGTGAAGCGCAACACCGTGGTGTTGAACTCGCGGTTCACCGAAGGACGCACCACATAGGCCGGCTCATCGTAGGTGATGTACCAGCCCTGGTCCGGTGTGTCCCAGGGGATGACCCGCAACTCGGTCAGACCTTTCACCCGCTCGGACAAGACCAGATGATCGCGGAAGATCTCAAACCCTTCGAGGTAGACGGTGCTGTCGTAAGGGAGCACCTCCTCCCAGTAGGCCATGCCGGGACGGTCCACCGGTGCCCGCACCAGCCTGAAGTTCTTCGCCCCGCCGGCATTGGTGCGGATGTAAAAATAGTCGCCAAAATGATCCACGGAATATTCCAGGTTACGCTGCCGGGGCTGAATAACGCGGAACGTGCCGCCGGGGTCGTCAGCATCCAGGTAACGGTATTCCGACGAAAGGGTCTGCTCCGACCAGATGATCAGGTATTTCCTGCTTTTGGTCTTGTAGATGCCGGTACGGAAGGTCTCGTCTTTCTCAAAATAGACCGACGGGTCTTCGCCGACGGGGGTGCCGAGGCTATGGCGCAGGATCTCCTGTGCTCTGAGGGTGACCGGGTCGCGGCGTGTGTAAAAGACGGTACGGTTGTCGTTGGCCCATACGGCGCTGCCGGTGGTGTTGGGCACCTCGTCGGCCAGCAGGTCGCCGGTTCTCAGGTCCTTGAACATCAGTACATACTGCCGCCGTCCGACGGTATCCACCCCAAAAACCAGCAGGTCGTTGCCCGGGCTGACGCTCCAACCGCCGATACCGAAATAATCATGACCGGCCGCCAGCTCGTTGGCATCCAGCATCACCTCCTCGGGTGCCTCGGGCGACCCTTTTTTCCTGCAATACAAGGGATACTCCTTGCCCTCCTCGTAACGGGTGTAATAATAATAACCATTCTCCGGGAAAGGCACCGAAACATCATCGGGCTTGAGACGGCCGGTGATCTCCCGGTAAAGTTTCTCCCTGAGCTCTTGTACCGGGGCCAGCTTCGCTTCGCAATAATCGTTCTCGGCATGAAGATAGTCGAGCACCTTGCGTGTCTGCTCGTCGGGGACTTTCGCGTTCTTCTGATCGTCGCTCAGCCGCATCCAGTAATAATTGTCGATACGCGTATCACCGTGAGCCACCAGCTTATGCGGTATCTTCTCAGCCACAGGAGGTTGGATCATATCTACAGTCGTATTACGGTCACAGGCCACAGCCCCTGTCAGGAACAGCAGGCCAGCCAACAAAGCATATTTCATTAAATTCCGGATTGGTTCCATGGTCAGAAACTCAGCTCGAACGACAGGAGGCTGACGGGATTCCATCGTCCGAAGAAGATGTTCTTCTTTACGCTCTTTTCGCGGGGTACACCTTCGCTGTCCCATGTAAAATCGGTTCCTTTCTCACGGGTGTATCCCAAGTCCATATTGGTTTCCAGCGAGAAGGAAAGCACATCGGTCACCCGGAACGTCAATCCTGCCAGGGGCATCACCGCCCCTCCCAGACGGCGTGTCTGCAGCTTGCGATACTCGCCTGCAGCCACCCCTCCTTTCTCGGAATATTTCACGGCACTGATCATTACGACATCCAAGGCCAGATAGGGGACAACCACCCCATCGCCAAAGGCATGGCCCCAACCGCCACCCATCTGGATGTCCGAGTACAGATCCAGGTCCATATCATCCGTTATGGAATGGTCATGGTTGCGCTGGAAATAGTCGAACCGCGCCCGGATGAAATAGTCGCTTCCGATGTCGCGTGTGTAGATAAGCCCGTGAAAGACCACAGGCCAGTAACCATCCTCTTCGCCCACCACCGGGCGATTCACATAACTGAAGACATTGATACCCATTCTGTTCCTCATGAGCTCCACTTCGCTGTACTGCGCCCGGACATGCACGGCCAGGCTGAAAAGGAAGAAGAGAAGAAGGATTCGGGAGCGATGATGTTCCATAATTAAAGCTCGGTCATAATTTAAGAGCAAAGGTACGATTTCCCCGGGAAATCCTTTCATTTTTTCAATCGTACCAGTGGTTGCAGCAGGAGGAGGAAGAGGGCGGTGAGGGCGAGGCTTTCTCCCACGCCGAAGTGATCGGCCAGGTATCCGGCCGCCGGGGCAATGAGAGCCGCCATGAGGCTCCGCACCTGGGATTCCGTGCTGAGCACCGTGGCCAGGATATCGGAAGGGAAGAGGGAAGAGATGTAAGCCACTCCCACGGGACGCCGCAGGTTCTCCAGCATATACATGGCCGTGAAGGGGATGACCACGCTCCACCGCCAGGGGCCGGGCAGCAGGAAGAAGAGGCCGGCGGCCATGACCAGCAGCAGGCCGGCCACCAGGGTGCGGTTCAGCGCCCTGGCAAGCTCTCCCAGACGCGCCGTGAAGGTGCCGGAGTATCGTGAAGCAAACGATGAGGCCAGATACAGAAAAAAAAAGATCACCCCGATGACCAGGGCAGAGACTTTCTTCTCATCGGCAACGCCGCTGTGCAGGGCGATCACGGCGGCCAGCGCCGCCAGCTCGGGCTGCAGGTAATCCTTCAGCGCCCGAAAGGTGCCGCTGTACAAGGCCAGGTTGGAAAGAGCACGCCGCTGGTCGGGCCGTCGCAACTCGGAGAGGATCTCCCGTACCACCGCCATAAAAGCATCCCCCCACCCCAGCCTATCCACCTGCCGGCGTTCACCGTCCAGCTCACGGGGATAACTGAGCAAAAGAAGAAGATCGAGCATATAAGGGACCGTGGAAAAAAGAAAGGCCGAAGCATAATCCCCCCACCCGAACACGATGGCTGCAGCCAGAAGCGAAGAAAGCGCCGAGCCCATCTGCGACCACGAGCGCGTATGACCGTAATAGTACACCTTCTGATCCTCCCATCCCTTCAGCCGTAAGTACTCAAAGATCATCGCCTTGTGGGTCCCCGACCGGAAAGCATCCCCGGCCGAATAAAAGACCATCGCCACCACAAAAAGAAGATAGGCCGAGGTGAAATAAAAAACAACGAACGAAACTATATAGAAGGAGAAAGCTGCGATCATCGTACGACGGCGTCCCATCACATCGGCCAGCATGCCGGTGGGGATCTCCAGGATGTTGCGCAACACCTCCCTTATCGTCACCAGCGTCCCGATCTGCAGGTAGGTGAGCCCCTTCTCAAGAAAGAAAAGATACAGGAAGGGCTCGAAGAACCGCAGGTTCTTCAGGAAACCATACGCACAGAACTTATAGAACTGCAGATCTTTTCTGAAACCGGCCGTCATGGTTCGGGTGTCATGATGGTCAGGAAAAGATAAACAAATCCGGTGAAAAATTGCCCGATTTTTGTATATATTTACCAAAACTAAATCAAGATGCTTTCGATCCTTTCACCTTCCAAGCGAATGTCGGTAAGCACATCGGTCCCGCCGTTGTTCCTGCTGGCCAATGGGGGGGCCATGATGACGGAGCCTTTTTTCGTGAAGGAGGCGTGGCAGATCGCAAAGAAGATGAAGGGATACAGTCCGGTGGAACTGAGCCAGCTTCTGCGGGTGAATCCGGAGCTGTCGTTCAGCACGGCAGAGCGTTTTGCCTCTTTCCGTCGCGATCCGCTGGATTTTGCGGTACGCCCGGCCATCCTGGCCTACCAGGGCGATGTCTACCGCGGGCTCGAGGCCGAGAGCTTCGACCAGGAGGATCATCTCTTCGCCCAGGACCATCTGGCCATTCTGTCGGCCCTCTACGGCCTGCTCCGCCCCCTCGACAAAGTGCAGGCCTACCGTCTGGAGATGGGCATCCCCCTGCAGGTGAACGGCAAAAAAAGCCTGTATAATTTCTGGAAAGATAAGATCACCCGCCGTCTGAAAGAGATCCTAGCCCACCATAAGATACCGCTCCTGGTCAACCTCGCTTCCCAGGAATATGCCTCGGCAGTCGACACGGAGAAGCTGGGTGTCCGGGTGATCACCCCTGTTTTCAAGGAATACCGCAACGGTCTTTTTCGCATCATTTCCACCTATGCCAAGGTGGCCCGGGGGAGGATGGCCCGTTTCATCATCGAACGGCGTATCGACGATCCCGAGGAGCTGAAGCTGTTCGACCTGGAGGGATATGCTTACGACGCCAACCTCTCGTCAGGTGACACATGGGTTTTCACGCGATAACATCCGGATGAGATGAGCCGTCTGCTGATCTGGATCCTTCTTCTTTTCGGAGGCGGAGCGTTGAGTATATGGCTGGATCATAGGTGGTTCCCCGGTCTATGGCATTCCTGGTCCTTTCATCTGCTGACGGCTGTGGCGGGCGGCGTACTGTTGCATCTGGTCGTTCTCATCAGCCGCAATACCGGCAGGTATCTGGCCCGTCACGGACGGGAAGGAACAGTGAAACGTCTGGATACCAACCGTCTGGTCACCACCGGTCCTTACGGCTGCATGCGCCATCCCATGCACCTGGGGCTGATGCTTTTCCCGTGGGCGTTCGCCCTGCTGGCAGGCTCCCCCACCTTTCTCCTGTTCACCGCCCCCGCCGAGACACTCCTGATCCTGCTGCTCATCCGATTCGTGGAAGAACCCCAGGCCCGGAAAAAGTTCGGCAAAGCCTACGACGACTACATGAAAAAGGTCCCCCCTTTCTCTTTCCGGAAAAAATGCCTGCAACAGCTCCTCCGAAACCCGTCCTGAACGCCGGGAGGCTCATCCCGGCTGCAGATCCCCGGCACCGGGCAGCCGTCCCGCCAGCCTCCCCGGCTCATGGATCAGGACGGGGATATGCTGGGGACAGATGTGGTAACGCTCCCCTTTGTATTTGATCTCAAGCAGCGGCACCTGATCTTCATTGCCTCCGCATACAAGACATTTCGGTTCTTTCTGATCTCCCATCTTCTTCCTTATGGTTGTGGTTCAGTTTTCTCTTCATCTTTCCGGAAACCCTGACGTTCGATCACCTCGAGGTAGGCTTTCGAAAAATACACATTGTCCTTCAGGGTATACCGGTTGTCGGTGAAGATCTGGGCGAGGGTCTCCTTACCGTTGATCTCCAGCAGTTTTTTTGTCTCTTCGAGTGCTTCCTTTTCGGCATAGATCCTGTCGATGGCCTCCCTGTCGTAGTCATGATAGGTTTCCTGGTGGAGCACTCCTTCGAGGGGAAGACGGTCGGTGAGGGGGGGATCCTCGGCAGGGTAACCTGCCACGAGGGTGGTCACCGGCACCACCAGTTCGGGCAGACGGAGGATCTCCACGATGCGGCCGGCCATGTAGGTGGTGGTACCCAGATAACAGATGCCGAGCCCGTGCGCCTCGGCCGCCAGCGCCACGTTCTGCGCTGCCAGCAGGGCATCGATGGCCGCCGTGAAAAAGGAGAGGAAATTACGGTAGCCGGGGTTCGCCTTCCGCCACTCACACCACTTCGTGAACCTGTTGAAATCGGCACAGAAAGTGAGCACCACCGGCGCCTGCAAAACCATGTCCTGACGGAAATGCGCCTCCCACAACTGCCTCTTCAAGGCCTCCTCCTTCGTCACAATGATGCTGTACACCTGCATATTGCCCGTGGTCGAGGCACGCGTACCCGCACGCAAGATCTCCTCCAGAACATCCTCAGCAATAGGATCGGGACGATACGCCCGGATCGAACGGTGAGAAAAGATCGTATCCAACATGACTGTCATTTTTATGAGAACGCAAAGCTAATCAACTTCACCACATCCTCACCTGACCCCCGTCATGATTTTCACCTGATTTCCCTTCCCTTAATCACCAGAAAAATGTCCTTCACAAAAAAATCAAATATCTGTTAAAAAGTTATCCCCCTAAAGTGATGTTCATATCAAAGAAATCCGTAAATTTATTATCCCTTTTTGCAGGCACTGAGATTTGATTTTTTCACTTAAAAAACATCTGATTATGAAGAAAGTTCTACTTTTCCTTTTTGCTTTTTCCGTGATTCCTTGGATTGCAATGGCACAACCCAACAACTGGACACCTGATGGCGGGGCGATCACAACGGTCAAGAACACCAGCAATGTCTATAGTGGAACTGCCAGTTGTGAGGTCACCTGGACTTCTACCAGTAATCAATATTTGACGAGCGATAGCATAGACGTCACCGAAGGTTCTGCCATCAGTGCATCGTTCTGGGTCTATGACAATGACCCCGCAGGACGGGCCAGGCTGTGTATCATCTACAATGCCGGCACCAACTACTATGGTGCTTTCAGCAACGACGGTGACCTATGGGAGTCGATCACGTACAACGGTACGGTCCCTGCCGGAGCCACCAAGGCCGTGCTACAGATCAGGTTCTATGATGTTTCCACTGATTGGGACGGAGATGCCACCGTCCTGGTGGATAATGCATCCCTGACCCTGGACGGAGGGTCCAATCTCGTGCTCAACGCGGATTTTGAAGAGTGGACGGACCTTAATCCTCCCAAGTGGGCTGACGGTTATCCTTTTGCCGTGGGGCGTGATGTGAATGCCGTGGTCTATGTACATACGGACGAGCCCGGCACGGCCTATGCCATTGCCGTGGCAGCTGGGTCCGACGCTCCCACCGCCGAACAGGTGAAGGCCGGCGCAGATTACGGCAGCGTGACCGTCGTCTCTTCCGGCCAGGTGCTCATCCCCAGCGAGAAACAGGCTTACAGCATCAATCTCCAGGGGCTCAGCACCGAGACCTCCTATGATATCTGGGTGGTCGCCGAAGACGACGAGGCCACACCCAACCTCCAGACCGCCCCGGTCAAGTTGCCCGTCACCACCATCGCCACCCGCGAGCTGAACATGACCAGCCCCAAACCGAAGGATACAGCCTACATTGGAGACACCATCCGTTTTGAATGGACCGCCAAGAACGTGGATTCCCTCTATCTGGGAGCAGGCATGGGAGGCCATTTCTTCATCATCACCGACGACGACGACCGTCCCATCGTGGTCGACGCCACCGCGGGCAGCTACGACCTGCCCATCCCCTATGAGGCCAACGAAGGCTTCTACGACGTGTTGCTGTTCGATGCCGCCGACACCTCGTTCACCTCGAACGTGGCCGATTCGGTCCTGCTGATCGACCCCCGCAAGGTCGAGCTGCTCGAACCACAGCCCAAAGACACCGCCTACGTCGGCGACACGGTCCGCCTGGTCTGGAATGCAGAGTTCGTCGACTCGGTCTTCTTCGGCGGACATGACTATACCTCCGACGAGGATTTCATCATAGAAGATGACGAGGGCAACCCGATCATCTTCGACGCTGCTCAGGGCCAGGCCCTGCTGCCCATCCCGCTGGACGCCGCCACCGACTCGGTGATGCTGGTCATCTACGATGCAGCCGACCCGCTGAGCATCAGCGATACCGTCGACCCCCTCTACATCATGGACACCATCCCACCACAGATCGACATGACCGTCCCCGCCAACGACGCTCAGGACATACCTTATGAATTCACCGCCGCCCTTTATTTCACCGAGACGGTGAATATCCTCACCGGCAAGATCTATCTGCATGCAGAGGACGGAACAGTACTGAAAGAATACGATCTGACGGGCAGCGACATCAGTCATGACGACGAAATGATCTCCTTCCCGCTGGATATCACCCTCGAACCGGGCAAGACCTACTACTTCACCATGGATGCCGATGCCGTGGAAGACTTCAAGCACAACAAGTTCGAAGGTATCACCGGCAACGACCAGTGGCGTTTCACCGCGGCCATGTATCAGCCTTACTTCTCCGAATACGTGGAAGGCGGCAGCAGCAACAAAGCCCTGGAGATCTACAACCCCACCGATCATGCCATCGACCTGTCCCGGTACGCCATTTTGAGCTCCTACAACGGCAAGGGCTGGCAATACCCACCCTATCTGCTGAGCGGCACGCTGCAGCCCGGGGATGTCTACACGATCGTCAATCCCGATTTCGACTTCTCGCTGCTGGCCGATTCGGCCGCGGTGGTGGACACCCTTATCGGGCCGTATCTTACCTGGTTCAACGGCGACGATGCCCGTGCCATCGTCCAGCTCCTCGGAGGATCGTGGGATGACAACCCCAACTTCACCATCATCGACATCATCGGCGATCCGGACAATGATCCCGGCAACGGCTGGCCCGTGGCCGGCATCAGCGAAGCTACCAAAGACCACACCCTCATCCGCAAAAGAACGGTGGTGAGAGGCAATGTCGTGGCCGGCTGGGAAGCTTCGGCCGGCACCGACGCACAGACCTCCGAGTGGATGGTCATGGACAAGGATTTCGTCGGCAACCTGGGTTATCCCACACCTGATGCCAGCGACAACACCACCATCACCGAGGTGGTACTGTACGACACCACGGGTGTGCGGGTGAGCACCACCACCTCCATCGACTCGGCCAACGCCACAGTAAGCGTCGAGGTGCTTTACAGCGCCGGGCATATGGTCGACTCGCTCGTGCCGGTGATCACAGTAGCCGACAACGGCATGGCAGAGATCTCGGGTGACACGGTCGACTTCACCAATCCGGTGACCTTCACCGTCACTGCCGAGGATGGTCTCACCACCCGCACCTGGACGATCACGGTGACGGTGGCAGCCGCACCCTCCGGTGAGGCTGAGATCACCAGCCTGTCCATCGAGGGACAGAGCGGCGAGACCGTCATCGACGCCACCGCCCATACCGTGACCGTCCCCATGCCGTACGGTACCGACATGACGGCCCTGACCCCCGTGTTCGAGGTGTCGGTAGGTGCCACCGCCGACCCGCCTTCGGGCACCGTCCTCGATCTCTCTGACACCCTCGACATCACCGTCACCGCCGAAGACGGAACATCCGTGGTATGGAAGCTCATCGCCACCGCCCCCGTCCCCGCCGAGGTGGGCATCTACGATGTCCAGTTCACCACCGACGCTTCGGGCGACTCGCCTTACATCGACCAGCTGGTGCGGGTAAGCGGCATCGTCACGGCAGTGAACATCTACAAGAACGACTTCAAAGGATATTTCCTCCAGGACAGCGCCGCCGCGTGGAACGGCATCTATGTCTTCGACCCCGGCCGCGACAGCGTCAAGGTGGGCGACAGCCTCACCGTCGTCGGGACCGTCACCGAATATTACAGCCTTACCGAGGTGAAGAACATCCTCGACCTGCAGATCCACAGCCACGAGAACGCATTGCCCGGGCCCGTGGAGATCACGACAGGTCAGGCTTCCGATGAAAAATGGGAAAGCGTCTTCGTCGTCATCCACAACGCTTCCTGCATCGACAACAACCTCGGCTACGGTGAGGTGTCGTTCGACGACGGCACCGGCGAGATCCGGGTGGATGATTTCCTCTATCCCTATGATGCCGCAAACGACTTCGTGGTGGGGAACGTCTACCATGTGCAGGGGATCATTTACTTCTCCTACGGCAACTACAAGCTGCTGCCGCGCAGCGCCGAGGACATCTCCGATGTCACCGGCATCGGCGACATGCAGACGACGGGAAGGATCTCGGTCTATCCCAACCCCTCCGACGGCCGTTTCTACGTCACCATCGATCAGCCGTTCAGCCGGACGGTACGGATCACCCTGTTCAACACCCTGGGCAAGGTGATGACCACCCGTGAGGTGCCGGCAGGAGGACAGGTGTCCGAAGCCTTCGACGTCAACGTTCCTGCCGGGTTCTACTTCCTCCGTGTCGAGGACGGCGACAACACCGTCGTCAGACGGATCATCATCCGCTGAAACACACCAGAATGCTGAAAAAAGGCCGGTAAAAACCGGCCTTTTTTTATTACCTTGCAGCCATCCCGGCAGGGAGGATAATCATACCATTCAATTAACGAACCATGAGATCTACCAAACTCTTTATCAGCATCTTGACAGCAGGACTTTTTCTGTTCTCGTCCGCCGCAATGGCCGGCGGGAAGGACAAGAAAAAAACCTCTCCCGAAGTGAAGAAGACCGACGCCTCGGTCTTCTCAGGACTTCAGTGGCGCAGCATCGGTCCGGCCTTTGCCTCGGGCCGCATCGCCGATATCGCCGTCGACCCGCGTGACCATGCGGTCTGGTATGTGGCCACCGCCTCCGGCCATGTCTGGAAAACCGTCAACAACGGCACCACGTTCGAACCCGTCTTCGACCATTACGGTGCCTATTCCATTGGTTGTCTGGCCATCGACCCCAACCATCCCGACGTCATCTGGGCCGGCACGGGCGAGAACAACTACCAGCGTGCGCTGGGCTACGGCAACGGCGTCTACAAGTCGACCGACGGCGGAAAGAGCTGGACGAACATGGGTCTCAAGGACTCCCGCCAGATCGGCATGATCGCCATCGACCCGCGTAACAGCAACGTGGTCTATGTGGCCGCCGAAGGGTCGGTGTGGGGGCCGGGCGGCGACCGCGGCCTTTACAAGACCACCGATGGTGGCAAGACCTGGGAGAAGATCCTTGACATCAGCGAGAACACGGGCGTCAGCAACGTGCTGCTCGACCCGCGTGACCCTGATGTGGTCTATGCCACCAGCCTGCAACGGCGGCGGCATGTGTGGACCGCCATCGCCGGCGGGCCCGAGACCGCCTTCTACAAGTCGACCGACGGCGGAAAGACGTGGCGCAAGATCACCCGCGGCCTCCCCTCGGCCGACATGGGCGGCATCGGCCTGGCCCTCTCCCCCGTCAACCCCGATGTCATCTACGCCATCATCGAGGCCGCCGACGATGCCAGCGGCTTCTTCCGCTCTACCGACGCCGGCGAGTCGTGGACCAAAATGAGCGGCCACCATGCCTCCGGCCAGTACTACAACGAGATCGTCTGCGACCCCAAGGATGTCAACACCGTCTACAGTCTGGAGACCATCACCCAGGTCACCCGTGACGGGGGCAAGAGCTGGCAGGCCCTGGGCAACAACCACCGCCACGTCGACGACCACGCCCTCTGGATCGACCCCGAACGGCCCGGTCACTTCATCATCGGCGGCGACGGAGGCCTCTACGAATCGTTCGACGGCGGCAGGAACTACCTCTTCAAGAGCAACCTGCCGGTGACCCAGCTCTACCGCGTCTACCTCGACAACTCCAAACCTTTCTATTACGTCTACGGCGGCACCCAGGACAATAACTCCTTCGGCGGCCCCTCGCGCAACACCGCCCGTGCCGGCGTCACCAGCGATGAATGGTTCGTCACCGTCGGCGGCGACGGCTTCTGGGGAGCCGTCGACCCCGAAGACCCCAACATCGTCTATTCCGAATGGCAGTACGGCAACAGTGTACGTTACGACCGCCGCAGCGGCGAGGCCATCGACATCAAGCCCCAGCCCGGCAAGGACGAGCTCACCTTCCGCTGGAACTGGGATGCACCCCTGATCATCAGCCCCCACTCCCACACACGGCTCTACGTGGCGGCCAACAAAGTGTTCCGCAGCGACGACCGCGGTAACACCTGGACCGAGATCTCGGGCGATCTCACCCGCGCCCTCGACCGCAACACCTTCCGCGTCATGGGTAAGTTCTGGAGCGTCGACGCCGTGGGCAAGGATGTCTCCACATCCCTCTACGGCACCATCGTATCCCTGGCCGAGTCGCCCGTGCGCGAAGGACTTATCTGGGCCGGCACCGACGACGGCCTCATCCAGGTCACCGACGACGGCGGGAAAACATGGACCAGGATCGACAAGTTCCCCGGCGTGCCCGAATACACTTACGTGAGCGATATCTGTCCCTCCCGTTTCGACGAGAACGTGGTGTACGCCTCTTTCAACAACATCAAGCGAGACGACTTCAAACCCTATCTGCTCAAGAGCACCGACAAGGGCAAGACCTGGACCTCCATCGCCGCCAACCTGCCCGGCAACGGAACGGTCCACACCATCGCCCAGGACCCCGTCGATGCCGACCTGCTCTTCGTGGGCACCGAGTTCGGCTTCTACTTCTCCCCCGACGGCGGCAAGGAGTGGATCAAGTTCATGAACGGCATGCCCGACATCCCGGTGCGCGACATAGCCATCCAGGAGCGGGAGAACGACCTGGTGGCAGCTACCTTCGGCCGCGGATTCTACATCCTCGACGACTATACCCCCCTGCGGCTCTACCGCGATGTGGTGGACAGGAAAGAAGCCCACATCTTCCCCGTGAAAGATGCCCTCATCTACATCCAGACCCACCGCAAAGGCAACCAGGGTTCCACCTACTATTTCGCCAAGAACCCGCCTTTCGGCGCCACCTTCACCTATTATCTGAAGGAATCGCTCAAGACCGACAAACAGAAAAGGCACGAACAGGAGAAAAAAGCCTTTGATAAGGGCGAGAAGATCAAAGTACTCACCTGGGACGAGGTACGTGAGGAGAAGCTGGAGGAGAAACCCCATCTCATCTTCACCATCACCGACGAGGAAGGTCATGTGGTGCGCAAGATCAATACTTCGGGCAGCAAAGGCATCCACCGTGTGACATGGAACCTGCGTTATGCGGCGCCGTTCCCCCTGCATCTGCGCAACGGCAAATACGACCCCACGGCCGGAGACAAGGACGGCATGCTGGCCATGCCCGGCAAATATTTCGTATCGCTCTCGGTATCCGAAAAAGGTAAGATCCGTGAGCTGGTACCCCCCGTGCCTTTCCGGGCCGTGAAGCTGGACAACGCCACCCTGCCGGCCGATCCCAAAGAGGTTTTCGGGTTCGAGCAGAAAGCCTACCGTCTGGCCGGCAAGATCCAGGGAGCCATGGAACGTACGTCCGAGCTGATCAAGGAAGCCGACCTGATCCTGCAGACACTCGACCATGTGGATGCCTCCCCGCAGATGCTGGAACAGGCACGCAAGGTAAGACGCGAACTGGAAGATATCCGTTTCGCCTTCAACGGCTTCACACCCAAGGCCAGCTGGGAGGAGATCCCTCCCCACAAGATGCCGTTGGCCGTGCGGATGAACAACATGATCTACACCCACTGGGGCTCCACGGCCGCCATCACCACCACCGAGAAGGAAGACTACCGCATCCTCTCCGAAGAGCTTCCTCCCCTGCTCGAACGCATCCGCAAAGCCTACGACGAAGGGATACGTCCCCTCGAAGAAGCCCTCGAAAAGATGGGGGCTCCCTGGACACCCGGAAGAACACCTTCCCTGTGAATGTGAAAAAGTACCTATCCAACAAGGAAAGGGGGACCGTCCGGTCTCCCTTTTCTTTTTCATCCGCTTTCGTAACGGGCAGATTGGATATTTCAGAAAAAAAATTTAACTTTGTTGGGAACAAATTTGTGACAGGAACAACTAACCGACAGAATGATGAAGAAAGTGATCGTAGTTGCTGTAGTTGCTCTTTTCCTTGCCGGTCTCGCTTCGTGCAACAATGAGACCTGTCCGGCCTACAGCAAGGCGGAAACACACCAGACAACCTCCAACGGGTAAGGAACAACAGGGACCCTGCCCCGGACATCATACATACATCCTTCTATGAAGAAAGTAATCGTCATATTCACTTTCTTCCTTTTTTTTATTCCCTTTTTGCAAGGGCAGGGAGAGATCGATGAACAGCAAAAGATCTTCTACCGCAACGAGTCGACCGTCCATTTCTCCCTCAACTCCACCGGTTACGGGGGTGGTTACCGTTACGGGAAACGGATCAATTATCTCAACAAGCGGTTATACGAATTCGACTTCAACTATTTCCGTCATCCCAAGGAGATCAAGATGTACAACCCCTATTCTCCCAATGCACGGGGGTTTGTGTACGGGAAGATGAACCTTTTTTTCAACTTTCGTCTGGGATACGGTTTCCAGCGCGACATCTTCCGTAAGATCGACAAGGGCGGGGTGGCGGTACGTTCCCTTTTCACCTTTGGCCCTTCGATCGGTTTCTACAAGCCGGTCTATTACGAGATCATCCATTTCATTTCGATGAACACCTATACCATTGTGGAGATGAAGTTCGACCCCACCTCCCTGCATTCCCCCAACGACATCTACGGCAGGGCCTCTTTTTTCAAGGGATGGGACGAGGTGAAGTTCGTTCCGGGGGCGTTCGCCAAGCTGGGGTTCAACTTCGAGTTCAGTAAGTTCGACCCCATGGTACAGGCCCTGGAGGCCGGCATCGCACTGGATGCCTACCCCAAAAAGATCCCCATCATGGCCTCCCCCGACAACAACAGCCTTTTCATCTCCCTGTATGTCAGTTTTCACATCGGAAAGATCATCGACAAATATTACGAGAAGGCATACGAGAAAAACCAGCAGCTCGACAATTCCTTTTCCTATTAAAAGCCTTCTTTTTTCAGCCGCCTGACTTTGTCAGGTCATGAGAATGTCCTATTTTTGTGTGATTTTTTTAACAGAATTGTAATTTTTTAATTTTTAATCTTTTAACAAACAGAGAACCATGGCTAAAATAAAAGTAGCGATCAACGGGTTCGGCCGCATCGGCCGGAATGTGTTCAAGCTGGCACTGGAGAGAGACAATATCGAGATCATTGGTATCAATGACCTCACCGATACCAAGACGTTGGCGCACCTGCTGAAGTACGATTCGACGCAGGGTAAGTTCAACGGTACGGTCGAGTGGGATGACACTTCGATCATCGTCAACGGCCAGGCCATCCGTGTCTCGGCCGAGACGACCCCTTCGCAGATCCCGTGGCCCGAGACCCCGGACGTGGTGGTGGAAGGAACCGGCGTGTTCCGTTCGCGTGAGGGCAAGAAAGGCGGCTACGGCGACCATCTGAAAAACGGCGCCAAGAAGGTGATCCTCACGGTGCCTGCCAAAGACGAGATCGACAACACCATCGTGCTGGGTGTCAATGATGAGATGCTGCGTCCCGAGGACCAGTGCATCTCCAACGCTTCCTGTACGACCAACTGTCTGGCTCCCATCGCCAAGGTGTTGAACGACTCTTTCGGCATCATCAACGGCCTGATGACCACCATCCACTCCTACACCAATGACCAGAGGATCCTTGATCTGCCGCACAGCGACCTGCGTCGTGCCCGCGCCGCCGCCGTCTCGCAGATACCTACCTCCACCGGCGCCGCCAAGGCCATCGGTAAGGTGATCCCCGCCCTCGACGGCAAAATGGACGGCATGGCCGTGCGCGTGCCCACACCCACCGGCTCGCTCGTCGACCTCGTGGCCTATGTCGAAAAACCGGTTACCAAAGAAGCCGTCAACGAAGCCATGAAAGCCGCCGCCGAAGGCCCCATGAAAGGGATCCTCGAATACTGCGAAGACCCCATCGTGTCGGTCGACGTCATCCACAACACCCACTCCTCCATCTTCGACTCCCTCAGCACCATGGTGAAAGGGAACATGGTCAAGGTGCTCTCGTGGTATGACAACGAATGGGGCTACTCCGCCCGCGTGGTCGACCTCATCGAAAAGGCCATGAGCCTCTGAGAAGACCAACCAACCCCTGCTCAATAAAAAAGGACGTTCTGCGGAACGTCCTTTTTTTATGCTCGCTTTCCTTGTCCCTCAACTATCCGTACACCGGGATGATCTCCATGGGCAGATGAAGGTAATCCCGGAAATGCAACCCCAGCTCCTCGATCGATTCATCCTCCTCCTCGAAGTACCAGCGGAGGATGATGTGCCGTTCGTCCGGACGCAAGTGTTTTTTGATGGTCCGGAGGATCTCCAGGACATATTTCGTGCTCCCGCTGTTGAGATATTCCAGCCGGAATTCCATCACAAAAGATCTGTGGGGATCCCTCCTGAAGAATGCCTTGAACCAGTCGAGCACGGGCAGATAGACCTCATCGGGGTTCTCCGGGATGGAACGGCCGGCAATGAGAAAAGGCCCTTCATCGCCCAGCACGATCTCCGGAGTTCTCTCGGTAGGTTCGATCTTCAACGGTTTCATCATGCTGCAAATTACAAAAAATCTTCAAGAAGAAAGCTCATTCGTAGCGCAGTGCTTCGATGGGGTCGAGGCGGGCTGCCCGGGCTGCGGGATAGAAACCCGACACCACGCCCACCACGAAACAGGCGAGCACGCCCCCCAGGATCCACTCCCAGGGGATGATGAAAGGACTGCGGGTAAGTAACGAGATCAGGTTGCCCATGAGGATGCCCAGGATGATCCCGAGCAAGCCTCCCATCTGGCTGATGAGCACCGCTTCGAAGAGAAACTGCAGGCGAATGGTGCGACGTTGGGCGCCCAGGGCCTTGCGGATGCCTATCTCACGGGTACGCTCGGTGACCGTCACCAGCATGATGTTCATCAGTCCGATGGCCGCCCCGAAAAGCGTGATGATGCCGATCACGGTGGCAGCAATGGTCACATACTGCATGCTCTCCATCAGGATGTTCACCAGGTTGTCGCTTCGCATAATGTTGAAATCCGACGCATCGCGGGCATCCAGTCCCCGTATGACCCGGAAAAGACCTTCGGCCTCACCGGCCAGCACATCCAGCATCCGGGGATCCAGCGGCAGCACACCGATACGGTAGGTCATGCCGGGACGGGAAAAATAATGCCGTACCGTCGTGAGAGGCAGCAGACAGGTGCGGTCGGCCCCCAGGATGCTCGAGCCTTTCTCTTTCAGGACACCCACCACCCGGAAATGGGCCCCGCCGATGGAGACGATCTTCCCCAGCGGCTCCTCCTGCGGAAAGAGCTTACGCACCAGGTCGGGACCGATCACCACCACATTGCGGTTCATCTCCAGGTCCTGCACCGTCAGCCCCCGCCCTTTTTCCAGCTCGGCACCCGCCACTGGAAGATAATCCTCGTCCCCGCCGATCACAAGGATGTTGGGGTCGGTCTTGCGGTCGCGGTACTTCACCGTGGCCAGTGTCGAGGCATTCACCGACACCGACACCACAGCCGGCATGCGGAACTCCCTGCGGAAACGCTCGGACTGACGGTAGGTGATCCGGGCATGGTTTTTCCTGCGGTAATGCTTCTTGCCGATCTGGATGGACATCCCCCGGCTCTCGATGAAAAAGGTGTTGGCCCCCATCAGGGTGAACTGCCGCGTGAGCGACCCCCTTATCGAGTCGATGGCTGTGAGGATACCCACCAATGCCATGATCCCAAAAGAGATGATGAAGACCGTCAGCACTGCCCGCACCCGGTTCGTGCGGATCGAATCGAGCGAGATGCGCAGATGGTCCTCCCACAGGCCTGTACGGATCTTCATCGGCTTGCCTCCGTCACGGCCGGCCTTTGTGATGCCGGCCGGATGCTAAAATACATCTTTTTCCCGTCACTACCGCCCCACACAGCCCAGAAACATCTCGGGATGAACCGAAAACTCGCGATTTCTTACTACTTTTGTGTGCCGAACGTTTAACCATAAAAAAGGACTGTCATGGCTTTTGATATCGAGATGATCCGCAAGGTATACGACAATTATGAGAAGAAGATCCCGGAACTGCGTAAGATACTGGGTCGTCCGCTGACACTGACGGAGAAGATCCTCTACACGCATCTGGCCGACCCGGACATCGCAGCCCCCTACCGTCGGGGTGAGGATTATGTGGATTTCCGGCCCGACCGGGTGGCGATGCAGGATGCCACGGCCCAGATGGCTTTGCTGCAGTTCATGATGGCCGGCAAGGACAAGGTGGCCGTTCCCTCGTCGGTACATTGCGACCACCTCATCACCGCCCGTGAAGGGGCTGAGAAAGACCTGGAGAAGGCCAAATACACCAACCAGGAGGTGTATGATTTCCTGGCGTCGGTCTCCAACAAGTATGGCATCGGTTTCTGGAAGCCGGGTGCCGGCATCATCCATCAGGTGGTGCTGGAGAACTATGCTTTTCCCGGCGGTATGATGATCGGCACCGACTCGCACACGCCCAATGCCGGCGGACTGGGGATGGTGGCCATCGGTGTGGGCGGCGCCGACGCCGTCGACGTGATGGCGGGCATGCCCTGGGAGCTGAAGTTCCCGAAGATCATCGGCATCAAACTCACCGGTCGTCTCTCGGGCTGGGCCGCACCCAAGGATGTGATCCTCAAAGTGGCCGATATCCTCACCGTGAAGGGAGGCACCGGCTACATCCTCGAATACTTCGGCGAAGGAGCCGCAGCGCTGTCGGCCACGGGCCGCGCCACCATCTGTAACATGGGTGCCGAGGTGGGAGCCACCACCTCCACCTTCGGCTTCGACGACCATACCGCCGAATACCTGCGGCAGACCCACCGCGCCGACGTGGCCGCGATGGCCGAGGCCGTCCGCGAACACCTCACCGGCGACCCGGAGGTATATGCCGACCCGGAAAAATATTTCGACAAGGTGATCGAGATCAACCTCTCCGAGCTGGAGCCTGCCCTCAACGGGCCTTTCACGCCCGACCTGCGCACGCCGGTGTCGAAGATGGCGGAGACGGCCCGCGAGAACGACTGGCCTCTCAACCTCGAGGCCGGACTCATCGGCTCCTGCACCAACTCCTCCTACGAGGACATCACCCGCGCCGCCTCCATCGCACGGCAGGCCCTGAAGAAAGGCCTCAAACCCAAAGGGAAGATCTACATCACCCCCGGCTCCGAGCAGGTGCGCTACACCATGGAACGCGACGGACTGATCGAGGTGTTCGAGAAACTGGGCGGAGTGATCCTCGCCAACGCCTGCGGCCCCTGCATCGGCCAGTGGGACCGCGAAGAGGTGAAGGACGGCCACCGCAACTCCATCGTCACCTCCTTCAACCGCAACTTCGCCAAACGCAACGATGGCAATCCCAACACCTATGCTTTCGTCGCCTCGCCCGAGATGGTGATGACCTATGCCATCGCCGGGCGTCTCGACTTCGACCCGCTGCACGACACCCTCATCAACGAACAGGGTGAAGAGGTGCGTTTCGACGAGCCCGAAGGGCTGGTCTTCCCGCCCAAAGGCTTCGAGGTGGACGATCCCGGCTATGTGCCCCCCGCCGAGGACGGCAGCCGTGTCGAGGTGGTGGTCAAACCCGACTCCGAGCGGCTGCAGCTGCTCAAACCTTTCCCCGCCTGGGACGGCAACGACTTCTACGGCCTCTATCTGCTCATCAAGGCCAAGGGCAAGTGCACCACCGACCATATCTCCATGGCCGGTCCGTGGCTGCGCTACCGCGGTCACCTGGAGAACATCTCCCAGAACCTCCTCATCGGAGCGGTCAACTACTTCAACAACATGACCAACAAGGTGAAGAACCAGCTCACGGGCGAGTATGTGCCGGTGCCGGAGGCCGCCAAGGCCTACCGCGATGCCGGCAAAGGCTCGATCATCGTGGGAGACGAGAACTACGGCGAGGGCTCCTCGCGCGAACATGCCGCCATGGAGCCCCGCTTCATGGGGGTGAAGGCCGTGCTGGTACGCTCCTTCGCCCGCATCCACGAGACCAACCTCAAAAAACAGGGCGTGCTGGCCATCACCTTCGCCGACCCTGCCGACTACGACAAGATCCAGGAAGACGACACCTTCGACATCCTCGGCCTCAAGGAGTTCGCTCCCGGCAAGCCCCTGACGGTGGTCATCCACCACAAGGACGGCTCGCAGGAGACCATCCTGGTCAACCACTCCTACAACCAGAACCAGATCGAATGGTTCAAGGCCGGCTCGGCGCTCAACCTGATCCGTCAGCAGAACACCAAATGAAGAGGGGAACGCCCTCCCAACCTGCGGTGCGCACCACCCCCGCAAGGCTTCTACGATGAACTGAAAAAGTGGTGGTTCAGAAAAAAAAGATGAGGACTGCGGTCCTCATCTTTTTATGGCATAAATTTTGTGACATTTTCTCACAACATCATGAACCCCTTTTCATGAAGAGGCACATTCTCTGGCTTTTGCCGATGATCACCCTGCTGCTCACCGGCTGTCCCCGTTGCGGCGATCCTGAGGAGCTGTACATGGGGCCTCTGCCCGATGAAGCACTGGGTTATGTTCCCTATCACAACGGTGAGACGGTGCGGTTCCTCCACTCCCGCAACATGTCGGTCACCTTCACCGCATGGCGGGCCACCTGGCCGCAGGAAAGCAGCCTGTGCGGCGAATGCTGCGACAAGATCATCCATTACGAGACGAACATCACGCAACTGGTACCGGACTATCCGCTTTTCGATATCCGGCTGGAGATCGCCAACCCCGATGAGAGCCTTTACTGGCTGACGGCCACCGTGGGAGGCTCGTCGTTCCGCATCCCCACCAACGGCCCCGACACCTCCACAGCGACCAGGGTCGACTCCATTCAGGTCGACAGCACCTGGTTTCACGACGTCTATCTCCTGCAAGGCAGCTGGGGCACACCGGGCGAAGAGGCGGTCTATGTCGACAGCATCTGGTACAACCATACAGAAGGTATCCTGAAGATCATCATGTCCAATGAAGAATATTACACCCTCACCAGGGAATAAATGGCTGGCAGGACTGCTGCTCCTCGGGCTGCTGACGGCCTGCGGCGAGGATCATGCCCTGAAAAAAGAACGGTTCTTTTTCCAAGAAGAGAATACCGCCTGGCTGCCCGCCGACACCCTCGACGAAGTCTTCCTCATGCGCGACAACAACGGCATCACCATCAGTTTCATCAAAAAGAGTGAAGACTATTACTTCAACAAGTCATGGAGCAGCTTCCTCGGCGTGAACACCCGCATGTCACTGACCGAGTACCGGTACCTCAGCTACCGGACCCCTTTCGGGCAGACATTCCGGATCTCCCTCACAGCCGGATGGCCTCCCTACGGCGACGAATTATACGTATCCCTCAACGGCATCGCTTTTTCCTGGGACTTCGGCTTCAAGACCATCTCCCACCTCGAAGCTGACGATCAATACCTGTCGAAACTGATGACCGGCAACGGTTATGAAGAACGGGAAAAGATCAGGTCCACCGTCAGACTCCTTGACTCCCTCCGCATATCTGAAAGGGTGTATCATGAAGTGATGCACTTCACTCTTCTCGACTTCATGGAGGAGGCCCCCTCCAAACCTTTCCGGGTCAGAGACATCTACCTGGCCAAAGAATGGGGCCTTGTCCGGTATGACCTGGCAAACGGGATCCGGTATGAAAGGGTGGAAGAGTAATACCCGATGACTGATGCTTGATGCCCGATGCTCAAAAAACAGATCAGATAAAATCCGATCATTTTTACACCCTATATCTGATTGATTCAGTTTGTATTACATGATCCTTGCTGTTTTTTTCAAAAAATATCCTAAATTTTTAGTTGTTTAACTAAATATTTAGTTATATATTTGCGTTAGTAGTTCAGGTATACCTTTACTTAAAAGCGCAAATCTATGAAGCTCACCCGTGCTGAAGAACAGATCATGCAGGTCTTGTGGGACCTGGAAGAGGCTTTCGTCAAAGAGATCCTCGGGCGTCTGGAAGAACCCAGGCCGGCGTACAACACCGTATCGACGATCGTACGGATCCTGGAGAAGAAAGGGTTCGTTGCGCATCATGCCTACGGCAAGGCGCACAAGTATTACCCGTTGATCAGCCGGGAGGAGTACACCCGCACCACGATGAAAAACTTCGTGAAGGATTATTTCTCCAACTCTTTTGAGAAGATGGTCTCCTTCTTTGCGCGCGAGAGGGACATCGACCTGAAGGAGATGGAGGATATCATGCGTATCATGCAGGAAGAGATCGAGAAACAGAAGAAAAATGGATAGTTTCGGCACCTTTCTTTATCAGTCGGGCATCAGCATTGCGGTTTTTTACCTCTTTTACTGGGCCCTGTTACGGAGGGAGACCTGGTTCACTCTCAACCGTATTCTTTTGTTCAGCTCTTTACTGCTGGCCGTGGTGATCCCTTTTGTGAAGATCACCCTGCATGCGGCGCCCGAGCCGGGAACGGTCTATTATGCCCTCGACCATTATCTGATGGATGGGGTCATCGTACACCCGGCCACGCTGGCCGAACGTACCGGCATGCACCTCACGGCAGGTAAAGCATTGCTGTTGCTCTATCTTGCCGGAGCGCTCTTCTTCCTGGTCAGGTTCCTGATCCAGATCTTTCATGTGCTTCACCTGGTGCACCGTTACGGCATCCGCGATCTCGGGGGATACCGCATCGTGCCC
>CAZRDX010000023.1:0-6488 GCA_964599235.1 uncultured Rikenellaceae bacterium
GGTCAGGCTTTCGCCCATTGCCCAATATTCCTCACTGCTGCCTCCCGTAGGAGTCTGGTCCGTGTCTCAGTACCAGTGTGGGGGACCACCCTCTCAGGCCCCCTAGACATCGTAGCCTTGGTGAGCCGTTACCTCACCAACAAGCTAATGTCACGCATGCCCATCCTTAGCCGCCGAAGCTTTAATCACAGTGTCATGCGGCACCGTGATGTTATGAGGTATTAATTCCCGTTTCCGGGAGCTATCCCTCAGCTAAGGGCAGGTTGCATACGCGTTACTCACCCGTGCGCCGGTCGTCAGCGAGAGCAAGCTCTCCTGTTACCCCTCGACTTGCATGTGTTAAGCCTGCCGCTAGCGTTCATCCTGAGCCAGGATCAAACTCTTCGTTGTAGTTGTTTCTTAAGTCGAATGTCTTTCAAGACATCCCACTCTACCACCTGGCTGAATTGACAGTTCGTCTGATGAACCTATCTGTTTTCCTCTTCAGTCTTTTCAAAGAACCTCTATCGAGTTCTGTACTCTTTTTCCGAAATCGGGACTGCAAAGATAATACCCTTTTTCCTGCCCTGCAAATCCTGACCTCACTTTTTTTCAAAAAACTTCGCCTCCCCCTCTGCCTTGCTCCTTCGTTCCAAAAGCGGATGCAAAGATAATCACTTTCCGGTTTCCTGCAAAATCTTTTCGCAACTTTTTCAAAAAATTTAACTGATGTAGCCTAATAGATTTAACATCAGTATTTTACATGCCATCCACCTGAAAGAACGTTCCCTTTTTGCGGACTGCAAATATAGCAGCTTTCTCCTTCCCTGCAATGCATTTTTTGCATTTTTTTCCATACCTTATTTATATATAAGCTTCCACCCCCTCTTTCGGTGATCTTTTTAACCCTTCTTAACGTTTCGGGCTTGGGCCGGTAGCGAGAAAGTCTTATTTTCGCATCTGTGTCAAGCCCGGATGCTTTGGAAAAGATCCTTGTTGTCATACCGACATACAATGAGCGGGAGAACATCGCTCGTATGATCCCGGCGGTGCGCGAGCATCTGCCGGGGTCGCATCTGATGATCGTCGACGACGGCTCTCCCGACGGCACCGCCCGTCTGGTGAAGGAGCTGCAACAGGAGGACCCGGGGCTCTTCCTCATCGAACGTTCGGGGAAGCAGGGGCTGGGCACCGCCTATATCGCTGCTTTCCGCTGGGCCCTGGAGCGTGACTATACCCACATCTTCGAGATGGATGCCGATTTCTCGCACGATCCGGCCGACCTGCCCCGTCTGCTGCAGGCCTGCCGCGAGGGGGCCGACCTGGCCATCGGCTCACGTTATGTCACGGGCGTGAACGTGGTCAACTGGCCTCTCGGCCGTATCTTCATCTCCATGGGCGCTTCCATCTATGTCAGGCTCATCACCGGCATCCCCGTACGCGACACCACCGCCGGCTTTGTCTGTTATCGCCGCAAGGTGCTCGAGACCATCCGTCTCGACAGGATCAAGTCGAAAGGTTACGGCTTTCAGATCGAGATGAAGTTCTGGGCATGGAAGAACGGTTTCCGTCTGCGTGAGATCCCCATCATCTTCAAGGACCGCCAGGTAGGCAGCTCGAAGATGAGCGGCGGCATCTTCAACGAAGCCTTCTGGTCGGTCATCCGCATCCGTTACAACAGCATCTTCAACAAGAAGGACTATCTCAAACCGGCTGAGCGATGAGCAGCACGCTGATCCGCAACGCCCGTATCATCAACGAGGGGCGCATGTTCACCGGCTCGGTGCTGGTGGATGACGACCGTATCGCGATGGTGAGCGAGGGGGATCGTCCCGTGGCGGCTGCTGCCGACCGTGTCGTGGAGGCGGAGGGGGCCTGGCTGCTGCCGGGGGTCATCGACGAGCATGTCCATTTCCGTGACCCGGGGTTCCCGCAGAAGGCCGATTTTGCCAGCGAGTCGGCCGCGGCCGTGGCCGGCGGCGTCACCAGCGTGATGGACATGCCCAACACCAAACCCCAGACCGTCACCCTCGAACAGGCAGAGGAGAAGTTCCGCATGGCGGCGGCCAAAAGCCTGGTGAACCACTCCTTCTGGCTGGGAGCCACGCGTGACAACCTGGAAGAGATAAAAAAAGCCGATCCCGCACGCATCTGCGGCATCAAGGTGTTCATGGGCTCTTCCACCGGCAACATGCTTCTCGACGATGAGAAGGTCCTCGAGCAGGTCTTCGCCACCGCGCCGGTGCCGGTGGGGGTGCATGCCGAAGACGACGGCATCATCCGGGAGAACCTGCGACGCTACGAGGAGCAGTTCGGCATCAACATCCCTTTTCCGCTGCATGCCGAGATACGTCCTGCCGAGGCCTGTTACCGGGCCACGGCCACAGCCATTGGGCTGGCGCGGGTGCACGGTACGCGTCTGCACCTGCTTCATCTCACCACGGCCATGGAGCTGGAGCTGCTCGATCCCACCCCCTTCCATCCCGGCAAGCGCATCACGGCCGAGGCGTGTCTGCCGCATCTGTGGTTCAGCGAGGAGGATTACTACCGTCTGGGCAGTCTCATCAAGGTGAACCCGGCGGTGAAGAGCGCTGCCGACAGACAGGCTCTGCGTGAGGCGCTCCTCGACGGCCGTCTGGATACCGTGGCCACCGACCATGCGCCCCATGCGCTCACAGAGAAGCGAAAGCCTTACCTGCTGGCTCCCTCGGGCATGCCCATGATCCAGCATTCGCTGCCGCTGATGCTGGAGCTGACCCGCTCGTCGCAGCTCACCCCCGAGCGTGTGGTGGAGCTGATGTGCCATCATCCCGCCCTTCTCTTCGGCATACGCGAACGGGGTTTCATCCGTGAAGGCTACTATGCCGATCTGGTGCTGGTCGACCCCCGGGCATCGTATGAGATAAAGAAAGAGGAGCTGCTCTACAAGTGCGGCTGGTCGGCTGCCGAAGGCACCCCTCTCCATATGCGGGTCACCCACACCTTTGTCAACGGCCGGCCGGTGTACGAGCGGGGGCGTCTCGACCGCAGCGTCCGTGGAGAGGCGTTGGTCTTTGACCGCTGATATCGTATCTTTGCACAGGGTATCCCCTTAAAACGCATCCCATGAAGAAGCTGTTCCCGTGGCTGCTCCTGCTGTTCATCCTTCCGGTCGCCTGTCGTGACCGGTCGCTGAAGCAACCGCCCGACAACACGAACCTGCCGTCGCATCTCACGGCCGACAGCCTTACGCCGGCCCTGCCGGGCGGTCAGGTGGCGGGCGACATCGTCTACGACGTCATCATCAAGAACCCCGACTCCGAAGACACCTGGACCACTCAGTGTCTGCAGGGACTCGACCGCCGTCAGCTGGTCGACGGTATCTTCCGTGCCATCTACGAGGGGAAGCTCAAGGCTGTCGATTTCGACACCGGCGAGGAGCTCTCCCCCAGGCAGGTCAAACGACTGGAGCAGCAGATCGAAGAGGTGCGCTCGCGCATCGCCAAGATCCAGTTCACCGAGGACTGGTACTTCGACACCCTGCATCTCACCCTGCGCAAGCAGGTGCGCTCCATGGTGCTGGGGTACGAGGTGTACGATGCCGAAGGAGGGGTGCGCGGCTACAAGCCGGTATTCCGGGTGACACTGAACACAAACGAGTGAACCATGGCAGTGTATGATGAAGAGACGGTCGTGAAGGAGACGCTGCATGCGGTGGCCCGCCGGATGGTGACGGCCGCCCGCACAGCACCCAAGACGCGGGGCCGTAACAACTTGGAGTTCCTCATCGTCGACGGTGAAGATATCGAGAAGATCGCCCGGAGGATGGAAGAGATCGGGGAACTCACCCATGCTCACTTTTTCGGTCGCGATGCCGACGATATCCGCCGCTCGGAGGTGGTGGTACTCTTCGGCACGCGTATCAAAGCCCTCGACCTGCCCTATTGCGGCTGGTGCGGGTTCAGCGACTGTGCCGAAAAGAACCTGCATCCGGACAACCCCTGTGCTTTCAACAACATCGACCTGGGCATCGCCGTCGGCTCGGCCGTAAGTATTGCTGCAGACCACCGTGTCGACAATCGCGTGATGTACACCATCGGTCAGGCCGTCCGTGATCTGGGCTATTTCGACCCGGAGATCAGGATCATACTCGGCATCCCCCTGAGCGCCACCTCGAAGAACATCTATTTCAACAGGCCGGGGAAAAGCGGAAAAGCCAAAAGCTGAAAGACCAACCGGGCAACCGGGTCTCATCATCCATCCGAACATACGGCTGCACCTGCCTGCGTCTCAGGCATGTACGGGATGAGGAACGACCGCAAGGGGAAGCTTTTCCTCTCTAATGAGCATGACCCGAAAGAGAGAAGCCGGCATCATGGACGTGGCGGGTCTCTTTTTTCTCCTTCCTGTTCCAGAGGGACAGCATCACCAGGAGGACGGCCACGACAGCCACGAAAATGGAGAGGAGCAGGTTCCCGTTGAGATGTCGCAGGAAATAGACGAACAAGGCCAGCAAAGCATTTATGCTCAGCAGGATGATCGTCGTGGTCCTGTGCGAGAACCCTTTGTTGATGAAAATGTGGTGGATGTGTTTTTTTTCCGGTGTGGAGAGGGGGATGCCGCGTATCAGACGGCGCATCACGGTACGCACCACATCGGCCAGAGGAAGGATGAGCAGGGCCATCGCCAGCACGGCCGTAGTTCCCGTATGACGGCCGGATAACAACAAATGCTCGTATTCCATGAAACGGACAGCCAGCACGGCCACAATGAGGCCCAGGAGGAGGGAGCCGGTATCCCCGAGGAAGATCTTGTTCCTGCCGTCGGGCACGTTGTATCTCAGGAAGCCCAGCAGTGCACCGGCCAGTGCGGCGGCGATGACGGCATAGGCGCCGAAGCCGTGCGTGAGGAACCAGGCGCCGAAGACCAGCGAAGCCAGCAGGGCACTCCCCCCAGCCAGACCGTCCACACCATCGATGAAGTTGTACCCGTTGATGAAGACCATCAGCATCAGCACCGTCAGCAGCACACCGGGCACATATCCCAAATGATCGATGCCGAAGAGGCCGTACATGTCGGTGATGCGTATATCACCGCCCACCACGGCAACCATGCTGGCGAACAACTGTCCTATCAGTTTCTTGTAGGGATCGATCACCAGGATGTCATCCTTGATACCGATGTAATACAGGATAATGAGGCCAGCGATGAGGAAGAGCAGTTCACGGCTCACGAAGAGTCCGGCGAAAAGGGAAGCGGCAACGGCAAAGCCCGCGAAAAGGGCCATCCCGCCCAATGTGGGGATGTTGCGGTTGTGTGAGGAGCGTGGATTGGGGCGGTCGTACAGCCCCCGGGCCACCGCCACGCGGATGATCGAGGGGATCGATAGCCAGGTGATCCACAAGGCCAGCAGGAAAGCACCCCCCAACAACATCCACACCGGCACCTTCAGACTCCACTCACCCAGTGCGATCACCATAGGCTGTCCCTCCTTTCCTTTCAGCAAAGTTACAACCTTTTCACCACATATTGAAGGGTCAGGCGGGTCCTTTGCTCCAAGAAAACACGCAGGCCCCGGAGTTCCTGGTCGGGCATCTGCTCCTCGTAATGCCGGAAAGTGAGCAGCTCCATCCCGCGGTTGAAGTAGACCTCATATTCTTTCTGCAGATCCCTGACCCGCTCCATGAACATTTCCCCGGGGTCGTCGATGCAGTAGGTGACGCTGATGGCGGAAATCTGGATCAGGGAGATGGTGAAGCGCCATTCCCTGAAGAGCTCGGCCAGACGCACCAGGTGGCTGTTGAGCACGAAGGAGTAGTCGCGGGGGAAGATGGAAAGGAGCACCTGCCGTTCCTTGCGGATGGAGACCGGCAGGCGGCGTTCCATCTCTTCGAAATCCCAGATGACGGTCTTTTTCTCCCCCTGCGAGAAGAGTCCCCGCACCACAAGGGGGATATGACTGTTACGCAGGGGTTTGATGGTCTTGGGATGGAGCACCTTGGCGCCGTAGAAGGCCATCTCGGCCGCCTCCTGATAGGAGATACTTGGAAGATGGACGGCTTTTTTGTCAACGGCGGGGTCGGCGTTCATCACCCCAGGAACATCTTTCCAGAGCGTCACCCGGCGGGCTCCGAGGAAGCTGCCCAGCAGGGCGGCCGTATAGTCGGAGCCTTCCCGCCCCAGCGTCGTGGTAATGCCGTCGGAGGCCGCGGCGATATAACCCTGCGTGAGGAAGAGGGTCCCCTCTTTCTCCCGGAACACCTCCCGGACCCGTCGCGATGTAGTTTCCATGTCCACCTCCGCCGAGCCGTGCTGTTTGTCGGTCACGATCACCCTGCGGATATCACGGACCAAGAGCTCCGGACAGCGAAGACGGAGGGCGGCAGCGACGATCTCTGAAGAAAGGAGCTCGCCGAACGAGACGACCGCATCGTGCCAGGCGGCGGCGCCGGGGCCGGGGCCTTCTTCGAGGGTCTTGCGCAGATCGGCGAAAAGACGGTCAAGTGTGGCGGCGGTCTCCTGACGCTCCC
>CAZRDX010000024.1:0-14676 GCA_964599235.1 uncultured Rikenellaceae bacterium
TACATGATGGCGCCCAGCAACAGGATCGAGACCACCAGAGCAATGAGGAAGCCGCGGGGAGTGGTCTCGTATTTCCTGAAATAATAGACGAAGACGATGGCCGGAATGGCCAGCAGGTTGAGCAGGTGGACACCGATAGAGAGGCCGATGATGTAAAAGATGAGGATGAGCCACCGGTTGGCATATTTTTCATCGGCCACATCTTCCCATTTGAGGATGGCCCAGAAGACGAGGGCGGTGATGAGCGAAGAGGTGGCATACACTTCTCCCTCGACGGCAGAGAACCAGAAGGTGTCGGAGAAGGTGTAAGCCAGGGCTCCCACGGCTCCGCTGCCCAGGATGGTGACGATCTCGCCGGCGGTGTAATGTTCTTTGCTGGGGTAGATCTTGCGGGCCAGGTGGGTGATGGTGCGGAACAGCAGCATGATGGTCAGGGCCGAGGCGATGGCCGACCAGGCGTTGATGAGCCGTGCCACATGGGTGGGATCGCCGGTGAAGAGCGAGAAGAAACGCCCGATAAGCATGAAAAGAGGTGCCCCCGGGGGATGTCCCACCTCCAGCTTGTAGGCGGTCGAGATGAACTCCCCGCAATCCCAGAAACTGGCCGTGGGCTCAATGGTCGAGAGATAGACGAAAGCGGCGATCAGAAAGATCAGCCAGCCCGTGAGACGGTCGTATCTTTTCAGTGTGTCCATGATGCGTTTATGGATGGGCAGTAAAAATAAATAAAAAAGGAAGATTGTGTGATACGTGGCAGTTTCTTTACTTTTGTAAATAAGAAAAGAGAAGATGAGGCAGGGAAAATGTATCGGAACAGGGTTGTTGTGGCTGATGCTGGTGGTGGTGGTGACCGCCCAGGAGACATGGATGCCTGTCCTCAGCCGGCCCGATACATTGCCCAAGGAGCATGCAGGAGGACTTTTTCTGCGGCTTTCGAACAACAATTTCCTTTTTGATGCCGAATATTTCAGTCCCCTGGAGGTGGGTTACACCTGGATCGGTCTGCAGCTGCAGCCGGAGGTGGTATGGCAGTATTCAGAGCATTTTCTGCTGCGTGGCGGTGTTTATCTGCTGAAATACTCCGGGCGGGATGATGTTACGGATGTCCGTCCCGTTCTGGCTGCCGTGTATCGTTTCTCTCCCAGGGTCACGCTGGTGATGGGCAGTCTGTACGGTTCGCTCAATCACGGTTTGCCGCAGCCGTTGTACCGGTACGACCGTTCGATGGCCGACTGGCCCGAGGAGGGGGTCCAGCTGCTGGTGAACACCACCCGGCTGAAAGGGGATTACTGGCTGCAATGGCGGAATTTCATCCTCCCGGGTGATCCTTTCCAGGAACAGCTGGTCTTCGGCACCTCTTCCCGTCTCTTCTTGATGGATCGGGATGGATGGCGTTTGGTGATGCCCCTTTCTACGATGGTCCATCATCAGGGGGGGCAGATCGACAGTTCACCTGAGCCGGTGCATACCTACGGCAACCTGGGTGGCGGCCTCACGCTGCGACGACACCTGGGTGAAGGGGTTCTGAAGGCGGCGGAAGGATCCCTTCTCTATTTTTATTATTTTGATGCTTCCGGCCAGCCGTTGTATTATGATGTTACCTCCGGTCACGGTATTTGGGTAAAAGCCACGGTACATCTCTCGAACCTCGAGGCAGGGGCCGGGTACTGGTATGGCAGAGATTTTTACTCCTTTCTGGGCGAGCCGCTCTTTGCTTCCGTCTCGGAGCACAGTGCAGGCAAGGTCTATCCCGTCCGCAGCCTCCTTACCTATCGTCTTGCTTATGCCAAGGAGCTTGAAAAGGGCATCTCCATCACCCTTTACGGCAATGGCTATCAGGACCTGCGCCTTCGTCGTTTCGACTACAATGTCGGGTTGCAGTTGCTCTTCCATGTGGATGTGCGTATCCCGCTGAAGAAGAGAGACATCCGGGATGAGTAAGTTAAAATCATTGCAAAGTTTTATGTTCAGATTAGTTCGTGTGTCTTGGCAAGATGTTAAGAAAGAGCGTTTTATCAGTTGTACACTACGTAGGAGGTTACGTGGCCTCCTACGTAGCTCGCTGAGATTTGCGGCTGATCATTCAGGATCCGCGAGGTATCGCCAGGGTTTGTTCTTCCAGGGTTCTCCTGCGTAATCGACACCGATGCGCGGGGTGGTACGGAAAGCAGGTTGCAGTCCGGTTTCTTCCACCCAGATGCGGGAGGAGGTGGTAAGATCTTCGGTGTTGAACGACTTGTCGATGCCGAGGCGGCGAGTGAGCTTGCCGGGTCCGTCATACCCTTCGATGCCGCGGATGAGCACCGCCTGGGGTTCATTCTCTTTGCCCGTGACGATGTTCATCATCCAGTACATTCCGTAGATAAGGTAGATGTACAGGACGCCGCCGGCCATGTACATGGGGGTTGTACGGGCGGTCTTGCCCCGGCTGGCGTGACAGGCCAGATCCTCCTCGCCGCGGTAGGCCTCGGTCTCGGTGATCAGGAAAGATTCTGTGTGGCCGTTGTCGTAGCGTCGTACCAGCTTTTTGCCCAGGAGGGCGGGTGCCACCTCCAGCACATCGCGGCGAAAGAAATCATATCTTAAACGTTCTCCCATAGATCGTGTTGTTTATGCGGGCGTCAGGAACAGAGGATGAGCTTTTTATCTGCAAAGGTCCGGGATCAATAGGGTGTTTTGTCCTCCTTTTCCTGCCACATCCGGAAAGGTTTTTCTCGTTCTTTGAGGGGCAGGTGTTGATGGGGCAGATGGCGTTGGCCGGGGGGTAGGCTCAGTTCCTGGTACAGATAGGCGTCGCGGAAGCCTGCTTCGGCGGCTTCGTCGCGCGTGGCGGCATACACGACGCGGTCGATGTTGGCCCAGTAGATCGCTCCCAGGCACATGGGGCAGGGTTCGGCCGAGGCATAGATCACGGTGCCCTGCAGGTCGTGGGTGCCCAGGGCTTTGCCTGCCTGCCGGATGGCGTTCACTTCGGCGTGGGCCGTAGCGTCGTGCGTGAGGGTGACGCTGTTGCCGGCGCGGGCGATCACCTTGCCCTCGCGGACGATCACCGCCCCGAAAGGCCCGCCACCCTGCTCCACGCTCTGCTCCGCCTCGCGCACTGCTTCACCGAGGAAATATGCATCATCATGTTCCTTGTCCATCATGATCGGTTTTTCCCTGTTTCTGAAAAGGTATGTTGCGTCCGAAGATCCATATCGAATAGAAAAATGCCACGAAATAGACGCCTGCCTGTGTTTCCAAGGTGTCCTCGTACAACATGGACAGGCTTGCGATCACCATGAAGAGTAGGGCCAGGTAGTCCCTGTAGCCTTTTTCCATGAAGAAGGGCAGGAAGAAGGCGATCAGGAACCAGAGGGCACCCGGGATACCGTAGGCGATGCCGAAGGTAAGGTACTGATTGTGGGCGCGCAGCTGCCAACGTTCGCTCAGGCCGGTTTTCTCCTTTTTGTAGTATTGGCGGAACGTGGCCGGTACGTCGCCTGTGCCGACACCTGTCCAGGGATGGTCGCGGAGGATGTGCCAGCCTGTCCGTAAATAGATGAGACGCTGGGCATGAGAGAGGGCGGAGAGCCGGCCTTTTTTCATCTCTTCCCTTTCCCACATCAGCTGATAGAAATAGGGATAGAGGGCGAGTTTTTTGGCAAATAGATAATTGGTGAGGCCTTTTTCGATGTTACGGATATCTTCTGGGGAGAGGCGGGTGAATCCCAGCGAGTCTTTTCGCAGGCCCAGGGAGGTCATATAGCGGATCAGGGTGGTGCGCAGGCACTGACCCGCCAGATCGGTGCTGTCGTAATCGAGGGTGCTGGCACGGTTCCATGCCTGTTCCAGTTCTTCCTCACAAACGTGCCACCATACATAGTGTCCGTTCTCCACATCTTCCAGGTTGGCAGGGGGGTCGTAAGGCCGGCCGTTGGCCGTAGTGCCGGCAGCAGCCGGGTCGGGCAGGGGGTCGTGCGTATGAAAACGGCTGGTGGCCCACGAAAGCCAGCCCGCTGCCAACAGCACCATCGTGATGCCCAGAATGATGATGAAATACCTCAGCATGAAATCCTTCGCCCTTCTCACCAAAAAGATGAAAAGCGTCACAAAGAGGATGGTCAGCATCAGAAAGCCGGTCAGGCTTTTCAGGATGAAGAGGAAGAGCACCAGCCAGATAAGGGTGATGAGCAGGAAGGTTCTTTCCCTGCGTCTTAAGGAGGAGCCGGAGGGTCCCAGCAGCAGGTACAGAATGGCCTGCTGGGTCACACCGATGAAGAGGCTCAGGCGGATGTGGGAGATGAAAACGGAGATCTCGCGAATATCCCGGATCTCCTTACCTGTCCATCCTGCCAGGACGGCCATGGCGGTGAGGGTGGATACCCAGAGCCCGGCCATGAGGGCATAAAGAATGAGCTTCAGTTCGCGAAAAGAGAGTGGGTCGGTGGTGCCCACCACCAGCGGTACCACCACGAGCGGCAGCTTGATGATGAGGTCGTGCAGACCGTAATGTAGGTCGGAGGTGTAAAGCATGCCTATGAGGCCGGGGACATAGAGGGACACAAAGAGGAGCAGGGAGGGACGGTGGCGCAGCCGCTCGCGTTTTTCGCGGAAATTCCCTTCTGCCAGCCAGTTGCCGGCCAGCAGAAAGGTCGCCACGCTGATGAAGAAAGGGGCCACGGTGAGGGAAAAGGCCAGCAGGATCAGCGAGAAAAGATAAAGGGAGCGGCTGCCCGCAATATGTTCCGGTCTTCGAGTCACAAGGCAAAAATGCACAAAAATCTTCAAAGAAGAAGAGCGAAAGCGGGCGGGTTGCGGCTGTTGTCAGGAAAAGAAAAAATGGGGTTTTTACTTGGATAATGAAAAAGATTTGTATTTTTGCAGTCCACAAAAAAGCGGCCACGGCCGTATGTTGGTGTTAATTAAAAAATTAGGATAAAGTGAATACGTTAAGTTACAAGACCGTATCGGCCAGGAAGGATGAGGTGGAGCGGACGTGGTATGTGGTGGATGCCACCGACCAGGTGCTGGGGCGTCTGGCCTCGCGTGTGGCGCTGATCCTGCGTGGTAAGACCAAACCTTCCTTCACGCCGCATGTGAACACCGGTGACCATGTCATCATCATCAATGCCGAGAAGGTCCGTCTCACCGGCAACAAGATGCAGGACAAGCAATATGTCCGGCACACCGGTTATCCCGGAGGGCAGCGTGTGATCAATCCGGCCGCCCTGCTGAAGAAGAACCCCATCGCCGTGGTGGAGAAGGCCGTCAAGGGGATGCTGCCCAAGAACAGGCTGGGCCGTGCCATCTACAGCAAGAACCTGCATGTGTATGCCGGTGCCGAGCATCCGCACGAGGCACAGAAACCCAAAGAACTGGATATCAACACCATCAAGTAACTGAAGCATGGAAGTGATACAAGCCATAGGACGCCGTAAAGCCGCCGTTGCGCGCATCTATATGAACGAAGGCAAAGGGAACATCACCATCAACAAGCGGAGCCTGGATGAGTATTTCCCCTCCAAGCTGCTGCAGTATGTGGTGAAGCAGCCGCTGGCTCTGCTGGGCGTAGAGGACAAGTACGACATCCAGGTGGTGCTGGACGGGGGTGGCTTCAAGGGACAGGCGGAAGCTCTGCGGCTGGCCATCGCCCGCGCCCTGGTGAAAGTGGATCCCGAGACCAAGCCCGCCCTGCGCGCCGAAGGATTCCTCACCCGCGATCCGCGCGAAGTGGAACGTAAGAAACCCGGCCGTCCCAAAGCAAGGAAACGGTTCCAGTTCAGCAAACGTTAGGCTGTCCGGGAAAGAGAGCGTGTTTAGTATCTAAACTTCCGGGACTCCTCACGGCAGGACTACCCGGGGGTTGACAAACAGAATGTAAACATAAACCTTACTGATCTCATGCGAAAAAAATTAGAGTTCAAAGACCTGCTGGAGGCCGGCGTGCATTTCGGTCACCTGAAAAGAAAGTGGAATCCCAAGATGGCTCCCTATATCTTCATGGAGAAGAACGGGATCCACATCATCGACCTCGAGAAAACTTTGGTGAAGCTGGAAGAGGCAGCCAATGCTCTGAAGCAGATCGCCAAATCGGGAAGGAAGATCCTGTTCGTGGCTACCAAGAAACAGGCCAAGGAGATTGTGGCCGAGCGGATCAAACAGACGGGGATGCCTTATGTCACCGAACGGTGGCCGGGAGGTATGCTCACCAACTTTCCCACCATCCGCAAGGCGGTGAAGAAGATGGCCGCCATTGACAAGATGGCCACCGACGGCACCTTCGACAACATGTCGAAGCGGGAGCGGCTGCAGATCATGCGGCAGCGTGCCAAGCTGGAGAAGAACCTGGGAAGCATTGCCGACATGACCCGTCTGCCGGCAGCCCTCTTCGTGGTGGATGTGATGAAGGAATACATTGCCGTCAAGGAAGCCAACCGTCTTTCGATCCCGGTCTTTGCCATGGTGGACACCAACTCCGATCCCACCAACATCGATTTCCCCATCCCGGCCAACGACGATGCTTCCAAGTCGATCGCCCTGATCATCGACTATGTGGCCAGCGCCATCGAGGAAGGGCTGGAAGAACGCCGGATGGAGAAGGAAAAGGGAGCAGCCGAGAAAGAGGCCCAGATGGCTGCCGAGGCTGCCGCCGCAGAAGAGAAAAAAGCGGAAAAGAAAAGCGCAGCACGTAAAAGCGCTGCCCGTAAGGAAGAGCCTGCCAGCGACCAGGTCGCCGAAGAGAAGGCCGCACCCGCCGAAGAAGGTGAAGAAAAAACATCATAAAAAGGAAGTACGACCATGGGAACAATAACCGCTGCTGATGTCAGCAAACTGAGAAAGATGACCGGTGCCGGCATGATGGATTGCAAGAAGGCACTGCAGGAAGCGGATGGTGATTTTGACAAGGCCATCGAGATCATCCGCAAGAAGGGACAGGCGGTGGCCAACAAACGTGCCGACCGTGAGGCCAGTGAAGGTGTGGTGCTGGCCGGTACCACCGAAGACAAGAAATTCGGGGCCATGATCGTGCTCAACTGCGAGACCGACTTCGTGGCCAAGAACGAGGATTTCATCAGCTTTGCCAAAAGCATCCTCGACAAGGCGCTCGAGACCCGTCCTGCCGACCTGGAAGCTCTGAAGAACACTCCGCTCAACGGCATGACCGTGCAGGAGGGCGTGGTCGAGAAGATCGGCATCATCGGCGAGAAGATCGACCTGGCCTATTACGGCAAGATGGAAGCTGCCTACCTGCAGCCTTACATCCATCCCGGCAACAAGCTCGCCTCGCTGGTCGGGTTCAACAAGGAGATCGTCGACCTGCAGGTGGCCAAGGATATCGCCATGCAGGTGGCTGCCATGAACCCTGTGGCCGTCGACAAGGACGATGTGCCGGAAGAGATCATCGAGAAAGAAAAAGAGATCGGCCGTGAGCAGGCCCGCCGCGAAGGCAAACCGGAAAACCTGCTCGACCGCATCGCCGAAGGGAAACTGAAAAAATTCTTCAAGGAGAGTACTCTGCTCAACCAGGAGTTCATCAAGGATAGCAAGAAGGATATCCGTACTTATCTGAAGGAATACGACCCGGAACTGAAGGTCACCGGGTTCCTGAGATATTCCCTGACCGTCTGAGACGGCAGGAACGATTTGGGGGGGAAGCCGTTCGCCGAAAGGCGGGCGGCTTTTTTTTTTGAGGGGCGGTTTCCCTCTCCCTAACGGAAGATATGCGTGGGTTGCACGATTTTTCTTACTTTCGCCGGAAAGGAGTGACCATGATCAGATATAAGAGGATCCTGCTCAAGCTGAGCGGTGAGGCGCTGATGGGGCGTCGTGCTGCCGGCATCGACAAAGAGGTGCTGGATGATTATGCCGGCCAGATCGCCGGGATCGTGCAGATGGGTGTGGAGACGGGCATTGTCATCGGCGGGGGCAACATCTTTCGTGGTGTGCAGGGTGCCGGCCGGGGCATTGACCGTGTCACGGGAGACAGGATGGGGATGCTGGCCACCGTCATCAACGGCATGGCCCTGCAGGATGCTTTGGAGCAGCAGGGGGTGAAGGCCCGTCTTTTCACCTCCGTGGCCATCGAGTCGGTCGGTGAGCGTTTTGTCAAGGAAGAAGCCGTACGTGCCCTTGAAAGGAAAGAGGTGGCTATCTTCAGCGGAGGTACGGGCAATCCTTTCTTTACCACCGACACTGCGGCGGTGCTGCGTGCCCTGGAGACCGGCTGTGATGTGCTGCTCAAGGGTACACGCGTCGACGGTGTCTATTCGGCCGATCCGGAGAAGGACCCGCAGGCGGTCAAATACGACGAGCTCACCTTCGCCGAGGCCTACGAAAAAGGCCTCAGGATCATGGACATGACCGCTTTTACCATGTGCAACGAGAACGATCTGCCCGTGGTGGTGTACAACATGAACGTCCGGGGTAACCTGAAGAAGATCGTCGAGGGCGAGAATCCCGGAACACTGGTGCACCGCTGAGCGGAAGTCACGGCGTAAAAATTTTTGATTACATTTGTTCTGGTAACCACAACCACGAACACTATGGAAGAAGAAGTACAACTGATACTGGACGAGGCGCGCGAGAAGATGGAGCATGCCCTGGTCCATCTCGAAGCGGAGCTGGCCAAGATACGTGCCGGCAAGGCATCCCCCGCTATGCTGGAGGGGATCAAGGTGGATTATTACGGTACGGAGACCCCGCTGAACCAGGTGTCGAACATCAACACGCCCGATGCCAAGTCGATCACCATCCAGCCTTGGGAGAAGAAGATGCTGGAGGTGATCGAGAAAGCGATCCTGGCAGCCAACATTGGGCTGACACCTATCAACAACGGCGAGGTCATACGTATCAACATCCCGCCCCTGACGGAGGAGCGGAGAACCCAACTGGTAAAACAGGTGAAAGGAGAAGGCGAGACCTCCAAGATCGGCATCCGCCATGCCCGGGAATGGGCCAAGAAGGAGTTCAAGAGGATGCAGAAGGAAGGTCTTTCCGAAGATGCCGAGAAAGCAGCTGAGGAGGAGCTTCAGGAGCTGACGGATGAGTATATACGGAAGGTGGATGTCATCGTCGAGAAGAAGGAGGAGGACATCATGACCATCTGATTGACAGATGGTTCGAAAAAAAAAGAGAGAGGGATGCGATGGCATCCCTCTTTTTATTTTTCCGGCCGGAAGACGGTCTTGTATTGTGCCTGCCGGATCACCTGTTCTTTGGAAAAGACGTCGGGGTGGTATCTTCCGCTTGTGTAGAGGAAGGTCTGGTCGCCGTAGTGAGGGCTGGCGGGGATGCCGCTCTCACCGGTGGGAAGTACTGAGAGGCTGCGGTCCCAGTCGCCCACGACGAAGATATGGCGCTGGGAGGCGCCATGGTTGATGTTGTCGGGCTCACCGGTCATGGGGTAACTGTACGGACAGACGGTATGGAAGCTGCCGCCGGTGACGTAAGGTCCCCGGTTGAGACGGAAGATCCTGTCGAGGAGTTTCACTTTGCCGAGAGGATGCTGCAGGGTGAGGCTATGGATCGGGCCCCACCGCCAGAATTCCGGCCCGCTGCCGTAACGTTCATCCACCTCCCTGACCGTCTTCCGGAAAGCACGGACGACGATGTCGCTGAGACCTTCTTTCCGGGGAGTGGTGTGATCGTCGAGCCAGGAAGCGGAGGTGTCGGCACGGACGTTCTCAATGACCGTGGTGAAGAGGTGGCGTATATCGAGCACCTCACGGGTGAGCTCTTCGCCCAACTCGTCAGTGACGGCAGCTTCAACAAAGTTCTTCAGGAAACGGTCGAAAAGCAGCGGGGCTGTCTGCCGGGGGCCCATGTTCCCGTCCCATGCTTTCAGGACCTCGAACGCCTGTTGTTCTTCCGGGGTGAAGGTGCCGGAGGCATGGTGCAGGATGGTGGTGAGCAAGGGGAGGGTGCTGGTGGCCAGCAACGAGAGCTGGTCGGTCTGGATGCGTGCAAAATCGTTGCGGGAGAGTTTTTCCTTTTCATTCAGCATCTGCCGGATGCGGGCGATGCGGTAGAACTGGGCAAAATAGGTGCCGATGTAATAGGGGTAGTCGTTTCCCACGGTGCGGTTGTTGGCCGAGGACACCTGGTGGTCGGGCGGGTCGAAGGTGTGGGGGTGGAGGGCGAAGGGCACTTTGCCCTGCCAGTCGTAGAGCGAGGTATCTCCCGGCAGCACCATCCAGGCAGGCCCGCGGCGTATGGGGAGCCCGCCCGTGGCATAGAGGCCTATGTGTCCTTCGACGTCGGCATAGTTGAAGTTCTGGTTGACGCTGCCGAAGCAGGCCAGCCCGCGGGTGAACTCCTGCCAGTTGCCGGCGCGGTTGATGAGGAAAAGCCCCAGGTATTCGTTGCTGTAGTCGTTGCCCTCCCACCGCATAGAAAGGGCCTCGTCGATGCCCTTGAAACGGGACACCAGAGGGCCGCGATGGGTGAAGAGGAGGGTGTCGTGCACCTCTTTGCCGCCTTTCACGCGGATGGTCACGGGCATCTTTTTCAGGGGGAGCCATTTCCCGTCGAGACGGTATTGCAGGGGGTTGGCGGGGTTGAGTTTTTCGCGGTACAGGTCGAGGTCGTCGGCGTAGAGGTAGGTGATGCCCCAGGCGATGCGTTCGTTGTGGCCGGCCACCACCACCGGCTCGCCGGGGAAGAGGACGCCCGTGACATGCAGGCCTCCTTCCACATGCTGATGGATCCGGTACCATATGCCGGGGAGGCTGAGGCCCAGGTGCATGTCGTTGGCCAGGAGAGCGTGGCCGTCGGCCGAGCGCTGCGGGGCCACGGCCCAGTTGTTGCTGCCGGAAAAGGCCTCCGCCCCCAGTGCCCGCAGCTGTTCATTGCCGGCAAGCAGGTTGTTCTTCAGCGAGAGCAGGTGTGTGTCGACATGAAAATGAGGGTAGACCACCGGCTCGTCGCGGGAGCCGACGGGGAGCAGAAAAGCTGCCCGGTCGCCCAGCCTGCGGAAAGCCTTGTAAAGGATGATCTCCGTAGCCCAGTGGTCGGCGTCGAGGTTCCAGGCGATGTAGCCGATGATGTTGAGCGAATGTTCTGACTTCCAGGGCTCGGGACGGTATTGCAGGATGCCGAACTCGGGCGGCAGGGAACGACGGTGCCTCTCGAGGTAGTCGTTGACACCCTGCGAGAAGGCTTCGAGCGAACGCAGCAGCCTGCCGTCGAGGCTGTCGAGGATCATGGCCGACTTCTCCGGGATGCGCAGCGAACGTAACAACAGGTCGGTCTGCACATACTCCTCGCCAAAGATCTCGGCGAGGCGTCCCTGCGTAACACGCCGCAAAAGGTCCATCTGCCAGAGACGGTCCTCTGCTTCCAGGTAACCGGTGACGCGGTAAAGATCCTCTTCGTTTTGAGCGTAGAGATGCGGTATGCCCAGACTGTCGCGGTAGACGGTCACCGGCGCTTTCATGCCGGGCAGCATCACCTCCCGGTCGTAATCGGGGAGGGCACGACGGGAGAGGTATCTTACGTAAAGCCATCCGGCCAGAAGAAGAAGGACCGACAGATAGACCAGGATACGGAGCAGCCGTTTCATTTTTTGTGAGGTTAGTGGATGAAGACAGGGTAAAGATAAAAGATTTTCGGAAGGTCACGGGTGCCGGCAGGCGGCTCACTCCCTGACGATGAAGACGGGGATGGAGATGTTGTGGCGCACCTTGTCGACGGTGGTGCCGTGCACCCAGTCCTGCACTCCCTGGTGACCGTGGGATCCGGTGACCAGGAGGTCGAAATCGTTGTCGTTGATGTAGCGGATGAGCTCGGTGGCGGGGTCGCCGTGCAGGAGGGTGTATTCCACGGGCAGGTCGCGTTCTTCGATCTCTCGGGTGATCTCTTCAAGGTAGGCTTCGTCCTGACGTGTGTGGAGGCTGCGGCTTTCCTGGCCGTACACGAGGGTGCCGGGGGTCTCGGCCACATGGATGAGGGTGAGACGGGCCTTGTGGTTGCGGGCCAGGGCGAGGGCTGCCGAGAGGATGGCGGCGTCCAGCTCGCTGTGCTCCAGGGCCACGGCGATGTTTCTGTAGCGGACGTTGCGCAGCCGCTCGGCGATCAGATGGCCCTGGCGGACGATGCCGCTCTCCCATGTTCGTCCTGCATCCCGGAAAGGAGCTATGATGATGTAGAACAGGACCCCCACCAGGAAGATGAGCGCCGGCAGTACTGCGAACCAGAGCAAGAGGGGGCCGCCGGAGAGCCAGCCGGTGAGCTCGTCGAGCACCAATTTGAGGTTGAGCGCGATGATGACGGAGGCGATGAGCCAGGCGAGCAGCTTGACCCACAGCGGGTTGGCGAACCTGCCCATCTTCTTCGGGTCGGAGGTGAAATGGATCAGGGGCACCACCGCAAAGGGCAGCTGCAGGCTGAGCACCACCTGCGAGGCGATGAGCAGACGGTAGGTGCCTTCGCTGCCCGAGATGGCGATGACGATGACGGCCGGCAGCAGGGCCAGACCCCGTGTGATGAGCCGTCGCAGCCAGGGACGGATGCGTATGTTGAGGAACCCTTCCATGATGATCTGGCCGGTGAGGGTGCCGGTGAGGGTGGAGCTCTGGCCGGCGGCGATGAGGGCCACGGCAAAAGCTGCCGGCGCCAGCGTGGTGCCCAGGATGGGCTCCAGCAGCTTGTGTGCCTGCTGGATCTCCGTGACCACGATGCCGCGCGAGTGGAACAGGGCGGCGGCCATGATCAGGATAGCCGCATTGACGAAGAAGGCGGCGTTGAGCGCAACGGCCGAGTCGAGCAGGTTGAAACGCCCTGCCTCGGCCTTGCCGGTGTAGGTGTTGCTCACCGAGCGGGTCTGCACCAGCGAAGAGTGGAGGTAGAGGTTATGGGGCATCACCGTGGCTCCGATGATGCCGATGGTGATGTAGAGGGCCGAAGGGTCGAAATGGGGGACGAAGCCGTGGAGGATGCCGTGCCAGTCGGGCTTGGCGAGGAAGATCTCGATGAGGAAGCAGGCGCCGATGGTGGCGATGAGGGTGATGATGAAGGCTTCCATCTTGCGCATGCCCAGGCGCTGGATGGCCAGCAGGAGGAACGTGTCGAGGGCGGTGATGGCCGCCCCCCACAGCAGCGGCATGCCGAAGAGGAGGTTGAGGCCGATGATGGTGCCCAGCAGCTCCGCCAGGTCGGTGGCGGCGATGGCGATCTCGGCCAGCACCCAGAGGAAGATGTTGAGCCGCCGGGGATATTCGCGGCGGCACCCCTGGGCCAGGTCGTAACCCGTGACGATGCCCAGACGGGCAGAGAGGGTCTGCAGCAGGATGGCCATGAGGTTGGAAGCCAGCAGCACCCAGATGAGCATATACCCGAAACGGGCACCGCCCTCGATGTCGGTGGCCCAGTTGCCGGGGTCCATGTAGCCGACGCTTACCAAATAGGCAGGCCCCACAAAAGCGAACATGCGGCGCAGCCAGCCTCGCTTGCGCACAGGCACACTGCCTTTCATCCCAGAGAGATCATCACCCGGACGGTCCATGGTATGCCAAAGATAACAAATGTCGGGGAGAGGATGCAGGATACAAAAAAAGGAGGGCGATGACCCTCCTTTTTCAGCTGCCCCGCTAGGGCTCGAACCTAGACTTTCCTGATCCAGAGTCAGGCGTGTTGCCAATTACACCACGGGGCAAAACGGGCTACAAAAGTAAGATTTTTTGAAAAAAAATGAAAGGTCGTGAAAAAAATCTCTTCCCTCATGATGATTGTTGTTTGGCGATCTTGGCCCAGGTGTCGCGCAGGGGCACGGTACGGTTGAACACCAGGTGTTCCGGTGTGGAGTCGGGGTCGACGGTGAAGTAGCCGATGCGCTGGAACTGGTAGTGGTCGCCTGTTCGGCCACCGGCCAGGGCGGGTTCGGCCTTGCAGCCCTGCAGTACCTTCAGCGAGTCGGGGTTGAGGAACTCTTTGAAGTCGCGGTCTTTGTGTCCGGCGGGGTCGGGGTCGTTGAAGAGGCGGTCGTAGAGACGCACCTCGACGTTGAGGGCGTGGGGTGCGGAGACCCAGTGGAGGGTGCCTTTCACCTTGCGCTGGCTGCCGCTGCCGCTGCGGGTGTCGGGATCGTAGGTGCAGCGCAGCTCGACGATGTTCCCCTGCTCATCCTTGATGACCTCTTCGCATTTGATGATGTAGGCGCTTTTGAGACGCACCTCGCGGCCCGGCGCCAGGCGGAAGAACTTGCGCGGAGGATCCTCCATGAAGTCGTCCCGCTCGATGTATAGCTCACGGGAGAAAGGCATCTCGCGAGTGCCGTCGGAGGGATCCTCAGGATTGTTGACGGTCTCCACCATCTCGGTCTTTCCCTCGGGATAGTTGGTGATCACCACCTTGAGGGGGTTGAGCACAACCATGTAGCGGCGTGCGCGCTTGTTGAGGTCTTCGCGCACGGCGTGTTCGAGGAGGGCGACGTCGATGACGTTGTCGCGTTTGGCGACGCCGACGCGGTCGGCGAAGCTACGGATCGATTCGGGCGTGTATCCGCGGCGGCGCAGGCCGGAGATGGTGGGCATGCGGGGGTCGTCCCATCCCTTGACGATCTTTTCCTCCACCAGCTCGAGCAGCTTGCGTTTGCTCATGACGGTGTAGCTGAGGTTGAGACGGGCGAACTCTATCTGGCGGGGACGGCGGTCGCCTTCGGCGATCTGGTCGAGGAACCAGTCGTAGAGAGGCCGGTGC
>CAZRDX010000025.1:0-6230 GCA_964599235.1 uncultured Rikenellaceae bacterium
CTTGAAAAAATTATCTGGCTCGCCTTCAAACATTTTCTTTTCAAAAGGGTGGATACCATCATCAGTCCGTCGCGTTTTGGAGCCGGACTGCTGGACTCGCAGGGTGTCAAAGCCCGCCACAAGGTTATCTCCAACGGTATCCCTGCGGAATATGTACCTGGTGATCATACCCGTCCCGGATGGTTCGGCGACCGTATGGTGCTGGTCTCGGTAGGGAGACATGCGGGAGAGAAACGACAGCGCCTGCTGATCGAAGGGGTAAAACGATCGAAATATAAAGAGCACATACAGCTCATCCTGGCCGGCAAAGGAGAGGATACGGAAGAGCTTAAACTGTTGGGCAGCACACTCCCCGTGAAGCCCTATATCGAATACATCAGCGATGAGGACAAGTTGTGTTTCCTCAATACGGCCGACATGTATGTCCACGGCTCCATCGTCGAGCTGGAGAGCCTCTCCACCGCCGAGGCGGTAGGGTGTGGTCTGCCCTGCCTGATCAGCGACTCCCGTCATTCTGCCGCCTCACAGTTTGCCCTGGACGAACGTTTTACCTTCCGCTCAGACGACCCGGACGATCTGGCTCGCAGGATCGACTACTGGTATGAGCACCTGGAGGAGCTGCGCAGCACGGAGATGAAAAAGAAGATCCTGGCCATGGCCGAAGAGTACCGTTTTGAGCGGACGATCAATGAGTATGACACCTTCCTGGCGGAGGTGGCGGGGAAAGGGATCGCTCAGGAGAGCAGAGAGACACCTGAGGATGAGAAAGTTGTCAGGACGAGACGTGCTTAATGATCATGAAAAAGGGAGAAGTACGTGAACAACAGGTGCCGATGCCGTCGGTTTATCCTCTGAAGATAGGCCCGGATTATGTGTATATCCGGACCGACCGTTTTTTTATGTTCTATTCTGCTCTTGCCTGTTTCCTGTTCGCCGTCTTTTTGGGGGGACTCTTTTTCGGGGTCATCGGACGGCACCGCATCTATGGCAGGAAGAAGGTGCGGGCGATGAAGAAAAAAGGTTTTATCACCGTGGCCAATCATTGCCATATTTTCGACACGATCCTTACAGGAAAGGTCTTTTATCCGCGGCTGGCGCGGTATGCTTCTGTGCAGCGCAACTTCGAGGCTCCTTTCTACCGCAAGCTCTTTCCTATGCTCCGCGGCTTTCCGATTCCCGACGGGGTGATGGGCATCCGCCGGATCACACGGCCCGTGGTGGAGGCGGTGAGACGGGGTGAGATCGTGCATTTCTTCCCCGAGGCGGAGCTGTGGCATCTCTACCAGGGGATCGACTATTTCCAGCGGGGATCTTTTTACCTGGCCCATGTGGCCAACTGCCCTGTGGTGCCCATGGTGCATCTCTTCCGGCCGCGAAAGTTTTTCGGAAAAGTGCTCTCAAAGAATATCCTGACGATCACCACTGTCGTGGGCGATCCCGTATACCCCGACGTGCCGACAAAAGAGGGTGAGAGCACCGACATGGCATCCGTGGACAGGATGCGGGATAAGATCCAACGGTGGATGAAAGAGGAGATGGAGAAATATCACGGGAACAGCAGGGAGAAATAAAAAACAGAAAAAATGTAATGAAAGGACTGTCCGTTCGTCATGAAGAAAAAACGGACAGTTATGAAAAAGAAGATTTTTGTTCTTCTGACGGGGGTCTTGATCTTCCGGTTTCTGGTTTTCTACTTAAAGACCGATCCCGTTTTCTGGTTATCCCCCCGCAATTTCAACGGCCGGGGGTTGCTGACGGTGCCGGTATTATGGGATTTCCTTCTACCTTTGGCGGTTGTTCTTTCGTTACGGCCCCGCAGGATGATTTATCGCATGGAGTGGAAAGATTTCCCGAAGGTGGGGACTGCAGTTTTCGTGATCCTGATAGCGCCTGTGCTGACAGCCCTGTTGCTGTTCCGGTACATTGAAAGCCGTGAGATCATCTATCAGATCAACGGAGACATTCTGTTGCGATATTTTCTTGTGCCTCTGTCATTTTATGCGGGGAACCTTTTTATCGATCGTCTGACGCTACAACGGCGGTGGCTCCGGAGAGCAGTCATCCTGCTGTTTCTGATCCCCCTGGTGTTGTTACAGGATGTTTTTCCCGGAGGGGACGCGATGTATATCGTACTGGGCTTGCTGACCAGTGTCGGAACGACTACTTTTCTGTTGATCCTCGGTTTGAGAAAATGGTACGGGGAAGCCCCTGTCACCACGTTGATGGTTGTTGCCCTGGGAAGTGTGTTTTTTACTTTTTTTGCATACAACGGAGTCTCTTCGAGCGTTTTTACCCTTCTTCTCCCGTCGATGAGTATGATAATGGCAACGTGGACGGTACGCCTTTCGGGAGTACGTCGTGTTGTTCCTCTGGGGCTTCCGTTGCTGGGGGCCGCTTTCCTAGGTTTGTATCTGCCGGGCAGGCTAACAGAGCCTCAGGCCGAAGCATTTTTGTTGAAAAAAGGAGATATCTCCTACGGGAAGGAGAAAACCGGAAGTGTAACGGTTCAATATGCGGATACGTCGTTGCGGGAGTTTTCACTGATGCTGGGACGGGTACTGGATGCCGCCAATCATGTCAGCAGGGAGGAGTTCGGGATCTCTCCCGAAGTGAATGAATTGGTCATTAACGGATACGGCCCCGGCGGTTTTCACGGTGAGTATCCCGCCCGGATAGTAGGAAGAGTGATCGGCAAGGAATATCTGCGCAGGTGCCGGGATCATATTTTTCTGAACGACTCTGCTTTGTCGCCGGCGTTTCCGGATCCGGTAAATGCTATTCTTCACGAATACAGTCATCTTTACGGATCGGTGCCGTATTTTCGTTGGATGCCCGGCGCCGAAGAAGAGGGATGGGCGACTTTTTCGGCGACGGTGTTATCGCGGTTGTTGCATGAGCGTTACGGCGACAGCTTATGGTCGCCGGCATATAACTATGCCCGTCAGGCTGAAAAGATTACCCGTCGCAACCTCCGGGGGAAGGCCGTGGTGTGGTCGCACCCCAACGAATATGGAGGGTTCCGTCTGTGGTACCACTTAGGCGAAAATATGGGAGTGGTTGATCTTTACCGGAAACGCTGGAACACCACCTGCCGCGACAGGAATGTTGCCATGATGCTTTTCAGTGATCCCCGGAAAGCCCTCAACACGGCGAAGACCTTCGGCCTCTCCCTCTTCAGGGAATATGGCAAAGGAGAGCCCGTTCCTTTCGGTCATCTGTACAGCCGGGAAGAATACCTTACCCTCGCCCGTCTTACAGGCATGGACACTACCCGCATACTTAACATGTGCCGTATGGCGGAAAAGAAGATGATCGATCCCCGGATACCCTTGCCCGAAGATGCATCAGAGTGAGTTTCCTTCCTGCAACAAGGAAACCACCTTCTTATCAATCGGCAGGGTAACATCTGCCGGAGTAAGTTTTTTGTGCGGCAGCCAGCGGAACGACTGGCCCCGTTCGGCGTCCTCCGGGAAATCAAAAGGTTTGTCCGCTACGGGGAAGCAGGGCGGCTCCGTGAAACGGGCCAGATAATAGATGCTGATCACCTGGATACCGGGATGGAACTTCGACTCCTGGAAAAAGTCGGTGGTATAAAGATGCCGAAGGATCTCAATGCTGCAGCCGGTCTCCTCGCGTATCTCCCGCCGCAGACAGTCGAGGGTGCCCTCGCCGTACTCAAGCCCCCCGCCGGGGAACTTGGTGAAACGGTGCCCCAAGTAGCTCTCGTCGCTGAGCAGCACCTCCCGACGGTCGTTCAGCAGGATGCCGTAAACACGGATGGTAAAACGGGTGTTGATGGTTGAGGTCATGGACGATGATCTTTGGATGGAGAGATCACGGTTCGGAATGTTTTTCCCTGGAGTGACCTGACGGCCAGCTCACGGGCGGCTGCCGGGAGGGGAGGCCATGGCCTGCTCGATCCATGCGATGATCTCCCGGGTCTCGTCGGGCCGGAACCAGGTGGTCTCCTTCTCTTTGCGGAACCAGGTAAGCTGTTTGCGGGCATATTTGCGGGTGTTGGCCTGGATGCGTTCGACGGCCTCGTCGAGGGAGATCTTTCCCTCCAGGTGGTCGAACATCTCCTTGTATCCTACGGTGTTGAGGGCATTGAGCCGGCGGTGCGGCAGCAGGGTGCGTGCCTCCTCCACCAGCCCCTCCTCCACCATCCGCACCACACGCCGGTTGATGCGGTCGTACAGCTCCTGCCGCGGCAGGTCGAGACCGATGCGCAGGATGCGGAAAGGACGACGCTTGCGCGTGCGGGTGAGGAAAGAGGAGTAGGGACGGCCGGTCTGCACCGAGATCTCCAGCGCCTTGAGCAGCCGCTTGGGGTTGTTCAGGTCCACCTCGCCGTAATACTGCGGGTCCAGCTCCCGCAGCCGCCGCCGCAGTCCCTCCAGACCTTCCCGGGCATACAGCTCCTTCATCTGCTGCCGCACCGCCGGATCGACCGTGGGGATGTCGTCGATGCCGTAACAGACTGCATCGATGTACAGCCCCGACCCCCCCACCATGATCACGGGGTTCATGCGGCGGAAGAGCTGCGACAGCAAAGCCAGTACCTCCGTCTCATACATGAAGGCATTGTAGTAGTCGAAGACCGACTTGTTCTGGATGAAATGGTGCTTCACGGCGGCCAGCTCCTCCGGCGAGGGCACCGCCGTGCCGATACGCATCTCGCGGTAGATCTGACGCGAGTCGGCAGAGACGATCTCACTGCCGAAATGCCGTGCCACCTCGATCCCCGCACGCGTCTTGCCCACCGCCGTGGGACCGGACAGAATGACCAGAAGAGGAGCTTGTGCGTCCAAGATCAGGAAGTTTTTCCGGGATGCCGGCGGACAGTGCCGGCGAAAGGTTTACGGTGCATCATCTTCATGCGGCAGCTCATGTTCACGACAGGCACTCATCAGATCGGCAGGTCGTCAAGGTCCTCGAAGCCGTCGGCCAGGAGGTCCTCGTCGTCGTCGGGGAGGAAAGGCTCTGTGCCGGCGTCGTGGAGGTCGTCGAGGAGCAGCTGCGGGGGCGGATCGCCTGCGGCACGCACGGTGTAAGGATACTGCTTGTCTGCCTCGGGCGGGGCGACGGCCACCACCTCGATGAAAAAACCCCGGTTCGAGAGATAATCAAAGAGATAGAGCAGACGGTCGCCTTTGCCGTGCACCACATCGCCTACCCGCGTGTTCTCCATGGTGCGGGCACCCTCCTCGCCGGTCATGTTGATGAGCGGGATCTCCTCCCCCTTGCTCCAGGAATCATCCGTGGTGAAGAATGAGGACATCAGCCCGGGGTCGAACCCCAGGTCGCGCTGGATGGCCTCGTGCAGCCGGAGCAGCGTCTGATCATCCCGCACGGCCAGATCACGCATGAAACCGTCGTCCTCACCCGACAACATCCTCAATGTGAATACCTGTGCCATACAAACAAAGATAATGAAAAAAGTGGAAGCCTCTTCTTCTGCCGGCGTTCCTTCAGGGGCCGGTGATCACCCGTATCCTGCGGCCGCTGAGCCATGCCCTGAGGAAGGCCGGCCGGGAGGAGAGCTCCGTCACATAGAAACGGTTGTATGCCGCCACCACCGGGGATCGTGCCAGCGGCTCGATCATCACCCCCCGCTCCGGATCCATGAAGTTGGAGTGGATCAGGTAGAGCTGTCCGTCTTTCTTGAGGAGGTAACCCACATGATAGGCTTCGAGGCCGATGAAATGGATCCCGTCGGGGAGGGTGTCGCGCAGCGTGGCGAGCATGGGCGGGAGCGAGTCGCCCTCCACCACCGTCACCGGCATGCCGAGGGCGAGCGAACGCGCCTCGTGGAGCGGCGACTGCTGCGCCAGACGGTAACGGTCGACGTTCAGCCCCGCATCACGCAACGTCGTCGAGACGAAATAGCCGCAGGCGATCCGCCCCTCTCCCGGCACGGCGGTGTGCCCCTCGAACGACCACTTCGTACCCTCCCAGAAAGGAAGGATCACCTCCAGAAGAAGATGCTCGAAAGCCCGGCCCAACGAATCCGTGGAGGGCGGCGAGGCCGCCAGACGCTGCCTGAGCCGCCGCCCGTAAGCCAGCGCCGAAGCATAGCCGGTGACACCCGCCACCTCACGCCGGAAAGCGGACAACCGCAGAACGGTCCCGGTGTCCGCCACCGCCACCGTGTCAGACCATGCCGTATCAGATACTGCGGTATCGCCCTCCGCCGCCATCCCCTCCCGGGAGACGGAACGGGCCTGCGG
>CAZRDX010000026.1:0-17285 GCA_964599235.1 uncultured Rikenellaceae bacterium
GGCGGTGGCCGGCATCGCCGCAGCCGCAGGCATCGACTGGCTCTTCATCGAGGGGGAGCATTCGGCGCTCTCCTTTACGGAGATCGAGCGGGTATTGCAGGTGCTGCCGCCCTCCTGTCCTGGGGTGGTACGTGTGCCGCTGGCCGATGAGATCTGGGTGAAGAAGGTGCTCGACAGCGGTGCCGACGGCATCATCTTCCCGCAGATCAACACCGCCGAGGAGGCTGCCCGGGCCGTGTCCTGGTGCCGCTATCCGCCGCAGGGACGTCGCGGCATTGGCCTGGCACGTGCCCACGGCTACGGCAAGACCTTCGGCGAATACCTGGACCATGCCAATGAAGATGTGTGTGTCATCGTCCAGGTGGAACAGAAGGAGGGAGCCGAGAATATCGAAGAGATCGTCCGCGTGGAAGGCATCGACGTCATCTTCGTCGGGCCGTACGATCTCTCGGCCAGCCTGGGCCTCACCGGCCGGGTTGATCACCCCGAGGTGCGCAGCCGCATTGACCATATCTTCCGTACCGCCAAGGAGGCCGGACTCTACACCGCCATCTTCGGGATGGATGCAGCCGCCGTGCAACCCTACCTTGAAGCCGGCTTCGACCTCTTTGCCGTGGGGCTTGACTTCGACTATTTCAGCAGGGCGTTGCAGCGGGAGCTCTCCCTTTTCCGCCGGATGGGCGGATGAGTCATTGTGCTGCTGCATGCGACATCTTTTCCCTCAATGCCTGTTCCTTGTCCCCGGCATCCCGACGATACAGGAGGGTCTCGTACTGTGCTCTCAGTGCTGCGATCTCTTTTTTCAGTTCTTCAATGTCCTTCTGTTGCTGTTTGATGGCTTCCACCAGCAGGGCGGTGAGAGGTGCGTACTGCATGCTGAGGTAGGGGCCCTGACGGTCCACCACTTCGGGGACCACTTTTTCGGCCTCCTGGGCTAAGAAGCCGATCCGGGGTCCCCGGCTGTGATGCTGCGGGTCTTTCCACTCGAAGCTGACGCCTCGCAGTTGCAGCACCTTGTCCAAAGCGCCGGGGATGGTGCGGATGTTCTTCTTCAGACGGGCGTCGCTGTTGGTCTGCCAGGCGGTGGTGCCGCCGGCGGCACCGTTGACGAAGAAAGTGAGCGTGGCAGAGCCGCTGCCGCCGTTGCCGTTGATGACCACCCTGTTGGCCGAGAAATCACCCCAGATCAGAGGCGAGGAGGTGTTGCTGTTGTCGATGTAGAGTTTGTTCGAGCCCTCTTCGTCATATCCGGCCCTGTAACCCAGAAAAACATTGCCGCTGCCTGTGTTGTTGCGGCCGGCTTCTTTGCCGAGGAAAGTGTTCTCATTACCGTTGTTCGCATAACCGGAGGCCACCCCCACGAAGGTGTTGCCCCAGTGGTCGCCCGAGAGGGTGTAGCCGGCCTGGGTGCCGATGAGGATGTTGCTGGCACCGTTGAGATGGTACCCCGCCGCATAGCCGATGATGACGTTGTAGCTTCCTTTGCCCTCGCCACTGCCGACAGTGCCGGTGAGGGAGTGGCCGGCGCTCACGCCGATCAGGATGTTGCTCTTGCCATAGAGGTTGCTGTAGCCGGCCTGCGTACCTATCATGATGTTGTTGGAGCCGTTGGGAGAGGCTCCGGGGGAGGGATAACCCCGTGTCCGGAAACCCGCCTTGTCACCGATGAAAATGTTGCTGTAACCGTCCAGATTGTAAAAGCCGGCACTGTCACCGAGGAAGATGTTATTGCAGCCGGTGGTGTTGGTGTATCCTGCCGCAGTGCCGATGAAGTTGTTGTTGTTGCCTGCGAGGGTGTTGAGACCTGCCCGGAAGCCGATGAAGTTGTTGCCGCTGCCGCTGCTCAGCTGTTTGCCGGCCTGGTAGCCCATGGTGGCATTGTAGAGCCCGCCGGTGATGTGGCTGCCGCTTTCCGTGCCGATGAAATAGTTGTTGCGGGTGAGCTGCATCATCGAGGTAGTGCTTCCTTTGGTGACGCCGAAACCGCCGATGGCAAAGCCTCCCCGCGGACCTTTTGCGGGTGACTGGTCGATGTAGATGCGGGCGCTGTCGGCCGAGATCCACAACAGATCCTGGATGCTGCCCTTGGTCACCCCGTAGCCGCCAATGGCAAAACCTCCGCGCGGACCTTTCGCTGCCGAAGCATCCAAATAGACACGCACTCCCTCATTGTAAACGGCAAAAACAGGCTGTCCGTCCTTGCGTTTGACTTCAAAGAGGGGGGCCTCGCTGGTCAGATCGTCGCCCTGGACGGCCAGTCTCGTTCCGTACGCCGTTTTGGTGCCGATGGTCACACTGCCCGGGGTGATGAGTGTGTCGCCGTGCTTTTCCCACCCGGGATTGTCGAGATAGGGCGACAGGTCGATCTGCGTGGCATTGCCGTTGCGGGTGATGGTGAGGATGTTGCCGTCGAGTCTGAGGTCCTGGGTCTCGTTGGTGGGATCGGCGTCGGCATCCTCGCCGTAAAGCGCATATGGGACACTCAGCAGCCGTGTGGTGCCCAGCTCGCGGAAACCGCTCCCGTCATGCGGGTCGATCTCGGTCCTGAGCCAATACTCTCCGTCGCCCCAGTTTACCGTCAAGGGGGTTACTTTCCCCGCCTGCAGGGAGAAAAGACCCAGACTGTTGGTGGTCACCGTTTGGGTTTCGTTCCATACCTCCTGCCCGTCGTCCGAACCTTTCAGGAGGGTGAGACGCACGTCAAGAGTATGCTCTTTCAGCAAATGGCCGTCGGCATCGCGTACCACGGCCTGGTAGTTGAACATCTGCGGGGACTGTGCCAGGACAGCCCCCGTCGTTGCCAGCCAGAACAGAAAATGAAGGGTTCCTCTCCGGACCGGCCCGATCCATGATCTTATTTTCCTTTTGTATTCCATGGGATTTGGGTTTTTGGGTTGTCAAGCTCATTGTTTCTGACTCGCCGGGCACCCTGCCTCCTGTCGTTCTTTCCGGTCGTGCATATTTTCGGTGTCCGGGGAGAGGCAACAGGATCGTTCTACGATCAAAATTATGACATATCTCTGTGAAAGTCAAGGATATTTCTGTTCGTGACCGCCGCAAAGGAAATGCCGACAGTTCCGATAAATTAAAATCATTCTAAATAAATTGCCGGGCTGACGAGAATCTTCTTATCTTTGCAGCGGACCAAAACTGAAGTCGCTATGGGTCATGATCTTTTGAAAGGAAAGCGGGGCATCATCTTCGGGGCCCTGAACGACAAGTCGATCGCCTGGAAAGTGGCGGAAAAGGCATACGAGGAGGGGGCCGAGTTCACCCTCTCCAATGCTCCTGCGGCGTTGCGTTTCGGTGATACGCCCAGGCTGGCGGAACAGTGCAACACCATCGTCATACCTGCCGATGCCACGAAGCTGGAGGACATCGAGGAGGTGTTCCGCCGGACCATGGATCATTTCGGCGGGAAGATCGACTTCATCCTGCACTCCATCGGCATGTCGCCCAACGTGCGGAAGAAAAAGCCCTACAATGATCTCGACTACAATTATTTCATGCAGACGCTGGATATCAGTGCCCTGAGTTTCCATAAGATCCTTCAGACCGCTTACAAGATGGATGCCATCAACGAGTGGGGGTCGGTGGTGGCGCTCACCTATGTGGCTGCGCAGCGCACGCTTTACGGCTACAACGACATGGCAGATGCCAAGGCGCTGCTCGAATCGATCGCCCGCAGCTTCGGGTACATCTACGGGCGGGAGAAGAACGTGCGGGTGAACACCGTCTCGCAGTCGCCTACGATGACCACCGCCGGCGGCGGCATCAAGGGGTTCGACTCGCTCATGGACTTCTCCGAGCGTATGTCGCCCCTGGGTAACGCCACGGCGGAAGAATGTGCCGACTATTGCATCACCCTCTTCAGCGACTATACCCGTAAGGTGACCATGCAAAACCTCTTCCACGACGGAGGCTTCTCCAGCATGGGTATGAGCTTACGGGCCATGACGCAATACGACAAAAGCTTCAACTGCGACTGACCACCCCCGCGTTGCAGGGCGCGGGAGAAATGCTATCTTTGCACGGTAACCAAGCAGCCTGAAACCATGAAGATCCGGAACATCCTCTTTGCAACGACCCTTTTGTTACTGCTCGCCTCCTGCGGGAGTACGAAAAAGACCATACGGGTGGAGTCGGAAAAGACCAAGGTCGATGTGGCCGTGAAGCCCGGCGAAGAAGAAAAGGACAAACCTGAGGCTTCCGCCGAGGAGGCCGCCCCCGATACCATCACCGTCAGGGAGGAGAAGCTGGTGGAGACGGTGGCCACACCTGTCCCCAAAGAGAAGTATTTCGTCATCATCGGCAGCTTCCGTATTCCTTCGAACGTGGAGAAATACAAGAAGATGCTCGTCGATGAGGGTTTCCGGCCTTTTGTGCTGAAGAACGAGCAGGGGCTTTACCGTGTGGCGGTTTTCTCCTACGATGACGAGGCGGAGGCTCGCAGCAAGATACGGGCCATCCGCAAAGCTTTCCCGCAGCATGGTGACACCTGGTTGCTGATCAAGGCAGAACAATGATAAGACATCTGACCGTCGCAGCACTGATCCTCCCGCTCTTTCTGTTCGTGACAGGATGCGGGAAGAAACCGAAACAGCCACCCGAAAAAAAGGCGATGCCTGTGGTGCGGGACACCCTGCCGGCTGTGCGGGATACGGTCCCTCCCACGCGTTATTACGTGATCACGGGCAGCTTCCTGGAGGAGGATCATCTCCGCGGCTGGGAGACGCGCATGCAGGAGGAGGGTTTCACGCCGCAGCAGCTCCCTGGCGAGGACGGCTTCCGGCGTGTGGCGGTCTTCGCCTTCGACGATGAGACCGCAGCCCGCGAAAAACTGAGGGAAGTGCGCCAGGCAGGCCATCACGACGCCTGGCTGCTGATCGTCCCGGGTCAATAATATTTCCTGGCTTAGTGCGGCGGATGAGGCAGCTGCCGGGCATGTCCTGCGCCGGGTCTTTTATCTTTTCTCCATTACCTCGAACCTTTTCACCAGGATGTTCCCCTCGTCGTCGATGAGGGTGAGGGTGTGTTGTCCGGGGGCGGGTCTTACCTCGAGGGTGTGGGGGCCGGTGGTGGCGCCTAGGTAACGGCCGTCGAGATGCCAGTAGATGGTGTGGCCGCGGCCGCGGTGTGCCGCCTCGAAGACGGCGCTGCTGAGCGTGCCGTCGAGGTTGCGTGGGATGAAGATCTGCTGCGTCTCGCGGGGGTAGATCAGCTCCATCGCCTGCTCTTCCTCCTCATCACTGCAGGCGGGAAGCCACGGTGGCAGAGGACGATAGGAGGGGTTCACCCGCCGGTAGTACCAGGCCATCGCCGGCGGCAGGACGAACCAGCTGCGCGTGATCATATCATTCACCCGGTAGCAGCGGCTGCTGACACGGTAACGGCCCGTGCTGTCGAGATGGACAAGACGGTGGTAAGGACATCCAGGCACCTTCAGCGTGCTGCGCGGAACCAGTAGCGTGTCGCGGTGCTTGCACAGCGGCGTGGCCCGGTAGCCGCTCTCGTGGCATACCACCACGCTGTCGAGCTCGTCCCAGGGAGGCTCGAACCACGGCACCGTGGGCAACAACGCAAAGACATCGAAGAGAAGAGGAGCGGCGGTGTGGAGGCCGATGAGGCCGGGACGACCCGCACCGTCGGCGTTGCCCGTCCAGACGCCCACGGCATAGGCAGGAGTGACACCCACAGCCCACGCGTCACGGAAGCCGAAGCTGGTGCCTGTCTTCCAAGCGATCTTCTTCGACGAGGAGAAAAGCTGCCACTCTCCCTCCTGTGTGGGACGACGCAGGGCGGTGAGGGTGGTGAAGGTCTGCCAGATGGCGCCGGCGCTGAGAGGACCCCGCGCCACGGTGCGCATCACGGTGTCGCGCGCCGCCGCACGCACCAGCCAGTACGGCGGGCGGTACCCCTCCGCATCGTAACGGTACCCCAGCAGACGGATGTCGTCGAGGGTGCGGGCCATGTTCATGTAACAGCTGGTAAGATCCCAGAGGGTCACCTCGCCGCCGCCCAGGATGAGGGTGAGACCGTAATGGCCGGGAGGACGGTCGAGGGTGGTGAAGCCCAGCTGCTGCAGGAGGGTGTGGAAGCGCGAAAGACCGTAGTCGCGCAGCATGCGCACGGCCGGCACGTTGAGCGAGTGCACCAGCACACGGCCGGCCGGCACGGCACCGCGGTAGCTGAGGGAGAAATTCTTGGGGGTGTAGTCGCGGTAGTGGGTGGGTATGTCGGGGATGAGGGTGGTGGGGAAGATCATGCCGTCGTCGAGCATGGCGGCATAGAGGAGGGGCTTGAGGGTGCTGCCCGGGCTGCGCCGTGCGGCGATCATATCCACCTCGCGCCCTTCGTCGTCGCCGGCGGGGGTGTTGCCCACGTAGGCCAGCACGGTGCGGTGCCGCACGTCGAGAACGAGGATGGCGGCGTTGTTGATATCGTTCTGTGAGAGCACGTCGTAGTGGCGGCGGATGAGACGGTTGAGCTGTTGCTGGAGATGGCGGTCGAGGGTGGTGACGCAGCGTTGGCCGCCGTAGCCTTCGCGCAGGGCGCGCTGAAGCAGGTGGGGTGCCAGCGAAGGGAGAGGACGCGGCCTCCCCGGCAGCGGCTCCTCCATGGCCAGACGACACCCCAGCGTGTCGAGGTAGCCGCGGTCGCGCAGCTTGCGCAGCAGACGGTTGCGCTTGGCCAGCAGGAGGGTGTCGTGATGGCCGGGGTAGATGAGCGCCGGAGCATTGGGCAGCACGGCCAGCGTGGCCGCCTCACCCCATGAGAGATGCCGTGCCGGCCGGCCGTAATAACGCCAGGCGGCGGCGTCGAGACCTACCACGTTGCCGCCGAAAGGAGCGTGCGAGGCATACATGCGCAGGATCTCCTCCTTGCTGCGGGCCGTCTCCAGCCGCAACGCCAGGACGATCTCCACCATCTTGTTGAGGAGCGTGCGGCGGCGCGCCCCCCGCGCCAGACGTACCACCTGCATCGTCAGCGTGCTGCCCCCGCTCACGATGCGACCGGCTCGCAGATCCTGCCAGGCAGCCCGCACCAGCGAGAAAGGATTGACACCCGGATGACGGAAGAAATATTCGTCCTCATACAGTCGCACCGCCGTGGCGAACTTGTAAGGCACACTGTCCGACGGCGGGAAACGCCACTGACCATCCTCGGCGATACGGGCCGCCAGCAACGTACCCTCACGGTCGGTGAGCACCGTGGCCGTGGGATCGTCGAAAGAGACCACCGGCAACAGAAAAAATGCTGCTGTCAGCAGTGAGACCAGGATCAGCAGGTTCCTGTATTTTTTCTTGAGAGGCAAAGCTACGGGTCCTTGATCAGTGTATTGAGAGAAGGGAGTACTCTGTTCACCGTTCCCTGTTTGGTGTCTGATCTTCGTGGTTCATGGTATCCTTTCTTCTATTGCTGTTCCACCACCTCCACCCACCGGCCGGGTTGGACGGCTGCAATGCTGTGGTCGTACATGGCCTCACACCGTACGGCGGGCATGTAGAAACGTCCCAGGTAGGTGGCGTTGAGCAGGATACGGAAGGTCTTCGTTTCGTTCCTGCGCAGATTGAAGAAAGTATAGACGCGGTCGTCGCGGATATCCTGGTAGTCGGGCTGGTCGCGGAGCAGCTCTTCGCTGTTGTCAAGGCGTACGTTGCGTATCTCCCAACCGGAGGGGAAGATCTGGGTGAGGGCCATCTGCTGGTAGTCGCCCAGCATGCCGGTGTTGTGGAGGGTCACGTCGACGTAGAAGTCGGTGCCCTGGGCCAGTCGTGTGGGGTCGACAGGCTCTCCCCGCATGTTGGCATAGGAGATGTGCATCGTGAGGTAGTCGCTGCTGACGGCCTGCTCCTCTCCGGCAGGGGGCACACCGCTGACGATGAGGTTGATGTACAGGGTGTGCTGGCCGGGGTTGGTGATGCTTACCGTGCCGCCGCGGCCGCCGGGGAAAGTGAGCGGGAGACGTACCACCGGCGTCCCCGCCGAGACTTTCTGTTCTTTTCCGTTGATGGTGCAGGTGAAAGCGAGCTTGTCGGTGGTACCTTCCTCGCCCACGAACTTGCCGAGGGCCAGGAGAGCCCAGGCGGTGGTCTGGGTGCTGTACCACCGGTCGCTGTTGAGGGTATTGGTCAGGTGATCGACCATCTTTTTCGCGCGTGTCCTGTCGTTCATGAGGGTGAGCACCTCGAGGATCATCGCCTCATCGCGCAGGGCACTGCCGTAGGTGGGTCCGGGATGGTCGTATTCCCTGACGGTGGTGGAGATACCCTGTACCAGGGCACGGGCGGCTTTTTCTTTTCCTGCCAGGAGGTAGGCGCCGGCCAGACGCCAGCGGGCGGCGGGGGAGAGCTCCTGCATCTCGCGCATCCTGTTCATGGCTGCGGCGGCAGGATGGCCGGCCAGGGCCAGCGTGTAGAGACGGTAGGCCTGTACCATCTCGCTGCTGTGCCACCACTGGCGCTTCACGGCACGCGACCAGCTGTTGGCCATGCGCCGCTGGTAACGCAGCCAGCCGTCCAGCAGGGCCGGCGGCAGATCATAACCCCTGTTGCGGGCCTCCAGCAGGAAATGACCCGCATAGCTGGTGGCCCACTCATCGGGCGGCCCGCCGCTGCCCGGCCAGTAGGTGAAGCCGCCGCCGGCGGTCTGGAATGAGGACAGACGGGACAGCACCGACGTGATGTTCTTCTGTATCTCCTCCTCCTGTTGCTTGTCAAGGGCTACCAGACGGTCGAGGTAGAGCTGCGGGAAGGCCGAGGAGATGACCTGCTCCACACAGCCGTAAGGATAGTGGATGAGATAATCGAGGCGTTCGCCCAGGCGCAGAGAGGGTATTACCGACACCTCCAGCACACCGCGGCGGGTGCCCGGCATGCCGGGTGGATCGTAACGTCCTGTCCAGGTGGCCCCTCTTCCTACCGCGACGGCGGTGACCTGTGTGATACGCGGGTTGGGTGCCCTTACCTTCAGGAGCACCACGTCGTGTGCCTCCTCACCCGGCGCGGTGGCCGTGACCCTTACCTGCCCCTCACCGGGATGTCCGGCCACCTGCAGGGTGAAGAAGACCAGCCGGTCGCCCGGCCTGTCGAAACGGAGCGTTTGCGACGAAGGACCTTCGACGGTGAACAGCTCGTTGACCTCCACATGCACATTCACCTTGCGTACTTTCTCTTCCATGGCGAAGACCGTCACGGGGAGGGTGACCCGCTCGCCGGGACCGACCACACGCGGCAACGTGGCCAGGACCATCAGCGGTTTCTTCACCGGCACGGTCTTCTCGGCATGACCGTAGGCTCCCTCTCCGTCGGCGGCCACCACCATGGCACGTACCGCCCCCACATAGTTGGGCATGCGGATGGTGTGGGTGGCGGTCCTGCCGCCTTTCAGCTCAAAGGGACCGTAGAACAGCACCACCGGCGGAAAACGGTTGGTGTTCTTTTTCCCGCTCAACTCCATGTAGGTGTCGCCGCCGATGCTGATCAGGCCGGCCATCCTGCCGCCGTAAGCTCCCAGCACATACTTGTATAGATCCCATGTCTTGACGCCCAGTGCCTCCCGGGCATAGAAATGACGCCAGGGATCGGGGGTGGCATAGCGGGTCAGGTCGAGCAGTCCCTCGTCGACGAGGGCGAGGGTATAGGTCATGGGACGGCCCTTTTTCTCGCGTATACGGATGACTGCCTTGCTTTCCGGCTCGAGGGAGGCGGGCATGACGATCTCCGGCTCAAGACGTGTGGCGGGGTCGATCACCTCCACCGGCAGGATGCCATACATGCGTATGGGACGGTCGTTGGTGGTGCGGTGGTGCGGCTGGATCAGCTCGATGCAGATGTAAGCGTTGGGGGCCATCTCCGGCGTGGCCTCGATCACGAGCAGGGAGTCGCCGTCGGCCTCCTTCCATTGGCGTTGCAGGATGCGCGAGCCGTTCTCGACGGTCACCAGCGCCCTGCCCTCACGGAAGGCTGGCAGTTTGACCCGTATCTTCTCGCCCGGATGGTAGCTCTTCTTGTCAATGGAGAACATGAGCATCTCGGCTCCGCCCGGTCCTTCCTGCGTGTTCTGCTCCCACCAACCCTTGTAGGTGAGGTAGAAGATGCTGCCGCAGCTGTGGCCGCTCGCCGGGTCGAGGATACGGATGAGATAACGTCCCCACAGCTCCCGGTCGAACTTCATCTCGTAAAAGGCTTTGCCGTGGCGGGTGGTGATCTTGTCGGTACGGATGAGGTATCGGCTTCTTTTCTGGACGTATCCGGCCAGGTTGTCGTTGCCGGTGCGGTCCCACCACCAGCGCCATCCGACGCGGTAGATCTCGACGATGAGGGTACGGTCCACCGGCTTGCCCCGCTCGTTGAGGGTGACCACCGGCAGGAGGTTGGGCTCGTTGGAGTAAAGGGCGCCGTTCCATCCCGGGCCACGGGGGATCTTCACCCCTACGTACTCGGAATAGGGGGAGTAAAGGATGGAAAAACGGTCCTCGCTGAAGTCGCCGGAAGGCTCAAAGACGCGTGTCTTGAAGGAGGCCTTCAACATGCCGGGTGCTTCGTCGCCCACCTCTATACCGGGGAGGAAGGTGGCGTCTCCTTCGTTGCCGAGACGTCCGCGGAAGACCTCCTCCTCTTCGGCATAGAACTCTTTGGAGGGGTCGTCGAAAACATATTCCTCATAACCGGCGAAAGTGGTGTGGGCCGGGGTGAGGGTCATCAGCACCTGGGCTTTGAGGTTACGGGCGGTGGCGCCGTGCAGCCAGGCGGCATGGAGGGTGCAGCGGTTGTCGCTGCCGCGGGTGAGGAGCTCCTTGCCGAAGTCGAGACGTATCTTCAGCCGGTTGGGCTTGACGGTCTCGATGCGCAGGGTGCGTGTGAAGAGCAGGTCACCCACCCGCACCCGGGCCAGCCAGCGTCCTGTGGGAGCATCGGCGCCGGTACGTATGCGGAAAGAGTAGACCCCGTGGAGCGAACGGGTCGTCACCCGGCGCAGATAAAGACGGTTTTCCGGCGTATAGACCTCCAGGATGACGGGATGGTCGGGAGGGAGCACATGGTTGCGGTCTTCCAGGATGAAGGTGAGGTAGAGGGAGTCGCCCGGGCGCCACACGTCGCGCTCGCCGTAGAGGAAGCCCTTGACACCCTTGGGGGCTTTCACGCCGGAGACATCAAACATGCTCACGGGCAGGGCCGAGCCGTCGTCGATGCGCAGGTAGCCCCGCTGACCCTCCCAGTGTGCCACCACCAGGAAAGGCTTGCGCGGCACGGTGAGGGTGACCATGCCGTCCTTGCCGGTACGGCCGGAGGTCAGCAGCTGATGCTGGTAATCGTATACCTCCACCTCCACCCCCTCCAGCGGACGGGCATCCACGAGATGGGTGACCGTGATCAGCAGATGCTTGTCGCCGCCTTCTTTCGCGATGATGCCCAGGTCGGAGGCCAGCACATTGCGCGTGGCACTGCGGTTGTTGAACATGTAATAGGAGGGGGAGCAGGGATTGTCACGCTCACGCCAGTCGTACTCTTCGTAGTTCCACGAAGGGTCGTAGTCGTCGTAATAGGTGTAACGTTCGTCGCCGCTGTTGGGGCCGTCGTAGACGGCATACTCCTCATCGGTGGCGGGAGTGCCGGTCTCCGTCTCCTCTTCCTGTGCCACGTCGCCGCAGGGATAGAGCGACTGCTCGCGGGTGAAGGAGAGTGTGACACGATAGATGGCACCGGGATCGGGCCGGATGAGCGAAGAGAGATCGAGGGAGAAAACGTTCCAGACACTGTAGTCGATGGGCCGGTCGGAGACCAGACGGATCTCTTTCTTGAGGATCAGCCGTCCGACCCTGCGCAGCTCGTTGCTGCCGTCGAACTGGTTGACCTGGAGGAACTGGGGGATGTTCTTCTCGTAGATCTTTACCACCTTGACGTTCACCGCCTTCAGACTGACCGCCCGGAAGGGGAGAACCAGCCCGTTGGAGGAGGGAAGGATAACCCCCTTGCCGAGGATCTCCACGGCCGGTTTCAGGCTGGTGAAGGTGATCTCTTCGGTGTAGCGTTGTCCCAGACGGTAGCCCAGGATGTTCCGGAGAGAGGGGAGGATGACCAGCGTGGCGGGTTTTACCATCCGCTCGGAAGGATAGACGCGGATGATATTGCCGGAACGGACAAGGCGTACCTCAGGACCGTCCGGGAAATAGATGAGCCCGTCGAGTTGCTGTTCGGTGCTCACGGGGTCGGAGAAGTAGAGGTCGATGCGTTGTCCTCCTTCCTGGGTGGTGCGGAGGTTCATCAGTCTGAACTCGTTCAGTGGAGGCACCTCGATGCGCCGGGAGCCCCGGTCGTCGGCGCCTAGGGGGGTGGCGTCCCAGGAGAGGATCACCACTTCTTTTTTTTCGGTGCGGCGTATGCTGTCGACGATGAAACGGTGCCGGGTGCCCCGCTCGTTGTGTTCCCAGCGGATCGGGAGTGTCCGGCCGTCCTGGGTGGCTTTCAGGACCTGTTCCACCCGGGCCGGCGGCGCCACATCGGCAGTGACCAGGGTGCCGGTGAACCGCTGCCACGTGAGATCACGGTCGGAGAGACCCCTCAGACCACCCGGCTCTACCTTCACACCCTGATGGAAAGTGCTGAAGGAAAAAGGGAAATCACGCAACTCCTTCGGCACCTGCATCACCTTGCCCAGGTGAAAGACCGCCCGGAACGTGGTGCCGGGGGGCAATGGCTGCGAAGGCCTGAACTCCAGCGTATGGGGATTGATCCAGTAGGCCGTCCCGTCGAGGGACGGAGTGAAAGAGAAAAGTCCTTTATCCGCACGGGCGCCGGCCACCGTATCACCTACATCCTCCGTCAACAGTATGCGGATGACCGAGGCGGAGGAGATCACTCCGGAGGTGTAGGCAGAGACATAGGCCGTGAAATCGGCCGATGGCTGCGGCGTCTCGCTCTTTTCACGCTGACCACAGGAGACAAGGGTCAGCAACAGCAAAAAAGATAGCGCTCTCTTCATGGGACGGTTGGGTTTTAATAAAATAAATATAAGGATCTGTTACCTAAGTTATACTTTTTTTGCCGGTAAAAACGCCGGGAGGGAAGAAAATTTTCTGCCGGTGAGAAGAAAAAAACAGGAATGACAAAAAGAACGGGCCCCCTCGCCATGAGAGAGCCCGTTCCAACCAAAAACCCAACCTGGAAATCTGCTAAAAGCTGTATTTGATCTTCATGTAGACCATGGTGTTGTCCTGGTACTGGCCGAACATCCCGTCCCTGTCGCCGACGAAGATGTTGCTTCCCAGCAGGATGTTGAAGCTGTCGTCGAAGTCGTAGGAGATCTTCGGGCGGATCAGGGCATTTGGGGTGCTCAGTCCGATGTAGGAGAAGAGCTCCAGGTGGAGCGTCTCCCGCAGGGCGTCGTAATGGGCCAGGAAAGTGGCCAGGTTGGAGGTCTTGTCCTCCGTGATACCATCTTCATAGTCGAATATGATGGTCTGGATGAACTGACCGCTCAGCTTGACCCCTTTGACGTCAAAGTCAAGACCTACCACATAGTTGAAATAATCTTTCTTCACCAGCGCATCCTTGGCTTTTGGGTCGGTGGTCTGGAAATACTTGCCGTTGTAGTAGGCGCCTTCACCGCGCAGGATGAAGCCTGCGATCTCGGTGCTGAACGACCCGCCGCCTACCCACAGACGGTGGTATTCGGGTGTGACGGTCAGACCCGTGAGCACCGGCGTGGGGGGGACGGTCGTAGTGTCGAACTCGAAATGTTTCTCCACATGCATGGTGGGGGAAGCATCCCAGGTATAGGCACCCATCACATCGAAGTCGATGTTGGAAGACATGGTGGAGAACTTCAGGTAGTAGGAACCGTTCTCGAGGTTGTAGTCCACCTTGCTGCGGCTCCAGTCGAAGGTGGGTGGTGCGGGGAAGTCGGGCTGCACGGCCCAGATCGAGCCGGTGGATGGAAGCTTGTTGGGCGAAAAGATGGGCTTCCAGATCGCTTCGATGGTGCTGTTGCCGATGTAATAGTCGAGCTTGGCGGCCAGCACACCGATACGGATCTCGTCGAAGTCGGGCAGCAGGAACTCCGTGAGGTCGAGCGGCGAGACGATGTCGGTGATGAACACCCCGTCGGCCTTGCCCCAGACCACCTGCTGCTTACCTACACGCAGGTCGAAGTTCTTGAAATACATGTCCATGTATACCTCCCGCATGCGGAACAGCAGACTGTCGGTGTTGTAGTAATAAAGCATGGGGTTGGCCTTGAAGGCCACCTTTTCGCCCCTTTTTTCGAAGTTGAGGTTCACCGTCTGCTGCACGATGGAGAAGTTGCCATCCTTGACCTTGACCCCTTCGTACGTGCGGGCGAAGCCGGAGATGTCCACCTGGGCCTGCGCCAGGATGGCAGGAAAAAAGAGAGCAAGCAGGGAAAAGGTTCTGATCGCTTTCATGGTTTTTGTTGTTATCTGGTTAGGTCCATCGGGTGCCGGAGCCTGCACGCTCTGCCTCGTCCCTCTCATTTGCCTGGTGCAGGATCCGGGACCGGATGGTGTTATCCTAAAGACCTCGCATCATCATCCTCTCGGTGAACATGGAAGCAGGTACGCCGGTGTTGATCTTGACGTCGGCAAGCTCCATGATGGTCTTGTGGTCGTTCTGTACATTGTGCATCTCCGAATGGGTGATGATCCAGAAGCCGGAGATCTTCTTCACCTCTTTGATGGAGAGGATCTTAAGCAGTTCACCGTCTTCGTCGTAGAACTCTTTTTTCACACCGACGAAGTTGTCCTTGCGGATCCAGGTGACGGTTTTCGAATACATGTAGTCAGGATCCTTGGGAATGCTCTGCACGACATAGCAGTCGTAACCGTTGACCTTCTCTTCGCGCAGCAGTTTGTGCACGTCGGCGTCCAGCTTGCGGTCGCCCAGGTCGTCGTAGGTGAAGTCGGACCCCATGAAGTAATCGCTCTTGCTGTCGCTCGAGATACGCTTTACTTTCTTCAGGGCCGGCAGATAGATCCACTGGTCGTCCGGCTTGTCGCTGTCGTAGCTCCAGTTCATGAACGAGGTGTTCTTCACGTCGGCGGGAGAGAGGAAGAACATGATGCTCTTCTCCACGCTGCCGAAGTCACGTGTGAACCGCTTGATCTTGCGCACACGGGTGGCACCGTTGCTGTTGACCAGTGTCATGGTCAGCACCGAGGTGCGGTCGTCTCCCTGTGGAAGGTTGTAAGCCCTGTCCACGATTTCGCGTCCTGTCAGCTGCTGGGCGGACACCTTCACGGTGCCGGCCAGGGTGACCAGAATGGCCAGAATAGCGGTTTTGATGATCGTTGTTTTCATGATACTTGATTTTTGAAATTGATGGTTCATTGTTGTTTTTTCTTTTTGAAATAGAGGTTGGTCGAGTGCAGGATCACCAGCAGGATGGTGAGCGTGCCCACGAAACTGGTGAACATGTTGAGCGAGACGAGAGCCCCCAGCTCGCGGTTGGGCGGGAAGACCGAGAAGAGGAGCACCAGGAAGCCTGCGATCACCGCGATGGCGTTGAAGATGATCGCCCGTCCCGAATGGGCCATCGTCTTCTCGGCGGTGAGGATCTTGTCTCCCGTCTTCGCCGCATTCAGCCGGTACTGCTCAATGAAGTGCACCGCATAGTCAATACCTATCCCAATGGCGATGCTCGAGAGCAGGGCCGTGGTGGTGTTCAGCGGGATGTCCAGGAAGCCCATCACACCGAAACTGATCAGTGCCGTGATGATGATGGGTACCGAGCCGATCAGCCCAATCCAGACATTCCCGAACATCAGCGCCAGCAGGATGATCACGATGATCAGCGAAATGATGATGCTCTTGATCTGGCCCTCCAGGATCAGGTCGGCGAAGACCAGCCCCTTGTAACCGCTGCCGGCATAATGCATGGTGATGTCGTGTTGTGCGAAATCATCCTTGAAACGCTCGATCTGGGCGATGGCAGCGTTGATGTCTTTGGAGTTGTCGCTCTTCAGCTGGAAGGTGACGTTCAGCTTGTTGTAATCATAGTTGACCACCTTCTTCAGGTTCTCCGGGTCGCCCGACATTTCGTACAGCAAAAGGTACTGAGCGATGAGGTTCTGGTTGTCGGGGATGCAGTTGTATTTTTCGCTGTCGGCGTTCATCACCTTGTTCATCCGGTCGATGTAATCGGCCAGCGAAAAGGAGTTGCCTACCACGGCCAGGTTGGTCTCCACCGTATCCTGCATCCGGTCGACCAGCTTCAGTACGGCCGGCTCCTTGAAAGTGTCCTTCCTGTCACCGGCGTCGAGGATCAGGTTGAGCGTGGTGGTGCCTCCGAAATGCTCGTTGATGAAACGGTCGGTCTGTACGATGTCGCTGGTCTTCTCGAACTTGTCGAGAAAGCTGGAGTTGATCCAGATCTTCTGCATCCCGATGATCGAAAGGACCACGATGATCGCCGTGGCGATGATGGAGATGTAGCGATGACGAATGACGCCCCGTGCAAAACGGGCGGCCAGACTGTTGTGGTCCACCTCCTCCTGTTCCTGAGCGCCTTTAGAGGTTTTGACCTTGGGCAGGCCGAAGATCATCACCGAGGCGGGGATGAAGATGAGCGAGAGGAGGAAAGCCACCATCACGCCAAAGGCGGTGAACAGACCGAAATATTTGATGGGATAGACCTGTGAGGTGAGCAGCGAGAGGAAACCGATGGCGGTGGTCACGGCGGTCATCATCACCGGCTTCCACATGTAGTGGATCATGTCTTCCATCGCCTCTTTCTTCCCGGCATCGGGATGGTCGCGCAGATACAGCTGGAGGTGGCTGTAGAGGTGGATGCCGTAGGCCACCCCGATGGCGATCAGCATCACCGGGATCATTGTCGAGACCGAATAGATGGGGATGCCGGTCCACGCCATCAGACCGAAGACCCAGATGGTGCTGATGAACACCACCATCATGGTGATGAGCATGCTTTTGAAGCTGCGCAGCATGAAGAAAAGCACCAGCATGATGACCACGATGACGATGGGCACCATCCGTTTCATATCTTCGGGGCCCAGCAGGGCCAAGGTGCCCTCGACGATGGGCCGGCCGGCCACGTAGATCTTGATGTCGTCGGTCTCGGAAGCTTTCGTCGTGGCCAGGATACGGTCGTAGAACTGCTGGGTGAAAACACTGTCGCCTATCTCGGCGATGATCACCGTCACCGTCTCGTCGGTGGAAACCAGCCGGCCGAAGATCATCTCGTTGTTCTCCACCTTTTTCTTCAACTCCTCCAGCTTCTCTGGCGTGCGTGGTACTCGCTTGTAGAAA
>CAZRDX010000027.1:0-17380 GCA_964599235.1 uncultured Rikenellaceae bacterium
TATCGAGTCGTTGTACACCGCAAAGACCGTCTGGCCGTCTTTCCTTTTCACCTCGAACAGCGGCTTCTCACTTGCCACGTCATCGCCCTGCACGGCCAGCCTGGCACCCTGTATCCCCGGCGTCCCGATACCCACATAGCCATCATAACTGAGCGTATCGCCCTCCTTCACCCAGCCCGGATTGTCCAGATAGGGCGTAAGATCGATCTCCGTGGCACCGCTCTTGCCCGTGATCGTCAAAATGTTGTTCTTGAGCTGCAGATCCTGGATCTCGTTGGTGGGATCGGCATCCGCATCATCGATGTAGGCCCCCAGGTCGATCACCGTAGGCGTATCGTTGAGCGTCAGGCTCAGCAGGTTGCCATTGAGCTGCAAGTCCTGGATCTCATTGGTGGGATCGGCATCCGCATCATCCTTGTCGGCCACATCAAGAGCATACAGAGCATAAGGCACCGGCAGAAGGGCCGCTCCCCCCAGCTCCCTGTAACCGTTGCCGTCCAGCAGATCGATCGACACCTTCAAGAAATGCTCCCCCGACGACCAGTCGATATCCTCAAAAGAGGCTGCCGTACCTCCTGTACGCACGGCATCCGGATCGCCTACCCACAAACTTATCAGCCCCAAAGAATTGCTCGTCACCGTATGCTCCTCCTCCCACACGAGCGTGCCATCCATACTGCCCTGCAACAGGGCGATCCGTACTTGCAGATCCTGGTTCTTCACAGGCTCCCCGGCATTGTCCCTGACCACTGCCTGATAGTTGAACCCCTGCGGCAACTGCCCGAACAAAACGGGCAATATCAAAATCCACAATACAGAAAAAAGTAACCTCTTTTTCATGATCGATTGTTTTGGTGAATATTCATCAAATCCATTCTTTTGCCGATTGCAACACACGATCATTCTCCGTCCCGTTGTTCCCGGGTACGCGCAAGGTAACAATAAATATGACCATCCGTGCTCACATACAGTCCTCCTTCCCGTATCCCGACAAGTGGTGCGGAACGGGAAACCTCGTGAATGTTCTTCCGCCCTTGAAGGAAACCGCCTGAGATCAAGGCTCCTCCGGCAGCTTCCCCGAAATACAAAACACGAATCCTTAACGACCCCCTCTCATTGATATCTCTTCTAGAATTGTAATTCTCCGTCTTGTCATACCCTGCCTCGTAACCGGCCATCATAGTGGAAGGAGAGGCCCGGTAACCTGCCTCTTGACCGGTCGGGACGTTCAGCGATGCTGTAACGTCGTGGGCCGACAAAACCATTGCACCCACAATCATGTCGGACATCCCGTATCTCACATCACTCTCCGTTTGGTTCGACTCAATAGCCTATCTTCCCTCCCCATGAAGGGTTTTGCCTTTGGATACGTCCCCTTTATCTAAAAGATACTGTTCCAGGATATTATTTGACGAACGCACTTCTTTCCCGGATGAATGTCATCGCGGGGACGGAACATCTTGCCTCATTCCTGGGCACGCACCCGTTCATCCTGCTGATAAAAGGAGTTTATCAGCTCTTCCAGCTCTTTTTTCAGCTCAGCGATCTCGTTGTGCTCTTTTTCCAAAACGGCGATCTTGGCCTTCAGGGATTCGATCGTTTCCTGTTGCTCCTTGAGGGCCTCCAGCAACACGGCCGTCATGTTGGCATATTGCACCGTCAGATAACCCTGATTGTCCTTACCCACCAGCTCAGGGAGGCTCTTCCGTACATCCTGGGCCAGGAAGCCGATCTGTGTGCCACCCGGGAAGGTCCGGCTGTCCCTGAACCTGAAATAGACAGGCTGTATGTTCCGGATCTTATCCAGCGCACCCGTGAAAGGACGGATGTCGGTCTTCAGCCTGGCATCCGAGGTCTCCTGCAGGTTTTTCACCTGCAGTTCACCGTTCTTGTACAGGATCATTGCATTGCTGCGGTCCAGATTCCCTGAGCCGTTGCCCACCACCAGGATAGGATCATTCTCCACCCAGGCGATCGGGGAGACCTCTTCATCAGTCAGTCCCGTGGCATCGTAATTATACCTTCCCAACACCAGGGATCCGTAAGAACTGGCGATGGTCCCCACCCCCATGGCCAGGGAGTAATCGGCCTTGGCCACACCGCCAAAGGCCACCGATTGTTCTCCGCTGGCGACCGACTGTTTACCCATGGCCATGGAGAACAAGCCCGAAGCCTGGGTCTCATCGCCCATGGCCACGGAATACTCTCCCTGTGCCAGGGTATTGTGTCCCAGAGCAAAAGCGAACTTGGCAAGCGACTGGGCGCCCTCGCCCATGGCGATCGAGGCGTATCTTCCGGCCACCGAGCCGCTGCCCACGGCCAGGGCATTGTCCCCCAGGCTCTGGCTGTTGCCACCCAGAGCTACCGACGCAACACCCTGTGCCTGGCACCCACTCCCCAAAGCCACGGAAAAAGTGCCGGATGCTGCACTGTTGGCACCCAACGCCAGCGAGGCCAGCCCGCTGCTCCGGACCCCTACCCCAAAAGCCAGCGAGAAATCACCACTGGCCTCGGTCAATACCCCCGTGGGGATACCTTCCTGCGTCACCCCCGGGAGGCCGAAAGCAAAAGCTCCCCTCCCCGTCGCCATGGCCCTCGTACCAAAAGCATAGGAACCATCCGTGAGAGCCATCGATTCATATCCTACGGCAAAAGCATTCACCCCCTGGGCCCGTGAAGACATCCCGATCGCAAAAGAATAATCACTGGCGGCAACCGTACGGAACCCCAAGGACGTCGACCATTGACCTATGGCCTTCGTCTCATAACCGATCGAAAGGGAGTTCATCCCTACACTGTCGGGATCCTCGATCAACACCCTGCCCGCCAGGAACGCTTCCTTACGGGGATACCATAAAATACGAGGCTCACTGGGATTGATCACCTCCACGGGCCCCTCCCCCGAGACATTGAAGAAACTACTGGATCCTCCCTTCGTCACACCATAGCCCCCGATGGCAAAGCCGCCACGGGGACCTTTTCTCTCGTCGTTGATGTAAATACGAACACTGTCTTCACTAACACGGAGGATGTCCTGGACGCCCTTCGTCACGCCATAACCGCCAATGGCAAAACCACCCCGCAGTTTCTTGGCCGGCCCGGCATTCAGGTAAATACGGACACTGTCGGGGGTCACCCGGAAGATCTCATAAGGATCCTCTCCCTTTGTCATGCCAAAGCCCCCGATGGCAAAACCTCCCCGGGGACCTTTGGACGAGGCGGTATCCACATAGACCCTCACGCCGCCGGGATAAACCGCGAAAACCGGCTGGCCATCCGCACGGCGTACCACAAACAGGGCAGAATCGGCCGGTAGATCATCCGGAGCCTTTACCTCCAAAGCAGGCAAAGCCCCCACCTCACCGGCATAATAAGCATAAGGCACAGCCAGTACCGGCGATGCACCCATCGAAAGGAACGTGCCGTCATCGGTGAGCCCTAACGAGGTCTCCAGGAAAAGATCCCCCGTCGACCAGTCAATATCCCGGAACGAATCAAGGCTCCCGCCACTGCGTTCCCCGTCTCCGCCACCCAGGATCACCGTGAACAACCCCTGTGCATTGGTGGTCACCTCATGATCCTCCTGCCACAACAACACACCGTCAGGTGCACCCTTACGAATACCCAAACGTACTGTCATATCAGCGTTGGCCAAAACCTTCCCTTCAGGATCTCGGGCCACCGCCTGATAGTTGATCCCCTCCGGACCCTGCGCCTGTACCATGGTCGCCACTACGATCCAGAACATCATGATCCATACCAATCTATTCATCTTTTTCTGAGATTTTTGTGATACATAAATACAATAAAAGCCTGCCTTCAGGACATTCAGCAAGTCCTGCAGGTTGCATACGAACATGAAACCATTCCGTAAGGCAAATTACGAAATTCCAGATCCAAAGTCAATACCACCCTCTTTTCGGATTGGGTCAAAGACCTTCCCCCGTTCCGCTGATGAAAATTACCTTCCCATTGCAACAAACCCCGGTCTTGATCGTCATTAAAACGAATCCATGTTTTCAGGAACAAGAATCGATGATGAGAAAGAACCTGTTCTTTTTGTTACTGTTTACAGTGATATCATTTTCTTTTCTGTCAGCCCGGGAACCTTCCCGCCGTTCCGTACAGGCCATCCTTCTCACCGCCAAGGCACCCGTCATCGACGGCCGTCTTGATGACCCGGCCTGGCAAGAAGGAAAATGGGAGAACCATTTCATCCAGCTGCAACCTTACGAAGGGAGGGAACCCTCTTTCCAGACCCGCTTCAAGATCCTGTACGACGACAACAACCTCTATGTGGCCATCAAAGCCTACGACCCCTGTCCCGACAGCATTGAACGCCGTCTGACTGCCAAAGACAACATGGAGATGGCAGGGGACATCGTCGGTGTTCTCATCGACTCCTACTACGACCGCCGCACCGCATTCAACTTTCTGGTCAGTGCGGGCGGCGTGAAGACCGATTATGTGATGTCCAACGACGGTCAGAATCAGGACGACACCTGGGATCCCATCTGGTATGTCAAGACCCGCATTGTCAGCGACGGATGGAATGCCGAGATGCGCATCCCCCTGAGCCAGCTGCGTTTCAGCAAAGCCGACAAACAGATCTGGGGACTGGAGGTGGCGCGTTACATCTTCCGCAAACAGGAACTCTCCCTATGGCAGTTCATCCCCAACGATGCCCCCGGAATGGTGCATCTTTTCGGCGAACTGCACGGCATCAATGGTATCCGCCCCAGAAAACAGCTGGAGATCGCTCCTTACGGCGTAGCCAGCTACGAACACTATGAACCAGAAACGGACAATCCCTTCCGCACCGGCAAAAGATACAGGTTCAACGCCGGCATCGACGGCAAGATCGGCCTGAGCAACAACATCACCATGGATTTCACCGTCAATCCCGATTTCGGACAGGTAGAAGCCGACCCTTCCCAGCTCAACCTTACCGCTTACGAGACCTTTTACGAGGAAAAAAGACCCTTCTTCGTCGAAGGGAAGAACATCTTCAACTACCAGCTGATGCAAGGCGGCGGGGACATGTCCTCGGAAAACGTATTCTATTCCCGTCGCATCGGCCGGCGTCCCCAGGGTTATCCCACCACCATGGTGGCCGGCGATCATGCCGACATCCCCGATGCCACTACCATCCTGGGTGCCGCCAAGATCTCCGGCAAAACCCAAAACGGTCTCTCCCTGGGTATTCTCGAAAGTGTCACCGCCGCCGAGAAAGCCGAGATCGACCACGAAGGAGAACGCTCTTTCGAGACCGTCGAACCCCTCACCAACTACACGGTGATCCGCCTGCAGAAGGACTATAATGCCGGCCGTACCACGGTAGGCGGCATTCTCACCTCGGTCAACCGCCGTCTCGACGGCACCCCTCTGCAGTACCTGCGCCGGGCCGCCTACACCGGTGGGTTCGACCTCTCCCACAGCTGGAAGGACCGCAACTACAACGTCAGCTTCAAGACCGTCTTCAGCGCCGTGTACGGCGACACCCTGGCAATGATCCGTACCCAGCGCTCCTCCACCCACTACTACCAGCGTCCCGACGCCACCCATCTGCACTACGACTCGACACGCACCTCCCTCTACGGCTCTTCCGGCACCTTCTCGATCGGACGCGTGGGAGGCGGCCACTGGCAATACCTGGGAATGTTCCTCTGGAAAACCCCCGGACTCGAACTCAACGACATCGGCTTCGTACGTGAGACCGACATGCTCGGTCCCGCCTTCTGGATCAGCTACAGGATCTGGGAACCTTTCGCCATCTTCCGGAGCATCAACATCAACTTCAACCAGTGGACTGGCTGGGATTTCGGGATGAACCACCTGGGCTACGGCACCAGCGCCTTTTTCTCCACCCAGTTCATGAACTACTGGACACTCTCGGCAGGCCTCTTCGGCGAATACGGCCAGGTCTCCAACACCCTGCTGCGGGGCGGCCCGGCCATGAAAGTGCCCGGCCATACCGGCACCCACCTCCGCATAGGCACCGACAACCGAAAAAAACTCAGCTTCATGGCCCGAACTTTCCAGCAATGGGGGTCCGAAAAATACAAACAGATGCACAGCTATTCCCTGTCCATCCTGTACCGCCCCCTCAGCACCTTACAGATCACCCTGACCCCCGAATACTCCGGCGGCCGCAACGACCTGCAATACGTCACACAAAAAGAACGGAACGGTGAACCCCGTTATCTGTTCGGCCACATCCGGCAGCAGGTGGTGGAGATGTCACTGCGCTTCAACTACAGCATCCTGCCCAACCTAAACATCCAGTTCTGGGGCCAGCCTTTCATCGCCTCCGGCAAGTATTCCGGCTTCAAATACATCACCGACCCTAAAGCCGACAGGTTCGCCGACCGTTACCACACCTACACACCCGGCGAGATCAGCTACGACGCCGACAACCATATCTACCTGGTGGACGAGGACGGAGACAGCAACCCCGATTTCTATTTCTTTAACCCCGACTTCAATTACATCTCTTTCAAGTCGAACCTGGTACTGCACTGGGAGTTCATTCCCGGCTCCAACCTCTACCTCGTCTGGTCGCAGAACCGTCACGATTACTCCCCCGACGGGACCATGGACCTGGGCAACAACCTGCAGGAACTGGCCGATCTTTATCCCCACAACATCTTCCTGATCAAGTTCTCCTACCGCTTCGCCCGGTGATTTTTTATTCCCGGTATCAATCCTTATATTTGTAAGAGAACCAACAACCGGAGCGATGGAAAAACTTGTCATCGATGCCACCTCCCATTCGCCCGCGATCGTTTTTGATCCAGGTGCCGGGAAGTTCACCATCACCGGAGTCTCCCGCCCCGAAGATGTTAGGGCCTTCTATTACCCTGTCCTGGAATGGCTCCGTACTTTCCTGCAGGATGAGATCCATACCGGAAAAACGGTATATGACGAAGACCATCCTTTGATCCTGGAGATCCGCCTCAAGTATTTCAATTCCTCCTCAGCCAAGTTCCTTTTCGACATCTTTTCAGAGATAGGCCAGCTCAAGGAAGCCGGACAGAAGGTGATCATCCGCTGGTATTACGATGAGGGAGACGACGACATGCTCGAGGCAGGCGAGGAGCTCTCGGAGATCGCCGAGATCCCTTTCGAATACATCGAAGTCTGAGATCTTCCCACGGCAAATCCCATAAAAAAGGCCTTCTGCAGCGGAAGGCCTTTTTCCTGATCGTACTCAGGGCATCATTTTTTCCGGCTTTTACCCGCAGGACCTTTCTCCAGTTCATTGAGCTTGCGCATGCAGGCATATTTGGCTGCGGCGATGGTCTCGCGATTGGCCTTCTCGGTGATGCGGGCCCGGTTGATGTCCTCGATGTCGATGTACCCGTTAAGCAGCAGGAGCTGCAGTACCATGTTGTTGACGATGGTCTCCCTGCTGTAGCCCCGGGCAATGTACAGCCGGTCGCAGTCCTTATACAGCTCCTCGGCGAACTCCCTGTTGTTGGGCAGCCACATCAGCTGCTCGTAGGTCTCACTGAAACCTGTCAGCTCAATGTTGATGTTGGGCGTGATGAGCAGGGGACTGAACTCATGGTCCTCCGGCAGAGGCGCAAAATCCTTCAGCCCCGACATGTCGATCTCCCTGGTGGGATCGTCCATGCGTACCAGCCGGGCCTTGCGCATCTGCTCAAGCTGGTAAAGCAGGAAATTGTAGCGCCACACCTCCAGACTGTGCTTGTGGTGCCTGAACAATGGCCCGTAGGCCTGGATGATACGGCGTTTCACATATTGCCTCTGCTCGTCGATCTCGGGCCGCAGGATGCGCACCTCGCGGATGAGCGTCAGCAGCTCCTCGGCAGCCTTCTCGGGACCCGTGATCTCCTTCCCTTTCTTGCCCAGGTCGGTGGAAAGGATCCCCAGCTGGATGTTCTTGCCACGACCCCGGCCGTCAGGCCCACCCTTCAGGATCTTCACCAGATGCTGACGCATCTCATGCTCACCATATTCCGAGATGAAGGGGTTACCCGCCGGCGTACTGGCCAGCGAATCGAAAATGGTGCTGAAGAATGTACGGTCGAGCAGGAAAGTATAGGGTTCTCCTTCTCCCTCCTGCACAGGCACCGCATCCACCTGGAAACGGTTCTTGATGATGTCAAACCGTACCTTCTTCACCTCGTATTCCGCCCCCTCTTTCACGAAACGCTTGCCGACAAAGATCTCGTTGACGATCTCCTCAATGTCGATCTTGTCCATTAGCTTGTAGGTGGAAGCAAGGTAGATCCTACCCGTGAAATCATCCTTCACCCAGTCGAGCACCTGGTCGAGGTAATTGCCATGGGCGTCGATGACCCCCACGATGCGCGGATCAGCCGTGTAACGTAGCAGCGTACGTTGGATATTGGGATTGTCCGAGCTGGTGGCTTTCTCCTTGCGTTCCCCGTGCGAGTCACGGTACAGGACGAAGTTCTCAGGGTTGGCATACCGCTTCACACCGGCCTCCTCGCGACCGAAGTTGTAGGCCGTCAGCATGATGTCGATGCGGTAGGGCATCGAGATGTCACACAGGCCGCTGATGGTGCTGCGGCTGTTGAGATCCTCGACGTTGCTGTCGGCGCTGGTCTCGAACAGTGTCCGGTAAGCCCGAATGAAGTCGGGGTTGAAGTCGGTCACACGCGAGAAATCACCTACCTCGGTACCGATGCCGTAAAGATTGCCCTCGCGGTCGGGGAAGACGTGGAACATGTCACCGGCGATCAACTTGATGGAGCGTACCCCGGGCAGGTTCTTCCGCATCCACTTGAGCATCATCGCAGCGATCATCTCCGATTTGCCCACGCCACTGTCTCCGCTCACCTGGATCACGAACAGGCTCCCGTCGCTCTCCTCAATGGCAAAGAGCGAACCGTGCACCGGCAAGCCTCCCATCTCCTTGATCTTCTCGTTCACCACCGTCAGACGCGGCTTCTTGATGTTGCCGAAATAGTCCGCCTTTTTCTCCAGGGGTGTGACGATGGTCTTGATATTGCCGCGCGGCCCCCGGATATCAAAATATCCCACAGAGGGGAACGAGAGCATCTTCTCCGGCGCACCGAGGAAGAAGATCACGTCCGGCACGAAATGCTTCGCCTCCTCCAGCGTGATGAACTCCCGCTTGATCAGACGGAAGTTGTCGGTAAGATACTTCAGGTACGACTTCTGGAAGATGTACATCTCCTTCACGAGACCGTTGACCACGATCTTGCAGCGGTAGTCCTCGGCATCGAGGTGCTCGACGAACTCCTTCATCCTGCGGGTGAAGAAGCCGGAGGCCGGCCGGGTCTGCATCTTCTTGATGAACTCATAGGGGGAATCATCTTCCAACACCCGTGCATGGGGTTTCTCGCGGTCGGGCCGGTCGACCTTGTGGAAAGGATATTCCCTCTTCTTCGAGTCGGTGGCGATGCGCGTATGCATCTGCACCGGCTGCTCCCAGGCGATCACCCCGCAACGGGTGAGCAGCTTGTTGATCCAGCTCAGCTCCCCTTTCCGCCATTCCTCCAGACCGTTCTCAGGCCGGTAATCCTTGTAGAGCGCGATGCCATGCTGCACCATCTCGTTGATGGCCGAGTTCTGACGCCGGAAAGCGCTCTCGGTGATCTTGATGAGATAATGGTTGTACCGCTTGTAATATTCGTTGTTCTTGGTCCGGTTCATGAGCCCCGTGATGAAGAGGATCACGTCCCGCACCTCATCATGCAGTCTTTCCTGCGAGATCTTGATATCGCGCCAGATCATCACCTCGCCGATGATCTGACGGATGTCCTCCGGCAGCACCCTTGTCACCAGATCTTCGGCATAGAGCTGCACCTCCTGGTCGTCGTAGGAAGAGAGCTGGTCCAGATAGACCCGGATCCGTTGCTGCAGCTTGTCACGGAAACGGTGTTCTTTCCGCAGGAGATAGAGCACCAGGATCTTCCCGGTCACATCATCCTCTTTCTCCAGCACCTCCTTCTCAAGGTAACGGTGCACCACCTCGGTGAACCGTCCCGTGAAGCGCAGGTTGTCCGTCTCCTTCATCGACCGCACCTCGTCGATGAGGTCGCTCACCGCCAGGAAGAGGTTGATCTCCGAGGCGGGCTTGCGCACCACATCCTCGAAATTCTCCACCCCTTTGCGTACCAGCTCCTCGTACGATGGCTCGCTTCCCTCCTGCTCAAAGGGCAAATCGAAGTAGAGGAGCAGCTCGCGGATGTACTTGCGCAGGATCTGGTTGTAGCCTTCCAGCCGTGCCAGATCGCCCGAGATATCCCGCTCATTGGCTTTCAGCGCCAGGATCTTCGTCTTGGCATCGGAGAAGAGGATGTTCTCCAGCTCCAGGAGGATCTCCTTCATGATGATCATCTCGTCGGGATCATCGAGGATGTACGAGTCGGGCTGAAACTCCAGCTTCGCTGTGATGTACTTCATCAGCGTCGGCTTGCCGTAACGGGCGATCACCGTGTTGATGTCGAGGTTGCGGATCGCCGGGATCTTCTTGTAGATCTGCGGCAGCAGGTTCTCGTACACCTTCGTGAAAGCCTGGCTGGAGATGAACTCCTTCAGGTCGCGACACCGGCCGATGTTCTCGTAGAACTCGAACACGGCATTCTTCGAATCACCGATGTAGTTGATGTTCACCCCGCTGACACTGGGGAAGGGATGGTAGAGCGTCTCGATATCACTGATGCGTATCGACCGGCTCAGCACTTTCTTCAGGCCCTTGATGGTGGAGAAGTCCTCAAAGAGTTTCTCGATGAGCTCACGGTCGCTGCGTATGCGGAAGATCTCTTCGAGCAGCTCCTCCGAACGCACGTATTTGTTCTCCTCCTTGTTCTTCATCGCCGCGAACCGGTCCCAGTACTTTAGGAAGATGCGCACCACGTTGTCCAGTTCCATGGCGAAGATACGGTAGCTCTCCTCGCTGCCTTCCAGGTATCCGCCCAGCGAGAGACGAACAAACCCTTTCTGGTAAGGCAGGAAGGCCAGGCCCCGCTCCTCGGCCAGCTTCATGGTGAACTTCTCCAGATCCTGCAGCGAGAAGAACGCTTTCATGTGGAGGTTGAAGAGGTACGAGCCGTCGGAGTCGAGGACGGTGATGTTCTCCACCCTCTCCTCTTCCAGGATGCGGGAGACCGTCTCCTTGGCCAGCCGCAACCGTCTGTTCGACTCGTTGCGGAAGATCTTGTTCACCCGGAACTTGTTGAGCTCGCTCACCAGGTGATCCTTGTAATAGGAGAAGAAAGGCTGACCCTTGTACTTGAAGTCGTCCGGCAGGTCGAGCAGGTCAAGCTTGTCGAGGTTGACCAGCTCCTCGAGCAGGAAAAGATGAAGAGGGCTCCCCTCGAACATCGAAGGACGCCGTCCGCTCCCGTTCTTCTTCCGTTGGTTGCGGTTGCGTTCCAGCTCGGCCAGGATGTAACCTTTCAGCTTCTCCTTGATCTTGTACCTCGAAGCATCCTTGGGCAGGTTCTCATCCATGCGGTCCTTGATCTTCTTGGCCAGCTGCGCTACCTCAAGGATGTTGACCAGCATGTAGAGCGAGTTGGCATTGCCGCGGGCATCGCCGAACTTCTTCCGAGCGAACTCGATCACATCACGCCGCGCCGGCGTGGCGATGAGCGACCCCAGACGATCCCCCGTCGCTCCCATGTTCTTCGTCGTCGACAACGACGAGACCACACTGATCTTCGCATACGACCCGATGTTGTTCATGATGTACCGCGAGATCGTCCGCCACTTCGGCTCCTCGGGATCCTCGATCTTCACCGCATCATTGTAAGCCTCATCCAGGAAGAGGGTGATCTTACTGTTGTTGAGGAACTTCAGGAAACGGATCAGATGAACGTTGTTGAAGTCGGTGAACCCCGACGGGTTGGCCGGGTCGTTGATGATCAGCGTCGAGTTCTCACAGAAACGATCCCACAGGCTGCCCGACTCGTCGAAGAGCTGGAAGGTGTTCTTGATACGCTCCAACTTGCGCAGCAGACGCTCCCAGTCGACACGTCCCTCCTCGTTGAGCTCGATGTCGATGTCGAAGGGGTTCAGGTCGAACCTGTCGGGCGGGAAAAGATCCTTGTACTCCCACGAAGCCTCCTGGTTGTAAAAGATGAAAGGATTGGGCTTGCGGTTGTTGTAGAACAGAAGGTCGCGGATGATCATCTGCACATCATCGGAGACGCTCGTCTTCTCGATGTTCGCCAGGCCGCTGATGAACTCGCGGATGATGCGCTGCTCCTTCTCCGGACGGGCCATGTACTCCTGGTCGATGCCCAGATCGATCAGGAAGTTCATCAGCCGGCCGCGGTTGTCCGCCTCGTTCTCCACCTTGGTGAGATACTCCTTGTATTTCTCCAGGAAAAGGTTGAGACCGAAGTTCTTGTGGAAATGGGTATGGAGCGTGCGCTGATAAGTGTCGGGAATGATATCCAGGATCACGCGACACCTTTCGATGATCTCCGGTTTCACCTCTTTCAGCGGCCGCTGCAGGAGGTACTCGGCATAGGTGCGTATCTGGTTGCGGCCACCTCCCTCGACCACCGTGGCGATCTGAAGCTTCTTGTTTTCCGAATAGAAATAGGCCCGCGTACGTTCCTCATACTCTTCGATCAGCGCCTTCGTCGTGACCGCAGCCTGCTCCGGATCCATCATCTTCTCGATGAAGCCGAGATAAGCGCCGAACTTGGAGAGGATGTACTTGTCCTTGATCACCTGACGGGAGAACTCATCGAACTTGTAAAGGATGATCTCCTTTTCGGCATCTATGGGGTCGGCCAGCTGTTCGCGCGCCAGCTGTTTCAGCTCACGGTCGTAGGCCTGGATCTTTTTCTCGATGGCCTGACGGAACTTCTTCAGATTGCTGCGGTTGACCTTGTCGAGGATGAGCCGCAGGTTGAGCTGACTGTTGGCCAGGGCCCCCAGTTTCTTGTTGTGCACGTTGTTGAGCGTCCGCAGGATGCCGTTATGGAAACAGAACACCAGCGAGACGTTCGAAGCCCGCGCCTCCGGCGAATCGTCGATGAAGATCATCCGCGTCAGGAGCGGGAACCACCGGAAATGATTGAAGGGGTTTTTCCGCATGTTACGGATGCGGATGGCAAAGATATGCACCGCATCGTCATGGATCTCCTCATAGAGCTCCTCGGGAGTGGTGAAATCGATCACCCGCACCATCTCCGGGCTGAACACCTCTCCGGCCAGCAGCTGGATGGCCGTCTCGGCCGTGCCGGAGACCACCGTGCGCATGAAACCGTTCAGCCCCTTGAAATTGACCGTGGAAAGCGACTGGTTGATGAAATGTTCCTTCTCGGACGTTGTGGTGTAGTGGGTCGACTGCACCACCATCTGATCGAAGACATCGAGCATGTAGTTCCACTGCGCCTCTTCCACATCGTCGACGATGCCGATCAGATCGCGGAACTTACGCAGCTCGCGTACCTTGTCACCCAATAGGATGCGGTAGAGGAAGTCAATCGTATGCTGCGTCACCGGCGGCGTACCCAGCGAATAGTCGTGGGTATGGAGGATGTTGGTGAACTGCTCCTTGGTGGCCTCATCCACCTGCTCGGTATCCATCAGCTCCTGTAACCGCGACTGGAATTTCTTGCGCAGGGCACTGTACCGGAAAGCCTTGGAATCCTCATGCGGCATCAGCATCAGGGAGACATCCACATATCCCGGGATCGACTCCTTGAGCTCCTGCACATAACGATGGATCTCAGCCTCCTGTCGCGCCGGATCATCCTGCTCTTCATAACACAACCTCACGAACTGCGTGAGGCTGTCAAAAATACGGTCCGGCAAAAAGTTCTCTGCTCTCTCTCCCAACTGAACATAAAGGTCGAGAAAATCCCTCGCCTCCTGCGTAAGCCTGGCTTTCGGTTCGCCAAGTACCTGCATATCGATGGTTTTTAATAGAAATGATCCCCGTTCATTGTCAACATATTAGCACATCACAGTGTCCGTATCCCCAAAAACACAAAAGTACGTTTTTTCGCCCAAAAAAAACCGCCTGAGGGGTCAGGCGGTTTTTTTTCTTTTTCCGTTCTTTTCAGAAACTGATGTCCAGCCCGACCCCGAAGACGATGGTGTTTTTGTCGTAATTGGTGGAATAATCCACATCAAACGTTTTGGGATTGAACGGGTTGGAGTCCAGCACCACGGTCCTGGAATCTTCCACACTCTCGTCTTGGTACATCACATAGTCGAAGCCCACGTTGAGCTGCATCTTGTCGGTGAAATGATAGACAAAACCACCGCCCACCGTATTGGTGGTAAGACTGAATCCTATGGCCGACTGGTAGCGCTCATTGGCACCGCTGGTGACATGGAGATACCCTACACTCATGCCCAGCTTCTCGGTCATCATGTATTCGGCACCCAGACCCAGCTCCCACGTGTTGCCTTTCATGAAATCACTGTTGTCCACCTGTTTGAACGAGCCGTCGGGCTCGATCACGGGATTGCCGTCGGCATCGGTGGCAACCTTGCCGTAATAGGCACTTTTGTCAAAATAGAGATGATAACCGCCCTGCAGCGTCAACCGCTCCGTGGGTTTGTACATCACCCCTGCCGAGATCATGCCCGGCAGGTCGGCACGCGACTTGGCCCCGTCGGGGAACAGCGCGAAACTGTCGACACGCGTGTCGTTCTCCACCTCGATCTTGGTATGGTGTTCGTACTTCAAAGCGATGTTCAGGTCCTCCGAAGGGGAGATGTTCACGCTGATGATCCCTGTCACGCCCCCGCCTTTCTGAGAGACATCCACATAACCGTCGGCGGTGGCGGCTGCAAGGGCCATTCCACCTCCCCGCAACATATTGGCCAGATAACCGTTGTACCTTTGTACCGTATCCGCCACCTGGAACATATAGGTACCCGGAGCTTTTTCCCCGCCATACTGCTGCGGCACCTCGATCTGTATGTCCGTAAGATGCCCCTCATAACTGTTGTTCACCGCTACATAACGTGCTCCCAGCGAGACCTGGATGAAGTCGTTGATGGCATATGACACCGCACCCTGAAACCCCAGGTAAACGGAAGTGCCGTTCAGGGCCGCATCCAGCGAATAACCCGTGACATCCCGGAAATGGTAATCCTTGCCCGACTCTCCCTGTAAATACTGATCAACGCCCGCCAGCTGATAAGAGAGAATGGTGTCCAGCTCCGACACCGGGATCTCGAAACTGGCAATGCCGTCCGAGAAATCGGCCGAGCCGCCTCCGCCGATCGGCATTACCCCGAACGAAAAAGCGAACTTTCCTTTCTTGTACACCCCATAGATATCAGGAAAGACCAGGGCTTTTATCTCTGCCTCATACGTCTTGGGAGTGGGATCCAGGTAAGGATAATCGCTCACGATGGTATGGGTCTGGAAGATGAACTGGTTGTTCAAAGAAAGATGGAAACCATCCTCCAGCTTGGTGAGACCCGCCGGGTTGAAATAAGCCGCATCGATGCCCAGCGAGGCATCCCGCACCAACCAACGCACCCACGCAGCACTCTGGTTGGTGTTGGTGACAATACCGCCGGCATGGAGCAGACCCGTCTGCATCAGCCCGGCCAGGAAAAGGAACACGATCTTGCGCATGATCTTTGGGTTTGGTTATCGGCGGTGCAAGATAATTTTTTTTTCTTTTTTTCCCATTTTTCCGCCCAAAAACACGCCGGCAGCTTGCCCGTAACCCGTCGGGATGAATAGGATTTCTTCCGAATATTTATTACTTTTGCACCGCAAAGGGTCGGTTGGCCGAGTGGTTAGGCAACGGTCTGCAAAACCGTGTACAGCGGTTCGACTCCGCTACCGACCTCGTGGAGCCTTCTGCCGAAGGCTCTTTTTTTTATCTCGTCATCGTCACACTCACCCGTTCCACACGCCCCCCCACCGGCGGGTTCATCTTCGACACCTTCACCGTAGCCCGGACGATGCCTTTCATCTCCCGGTACAGCGCATCAAGGATCCTCCCCGCAATGTGCTCCATCAGATGCGACCGCTCCTTCATCTCCCGCTCTACGATCATATAGGCCTGCTGGTAATTGACCGCATCCCGCAGATCGTCGCTGCGGGCTGCAGGCTCCAGATCGGTCTCGATCGTCAGGTCCACCAGAAACTTGTTGCCCACGATCTGCTCCTCACGATAATGCCCGTGATAAGCATAAAACTCCATATTCTCGATCTCGATCTTTCCCATCTCCGGTTTTTGCCGAAAATTAACCATTTTCCCGTTCCTTTCCTCTTTCCTCTCACTCCCGGAAGGAAATGGGCCATCATTCAAGATTTTAAGGTATTTTTGCAGCACCCCTAATCACTTTTGGCAGGAACGACCATGAACAGCGTCAACGAACAGGAAGAAAAGGACAGGAAACAGAACTCGCTCAATTTCATCGAGGCGATCATCGAGGAAGATATCCGTAACAACAGGAACGGAGGACGTGTCCATACACGCTTTCCGCCCGAACCCAACGGATACCTCCACATCGGTCATGCCAAGTCGATCTGCCTCAATTTCGGCCTGGCCGAAAAATACCACGGCAAGTGCAACCTCCGTTTTGACGACACCAACCCCACGAAGGAGGAGACCGAATATGTGGAGTCGATCATGGAGGATGTGCGGTGGCTGGGCTTCGAGTGGGAAGGCGAACCGCGTTACACTTCCGACTATTTCGATCAGCTTTATGAGTGGGCTGAGATGCTGATCCGGCAGGGCAAGGCCTATGTCGACGACCAGCCTGCTGCGGTCATCGCCGCCCAGCGGGGCACTCCCACCCGGCCGGGTATCGAGAGCCCCTACCGCAACCGCACCCCGGAGGAGAACCTGCGTCTCTTCCGCGAGATGCGCGACGGCAAATACAAGGACGGTGAGAAGGTGCTGCGCGCCAAGATCGACATGGCCTCCCCCAACATGCACATGCGCGACCCCGTGATGTACCGTATCCTCCACCAGCCGCACCACCGTACCGGCAACAAATGGTGCATCTATCCCATGTACGACTTCGCCCACGGCCAGTCCGACTACATCGAGGGGATCACCCACTCCATCTGCACGCTGGAGTTCGAGGTGCACCGTCCTCTCTACGACTGGTTCCTCGACCAGATCGTCGAGGGCGAGTACCGCCCCCGCCAGATCGAGTTCGCCCGTCTCAACCTCAGCTACACCGTGATGAGCAAGCGCAAACTTCTCGAGCTGGTGGAAAAAGGCATCGTGAGCGGCTGGGACGACCCCCGCATGCCCACCCTCTCGGGCATGCGCCGCCGGGGATACACGCCCGAGGCCATCCGCAACTTCCTCGAACGCATCGGCGTCGCGAAGTACGAGAGCACCGTGGACATCCAGCTCCTGGAGCATTGCGTGCGGGAGCACCTGAACCAGACCGCGCCGCGCGTCATGGC
>CAZRDX010000028.1:0-25772 GCA_964599235.1 uncultured Rikenellaceae bacterium
GCTGTCGGCTTCCTGGACCACGGCCATCATCACCGAGGTGGAAGAGATCAGGAAAGCTCCCGTCATGGCGAGCACCACCAGGGTGATCCAACCCGACGAGAGGAGGAACAACCCCATCAACAGGGGCGCCATCACGGTGATCACTACCAGGGTACGACGCCGGCCCAAACGGTCGGAGATAGTCCCCGAATAGTAAGTACCTACCGCTCCGGAGAGCTGCAGGACAGCCAGGGAGATACCGGCCATCCACAGTGATTCGCCACGTTCGACAAGATACACCGGAAGATAAAGCGTCAGCGCCGCCTTCATCGCTCCGCGGAAAAAAGCGATGCCCGAGATGTTGATGAACAGCCTGCGATGCTGCCGGAGCACATCCTTCCAGGGGACCCTGGCACGATCTGCTCCTTTGCTCTCCTTACCGGGCATGTCTCCGGCGCGACGCAGTTTCACCCACAGCAGGAAAGACGCGAAAAGCCCGAAAGGGATCAGTTTCCACGTACCTTCCAGACCAAAGAGGTTGACCGCACCTACAATGATCAGCGGCCCCACGGTACGGGCCAGTTCGCCCCCCAGCATGAACCAGCTCATCCCCTTGCCCACACGATCGCCCGCCAGATGCCGGATCATCACCGGCCCCGGGATGTGGAAAAAGGTGGAGCTGATGCCGGCCACCAGCAACAACACCACCAGCACCACATAGGCCGGGGCCACCCCAAGCAGGCTCATCGCCACCGTGGTCACCGCAGGAGCAACGATCAAAAAGTACTGGCTCTTTTTCTTCTCCGCCCATACCCCCACCAGAGGGTTCAGCATCGCCGGAAGACGCTGGAAGATGGAGAGTGACCCTGCCAGTGAATAAGACAACGAAAGCTTCTCGATGAGCAAAGGTAGCAGGGGCGCCAGGAAAGAAGAATAGACATCATGAACAAGATGCGCAAAAGAGATCGTGAAGATCTCCCCGGCATGGAAGGTGCCTTTAGGTTTCATTTTCCAGGCGTGCGATCATGTTTTTCATCAGCAGGGTCATCTTTTTTTCGGCTCTAGATGCCACCTCCTGCACCGCCTCGTGGGTCACTTCTTCGATCTTCCCCGGTACACCCAGGTCGGTGATGATCGAGACAGCAAAACAGGGCACTCCCATCTGTCGCGCCGCGATCACCTCCGGAATGGTCGACATACCCACTGCATCGGCTCCGATGATGCGGAAATAACGGTACTCGGCAGGTGTCTCATAGGTGGGTCCTGTGGTCGCCAGATACACCCCCTCCCGGAGATGTATGTCATGTTCACCGGCGATCTTCCTGGCCAGATCGATCAGAGCTGGATCATACGGCTTGCTCATATCCGGAAAACGGGGACCGAAGGCCGGCTCATGGGGCCCGACAAGCGGGTTCGGCAAAAGATTGATGTGATCGTTCTGGACCATCAGGTCGCCGATCTCATAGTCGGGATTCACCCCGCCGCTCGCATTGGAAAGAAAAAGATAACGGATGCCCAGGAATTTCATCACCCGGACGGGGAAGACTACCTCCGCCATGCTGTAGCCCTCGTAAAAATGGAACCGGCCCTGCATCGCCACGATCCTCTTTCCTCCAAGCCGGCCAAAGATAAGACGACCGTCATGTCCTTCCACCGTGGATACAGGGAAATTTGGGATCTCACCATACCCCAGTTCGTGTTCGATCGTGATCTCGTTCACCAGGCCGCCCAGGCCAGTCCCCAGGATGATCCCCACTTCCGGTACCTCAGGCACCTTCTCCCGGATGTACTTTACGCTTTCTTGGATTGTTTGCAACATATTCAAGGATTTTGTTCTCAAAGTCTTTCCTTTCAGATTCCTGCAATACCGCCACCTCCACAGGAAGATAGAACCATCTCCCGGGATACGGGATCATCTCGCGGGGCAATGCCATCAGCCGCACCGCATCTTTCTCGGTAGTGATAAAAAGATTTTTCTCCGGATGCTCTCTGTCGGCTTTCTCTCCGATCATCTGCAAATCTTTTTTCCTGAAAGCATGGTGATCGGGGAAGGCCACTTCTTTCAGCCGGTCGGTGTACCTGCGCAGATATTCAAAAAAAGGTTGCGGCCCGGCAATGCCGCTGACGGCTATGATGGTAAGGTGCTCCTCCCGGAAACGTTCAGGCGAGGGTATCTCCCCCTCGTACCCGGGAAAGAGCGGCACCAAAGCCCCATAGACCAGCTTCGTGAAATAGACCTGCTGATAAGGAAAAGGATTGAACTGTTTGACACGTATCCGTTCCTCGATCGGTTTGAGCTTTTCCGGACATTTGGTAAAGATGACGATGTCGGCCCTTTTTTTCTCGTGTCGGCTTTCTCGCATCCTTCCGGCCGGGAGGTAGAGTTCGCCCGCAAGCGGCATATCGTATTCGATCAGCAGCACCGACAGGCCGGGTTTGACCGAGCGGTGCTGAAAAGCATCGTCCAGGATGACCACCTCCACCCCGGGCATCTCCTCCTCGATACGCTGCAACGCCCGTACCCTGTTCTCATCAACGATCACCTTCACCTCCGGGAACTTCCTGTGGATCTGCCAGGGTTCGTCGCCGACCTCTTCGACCCGCGTTCCTTCACCAGCCACGAGAAAACCTTTGCTCTTCCGCTTGTACCCACGGCTGAGCACTGCCACACCGTAGCGGTCCTTCAGCAGCCTGACCAGGTACTCCACATGCGGTGTCTTCCCCGTTCCTCCCACCGTCAGATTTCCCACGGAGATCACCGGGACATCGAACTCATGCACCCGGAACACCTCGATATCGTACAGCCAGTTCCTGATCCATACGGCCATTGCGTAAATGACCGAGAAAGGATACAGGATGATCCTCCAGAAGAACGGCAATGGATACCTCATACGTTCCGGTGTTATGGATGCGAAAATACGAATTTTCCCGGCGCTTTCGGAAAGGTGCTCCGGTTGCAGGGTCAAGCAAGGCCTTCCGTACAATTCCGGCACATGGGGACCGCTGCCCGTGCAGTGAGGATCTGTTCACGGAATCGTTGATAGTCCACGTTTTTCCATATCCGCGAAAAGGGAATCTCCGCCATGTTCCCCATCTCATGCTCGGCATCCTTGTCGAAACAGCAGGGAACCACCCTCCCGTCCCAGGTGATGACCGAAGTGGTCCAGAGGCGATGGCAACGGTTCTTCAGCCGGTATTTGAGCCGGTATCCTCCCTGCCCGTCAGGTACATAACGTGAGAAACGGCTATCCGGGGGGATCATCCCATTGTCACCTGAAAGATCATAGAACTGGGCTGTCTTGAACTCCAGCCTGTCGGCACCCAGCTCTTGTGCCAGGCGTTCTATCTTTTCTCTTTCCCCAAGGTTATGCTGCAACATCAGACTCTGCAGGATCACATAGGGTCGCCGTGTCCCGCGTTCTGCCCGCCTACTGATCAGCTCATGTACTCCCCTGACCACCCTGGCAAGATCGCCGCCTCGCCGGTATTTTGCATAGCTCTCCTGTTCCGCACCGTCCAAAGAGACGATCAGCCTGTCCAGCCCCGAGGAAAGGATCTCATCAATGTTCTTCCTGTCCAAGAAATGACCGTTCGTGGAAGTGGATACATAGATCTTTCTCTCTTTGGCATACCGGATCATACGAAAAAGGCCGGGAGCAAGAAAAGGTTCGCCCTGGAAATAGAGGATGAGATGAAGCAGATGACGATGGATCTGATCGATGATCTCCCGGAAAAGCTCGAACGACATAGTTCCTTTGGGCCTGGAGAGCGACCCGTTGCCTACGGGACATTCCGGGCAGGAAAGGTTGCAGGCCGTCGCCGGCTCAGCCGAAAGGGTGTAAGGCAGCCCCGACACCACCGGCCGACGGACAAAAAGGGAAAAGGCATATCCCGCCTCTGCTTTCAAAAGATTGATCAGTCGCGTAAGGGTGAACGACCGCAGGAAATGCATTCCGTCATCCCACCATCTCACCTTCCTCATTCTGTGCCTGCTCAAAAGGTCTGTACCCCGGATCACCGGTTGTCAATGATCTCATACAGTTCATCCAGGTTGGGGGTGAGAATGATCTCGGTACGCCGGTTCTTTCTTCTCGCTTCGGGCGTGTTGGCCGGATCGACCGGCAGATATTCTCCCCGTCCGGCCGCCGTGAGCCGTTTGGGATCGATGTTGGAATTCTCCAGCAGGATACGCACCACGCTGGTGGCTCTTTTGACACTCAGATCCCAGTTGTCCTGGATGGGCCCGCCGTGGCTCACATATGGGACATTGTCGGTATGTCCTTCGATCATGATGTTGATGTCGGGGTTTTTCTCGAGGACACGGGCAAGTTTTTTCAGGGCCTCCCTTCCGCGGGGGTCGACCTGCCAGCTGCCGGTCTTGAACAGCAGTTTCTCTTCCATGGAGACATAGATCTTGCCGTTGCGGCGGGTGACGGTGAGACCCTCGTCCCGGAATCCCAGCAGGGCATCGCTCACTTTCTTTTTCAGGGCGGTGAGCACCGAGTCCTTGGCCCGAACGATCTGTTCCATCTCATGCAGGCGGCGGTTCCTTTCCTCCATCTCAAAACGCAGTTTCTCCAGTTCCGCCTGCTGGGCTGTGAGCGAGCGCTCAAATTTCCGGAGATGGTCTTCTTTTTCCTGGAGAGCAGCCTGGGTGCGCTGGAGCTCTTCCAGCAGACGACGTGTCTCTTTCACATTGCCCCGTACCAGTTCATCCTGGGCGATCTTCAGGGTCTTGTAATCGCGGCTCAGCTGGGCATACCGCATCCGGAGATCCTCGAGCTCAGCAGCGCGGGCAGCACTGTCTTCCCGCATCCTGGCGATCGAGGCCTGCAACTGTTCGACCTGATACTTCAGCTCGTTGTTCTGCACCGTCAGACGCTCGTTCTCCGTTTTCAGCAGATCGCGTTCCTCCTGCAGCTGCTGATGACGGGCCTTCAGATCGTTGAACTGCTTCGTGGAAACACACGAAGAGGAAAACGCTCCCACACCTGCCAGCAGGAAAAACCACAAGACCGTTCTGTTCCTCACCATTTCCGGAATCTTTTGGAACAAAGATAGGAATAAGCATGTGACCACAAAAACGCCCTAAGCAAAATATTGTTACCTTTGTATCCTGTATTTCACATCTTTGGGTATGCCTGGCAAGGGGAAGAACCTGTTGTACACCATCGAGAGTCCTGAGGATCTCCGGAAGCTGCCTGTCGAGGAGCTTCCCGAGGTGAGCCGTGAACTTCGTCAGTTCATCATCGACGTGGTTTCCTCCAACCCCGGGCATTTCGCTTCGAGCCTGGGTGTGGTGGAACTGACGGTGGCACTCCACTACGCTTACCGCACACCTTATGACCTGCTGGTATGGGACGTCGGTCATCAGGCTTACGGGCACAAGATCCTCACCGGCCGACGGGATCTTTTTCACACCAACAGGCAATACGGAGGCATCAGCGGGTTCCCTTCCCGCGAGGAAAGCGAGTACGACACCTTTGGGGTAGGTCATTCTTCCACCTCCATCTCGGCAGCCTTGGGGATGGCCATAGCCGCCCAGCGTAAGAACGAGGACCGCAAGGTGGTGGCCGTCATTGGTGACGGAGCCTTGACCGCCGGCCTGGCCTTCGAAGGGCTTAACAACGCAGGGGCACAAAAAGCCGATATCCTGGTCATCCTCAACGACAACCGGATGTCGATCGATCCCAATGTCGGAGCGCTGAAGGAGTATCTTCTTGACATCACCACTTCACCGGCGTACAACCGCATGAAGGATGAGGTGTGGAACCTGCTCGGCAAGATCAGCAAGATCGCACCCCGCAGCCGGGCTCTGGCCCAACAGGTGGAACATGCCCTGAAGACCACCCTCCTCCACCACAGCAATCTTTTCGAATCGCTCAACTTCAGATATTTCGGGCCTGTCGACGGTCATGATCCCGTCTACCTGACCCAGCTGTTCAAGGATCTTCAGAAGATCCAGGGTCCCAAGCTGCTGCATGTCATCACCAAAAAGGGGAAAGGATTTCCCAGCGCCGAGAACAACGCCACCCTTTTCCATGCCCCGCCGGGACGGTTCGACAAGAAGAGCGGAGAGATCTTCATCATGCCCCGCACCCAGCCGGCACCGCCCAGATATCAGGAGGTTTTCGGCAAGACCATGCTCGAGCTGGCCGCCTCCAATGACAGGATCGTGGCGATCACGCCGGCCATGCCTACCGGCTCGCATCTGACGGAGATGCAGGAACAGCTGCCCGACCGCACTTTTGATGTGGGGATTGCCGAACAGCATGCGGTCACCTTTGCCGCAGGGCTGGCCACCCAGGGGATGTTGCCTTACTGCACCATCTACTCCACTTTTCTTCAGCGGGCTTACGATCAGGTGATCCATGACGTAGCCCTGCAGAAGCTCAAGGTAGTGTTCTGTATCGACCGGGGCGGACTGGTCGCCGGCGATGGGGCCACTCACCACGGGGTCTTCGACCTGGCATATCTGCGCATCATCCCCAATATGACCATCGCCGCCCCCATGGATGAGATCGAACTGCGCAACCTTCTCTACACCGCTCAGGAGCAACCTGCAGGACCTTTTGCCATCCGTTACCCCCGGAGCACAGGCATCCATACCGACTGGCAGCAACCTTTTGAAAAGATCCCCATCGGGAAAGCACGTCTTCTTCGAACCGGTCAGGACATTGCCATTCTCTCTGTCGGTCATCCCGGAAATTTCGTGGCAGAAGCAGCCAAGCAACTGGAAAAGGAAAAGATCAGGATCACCCATTACGACATGCGCTTCATCAAACCTCTCGACGAAGAGGTGCTCCACCTCATCGGAACACAGTTCGACGAGGTGATCACCGTGGAGGATGGTGTGATCACCGGAGGTTTCGGAAGCGCTGTGACTGAATTCTTCAACGAGCACCGTTATCCCGTGCATGTGACCCGCCTGGGAGTACCCGACAGGTTCATCCAGCACGGAAAACAGGAAGAACTCTACCGGGAATGTGGGTTTGATACCGAAGGTATCGTGAGGACAGTTCGAAAAGTGCTGGAACAAAGGACTGCGAGGATCGCCCGGGAAAAAGAGAGACATTGACTGTTTTGCCTTTTTCTGCCTGCTTGACGGATTAAAAACAAATTTTTAATTTCGCAAGCTCGCATGACCTATCTTTCCGGACCGGAAAGGATACCGGTTGGGGACAGCGAGATGAAAATGCAACGGTTGTGAGAGGGAGGATTGAAAGGTTCTTTAATATGATAATGAATCATGAATGCCGGGGTGGCAGGACCGAGCGATACGGGATGACCCAGTGGGTCATCCCGGCGAGGGGCCTGAATGCAGGGAGGACAATTCCGCCACCTGGTTTAGGGCTAATGGAATAAAACACATTTGCGTAAGGCACTTAAGATTACGTTCTTTTAAATGAAACATACCTGCCCAGGTGGCGGAATTGGTAGACGCGCTGGTCTCAAAAACCAGTGGTAGCAATACCGTGCCGGTTCGATCCCGGCCCTGGGTACAAGGTTCCCTTCGGGGACTTTTATTTTTTTGTCATCCATGGAAGAAGACGACAAGATCCTGCGTCCGTACGGGGCCCGGCAAGAGCAGTTTGACAAGAGATACCTGGAAATGGCCCGGATCTGGGCCAAAAACTCCTACTGTAAAAGGAAACAGGTAGGGGCCTTGATCGTTAAGGAGCGAATGATCATTTCCGATGGCTTCAACGGCACTCCTGCCGGTTTCGAGAACGTCTGCGAGGATGAGGAGGGACGTACCAAGCCTTATGTGCTACATGCGGAGGCCAATGCCATCACCAAAGTAGCCAAATCGGGCAACAGCAGTGAGAACGCCACCCTGTATGTCACCACCTCCCCTTGCATCGAGTGTTCCAAGCTCATCATCCAGGCAGGCATACGTCGGGTGGTCTTCGCCGAGCTCTACCATGACGACTCGGGACTGAAGCTCCTGCGGAAAGCAGGCATTGAAGTGGTACAGTTAAAAGACGAATGATGGGACACAACAGGAACAACCTTTATCTTCCTCTGCTGCTGTCGGCCGTGCTCACTGCCGGCCTGGTCATAGGCATCTTTCTCCCTTCCCCGAGGAAACCTGCAGGGGTCACCATCTACCCAAGACAGTCGAAAATCGACCAGGTGCTCACTTACATTCGCGAAGACTATGTAGATTCGGTCGATATCGCCCATCTGGAAGAGACAGCCATCCCGGCCATGCTCAAAGAACTGGATCCCCATTCGGTATACATCCCTGCCAGTCAGGTCGCCGAGGTGAACGAACCGCTGAGGGGGAATTTCGAGGGCATCGGCATCTCCTTCAACATGCCGGACGACACGGTCATCGTCATGAGTGTGATCCACGGCGGACCTTCCGAACGGGTGGGTATCAAAGCCGGGGACAGGATCATCACCATCAATGATTCCCTTGTGGCCGGCCGGCACATCGACCAGAACGACATCGTGAAGATGCTGCGTGGCCCGCGCGGCACAAAGGTCACCGTCGGCATCCAACGCAAGGGTGTTGACCATCTGCTTACCTTCGAGATCACCCGCGACAAGATCCCTCTCAAAAGCGTCGATGTAGCCTACATGGTCACCGACAGCATCGGCTATATCAAAGTGAGCAAGTTCGCCCGCACCACCAATGAAGAGTTCATCAAGGCTTTCCATGAACTGCAGGGGAAAGGCCTCACCCGGCTGATCGTCGACCTGCGCAGTAACGGGGGCGGCTATCTCGATGCCGCCATCCACATCGCCGACCAGTTCCTGCCCAAAGGACGCCTTATCGTGTACACCATGGGCAGGAACCGCAAGAAGGATATGGTCTATGCCCAGAACGACGGGCTTTTTACCGAAGGCGACCTGGTGATCCTCATCGACGAATGGACTGCATCGGCCAGTGAGATCGTGGCCGGAGCGATCCAGGACAATGACCGCGGAACGATCATCGGACGTCGTTCGTTCGGCAAAGGACTGGTCCAGGAACCTTTCATACTGCGCGACGGCTCGGTGCTCCGTCTCACCGTGGCCCGTTACTATACCCCCTCAGGTAGATGCATCCAGAAACCTTACAACCAGGGCGTGGAAGAATATTTCAATGACATCAACGAACGCTTTAAAAAAGGCGAGTTTGAATCGGCCGACAGCATCCATTTCCCCGACTCACTCAAGTACAAGACCCTCAAGGGACGCACCGTATACGGGGGTGGCGGGATCATGCCCGATATTTTCGTGCCCATGGACACTTCAGGGATCTCTCCTTATTTTCTCAAGGTGAGAGACCTGGGGCTTATCTACCGTTACGCGCTGGCATATACCGACCGGCATCGCGAGAAACTGGAGTCTTTCACCCAGGTGCGGGACCTGGAGGCATATCTGGACAGCCAGGATCTCCTTGAGGATTTCCTGAAATATGCGGAGAAAAAAGGGGTTAAGCCGGTCACCCGCGATCTGAAGAAATCCCGCCGGCTCATTCTGACCCAGCTGAAAGCCTACATCGGACGGGATGTTCTCGATGACGACGGTTTCTATCCCATCATCGGGGAGATCGACACCACATTGCAGCGGGCCGTCAGGTTTCTGCAAACCGGGCAATGAGCTCCAGCGAGCGTTGCCGTTCTTCAATGAATCCCATGTGACCTGAATGTTCGAGGACGACGCGGGTCACCCGCTCGGAAGGGTGTACTGCTTTTTCCATCCGCTCGAGAGCGATGTAGCGGTCGCCTTTCCCCAGGATCCACAGGGCCGGCAGCGGGGCATTCTCCAGCAGATGCCGCCGGTCGGGGCGCTGCATCATCCCCCGCAGCATCGCCTGGATCCCCTCATCAGGGGTGCGTTTCGCGATCTCAAGGGCCCGTTCCACCTCGTCGCGAAAACGCTCCACGTTCTCCTCGGCAAAAGCTTTCGGCACATTGACCGTGTAGATCATCTCCTTCTTCCCGGCCGCCACCAGAGCGATCTCCCTTTGACGGTTCTGTCTCACCTCCTCCGTATCAGCCAAAGGATGGGAATGGAACAGCGAGAAACCTGCCAGCTTTTCCAGGTGCTCCTCCACAAAGGCCAGGGTCACGTAACCCCCTAACGAATGCCCCACCAGAAACACTTTCTCCCCCGGTACCTCATGGTCCACCACCCGCCGTACCGCCCCGGCCAGAAGCTCCATCGTATGAACCTCCCCCAGAATTTCCGACCTTCCATGTCCGGGCAGATCGATGCGGATCACCCGGTACCGTACGGCAAGCTCTTCTGAAAATCCATCCCAGATCTCTTTGGCCTCCAAATAACCGTGCAATAAGACCAATGCACGACCTTCCCCCTGAACATCATACCAGAGAAGTCCCCCCTGATATTCAATATTTTTTTCAACTTTTCCCATCATTCAAAAAAATTTATAACGATTCTAAATTTTATTCAAGTACCTGTTTTTTAGCATCATTCTTTTATCTTTCGGAACGTTTCTTTCTCCGTTTGGCAAATTTAACCAATGAAGGGGATTTTTATGCTTAGGAGCATATTTTATGGCCTGCAGAGTATTTACATTTGCAAACCATAAGTGCTAGTGGGTTAAACAAAATAATTCTTGATCTATGAGCAGGTTTTTAGGTTCTTCCGTATGGAAAAAGTTCGTGATGGCCTTGCTGGGTCTGTTCCTGATCCTTTTCTTGCCTGTACATCTCGGCATCAACCTGTTGCTGCTGAAAGAAGATCCGGAGCCTTTCAACAAGGCGGCTCATTTCATGGCCACTTTCTGGCTGATCAAAGGTTTTGAGGTGCTTTTGCTGGGCGCGTTCCTCCTTCATATCTTTTACGGGATCGTGATCCAGATCCAGAACTGGGCCTCCCGGGGATTGGTCAAATACAAGATCACCAATTACTCACAGACCTCCTTTTTCTCGAAGTTCATGATCTGGACCGGATTGATCATCCTGATCTTTCTGGTGATCCATTTTGTCAATTTTTATTTCATCAAGGTAGGTCTGGTGGAAGGTGATCCGGAAGATTTCTATTCCGTGGCTCATCAGCTTTTCAAGAACACAGGATACCTGATCTTTTACGAGTTCTCGTTCCTCATCCTGGGTTTCCATCTGGCGCACGCTTTCTGGTCGGCCTTTCAGACCCTTGGTTGGGCCACGGAGAGGCTGACCCGTTTTTTCAGGGTGGTGGGGAACATCTATGCCATCCTCATACCGCTGGGGTTTGCCATCATTCCTCTGATCATTTACTTTTCATAGAATCAGGAAAATAGTAAAAGGAAGATATCATGGTCAAATTAGATTCGAAAGTTCCCGAAGGACCTATCGCAGAAAAATGGACGAACTATAAGGCGCACCAGAAACTGGTCAGCCCCAACAACAAGCGTAAGCTGGACATCATCGTGGTAGGAACGGGGCTGGCGGGAGCCTCTGCTGCTGCCTCACTGGGCGAGCTGGGGTTCAACGTGAAGATCTTCTGCTACCAGGACAGTCCCCGCCGGGCCCACAGCATCGCCGCTCAGGGGGGGATCAACGCAGCCAAGAACTACCAGAACGACGGCGACAGTGTCTATCGTCTTTTTTACGATACCGTAAAAGGCGGTGACTACCGTTCACGCGAAGCCAATGTATACCGTCTGGCCGAGGTGAGCAACAACATCATCGACCAGTGCGTGGCCCAGGGTGTACCTTTTGCCCGGGAATACGGCGGACTCCTTACCAACCGTTCTTTTGGCGGGGCGCTGGTCTCCCGTACTTTCTATGCCCGCGGGCAGACGGGTCAGCAGCTGCTGCTGGGTGCCTACAGCGCCCTGGAGCGACAGATCGCCCGCGGAACGGTGAAGATGTACACCCGCCGCGAGATGGAAGACCTCGTGGTCATCGACGGCAAAGCCCGCGGCATCATCGTCCGCAACCTTATCACCGGTGAGCTGGAGCGCTATTTCGGCCATGCCGTCGTACTGGCTACCGGCGGCTACGGCAACGTCTACTTCCTGTCGACCAACGCCATGGGCTCCAACGGCAGCGCCGCCTGGCAGGCATACAAAAAAGGTGCTTTCTTCGCCAACCCCGCTTTCGTGCAGATCCATCCTACCTGCATCCCCGTCCACGGCGACTACCAGTCGAAACTGACACTGATGAGTGAAAGTCTCCGGAACGACGGGCGGATCTGGGTGCCCAAGAAAAAAGAAGATGCCGAGAAGATCCGTAAGGGCGAGCTCAAGGCGAACGACATCCCCGAAGAGGAACGCGACTACTATCTGGAACGCCGCTATCCTGCCTTCGGTAACCTGGTGCCCCGTGACGTCGCCTCACGTGCCGCCAAGGAACGTTGCGACGCCGGCTACGGCGTAGGCCCCACCGGCCTGGCCGTCTTTCTCGACTTCAAGGATGCCATCCAGCGGCTGGGCCGCGACGTGATCGAGGCACGCTACGGCAACCTCTTCCAGATGTACGAAAAGATCGTCGACGACAACCCCTATGAAACACCCATGATGATCTATCCGGCCATCCACTATACCATGGGAGGGCTTTGGGTCGACTACGAGCTGATGACCACCATCCCCGGCCTCTTCGCCATCGGTGAGGTCAACTTCTCCGACCACGGGGCCAACCGCCTGGGTGCATCGGCACTGATGCAGGGTCTAGCTGACGGCTACTTCATTCTGCCTTACACCATCCAGAACTACCTGGCCGATGAGATACGCACCCCGCGTATGTCCACCGACCTGCCCGAGTTCAACGAAGCTGAAGAATATGTCCGGGAACGTCTCACACGCCTCATGGAAGTGAAGGGCAGCCAGCCCGTCGATAAGTTCCACAAAGAACTGGGACGCGTGATGTGGGACTATGTCGGTATGTCGCGCAACGAAAAAGGCCTTAAGGAAGCCATCGAGAAGATTCGCGAAATACGGGAAGACTTCTGGAAGAATGTCCGTATCCCGCTGACGATGTACGAACTGAACACCGAACTGGAAAAGGCCGACCGTGTGGCCGACTTCCTCGAACTGGCCGAACTCATGGCCATCGATGCCCTCCACCGCAACGAATCGGCCGGAGGACACTTCCGCGAAGAGTTCCAGACCGAAGAGGGCGAAGCCCTAAGGAACGACGACGAATACATGTACGTCGCCGCCTGGGAGTACAAAGGTCCCGACAAAACCCCCGAACTCCACAAGGAACCGCTCAAGTTCGAGTACATCAAGGTACAGACCCGGAGCTATAAATGATTACAGGAACCTCATAACCCGTGAACCATGGATTTTACACTGAAGATCTGGAGACAGAAGAACAGTCAGGCAAAAGGAAGGTTCGAAACATACAAGATCAGCAACATATCGCCTGATGCCTCATTTCTCGAGATGCTGGATATCCTCAACGACCAGCTGATCGAGGAGGGGGGTGACCCTGTGGCTTTCGACAGCGACTGCCGTGAGGGTATCTGCGGCATGTGCAGCCTGTACATCAACGGCCGTCCGCACGGCCCCGACCATGGCATCACCGTCTGCCAGATGCACATGCGCAACTTCAAGGACGGCAGCACCATCACCATCGAGCCGTGGCGGGCCAAACCTTTCCCGATCATCAAGGACCTGATGGTCGACCGTTCGGCTTTTGACCAGCTGATCCAGGCCGGCGGCTACATCTCGGTGAACACCGGCGGTGTGCCCGACGCCAACGCCATCCCCATTCCGAAGGAGAACGCCGACCTGGCCATGGACGCTGCCGCATGCATCGGTTGCGGGGCCTGCGTGGCTGCCTGCAAGAACGCTTCGGCCATGCTCTTCGTGAGCGCCGCCGTATCCCACTTCGCCCTGCTGCCTCAGGGACGCCTCGAAGCCAAGAAACGCGTGAAGGCCATGATCGCAAAAATGGATGAACTGGGATTCGGTAACTGCTCCAATACCGGCGCCTGCGAGGCCGAATGCCCCAAAGAGATCAAACTCACTAATATCGCACGTCTCAACAGGGAATATTACGCCGCCCACCTCTAATGGTGGTGTGAAAAAGATCAACAAAAAAGAGGGAACGCGTTCCCTCTTTTTTTGTCTTCCAGCTTCCGTTCCGGCTATCCCTGCATCACAGCCTCGATCTCTTCGACGGTCTTGGGAATGGGACGGCCCAGCACCACGGCGTCATCTTCGCGTACCAGCACATCGTCCTCCACACGTATGCCGCCGAAGTCCAGATATGCCTCCAGCTTGTCGTAATTGATGAACTCGGTGAACTTTTTCTCTTTTTTCCATTTGGCGATCAGGGCTGGAATGAAGTAGATACCCGGTTCGATGGTGAAGATGAAGCCGGGCTCCAGTTTTCTGGCCAGGCGCAGATAGGCCATCCCGAACTGCTTGCTGCGGTGCACATCCTCGTTGTATCCCACATAATCTTCACCCAGGCCTTCCATATCATGGACATCGAGCCCCAGCATATGGCCCAGACCATGGGGGAAGAAGAGGGCCACGGCCCCCAGGCTCACGGCCTGGTCCATGTCTCCCCGCATCAGTCCTACCTCCTTGAGTCCGTTGGCGATGATCCTGGAAGCCATCAGGTGGAGATTCTTGTTGGTGATACCCGGTCGTGCGGCACTGATCGTCTCGGTGTTGGCCTTCAGGACGATCTCGTAGATATCTTTCTGCCGCTGATCAAACTTCCCGCTCACAGGGATGGTCCGGGTGATATCGCTGGCATAGTGCTGCAGCGATTCCGCCCCCGCATCGGTGACCAGCAGACGGCCCTCTTTCATGACATTGCCATGGTAATGGTTGTGCAGTGTCTGGCCGTTGATCGTCAGGATGATGGGAAACGAAATACCGCTGCCCCGTGCTGCGGCGATCCCTTCGATGGTACCGGCCACTTCCCGTTCCAGCACGCCGGGACGGGCCATTTTCATCACCGTGGTGTGCATCTCGTAGGCGATCTCCATGGCAGCCTCGATCTCACGGACCTCCTCGGGCCCCTTGTAGGAACGAAGGGCTACGACCCCCTTGATCAGAGGCACCGAGACCCGCTCCTTCAGCTCTGAAGGCGTCAGACCTGTCAGTTCCGACATCTTCAGCACGGTATCACCCCGATAAAAAGGCAGAAAATGAAGCTTCCTTCCCTTTTCCAGCGCATGCCGCAGATAATCCTTCAATCTCTCCAGCGAGGCCGTATGGGTCACTCCCACCGCCTGTGCCTGCTCTTTCACCGTAGGCTGTTCGCCCATCCAGATGATATCGTCCACATCGATGTCGTTGCCATAGATTCGGTCGTCCCCCTCATCCAGGTCGATAACCCCGACAAATCCGGCATGATCCAGCCCGAAAAAATAAAGGAAATTGCTGTCCTGACGGAATCGGTAAGGATTGTCAGGATAGTTCATGGCACTCTCATCATTTCCGGGGAGGACCACAATCCCCTTCTCTCCTTTCAAATGTTCGCGAAGCTTTTTCCGCCTCGTCACATAGATCTCTTTGTCGAACATAACACTCTCATTATGGTTTGAACCCGCAATTTACACCTTTCTTACCACACCCAAAAAGATTTAAGGTTTACGAATAGCTTCTGTTCTAAGAATATTTTTTTATATTCGCATGAAGATTGCCGAATTATCAACCATTGTTCAACACTTTTTCCATGCCCTATCGTCGTTTACCCAACACCGATGCCGCACGGATGAAGGCCCTCCACACCGCTTTCCGGAAAGGAGAGGAACTGTCTCCCAAAGAACTGGCCTATCCCCAGAAACTTTACTACGAACTGCGTTCCTTCATCCCCCGTTACGAAGCCGCCCTCTCGGAATATTCCCGGCAAAAGGAAGTATACGCGCAACAATCGAAGACAACCCAGGAACTTTTCAAAAAAGCCCGCCTTTTCTTTCTCCATTTCCTGCAGGTCACGCTCTTCGCCATGCAACGCGGTGAACTGCCGGCCAATACTCTCGGATACTTCGGGCTGGACAAGGAGGAGCTCCCCTCGTTCCGCTCATACGAGGAGCTTCAAGAGAAAGGGAAACAGATCCTTGAGGGTGAACAGAAAAGGATCCGAGAAGGGAAACATGCCATCTCCAATCCCACGGCTGCCGTGGTGAACGTCCGTTACCAGTATTTTCTTGAAGCATACCATTCCTACATGATCCATAAAAAGAACCGGGAGATCTCCCACAGGAAGGTTCAGAATATCCGCAAGGAGGCCGACCGCTTGATCGCCCGCCTGTGGGATCACATCGAGGACGCTTTTACCGATCTGCCACCGGCGATGCGCAGAGAAAGGGCTGCCCAATACGGGATATCCTACGTCTTTCGCAAGAACGAGCTAAGGCACCTGGACTCTCTCAGCGAATGATCATTCATGTTTCTGTAACATTCTCTCGCGTTTCTTTCCGGATCATCCACATCGCCAGAGCAGCCACCATGATCCCCGCAAAAAGATATGGATCGGCCCCGCCGCCATCAGGGTATCCTGCACCAATGCGGTCGAGCCCCTCTTCCACTTTCTCCGGCGTCAGAAGCCAATAGGCCGTCACTGCCAAGGCATTGTTCAGGAAATGTACCAGGATGGAAAGCTTCAGGGTCCCGCTCCAAAGGAAGAGATATCCCAGCACAACCCCCAGCAGCCAGCGGGGTATGAAACCGAAAAACTGGAAATGAAAAAAACTGAAGACCGCTCCGGCGAGGATCACGCCGGCATGCCGGCTGCCGGTCCAGCGTATCAGAACGGGCTGGATCACCCCCCGGAAAGTCATCTCTTCCCCTACAGCCGCCAGCATACCCACAATGAAAAGGTTGACCGCATAATCCTTCCAGCTGTGCATCGTCATGAAGGCTTTGGTCAGTCTCGCCGCATTCTCCTCCAGCATTCTCATCATTCTTTCCAGTGCGGCCATTCCTTCCGGAAGATGGAGCCGGGAGTTCCACGAAGAAAGAAAGTTGTTCACCGGCATCAGCGCGACCACCAGTACCACCGACATCAGAAGCACCCGCCATCCCACCGTGCGACGCCATCCCACCCATGAGGTCACCCTTTCGCCGCTGAGCCGGATGAACAACACCGACGGTACCAGGAAAAGTGACAGGGTCTGGACACACTGAAGATATTTCAGCAGACCGATGTTCGATTCCCCGGGTGGCGACTGCATCAGTCGCAGCACATCCGCCATCCCCAGCCCATACAAAGGCATGGCCAGCAACAGCCCTGCAAAGGAAAAGATCAGGAAAACCACCAGCATCAGGAACACCAGGAACACCAGCTGCAAAAAGGGATGCGCATCCTCCAGGAACGAATTTCTCATGACCCTTCTTTTGCCCTCAAAGATAGTCGTTTCTCTACTCGTCCGGAACACCCATGGTGATACATTCCCCTCTCCTGCGAAATTCCCTGGTGTTTACTAATTTTGCAACCTGTTCCCGTAGCGGATGGTAAAGATCGGCAATACGGTTTTTGAGGAGACGCCGGTGATGCTTGCCCCCATGGAAGACATCACCGATCCCTCTTTTCGTTTCCTTTGCAAGCAGTTCGGGGCGGACATGGTCTTCACCGAGTTCATCAGCTCCGACGGTCTGATCCGCGAAGGGTCCAAGAGCGTCAAGAAGCTGGAGATCTTCGACTATGAGCGTCCTGTGGGTATCCAGATCTACGGCCACATCCCCGAGGCAATGGAGGAGGCGGCACGCATAGCCGAACGGGCCCGTCCTGACGTGATCGACATCAATTTCGGCTGTCCGGTACGCAAGATCGCCCGGCGGGGTGCCGGCGCCGGCATGTTGCGCACCCCCGACCTGCTGGTGGAGATCACACGCAGGATCGTCGGGACAGTCTCCCTGCCCGTGACCGTGAAGACCCGTCTGGGCTGGGACGAAGAACACAAGATCATCGTCCCCCTGGCCCGTCGCCTGCAGGAAGCCGGCATCGCCGCCCTCACCATCCACGGCCGTACGGGCACCCAGCTCTACCGCGGCCAGGCCGACTGGACCCTCATCGGTGAGGTCAAAAAAGATCCCGAGATTACCATCCCCATCATCGGCAACGGCGACATCGATTCACCACAGAAAGCCAAAGAGATGCTCGACCGTTACCACGTCGACGGCCTCATGATCGGCCGTGCTGCCATCGGACGCCCCTGGATCTTCCGACAGGTGAAACATTACCTGCGCACCGGCGAACTGCTTCCGGAACCCACCGTCAAGGAAAAAGTCGATCTCGCCCGTCTCCATCTCCGGAAATCGATCGAGTTCAAGGAGATCCCACGCGGCATCTATGAGATGCGTCGCCATTTCGTCCACTATTTCAAGAACCTCCCCGGCTTCAAACCTATCCGCGTCCGCCTCCTCACCACTCTCGACGTTGAAGAGATCCACCGCATCCTTGACGAGATCGAAACAAAATATGCCTAAGTGACCATTCATGCCATACTCCATGTCCAGGAGAACATAATTTCCCCTATTTTGCAAAGTCCGTGATCTTCGTCCAAAAACCGGTAAAATGAAAAACATGGATATTCCCTTGAGAGCCTCCCGGCTGATCCTGATAAGTTTTCTGTTTGCCCTTTCCCTTTCTTTTTCGCTCCCTGCTCAGAAGAAACCAACCCTGACAGTGAAAGAGATCATGCAGGACCCTGACCGCTGGATCGGTTCTCTGCCCTCCCTGCCATCGGCATCTTTCAACGATCAGGCTTTCTTTTTCCGCTGGGGGAAAGACTCGGCCGGACTGGACAGGATCTTTCTCTTCACACCCGCAAATCCCGAACCTCGTAGGGCCTCTGCCGAAGAAAAAAAGAACCGTATCCCCACGGACGGCATCTGGGACAAGGAACGCAAAAGAGAACTGTTCGGTCGTGACGGCGATCTCTTCATTTACCATCTTTCTGGTCACCGCCTTCAACGTCTCACCGCCACTGTTGAGCAGGAACAACCCCTGGCATTTGGCAAGAACGGATATTCGGTCTATTACCTTCTGCGGAACAACGTGTTCGCTCTTGATCTGCCTTCGGGGAGCATCCGCCAGCTTACGGATATCCGGAAAGGCCGGACACCTGAGGGGAAAAGCCCGACCCTGTCCCCCAAAGAACGCTGGCTGCAGGAACAACAGTTGTATCTTTTTGACGTCCTGAAAGAAAAGGAACAAAAGAGAGAAGCATCAAAAAAAGAAGAGAAACGGGAAGATCGTCCTTCGCCTCGCCCCATCTATACAGGCGACGGCACGGCCACGGGTTTCACCGTCAGCCCGGGCGGTCGCTTCGTCACCTGGCTGGTGATCCACCGGCCTGCGGAGAGCAAGGGCACCGAGATACCGCATTTCGTCACCCGGTCGGGGTACACCACCATTCAGCACAGCCGCCCCAAGGTGGGGACCCCATACATCACATCCACCGACCTGTACATATACGACAGAAAGAACGACACCGCACTGAAGGTCGATCCGCTGCAGATCCCCGGCATCCATGATATCCCCGCCTACTGGAGAGACTATCCGGGACGGGACACTGCCGGCCATACGCGCCGGGTGCTCTTCACGCCGCCTCTTTGGTCGCCCGACGGAGAACACCTTTTCACCGACATCTATGCAGCCGATCACAAGGACCGCTGGATCATGCTGCTTGACCCCGCCACGGGCCGCCTGCACCTTCTGGACCGCCAGCACGACGAAGCCTGGATCGGCGGACCCGGCATCGGCTGGTGGGAAGGACGCAGAGGCTGGCTGCCCGACAGCCGGCACATATGGTTCCAGTCGGAAAGGACAGGCTATTCCCACCTTTATACCCTCGACATCTCCACAGGGAAGATCCATGCCATCACTTCAGGGAAATACGAGGTCTACGATCCTTTCCTATCACGTGACGGGAAGCACTGGTATTTCACCTCCAACGAGGTCGATCCCGGGGAAAAGCATTTTTACCGGATGGATCTGGATGGAAGGAACAAAATAAGGCTTACCACAATGGAAGGATGGAACGAGGTGGTTCTCTCCGCCGATGAGCAATATCTGGTCATCCGGCATTCATTTGCCAACCGTCCGTGGGAGCTTTATCTTCAGAAAAATGTCCCCGGTGCCCGCCCCCGGCAGGTGACCCACAGCCTGCGGCCGGACTTTCAGCGTTATCCCTGGCGGGTGCCACGTTTCATCACCTTCCCCGCCAGTGACGGAGCCCGCGTGCCCGCCCGTCTTTATCTGCCGGACACCCTCGCGTCTGGCGGAAAGGCTGTCATCTTCGTCCACGGTGCAGGATACCTGCAGAACGCCCATAAAGGATGGAGTGATTACTTCAGAGAGTACATGTTCCATAACCTGCTGGCAGACAAAGGATATATCGTTCTTGACATAGATTACCGCGGCAGCGCGGGCTACGGTCGCGACTGGCGCACCGCCATCTACCGCCACATGGGAGGCAAAGACCTGGACGATCAGGTCGACGGCGCAAAATATTTGATCGACACCTTCCGGGTCGATCCCCGTCGCATAGGCATCTACGGAGGCTCTTACGGCGGGTTCATCACCCTGATGGCCATGTTCACCCGCCCGGGCACTTTCACCTGCGGAGCCGCCCTGCGTGCCGTCACCGACTGGGCTCATTACAATCACGGCTATACCTCGGAGATCCTCAACACTCCGGTGGAGGACAGTCTGGCCTATGTCAGAAGCTCACCCATCTACTTCGCGGACGGTCTCCGGGGCAACCTGCTCATGTGCCACGGGATGGTCGATGACAATGTCCATTTCCAGGACATTGTGCGCCTCACCCAACGGCTCATCGAACTGGGCAAAGAAAACTGGGAACTGGCCGTGTACCCCGTCGAACGGCATGCTTTCAAGGAGCCCTCTTCCTGGACCGATGAATACAGGAGGATCCTCCGTCTGTTCGAGACCACCCTGGATCATCCCGATCCGAGATGACTTCTCAGAATCAGAGCCATGGTATTCCCCATGAACACTCAACCCTCATTCTCCAAAAACCTGTAAACAACCAGGAGAAGAAACCCTCCTATCTCTGAAGATCGGGATTCTTGGTAGGGTAATCGATGTTGTAGTGTAGTCCGCGGCTTTCGTGGCGTGCCTGTGCCATTTTGATGACGAGATAACCGACATTGATGAGGTTGCGCAATTCGCACAGTTTCCGTGAGAGCACCGATTTGCGGTACAGCTCCTCGGTTTCCCGGTAGATGATCTCCAGCCGTGTGAGTGCCCTTTGCAGGCGCAGGTTCGAACGCACAATGCCCACATAATTGGACATGATCATCTGCATCTCCTTGTAGTCCTGGGTTACCAGCACCATCTCCTCCGGGTGGGAAGTTCCCTCATAATCCCATTCCGGGATCTTTTCTTCCCACTCATACTGGCGAAAGTGTGCTGTGGCATCCACCGCGGCATGTTCGGCGAACACCACCGCCTCGAGCAGCGAGTTCGAGGCCAGACGGTTGGCCCCGTGCATCCCGGTAGAGGCCACCTCCCCAATGGCATACAGCCGGGAGATGCTGGTACGCGCCGACTTGTCGACCTTCACCCCCCCGCACAGATAATGCGCCGCAGGTACCACCGGGATCATCTCCTTTCTCATGTCGATACCGACCGACAAGCATTTCCGGTGGATATTGGGAAACCTTTTCACCAGCTCCTCACCATCCAGATGGGTACAGTCGAGATAAACATAATCATCTCCCCTCACCTTCATCTCCGTATCGATGGCGCGGGCCACGATGTCCCTGGGGGCCAGGCATCCCCGCTCATCATACTTGTGCATGAACCTCTCCCCGTCGATGGTGCGCAGCACCGCCCCGAAACCACGCAGCGCCTCCGTGATCAGGAACGACGGCCGGTCTCCCGGATGATAGAGCGAGGTGGGATGGAACTGGACGAACTCCATGTTCTCAATGATCCCCTTTGCACGGTACACCATCGCGATGCCATCGCCCGTGGCCACCGGAGGGTTGGTAGTAGTCTGGTAGAGGTTCCCCACCCCGCCCGTGGCCAGCACCGTCATGCGGGCCAGCACGGTGAGCACATCCCTTGTCCGAAGGTCCAACACGTAAGCACCGTAACATGCAATATCCGTATGCCAGCGTTTCACCAGGCGCCCCAGGTGGTGCTGCGTCAACAGATCGATGGCAAAAGCATGCTCCCACACCTCAATACGGGGATGTTCTCTCACCCGCCGCGCAAGGGTCTCCTCGATACGACGCCCAGTGATGTCCCGGTAGTGCAGGATGCGGTTCTCGGAATGTCCCCCCTCGCGCGAGAGATCCGGTTCGCCTTTCTCGTTCCTGTCAAATTCCACCCCCAGCTCCACCAGTTCCCTGATCCTGTCCGGCGCTTCCCGCACCACCATCTCCACCACCCCGGGATCACAGAGACCGTCACCACTGACAAGCGTATCACGGATATGTTTCTCAAAAGAATCCTTGTCGGACAATACCGCAGCGATCCCTCCCTGCGCATAACGCGTGCTCGACTCCTCCAGCTCCGCCTTGGTGACGATGAGCACCTCCCCCTCTTGTGCCGCCTTGAGCGCGAACATCAGACCGGCCAGACCCGACCCGATCACCAGAAAATCGACCTTTTTCTTCATGACAGATGATTCAGGCTGACGACCGCAAAGATACACCGACCTAACCTCCATTACAATGTTGCCCGGCATCCTTTTTCGGTATCGTTGCACTTATCCCTCAGCAGGTAGGGAAATTTCCCTTACTTTTGCATCATTAAAACCTCTGAACCATGAACGATCAGGACCTTTTCAGGAAGCTTGTTTCACACGCGAAAGAATATGGTTTCATTTTCCCTTCCAGCGAGATCTACGACGGTCTCGGCGCCGTATACGACTATGGTCCGTACGGTGTGGAACTGAAGAACAACATACGTTCCTACTGGTGGCACTTCATGACCCGTCTTCATGAGAACATCGTAGGTATCGACTCGGCTATCTTCATGCACCCGACAATATGGAAAGCTTCCGGTCATACGGACGCCTTCAACGATCCTCTCATCGACAACAAGGACTCCAAGAAACGCTACCGGGCCGACCAGCTCATCGAGGAGTATCTTGAAAAGCTGCAGGCCAAGATCAACAAAGAGGTGATCAAGGCTGCCAGGCGTTTTGGAGAAGCCTTTGATGAGAAGATGTTCCTTGAGACCAACCCCCGGGTAAAAAAACTGAAGGAGAAGATCGACGAGACACGTTCCCGCTTCCTCAAAGCTCTTGAGACCAATGACCTGGATGAACTGAAACAGATCATCCTCGACTGCGAGATCGTCGACCCCGTGAGCGGCACGCGCAACTGGACCGATGTGCGGCAGTTCAACCTGATGTTCAGTACCCGCCTGGGGTCGGTGAGCGACGAAGCCAACGTCCTCTACCTCCGCCCTGAGACCGCCCAGGGTATTTTCGTCAACTTCCTGAACGTCCAGAAGACCGCCCGGATGAAGATACCTTTCGGCATCGCCCAGACCGGCAAGGCTTTCCGCAACGAGATCGTGGCCCGACAGTTCATCTTCCGTATGCGTGAGTTCGAACAGATGGAGATGCAGTTCTTCGTAAGACCCGGCAGCGAACTGGAATGGTTCGAATATTGGAAGGAAAAGAGGATGAGATGGCATAAGACCCTCATCACCGACGAAGGGAAACTGCGTTATCACGACCACGACAAGCTGGCCCATTACGCCAACGCCGCTACGGACATCGAATACGAATTCCCCATCGGGTTCAAGGAAGTCGAGGGGATCCATTCCCGGACCGATTTCGACCTCTCGCGCCACCAGGAGTATTCCGGCAGGAAGATGCACTATTACGATCCGGAAACGAAAGAGAGTTACATTCCGTATGTGATCGAGACCTCGATCGGTCTGGACCGTACTTTCATGATGATCCTCTCCTATGCCTATACCGAGGAAAAGGTGCCCAATGCCGAAGGGAAGATGGAAGAACGAGTGGTTCTGAAGATCCCGCCGGCCCTGGCTCCGGTGCAGGTGGCCGTCCTCCCGCTGGTAAAGAAAGACGGTCTGCCCGAGGTGGCCCGGAAGATCATCGACCAGCTCAAGATGGATTTCTATTGCCAGTACGACGAAAAAGACTCCATCGGTCGTCGTTACCGCCGTCAGGATGCCATCGGGACACCCTATTGCATCACCACCGACCAGCAGACTCTCGACGACGGTACGGTCACCCTCCGCGACCGGGATACCATGCAGCAGATCCGGGTGAAGATCGAAGAACTGCCGAAGATCCTGGAAGAAAAAGTGAGCATGAGGAATCTTCTGAAAACCTTCGTCTGACCCATGTCACGGCGTGTCCTCATCATCACCTACTACTGGCCACCTTCTGGTGGTGCCGGTGTCCAGCGCTGGCTAAAGTTCGTGAAGTATCTCCCCGCTTTCGGATGGACACCCGTGGTCTACACCGTAAAGAACGGCGAATATCCTGTCCTGGATCCTTCACTGGAGAAGGATGTACCTCCGGGTACCGAAGTGATCCGCAGAAAGATCTTTGAACCCTACAGTTGGTACAAAAAGTTCATAGGCCAGAACCCTGAGGAGAGGATCAATGCAGGTTTTCTTTCTGAAAGCGAGAAACCTTCCCGGAAAGAACGGATGGCCCGGTGGATCCGGGGGAATCTCTTCATCCCGGATGCCAGGAAGTTCTGGATCAGGCCCTCCATACGTTTTCTGACTCGATACCTGAAAGAACATCCTGTTGATGTTCTCGTGACTACCGGCCCTCCCCACAGCATGCACCTCATCGGCCTGGGTCTGAAAAAACGACTGAACATTCCCTGGATCGCTGATTTCAGGGACCCCTGGACGAACATCGATTTTTATGAGGAACTTCGTCTCACTCGTTGGGCAGACAGGAAACATCACCGGTTGGAAGAAACAGTGATCAAGCGTGCGGATGCTATTGTATCCATTAGCAGGACCATGCAAAAAGAATTTGAATCAAAAGGAGCCCGGGCTTCCTATTATATTCCCAACGGATACGATCACGAAGATTTCCCTCAAACACCCTTGCCTCATCCTGAAAAATTCACCCTGCTTCATGCCGGAACACTGGGGCCTGCAAGAAACCCTGAAAATTTGTGGAAGGTCCTTCGGGATCTTGTCAGAGACCCGGAATTTGAGAAAGCACTGGAAATACAACTCATTGGGAAAATAGACATTTCAGTAAAAAGTTCCATTGAAAGATACGGTCTGAAAAAATTCACATCTTTCATTCCCTATTTGTCTCATCGGGAACTGATAGTGGCAGAGCGACGTGCAGCCGTTCTTCTTCTGTTGGTCAATCGTTCTCCCAATGCCAAAGGGATCCTGACAGGGAAATTGTTTGAATATCTTGCAATCGGACGTCCGATCCTTTCAATCGGGCCACCGGACGGAGAGGCGGCACAAATCCTGGAAGAGACAAAAAGGGGTAAAACATCCTTTTATGATGATCAGGATGACATACGGAAAAATCTATGGGAATATTACAGGCTTTGGAAAGAAAACGATATTTTCAAATCTGATAACACAACGAACTACAGCCGGCAACTGCTTTCTAAAGAGATCTCAGAACTATTTTTTGAATTAACAAAACAGAATCACCTGAGTTAAAATGAACATTGGTATCGTAGTTGATAATGAATTCTATCATGATATCAGGGTATACAATGAATATAAGTTCCTAGTTCAATACCATAACGTCTTTGTATTGTGCTTCGATTTTGGCAATGATCGGGAGAAAAATGATACTTCCAACATCATCAGGATCCGGATAAAGCGAAAACTCAAGGACATTATGTTCGCACTAATGAACAGTGCGGACGTCTATTCTCTCTTTTGGGCCCGTCACATTAGAAAATTTGTTCATAACCATAACATTGA
>CAZRDX010000029.1:0-13118 GCA_964599235.1 uncultured Rikenellaceae bacterium
GTAGCAACGAAGAAGCCCCAAGGATGCCAGTGTGGCCCCCAGTAATAGGGACGGTAAGGATGGTAATGATAAGGATGATAACAATAGAACCTGTATCTTCCGTACATGTAAGGGGGACGGTAGTAAGGCCTCGGGTTGGGCCGGACGATCACCCCCACATGGCGGCCGCCCGTCCGACGGCCGGGGGCGACAGTGGCCGGACGCCTGCCTCCCGAAGCAGGACGCGTGGAAGGCCTGGGCGAGGGCCTGGTCGAGGGACGCGTGGAAGGCCTGGTCGAGGGACGCGTGACGGGACGCGTCGACCGGTCGGGCGCCTTCTGATAACCCCCGTTGATGGTACCCGGTGCAGGCCGCGTACTGGGACGCGAAGGCTGCGTCGTGGGACGGGTGCTGGGTCGCGTCGAGGGACGGGTGGAAGGCCTGGTAGCAGGCCTCGTCGAAGGACGAGCGGCCGGACGGGAAGGCCGGGCCGCCGGACGTGCCGAAGGACGCGGAGCAGGACGGGCACTCCGCACAGGACGATGCCCCATACGCTGCGCCTCCAACGTCACCGGAACACCCAGGACCAGAAATGCCAACAATACAACCTTCAATAAATGAAACGGATATCTACTGAACCTCATGGCTGTTTCTTTTGTTCTTCTATTGGAATACGCGGCATGATCTCCACCTTGCGGGCCCCCGGCGGAGGCACGAAATCAAACACCGCCGGCGGGAATACAGGATTGATCATCCAATTGGAATAAATGCCGGTATACTGCGGATTGCCCGGCTTCTTCTTGTAATAGATAACGAACTTCACCGGCAGGGTGAGACGCTCGGCAGCGATCCACATCTGTACCGTCATCTCCTCATTGTAGGCCATGATATGATAACATTCCCGTCCCTCTACGATCTGCTTGCCCAGATACATGATCCGGTCGCTGTGGTCGATCAGATCATCGGTGAAGGTGGGATAGAAGAAATCGGCCCCCGGGAAGTCGACACCGTACAGCTTGTGGATGGTATCAATGGTCTCCATGATGGTAGGCGGAGCATCCACCTCGGCATAGTTGTTCTCATCATACGAATAGTAGACGAACTTCTTGCCATTGTACCAGAACCCGCGGTGTTTCAGGTCGTTGCGCCGGTTCTCTATAAAAAGTTTGTCGGGCCCCTGCAGATAGACCCGGCTGCGTCCCGACATCTGCATCATCTGGAATTCCTCCCCGGGGATGTCCCATGCCGATCGGTAATCGAACACCACCGCATGGAGATCACCGATGATGTATCCCATATGATCCAGGATGGCCAGGGCCACCGAATCATAGGGAGAACGCTGCGCCCCCGCCGACCATGGCAAAAGGAGCGTGAGGGTGAGAAAAAGGATCCTTTTCATAGGCATCGGTTGACTATGCACCTGCAACAGCAGGATGTGCTTTACAAACTTATAACAATTCCTGACAACCTCAAAAGAAAGTATGTTGTGCCGGAAGCCAACAAAAAAGCCGGACGGTGTCCGGCTTTTCCGGCAGGGGTTCTCCTGCGCCTCATCCTTCGCCTCAATCATCCTGTTCATCATCTTCGCACACCCCTACCTTGAAGTGGATCTCAAGATCATGGATCTCTTTTGGGTTATAGGGACTCAGTATTTTGATGCGGCCTACCAGAGGGTTCCACTCCTCACCAGGCAGTTCACCGCCTCCCACAAAACCATGGGCATCAAAGAAAGCGGGCCCCTGAGCATTGGTCAGGTAAGAAGCCACCATGGCCGAATCAAGGAAGGGCCATTTGGTCATCACCTCACGCATCAGCACGTTGTACACCGAATAGTAACCGAGCAGGACATCCCGGCTGGGCTCATCCAGATCGCTGGGAGGAAGCCCTACCTCCGCACAGGCAATGTCGGCACTCATCTCCCCCGAGGCCACAAAAGCCCAGTTGAAACCTGTGTTCGTCGTAAAGAAACGGGCATTGGGATGATCAGAGTTACCATATACATCCACATAGTCGCCTTTCTTGCCAACGAACATCTTCAGTGCATGCATCGAGTAAGGATTCACCAGGGGATTGGCCATGGGCAGATCAGCCGCCTGTACCATCATCCATGCATCATACCCCCGGTCGGGATATCCCGTGTAATCGATGCGGAACATGGCATCTTCCATGTTGGGAAACCTCTTCCGGTCGATGTTGTAGAGATTGAGCAGGGCGATCCCCTCGGCAGGCACACGGTTCCAGAACACCTGCAGAGCTATATCATCGTCGTCGTCCAGATCGCCGTCCTTACTGTCATCCATGTCCATGTCACGGATGGTCATCTGGAACTCCCACATCTTTCCGTCATACTCGCTGTGGCTCACCACCACCAGCTCTTTCGTACGACCGTCATCACCGGTGAAACTGAAACTCATCTCCTGATTGATGTTATACTCCTTCAGGCTCTCTAGGATCTCCTGAACGATCTCCGCAGCTTTCTCCCCTGCGTTGATGAAAGTCACCAGATGCAGATAGACCAGGTCACCCTTGAGGGTGTCCACCTGGGCACTCTTCTTGGTCGAAGCCTCACGGCTGATGGCATCGGGGATGTCCACCTTGAACGATTGGGGAAGGATGCTCTGATCCTGATCGGACAGAACAGGGTTCTTCTCACATGCCGTGAACGTCCACAACATCATCATCACGGCCACTACAATTCCTGTTAACGAACTCAATCTTTTCATTGCTTCTTTTTTTTGGTTCATACGATTCATTTTTCGTCTTGCACCTGTATCACACAAGAAAATCCCGGTACCCTGACAAAAAACGATGAAAAAAAGATCTTTTGCCGACCTGTCCTACATCCTTCCGGTGACCCTACCGGAAACACGTACCTGTAATAACCTGTTTTACTTGCTATTACACGGATTCTACCTATTTAAATATCCATTTAAAAATACATTTAAATAGGTAGTCTTTTTTTCAGGGAATAAAAGTCATGGAAAGGATCAGCGGTGCGCACCTCCCTGATCCCCGGTACGGTATTCTTCCCGCTCCTTGCTGTCGCGGAGCATATCTTCCACATCGTCGATGACGGGGCTGTTCTTCACCGCCTCCCAGTTGAAGTCTTCGTCCAGGGGATCGAGGGCCTTCTGCGGGTCGAACACCCTTTTGTCGACGGGCAGGGCCTCGAAAGGCGTATAGTCGGCCGTGTCGCTGAAGAGATCGGCCAGGTCGGTGGCCGTGGCATCGTACTCGTTGAGATAGGGGACCTCGAGAATGTTCCAGAAGGTCTTGAAGATGCTGCCGAAACTATAATGCACATGACCCACGTAGCCTTTCTTCGCCCAGGGGGAGATCACCATCAGGATACTGCGGTGGGCATCCACGTGGTCGACACCGTTCTGGGCATCATCCTCGGTGACGATGATGGCCATCTCCTTCCAGTAGGGGGTGTGCGAGAGGAACTCGACAATGCGTCCCAGGGCCAGGTCGTTGTCGGCCATGTAGCTCTCCCGAAAAGGGTACCCGTCGTCAGGACGTTCGTCCGCACCATGATCGTTGGGAAGGATCAGTGTGATGAGTGCCGGCATCTCCTTGTCCCCCTCCAGCCACTTCGCACGGAACTCGCGGATGAACTGGTCGACACGGAACTGGTCGGGGATGCCCATGTTGAAGGTGGGATAGGTTCGCGACGAGTTCTCAAAAAGCGCCTTGGGCAGAGGATAGTTGTACAGGTAGCGCATGCCGGTATATTTGTATTCTTTGTCGTAGGATGCCGGCTCGAACATCACCCCCTCGCCGAAGTTGTAAAAGGGGATATGATACCGCTCGAGCTGATCCCACAGCGAACCCGCCTCGTTGTAGTCCTCGGGATAGATAGCTCCTGCCGCCCCGTTGAAGGCCAGGTATCCCGGCGATCTGGAGAGCTTGAAGGTGCGGTTGCCACCGTAGCTGGCCGGCGTGGTCGTCTCCACCCACTCGTTGGGATAAGTATTGGCCAGCCAGCGGTGACCGTCGGCCGAGACGTCGGAGTCGACATAGAAGTTGTCGGCCAGCGCAAAACGCCGCGCCAGCGCCAGATGGTTGGGCATCACCACACACCGCTCGACGAACATCGTATGCTTGCGGTTGCCGAACGACACCGGCGAGCCATAACGCGCCAGGGTCGAGTCGCCCCGCACCCCCGGCATGGCCCCGAAGACCTCGTCGAAGGTCCTGTTCTCCTTCGTGATGAACACCAGATGACGGATGGGCGAGCGCCGCTGCCCGGGATACAAAGGCACGGGGTTCTTCTCGCGCCAGACAAAAGCGGGATCATCGATGCGCCGGAAGAGGAAGTTGTTGTCAATGACCTGCTGCGTCATCCGTTTCAGCTCCTTCTTGCCGGGTACGGGGATCACCTCCACGGTGCCTTTCATCAGGGCACCGATGTAGGTCCCTTCCGGCCCGGGCCAGTAGTCGGCCCCGCCGTTGGGACCGCTGCCATAGCCTTTGGCATTGGCCACCACCAGATAACGGCCGTCGGGGGTCACCTTCAGTTTCGAGGGGAACCAGCCGGTGGGGATGTGCCCCAGCACACGGAACGAGGGGATCTCTACCACCGCCACGGCGTTGATGCCCGCCTCGGCCACATACAGCCGCCGGTGGTCGGGGGACAATGCCAGACCAAAGGGTATCTTGCCCCGCAGATGATCGATGCGGGGGTCCAGGTCGAGATGGATGGTATGCACCACCGTATCCTCACGGATGCCGATGACCGAGATGTTGTCGTTGTTGCCGTTGCTCACGAAGACATAGTCCTCCGTGGCCACCAGCGAGTTGGGCGAGCTGCCGCCCACTGCGGGGAAACCCTCCACCATCTGCCCTACCAGCGTGCCCGTCTTGATGCGGGCCGTGACACGCGGCGCCGAAGTGTCCGAGAGGTCCACCTTCCATACCGAGAACGACTCCGGCACGTTGGGATCGCCCAGGGCGGGGATGTCGAGCGTGTCGGTATGGACACCCTCCAGCATCTCCTTCGTGCCGAACGCCACCGGCGGGAAAGAGGGCGCCGTATGCTTCAGATCATTGTAGTCGATGCCCCCGAAAGGCTTGTACTCGAACATCCCCACATTGGCCACATAGACGGCCTGCTCGTCGGGGGAGAGGGCTATGCCGAAAGGATACCGCCCCACCGGCACCGAATGGATCAGACGACGCTCCTTCACATCGACGATGATCATGCGGAAGTTGACCTGGTCGACCGCAAAGAGGCGCCTGCCGGCACGATCAAGCACCATGTCGCCGATGTAACCGTCGGTGTAGTCGATACTGTCGTCGCGGTAGGCACAGTCGATGAAGCCCTCGCTCTCCCCCGTAAGCGTGTTGAAGAGGTAGATCCTGTTCTCCTGCCCGCCGGCCACATAGAGGATGCTGTTGTCGGGGGAGAGGGCCAGCCCCATGAAGACGGAGGCGAGCACACCCTTGTCGGTCTTATCCCCGGGGGGTATCTGCAGAATGCGGGGCCGCTCGCCGGTGATGTCGTGCAGGATGGTCACCGACAGGGGCCGTACGCCCGAGTTGGCCGTCACCGCCAGGGTGCCGTCGCGGCTCAGCACCAGGCCGAAAGGATGGGGCGCCACACGCCAGCACCGTCCCGCCGGCGTGAGCAGCCGGCCGTTGGGGATCACCGTCACCCCCGCCGTGTCGATATGCGTATACCGCGTGCCGGCAGGCGCCTCCGCCACCCACTTGCCCACCTTGCCGCGGTCGGACGAACAGGCTGCCACCAACAACAATAAACCGGCCGCCACCCATTTCCATGCGTACTTTTTCATCCCCGTATCTTTTTCATGAACAAACTGCATGCACGCCTCCTGCCCTTCTTCCCCTCCCGCGACGCTGCACGCTTGAATCCTTCAAAATTACTACTTTTATGGTTTCTTTCGGCTACCGCCCATGGGATTGACGGAAAAAGAGCAGCGACAACTGGACGAGGGGCTTCTCCTGCCCCTGGTGGAGCAATTCTATTCCATCCAGGGTGAGGGGTACCACACGGGGTGTGCGGCGTGGTTCGTCCGGCTGGGAGGCTGCGACATCGGCTGTCACTGGTGCGATACGCGCTATTCGTGGAACCCCGACCATTTCCCGCCCGTGGCGGTGGAGACGATCGTCGCGCGGGCCTGTGAGAGCGGCACCCGGCACCTGGTCATCACCGGCGGCGAGCCGCTGATGTATAACCTTCATCCCCTCACCACCCTCCTGCACCGCGAAGGGTTCACCCTCTACCTGGAGACCTCCGGCGCCCACCCCCTGCGCGGCACGTTCGACTGGATATGCCTCTCACCCAAACAGGACAAACCACCGCTCGAAGCGATCTACCCCCTGGCCCACGAACTCAAGGTGATCATCGAACAACCCGCCGACCTGGAATGGGCCGAGGAGAACGCCACCCGGGTGAACGACAGCTGCCATCTCTTCCTGCAACCCGAATGGAGCCGCTTCCGCGAGATCATCCCCCTCATCGTCGAATACGTCAAGAGCCACCCCCAATGGCGCATCTCGCTCCAGACCCATAAATTCATGCACATTCCCTGACAGCCTGCCTCATTTCAGTATTTTTTTTACTTTTAGGAGGATTTTTCAAAGGATGCATTCCCTGCCGCGACGACATATTGCAAAATGGCTTATTCTGCTGCTGCTTTTCCTGGCAGGGACAGGGACCCTCCGGGCCCAGCAGCTGCACACCTCCTCGGGCAAGGCGATCAAATACTTCAACGAAGCCCGCGACATGTACTTCCTGATGAAGTATGAGCTGGCTGCGGAGACCATTGAGAAAGCCGTACAGGCCGATCCCGACTTCATCGAGGCCCAGTTGCTGCGCGCCGAGATCTATTCCGACATGAAGCGCCGCGACAAAGCCATCGAAGCGTACCGGGAGGTCTTGCGCATCGATTCCACCTTCTTTCCCAATGCGATGTACAACGTCGGGCGGCTGGAGTTCCGTATGGGACGTTACCGGCAGGCGCTGGAGCACCTGGAGGCTTTCCTGCGTTACAAGAACAAGGATGAGCGGGTGGTGAAAAAAGCCCGGCGCGACATACGCAACTGCCGTTTTGCGCTGGAGGGCATTCAGCATCCCGTGCCTTTCGACCCCGTCAATCTGGGACCTTCGATCAACTCTCCCCTCGACGAGTACTGGCCCTCGCTCACCGCCGACGAACAGACCATCGTCTTCACCGTGCTGGTGCCGGGGAGATATCTGCGGATGCGTGACTTTGAGCAGCAGGATTTTCAGGAGGATTTCTTCATCTCACACCAGACCGACACGGGCTGGGCGCCGCGGCGTCCTCTGGGTGATCCCATCAACTCGCGTCAGAACGAGGGGGCTCAGAGCCTCTCGGCCGACGGCACCATGATGTTCTTCACCGCTTGCAACCGTCCCGACGGTCTGGGGCGTTGCGACATCTACAGCTCGCGCCGTCTGCGTGACGGCTGGTCGACGCCGGCCAACCTGGGTCCGCCGGTGGACAGCCGCAGCTGGGAGGCCCAGCCCTCCATCTCGGCCGATGGCAAGACCCTCTGGTTCGTCAGCAACCGCCCCGGCGGCTACGGCGGCATGGACATCTGGTACAGCACCCTGAAGAACGGCCGCTGGACACCCCCGCGCAACGCCGGAAAGAACATCAACACCCCCGGCAACGAGATGTCCCCCTTCATCCACAACGACAACCAGACCCTCTACTTCTCTTCCGACGGTCATCCCGGCTACGGCGGCTTCGACCTCTACATCTCCCGCCGCCGGCCCGACAGCAGCTGGTCCAAAGCCTTCAACCTGGGCTATCCCATCAACACCTACAACGATGAGATAGGCCTCTTCGTCAACGCCGAAGGCAACACCGGCTATTTCTCCACCGACAGGGAAGAGGGACGGGGCAAAGATATCTACTCCTTCGATCTGTACGACTCAATACGGCCTAACTTTGTCACCTACATGAAAGGCAAGGTATACGACGCCGCCACCGAACGTCCTCTGTCGGCCGACATCGTTCTCATCGACCTGGGCACGGGTCGCAACGTCATGGAGGTCTCCTCCGGCAGCGACGGCTACTTCCTGGTATGCATACCCACCAACCGCAACTATGCCCTCAACGTCTCCAAAGAAGGCTACCTTTTCTATTCCGACCACTTCCCCCTGAAAGGGGTGCACCGTATCGAACATCCCTACATCAAGGATGTGCCGCTGAAGCCGATCCGCGTAGGCGAGGTGATGGTGCTCCGCAACATCTTCTTCGAGTTCGACTCCTATGAGCTGAAACCCGAGAGCATCGCCGAGCTGGAGCACTTGCGCCGGCTGCTGGAAGAGAACCCCACCCTGCGCATCGAGATCGGAGGACATACCGACAACAAGGGCAGCGACCAGTACAACCTCGAGCTGTCGCGTCAGCGGGCCCGCGTCGTCTACCAGTACCTCGTCGACCACGGCATCGCCGCCGACCGTCTCACCTACAAAGGCTATGGCGAACGACAACCCGTAGGCGACAACAGCACCGAAGAGGGCCGCGCCGCCAACCGCCGCACCGAAATACGCATCATCGGCATCTGACAGAAATTCAGAGAAAGAAGCTCGTGCCATTCGTGGCACGATCCTTGCCCCTCTCCTCACGCAATCACCTTAAAAAGACAACACCATGAAAGAATGGCTCAGCAAAAAACTGGGAGAAGGCCTTGAACTGGCTCTCCTGACACGCGATAAACTCGAGGAATATGCCCGCAAGGCAGCCGCCGAGGCACGCCTCACCGGCCAGGAAGCACAGAAATTTATCGAAGAGATGAAAGAAAAGGCCGAAAAAGCCCGCACCGACCTGCAGGAGCGTATCGACGAGGGGGTGAAAAAAGCCATCGACAGCGCCGGCCTGGTGAGAAAAGAGGAACTTGAAGCCCTCACCAAACGCGTGGAAGAGCTGGAGAAAAAGCTCAAAAAGACCACCACACGCAAAAAGAAAAGCACCACCACCCGCAAGAGCACCAAGACCGCCAAGAAAGAGGAGCAGGAATGAACCCTTCTGCCGGCGGGAGTAACTTTGGCTTCCTTTCTGCGTACAAACCGTAAAAGAACTGGCCGATGACGATAAAACAATACCGTGCGCCTGCCCTGCTCCTGTTTGTGCTGTTGCTGGGGGGCATGCTCTCCTGCGGCAGCGGCGACGAAGAGGAGCCACCCGCACCTGCAAGGAACTACAAGGCGGAGATGCGTCGCTTCGTGGAAGATCTGAGTTCATGGGCACGGTCGCGCCATGAAGGCTTCCTCATCATCCCCCAGAACGGCGTGCAGCTCACCACCACCACCGGTACCATCCAGGGAGGCCCCGACATGGCCTACCTCGGCGCCATTGACGCCGTGGCGCAGGAAGATCTTTTTTACGGCTATCAGGACCTGGACATCGAATCGCCTTCCTACTTCACCAGCGAGATAAGTGCTTTTCTCGACCAGGCCCGCTACAACGGCGAAGTGATCCTGGTGACCAACTACTGCAGGACGCCCCTCAAGGTTGACCGGGCCTACCAGCGCAGCGAAGAAAAAGGTTATATCTCTTTCGCCGCCCCGTCGCGCGACCTGGACGTGATCCCGGACTATCCGGCCCATCCCTGGAAAGAGAACGACGCCGTGGTCACCACCCTCGACAGCGTCAGGAACTTCCTCTACCTGCTGGACCCCGAGGCTCTGGGCAACAAGGAACAGTTCATCGGAGCCATCCGGGCCACCAACTACGACCTGCTGATCACCGACGCCTTCTTTGGTGACGAACCCTTCACACCCGCCGATGTGGAAGCCCTGCGCAGCAAAGCCAACGGCGGCAAACGCCTGGTGATCGCCTACATGAGCATCGGCGAAGCGGAGAACTACCGCTACTACTGGAAAAAAGAATGGAAAAAAGATCCACCCTCCTGGCTCGCCGGAGAGAACCCCGAGTGGGAAGGTAACTACAAGGTGCATTACTGGGACAAGAACTGGCAGACGATCATCTTCGGCAACGACAGCTCCTACCTGCAGAAGATCCTGGATGCCGGCTTCGACGGCGTCTATCTCGACATCATCGACGCCTTCGAATACTTCGAGGAACACGGAGAGTGAGCCGCCGCCCCTGAAAAAAGAAGAAGGCCGTGGGATCCACGGCCTTCTTCTTTTCCTGTATACGGTATCAGTATTTCTTTTCCTTGATCCTTGCTTTCTTCCCGCGCAGACCCCGCAGGTAGAAGATACGTGCACGGCGTACCTTGCCCCGCTTGTTGATCTCGATGTTCTCGATGAAAGGCGAAGCAATGGGGAAGATACGCTCCACGCCGATGTTCCCCGACATCTTGCGCACGGTGAACGTCTCGGTGTGTCCGCTGCCCCGGCGCTGGATGACCACACCCCGGAACTGCTGGATACGCTCTTTGTTCCCTTCCTTGATCTTGTAATAGACCGTAATGGTGTCCCCGGCCTTGAAATCGGGGTATTCTTTCTTCGGCGCCACCTTATCCGCCACAACTTTCATTAAGTCCATGATCCTCTGTTTTTTTAGTGAATCCCTTGCTTCAAAAACGAGCGCAATGTTACGAAGAATTTCCGAATTATCATAATCTTCTCCTAATTTTCCTTTCCTGCTTCGGGAGGGGGCAGGTCTGTCTACCGGAGCCTACGGTGCAAAGGTGTATCTTCGTTCCATCTCTACAGCTCCTTCACGCTGTTGCGTATCTCTTCGGCTTTCTGTTCCGCCTTTTTGTATTGTTCGTTGGCCAGCTTCACCGCTTTCTCATAAGCTTTCCTGGCCGCTTTGCGGAGGGCTTTGGCCTCGGCCCTGGCTTTCATCTTCTGGGCAAAGGTGCCTTCGGCATTTTTCTCTATCTCATCGGCTTTTTTGAGCATCTTGTCCCTCTCCTTCTCTGCGGCGGCGATGGCCTCGTCCCTTTTTCTGGCTGCCTCTTTCAGCAGCGCTTCGGCGCGTGCATCGGCTTTGGCCTTGAGCTTTTCCTTCTCCTCATCTACTTTCTGCTCGACCTTCTCCACCTGTTTCTGCACCTCCTCCTTTGCTTTTTCTTTCACGGCCTCTTTGACGGCCCGGCTTCCGCTGCCGGCTTTTCCCGCACCGAGACCGATCTTCGGCTGCTGCAAGGTACCGGTGATATGGGCCTTGACGGGGATCACCTCCGGCAGCTCGGCCTGCACGCCAGCAGCACCTGCCTTAGCCAACAGTCCGGCAGCCACCTCGTTGGCCGCCTTGCCCAGCATCCTGCGCGGGATCTTCATGTCCAGCAGATAGTCGATCGACCGGTCCAGTCCCTGTTCACCGCTCACCGTCATCTCCACATCCCCCATCTTCACCTTGAAAGGCTGCACCTGCAGACGGCCTTTCTCGATCCTGAAGGAAAGGTTCACATCCTTCAGCTCGTTGGTGTAGGACTCGCTCATCTTCAGCGTCTTCCTGATCTTCTCGAACACCCCCTGCGAGACCAGCGTCACCTGCCTGGAGCGCACCCTGCCCGAAGCATCCAGGGTGTTGAGCACCGGCATCATCTCCCCGTCCAGGATGGTGGAAAAAGTAACTTCGGTGCTGACGGTGCCTTTCATCTCCTTCGCATAGGGCAGGAGCTGCTTCACGGTGACGAACGAACGGTACACCTCGGGGATGCTGACCTCCTGCATGGTCATCTTCATCTCTACGGCCGGCTGCTCGGGATGCACGGTGGAGAAGACACCGTCGAGGGTCATCCGTCCTCCCATCGCTTCCATCGCCAGCCCGTCGAAGAAGACTTTCCGGTCCTTCACATGTATCTTGCCCCCCACACGGCGGGCCGTCAGGTTGCCATAGACCACCTCGTCCATCCTGGCCGTGAGGAGAAAGTCGACGTTCGCCGGCACCTCAACGATGGAAGTGTCGGAGACCACCGTATCGGGCAGGGCGGCAAGGGTATCGTCGGCGGTCTCCTCCACCGGCATCAGACGGTTGAGATCAAGATGATGACTGCTGAATGCCAGCGTGCCCTTTACCGTGCCCTTGTCGAAGAGATAAGGGATGAAATTCTCCACCCTGCCCGAGAAGGCCATGTCCGAAGGGCCGATGACCATCTTCAGCCCCTGCAGGTCGACATACCTCGGTGAGAAGAGCATCGTCCCCTCAGGCACCTCCACGGGGTCCTGCATCATGGGGGTGACCACCTTCACGCCTTTCACCCGCACCGACCCGTCGGCGGTGAACTCCTCGTATCGCTCCTGCTCGATCATCGACATCGTTCCGGCGATCTTCAGGTCGGTGGTGATCACACCGCTCATCTCCGTGCTGTCGAGGGCCAGAGCCTGGTTGAGCGTGCCCAGGTCGATACGCCCCACCATGCCTCCCTTCACCTCGGGGTCGCTGACAGGATGCTTCACATGCAGCTCGGCACGGAAAGGATTCTCACCCAGCTTCCAGGCAAAACGGTTGACATCGATGGTGGTATTGTCGGGATGGGTGCCGTCGGCCACCACCTTCACGTCGATGTTGACCTCCTTCACCTGCTCCGGCAGATCGGGATAGGCGAATGAAGCATCCTTCACCTGCAGGATAAGCACCGCCCCGGGATAGAGGGTGTCGCCGTCCTTCTCATAGTAGACCCCCTTCACCCGACCGTTCAGGGCCAGCGTGCCCTGCGTCCGCAGTTCGGCAAAGTCGTTCATGTAGATCGCCGGCACCATCGAGAGCAACGACTTGAAAGAGGTCTCTTTCGTGGCAAAAGAGATGTCGGTGACGATGCTGTCGCCCGGCATCGCCACGGTACCGTCGAAACCCAGCACCAGGTCGTTGACGGCGAACTCGTTCTCCCGGAAAGTATAGACCCCCTTGTCAAGATCGGCATCCAGCGTGGCGGTGAAACGCATCTTCGCCTGTCGCAGGTAGCGGATACCGTCCATCATCACATCGACGGCCGCCAGTGTGGTCTCGGTGAAGAGGGTGCCCCGGCTGCCCGACCACCGTCCGCGCAGGAAGAAATTGACCCCCCCCAGCGTGGCCTTCATATGCCCCTGACGGTCATCGTAGACGATGCGTCCCTCCCGGATGCGGAACGACTTGAGCTGCACCTTCACCGCCGGCATCTCCGAAGACGTGGTATCCTCTTCGACCGTCTCCACCACCGTCGTATCTTCCGGGACAATA
>CAZRDX010000030.1:0-6470 GCA_964599235.1 uncultured Rikenellaceae bacterium
TTGGCACCTCGATGTCGGCTCGTCACATCCTGGGGCTGGAGAAGGTCCCAAGGGTTGGGCTGTTCGCCCATTAAAGTGGCACGCGAGCTGGGTTCAGAACGTCGTGAGACAGTTCGGTCCCTATCTGTTGTGGGCGTTGGAGATCTGAGGAGAGCTGCCTCTAGTACGAGAGGACCGAGGCGGACAAACCTCTAGTGTACCTGTTGTGGCGCCAGCTGCATCGCAGGGTAGCTATGTTTGGAAGAGATAAGTACTGAAAGCATCTAAGTACGAAGCTCACTCCAAGATGAGATCTCCTTTGAGGGTCGTCAAAGACGATGACGTCGATAGGCCGCAGGTGTAAAGGCAGCAATGTCAAAGCCGAGCGGTACTAATTACCCGAAAGCTTTCCAACAGCTGACCTTTTAAGACTTTCTTCCGACATGTTAAAATATCACCCGGCTCACTTGCGCCGGGAAAAAGCTTAAGGTGGCTATAGCGGTGGGGTTCCACCTCTTCCCATTCCGAACAGAGAAGTTAAGCCCACCAGCGCCGATGGTACTGCGAAAGCGGGAGAGTAGGTCGCCGCCGAACTTTTCAAAACCTTCAACCTCCGGGTTGAAGGTTTTTTTTTGTCCGCACCCCGCACAGCCTCTTCCCCGCTTTTCCTATCTTTGCACGTGATGAGAAGATCCCTCCTCCTCATAGGCTTTCTCCTCTCCCTGCCGGTCGCCGCTGTGCTGCCCCCCGACAGCGTACGCACACGCCAGAAAGTCGTCGCCTGGCAGCTCAACAACGAAGAACGTATCCTCCCCGCTGCCCGCGACACCCTCCTCGCCGGCTTCCAGGTGTTCGACCCCGCCTACCTCTACTACCGTTACCCCGTCAAGACAGGCAACATCGCCTCTCCCGTCACCTCCGCCTGCTATCCCGAACGGCCCCGGCCCCTCGACGACTTCTTCCTGCGATACTACAAACCCTACCTCTTCGTCCCCGACCGACAGGTCTACTTCCGCGCCCGCTCACCCTTCACCCAGCTCACCTACACCTCCGCCGGACAGAAGGTCAACCAGGAACAGATCCTCGACGTGGTTCATACCCAGAACGTCAACAAAGCCCTTAACCTCGGCTTCTTCTTCAACATCCTCTCCGGCGAAGGACAGTACAGCTTCCAGCAGCAGAAGAAGAACTCCTTCACCCTCTTCGGCAGCTATGTCAGCGGTCGTTATGCCTCCTTCGCCCATGTAAGCTGGAACAGCATCAAACAGCAGGAGAACGGCGGAGTACGCAATGTTGACGATCTGGAAACGGAAAAACCCAAAGATGTCCCCATGTGGCTGGGCTATGAGAACAAAGCCCGCTCACGGGTCAAGAACTTCAACTTCCAGCTTCTCAACTACTATGCTTTCGGCAGCTTTGCCGGCGATACCACCTCCGAAGCCGACACTTCCGGCATGATCCCCCGCCTGCCCCAGGGCTGGGGCCGTATCCTCTACAAGCTCCGTTACGAACGTACGGGCCGCTCCTACATCGACGAATATCCCCGTTCGGGATTCTACGAACATATCTACTTTGACTCGCTTTATACTTACGATACCACACGTTTCCGGAAGGTGGAGAACGAGGTGGCCCTGGAGCTGCAGAGCGATCCGCGACGGAAGTTCTCCATAGGGAGCCGTTTCGGGCTGGTCAACGAGTTTATCAAGTATGCGGCCAACGGTGCCTGGGACACTCTCTACCGTCACGGCGACACCCTCCTCACACGGATGCACGAGAACTACCACAACAACACCGCCGTCTTTGGCAGGATATACAACGACATCGCCGGCAGGTTCAGCTGGGAGGCCACGGGAAAGATCTACCTGTTGGGCTACAAGACGGGCAATACGGAGCTTACGGGCGAGCTGCGCCAGCATTTCGGCCGCAAGGGGGCGGCCGACCTGCGCCTCTTCGGCCATCTCTTCATCACCCGTCCCGTCTTCCGTCTTAACCATTTCACCTCCAATCATTTCGTCTGGAACAACGATTTCCACTTCACCAAGGATATCCTCGCCGGCGCCTCGCTGCGCTTCCCCTCCCGTCATGCCGGCATCTCCTTTCAGACCTCCTTCCTCAACCAGTACGTTTACTTTGATACCGCCGCCCTGCCCGCCCAGTACGACGGCTCCATCGTCCTCTACAGTCTCGAGCTGAACAAGGACTTCCACCTCGGTAAGTTCTCCTTCCTCAACGATATCTGTCTTCAGCAGTCCGGCAACGACCGGGTGCTGCCCCTGCCTTTTTTCGTGGTGCGGCATACCTCCGCCTTCAACCAGGACATCCATTTCCGCAAAACGGGCGGTTTGGTGCGCTTCCAGATAGGGCTCGACCTCTACTACCAGTCGCGGTGGTACGGCTACGCCTACATGCCGGCGACAGGACAGTTCTACCTCCAGCGCAGGAAAAAGATAGGCGACTACCCTTTTGCCGATGCTTACCTCAACATGAAGATCCAGCGCCTCCGCTTCTTCTTCAAGGTGCAGCACTTCACCTCACCCCTCCTGGGTCCCCACTATTTCACGGTGGTCGATTATCCTATGAACCAGCTCTTTTTCAAGATAGGCTTCTCGTGGACCTTCTACGACTGAACCTTTTTTGCATCCTGCGGGAAGGATGTTTCCGTTAATTTTTCTTACATTCGTGTTAGCATCCTTCATCCCTGAAGAATGAAAAGAGCCTTTCCCATCCGTTTTTCCTCCTTTTTTCTTTTGTTCTTTTTGTTGATGATGACGGGTTGCCGTCGTTCTTCCGGCGGCGGTGAGGAGCGCAGCGAGGCGCCGGTGCGGCGTGACTGGCCGGAGATACAGGCCTCGGGCAAGCTCATCGCCCTGACCGACTTCAACTCCACCGACTACTTCATCTACCGCGGCGAGCCCATGGGGTACCAGTACGAGCTGCTCAAGGCTCTGGCACAATACCTCAACATCGACCTGGAGATCATCGTCGACAACGACCTGGAACGCTCTTTCAGCAAGCTGCAGCGCGGCACCTGCGACATCATCGCCATCAACCTGACGGTCACCAGCGAGCGCAAGCATATCCTCCGTTTCACCCATCCCATCGGCCAGACGCGGCAGGTGCTGGTGCAGCGCAAGCCTGCCGGATGGCGCAGGATGACCCTCGATGCCATCAACAAAGCCCTGATACGCAACCCGCTCGACCTGGCCGGCAAGACCGTCTACGTGCAGAAGAACACCAGCTATGCCGAACGCCTGCGTAACCTCGCCGAAGAGATCGGCGACACCATCCACATCGTCGAGGTGGAGATGGAGGTGGAACGACTCATCAAGATGGTCGCCGACGGTGAGATCGACTATACCGTGGCCGACGAGAACGTCGCTCAGGTGAACAGCACCTATTATTCCATCCTCGACGTGCGCACCGCCATCAGCTTCCCCCAGAAACTGGCCTGGGGCGTCCGCAAAGAAGGCAGCGACGAACTGCTGAAGATGATCAACGGCTGGATCGACAGCTACCGCAAGACGCTCGACTATGCCCTGATCTACAAGAAATACTTCAAAAACCCCAAATCGAAAGTGCGGGTGAAGAGCGACTATTTCGTTCTGGGTAACGGACGTATATCTCCGTATGATGATATGATCAAACGTTGCAGCGACACGCTGGGCTGGGACTGGCGGCTGCTGGCCTCGATGATCTACCAGGAGTCGCACTTCGACCCGCGGGCCGTCTCCTGGGCCGGCGCCATGGGGCTGATGCAGATCATGCCCTCCACCGTCAAAAGATATCACGTGAAAGACCCCTTCGATCCGGAAGAGAACATACGCACCGGCGTTCGCTTCCTGCAATGGATCAACACTATCTTTGACGAGACCGTCCTTGATGAGCAGGAGAGGATCAAGTTCATCCTGGCTTCCTACAACACCGGCCAGGGACATGTCAAGGATGCCATGCGTCTGGCCGAGAAAGAGGGGGCCGACCCCACCTCGTGGGAGGTGGTGCGGCACTACCTGCTCAAACTCTCCGAAGAACGTTATTTCCTCGATCCTGTCGTAAAATACGGCTACTGCCGCGGCGACGAACCGGTCAACTACGTCGATCAGATCCTCGACCGCTACGAACACTACAAGAACATCGTGCAGGAATGACCGGCCGCCAGGCCAGATGACACCCCGAAGGGCCGATTGACACCCCGAAGTGGCTAATCATACCGTATTGTCTTTACCGGCGAGATGCGGGCGATGAGGTAGGAGGGAAGGATGAGAATGGTGACGATGATCACCAGCGTCCCCACGTTGAGGCCGAGGATGATCCAGGGATCGAAATGGATGGGTACGCTCTTGAGGTAGTAGGTGGAAGGATTGAGGTGGATCAGCCTGAAGCGTGCCTGCAGCCAGCAGAGCCCCAGCCCGATGAGGTTGCCCCACAGCAGCCCCCGCACCACCAGGTATGCCGCCTGGTAGAGGAAGATCTTGCGGATGCTCCAGTTGGTCGCACCCAGCGCCTTCAGCACCCCGATCATGTTCATCCGCTCCAGGATGAGGATCAGCAACCCCGAGATCATGTTGAACCCCGCCACCAGCAACATCAGCACCAGGATGATCCAGACGTTGGTGTCCTGCAGGTTGAGCCAGTCGAAGATCTGCGGATATTTCTGGACGATGTTCTCCACCCGCAGGCGGGTGCCTTCCCCGGTGAAACGGGTGCCGACCTTTTCCCGCACCAGCCAGGTCATCATGTCCAGGTCGCGGAAATGGTCGACGGTCACCTCAAAGCCGCTCACCTGGTCGGAACGCCAGTTGTTGAGTTTCCGGATGTGCTTGATGTCGGCCAGGATGAAGGTCTTGTCGAAATCCTCGAGGCTGGTCTCGTAGATGCCCGCCACCCGGAAACGGCGCATACGGGGCGGATCCTGCACGAAATACATTGTGAAGGCATCGCCTACGTTCAGCTCCAGCATGTCGGAGAGGAGCTTTGAGATGAGCACCTTGTCGGTGCGGGTGCTGTCGGTGACGCGGAAGGTCTCGCCGGCCACCAGGTTGTGGCGGAAGAAGGACCAGTCGTAGTCGGGCCCCACACCCTTGAGCACTACCCCCTGGATCTCCCTGGAGGTCTTGATGATGCCGGCCTTGATGGCGAACACCTGGATATGCCGGATGCCGGGCAGCTCCTCCAGGGAAGGGTAGAAAGGCTGCTCCTTGCTCACCGGCCGGGTCTCGTAAGAGTTGTTGGTATCGTAATTGATGATCTGAATATGGCCACCGAAGCCCACCACTTTCGAGCGTATCTCTTCCTTGAAGGCGGTGACGATGGCCGTGGCCACCAGCATCACCGCCAGGCTCAGGGCTATGCCCAGCACGGCGATGCGGATCACGGGACGCGAGATACGGCTCTCGGTACCCTTGCCCGTGACGATCCTGCGCGCAATGAAAAGCTCGGTGTTCAAAGGTTCCGGCAGTTTTGGCTTGGAACAAAAGTAGCAAAAAAGAGAGATGTGTTTTTGATGAACGGTAAATCTCCTTGTGTTGTCAAAAGAAATATTTTGTTTCATTTGTAAAAAATAACGGAAGATGGTTTTTCGAAAATTTTTGCTGATGATCGTTCTGGCTGTTCCTGCTGCTGCAGCCTTCTCCCTGCATCCCGTCCGTCCCGGCAGTTATGATATGGATGCATACCTTCCTCTGCTGTCCGGGAAAAGGGTGGCTGTCGTGGCCAACCATACTTCGCTGGTGGAGAAGACCCATCTGGTGGATACCCTCCTGGCACGGGGGGTGAAGATCGTCCGTATCTTCTGTCCCGAGCATGGTTTCCGGGGCGAGGTGGCCGAAGGAAGGACGGTGCAGGACCAGACCGACACCCGCACGGGGCTGCCCATCGTCTCCCTTTACGGCAAACGAAAGAAACCCCTCCCGGAAGATCTGGCCGATGTGGATGTCGTCGTCTTCGACATCCAGGATGTGGGCGTGCGTTTCTACACCTATATCTCCACCCTTCATCTGGTGATGGAGGCTTGTGCCGAACAGGACAAGCCGGTGGTGGTGCTCGACCGTCCCAACCCCAACGGCTTCTATGTCGACGGGCCGGTGCTCGACACGGCATACCGTTCTTTTGTGGGCATGGACCCCATCCCCGTGGTCTACGGCATGACCATCGGAGAGTATGCGAAGATGGTCAACGGTGAGGGGTGGCTCGCCGGCGGCGTGCGGTGCGACCTCACCGTGATCCCCTGCAGGAACTATTCCCACCGCACCTATTACGAGCTGCCGGTACGTCCCTCACCCAACCTGCCTACCATGCGGTCGGTATACCTGTACCCCTCGCTCTGTTTCTTCGAGGGAACCATCATGAGCGTAGGACGCGGCACCGATTTCCCATTCGAGGTGTACGGGCATCCCGAATATCCGAACCATATGTTCTCCTTCAAACCCGAACCCAAAGCCGGCGCCAGCAGCAACCCCAAATACAACGGACAGGTGTGTTACGGCGTCGATCTG
>CAZRDX010000031.1:0-203422 GCA_964599235.1 uncultured Rikenellaceae bacterium
CTTCTTCACCGAACGGCCGGATATGAAAGTGATCTACGGGAAATGACCTCTGCCTCCGGCCGTCCCGGGAAGAAGGGGGATCTCCCCTCTCGGGTGTTCCGGAGATCATGATCTTTGTGAAAATATTCTTATCTTGAAGAGATCCCGGCACACGGATCCTTCAGGCAGGCATCGGTCCCGGGCCATCGTCACGAGGGGTTCTTTGCCGGGAGAGGTTGCACGAACGAACGGAACCATGAACGATCTCCTCACAGCCCTGATCATCGGCGTGGTGGCGGGACTGCTCGATGCGCTCCCGATGGTGTTTCAGAAGATGGACCGCATGGCTGTCCTTTCGGCGTTTTTCCACTGGGTGGTACTGGGAGTGGTGATCCCTTTCGTCGACTGGGCGATGGCTCCCTGGCTGAAAGGGCTGGTTCTGGCCGAGCTTTTTGCCGTGCCGGTGGTGCTGATGGTGGTGCGCGACGAACCGAAGGCGGTTTTGCCCATCACGGTCATGTCGGCTTTGCTGGGTGCCGCCGTGGGATGGGCCGGAGCTTTCTTCATCGGCTGAGCGGGCCCGTTCTTCTTTCCCGGGCTCATCCCTCCTCCTGCAAGGGAGCGAAGAGGATGTTCTCCGCGAAGAGGTCCTGGAAACGGGGATGGCCTTCGAGGGGGATGTGGCGTGTCACCTTCCTGATCTCCTCCGCGCGGGCGGCCGCATCCTCGAAGAGCAGCATCTTGGTGCCCAGCAGGGAGGTGTTGCCCATCTTCACGATCTTCTCGTCGGGGTACGGCAGCAGGCCGATGCGGCGGGTATGGGCCAGGTCGATGAAGGTGCCGAAGGCGCCGGCGATGTAGATCTGTTCCACCTCGGCGGGGGCGACGTCCAGCTCCTCGAGGAGGATCTGCATGCCTGTGGCTATGGCGCTCTTGGCCAGCTGCAGTTCGCGCACATCCTTCTGTGTCAGGCTGACCGTGCCGGTGAGGGGGAGTCGTCCCTCGTCGCGGAGGATCCTGCCTCCGCTGTCGAGGTCGCCCCGTTCCAGGAAGACGGCCACGGCGTCGATGAGGCCGCTGCCACAGATGCCGCGGGGTTCGACGTTGCCCAGCACATGGTACTGAGGCACGCCGTCGCGCAGTTGCACCGATGAGATGGCGCCGGTGGTGGCGCGCATGCCCATCTCGATGTTGGTCCCTTCGAAGGCCGGGCCGGCGGCGGTGGAGGCACAGACGATCCTGCCGCGGTGGCCGGCGACGATCTCGCCGTTGGTACCCAGGTCGACCAGCACACGGGGACGGTCGCTCTCCGTCATGCCGGTGGCGACGATGCCGGCCAGCAGGTCGCTGCCCACGAAGCTGCCCAGGATGGGGAGGAAGAGCACCTCGGTGGAACGAGGAAGGCCGAGGAGGGCGGGCGGCAGCGAACAGCTCCCGCCGTGCGGCGTCTCGAAAGGATAGGCGGCCAGGGGCGTGAGGTCCAGCCCGCAGAAGAGATGGTGCATCACGGTGTTGCCGGCCAGCAGGATACGCTGGGGTGCCTCGCCGCCCGCCGCCGCCATGAGACGCTGCACGAGGGTGGCCACGGCCTCGCGGAGGAGGCGCGTGAGGAGGTCGGCCTTGCCCTGCTGCACGGCGGCGGTGATGCGGGAGATGATGTCACCGCCGTAGCGCGCCTGCGGGTTGAGGGCCGTCTCGGCGGCGACAACCCGGCCGCTGCGTAGGTCGACGAGCTGCGCCACCAGGGTGGTCGTCCCCACATCGACGGCCACGGCCCGTCCTTCCTGCGGCCGGAAACGGAAAGGAGAGCTGTCGGCGAGGATGATCGTATCGAACTGTCCCACCTCGAGGGTCATGTCGCCCGTCACACGGGTGCGGCAGGCCAGACGCCAGGGGTCGTGCAGCCCCAGCCGCTCGAGGGCACGGCGGTGTTCCTCGTCGACAGGCACATCGCCCTCCAGCACCTTCACACGGCAGCCGCCGCATACCCCCCGCCCGCCGCAGGGGAACTCCACACCATAGGAAAAAAGGAGATCCTGCAGGGGCGTCCCCGCAGCCACCTCCAGCACTTTGCCCAAAGGCTCCAGACGGATACGATAAAAGGTGCTCACCACGTACGAACGATCACTCAGCCGGGCCGGTGGCATCCCTGCCACAGCCCGTCAAACCATACCGGAAAAGAAAGGCGGGGCTCAGGAGACCAGCGTATCGAGGAAAGCGGTGGCCCCCTGCGGGTCGGGCGAGTAAAAGTCGGCGCCGATCTGGTCACAGAACTCCTGCGAGAGCGGCGCACCGCCCACCATCACGATGGTGTCGGGGCTCATCTCCTTGATCTTCTCCGTGATGCCTTTCATGTTGACCATGGTGGTGGTCAGCAGGGCCGACATGCCCACGATGGCATCGGGGTGTTGCTGAAGGGCATCCCGGAACTTCTCGAAGGGGGTGTCGGCACCTAGGTCGACCACTTTCCAGCCGGCTCCCTCGATCATCATGCCCAACAGGTTCTTGCCTATGTCGTGGAGGTCGCCCTGGACCGTCCCGAGGATGACGGTGCCTTTCTGTTTCACCGAGCCGGAGCGGAAGAAGGGCTCGATATGTTTCATGGCGGCTTTCATGGCCTTGGCTGCCATGAGCATCTCCGGCACAAAGGCACGGCCGGCACTGAAGTCCTCGCCGATGAGGTGCATCCCTCGCACCAGAGCTTTCTGCAGGACCTCATCGGGGGTATAGCCTTGCTTGAGTGCTTCGGCCGTCAGCTCGTCGGCACCTTCCTGCCCTTTCATATCCGGCGGATAAGGGGAGTTCTTGTCGGCCTTGCCCCGTTTCACCGCCATTGTCAGGCGTTCAAGAAGATCATCCATAGCAACAGATTTTTTGCATTGCCAAAGATAAGGATTTTTTCACTGTCCTTTCTTTTCCGTTCATCAGCAAACCGTTTGAAAAGGTTCTCTTCGGATCAGGCCCCCCATACGGTCGCAACGCCGTTCAGGGAGGATCTTCCCTTCACGGAAGCTGTCCGTTCTTTGGTCAAAGGATCATTCACGGAAAGAGGATTTTTTTCTACATTTGATGAATCCATCAAAAACACAGGCCATGAAAAGGATCATTCTCCTGACGCTGCTGGGGGTGTTGGTGACGCTCCCGATGACCGCACAGCAATATTCCAATCAATTGAAGGATCTGCTCGTCGATCTTCCGGGTTGGGAGGGACAGGTACCGGAGGGTGCGGACATTTCCTTCAATCAGATCACGACGGTGACTGCTACGCGCGATTATGTCCGGGGCGATGCCACGCTCAAGGCGGCGGTGATGGTCACGGACGCCACGAGCATCGGTCAGGTGCCCCGCGCCACCTTCGAGAACGAGGAGGCGTTTCTGCGGACGGAACAGATCAACGGCTTCGACAGCTACATCTCGTTCAACAAGAAAGACAAGTCGGGGGCGGTCTTTGTGATCCTGGGCACCTCACCCCGGTCGGTGGTCTTCACCCTCACCTTCGAAGGGATCGGCTGGGAGGAGGCACGCAAGCTGGTCGAACGGTATGATCTTGCAGCCATGCTCAAGGTGGCCCGCAACATCCAGTAGGGGTTTTCTGTCCGGCCTCACAAAGAGAGATCATGACAACAGGAGAGGATGGCACGGGCCATCCTTTTTTCATTGTCCGGCGATGCGCATGCGGTAGCTCTCCGCCTCCCAGCCCATGATGAAGTCGATCACCTCCGGCGGGAGAGGCCGGGGGCCGCCGAAACGACGGGAGCCGAGGGCGATCTTCATGGCATCCTCGAAAATATCGAGAATGGTGACGGCCAGCTTCTCCTTGTCGGCAAGAGCGAAGAGCCCCAGATCCTTCACCAGCACCACGCGGGGATCAAGACCATGGCTCCGTCGTGCGGCCGTGAAGGCGCTCATCACCTCACCCAAAATATCGGGCAACTCCTCCTTGTCAGAATAGGCATACTCAGGTCCGCAGTAGACCAGTATATCGGGGGTGAAGGGCACGGCAACGTCGCGGAAGGCTTCGCGGCTGCCGTAAAAATGACGATGGAGCGAGGAATGCCGTACCACCACCTCTTTGCCGCCGGCGTGGCGGGCCAGCTCCTGCCGCAGTTGCTCGGCTTTCTCGGTGACGGGGAGGTATTCGACCGTCTCGGGACGGACGACCTTTCGTAGGGTTTCCATCACCTCATGGTAGAGAGTGTCGATCTCCTCGGGGGTGTCGCCGCTGACGAAAATGCCGTGGTTCTGCAGGAAAATGATGCGTGGGTCGCTCCCTTGCCGTGCACGCCACTGGGGCAACCTCTCCTTCACCTCCCTGAAAAGAGTATATCCTGCGGCAGGACCGACGAAGAAAATATCCTCGCCGAAGAGTTCGCGCGTGCGCTGTTCCGTCTCGCGGGAGCACATCAGCGCATTCACCAGCGTGGGATGGGTATGGACCACAAAAGGATATTCGATGAGTTCATGGAGGGAGGTCTCCACCGAGGGACGCAACGAAGTGGAGGGGTCGGCGCGGGCCGCCAGCAGGTCTTCCTTCACCTGACGTTCGCGTTCCCGGACGTCGCGGCTGTAGGTACGTTCGCCGATCTTTTTCAGTGCGGCACGATCCATACGTACGAAGCCTTCGCGGGTGATCGTGGCCAGCGCCACACCGCTGGCTTTCACCCACAGGTAACGTTCATCCTTCCAAGAGGTGTTCCCTCCTCCGCCGATCACGTATTCGGGGTCGCTGCCATAACGTCGTGAGAGGGCGACCAGCCGGTCCAAAGCATCTTCCATGGTATTTTCTTTCTTAATGGTTCGTTCAGACAGTCTCTTTTTTCTTTCCCAGCCAGGGAATGGCACCTACAAACCATACCACCGTCCCGGCCATCACCCAGGCTTTCATGGTGGGCTCGTCGACGGAGCCGTAAAAATGCATGAAGGGGGGAATGAGGGTCAGGAGGAGGCCGGCGACGGCCAGGATCTTGTACATTGTTTGCATCATGTCCGACAGATTTCAGAGAGTGGTTAAGACCATTGTTTTTCTTTGATAGATCCAGCTGAAGAGGAGGTAGACGATGGCGGAGGCCAGCCATACGGGGGCGGCGAGGAAGAAGATCTCGACGTGCAGCCACAGGCCTGCGGCGAGGGCAGCGGCGAGCATGAGCAGCCAGGTCCATGCCACCGCCTGGTTGAAGAGGATGCCGTGGCGTTCGGCATATTCGTCCTGCAGGCCGAGACGCGGCAACAGGTAGAAGTCGACGAAGATGACGGCGCCCATGGGGACGAGGATCAGACCGTAGAGGGCGACGAAGTCGAGCAGTTTCATCACGAGGGCGGGGAAGAGGGCGGCGAGGGTGGTGACAAGGCCGGCGACGAGGGTGACCTTCCAGCGGCTCCATCCCGAAGCCACCTGCAGGGCCATGCCTGCGCGGTAGAGGGTAGGGTTGGCGGTGGTCCATCCGGCGATGACGACGGCCAGCGCACCGGCCACGCCCAGCGCTTCCCAGGCCACCATCCCCGGCGCGTCGCTGTGCGCAGCAGCATACAGGATGCCCGAGGCGATCCACGCCACATAGTGTCCCAGGAACATGCCCACGGCCGAAGCGAAACCGTAGGTCCATCTCTTCGCGTAGCGCAGGATGGTCAGGTCGGACATGCCCAGGTGCATCGCAGCATTGGCCAGCCAGGTGAAGAAGATGACGTGCCAGAGGGTGAACTGCGACTGGCCGGGCGCCGGCACGCCGGTCCAGATCCTGGTGCGGGCCACCTCCCAGAAGTTGTGAGCGCCGGGCACCACACCCAGCTTGGGCAGCACCGCCACGGCCGCAGCGACGAAGATGAGGAACATCCAGGGTGCGGCCACCTTCGAGAAACGGGCCAGAGCGTCGAAACCCAGGATGGCCATGGTGGTGATGACCGCCCCCACGGCAAAAACGGTGATCACCCACCCCACGCTGTTGGGCAGCATGTCCTGCAGGGTGGGCATGGTGATATGAAAGGGGATGCCTACGGCCGTGGCCGAGACGGCCACCATCGCCCCGGCCAGGAAACAGAACATCAGCGCATTGACGATGTTGTAGATGAACACCAGCACAGGCCCGGCGATGCGCTTGAGCTGCCAGTAAAGGGACAGGCGTTTCTTCACGGCAATGGGGGCCGTAAGAAAAGCCCAGCTCAGCACAGCGAGGAGGTTGCCGATGAGACCGCCAACGAACATGTCGGTCACCGACACGCCGTGGGCCACGAACAACATGCCGATGACGAACTCGGTACCGGCCACGTGCTCGCCGGCATACATCCCAAGAAAATTGCCGATACCCTGCAGTTTGTCGGAGGTTACCGGCTCACGGTCAAATTCGTACAGCGCATCGAGGCGCTGGGAAAGGGTGGCTGCCCTGCTCATAGATCCGCTTTTTTTTTGAGTATGAAAATAGAATAATTTACGGGATTGTGGTTATTTTTATTGCCTGAACCTGTCAAAACGTTTCGATTATGGATCCACATGGAGCGTATGAGGAGGCATTGGAGCGGTATGCTGCCGAGGGGGTAGATGCGGCGGCGGCGCTGGAGGTGCTGGAGCGGGTGAGCCTGTCGGTACATTGCTGGCAGGCCGACGATGTGGCGGGCTTTGAGCGGAACGACAGCGACCTGGGAGGCAGCGGCCTGGCCGTCACAGGCAACTACCCCGGACGTCCCCGCACCATGGAGGAGCTGCGGCAGGACCTGGCCAAGGCTTTCTCCCTCATCCCTGGCCAGCACCGTCTGAGCCTGCATGCCAGCTACGGCGATTTCTCACAAGGCTTTCCGGGACGCGACCGCATCGGTCCCGAACACTTCGAGAGCTGGGTGGAGTGGGCCCGGGAGCAGGGACTGAAGCTCGACTTCAACGCCACCTTCTTCGGTCATTTCATGGTGAAAGAAGGTTATACGCTGGCCAGCCGTGACAAGGGAGTGCGCGAATACTGGATCGAGCATGGCCGCCGCTGCCGTGAGATCAGCAGCTACCTCGGCAGCCAGCTCGACGACATCTGCATCCACAACATCTGGATCCCCGACGGCTCGAAAGACCTGACCCCCAACCGGGCCTTTCACCGTCAATACCTAAAGGAGTCGCTCGACAGCATCCTCGCCCATCCCGTCACGCCGGGGACGATGAAAGATTCGGTGGAGAGCAAGCTCTTCGGCATCGGCACCGAGAGCTTCGTAGCGGGGAGTCACGAGTTCTACCTGGGCTATGCTTTGGAGAGAGGGACCCTCCTGACGCTCGACATCGGGCATTTCCATCCCACCGAGTCGGTAGCCGACAAGGTCTCGGCCCTTTTCCTTTACCTGGATGAGCTGTTGTTCCACATCACACGGGGCATCCGCTGGGACAGCGACCATGTGGTGGCGTTCAACGATCCGTTGCTGGAGCTGATGCAGGAGCTGGTGTGGAGCGGACATCTGCAGGATGCACATCTGGGGCTGGACTTCTTCGATGCGACGATCAACCGCGTGGGGGCCTATGTCATCGGTGCCCGCAACACGCTCAAGGCACTGCTGTGGGCTCTGCTGCTGCCCACCGACCGACTGCGGCATTACGAGGAGGAGGGACGCTACTTCGAGCGTCTCGCCCTCTACGAAGAGTTCAAGAGCATGCCTTTCGGGGCGGTATGGGACCGTTTCTGCGTGATGCACGACACCCCGCCCGGCACGGCCTACCTCGGTGAGATACGGAAATACGAGGAGGAGGTATTGCTGCAACGATAACCTTGCCACACATCACCCGGCGCCGGAGGACGTAAGAGCGGCCCGGCTCACTTGAACAGATCCTCGTCGCGGATGAGGAAGAGGATGGCCGACTGTGGGACGATGACATACTTCTGACCATTGAACTCGATCTCGAAGGCGCTGTTCTGCAGATAGACCGCCAGGTCGCCCTCGCGCGCCTGGAGGGGAACGTACTTGACCGTCTCGCTCTTCTCCTTCCACGGCTCATCCTCGTCGGCCACGGCCGGGATGGGATAGCCGGGCCCCACCTTCAGCACGTAGCCGCTGTAGATCTTCTCCCGCTCCTTCACCCCCGGCGGGAGGTAGAGCCCCGACGAAGTCATCGTCTCCTCGGTACGTGGCTTGATGAGCACCCTGTCGCCCACCATGATGAACTTGCTGAGATCCTTGCCGTCGATACGCAGATCCATGGAACGTCGTTTTTCGGTTAGACACCTCTTCCGGAGATACCGGTCCGTGCCGGGGCTCCGGAGATAAAGTTAGCGAAAACGCCCGACAAAATCCGTACCTCTCCGATTTTTCCTATTTTTCCGGTACAAAATGTCAAGATCTATGGAACTGGTCTTTGTGCTTTCGCATCCTTCGGTGAGTGCGAACATCGGTGCGGCGGCGCGTGCGCTCAAGACGATGGGTTTCGGTCGTTTGCGGCTGGTGGCCCCGGCCGATCATCTGGGTACGGAGGCGCGCAAGCTGGCACACGGAGCCGCCGATGTCCTGGAACGTGCGGAGCTCTTCCCCACCACGGAGGCTGCGCTCGCCGGCATGGACATGGTCGTCGGCACCACGGCCCGCCCCCGCAACATACGACAGGACTACCTGCCAGTCAGGGAGTTGCGGCCATTCCTGACGCACCGCCGGGAGGTGGTCCGCCGCGTGGCCCTGCTCTTCGGGAACGAATCGTCGGGATTGTCGAACGAGGAGATCGCTTTGTGTGACATCTTGTCATACATCCCCCTGGCCACCTCCTTTCCTTCGCTCAACCTGGCCCAGGCGGTGATGCTCTATGCCTATGAGCTGGCTGAGCTCCCCGCACCATCCCCCACCTCCCCACAGCGTGAGAAGTCAGCCTACCGCGTGCTCCGGGACCGAGCCACCCGTCTGCTGCCCCTCCTGGGCATCCATCCGGCCCGGCCGGTCTACCACCGCATCTTCGAACGCCTGGCCCTGGCCGGCCCCGACGATATCCACCTCCTCCTGTCCGTCACCGACGCCGTGCTGAAAAAGCTGGAAACAAAGGAATAACCCGCCCCTTTCCCCTTCTCTATGCCAAATCAGGTAAATTTTGTTTTGTTGTTAGTGAATATTAACTACCTTTGCTGCATGATCCATTCCTTTCCTGAGCCATGGGTAACACTCACCTCTCCGGGACAGCCGGTCTTTTTACCGGAAGGATGTGGGGACGGGCTGAAAGGAGCGGTCAGGCAAGCAGGATTCGTTCAATAAAGAATTATGATCATGTCAAAGATTTTTTTCTCATTCTTTTTTTTCATTTTCTCCGTTGCTGCTTTCCCGCAGCCTGGTCTTCACGGGCAATACCGTTTGCCCAACGGTCTTGATGTGGAACTGTTCCGCACCGGCGATACGTGGTCGGGGAAGATCGTGGGTTTGAACGATTTCAACGGCGGGCAGGTGCTGGATGTGAAGAATCCCGACAAGTCCAGGCGCAACATTCCTCTGAAGGGACTGGTGATCATCCGGGGGCTGACCTATGATCCGGAGGAGAAGATCTGGACGGGAGGTACGATGTACGCACCGGAAAAGGGTATGGAGTTCGATCTGAAGATCACCAGGAGGACACCGGAAGGCCTTGAGGTGGTAGGCTCGAAGCTTTTCCTGCGCAAGACCCTTTTCTGGAAGAGGCTGACTCCCTCCTCTTCCTGAGGTCAGGGACAATCACTCCGCCACGTTCACCGTGAGGGTTGCCGTCGTCGTTCTGCCGTCGATGCATGAAGCCGTGCAGCGTACGAGGAAGCTTTCCGTGCCTGCGGTGAGGGTGATCTGTCCGGATTCCTTGCCTTCTCCGTCCGTCACTTCTTGCCAGGTATCGTCCGCAAGGAGACGCCAGGCCCAGCTGTAGGAAGCCTGCTCACAGCCTTCCAGTATGGCCGTGATGGTCACCTGCGTACCGGGGGTGACCCCGGGGGGTGTGGCAGTGAGGAGGAGGCTGAGCTCGTGGTCTGCGGCTCCCTCCTGCATTACGAAGATGGTCCGTGCCAGGGCACCTGCCTGCAGGATGAGAGATCCGCGGCGCAGGGTATCCGCGGGATTGGGGTCGACATGCAGGAGGAAACTGTCCTCGTTCTTTTCCCGTATGGTGAGCCACTCCTGGCGTGTGGTGACCTGCCAGGGTTCGCACCCTTGGTAGCCCGGGTCGACGGGCAGGGGGTTGGCGGTGCCGGCGGCGGCGATCCGGAGGGTATCGCGCGGGGGCAGGAAGGCCGGATCATGCACCTCCACACGGATGCTCCTGCATGGCGTGGTATTGAGCAGTCCTTCGGCCCGCACACTGTAGGTCGCCGTAGCGGCGGGAAAGATGAGGATGGTGGTGCCGGTGTCCAGGGGGTGTACGCCACAGCCATCACGGTACCAGTGCCATGAGGCGGCGGTGCCCAGATATCCTCCCGTCACCGTCAGCCGCACCGGACAGTGGCGCACTGCCGTCGCCGGCACCGCCACCACACTGTCGGCCGCCACCGAAGGCACATAATCAGGATCATGGAAGTAGGGACGTGACGTGTCGCCATCGTATCCCCGGTAACGGTATACATAACTCCTTACGATCCTCCCCGGCGCGTCATACCGGCAGCGCAGCCTTCCCAGCGAATCATAGGCATACCGTACGATGCTGCCGTTGGGTTCTTCGGCCCACACCCTGCCGAAAAGGGGATCGTAACCATACTTTCGCACCATGGCCGCCGAAGGATACTGACCCGATGGCATATAAGGTGTTCCCGCCGCTTCCAGGACGGGACGGCCCCATGCATCCCACTGCAGTGCATGGGGCGCTTCGCCCCGCCGGTGGTATTGAAGGAGATGCCCCCGGTCATCGTACCTGTCGTACCACAGATACGTACGGTAATGTCTCCCTTCCAGTGTCTGAACCGAGTCGGGCAGGATACGCTCTCCGTGACGTCCGAAAAAGATCCTTCTGCCGGCCACGAGGAGGGTGTCGACATAACTTTCCTCGCCCATCGTCACGCCGGTCATGTGTCGTTCGAGGAGGAGATCCACCCCCGGCACGGTATCCGTCAGGTCGAAGGGCCGGAGCACGCGGCTGCGCAGGGTCCTGCCGTCGCTGCTATGCTGCCGCACCTCCCGCCGCATGTAATGAGCGGGGTCATAAGCATAGTGTCTGACCGTATGGTAGGCGGCCCTGCCGGTGGTGTCGTACCGCCACACCTCCTCCTGCAGCGGCGGGCTCCACCCCCGCCGCATGAAGGTGACAGAATAGCGGCAGGAGTAGATGTTGTCCGGGTCGCGCTGCACCACCTTCACCCCGGGCATGCCCCGCAGGAAAAGAGTATCGTCGGGAGGAGCATACCGCACAAGACGGTGCTCCCGCAGACGACCGTCCTCGGCATAGACGAACCGTTCCTTCTCCCGTCCTCTCAGCCAGTCGGATGAACTGCCCGGCGCAAAAGGGAAATGCAGCCGGCTCACGTCGGGATGATCCAGCGGCGAGGTATACCACATCACCGTCCTCCCGTTGCCGGGGAGATGTTCGGTGACACAGGCATATCCCACCATGCTGCCCCGGGTGGCGGGGATCTCGGCCCGTGCCAGGGAAAAGACCTGCAACGGAAAACAGGCCCTGTCGAAGAAGGGTTGATCACCCCAATAGGCGATCTCCTCGGGCTGGTCCCAGAAAAGAGGAATCCCCGTCAGCACCCCGCTCGACCAGGGCCGCGGGAGATCATGACGAAGGTATTCGTAGGTACGCACCAGGACGGTATCCTGTTCCCCGTCCAGGTCGATCCGCCGTTTCAGGCGTACACCCCCCGCCACGGCATAGGGATGGGTACGTACCGCCTTGTCGTATTCGACACGTATGTATCCCGCTTCGCCGGGGAGGCGGGGGAGGAACCTTAGGCGGAAGGTGCCGGGCCGCAGCTGCAGGAGGCGTTCGCCTGACCAGTGGTATCCTTCCACAGGGTTCCACTCCACAGTGTCGGCGACGGGATAGACCGCTTCAAGGAGGGGGATGGTGTCGTCCGCCCCCTCCAGCCGGACAAAAGTATAGGGATATGACAGGCCTGCCGTGGAGATGAGGTTGGGGGCCACGACGCTGCGGAAGTACCAGCTCACGCGCACCAGCCTGTCGTCCTCGGCACCCAGGGTGAAGGTCCGCTCCACGGCATAGCTGCTGTCATCGGGAAAATGCTCCATCCCGGCCGTGATGCGTTGCCGTTCATAGTCGTTGGAATAGACGCGGTAGATCCTGTCGTAGGTGCCGTGGCGGAAGAAGAGCCGACCGATCACCACCCCCACACGGTCGGAGGGACGACATGCAGCCTCGAGAAGGTAGAACCCTTTTTCCAGCCAGAGGCGATATTCCGCTTCCCTGCCGGCGGCCTCCCTCAGCAGGCGGTCGTAGGTCAGGGAGAAGACGATGCGTTCGCTGTCGTTCTCCACCTTTTTGATGACGATACGGTCGAGAGGATCGATGCTGCCGCTGTCGGCCATGCGGTAGAAGAGAGGCAGGAGACGCACCTCCTGAGCAGGGTCGATGAGGAAGGATGTCTGCATGCTCTTTCCGTCACGGGCGGCCACCTCCCGCCGCCGTTCGCCGGCGGGCACCATGACGTAGCCCACTTTGTTGGGCTCGTATTCGAGGAGGGTGAGCCCGCCCGTTGGGTAGATGATCTTTTTGAGCATGCCGGCCATCACCTTCACCGTGTCGGGCCGGCGGTCGGCCCCCGGCAGCTGCCAGGCCCGCTCGGCAGCATAGGAGAGGTTGAGACGGGCTCTCATGAACCACCGCATGTTCACCGCCCCGTCGTAGCCGGGCTGAGGGTCGAGGGCGCCGGCATCGTGGGTGTTGATCACCGTCAGGGCCGGCACGGGAGAGGCGTTCCTCCGGCCGTTGTAGTAGCCCCACAGATCTTTCGCAAAGGAGCCGCGCGGCGGCACGGGCTGCTCATCATAGAAAAAGAGATAAGGAGGCTGGCTGTTGCTGCCCGCCGTCACCTGCAGCGCATCGAGCCGCAGACGCCGGCACGGCGGCAGGTAGGTGGCCGCCGCCCCGCAGCCGGTGGTAGGAAAGAAACTGTAACGGAAACGGAAATGACGGGAAAGCGCCTCATCGGCAGGATGATGCACCACGATCTCCCGGAGCGCCAGGATGCTGCCGCCGGGATAGCTGCCCTTCTCCTCCGTGAGGAAAGAGACACGCACCTGTCCCCCGCCCCGGTCGTGGACGATCTCATGCAGGTGTTTCTCTTCGATGAGCTGCGAAGAATAACGGTAACTTTCGTCCCGGTCAGGATCATCACATCCCTGCCGCATCAGGGTCACGGGATAACGGCGTTCGATGGTCCTTCCCTGATAGGTGAAGGTGAACATATCTGCCGCATGGGGGTCTTCGATACGCACGAGGTGCCATGCCGAGTGCCAGCTCTCGCCGGGTGCGCCTCCGGGGGTGACCGTGCGTGTGCGGTCGCAGGCCTCCTCCCCGCCGCCGAAGAGGTAGACGATCCCCAGCTCGTCGGTGATACGCCAGCCGGTGATCTCGCCTGCAGCATCGCGGCGGCATTCGATCAGCAGATCGTCGGGGGTCATCAGGAAGACCTCCCCGCCGGCACCCAGGAAGAAAGTGCCGTAATGGCCGGGGAAGGCATAGCGGAAGATGTCGGGCTCCAGGTCGACCCTTCCCTGCGCCGCCGCGTGTAGCAGCAGGTATGCCTCCTCCTTGTTGCCCGGCGGCTGCCAGTGGAAGAAAGGCTCCGTAGCTTTTTCCTGCGGGGTAAGGTAGGCCGTGCCGGTGGAGAGGTAGCCTGTGGGCAGGTCGTCGGGTTGTCCCCGTACGGTGCGGGTGATCACGCCGCCGGCATGCAGGGTCCAGCCCATGCCTGTCCATCCTTCCAGAGCATCCACCTGCATCCCCGAGCTGCGGTAGGTGAGGGTGACGGCCACGCTGACACGGCTGCCGGTGAGCTCCCAAAGGGGGATCACCACCTCGGGCTGCCCCGTGTACATCGCCGCACCCGTGTTGGCCGCAGGGGTCAGGGCCGCAGCGTCGGGCGCCGGCGGGATCAGATGGTCGAGGACGGGGACAGCCCGCTGGGCCCGCACCCCGCCCGCCAAAACGAAAAAGAACAGGACAGGAAGCAACCGGGAAAAGCTCCGGCATCGTGGGACACTTTCCATCGCCGTATCTTTTTTATCTTCCGGTGATCACGATCTTGCGGGTCACCACCCCGAAGCGGGAGGTCATGCGCAGGTAGTAGACGCCGTTCTGCAGTCCCCGGCCTCCCCACAGAAAGGTATGGCGTCCTTTTGTTCCTGCGGTCTCGCGGAGCACGAAGAGCTCTTTGCCGGCGGGGTCCCACAGGGTGATACGCACGCGGGTGCCGGCGGGGAGGGTGTAAAGGATGCGGGTGATGTCGCGGAAGGGGTTGGGATAAGCATTCAGGTCATAGAGACCGGTGGTCTCATTGCGTGCCACCTCGACCGTGCGGGTGAGCTCACATCCCGCCGCATCTGTGACCGTCACCTCATAGACGCCTGCCTGTAGGGAAGTGAGGGTGGCGGTGGTATCACCCGTGTTCCAGCGGATATGCCAGGGAGGCATGCCGGACCTCACCGTCAGGCGTATCACTCCATTGTATCCTTCCGGCAGGGTCTCGTCAGTCACGTCAAGGTCGATCCGGACACTGTCGAGGAAGACGTGTACCGTGTCGAGGGCGGTGCAGCCGTAACGGTCGGTGACGCGGATGATGTAGCGTCCCGTATCGCGTACGGTGATGCGGCGGTCGGAGATGTTGCCGGGCTGCCAGAGGTAGCTGACAAAGCCTTCGCCAGCGTCGAGGGTATCCGTGCCGTCTTCGCAGAGGGGCTGTTCAGCGGGCAGGTCGTAATGCAGCAGCGAGCAGGGGTCGAGCCAGCTGCGCACATAGAGGGCATCGCCGCCGTAGATGAGCTCCTGCCGGGGGGGATGCCAGGTGCCGGCGCTCCAGAGACGGTCGCTGCCGAGGGGGAGCAGACATGCCGGCCAGGCCGCCGGCAGCGTGACCATGGGCAGATGCCAGCGCAGACCGCCCGTATCGGCAGCGGCCAGGAAAAGGATGGGTGTGCGCCCGGGAGCTGGCAGGGCGTCTTCACCTGCCGTCAGCCTCCCCCGCCCGGAGAGGAGGAGGAAAAGTCTTCCCTTTCTGTCGAGGTGGAGATGTTCCACGCGGTCGTCGCCTTCACCGCCGACCGCCCTGACGGTGGTTCGTCCCGCTTTGACACCCAGCATCAGGGCATCCCATCCGCCCCGGCTGTGCAGGAGGGTATCGCCGGCGCGCAGGTCGCCGGCCCAGGCGCCTCCGATGATCTCTCCCCCGCTGTTGCATGCCAGATCGTTCACTTCGAGGGCGGCGGCTTCCGCCAGACGGTCCAGGCGGCAGGAGTCATCCTCCGTCAGCCATCCCGCGAAGAGCGCCGTTCCGTGCACTTCGGGGAGGCTGCATCCGGCACCTTCCAGGGTAAGCGTGTAGGTACCTGCCAGACGGAGCGTGTCGTCCCGCAGGCGCAGCACGTCGATCTGCTGACGTCCTTCGCCGCCCAGGATCACTCCTTGTTTCGTGCCGTCTTCTTTCAGGTGCAGCATGAAGGCGTCACGGTCGCCGCGGGCGTGGGTACGGTGTCCGTCGTCGTCCAAGGTGCGGAACCATCCGCCCAGCCACACATCGCCTGCGGGGAGGCGCACGGCAGCACGTACACGGCCGCGGAAGAGTCTGAACAAGGGCTCTGTCGCCAGCAGGGTGCCCGTTCTGCTGACGCGGAGCTCAAGGAGGGCCGGCACACCCGTGGGGGGATAGAAGGTCGTGCCGGCGGTAAGACCCCGGCGCACGGTGAGGTAGAGGCGGCTGCTGCCGTCGGGGAGGACCACGCCGGCCTGCAGGTCGCACCCGCCAGGGGTGACGGCCACCTGCGAAAGATCCAGCAACATGCCCGCCGTGTCGAGGGTCATCCGGAAGAGAAGGGTCATCCCCGGGCTGCGGAGGGAACGACCTGCCACCGTCAGGGAATCACGGCAGGTCCCGTACACATACATACGTCCGGTGGTGTCGGCACCGCCCACCGCCACCGTCACCATCCCGCCCGTGGCCGTGAGCGAATCCAGCGGCAGGAAACGCTGCGCCGACAGCAGCTGCGGCAGGCACAAAAAAAACCCTATCCGTAACCACAGACGTGTACGGAACATGACCCAAAACCTTCATGAGCAGAGGAAACAGGGCCGGCCTTTGCTGGCCCTTTCATTAGTAAGTGCTTCGAAGGAAGATTTTCTTACAAAAAAATATCTTCTCCCTTGCCGGCCCTGTTGCCGGGCTGTGGGGCGAGGTTCACCGGTTGTGGTGCCGTTCATTCTTTTGTATGGCGCACCACGGTAAAGAGAAGATGGTTGTAAGGAAGGCGTGTGGAGGGGTCTCTTTTCAGGACGATGAGTCCTTTTCCCGGGTCGTAGCCCCAGTCGTTCCAGTCGAGGCTGTCGCGGCGGCACTGTACGGCCACGTAGCTGCCTTCGCGCAGACGGGCCACCGGCCCCGGCACCTGGCGCAGCACCAGCCCCAGGTTGAAGAACTGCACGATCTTGTTGCGGTTGCGGGTAAGGACAAGCCGCACCAGTCCTTCCCCCAGACGGGTCATCGTCTCGATGCCGGGCAAGGCGTTGTGGACCAGGTCGAGGCCTTTTTTCACCACGGGCGTATCGAGCACACGCAGGGCTTCCTCGTCCTCGTCGTTGGCCAGGTTGATGACGTTGACCTCGAAGGAGACCCCCTCAGCGGGGACGGTGAGACCGGCGAAGATCATGCTGCCGAGGACGCCGGCTCCTTCGCCTTCACGCGAGACATATTTCTGCTGGAACTGCACCTTCAGGGGCTTACCGCGCGAGGAGGTGCCGTGTTGTGCATTGAACTGCAGGAGCACCTGATGACGGCCCCAGCCGGGGTAGTTCATGGTGAAGAGGCCGGAGAGGAGGATATCGATGCGCCGGCCTGCCAGCGTGGTGTCGGGCGTGACGTTACCGGCAAAGAGCAGGTCGCGCAGCTCCCGGCCTTTCCCCTCGCCGATGTAACCGAAAGTGTGTTCCGTGCCGCGCCAGGAGGCACGGCTGAGGCGGGGCACCTCCCCCACCTCGCCCAGCGGACGCTGTCCCATGGCAGGATCGTCGGCCACCAGCGCCCGCAGGGCCTCACTGTTCTCGTGGTCACCGATATCATGCAGATAATCGATGGCCTCGTCGACCGTCAGGTCAGAGATCCTGGTTTTCATGACACCGGTATGTTTGAGGTTACACTGTCGTCAGGGCAGGGGCACCTCCAGACCGGCTTTTTGCACACTCTCCAGGCTCATCTCCCAGCACCGGTCCTGCAGATGCTCATCGTAGGAGACGGCCGCCGAGGGACGGCGGGCACCGTTCTCGAAGTAGGCTCCGGAGACCTCTTCCAGCGACGGGTCGGTAGCCACATAGACGGGCATGCGTGCACCCTCCTTCACCGGAGCACCCACGGGGCCCCATTGCTGTACAAGTAATTTCGAATTGATCACTCCCGGATGCAGGGCATTGACGGTGATCCGGCGTCCCCGGAGCAGACGGTCCAGCTTGTAGGTAAATAGCAGATTGCAGAGCTTGGAGCGGGAATAGGACTCCACGGGATCGAAATAGGCGGGCTCGTTGAGCCTCTCCAGGTCGATGGCCGTGGCATGGACCATCGAAGAGACGTTGACGATGCGGGCCGGCCGGCGGAGATGGTCGAGCAGCAGCAGGGTGAGGAAGAAATGGGCCAGGTGGTTGACGGCCCAGGTCATCTCATAACCATCCTCCGAACGCTCAAATCTGTCCATGATCACGCCGGCATTGTTGATGAGCACGTCGAGCGGCGGGCCGTCGCGGAGGGTGGCAGCCATCTGGGCCACCTGACGGAGGGAGGCCAGGTCGGCCGTGACCCCCTGGACCCGGATCCCCTCACGCACCCGCTGCACCTGCCGTACGGTCTCCTCCACACGCTGCGGCGAACGACCGTGGATCGTCAGATCATACCCGCGGGAGGCCAGCTCCAGCGCCGTGGCCTTGCCGATGCCGTCCGTCGAACCCGTGATGAGTATATGTCGCGTCATCGTTCTTCTTTTTTGGGAAAAAGTAAAAAATTTTCCGCAAAAGTTCCACCCTTTTTTCCCGGCTGATCCACTTCATCTCCGGCAGCCGAAGAAACGGGGAGATAAGATCAGTGCGCTCACTCTTTTCTGATCACCGGCAGGGGCGGCTGGTCGATGGCCGTTCCCGGAGGCACCTCTTCTTCGAAAGGTATCCCTCCGTATTTTTCCCGGTAGATACGTATCCCTTTCACCGGTCCGTGCCACAGGCTCACAAGGTTACCTGCACATCCCCGGTCGGCGTTCTCTTCTGCATAGAGGTCGATGTATTGTTCGAAGAGGGCCAGCACGCCGTTACACACTTTTGCGTAGCGTTGCTGTTCTTCCGGGGGCGGGGGGGTCACGGATGGGAAGGGCCGCAGTTCCCTGCCTTTTTCGAAGGCACGTATGTAGAGGAGGGTGGTACGCAGACGGTTGTCGAGGAAGGTGAGGAGGCGGCGGGCCGCAGGGCGTGTGGTACCGGCATCGCATCCCTGCAGGGTATTCAGCACCTTGAGATAGGCTTGTCGCATTTTCTCCAGTTCTTCGACGGGATAGGCACCGATGGGGCCGCCGTGGCGCCATCGTCCCACCCAGCAGAAGGCAAAGCCGGCGGCGTGGTGCATCGCCGTGGTGTCGGCACGGTCGAGGAGCAGCATGGCCCGGGCGAAGGTGTCGGCGGGGAGGATGCCCAGCTTACGGGCATAGTCACGGTAGAAAGCCCGGGGGTCCAGGGGGCCCTGCAGGGTAGCCTCTGCCGCATAGCGGGCCGTCACCCTGTTCTCGGCCGTACGCCAGTGGTTGAAGAGCAGCTCGCTCACCTTTCCTTTCTCGTCCGTCTCCTTCAGCAGGTCGTGGATGCCGCTGACACCGTTCTGCTGGATGTACATCATGCCGTCGAACTCGATCCACGAGTAGAGGATGGCGCGGTGCCAGTCGCTCGTATCACGCAGTACGAGGGGTGTGTTGGCTGCCACACGCATGCTGTGATGACCGGGCATCAGGGAGATACGCGTACCCGGCGGGGAGAAGCGCCGGGCCAGGTACCACGCCCCCCGCGCATAGTCGGGGATCACCACATAGATGCCCAACACCAGCTCCAGGTCGTCGGGCACCAGATGGTCGTCCCTCAGCCGTCTCATCAGGGCGGTGATATGTCCCACCTGCCCGTAGATGTAAGCCAGGTCGCTCTGTTCGTCCCGCACCGGGGCCATCACCACACTGTCACGGAGCATCGTCTCCCCGAAATGCCGGCGGATCATGGCCTCCGTCGCCTGACGGGTGGTGCGGGGCCCCCATCCTCCCGCCTCCTCGGTGATGAACTCCAGAGCATCAATGCGGGGATACTCCTTCAGGATGGCCTGCACCGTCTCTATCGACCGCTGCAGGTCGGTGGCGTCACTACGCGGCTCGAAAGAGAAACGTACCCTCATCCCGCATCGCTTGGCCTCATCGATCACATCCTGCAGCCACCCGATGGCCAGACGGCTGCGCTCTTCCACCTGAAGGAAGTAGGGCTCGATCTCGGGAATGCAGAAATATTTCCTGTTGACGGCAATGCGCCGTATCGCAGGATAGTCTGGCACCAGATGGACATCGCCGTAGAAAAAGTGTCCCGCATACTCCACCGTATCGCGGCGTCTCACCTCGTACCACTGGCCGGGATAGCTGTGCAAGGTGATGGCGTTGAAGCGCATGCGTGCCAGGTTGCGGATGTATTCTTTCGCCTCTTCCACCGACCAGGCGGAGAGGTCCATGGGAAAGTTGAGATGCTGCCGGATGCCGCGGTAACGCACCGCGGGGATGAGGGTTTTCTGCCAGTGGCGCAGGGAATCCCAGAGGAACCTTTCCGGAGGTTTCGGACCGGTCATGTCGAAAAGGTATCCGCCGCGTTCGAGGAAGGTGTAGGCGGCGGCCAGAACGCTTGCAGCGTCGCCACCCCGGAGGTGTACGGTCCATTTCCTCCCGTCCTCCTGCACCTTCACTGAGAAAGCCCCGCCGGACATGCCGGGGGCGGTTCCCATATCAAAGGTAAGGGAACGCAGGCCCGAACCCTCAAGGAAGTCCGGAGTGAGGAACTTTTCCAGCTCGCTGCGTGCCCATGCCTCTGTCTGTGATCCTGGATCATAACGGAAACGCAGCACGCCGGAACCCGCTCTGTGCCGGCAGGCAACGGCCGACAGCAACAGCAGGGACAAAGAGAAAAAAAGATAACGTCTCATGAGAAAAGGTTTATTATTGGGATGAAATTGTTATTGGGATGAAACATGACAGGCTTCTTCAATGAAACGTACGATGGGTTCGGGGTCGGGCAGGCTGTGGGGGTGGTGTCCTATGCCCGGCTTGTGGATGACCTTGATCTTTCCTCCGTGTTCACGGATGATCTTTGCAAAGGGGCCGGTGTTCTCATCCACGGGCACCACCCGGTCGGCATCACCCACGATGTGGAGCATGGGGAAACCTGCCCGTGCCAGTGAGTCGGCACGGTCGAGGGGGTTCACGCGTGCCGTCACAGCCTCTTCTTCTGTGGCAAAGCCATAGGCCCGGAGGCATTGCTGCCAGTCGGACGGGCTGCCCTTTCCATGTCCTTTTCCGCCCGGCCAGCTTTTGATGTCGAGCACGGGAGCATCGGCATAGACACAGCACACCCTGTCGGGGTGATGGTAGGCCCAGTTGTAGACGATGAGTCCGCCGCGGCTCATCCCTTCGAGGGCGGTGCGGGGGGCCAGCCCTCCCTTCTGCAGCCACGACCAGAAACGGTCCCACCGGGCCACGGCCGGCGGCGCACCGAAAAACCCCGCCACATCGTAATAGACCACATGATATCCTCTTTCCAGCATGGCGATGTCGGTCTGGGGCTCATGGCCGAAAAAACGGGCCCGCCACAGCCAGGGTCGCCCCGGCGCCACACGACGCGGGAAGACGATGCGGAAGGTCACGCTGTCGAGCTGTCCCGTCACCATCGGGAAGCCGTGAAAGTTCTGAGGGGTGCCGGACAGGGAGAGATGGTCGTGCAGATCGAAAGACTCCTCCGGCCGCAGGAGATAGTCCTGCAGTCGACGTGCCAGACGCTCGGCCCCGTCGGCATTGGGATGGATCCTGTCGGGGAACATCGGTTCCTTGTCAAGGAACCAGTGGAAGAGGTCGACCACCTCACAATCCTGATCGTAGGCTACCTGTTCCACCATGGGGACGATGCGGCGGGCGACCACGCCGGGCGTGATGCCCACCGTATCGCCGTAGTTGAACGCCGGCACCGGCTTCAGCAGGATCACACGCGGATGCGAGGGCAGCTGACGGTAACTCTCGATCAGCCGGGCATAATCGTCCTTATATTCAACCAGATAAGGACGGTTCACCTTTTTCGAGTCGTTGGTGCCCAGCATGATGAGGACGATGTCGGGATTGAATGCCATGGATGCTTTGTACTCTTCGGTACGTACGTAGGGAATATTGCCTCGCGTGAGGAGAGTGGCACCGTTGTGGCCAAAGTTGACCACCTCATAATCTTCCCCCAGCAGCTGCTGCAGACGTGCAGGATAGCTCTTGTGTTCCCGGTCGGGGATGCCGGCCCCCCAGGTGATGCTGTCACCCACACAGGCGATACGGGTACGCTTTGGCAAAGTACATGCCGTGAACACCAGCAAGACAGAAAAGATCAAAAAGGGAATCCTTCTCATGAAGCCTTTTTGGGGTAAAAATAATCATTACCTCCCAGGAATGGGCCGGGTTTACATATATTTATTGCCTGTAACTTACCTGATCTTTCCATGTCCCGCAGCTGTTTCTTCCTGGTGGTTCATTCGGAGGGGAAGGCTCATTCCTTCTGTTATCATCTTCCGGATGATCCTGATCAGACTGCAAAAACACAGGATCCGGCTGACAGGAAAAAGTCAGGTCACTACCCGGCAAGGTTTTGGTGGGGTGCGAATACCTTCCCGTATTACAATTACAAAAGAATCCTTAACCAAAAGTTTCTTACCATGGTCCGTATCTTTCTTTTTCTCAGCCTCCTGTTTTTGCTTGTTCGGGTGTCTGCGCAGGAGCCCCAACAGGAGATCGTCCGTAAGAAAGGCACTTTCTGGCAAAGTCACACTTTCCTGACACCGTTCCGGTTTCCCTTGCCTGATCCGGGCAGTGTTCATTACCTCGATCTGGACGGGGATGGTGACCCCGATGTGTTGCGTGCTTTTGTCAACGGCTATCTTCCCGTTCAATGGATCGATGACGACGATGATATGAAGGAAGGGGATCTCGAGGGGGACACCGACAGCGACTGTCTGATGATCGACCGCGACGGGGATGGTCATTATGGTGGCAAGTACGATCTGATGATCGACTGGGATGACGATGACGGCGACGGGGAAGCCGATCTGCAGGTCATTGCCGACAACAATACCTGGAATGCCCGTCGCGGGAAATACATGTCTCACTACATGATCTTCGTAGACACCGATCATGACGGGGTGTTCAACTACATTGACTGGAACAAGTATGCCATCGAGGCATGGGATCGTATGGGCCGGGCTCTTTTCCTGCCCGACTACAACGGTCAGAGTCTTTTTCTGAAGACCCATAGCAAGGTATCCGACATTGCCGATCTCCGGTACAACTGGGAAAATCCTTTTCTTTTTTACGACAAGGACGGTGACGGGCTGACGGAGATGACCATACGTTTCTGCGATGACGGTCTCCCCGTTTCCCGTCGGCAGGGGGGGCCCCGCGACCCTCGGGGCCGTCCCTACCGGAAGGTCTTCAGCCATCGCATCACGGGCGTATACGTCGGTATCGACCTCGACAACGACTCCGAGGCCGGCAACGAGCTGGATTTCGACATGAGCCTGAAGTTCACCGGCGAAGGGTTCGATTACAGTGATTTTTTCCATTCCCATCCTTCGATGCGGGGTTTGCCTGCCGCGGACACTTTTTTCGGTGATGCCCGGTGGCGACGACTTACAGGGTTGATCTATGTACCTCATGAGGAAGCCTGGCCGATCATCTTCTCCCGCGGCAAATGGCAACAGTGTTGGTTGGTTTTCGATGAGGATGATGATTGTCACCGCTGGGAAAGGGTGGAGTTCTATGACCCGAAAGATCCTTTCCGGGTGGGGGCTCATCAGGGCGGCCTGGACGACAATCCTCAGGCTGATGTATCGGGTGACCGGGGTGAATGGGATCTGGATTTTTCGGGCGGCGGCGATCTCTACCTTGCTCCTTTCGATGGTCGTCTGCACCTGGTGGGCGCCGAGCTGGGTTACTGGCGCATCGACCAGTTCGCCTACTATTACCAGGGATGGCAGGGATGGCGCGGGCCCAGCATCGCCCCGGAAGACCTGGTGGATAAAGAACCCGAACATTTTGCCACCGTCCGGTATGAGGATACCGACCACAACGGCTTCTTCGATCTTATCCGGTACGACCTCGACGGGGACACGCTGTATGAAGAGACGATCTCGCTGAAAGAACTGGATATCGACGACAGTCGGGTCATAAGATACCATACGGCTGATCTTTCCTACGGAGATCTACGTCTTCTTTTTGCCGAGATGGCCCGCTCCATGTGGAGGAACGCCTTACAGGCCCTTCGGGTGGCTCGCAGGTATGGTCTGGAGACCAGCTGGTACAACGCCATGCGGTCTCCCCGCTCGCTGCAGGAACAATATTCCTGGGGATACTGGATCGCATTCTATCTCCATAAGGACCTGGTCCAGCATTTCCGCTCCCTTCATGATGAGGAGATGGTACGCAGGGTATTGCATGCCTATTACGCCTCTTCGTGGGATGAACTTTTGAACGATACTTCCTGCAACGAACGGTGAAGAAGAGCTGTACAACCCTCTGACGGATGTTCCAGGGGAGGGACAAGGCACCACACGATCCTTTCTCTTGGGGGGTAAGAGCCCGACCGCGAGAACCGCATCCCTGAATGGCCGGCATCGACCGATAAGGCATCCTTCCTGCGGTCGATGATGCGGCAGCCTGGATTTTATGCGATGGTCAGGAGAACCCCTGCCCTCCGGGGACATCTCCTCAGAAAAGAGGAAGATGGTTCTGTGCCTGCAAGGATCCCGGCGGTCACGATCATCAGAATCTTTTGACGCGGACGTGGCAATAGGGAGTTCCGCCGGTCTTGTTGTAGTAGTTCTGATGATACTCTTCGGCCGACCAGAAGGTAGAGGCTGGCAGGATACGAGTTACCACGTCAAGACCCCGGCGGCGCAGGTAGTCGATAAGCCTGCGGACGATCTGCTCCTCCACTTCATTGCGGACAAAGACGGCTGAGAGATATTGCTCACCGATGTCGGGCCCCTGGCCGTCGGCCTGGGTGGGGTCGTGGATCTCAAAGAAGAACCTGGCCAGTTCCTCATAACTGACACGGGCAGGGTCGTAGGTCACCTCGAGGGTCTCCAGATGACCGGTGGTCTCCGACCTCACCTCCTCATAGGTGGGATTTTCCTTGTGTCCTCCCATATAGCCTACGCGTGTAGCGGTCACCCCCGGCATCTTCCTGAAAAGGTATTCCATACCCCAGAAACACCCTCCGGCAAACCACGCCACCTCCTTAGCGGATGCTTTTTTCTCTTCTTCCATCTTTCTTCTTAACGGATCATGGTGAGGAGCATTTTGAATCTTTCGGGTGCGGCCACAGCATGGGGCACGTTGGCCGGCATGATGATGCTCTCACCGCTGTGCAGGCGGTATCTCTTCCCGCCAATGATGATCTCCCCCACCCCTTCGATCACCTGCACCAAGGCCTCGTATGGTGAAGAGTGTTCCGACAGGCCTTCACCCCTGTCAAATGCGAAAAGTGTCACATTACCATGTTCTTTTTTCAGCACCTGTTTGCTGACGATCCCGCCGCCGGCATATTCCACCTCATCGGTAAATACCAGGATCTCAGATGTAGGGAAGGGGTTCTCGTGCTGGTCTTTCATGCTCATATCCCGCATTTTGTTTCCGCATGCAAGTTACACTTTTCACATCAACCGGCCAAAGAATCCCGTTGACAACAAAAAAAGCCGGCGAGGGCCGGCTTTTGTTCTGCGAGAGCGGGCCTCTTATTTCTCTTGTTCACTTTCTTCTGTTTCTCCCTCTTCCTCTTCTTTTTCGGCCTTTTCGTTCTCTTCGGAAGCTTCACCTACTTCCTCTTCGCCTTCTTTTTCTTCCTCCTGTTTGATGACCTTGCCGTTCTCATCGATCACCAGTTCGATCTCCTGGTCATCCTTTTTGAGTTCCACTTCCCATGTTTTTCCTTCCGGGGTTTCACACATTTCCACCTCTTCGACAGTATAATCTCCCCATCCGGCTTCGAGGGTGTCGACCACGGCAGCGGGCAGCTGGGAGTGATCCACCTTCTGTTCGGTCTCTTTCCATGTACCGTCGGAGGCAAACTCTGCCGACATCTCCTGGCCGTTGACCTTGAACTCGGCCTCATAAACACCCTCCTCTTCCTGTTCCCATTCCACATCGGTAGCTCCGACGAACTTCGCCTCGAAAGCTTTCGTCACAGCTTCAGGAACGGCTTTTTCCGCTTTCTCCTCGGAAGTGTTCTTGGCTCCCTGTTTGCAGGAATACATCAGTACCCCCGCACCCAGGATCAGGACCATCAGGATCAATGTTCTTTTCATGGCTTTTTGGTTTAAAGGGTTAAGTTCCGGTAATATGCAGATTTTGAAAATACATATTTTTTTCCTGACAACCAACATCTTGAAATTTTTTTAAGATTTTTTAACATTTTTTCTTCCCCGGACAGAAGAGCAAAATCTTTTTTTCGATTTGGATAAAGAGCATATGTTCACTATTTTTATAGGGAGAACCAAAAGCGAGGAGAGATGAGGATCGCGATACCAACGAACGACCATGAGACGATTGCGGGGAGGTTGAGCGAAGCACGGGGCGTGATGGTTTACCGCATTGAGAAAGGGAAGTTACGTGGGAGGTTGTTCCGCTATTTCCGTTTTTGGAAGATCTTGCAGAACGAAGGATTAAAAGACCGTTTCTTCCGTCGTTTCTCGGAATGTTTTCGGGAATGTGACTGGCTGGTGATCAAAGAGATGCATCCCGGCCTTCAGGAATATCTGCGCAATTCAGGCATCCGCATCCATCAGACACAACATGAAAGACTGGCAGACATTGTGAAAGAAATGATCGACATCACCAACAAGGAGGAGGAAGCATATGTACAAACTAAGGAAGTACCACGGTGACAGGGTCCAGTCACTGACTTACGAAAAGAACGGGCGAGCCGGCTCGGTGGGTATCATGGATGCCGGTGAATATGAATTCGGCGCCGTGGAAAAGGAGACCATCACGGTATGCGAAGGGACCATCCACGTCCGTGTGGGCACGGAAAAGGAGTGGAAAAGTTACGGAAAGGGTGAAACATTTGTGATCCCTGCTCACAGCAACTTCTCCCTCCGCACCGAAGACATCGCCACTTATTCCTGTCTTTACGGCTGATCCTCCCTGCAGGTCGCGGCCCCCTAAGCTCCTTCCCGCCGACGATCCGGGAAAGGGAGGTTTGGGTATTTTGTGGATTTTTGATATTTTCCACACAAAACCAATCCTGATCTGTTCATCATGGAAAAGACCGATCGCAGAGGTTTCTTTCGCGCGACACTTCTGGGTGCTGCCGGCACCATCGTGGCCCCTCGTCTTTCGTGGTCCGCCGCGGAACCAGTCAGAAAGAGTGAAAAAGGCCTGATCATGCGGCCTCTGGGAAGACGCACCGACATGGTCGTGCCGGTGGTGAGCATGGGAGTGATGCGTGCCGACAACCCGGCGCTGGTGCGTGCCGCCCTCGACAAAGGCATCACCCTCTTCGACACCGCCCACACCTACCAGGGCGGACGCAACGAAGAGATGCTGGGCAAGATCCTTAAGAAGATCCCGCGCAACAGCTATTACATCGAGACCAAAGTCAAACCTGACGGCTACGACAAGAAAAAAGGAGATTTCACCGATGATGAGAGGGTGAAAAAGAGTTTCCGGGAGAAGTTTGATGTTTCGATGAAACGTCTGGGTCTTCCCTATGTGGACATCCTCTTCCTGCATGCCATCAACACACGTGCTGCCACCCTCAACGGGGCGGTGCTGGAGGTGATGCAGGAGATCAGGAAGGAGGGGCGTACCCGTTACCTGGGTGTTTCCACGCACAGCAATGAGCCGGAGGTGATCCGGGCAGCCATCGAGAGCGGGGTATACGATGTGGTGCTGGTGGCATACAACTACCGCCAGAAGCACAGGGATGAGATCCTGAAGGCTTTTGCCGAGGCTGCCGAAGCCGGTCTGGGGATCATCGTCATGAAGACGATGGCCGGAGGCAAACCTCCCAAAGAGGGGCCGGCCCTGCGCATGGGGACAGCCCTGAAATGGTCGCTGCAAAGTGAACATGTGGCCACCGCCATCCCCGGTTTCACCTCGTTCGATCAGCTGGAAGAGGATCTCGCCGTAGCCCGCGACCTCACCTTCACCGACGAGGAGAAACAGCTTCTTGCTGCTGCCAGTGCAGGCGAAACCCTATACTGTGACGGGTGCGCTGAATGCATCGACCAGTGTCCGCACGGGCTGCCCATCCCCGACCTGATGCGGGCCTACATGTATACCTACGGCTACCGCGAGACCCGCAAGGCGCGCGACCTGCTCGACGAACTGCAGGTAACACCCGAAACATGTGCCTCCTGCGACACATGCACCGTCACCTGCAACAAAGGATTCGCCGTGGCTGAGAAGATCAACGATATCATGAGGCTGCGGAATGTGCCGCATGAATTTCTCGCATGACTTTTTCTTCTTCCGAACGATCACCATGATGAAAAGATCCCTGTTCACCCTCGCCGGGACCCTTGTCCTGCTTGCACTCACGAAAGCCCAAAGCGACAGCCTCTTCCCCCTTTTCGACGGCTATCGCATCCTGCATGCCTATCCCGTCTACCATGCCGACGATCTGTGGGATTACATCGACGGGGCCGCCGACAATTATCTCAACTACCGTTTCCGGGAGCTGCAGATCGCCGAATACGCCAAAGGGAAAGACCGCATCTATTACAAGGTGGAGGTATACCGTCATGCCGATCCGCTGTATGCTTTCGGTATCTACAGTTCGGAACGGTCGTCCGATTACCGTTTTGTGGATGTGGGGACGGAGGGGTTCCGTGAGGAGGGGCAGCTTTTCTTTCTCAAAGGCTCGTGTTACGTGAAGGTGATGGCGGTGGAGAAGGCCCGGGGTGGTGAGGAAGAGCTGGAGGCTCTGGCACGGGCTGTCGCGGCCAGGATCCCCGGCCCCGCTTCTTTCCCCGCACCGCTGCAACTCTTCCCGGAACAGGGCAAGATCGCCCACTCCGAGAGGTTCATCGCCAGCAACTTTCTGGGATATTCTTTCTTCAGCGAGGTCTTTACCGCCACCTATCGCCAGAACAACCTGGAGTTCCAAATGTTCCTGGTCGTGCGCGACGATCCTTCCGAAACGGAACACCTGCTCAAAGCACTCTACGACAAAACCGAAGATCCTCCCCCCGCCACCCTCCAACAGGGCGACCACCTGCTCCACGACAAATACAACGGAAAGATCTACCTCATCTGGAACGGCCGGCTCCTGTTCGGCTTCCTCAACATCGACGACAGCAACCTGATCCGTCCCCTGGCGGCAGAACTGCTGGAAAAATACAAATCTTCGGGGTTCTGATGCCCATCCCTTCCGGCAGGACCTGACCTTCTGTCGGTGCGGAAAGAAAAGATTCTGTCTGGCAGAAATATTTTTCTACTATTTAATTATCAACCTGTTATGCAACACACCCCCTCTGTTCGACTGTTAAAAGTTCTTAACCGGCCCTGCTTTCCGGCATTTGGTATGTAAATTGAGAGGTTCACGGAAGAAGGAGGTTACTGATCATGAAAAAGGAATGGTTGCGGCAAGGTGCCGCCGTGATGAAAGGCTTTTTTCTGTTCATGTTCCTGCTCGCTGCGGCATTACCCGCCGGGGCGCAGTATTTCGGCAGGAACAAGCCTTATTACAAGAAGTTCCGTTACAAGGTGTACGAAACACCTCATTTCGACATTTATTATTATCTGAAGAACGATTCGGTGCTCAACCAGATGGCGCGGATGAGCGAGGAATGGTACCGTCTGCACAAGGAGGAGTTCGGCATTGACCTCCGCGGGCACAACCCGTTGTTCCTCTACAACAACCACGCCGACTTCCAGCAGACCACCACCATCTCCGGTGAGATCGGCGTAGGTACCGGCGGGGTGACCGAAGTGCTGAAGAACCGCATCGTATTCCCCATCGCCCCCATCTTTGCTCAGACCGACCACGTGCTGGGACACGAGATGGTGCATGCTTTCCAGTACACCCTCATCCTGCACGGCGACTCCACCAATATGAGCTCGCTCAACAACCTGCCCCTCTGGATGGTGGAAGGCATGGCCGAATATTTCTCCATCGGCAGCCACGATCCCCATACGGCGATGTGGATGCGCGATGCCGTACTGCATAATGATTTTCCCTCGTTCAAGGACCTTGACACCGACCCGAAATATTTCCCCTACCGCTGGGGGCAGGCTTTCTGGGCTTTCATAGGGAAGACATGGGGCGACGATCTCATCGTCCCGCTTTTCCAGCGCACGGCCATGGTGGGTTACGAACAGGCCATGAAAGATGTGCTGGGCCTCGACGCCGCCACCATCGCCGGGATGTGGAAAAGTGCATATACTCTTTATTACAAACAGTTCCTTCCCGACTCGGTGGAGAAACTCACGGGTATCGAGGTGGCTTTCCCCGGCAACGCAGGGGACGTGAACGTCTCCCCCTCGCTGAGTCCCGACGGGAAGTATCTGGTCTTTCTTTCGGAGAAAGATGTCATCTCGTTCGATCTTTTCTTGGCCGATGTTGCCAGAAGGAAGGTGGTCCGTCGTCTTTCGGCCACCGTCCAGCACCATGAGATCGACGCCATGAACAATCTCGAGTCGGCAGGCACCTGGTCGCCCGACAGCCGTTATTTCGCCTTCACCGTCTACGACAAGGGCAAGAACGCCCTGGTGATCATCGACGTGAAGAAGAACAAGCTCTCGAAGAAGATCTTCATCCCCGGCGTGCCGGCTTTTTACCAGCCGGCGTGGGCTCCCGACGGCAAGAGCATCGTCGTAGCGGGGCTGGTGGAGGGACAGCCCGATCTGTTCCGTTACTATCCCGAGACGGACGAGGTGATCCGCATCACCAACGACCGTTATTCATACCTCCATCCCTGCTGGTCGCACGACGGCCGTTATCTGGTGGTGGCCACCGACCGCACGGCCGTCCCCACCGACCGGCCTTATTTACACACCAACCTGGCCCTCATCGACGTGAAGACGGGGAAGATCACGGTGCTGCCCGTCTTTCCGGGGGCCGACAACCTTAACCCCCTTTTCTCGGTCAACGACAGCTCCGTCTTCTTCCTTTCCGACCGCGACGGCAAACGCAACCTGTACCGTTACGATCTGGCCGACGGGCGGGTCTTCCAGCTCACCGACTATGAGGTGGGTATCACGGGCATCACCCAGTATTCACCGGCCGTGAGCATCTCGCGTCACAACAACGAGCTGGTCTATTCCTACTATTCCGACAACAAGTATACGATTTACAAAGCGTCGGTGGATGATTTCGAGGCGCATGAGGTCTCTCCCGACTCACTCGATATGGCAGCGGGCATCCTGCCCCCCCTGAAACGCATCGGCCGCAACATCGTCGACCGTGGGTTGCAGGACCGCGAGCCGCTGTCGGCCATTCAGCCGGAGGACTATCTGAAGAAGCCCTACAAGGCTCGTTTTCAGCTCGACTACATCTCCAATGTTCAGGCAGGCATCAGCACCAACAGTTTCGCCCGGGGGATGACGGGGAGCGTGTTCGCCATCTTCAGCGACATCGCCGGCACCCAGCAGCTCTTCACCAGCCTGGCCCTCAACGGGGAGATCTACGACTTCGGCGGCCAGGTGACTTACGTGAACCAGAAGAACCGGCTCACCTGGGGCGCCTCGGTGTCACACATCCCTTACATGAGCGGTTACTCATACATAAAACCCGACACCCTCCACCTGGGTGATCAATACTATCTTGTCGACAACCTGATCTACGATATCGTCCGTACTTTCGAGGACAGGATCGAACTGTACGCCTATTATCCCATTTCCACCACCCAGCGTCTCGAGCTGGGGGCTTCACAGGCTTTTTACTACTATCGCATCGACGAATGGAACAACTATTATGACCCTGTGTACGGCACCTATATGGGCGGAAACCGTCATAAACTCCCCGCGCCGAAGGGGTTCAACATGCAGACGGTGTATGCGGCGGCGGTGCTCGACAATTCGATCAACGGGCTGGCTTCGCCGATGCGGGGGGCACGCGGGCGCTTCGAGGTGGAGAAATATTTCGGCGTGTATGATTTCCTGGCCATCACAGGCGACTACAGAAAATATTTCTATTTGCGTCCGCTGACGTTAGCGGCCCGCGGGCTGTACACGGGGCGTCTGTCGACCAACGGCCGCACCTTTGCGCTCTATCCCCTCACCCCCAGCTACCCGTGGTACATGCATGGTTACGACAACTACCGTGTGTTCGACGGCATGCCGGCCGACCAGGCCAGTTTCATCTTCGATCAGCTGTACGGCAACCAGATGGCGGTGGCCAATGTGGAGATGCGGCTGCCGCTGGCCGGCCCTAAACGACTGGGGCTCATTAAGGTGCAATACTTCTACACCGAACTGGTGGGTTTCCTCGATGGCAGCCTCACCTGGGACCGTGGCGACAGGATCAGCCTCGACTATACCAACTATGATCCGTCGAACCGCGTGCCTCTCTTCAGCACCGGCTTCTCAGCCCGCATCAACGTCATGGGAGCCATCGTGGTGGAGCCTTATTATGCCTGGCCACTCATCGGCGACCACATGGGCAAAGGTTTTTTCGGGATCAACTTCCTGCCCGGATGGTAGCGGGATCATCCTTCCGGAAGTCAAAACTTCACTCTTGACAGATCAATGCCGCGGATCTCCTGCCATTCATTGTTCTTCAGGCCCATCACCTTTTTGCCGTCGAGGCGCAGATCGTCATACTCGATGGGTATCACGATCCCGCCGTCCGCATCGATAACCCCTTTCAGGCCGTTCTCGCTGACAAGACAATAATCCCGGTAGCAGCGTACCCGATCGAAACGGGGCTCAAAGACCACCCGGCCGTCCAGGGAGTATATGCCGGTCAGATCTCCTTGTCTGACCAGGAAAAAGACTCCCGACCTTTTTATCGCATCATACTCCGCAGGGATGATCTCCTCCCCGCTCATGCCCAGTATCCCGGCACGACCGTCACGAACAACCCGGAAGGAAGATCCGTCCCTGACGACCCTGTCATATTCGACAGGAACCACCTCGTCCCCGTTGAGAGCCACGATCCCCTGTTTCCCGTTCCGGGTGACCCGCCACCACGAACCTTCCCGCACGATCCCGTCAAACTCCGGAGCCAGCAGCACTTCCCCGTTCAAGGAAATGATCCCTTGCTTCCCGTCTTTTGTCACACGGAACCAGGAGCCTTCACGCACGATCCCGTCATATACCGGTTCAAGGAGCACATCTCCGTTCAGGGCTATGAGCCCCTGTTTCCCGTCCTTTATCATACGGAACCAGGCACCTTCACGTACGATCCTGTCATACAACGGTTCAAGGAGCACATCCCCGTTCAGGGCTACGAGCCCTAACTTCCCCTCCTTTGTCACACGGAACCAGGAGCCTTCACGCACGACCCCGTCATACTCAGACCCGGGTAGCACCTCCCCGTTCAGGGCTATGATCTTCCATTTCCCGTTCTTTGCTACATGGAACCAGGCCCCGTCAAGCCGCACACTGTCATATTCCACGGGGACGACCAAGTCTCCGTTCAATGTATACACTCCTCGCTTTCCGTCTTTTCCGACAAAATAAAAATCTCCTTTTTCTTCAATGCTCCTGAAGAGAACCGGAAGGACCGTGTCGCCATTGAGTCCGATCACCCCGGCTGCACCCTCCCCGACCACGATGAACGCATTTTCCAGCCTTATCACCGTATCGTATTCAGCCTGAATGATCTTCTTTCCGTGCACACCGGCAATACCGTATTTCCCGTTGTTCTCCAACAAGGGGAATGCCCGGGTATCGGTCCCTTTTACCCGCTGGCCCGAAAGCGGAACGGAAACCAACAATAAAAGAAGAGGTGAAAATTTTTTCATTTCACAGATTTTTATTTGAAAAGAATCTCATCCCCACCACCCAATGCCTTACCTTCTAAAGACGTTCAGGATCCAATAAAGTTACATCTTGCCATTCCTTAATCTCTCTTCCCGGTGTTTGGGTAAAGACAAGTTCTCGGATTTTTTTTCTTTTACAAGCTTTCAATCCCGGCGGGACTCTTACGCTATTCCTCGTATAAAAACTCTCATTTTGATCATCCCTTTCCGCTTCCTCATGCCGGCTCCTAACACCTGTTTTTTGGTAAGGATTCAGACTACCTGCTGTCCGGGAGGGGAACAAAGATCTTCTTTCTCACCTGTTGACGAAAATATAACGGATATGTGCCCTGGCACCCTTGCTTCTCTCGTTCTTCTCTCCGGTGAGGCGGATCTCCAGGGTATGTTCTCCCTGCTCCAGTCCGGCACCCAGGGTATAGTACCAGGGCAGGTAAAACCCCTTCAGAAGATACAGGGATCCCCTCCTTTCCCCGACCACCAGGAACGTAAAAGGGATATGCCGTGAGGAGGCTCTTGTCTCCCTTACTTCAGACGGAAGGTGACCAACACGAATCCATGATCGGAAGGGAACATGAACGACCGTCCGTGGAACGTAAAGGTGCTGCCATCGGGGGCAACAAAGACCTCCGCTGCCACGGCCTGCAGTTTTTTACCACGGTAGTAGATGTAATCGATGCGGTCCTGACGGTCGTAAAGGATCGATCCGTTCACTTTTCCCGACGACAACCAGGTGGTGCCGGGATCCGCAGCCGGATCGGGATGGATCTCGCGGTAGGCATCTCGAAGTCCCGCTTGCGTCAGAGCCCATGATACGGGCCAACGAACGACCGCACCGCCGTGATGATATTTGTTTTTCGTCGTTTCCACCCAGTCGAGGTGCGAATGGCTGTTAAGATCCCCTCCCAGGACCACGGGGATACTGTCGGCCTGCTGCAGATAAGGCCGGATAAGATGAAGGATGGTCCTTATCTCATCATCCCGGCTACCCCGGCATTCCCAGTTGATGATCGCCGTCTCGGACGAGTCGACTGGTACCCGACGGGCATCGGGAAGATAATGCAACCAAGTGTCAAAAAAGATCACCGGCCGGCCGGCCACATCCACTTTCACCCCGCCAAAGTTGAACGTAGAGATGCTGTCGGGAAAGACCAGCGTGTCGAGGATGGGATACCGGCTGAAGATGCACAGGTTACTCGAGAGCAGAACATAATGGAATCCCAGCGAGTCAGCGATCATGGGAGCAGCCCCATAGGTCTCGATCATCAGGATCACGTCGGCACCCGAATGTTTGAGGATACGTATGATCTCCGGCCGGGCATCCTTCACCGGCAGCCTCTCCCCTTTGCCACCGTGCCAGATGTTCCATTCCAGCACTTTCAGCGTCACCGGTTCTTCTTTTCTCTGCTCATGCCCCCCCTTGCAGGCCAACAGCAAAGGAAGGAACACAAGGAGAACGGGCAAGAGCTTTTTCATCCTTTTTTTGTGCTCCATTTTGTTCATCTGTGTCTATCTGTTGACGAAAATATAACGGATATGTGCCTTGGCACCCTTGCTTCTCTCGTTCTTCTCACCCGTGAGGCGGATCTCCAGGGTATGTTCTCCCTGCGCCAGTCCGGCACCCAGGGTATAGTACCAGGGCAGGTAAAGCCCCTGACTGTAACGGGTGAACAGGTCTTGTTGTTTCCATGTACCACCGTCGATGCGGTATTCGATGATCCCTTCGTCGGGGCCGGCGATGGCGACGATGCCCACGGCATTCCCCTGAAAGGTGTATCTCAGCACCTTGCCGGGTGTGTCCCCGATCAGCACCGGCACATGGTAATAGTTGGTCCTTTTTCCGACGGCATATTCTGGATCCCATACCTCCACATAATGCCACCCTTCCGGATGTGGCAGCTGCCAGGCGGGATAGAGCCAGCCTCTGTCGTAGCAAGCCGGATCCAGCTTCTCCGGCAGGGGAGGGTCGGTCAGGGTGTTTTTCTTTTCTTCCGCTTTTTTCCACTCATCCTCGAGGAAGGTCACAATGGAATGGCGGTAGATCCTCTGACCGAAAGGCGAGGGGTGGAGGTCCCTGAAATCGTGCTCCCAGTCAAATTCACCCGCGGCGATGCGGTCGGTCACCTCTTGGGCCAGGTTGATGGAAGAGATACCGTAATGTTGGGCCACCCGTTCATGGTTGGTGATCACCTCCGGCACTTTGCCGGCATGGTAATCTTTCATCTTGCCGGGGTCCACGAAATAGAGGAAGACGATGTCGGTCCGGGGCCCCACGTAGCGCACATGACGGACGATCCCTTCCATGCCGCATATCTGCTCGTCGGCAGTACGGCCTTTAAGATGGTCGTTGACGGCCGCATCGACGAAGAGCAGGTCCACCGGTCCGAAGTTGACCACATCCCTCTCCACGCGGAACGCATCGGAGGTGGAACCCATCGACGGGACACCCGCCTGCACGAAATCGAATTCCGTCGCAGGGAAACGTTCCATGAGATATTTCTCCACCATGTAGCGCCATCCCCGCATGGCCGTGATCGACCCACCGAGGAAAGCCACCTTGACCCGTTGCTCGCCGGTGGTCATCTTCAGCCAGGTATGGGTGAGCGGCGTACGGTGGGTATGGTACTGCCGCGAGGAGAGTCCGGTATCGTCCTGTGCCAAAACCGCTGCATCCGGGAAAAGCAAAAGAACCAATATCCCGGTAAACAAGACATCCGCAAAGACTTTCATTCCTTTTCCGTTTCCGTTATGTCAGCTGATCCGGGGTTCCCATCCCGGTTCATATTCCCTGCCCCACAGTTTCATCGCTTCTGCATTGCGGATATGTCCGTCGGCCGGGTCGATCTCCAGGCGCTGGCCGGTGCGGTAGGCGATGTTGGCCAGATGGCACAGGAGGGTGCTTTTGGCTCCCTCGCGGATGGGGGAATGGAGTTGGGCTTTGCCACGGATGGCGTCGAAAAAGTTGCCCACGTGGAGGGTGGTCAGGTCGCCGCCGCCGCCCAGGGCCGTGCCGGTTTCCTTGTATGCGGATTTGCTGTCGCGTATGAGTTTGCCTTTCCTGTCGTAGAGGCGATATCCTCCCCGGTCGACATAGACGGTTCCTTCGCTGCCGTAGATGATCGTGCCCCGGCCGCTGCCGTAAGTAGGATAGCCGTTGCGGCTTTTACCGTCCCACTTGATGGTGGTGCCGTTGGAGAAACGGAAGGTGGCATCCATGGTATCGTACATGGTCCAGCCGTCGTCGACAAAATGGTATTTGCCGGCCACCACCTCGGCTTCCACGGGGTAATCGACCCGGAGGGCCCAGCGGGCAATGTCGAGCTCGTGGGTGGCGTTGTTGCCCGTCTCGGCGGTACCGAACTTCCATCCGTACCAATGCCAGTTGTAGTCGAACACATTGTCCACGTACCGGTCGTGTGGGGCAGGGCCCTGGAACAGCTCCCAGTCGAGCCCGTCGGGCGGGTCGGCGGGGACAGGATTTTTCACCCTCCCCCGGGCATTGGTGTAAAAAGCCACGGCCAGATAAGGCTTGCCGATGATCCCGCGATGGATCTCATCGATGATCTGCCGCGTCTCCGGCGAGGAGCGTTGCTGGTTCCCCATCTGCACCACGCGGGGGTAACGCCTGAGGTATTGGAGCAGCAGCTCTCCCTCGCGCGGGTTATGGGTCAGGGGTTTTTCCACATAGACATGTTTGCCTGCCTCCAGCGCCATCCAGGTGGCCGGACCATGCCAGTGATCGGGGATGGCAAAGAAAAGCGCATCGACTTCCTTGTCGTCGAGTGCCTTGCGGAAGTCGTTGAGCAGCATGGGATCGTAGCCCACTTTCTCACGGAACCGCAGAGCACCTTTTTCCCGCCGCGAACGCATCACATCGGCAAGGTACTTCACCGTGACCCCGTCCTTGTACTCCACCATCGGGTCGAGGTATCCGGGAAAACGTCGTCCCATACCCACCAGGGCCACGATGATGCGGTCGTTGGCTCCCATGATACGGCGATAGCTGGCTGCCGGAAAGGCGGTCCCGCCGAGGGTGATAGCAGCCGCCCCCAGAGCCGTCTTTTTCATAAAATCCCTGCGGGTGGTAGGGTTGTTCTTTTTTCTCATGATCTTATTGGATTACATTTCATCGCATCTGTTCAGTTCAAGTATTTTGATGTTCTTGAAGTGCACGGTACAGCCGTGGTCCTGGAGGAGGATATGTCCTTCCTGTGCTTCGCCGAAGTGGGGCCAGACATGGTATTTACTGCGAGCCACCAGGGCCCGCCACATCTGGCCGCAACGGTCGTATTCCACCACTTTGATGTTGTTGATCCAGTGTTCCACGTGGCATCCCCGCACCACGATGCGGGCACGGTACCATCCTCCCACCGGTCGCTTGGCATAACCCTGCAAACGGGAGTTAGCCGCCCGGGCAGGGATGAGGTCGTAGAGCGAAGCCAGGGTGCGGTTGCCGTCGGTACCTTTTTTGGCATCGGGATGGTGTTGATCGTCAAGGATCTGGAACTCACAGCCTATGGCCGAACCTTTCCCCTTGTTGAGCGTGGGATCGACAAAATACTTGATGCCGCTGTTGGCTCCTTCGGTGATCTGAAAATCCACTTCCAGGACAAAGTTGCGATAGGTACGGGTGGTGATGATATCGCCTCCGTTGGCCGATTCGGCACCGTCGGCTCCCTGGACGGTGAGGATTCCGTCCCTGATCTCCCAACCTTTTTCCGGGAAATGATCGAGCCTGGCACCGCGCCATCCTCTGGTGGTCTTGCCATCCCACAGCAGTTTCCATCCCTCGGCCTTTTCCTGTGGGGTGAGCCGGTTGTCGAGGTAGCTGATCACCGGCACCCGGGGGTCGGGTTTCCAGCGGGCAGTGTCAAGGCCGGTAGTGAGGATGCGGATGTTACGCCAGCGTATCTTCTTGCCCGCCAGCGCTTTGTTATGACCAATGCCATGCACCTGCAGACCGATAAAACCCGAGGCGGTCATCGTATCCACCAGGTTGGCACACATCACTCCGTTGACCCAGGTGCGTATCTCATCGCCGACAGCTTCCACATGGAACTTGTTCCACTGGCCCATGAGGAAAGCCTGCTTGCCGCGGGGGTTGCGCTCCAGGTTGTACAGCCAGCCGCGACGCGCCTCGTCGTAGATACCCCCTGTCCAGCGCCGTGTGGAAGGATCGATCTCCACCTGATAACCATGCACACGACCGTTCATGTAGTCCTTGCTGCTCTCACTGCGTATCTGCACTCCCGAGTTGACCGCCGGCTCGAGCAAAACCTCAAACTCAAGGATGAAATCCCCAAAATGCTCCCTGGTACAAAGGAAACTGTTAGGGGAACCCAGGACCGTCTCTCCAACCAGTACCCCGTCCTCCACATAGTACTTCGCTTTTCCGTTGAGCTGTTCCCAGCCTTTCAGATCATGACCATTAAACAGATCAACCCACCCCTCCTGTGCGGAAAGGGTCAGCGAGATGATCAAGAAAGTAATAGTGAGTTGTTTTTTCATCATGCACGAATTTTTCAGGTTAAGTTGCGGCAGATAGAATGAAACACGAATTTAAGGAATATTTTTTCTCCTTTCCCAACTTTTTCCACCCTTTTAGTTTTCATAGGTGGGTATTTTCTTTTCCCTCTCCTTCCTTTCTACAGTTTGTTCCGATCACCGTGGAGATTCCCTTTGCCATCATATTTTCCCGTTGTTCGTTCCTGCCGGGGGATCCTTTTCCTCCTCCAGGCATTTTCACGATCCGGTTTTCCTTTTGACGGCATCAGGATCCAATCAATCCATGAAGCATTGTCACCCACCATCTTCTGGCAGGTATCCGAGCGATCTCAGGAAGTTCCTCGTTGCTTCCATCGTTTTCTGGAAATATTCGGGGAACCAGCTATTGAAGAAGCCGTGTTCTTGTCCCGGGTAAAGGAAAAGATCGCATCGGTTGCCGGCTTCCAGCATTTTCCGCCGGAAGGCATGAATGGTAGAGACGGGCACTAAGTTGTCGTGGTCGCCGAAAAAGAGGATGGTAGGAGGGTCGCCGGGAGCAATGTTATGGAGGGGGGAGATCTCCCCGTATCTCTCGCCGATACGGTCGTAGCCATAACCTCCGGGTCCGTTGTCAAAGACGGGGTTGAAAAGCACCAGGGCATTGGGACGGGAGCTGACAGTGGTATCCTCGCCCTTTTCTTCCAGGCCCGGCACGATCCCTGCTGCTGCGGCGATATGACCTCCGGCCGATCCTCCCGAAGCTACGATCCTGCCGGGGTCGATACCCAGCAGGAGTGCATGGCTGCGCAGGAAACGGATCGCCGACTTTGCATCTTTGACCGCTTCGAAGGGTGTGGTATGATCCCGCTTTTCCACACGATAATCCGCCGTCATGGCGATCATCCCGAGACGTGCAAGATAACGTGCCTGCTTGGTGAACTGATGGGGGCTCCCCACACGCCATCCTCCCCCAAAAAAGAAAATGATCGCCGGCCGACGGTCACCTCTTTGAAAATCGGGAGGATACCATATGTAAAGATAGAGTTGTGTGGAATCGATCTTCTTGTACCTTACTTTGAGGGGGAGATCGTCGCTGAGGGCCCGTACCGGCACATAAACATCCTCGATGATCTCCTTCACCACCGGAGACATTGTTTTGGCCCACAACCAGTTCCCGGCACGTGAAGGATGCAGGTAATCGGGCATCAGGGAAGGGTCGATATGCCCTTGGGGATCAACAAAGCGATCTTGAAGGTTGAGAAAGAAGATCTTTCTGCCGTCAGCCAGCTGTGACACAAGCCGATTGGCTTCCTCATTGGCCAGCCGTCGCGGGTCATGGGGATCCCGACCATAAGGAAAGATGCCGAGAACGAGGATCTTTGTCTCAGGCAATCTCTTTTGCACCTCGTAACAGATCCGCGCGATCCCTTCCGCCACCTCCGGCCCTGTGTGAACGGTGGGATAATGCTCCGCATCCGTATTGTTGGTGCCGATGAGCAGTACCAGCAGGCGGGGATGGAGACCTTCCAGCTCTCCATGCTGGATACGCCACAGGACATTCTCCGTCCGGTCACCTCCAAAACCCAGATTGAGCGGATCATAATCACCAAAAAAAGCATTCCACACTTCCCGATTCCCGGGTTTTTCCAGATTGTGGGTAATGGAGTTGCCAAGGAACACCAGACGGGTATCTTTTTTCTTTCCTCTCACTTCGGCCAGCTTCTGCCGGTGTCTTCTCTGCCACCATTCACTTTTCCTTTCAGCGGGGAGGATCGCCGTATTGAGTTTCCCTTCCATGATCCGCAGAGCAGGTACCCGTGCGAATTCCCATTCCCGGAAACGCTGTACCGCGGGATCCAACGTATCCGGAACAGCCCACATCCCACCTGACAAGAACAAAAAGAACAGAAAGAACAGAACATGTCTCCTCCTGCAATAAGGATGATCTTTCAGCCCCTTCACCGAAAGAGGACACATGCTCCCTGCACTCCGCCGGTTCTGCACCGACGGGTATTTCAGCTCAGCGAAAGAACAGATGTCAACCATTTCTTATTGTTCTTTTTTTTCATGAATGACCGGTGAAATAAGATGTTCCAGTAACAGGCGTGCCACCGGTTCGGTCCGAAGGCGATGGTTCAGTCGCAGCTGGCATATACGGAACACGCCTTCCCCGTAAGGGTATTCTCCCACGGCCAGAGCTTCGCCGTTGTCGCCACGCCAGTCGGGATTGCCGCTGGTGATGACGGGGGACCACCCTTCCGCCCGGAAAAGGTTCCCCAGGAAGGGGGTCACATAGTCTTTCTCTTCATCGTACCAGAACCGGAAATCGAGCGGTTGGGCCCAGTTCACCAGCGGATGCTGTAAGCGGGGGGATGCAAAGAAATATTCCCCCATATGGGTTTTCTCCACCTCGACGGTGGTATTGCCAATGCGGTACTTGCCGGGCAAGAGTTCTCCGAAAAGAACGGTATGACCCTTTCGGACAAGCGCGTCGATCTCTTTCCTGTGACGGTCGTACCATCCGTAATCAGAGACGATGATGGCCGAAGCCTCGGCGGGGGATCCGGCAAAACCAACATCTTCTTCCATTTCTCTGATACCCAGCGGGTCACGCCCGGCAGGGGTCAGGTACAGAGTTTCTTTCACATGTTTCGCAGGGGGAAAGATCTCAAGATCGAGGATCGACTGGCTGACACCCTCTCCCTTCTCGTCAAAGAGCGCCAGCATCAACCGGCACGGTGTGCGTTGCCGTACCTGCGGTGCCGGGAACCGCAGGTACCCCTGAAAACGGGAACTGTTGACCGGGATGACCGGATCCACACTGTTGGCGAAGACGACGCTGTCGCCTATCAGGAACTGGTACTTCAGTCGGTATCCCCGGGGGATGGTGTTGCAGTCATGGGCCACCCATGCTTCGGCGAGGATCTCCTGACCAGAGAAATAGTGATATCTGTCGGTACGAAGGATGGCCACCAGGGGTTTCAGAAGATCGCGGTACACAAAGAAAGCTTTTTTGGGCTGGCGGTCCACATCCATGATGGCTTTCATCCACCCTGCCGGCCAGGCATCGATGAAAAGATGGATGGCAAAGGAGACCATGTTGCTGTCGAGACGGAAAGCCTCGGCATACATCCGGGTGGCCCAGGCCTGATGCTCCTGACTGGCTTCGATCCAGTCGTGCACGGAATGCTGGGCATTGAACCACATATAGTGGAAACGCCAGGTTTGGGCTGCGGCAATGACTCCCGGCGTCCATGTTTTCTCTTCCTCTGCACTGGCAGGCAACCATCCGGCAGGATAGTATTTCTTCATCACGGGATAGTTGTCCAGTCCCTCTGCCCCGAACTCTCCGCAGGCATAGTACCATCCCGGCTTGACAGGCTGCCAGTAGCCTTTGTGCATCTTCCCCAGCGGGAGGCCATGACTGTTGTACCAGGCATTGTAACAATGGTTGTCGGGGAGGCCCGGGGAAGGAGGATCGTAATCCCCGTCGCCGGCCTTGATGACCCTGTCGGGGTTGGCCATGTGAACAGCCTGGTCGCAGGCACGAAAAAAGCGATAGTACTCCTCGGCCGTCGACATGGCACGCTGCGGCGAACCTTCGGCATTGGGAAAACGTTCGTTGATATAGGTGACCAGGATGTTACAGGGATGGTTCCGCACCAGCCTCTCCATCTCGCCTGCCTGCCGCACCGCCTCGGCCCACTGATTGGTGCGCAGGGTGCCGAAAAGAGGGAGGTCGGTCTGGGTCATCATCCCCAGACGGTCACAGTAATCATAGATCGTTTTCTGCACGGGACGCTGGGTCATCCGCAGATAATTCAGTCCCAGAATCTTGGCCAGAAGAATGTCGTCCCTCAGCTGTGCCGTGTCGCCTCGCATCACATCCTGCTGGAAAGCGCCCATGGTGTTGGCCCCCCGCAATCGGATCATCTTTCCGTTGAGGAACATCCTTCCTTTGGGGGTATGGAGGGTATCCATGGTAAAGGAACGCATCCCGAACTGGCATTTCCGCACATCGCGCAGCTCATCCTGCTCATCGTAGAGCCGCACCTGTAGCTGATACAGCCAGGGCGTTCCCGGCTCCCAAAGCCGGGCTCCTTTCATGGGGAGGGTGACTTTCAGAAAGTTCACACCGTAACCCATGGGCAGATCCTTGCTCTCCCAGTCGGTGGGCTTGGCCAGATCACCCAACCCCGGCACCACAACGGTATGGGGACGATAACGGAACCCTTCCACCACCGTGGTATCGAAATTCTGTCCGTAGACCGACAAGGAAAGCCGGATCTTTCGGGGTGTGGGGAAATAATTGTTCACCTCGATCCATACTTCCGCCTTTTCTTCCGAGAGCACCGGTCTGACAAACAGATCACGGATATGCAGCGGAGAACGGGCCTCCAGGTAACAGGGCTGGTAAATGCCCATGCCCGGAGGGCAATGATGCCATCCTTCACGGGGGTCATCGTATCCCGGCCCTGTAGCCGCATAGATCTTGTCGCCCTTCCTCGAAGTGGTAGTATGATCGTTCTCCACCTTGACCACCAGCGTGTTCTCCCCCACCTTCACATGACCGGTGACGGGAAACTCGAAGGGAGCGAAAAAACCTTCGTGGGAACCGATATAAGCCCCGTTGACAAAAACGTGAGCCTTGTAGTCCACCCCGTCGAAATGCAGGAATATGCTCCCTTTCCGCATCATATCAGGAGTAACCCGGAAAGTACGGTAGTAATAGGTCACCGCTCTGCCAAGAGGCGGACCATAATGGGGGATGGCGACCTTTTTCCAGTCACCTTCGCCCCGATGAACCCTGAAAAAATCGGATCTGTCCGCAGGTGTTTCGACACGCCAGTAGAAATGTCTGAGAGGCACCCTTATGCGCTCTTCCCGGACAGCAGGGGCCAGATCGCGCAGGAAAGGGGCATAGCGATCCCGCATCCGCTGCAGCTCGTTCTCCAGCTCTCCGGCGGTGGACAACGAAGGAACGGAAGAAAAGGCTTCGCCAGCATCTGTCCCTGTGGGAAGATACACCTCCGGAAGCGGCATGGGAACCACCTCCCGCAGCAACCCCCATCGCACCGCCTCATCCCTCATGGCAATGCGCGCAAAACGATCCTCCTCCTGCTGCGCAACCAGGCTGACAGCAGAAAGCATCCAAACGACCAGAATTGTAAACATGTGTTTCATAAAGATCTGTTTTTCTGTCCGATCCATAATCTTCTCATTTCCCGTCCCGGTACAATCTTTCTCGCTGACCCCCATCTCATGGAAAGGCATCTTCCGGAAAGCGGGGATTTTCCGGCAAAAAGGAGCATCTTCGCACAGGTAGAAGCCGCTTCCTTCAAAGTCGGAAAAACCCGGATCACGCACCCCCCCTCACATCTTTCCTTCACACCACGATCTTGATCTGCACCCCTTCACGAACGGGACAGGGAACATTGCCTCATCTATTTTGTCTCATCTTCTTCCATTATTTTACAACCGGTTCAAGTTCGCCGTTGAAAGTATACATAACTCCCGGTTCCGGATGCAGGAGGTAACGTTTTTCTCCGCTGATCAATGTTACCGGGACTTTTTTGTCAGCCTTGACAGCAATGATCACAGGTTTGTGGTCTTTCCATGTGATATTGACGGTATATCCTCCCCGGGCCCGTAATCCCCGGATGGTCCCGTGGTCCCAGGCAGAGGGGAGAGCAGGGAGGAGATGGATCTCGCCGTTCCATGATTGCAGCAACATGCCGGCAATGCCTGCTGTTCCGCCAAAATTACCGTCGATCTGGAAGGGGGGATGGGTATCGAAAAGATTGGGCAGGGTAGAGCGCCGGAACAGCAGGAGGAGATGGTGGTACGCCTCCTCGCCCATCTGCAGCCGGTCGTAGAAGTTGATGATCCAGGCGCGGCTCCATCCAGTATGTCCTCCTCCGTGAGAGAGGCGTTTCTCGATGGTCTTCTTTGCCGCTTCGAACAGTTCGGGCTGAGCGGGAGTGATCTGATGCAGCGGATAGAGTGCCAGGAGATGAGAGATATGGCGATGTCCGGGCCATGGTTCCTCATAGTCTTTGATCCATTCCTGAAGAGTGCCATCGCTGCCGATACGCAGTGGAGGGAGCCTGTCGAGAGCCCGGATCAGGCTGTCCCGCAGGGGCTCTTCCCCGCCCAGCACCTCCATGGCCTGAAGACAATGATCGAACAGGCCCCGTATGATCTCAATGTCCATGGTAGCAGCATAGGTGAGCTTGGCGATTTTTTTTGTTCCGGGAAGGTAATAGGCGTTCTCAGGTGAGCTGGAAGGTGCGGTGACCAGGAACCCTTCGGGGCCGGGAGTGAGAAAATCGAGCACGAAGCGGGCTGCTCCTTTCATCAGGGGCCAGGCGGTCTCCCGTAGCCAGAGGGTATCGAGGGTAAAAGCATAATGACGCCACAAGGGGAAGGTCATCCACGGGCCGTCCATGGGGGTCAGTCCCCACGGGCCGTCCATGGCTCCCGTACGTCCGAAAGCATCGGTAAGATGGTGGAGGGTCCATCCCCGGGCTCCATACATCACCCGGGCCGTCACCGTCCCGTGACGGGCTACCTGCCGGAGGAAATGACCCAACGGCTCCACACACTCCGGCAGATGAACCACCTCGGCCGGCCAGTAATTCATCTGAAGATTGATGTTGGTATGGAAGTCGGAGTTCCAGGGCGCCTGGAAATGTTCGTTCCAGATTCCCTGCAGGTTGGCAGGCAGACGTCCCGGGGCGCGCGAACTGGCCATGAGGAGATACCTGCCGTAATGAAAGTAGAGCGCAGCAAAAGAAGGATCGTCCGCTCCTTCGCGGATCGCCTGCAGACGTCTGTCGGTGGGGAGCGTGTCCAGAGGTGTGGAGGGCAGGGTGAGCCTCACCCGGTCAAAGAGCCCCGCATGGTCACTTACGTGCCGCCGGTACAGCTCGTCCCAGGAGCGCGAGGAAGCCCGTGCGAGGGTGTTCAGACACGCCTGCTCGGGATCGATGCGACGATCGAAATCCAGGGCCTCGGCATCATAGTCGGTATGCAGTGTGAGCAGGACGATCACCTCGTCCGCATCTTTCACGACGAGGGAGGTCCCGTCGTGAAGCACCGTTCCTTTATGCACCTTCACCTGAGCCATGCCGGCAAAACGCATATGTCTGCCTCCCGGGCCCCGCAGAGTGTCGGGCGGGTCAACGATCTGACCGGTCATCACCAGACGGTCTCCCTCGACGCGGGTGGCAGCATCACGGTCACGCTCCAGCAGAAAACGCCCTCCCACAACCCCTCCCAGGGCACGCATACGCATGACCAGCACATCGTCGGGAGCCGAAACGAAGATCTCACGCTCATAGGTGACCGGGCCACAACGGTAGACAACACGAGCAACCCCCTGCTCGAGAAGAAGCTCCCGTCGATAATCCGTCACAGGCGACAGCGTATCCTCGCTGAGAAAAAAAAGATCACCGGCGGTCTGGTAAGAGCGTATACGGGGTGGCGTTCCGAGGAAATATCTCTCAACCATTCGTGTGGCCTCTTCCCCCTTCTCTTCGAAGAGGAGCCTGCGCAGTTCGGGGAGATGTGCGAGCGCCTGACGGTTGTTGTTGTCGAGAGGTTGTCCTGCCCAGACCGACTCTTCATTGAGCTGCAGACGTTCATGCCGGGGATCCCCAAAGACCATGGCTCCCATACGTCCGTTCCCCACAGGCAGAGCCTCATCCCAGACGGTGGCAGGCTGTTTGTACCACAACCGCATCGACGGCTGCTCCCGCAACAACCCTCTCCCTTCTGTTCCTACAGGAAAGAAGAAAAAAACCAAAAGAAAAAGAAAACACATCTTTTTCATCACTGGCAATATTTCGTTTTCTAAAATAATCCTTTTCCCGATCAATACCCAGTGACCCCCCAAAAAATGGATCATCCTCCCGTACGAAATCGTCTCCACCGGCCGGATACCCGGGTCCTCTCTAACGCTTAATCACACCTTTTCCCACCTTTTCCCCATTGATCACCAAAGGAGGGTCGATCTGCCATGTCCCGGCATCCCTGTCGACGGTAACCACGGTACCATCAGCGAAGATGGTCTGTTCTTTTCTGAAGGTATCATCCAAGAAATGATGGTCGGTCATTTCCAGGAGCCCCACACGCTTCTGCAAGGTGGTCACGATCTTGAGGATCTCCAGATCGAACCTGGCATCTATCTGCACATAGCCGGCATTGAGGATGCAGCGTAGCGGATCTTCAAAGCCGCCCGACTGGGTGATGATCGCATCATGGTAAACAAGGTTGTAGAGAGGCACCGGAACACATGCCCCTTCGTTGGCCACACTAGTATAGTCGACATACGGCACCACCCAGTCGGCTCCGTCCTCCGTACCCACAATACCGAGGTTGTTCCGTGCCCACGAGAACATCCGGGCACGATATCTCATACAATCCGTTCTTGTCAGAGGATGCTCGGGATTGAAATCCTCGGTGGGAGGTACGTAGCCCATCACATCGAAAAAGATACCGTCCAGGTGGATCCCATGATTTTCGATCAGGGTATAGTTCTTGATCACATGCCCTACAGCATAGCGGGCATCCAGGTAAGCGTTGTCGCCTCCCGCCCAATAGTTCATGAAAGCCACCTTCCCTTCTTTCCAGTGTTTTTCAAAACGTGTACCGGGAAAAACCAGGGGGCGTCCCTCGGCGGCAGATTCATGGATGGCAAACCGGGGATCGAAAGAGTGGGCACGGCGGTAATAATCGCGGTACTGGTCATCGTTGACACAGGTATATCCGAGCTCATGGCAGGTTCTGACGTACCTCCGGTAACCTTTCCATCCTCCGGCCTCGGGTGCCGGCGGTAATGGGTCGGGATGGCCCACATCGTAGCCCCCGTACGTCCAGCCGCACATCACCACATGGATATTTTCGACGCCCATGTTTTTCAGTTCCAGCAATTGTCCGGCCAGTTCGTCGAAGGTCATCACGCTCGCGCCACTGTCTCCTTGCGGTCTTTGATGGCGACTTTTGTACATATCGTACGAGAGAGCCGGGATGGCGGTGAAGGTACGGGTCTGTATCTTGACATAGGGCCGCAGATGGGCCGCACCGATCAGACGGGCTACCCCGGGCTGACGGACGATCTTCTCTCTCAGCGAAACGAACTGTCCAATATCCTTTACATATTTTCGATACCGTTTGGCCAGGGAAACATAATTCCCATCCGCAAGAAAATCCATCCTTATCCTGCGGGGATAACGGAAACGGCCGAGCGAAGCATACCAACGAGGTCCGATGACCGTAGGGCCGCCGGCGGGATGTTCAAAACGATAACCTGCATCATCCGGCGTCTCTACGATCATGATCAGAGAAGAGGAACCTGCCTTGAACCCCCACCACGACATCGACCAGCATTCGATATGGTTGGCCTGGATGAGACTGATTGTATCTCCCGTGACATTGTTCTCTCCCAGTCCGGGTACATATCTGAAAGGATGATAGTCATGAGGCCAATGACGGGGGATCAGATTGCCCCGTCCCGTAGGGATCAGCGTATAATCGACATCCTCTGCCTGCAGCGGTCCGGGCCAGTCCAGTTGTTCCACAGCATCTTTCCCCTCAATGACCATGATTTCGCAGACCACCTCCTCACGTTCCCCTTCCAGACAGAGATCCATCACCACTACCGGGTCGAAGGAGCCCCCTGCCGGATCGCCGAACCCTTTCAAGGTCACCCTCACACCCTTCATGTAACCTGTGCTGTATGTTTCCACACTTTTCTGCCCGGCCCCGGCCAGAGATCCCCGCCAGATCCTCCCTCCGTGGCGGACAAGGATATCTCCGGAGGAGGAAGGAGCCATCTTCCAGACTACCCTTCCATCATCCACCGCCATGGTAAGATCTTTTTCATGATAGAGGATTTTGTGCCTTTTCCCCCGGATGAGCCAGGTGTCCCCGGATCGTTTGACCTCCACCACGGGGCCTCCCCACTCCTCAGGAGAGGGCTCCTGTGCCGAAGATATCAACGGCATACAAAAGGAAAGAATCAGAAGGAGCCAGTGAATCCGTACCATAGAAAAAAAGATGATCCCAAGCGTATCAGGTTGCCATCATTTTTAGTACGTCCCCGACAGGTAGCACCACTATCGTTCCTTTTCCGGCTCCACATTCCGGACCGTGGGCAGGTTCACCGGAAGGGGATCACCCTGATCACGTAAGAAACGATCTTCCCGGCAGGAGATCTGCCGCCAGACATAGCGAAGACAGCGTGCATTGTTTTCCGACCTTTTCAGCAATCACGGGAGGAACACGGAATCACCCCAGAGGAGGTCATCCTATTCTTCCAACCACTTAGGAAGAGAAGAGTTCTTCGTTCGATACCTTTCCTCTTTCCTTCGGGGCTCATGCCGTCTTTTCAGAGAAAAAGATAACAATACAGCATCAGCATGAGGGAAAGGTCGCAGAGATGATCTCGCAGAAAGCGCAAGGCTTTCACCATGTGGTTTTCCACCGTGTTAACCGAGATCCCCAGCCGTTCGGCGATCTCTTTGTACGACAGTCCCTCTTCCCGGCTCAACAGGAAGATCTCCCGTTGTCGTACCGGCAACTCCTCAATGGTACGTTTCACCTTTTCCTCCAGCTCGGCGTATTCCATCTCCATCCCCGGGGTACGTCCATCCACCGGCTGCTGAAGCTCCTTGACACTGTTCAGCCATGCATTCTCCCGCACCCTCTTACGTATCAGAGAAATGGAAGTATTGTATGTGATCGTGAAAAGGTAGGAACGGAACGAAAGATGCTCCCTTAGTCGTTCACGTTTTTCCCACACCCTGAAAAAGACCTCCTGCACGATCTCCTCTGCATCTTCCCGGTTCTTCAACAGGGAAATCGCAAAGCGGAACACCCTTTTGCTGTAAAGCCGGTAAACGGTATCAAAGGCCGACATATCGTCCGCCCGTAAACGTTTGACCAGCTCTTTGTCTTGTATCTCCCTGGACACCTCCTGTTGCCTCTTCTTTTTTAAGAAGTTCCGCCGTTTTAGAGCTTAACAAAGATAACCTGAAAAAAGATATTTCCTTCTTCAAATGTATTTTTTTACGTTCCTTCCGGAACTTCCTTTCCATAGCGGATAATTTTTCCGGAACAGGGTCATACAGAAACAAAAAGAAAACCCGGCCTGTAACAACATAATCGTACGGGAGTCCTCTCCTGCACTTAAGATGGTCATCCGGTATTTTTCGTGATTGCAATTTCAGGCGGAACAAAAAAGAACCGGACCGATCGGTCCGGTTCTTCCTGTTTCCGCTGAATGTCCCCGTCATTGGTTATAACCAGGATTCTGATCCGCTTCGGTCAAGGCATCATTTCTGTCGATCTCATTTTGTGGGATGGGCCACAGACCCGGTCCGGGAGTTCCGTAAGGAATATCCCATTTGGCCTCGTTATCATCAGACAGAAATTTATAATAGAAATGACGGGGTATCTCATGGTTCTGTCCTCTTTGCTTGTAGGTTTTGAGCAATCCCCAGCGGGCCATGTCGAACAGCCGGAAACCTTCCATGGCCAGTTCAACCCTTCTCTCATGACGAACGATATCAATCAGACTACCGTCACCGGGTAAGTTATCACCCAGGGAGCGAGGAGGCAGGTTCACGTCTTCACGTGCACGAACCATGTTCACATACTTCAGGGCATTCCCTTCATCGCCCAGTTCGGCATAAGCTTCTGCAGCAAGCAGATAGAGCTCCGCCAGACGCGAAAGGATGATGTCCTGTCCGCATTGTGCCCAGCTCATGTCGGTGTTGTTCTCCGTTTTCTTGGTATTCATCCCCGAAGGAGACCATTTATAATTATAAAAGACCGAGTCGCCGTCGTGATATACTTTCGTCGTATGGAGCGTGTCACCTGTATTTTCATCGATATACCAGTAATCGATCGGATCGGTATCCGGACCATGATAAATACCGTAAAACTCGCCCGGATACCAGATGGAATATTCTCTTCTGGGATCATTGGGTTCGTATTCATCATACAGGTCTCGCTGAGGCAATGCATAACCCCAGCCACTGCCATGGATCTTTCTAAAAGGTCCATCAATGTCGCGGACGGTTCTCACCCACGGGTTGGTATTTCCGTAACCCGGTTCAGCCTCTGCAAACTCTACAGCCCAGATCGTTCCGGGATAAGGTTCGTTAGCTGTACGCCAGAAACCTTCATATTTACCCAACACAATTCCCTGATCTGCAGCTACGGCCACGGCATTCTCAGCAGCATCCCGTGCTTTTCTGAAGTATTCATCGGGATCGCCCGTACCGTCCCCATACTTGATATAATCGGCATAATAGAGATATTCCCGTGCCAGGAAGGTGATGGCGGCAGCTTTCGTGGGCGCTCCTTCATAATCCGGCCAGCTCTCGGGAAGATTTTCGGCGGCATATTCGAGGTCTTCAAAGATCTGGGCATATATCTGATCGACCGTTGACTTAGGCTGATAATATTCTTCCCTCGTCTTGAGCATTTTTGTGATCAGCGGGGCTTCACCCCAAAGCATCACGATGTTGGAATAAGCCCAGGCCCGAAGAAACCGTGCCACCGCCAGGGCCGGTTTCTGAGCTTCCGCATCATAGGTGGGATCGGTGGATGTCGGTATCCCCTCCAAGGCATAATTGCTACTGGCAATACATTTATAGTATCCGTCCCAGTATTTGTAAAATATGGAGTATGTCGGGGGAGAAGCCCATCCATACCAGGAAGCCCTATTGGCACGGGAATACTCATCATCTGTCAACAAGTCGAAATTATTGATGTAATGTCCTCCCCTCATGGCAACTGCACCACTCAGGTGGAACTGTATACGGCTAATACCGGCCAGAGCAGCCCGCATGGCGGTCTGTTCGTCAACGAAGAAATTACCAGGGCTGGGTGTATCCTTGGGGTACCTGTCCAGAAAATCATTTGAACAGCCCACACCCACCAGGGTAACCACTACGGCAACAATGAATGTTTTATATAATCTTTTCATGATCTGTAGATTTAATGCCTGTTATTAAAATATAGCTTTTATACCCACAATAACCGTTCTGGGAAGGGGGATGCCGATAAGGGGATCCCTTCGTGTATCCACCTCAGCCAGCGGGAATTTGGTGAAAGTATACAGGTTCTCTGCACTCACGTACAGGTTGAGGTCTTTCACAGCGTTCACTTCCTTCAGCATATCGCGGAAACTGTAGCTGAGGCTGATCGTCTGGATCCTCAGATAGGAAGCATCCCGCAGCCAGAAAGTTGAGACCTGATCATTTTTACCGCTGTTTTTCTTATCCAGGCGGGGCAGGGTCCCGTTGGGATTGCGGGTGGGATGATACCTGTTGAGCAGATCCGCCACATCATTCTTGGCCCATGAGTAGAAGTAGTTGTATGCATGATTGGCCACATATTTATCAACATCCTGAACGCCGTTGAGCTGGATCTGGAAAGAAAATCCCCTGTAGTTCACCTTACCGACAACGCCGTAATAGAACCTGGGGTACCGACGGCCAATGATCCCCCGGTCTTTGGGAGTAATCACCGAATCTCCGTCCATATCCACCAGATGGATATCGCCGATATCCTTGCCTTTCCACTGGCCCGTTTTCTGTTCCTCATCCAGGATCAGACCGTCAGAAGTGTAACCGTAGAAAGAACGAACAGGATAACCTTCTTTAAGCCCCTGCGTTTCGAGGTTCTGTCCTGCCAGGTCCACCACTTCGTTCTTTACGTGGGTCAGGTTGGCACTGACATCGAAATGCCAGTCACCCGCAGTCTTCCTCCAACCCAGCATCATCTCGATACCGGTATTTTTGACCTCGCCAGCGTTAATGGTCGGACTTCCGCTCACATAAGGGAAGGTGGATCCATAACCGGTGGTATAGGGCAGAGCCAGGCTGAACAACAAATCGTGTGTGATCTCCCGGAAATAGTCAAAGGTAAAATAGAGAGAATTGTGAAGGAGAGTACCGTCGACCCCCACGTCCAGTTTGTCGGTCACCTCCCATTTCAGGTCGGAGTTGATAGCTCTCATCAGGGTATACCCGGCAAAAGGAGACTGGTTCACCACCAGCTTCACTTGATTGAGGGTGGCCACCGTACCATAAGTTGAGAGGCTGAGTACATTCCCCAGGGAACCATAGCTGGCCCGAACTTTCAGATCGTTGACCCATCCAACTCCCTGCATGAAACCTTCATTGCTAAGTCTCCAGGCAGCAGAGACTGAGGGGAAAACACCATACCTGTGGCCAGCGGCCAACCTGGATGACCCGTCCCTGCGGATCGTCCCGGTAACCAGATACTTGTCTTTGAATGAATAATGAAGCCTGGCAAACTGGGAAATAAAAGCCCAGTCGTTGTACGAATCATCGTTGGTCTGCGTATTAGGGTCACCCGCACCCAAATAAGGAATATCGTTGTTGGGTGTGCCTTCCCGTCCGCCACTCAATGATTCAAAAACATTTTCCTCAGCCGAATACCCTGCCATCAGTTTGATACGATGCAGATCGTTAAAATTATGCTCATAATTCAGCAACAGGTCGGTGCTCCACCACTGTGACTCACTCCGCGACTTCTGGATGCTGTTGATGGTACTTCCTTCCCAGTTCCAGGCAGGGTTGGTAGCAGCTGTAAAAGTAACCGTGTTCCCAAAAGACCTGGAGATATTGCCTCGTGCGGTGAAATCCAGATCTTTCAGGATATGGAGGGTGAGGTAAACGTTCCCCCGCACACTCGTCCCTTTATTGTAGTCCGGCACACAGGCTTCCGCCCTCCATACAGGGTTGGGATGCATGTGTTCCATGGTGGTGTTCCGGATGACTCCCCAGCTGCCATCATCTTCATAGACACGTGTTATAGGGACTTTGGCCATGAAAAGTGCATAGTTCACATGGTTGCCATCAGTACGGCTGGAACTGATCATCAAAGAGTTTCCAAAATCGAACAACTTGCCGATCCGGTGATCGGAATTGAAGGTAATGTTGAACTTCTTGTATGCTGTTGACAGAACCATTCCTTTGTTATAGTAATAAGAGGTGGAGAAATAGTAGTTAGAGTTTTCCGATCCTCCGGAGATGGAAAGGTCATGACGCTGGACATTGCCTGTACGGGTGAGTGCAGCATACCAGTCGGTGTTGACGGCATTATCCAAGGGCACATAAGAACCTTTTCCCTGGCCATTGGGGGCATTGGGATCCCACCGGTAACCGTAGTTCTGTTCGATGAACTCCTCACTGGGGAACTGGCTCTCCACAAGTCCTGCCGTTTCGAAGGCTTCCCGGTAGAGGTTGATCCACTGCAGACCGTTGAGCAGTTTGGGTTGCAGGTTATTGGTTCCCTGCCAACCAAAGTAGGCGTTATAAGAAAGAGTGGGAGCTTTTCCTTTTTTCCCTCTTTTGGTGGTGACCAGGATCACCCCGTTTGCGGCACGGGCACCATAGATAGCAGCGGCAGAAGCATCTTTCAGTACGGAAACCGATTCGAAATCATCCTGATTGAGGCCGTCGATGCTGCTCATGATGACACCGTCCACTACATAAATGGGGGAGTTGGTGCCACGTATCGACTGGATCCCACGAATGGTTATTGTGTTTCCTGCACCAGGTCTTCCGGAATTACTGACCACAGAGAGACCGGCCACACGCCCCTGCAGGGCTTTCATGGGATTGGAGAAAGGCATGTTCTCCATGTCGCTGGTCTTCACTGTCGAAACGGCACCGGTCAGGTCTTTCTTAATCGTCGTACCATATCCGATGGTCACCACCTCATCCAGGCTGAGTACTTCCTGTTGCATGACCACATCAATGGTCGTTCTTCCGGCCACAGGGATCTCCTGTTCTTTCATCCCAACAAAAGAAAATACCAGCGTGGCATCGGGAGGAACGGTAATAGTATATTTCCCCTCGGAATCCGTGATGGTTCCCTGGGTTGTTCCCTTCACATAGATGGTCACTCCCGGCAAAGGATTCCCGCTCTCATCCGTTACAGTCCCCTGAACAGTGACAGCCTGCTGGACGGATTTACCTATCCCTGTTTTCAGGGAACCGATCTGTTCCCTTGTGGAAAGGACGATTTGCCGGTCACTGACCACATAATCCACGTTCGTATGGGCAAAGATCTCGTTCAGGGCATCGTAAATGTCCTTATCTTTCAGGGCTACCGTCACCCGCCGGTTCACATCGATCATACGGGGACTGTAAAGAAAATAGAACTCTGTCTTTTCCTCTATCTGGCTGAGCGCCTGTTCCACAGTCACATCCCTGAGATCAAGCGTCAGACGAACTCGCTGTGAATAGGACTCACCAGCCCACAACTGAAGAACGGAAAAAAGAAAGAGGAACAAACTCAATCTCATGATCCTGAAGGTTTGTGAAGAAACAAAACATTTCTTCCGTTTTCCTGAATAGGTTGGTACTTTTTTCATAATTTTGTAATGTTTTGGGGTTTTTTACAAAAGCCTTGAAAACTGACTCCTTGGCGCGGTAACCGTGGCACCGGGGTCAGTGATACCATGCAGGGCAGGAAAAGTGGCCGCTTTCCCTGCCCTTTTTTCATCTCAAGGGACGGGGTCTTTTCTCATAGGCATTCGTTTTTTGGGGTTAACAAAAGGGTTATCTCATTCATATTGCCTTTTTTCTCTTCGCACGCGAGTAAGTAATGATCACCTTCCCTCGGGTGAAAGAGCCGTCCGGAAGTTTTTTCCTGGGAATGATGGTGTAATCGATCGGAGTAGCGATCTTGAGCAGATCGAGCACCTGGACCAGTGACTCGTCCACAAATGTAGCGGTATAAGTAAAATCATGCAGACGAGGATCTTCTACCTCGATATCCACGTTGTACCAGCGGCTCAGTCGTCTGATCACATCGTCGAGGGGATCGTTGCGAAAGATCAGACGTCCTTCCGTCCATGAGATGTATTTATCCGGATCCTCCGTCACATAGTACAGTTTCTGCTGGCTTCGTCGGTACACCGCATGCTGACGGGGCTGCATCACCAGCAGGTTCTGTGTTCTCCGTCCCTCTCCCCTTTTGTTGATGAGCACCTTCCCCTCTTTGAGAGTGACCTCCAGATCCTCTTCTCCCGGATAAGCCATCACATCGAAAGAGGTACCCACGGCCACGACCTCCAATCCTCCGGCATCGACCACAAAAGGTTGTCGTGTATTGTGGTGCACTTCAAAGTAGGCTTCACCTTCCAGCTCTACCCGCCGGATCTTCCCGTGAAAACGCAGCGGAAAACGCAACCGGCTGCCGTTGTTGAGCCATACATGGGAACCATCGGGCAGATCCAGGTGAAGACGCGAGCCATAGGGTGCCACCACCTCAGTATAGACAACCGATCGTTCCCCCAATGTCCCGAAAATAAAAGAATAGAGATACATCGTAACCAACAGCAAGGGAACGAACAAGACGGCAGCCACTTTCATGAGCACCCCCATCCGCCGACGCCATCCCCGACGCACAGGAGTATGCAGGGCACCAGTAAGGTTCATCTCGTGATGAATCCTGTCGAGAATGCGTTCATAGTCCACTACCTCAGACTCTGGCAGGTAATATCCTTTCTCCTCAAGGTCACGCCACAACTCTGAAAGCAGGAACTTCCCCTCCAACGTTCCGGAACGTTCCTCCATCCATCCCAACACTTCTTCCAGCTCCTCCGGAGTACACTCGTTGCGGACATATTTCTTCAACAATTCTATATCCATCACCTCTCTTTTTGCCTGAATTCCCGTATCACTCTCCGGCCCTGCACTTGCCGGTTTTACCTATTGGTCTCATTATGAATACGCAGAAAGGATGGGTCACCACCACTCCCTACGGCATGATTTTATTTTGTTTGCTGATTTTCATAACATGACCCTCACGGGGGATGAGGGAAAGAGATCCCGCTCACGTGGGCAGGCCAGGGTTCCCTGCTTCACATGATATGCTCATGTACCGCAAAAATGAAACCGTATAGGTGATGGAAACACGTCCCGTCTGACAGACCGAAAAGCACCGTTCGTTCCCTCCTCGTCTCCCGGTCTGTTCTTTTCGTTCCCCCTCTTCCTCCTTCTTTTCCGGGCCAGAAAGACAGGATCCTTTGCTTCTCAATCCGTATGCGGAAGGCCTTTCCATCTCCTTTCGGTTAATGATCGATGTACGCCGGATCGGGCAGCGTGTCACCGTACATCCGCCGCAGGCTGTCAAGCTGGTGTTTTAAGGTAACCGTCACCTGTGCATAGGCCGGATCGCCGTACAGGTTGTGCATCTCGTGGGGATCTTTCTGCAGGTCGAAAAGCTCCCATTCGTCAAAATCATAATAGAAATGGATAAGCTTGTACCTGGAAGTACGGATACCGTAATGACGCCGGGTATCGTGTTCACAAGGAAACTCATAATAATGATAGTACAGGGCCCGGCGCCAGGAGGTCTGTTCTTGTTGCAGGAGGGGTTTGAGGGAGAGACCCTGGATCTCCGGAGGCACAGCCACTCCCGCATAATCAAGGAAGGTAGGTGCCAGGTCGATGTTCTGCACCAATGCATCGATCCTTCCCCTTTTTTTGAAAGCCGGGTAACGCATGATCAGGGGGGTACGGAAAGATTCCTCGTACATGAATCTTTTATCGAACCACCCATGCTCCCCAAGGTAAAAGCCCTGATCGGAAGAATAGACCACAAGCGTGTTTCGGGCCAGTCCAGTGGAATCGAGATAGTCGAGCAGGCGTCCCACCTCACTGTCGAGGGAGGCGACACACCTGAGATAATCGGTAAGGTAACGACGCAGTTTCCATACAGCCAGCTCACGGCCGGTGAGCCGGGCGCGTTTGAAAGCCTCTGCCTGCGGGACATACTCACGCTCCCATGCTGCCCGCTGGGCCGGAGTAAGACGTTCCAGCATGCTTTCGATATACGGCCGGTAACGGGTCCTGATCTCCCCTTCGGGATCCACCATCTTGAGATCATAGGCCAGATCCATATCCCTGATGACGCTCATCTTCTGCTCACGTGCCCCACGACGGCCGGCATAGTCGTCGAAATAGTTCTCCGGGAGAGGGAACTGCTCCCCACGGAAGAGTCCGAACGTGACGGTGTCCGGCATCCAGGGCCGGTGCGGTGCTTTCTCGTGAACCATCAGCAGAAAAGGACGGGAGGTATCCCGCCGGGCCAGCCACTTCAGGGCAAAATCGGTGATAAGATGGGTCACATACCCCTCATGCCGCCGACGTGTACCCATCTCGATGAAATCAGGATTGTAATACTGGCCCTGCCCCGGCAGGATGTTCCAGTAATCAAATCCTGTCGGCCGGCTTTTCAGATGCCATTTTCCGATCATGGCCGTCTGGTAGCCGGCTTGCTGCAACAGCTTGGGAAAAGTCATCTGCGACCCGTCGAAATCGTTGTGCCCCCCACGGTTGATGTATAACCCGTTCTTGTTGCTGAACTTGCCGGTCAGCAGAGCAGCCCGGCTGGGGGAGCAGAGCGAGTTGGTGACAAAAGCCCGCGTGAAAAGCACCCCCTCCTCCGCAATACGGTCGAGATGAGGCGTCTTTATGAGATCCCCGCCGTAACAGCTCATCGCCTGATAACCATGATCGTCCGACATGATATAGAGAATGTTGGGCGGACGACCCGCCCTGCCGGACGTCGAGCCGGAACGTTGTTCGCAGGAGGTCAACAACGGAAAAACAAAAAACAACGAAAGGAAAAAAGCCATCCTTTTTCTTTGAGACCAAAGAATCGAGGTTTTCATCAGGGCAGTTTTTTGGTTGACGAAAGGTACAAAATCCCGGATGAGGTTCACAACAAAAAGAAGGCTCCTTCGGCCAGGACCTGACGGTTACCGATCTCTGAAGGGTCCATGATCTCGATCCTGCCGTTTTCCATGCGGCCTGTCTTCACCGTGACCTTCCGGAAAACGTAGGAGCTGTCGTTTTCGGAGTACAGGACCAGCACCACCTTCCTTTCCCCTTCTTCCACGACGGCCTTGGCAGGCAAGTAAGGGGAGACGGCGCGTCCTGTCAGGATATCGGCTTCCACGTACATCCCGTCCATGACCGGCAGTGCCGGTTCCTGCAGGCGGGCATATGCTTTCACGGTACGGTCGGCTGCATCGATGCTGCGTGTCAGACGGTAGATCGTAGCGCGGCATTTTCTGAGGTCCACTCCCGGACGGTGGAAGATCACCTCCTGACCGTTCCTCACCTTCAGTACGTCGTTCTCGAAGATGTTGAGTTCGAGGTGGACGGCATCGGGGTCAATGATCCGGGCGACGACATCTTCGCTGGAGACATAGTCTCCCACCACGGCATTCACTTTTTCCACCACGCCGCTGATAGGAGAGGTCAGGGCCACCACGGAGGTGAACCGTCCCTGTTCCGCGCGTTCGGGGGAGAGTCCCAGCAGGCGGAGCTGTTCCCGCAGAGCGTTGTAGCGTGCCAGGGCGGTGGTATGGTCGCTGCGTACCTTCTGCAACTGTTTGCGGGAGGCTATGTTCTCCTTCGAGAGTTCCTCCTGGCGACGGAACTCCTGCTCGAGGTATTCCAGACGGGCCTTGGCCTCGAGGTAGTCCTGCTGGAGGGTGATGTACGCGGGGTTGACCAGTGTCACCAGCACCTCACCTTTTCTGACACGGTCGCCGGGGAGCGCTCTCACCTCCCTGACAAACCCCCCGCTATAGGGACTGATGGCCGCGCGATGGCCCGGCACCACACGTACATAACCGTTGGCATGTACCATCACATAAAACTCCGCCGTGTCGATACGGGCCAGGGTCATCCCGCCGCTGTCGAACTGCTCACGGCTCAGCACCACCTCCGACGAGGCGGCGGGGCCGGTCTCCTCCTCGCCCTCCGGTGAGGTGCTGCCGCCGCAGGAAAGAAAGAACAACGACATCAGGCCCGTGCCCGTCAGGAAAAGATATCTTCTCATCATCTGCTTCTTTTTCATAGGTCAAGATATTGTAGTTCGAGGACCGTCCGGTCGTACCGGTAAAGATTGTCCAGGTGGTCCAGCTCGATGGTGGTGGCGTTGCGCACCGTCATGATGTATCGGAAGAGGTCGATCTCGCCTTTCTGATAGCTGAGGGTGGCCGAGCGCACCAACTGGCGGGACAGCTCCTTACCGTGCCGGTCGTAGTATTGCAGTGCCTCTTCATATTTCCTCAGCTCGTCCATCAGTTTGTTCTTTTTGCTTTCGAGCTGGCGGCGGTACCAGGCGGCCCGGTTGCCGGCGGCGTCGCTGGCCAGGCGTGCCGAACGTATGCGCGAGCGCTGTGCACCGAACCATACTGGGACGGCCACCCCCACCGTGAAGCCCGGATAGGTGCGTGCCCCGGCATACCGGTTGGTGCCCTGGAAATATTCGAGCTGCAGGTCGGGCAGCAGCTTGTTCTTCTCCAGTCGTCCCTGCGCCTGAGCGGCCTGTAATAGATAGTCATGGTAGAGGATGCCCGGATGGAGCGTGGTGTCCTGCGGCAGGCCGTAACGCACCAGACGACGCTCCACCACGGTGATGGCGGTATCCACGCCCATGAGGGCCCTCAGCTCCTTGTAGGCCGCAGCGACCTCTTCCTGTAACTGCAGGATCGAGGTCTTCATCTTCTGCGCCATCGAGACGGCATTGAGCTTGTCGAGGTAATTGTTCCCGCCCAGCTCGTAGTTCTTCTCCGTTGCCTGCACCATCAGGTCGTTGAGGCTGTCCAGGAAACGGTACACTTCGTACTTGTTCTGCAGGTAGACCACGGTCAGGTAGGCCTCGGAGACCTCCCGCATCAGTCGTCTTTTCTTCAGCTCGTACTCTGCCCCGGCCATTTGTGCCTGGTAGCGGTTCACTTTTTTCCTGCTGCTGTAGACGGTGGGGAAGGCCAGCTCCTGCTGGATGCCCCACACCTTGATGGGATAGCCGTTGTCGGCCACATTGTTCTCATCGTAGTTGTAGTAGATGCTGGTCTTGCCGATGTCTACGGCGCTGTTGACGAGCATCTGTGTGCCGGCGGCGCGCAGCGAGTCGGCCTGCAGGGCGCGGTTGTGCCGAAGGGCCGTCTCGATGGCCGTGGTCCTGTCGACGGGCAGCGTCTGTGCCTGTCCGGGCCACGGCAGGAGGAACAGCAGCAGCACCACCAGGAGACCGCGGGCACGCCGCCGCCGTTTCCTGTTCTCCATCATTCGGTCGTAGATGGCATAGAAGACCGGCAGCACCACCATCGTCAGGAACGTGGAGGTGACCAGGCCGCCGATGACCACGGTGGCCAGGGGACGCTGCACCTCGGCCCCGGCCGAGGTGGAGACGGCCATGGGCAGGAAACCCAGGGCGGCCGCCGAGGCGGTCAGCATCACCGGCCGCAGCCGGTCGGTCGTGCCCTTGATAATCAGTTCGTTGATGTCTTTCATGCCTTTCTCCTTGAGCTCCTTGAAATATTCGATCAGGACGATGCCGTTGAGCACCGCGATGCCGAAGAGGGCGATGAAGCCGATGCCTGCCGAGACGCTGAAAGGCATCCCCCGCATCCACAGCAAGAGGATCCCCCCGATGGAGGCCAGCGGGATGGCCGTGTAGATCATGGCTGCCTCCAGGATCGACCGGAAAGCGAAATGGAGCAGGATGAAGATCAGCAGCAGCGACACCGGCACCGCAATGGCCAGACGTTTCTTGGCGCTGCGCAGGTTATCGAACTGTCCGCCGTAGTCGATGTAATACCCCGGCGGGAGGGTGACCTTCTCCTCGATGAGGCGCTGCACATCCTTCACCACCGACTCCAGGTCGCGGTTCCGCACGTTGATGCCCACCACGATGCGTCGTTTGGTGGCATCGCGCGAGATCTTGGCCGGTCCTTTCGTGTAGCGTATGTCGGCCAGCTCGGTGAGGGGCACCATCTTGCCGTTGGCGACGGGCACATAGAGACGTTCCAGGTTATGGATGTCTTTGCGGAAACGATCCTGCAGCCGCACCACAAGGTCGAAACGTTTCTCGCCCTCGAACACGTTGCCGGTGACCAGGCCGGCAAAGGCCAGCGAGACCATGTCGTTGAGCTCCTTGACACTCACGCCGTACTCGGCCAGCTTGCGGCGGTCGTAGCGCACGCTCATCTGGGGCAGCCCCTCCACCTTCTCCACCGTGACGTCGGAAGCTCCCTCGACGTTCCTGACCAGGCGGCTGATCTCTTTGGCCTTGCGGCTGAGGATGCCTAGGTCCTCGCCGTAGATCTTCACCGCCACATCGGCCCGCACACCCGTGATCAGCTCGTTGAAACGCATCTCGATGGGCTGGGTGAATTCATAATCCACGCCGGGGATGACCATCAGCGCCTCCTTGAACTTGTCGGCCAGGCCGTCCTTGGTCCGGGCGGTGACCCAGTATTTTTTGGGTTTCAGCTTGATGATCACATCCACCTCCTCCATAGACATCGGGTCGGTGGGTACCTCGGCCGCCCCGATGCGGCTGACCACCTGGTCGACCTCGGGAAATTTCTTGAGGATCTTCTCGATGCGTGTCACCAGTTCGATGGTCTTCGTCAGGGAGGTACCTGTCTTGAATACCGGCTGGATAACGAAATCGCCCTCGTCGAGGGTGGGCACGAACTCGCCGCCCATCCTGCTGAAGATACCCAGCGAGATGAGCAGCATCAGCGAGGCGACGACGATCACCAGAGTCTTGTGTCCCAGCGCATAGCGGATGGTAGGAAGGTACATCCGCTTGAGGCCGTTCATCAGACGGGTGGAGATGTTGCGTTTTTCCTGTTGAGGTTTCAGGAAGAGCGAGGCCATCACCGGCACATAGGTGAGCCCCATGATCATCGCCCCGATGATGGCAAAGGAGAAGGTCAGCGCCATGGGACGGAACATCTTGCCCTCTACACCCGAGAGCGAGAGGATGGGGATGAAGACGATCAGGATGATCACCTGCCCGAAGATGGCCGAGCTCATCATCCGCTTGGTGCTGTCGAAGGTGATGCCGTCGACCATCTCCTGCCGCTGCCGGTCGTCGACGGCCGTGATCCTGCCGTAATTCATGGAAATGCTGAAAGCGATGAACTCCACGATGATCACCGCCCCGTCGATGATGATCCCGAAGTCGATGGCGCCCAGGCTCATCAGGTTGGCATCCACATGGAAGATGTACATCATCGATATGGTGAAAAGGAGCGCCAGGGGGATGATCGAGGAGATGAGCAGTCCCGAGCGCAGGTCGCCCAGCAGGAGCAACACCACGAACATCACAATGAGAAAGCCGAACACCAGGTTCTCGATGACCGTAAGAGAAGTCTTATGGATCAGTTCGCTGCGGTCGAGGAAAGCGTTGATGTAGACCCCTTCGGGGAGGGTTTTCTGGATCTCTTCGACGCGTTTGTGGACCGCCTCGATCACCTTCTTGGAGTTGGCGTCCTTGAGCATCATCACCTGTCCCAGCACCTTCTCTCCTTCGCCGTTGCCCGTGATGGCACCGAAGCGGATGGCATGACCGTAACGCACTTCCGCCACATCCTTCACCAGCACCGGCACGCCGTCGACGTTCCTGATCACCACCTTGCGGATATCCTCGAGCGAGCGCACCAGGCCGTCGCCCCGTATGAAATAGCTCTGGTTGTCTTTCTCGATGTAAGCTCCTCCGGCGATGTTGTTGTTGGCCTCCAGAGCATTGTACACGTCGATGGCCGTAACGTTGAGGGCCCGCATCTTCTCCGGGTCGAGCGCCACCTCGTACTGTTTCAGGAAACCTCCCCAGGTGTTCACCTCCACCACGCCGGGAATGCCCGAGAGCTGACGCTTCACGATCCAGTCCTGGATGGTACGCAGGTCCATCACCGAATAGACCGAATCGTAACCCGGCTTGGTGTCCAGGATGTACTGGTAGATCTCACCCAGTCCCGTGGTGATGGGCCCCATCGTGGGCGTGCCGAAGCCTTCCGGGATCTTCTCCTGCGCCGCCCGGATCTTCTCGGCAATGAGCTGACGCGGAAGGAACATCCCCATCTTCTCATCAAAGACGATCGTCACCACCGACAACCCGAACTTGGAGACCGATCGTATCTCCTTGACCCCCGGAAGGTTGGCCATCTCCAGCTCAATGGGATAGGTGATGAACTGCTCCACATCCTGCGTGGAGAGATTGCGGGAAGTGGTGATCACCTGTACCTGGTTGTTGGTCACATCCGGCAATGCCCCTATGGGGATCTGTGTGATCGAGAAAAGACCGAAAATGACCGTCGTTATTGTGAAAAGAAGGATGATCAGCTTGTTGCGCAGACTGAACCGGATGATGTATTCCAACATGAAATTCCCGCTTGAAAAATTTCGTATAAAGTTAAAACATTTGACCTGCTTTTGTGACAATCAAAAGCAACGTAATTATTTCATACCGGATAAAAAAAAAGCAGATTTCCGTCTTTTTTGTACCTAGCTTCCCGACAAAGCCTGTCAGAGGCGTACGACGGATCTTTTTCACCGTTTTTTTCAGACAGATCTTAAGGTTCCACCAGGAAGTTTTACCGACTCACCAGCCATCCGGTTATCACGGAGAACAATATCATTCCACGGACTTCCCGGACAGCCCGTTTATCCCCCTGAGCGGAGCATCAGGAGAAAGGAAGGGCGATGCTGAAGTTTTGATAAAAGGTAGGGTTTGGAGACACGGTCAATTTCATTCCACGATCACCTCATCGGTAAAGATCCATGCTTTCTTTCCTGCAGCGGGATGCCAGTCGGGGCATTTCTCCGCGCTTTGTATCCAGATCTTCAGGTATCTTCCGTAAGTAGGCGGGATATTGAGCGTCAGGGCGACGGGACGGGTCTGGGGTTCTTTCTTGAGTTCTCTGTAGAGGATCCCGCGGGTCATGAACCTTTCTCCGTCGCGGGAGATGAGCACCCGTATCTCCGGTGGCAGGAAGATCCGGGATCGTTGAGCTTCCAGGCAGTTGACAGTGACGGTGCGCAGTGTATCCGCCTTCCCCAGGTCGATGAGGAGGGTGGGGCTCACTCCCTCCCAGCCTGTCCAGAGGGGGCTTTGCATGTTGGCGCCGTCGAGCAGGCCGTCGACGAGGGCATGCAGGCCGGGATCATGACGCGGCGACGGCGACACCGAACTGTGCACCGTCGCCCCCACCGCCATGTGCCCTTCGAAGATCTTCGTGGTGACACGTCCCAGTCGCCGCCCCTCCCTGAAGGAGGCAGCCTTGAGGGTGACCAGCCCTTCCGGCAACGGCACAGGACCCTCGTACAACGGCGAAGCAGGGGTGGGATCGCCCCCGTCGAAAGTGTAACGTATGGAGACCCCGCCATGTTCGGTGGTCAGGACCACCAGGACGCGGTGATGCACCGTATCGGGCAGGGTGCTGACCCTCACATCGTACATGCTCGGCGCATAGCCGATGCCCAGATGGTCGAGACGGATCAACTGATAGTCGACCCTCTGCACGAACTCCTCCCACCGGCGTGGTGCTGCGGGTGACCAGGCCACCTCGGCCACGGCCAGCAGACGGGGGAAGAGCATGTAGTCGGCCCGCTCCTCGTCGGGGACGAACTCGGTCCATAGACATCCCTCCGTGCCCAGCACATGACGGGCCTCGGCGGCGGTGAGCTCAGGCGGTACAGGCTCAAAAGCATAAACCCGGGAGAGGAGCACACCATAAGGGGCGTTGCCGGGCTCCATCTCGGGGTCGCCCTGTTTACGGCTCAGGTAGACATACGGCAGGGGGGTCATCACCACGTCGTGGCCCATCCGTGCGGCCCGGATGCCGCCCTGCATGCCCCGCCACGACATCACCGTGGCGCCGGGGGCCAGCCCCCCCTCCAGGATCTCGTCCCAGCCCACCAGCCTTTTCCCCAGGTCGTTGACGATCTTCTGCACACGGCGGATGAAATAGCTCTGCAGCTCCTCCACATCCTTCATCCCCTCGCGCCGCATCAGTGCCCGGCAGTCGGGATCCTTCGCCCAGAGGGTCTTGTTGCATTCATCCCCGCCCACATGGAAATAAGGTCCCGGAAAAAGGGGCAGGATCTCGGAGAGCACCCCCTCCACGAAACGGTAGGTCGACTCGCGGGCTGGACAGAGGGTGTTGTCGGCGGTACGGCCGCCCGTGGCCACATAGTGGGGACCGGGGGTGCAGGCCAGCTCGGGATAGGCGGCCAGGATGGCCTGTGAATGGCCCGGCATGTCGATCTCGGGCACGATGGTCACGAACCGCTCGGCAGCATAACGCACCAGCTCCTTCACCTGCTCCCGGGTGTAATAGCCGCCGTAGGTGGCTTTCTCGCCGGGGCGCTGCGGCGGACGGTCCCACCACGGCATCCCCTCACGGTCGGCACGCCAGGCCCCTACCTCCGTCAGACGGGGATAGCCTTTCACCTCGATGCGCCATCCCTGGTCGTCGGTGAGATGCCAGTGGAAGATGTTCATCTTGTAGCGGGCCAGGTAGTCGATGTTCTTTTTCAGGTATTCGAAGGGCAAGAAGTGGCGGCTCACGTCGAGCATGTCGCCGCGCCAGCGGAAACGCGGCCGGTCGAACACCCGGACACAGGGGATCTCCCAGGCGTCGGCGACATAGTTGGAATCCTCCAGTTCGGGCGGGAAGAGCTGGCGCAGGGTCTGCAGGCCGTAAAAGGCTCCGGCGGGTGCCGCCGCCGTGACGAGGACACGTTCGGGCGTCACCGCGAGGGTGTAACCTTCGCGCCCCAGGCGGGCGGTGTCGCCCCCCAGCTGCACCACCACCGCCGGCCGCGCAGCCATATCCCCCCGCCGCGGCACCAGACGGAACGACGACGAAGCATTCACATACCCGGCAAAGATCTCCGCCGCCCGGAAGAGACGCCGCGAGGTGTCGGCCACCACCAGCGCCGTACGACGGTCAAGACGGAAGGTGCCCTCCCGCCGCTGCACCTCCACAGGACGCGGGATGATCTTCACCCCGGCCGGCGGCGGCACCCGCTCGGCACAGGAAGAGAAAAACAGCAGCACCAGCAAAGCCACCGGCAAAGCGCCGGCATGCCTCATCATCCCCGACACGCTACGGGAAAGATCATGAACGATCACGTTTTCATTATGAATGCGCATCTTTTCTTCTTTTTTTATTCAGCCAGACCTGTAAACCTGAAAGCATAAGCCAGGGCACGTTCGCCGCTCCATTTCTGCGGGTCGTACGCCGGCATCTTCACCACGAGGTTTCCGTCGCGGTTCTCCCAGGTGAGGGTGCCTTCGTGGCCCAGCAGGGTCACCTCCATGCCGGGGCGTCCCTGCACGTCCTTCACCACCAGCTCGTCGCCCGGCCAGCGGGGACTGATGGCATAGAGGTCGGCACCCTTGCGGGTGAAGAAAAGCTCTTTGACGGCATAGCCGGGATCGGGGTCGAGGGTCTGTTTGAGGATGTAATCCCCGCCGAGATAATGCTGGCGGGGCCTGAAGTCGCGCCTGCCCTCCGACCACTGCACACTTCTTTTCCATTTTCGGGTGCCGTAGATAGCTTCTCCGTTGATCCGGAGCCAGCGTCCCATCTGCAGGAGCCTCTCCTGCATGATCACGGGGATCTTGCCGTGGGCGGTGGGACCGATGTCGAGCAGGAGGTTGCCCCCGCGGCTTACCACGTCGACGAGCAAGAGCACCAGGGCCCGCGCCGAGTTATAGTCTTCCACGTCCTCGGCCCGGTTGTAGCCGAACGAGAAGCCCATGCCGCGGCACTCCTCCCACGGCTTGTCAAAATCGGCACCCGCCTTGTACTCGGTGGTGTAGTAGCCGCCGTGTTTCTGGCGGCACCCTTTGCCCCAGCGGTCGTTGATCACCACCGTGGCCGCCACGGGCGAGTCGTTGAAGAGCCAGGCCAGGAGCTCCGGCGTATGCCACGCCTCGGCCGTCATGACCCACTCACCGTCAGGCCAGACAATGTCGGGACGGTAACGCGTCACCAGATCCTTGAACTGCGGAATGAAATGATCGGTGACGAACTTCTCCCGGTCCTTCAGCCAGAGCGGATGATACCACTCGTAAAGCGAATAATAGATGCCGAACCTGATGTCCGTCTTGCGTATCGCCTGCTCCAGCTCGCCCAGCAGATCGCGGTGCGGACCGATGTCCATGCTGTTCCAGGGAAAGCCCCTGTCGTTGGCCTCCCGGCTGGGCCACATGGCATAACCGTCGTGGTGCTTGGAGGTGACCACAATGTACTTCGCACCGGCACGCTCGAAAAGACGAACCCATGCCTCCGGATCATACAGATCGGCCTTGAAGAGTTTTGCCAGACCGTAATAGGTCACATCCTCCCCATAGTTCCGGACATGGTAGTCGTACACCTCATCCCCGGAATACTTGCCGTTCCCGAAGATCTTCCGCTCCTGCAACCAGTACTGGTACCATTCCGAGTAAGTCCCTTTAGGGCTCCAGGCAGGTACCGAATAGACGCCCCAGTGGATGAAGATGCCGAACTTGGCGTCGGCGAACCACGAAGCCACCGGCCTCTTGTCAAGCGAAGCCCAGTCGGCCGTGTAACGGGTCTGTGCCCGCACCCCCTCCGCCAGCATGAGGACCAGCATAAAAAAGATGATCGATCGTTCCTTTCTCATTTTTCCGAAGCTTTTTTCAGGCTAAAAGTAAAACTTGCCATCTCCTTCGCCAAATCCTTTCGACATTTTTCCTCTCTCCCGTTCTTACCCATCCTTCCGTTTTTTACATTGCAGATTTTGGGGTATCTTTATCTGCAGAAAAAAGATCTTGCATGGAACAGGAAAGTCGCTCCTACTATCGTCCCACCAGCCTGGAACGTATTTTCAGCGATCTGTTTGACATTTACAAGCGTCATTTCGGCTGGCTTTTTTTCATCAGTTTCTTTTCCCTGCTACTTCTTCAGCCGGTGCTTTTGCGTTTCCAGGCTTCCTACACCGACCTGCTGGCCCGGCTCGAGGAGGATCCCACCCTGCTGGTGACGTTCTACCGGAAATTTCTGGGGGTGGCGGTCCTGATGCTGGCTTATTATGCGTTCCTCCAGCCATTCATCATTCTTTTCGTGGTACGGCGTGAGGAGGATCCGTCGGTATCCGTAGGAAAGATTTTCGTGGAGACCCTGCGGAAATATTTTCTTCGTTCGTTCGGCATCCTGCTTGCCACGGTTTTCATCATGGTGGGAGGCACGATCCTGGGGCTTCTGGCCCTGGTCATCGGGGCTTTGTTCTCTCTGCTTTTCCTGGTGGTGGTGCTATATCCCGTCGAAGCGGTGCTGGTGATGGAGGATGAGGGCATATTCGCCTCCATCGGACGTTCGATGAAGCTGGTGCTGAAAGATTTCTGGCGCGTCACCGGCTACATCCTGCTCTTCCTCCTTTTTTACATGATGGCGAGCATGATCCTCAGCACGATCACCATGATCCCTTACGCGGGCAAGTTCCTGGGCGATCTTTTCTCCTCCTCGCAGGATGCTTCCGGGCTGGGGTTTCTTTCCTACATGTCCAATCCGCTGTATGTGGTGCTCAACACCCTCACTTCGGCGCTGCTGCAGCCTCTGGGGCCGATCCTGTCGCTGCTGGTCTATTTCCATGTCCGTTACCTCGACGACCGGGACCGGCAGGCCCGGGAAGAGCCTCTTCCACCAAACACCGACGATGATGAAGACATTCAGGATCTTCTCCGCTGAACTGCTTGCAGGCTCTCTGCTTTTTCTCACGGCCTGCTCGAGACCGTCGAACGACCCGCTTGACCAACTCATCTCCACCCTCGGGTCGCACGCCACCATGCATTACCTGGCGGAAGAACACTCCCGCTACTCCTGGTCGCCGGACACCATCGTCACCCCCTACGAGGTATGGGTGGTCCGCGACAGCAGCTACCGCGAGCGCGGCGGATACATCTGGGCCGACAACCATTACCGCCCCTACCACATGATCTGCCACGACGGACAGCTGTGGCTGACCATCCCTCCCAAACACACCACGGTGCATTATGCGGACTTTTCCGAGCCGCTCATCGCTCCCGTCGACTGGATCGACATCTTCCTCCGTCCCGACACGCTTCGAGCCCTGAAGGATACAGCAGGAGTGGATATCTTTCTCTCCGATACCCTTTGGGAAGGCAGGAAAGCCAGGGCCCTGCAGATCGTCCGACGCACGGACGGCTCGTCCTCCCGCAGCCTGTTCGTGCTGGCTGCGGACCAACCCGCCCCTCTTTACGCACGGTACGAGGAAGTACAGAATGACCAGCAATACGTGGATGAGCTCTTTTTCTCCGGCGTCACTTTCGATGACATTTCCCTGGCAGAGCTGAAGGAACGGGAGGAGAAGGTTCTGAAAGCCAACCCCGTGGAGGAGGGGGGCGGCACTTCCGAGACCGCCCGTCTGGAGCGGATGCTCCACGTGGGCGACCCGGCCCCGCTCTTCGAAGGTACTTATTACGCCAACGGTCAACCCTTTGCCCTGAAAGACCATCTGGGCAGGGGCGTCATCCTCCTCGACTTCTGGTACACCCACTGTCCGCCCTGCGTCCGGGCCATTCCCGCCCTCTCCGGACTCTATCGGGAGATGAAGGACCAGGGACTGATCATCTTCGGCCTCAACTCGGTGGACAACCGGCCCCGCAGCAGGGAGAACCTGGAACGTTTCATCCGGAAACGCGGCATTCCTTACGACATCATCCTCACCCGGCCGGAGGTCGACCTGCGTTACCGCATCAACGGCTACCCCAGCATGTACGTCATCGACCGGCAGGGTCGCATCGCCTGGGTGGAGATCGGCTTCAGCCCCGAAAAGTTCGAAGAATTGAAAGCCCGGCTGCAGGAGATGCTTCAATAAACATTTTTCCGTACCCGATGGTTCTGGCGCGTCATATTCTTTTCCTTTTGCTGGGGGGGGTGGCCGTGTCGTGTCGCCCGCCTGCCGGCGGTCCGGCGGCGCTGGTGGATCCGTTCATCGGCACCGGCTCCGACGGCCACACTTTCCCCGGCCCGGTCTATCCTTTCGGCATGGTACAACCGGGGCCTGACACACGTACCACGGGCCCCGACTATGCCACGGGCTATCATTACCGCGACTCGACCATCCTTGGCTTCAGTCATCTGCGTTACAGCGGCACGGGACGGGGCGCCGGCGGCGACGTCCTGCTGGTGCCGCTGGGTGACCGTCTCTTCTGGTCTCCCGGTCCGCCCGACCATCCCGAGGAGGGCTACCGCAGCCGCTTCTCCCATCACGACGAGGAGGCCTCACCCGGCTATTACCGCGTCTATCTCCGTGATGCCGGCGTCACGGCCGAGCTGACCGCCGGCAGGCGGGTGGCCCTCCACCGCTATACCTGGCACCACCACGACACGGCCACCCTGCTGCTCGACCTGGTGCACGGCATCCACGACCGTCCCGACAGTCTTTTCCTGCACATCACCGGCCCCCGCAGCCTCGAAGGATGCCGCCGCTCGGTAGGCGGCCTGCGCAACTACCAGACCATTTGGTTCGCCATGACCTTCTCCGCCCCCTTCCTCCCGCCCACCCTGCTGTGCGACGGCCGCCTCTCCGACACGGCCACGACGGTCAGCGGCAAGACGGTGAAAGCCCTGCTTCGTTTCCCCGGCACCCGACGCCTCGAGGTGAAGGTGGCCCTCTCACGCGTCGACATGGCGGGGGCCCGCAACAACCTCCATGAGGCCGACGGCGCCGGCTTCGACAAGATACGCCGTCGCTGCCGTCAGGCCTGGAACAACGAGCTGGGCAGGATCACCATCCGCAGCGACGACCCCCGCCTCGACACCCTCTTCTACACCGCTCTCTACCATTGCGCCATCCTGCCCTCGCTCGACATGGACCGCGACGGCCGCTATCGCAGCCCCAACCACCGCATCTACCACAGCCACGACCATACCGTCTATACCAACTTCTCCCTGTGGGACACCTTCCGCGGGCTCCATCCCCTCTTCACGATCATCCACCGGGCACTCACGAAGGAGATCCTCGAGACTTTCCTCGACCGTTACCGCCACACGGGCAACCTGCCCGTCTTCGAGCTGTCGGGCAACGACCTGCCCGTCATGATCGGGTTCCACTCCCTGCCGGTGATCGCCGACGCCTGGGCCAAAGGGATCAGCGTGGAGGATACGCTGCTGATGCTGGAGGCGATGAAGGAGCTGGCACGGCTGCCTTACGGCACGCGGGAGACTTACAAGGTGTTCGGTTATCTGCCATACGACTATACCTACCAGTCGGTCTCCCGCACCCTGGAGTTCGCCTACGACGACTGGTGTGTGGCGCGCGTGGCACGCGACCTCGACACCGCGGCCTGGCGTTATTACAGCGAACGCTCCCATTTCTACCGCAACCTTTTTGATTCTACGAGCGGGTTCATGCGGCCCCGTGACAGCCGGCGCCGCTGGCTCACTCCTTTCGATCCGCTGACCTACACCCGCAACTATACCCAGGCCAATGCCTGGCAGTACACCACCTTCGTGCCGCACGATATGGCCGGCCTCATCGCCCTGATGGGCGGCGACAAGACCTTTGAGGCGTGGCTCGATCGTTTCTTCGACACCCCTAACCCCTCCACCTACCAGGGACGCCGCTCCTCGTGGATGATCGGTCAGTACTACCACGGCAACGAACCTTCACACCATGTGGCTTATCTCTACACCTATGCAGGAGTTCCGTGGAAGACGCAACGGATGGTGCGCAGGATCCTCGCCACCCAGTACCGTACCGGTCCCGCCGGACTGGCCGGCAACGACGATGCCGGCCAGATGTCGGCATGGTATGTGCTGAGCGCAATGGGCTTCTATTCCGTCACGCCGGGCACCGGCCAGTACGTGCTGGGGTCACCCCTTTTCCGTGAGGCCACGATCCACCTCGAGCACGGCAGGACCTTCCGCATCGTCGCCCGCAACAATGGTCCGGACCGTCCCTACATCCGTTCGGTGACCCTCAACGGCCGGCCTTTGTCACGTTCTTACCTGCTGCATGAGGAGATCATGCGCGGGGGTACGCTGGCGTTCATGATGAGCGACCGGCCCGACACGGGCCGGGCTGCGCCATCCCCGTCACGTCCGTTCACGCTGCCGTACCGCGATCTGCCCATGCCGGTGATCCGTGTGGAAGGAGGCCATCTTCCTCCCGACGGTCTCCTCAGTTACGAAAGATCGTGCCGTGTGACGATCACCTCGCCGGAGCGGCGGGCCCGTCTGCGCTTCACCTGCGACGGGAGCGATCCCCTCACGGGGGGCCGATGGTACGTGCGGCCTCTCATGGCGGACAGCACCTGTCTGTTGCGGGTGCGTCCTTTCCTGGAGGGCCGCCGTCCCGGCTATGCCTCGTGGGTGCATCTGCGGCGTCTCAACCCGCTCCCCTCGCTGCCGGTCACCGCCCCCCGGCCGGGCCTCCGCTATCGCTACCGCAAGGTGTGGGCCTGCCGCCATCCCGACCAACAGGAACATTACCCTGTCGTCAGGGAGGGTGTGGTGCCTGCGGTGGGTACGGCCATGGGCTTTCCGATGGACGACAAACATGCCGTCACCTTCACGGGTTATCTCCTGGTACCGCGCGAGGGGATCTACACCTTCCGTCTCTTCTCCGAGGACGCCAGCCGTCTGCGTGTCGACGGCATCACCCTGATCATCAATGAGGGTACCGACAGGAGCGCCCGCATCGCCCTGCGCCGCGGCTACCACAGCCTCGAAGTGCTGCACGTGCAGGTAGGCGGGACACCCCGTCTCCGGCTCACCTGGTCAGGACCGGACACCCCCGAAGGCCCCGTCCCCCCGCAGCTGCTGTTTCACTGACCTCTCACTCGGGACGAATCACCAACTGCTCCACGGAAGGCAACGGCGGGAAAGGATGGTGCGGCTCCAGCTGATACCAGTATGCCACCGACGCCATGTCATCTTCAAGAGCCTTGTAGAGGCCACCCTCCTTCCAGCCCAACGCCTGAATGGTGACCCGCAGATCGTGGTCGAAACGGATGGGATCGGTGATGTGCCAGCGGTACTCACCCACACGGTTGCGGTAACGGCCGAAAGCACCCCGGACATAATAAAAACCGGAATAAGGGGTGGTGAACTCGGTGTAGACATCGCGTCCGTCGGGACCTCCTCCGTCGCGCATCTCGTAGGCATAGGAACCACAGAAATAGTCCTCTTCACCCGTCCCGCAGATGGTGGGGAACGCTTCATCGCCGTCGATGTAGAACTTGATCTCCCCTTCGCCCCACCACCATTTGCTGAAGGCACCATGGGCCAGGAAGGTACCCACATACTGACCCTTCCCGCGGATACCGTCGACGATGGTGTAAGGTTGTTTGTAGGGCAACGGGTTGGTCCGCCGGAACTGGGCATGGAAATAGGCGGCATCACGAGGCACCTGCGTCAGCTGGTAGTCGATCTGATAATAGAGACGGGCAGGCGTGTCAGCCTTGTTCTCCATGGTGATGCGACAGCGACGGCGGAATGGCATCTGCCAGTAACTGTTGAAGCCGCTCCGGGGATTGACACAGACGGCCAGCGACGACACCTGCGGCTCGTTGTCCTGCCCCCAGCCGGTAACAAAAAAATCCCCCACGGGCACCTCCACCGAAGGGGTCTCCTCGTCATCCCAGTAAATACGCAGGATCATCAGGCGGTAGACACCCGTCGGGGTCATCCAGATATGCCGTATGATGCCGGGTCCCTCGATGTCGGCCAGGGTGAAGGTATCGTGCGGTGCCAGATTGATGAAAGGGTTCACCTTCCATCCCCTGCCCAGCTCCCGCGCCGGCCCCCGCGCCGTGCCCTCTTCCAGCGTGGCCATCCCGCCCCGGCCCTTTTCGCCGGTGAAATTCTCAGGACTGATCGAACGACTCTGTGCATCCGTGATGCGGTAAAGCGAACCCAGATCATTGACACCAACAAGGGAATCCTGCTCACGAGGTACACAGGAATACATAAAGAACGGAAAGAACAGAAAAAGAAGGGATCTTTTCATAAGGAAAGATTTTTTCCTAAATTTAATCAAACTTTCCGGAACCACCGGAGCCGGATCGCAGCAAAGCATGTACAACAACATGAAAAACCCGGGAAGACGACTTCCGGAGTCACCTGCGCATGAAATAAGGAAAAGATCCTTTTTTCGGCGACGGTTCCCTTTCATAGTCTTTCCCGCAAACATCCCGGCATACGTTCCTCTTCAGGCAAAAAGATCTCACCTGCTCCCCCCGACGATCCTGCTCATCCTGATGATCTCCTGTTCCGGAGATCCGAAGACCGAAAGAACATTCTACGACAACGGCAATCTGGAGGGAGAGATCATCTACTTTGACCGGCGGGATACGACCTCCTTCCTGGCAAAAGGGTATTACAGGTCGGGTCAGCTGAAATATTCCGCGGAGTTCAGGAAGGGCCAAAGAGAAGGGAAGTATGTCTGTTATTTTGAGAACGGCCGGTTGAAAGATGAAATGCATTTTTCTGAAGGCCTGCTGGACGGGATCGCGCGATTCTACAATCCACGGGGTGAACTGCGTGAAGAGTCTTTTTACAGAGGAGGACAAATGATCCTCGACAAGGAATACTGGGAGAACCCTGTTTATCATCTTCAACAGATCCGCTTTTATGTCCCGTTGAACGATTCCGTCAAGAATGACATCGGAAGGATCACCTGCGATTCGTCCGGCAAGGTGATCGAAAGGGCCAGTTTCTTTTATGATGTCCGTGGGCCGGACACCATCCCGGTAGGACAGAACGGAGAATACACCGTGAGATTCCTCAACAAGCGGGACGATTTTCTTCTCGAGCTATATCTGGGTGACCTGACGCCGGAGGCTGAGCTGAGAGATACATGGTTCCATGCCCTCACCCCAGGGGATACCATAACCTTTAGCCTCATCGCAGAATTGCCGGGAGAACATCTGGCAACCGGCCTGCTTTTCCTGAAAGGCGACACCACCCTGAAGTTTCCCTTCTACATGGAATATTTCGTCCGGAAATGAGGTGGAAGTAATTTTTAAAAATAGGTATTTAAATACCTATTTAAATAGGTTTTTAAATAGGTATTACCGGTCATCAGGGTTCTTCCTTATCCTCATACAGACCTGTATTTCCGTGTTTCCACAGTTGCAAAAGGCTGTCGACGACTTCTGTTCTTTCGGCAGCCAGGTTCCGGCTTTCGTAAGGGTCGGTGAGATGGTCGTACAGTTCGGTCACGGGCTGAGCTTTGCGGAAGTAGCGGGTCAGGCGGTATCGTTCCGTGCGCATGCTGATGCCGTGGCGGTAGTAGCTGAAGGCCTGTTCGTGCCAGCGGGGATCGGCGGGGTCGTGCAGCAGGGGTACGAGGCTGCGGCCGTCGGTCGGCAGGGTGTCGTCGATGCCGCACAGTTCCATCAGCGTGGGATAGACATCGACCGAGCTGACCACCTTGTCGCATACGGCGCCGCGGGCCATGCCGGGGGCGCGGACCAGGAAGACACTGCGAAGAGCCCACTCGAAGAGGGTGTGTTTGCCCCACACACGGTCGTCGCCCAGATGCCAGCCATGGTCGCCCCAGACCACCACCACGGTGTTCCCTGCCAGACCGAGACTGTCGAGGGCTGCCAGTACCTTGCCTGCCTGGGCATCGACATAGCTGACCGCAGCAAAGTAAGCATGCCGCAACCGGCGGGCATAGGCATCCGAAACGGGATGTTCCAGCGAAGGATGCTCCTCGCCCGCCCTGTAAGCGTTGAACTCCCCGCTGTTGTGCAGACTGGCCGGGTTCACACCCTCCGGGATGTCCGGCACCGGCGTCAGCGGAAGACGCGACTCGTCGTACAGGTCCCAGTACCTGGCAGGAGCATTGAACGGCAGATGGGGTTTGAAGAAACCCACCGCCAGGAAGAAAGGCTGCTTCTTCCCGGCCAGCTCTTTCAGTTTACTGACGGCCAGACGGGCGGTCAGACCGTCGGGATAGCCCTCGTCCGGCACTTCGGCCCGTTCGTAGGGTTTGACCAGGCCGTGGCGGGCGTTGCGGTTGCTGCCGTCGGCATAGCCGAAGAAAGCGTTCCAGCCCGTTCCCCATTTCCCGGCATCGAACAGCATCTCGTCCCAGCTGTGGGGCAACTCCAGGGGTGCTCCCGCCGGCGTACCATCATAGGGATAGACCCGCCCGTCGGCGTAATGACTGATCTTGCCGATGCCCACCGTATAGTAACCGTGTCGTCGCAACCGCTCGACGAAGGTCTCCGGAGCCGCATGCTCCGGGGCTTCGCCGATGAGACGACGGCAGGCCTCATTGCTGAGCGCTGTCATGCTGCGCGGCAGAAGCCCCGCCAGCAGACCATAACGTGACGCCCCGCAGGTGGGAACGGTGACGAACTGGTTGCGGAAGAGCACGCCCTCCCCCGCCAGACGGTCCAGATGAGGCGTATGCATCAGCGTATCACCGTAACAATGCAGCTCGGGCCGCAGATCATCGATGAAAAGGAAGAGAACGTTAGGGGGAGGCTTGCCAGCTCCCTCTCTTTCAGCGGCTCCCCTGCACGACGACATTCCCGCCGCCACCAGAAGTACCGACAGAAGCAGGAAGATACGAAAAGGTTGGGCTCGTTCCATCTGAATACCTTTCTCTGCCTTGGGGCAGGTGATCATCAACTTATCCCCAGCTGGTCGATGGCCCCTCGGATCACGCCGGCCGAGCGCTCCAGGGCCTCCTGTTCTTTCTCCTGCAGCTTGGTGGTGATGATCGTCTCCACACCTTCGCGTCCCACGATGCAAGGGACGCTGAGGCATACCTTCTTCAGGCCGTACTCACCCTGCAGGACGGTAGAGACGGTGAGGATGCTCTTCTCGTCGCGAAGAAGGGAGCGCACGATGCGCACCAGGGCCATCCCCACGCCGAACCAGGTAGCCCCCTTGTAGTCGATGATATGGTATGCCGAGCGTCGCACCTCTTCGGCGATGCGTTCTTTTTCGCGGGGCCAGGCGGCAAAGCGTTCCTGACCGGCACAATAGGTATCGACGGGCACGCCGCCAACGTGGGAGAGCGACCAGGCCACCAGCTGGCTGTCGCCGTGTTCGCCGAGCACGTAAGCATGGACACTGTGGGTGTCGACCTGCAGGTAACGGCTCAGCAGGTAACGCAGACGGGCGCTGTCGAGGACGGTACCGGAGCCGATAACCCGGCCGGCAGGCCATCCCGAACGCCGCCACGCCACATAGGCCAGCACATCCACCGGATTGGTCACCACCAGAATGACGGCCCGGGAACCGCTGGCGACAATGTCGTCGACGATCTCTTCGATGATCTTCCTGTTGCGCTGCAGCAGATCCAGACGGCTCTCGCCTGGACGCTGGGCCGCCCCCGCGGTGATCACCACCACCGAGGCTCCGGCATAGTCGTCCGGCGTACCCGCACGTATGTTGACAGACGGAAAGAAAGGCTGACCATGGGCCAGGTCGAGCACCTGCCCCGCCACCAGCGAAGCATTGGCGTCCAGAAGTACGATCTCTTCGGCAGCACCGTCGCGCGCCAGCGCATAGGCAAAGGTGGATCCCACAGCTCCAGCACCCACGATCACCACCTTGCGACGCTGTAGCATGGCTTCTGCTCCCTGTTCCATATTCCCTCCTTTTTTTGAAATAAAATTAACCAAAAATCCCCAACATGAAAAGGACGTACCGCATTCTTGAGAATCACAAAGAAAAAAACTTGCGTGAACGTACACGCAAATCGAAAATAGTTCGTACTTTTGTAAGGAACCATTATCACGATCCATGGAGAAGAGGGTAAGTATCAAAGAGATCGCAGAGCGTGCAGGGGTTTCGATCGGGACGGTCGACCGGGTGATCCACAACCGGGGCCGGGTGTCGGAGGCCACGAAGGAGAAGGTGTTGCGCATCTGTCGTGAGCTGAACTACGAGCCCAACCTGCTGGCCCAGCAGCTGGCCTCGGACAAGACCTATGTACTGGCCGTTTTCATCCCGCGTCCGCGGCGTGACAATGCTTACTGGACACTCCCTCTCAAAGGGATACGCAAGGCGGCCGAAGAGCTGGCAGGTTACCGCATCACCCTGCGTGAGTTCTATTTCGACATCCACGACGAAGAATCGTTCCGCCAGGGTTCGCTCGACATGCTGGTAGCCCAGCCCGACGGCGTCATCCTGGCTCCCGTCTTCCACCGCGAAGCAGAAGACCTGGTCAGGAAACTGGACATGAAGAAGGTTCCCTATGTCTTCATCGACTCCGTAATGGAGGGTACCAATTACCTCAGCTATTTCGCCCAGGATCCTTACCGCAGCGGATACCTGGCCGGCCGTCTTATCTGGTTCCACCTGAAGAAACATTCCGAGGTGGTGGTGGTCAACTTCACCTCCGATCTGGAGAACCACCTGCATTTCAAGAAGCGAGAGGAAGGTCTTCGGGCTTTCCTGGCCGATCAGTCGTTCCGCGGCTCCATCCGCAGCCTGAACATCGGGCCGCGTGACGAGCTCCTCCTCTCCCACACGCTCTACGAACACCTGCACCACCGCACCCGCGGGCTTTTCGTGACCTCCTCGGCCCACAAGGTGGCCCGCAGTATCCGCAAGATACGACGCGAAAAGCTGATGTTCGTCGGATATGACCTCACCCCCGACAACGTCCATTATCTCAACCAGGGGATCATCGACGTGCTGCTCTGCCAGAAACCTGTGGCCCAGGGTTACGGCGCCATGCGCGCCCTCTTCGACCACCTCGTACGCAAAAAGGAGATCAAAAGGGAACATCCCATGCCCATCGAGATCATCGTGAAAGAGAACTACAACGACTATTCCGACATATGAATCCGGGAACATCTCAAAAAAGAAGAAAAACATGAAAAACACCGGTTTTGAAGAGTTGCAAGGAAAAGTATGTGTCCTCACAGGCGGGGGCGGCGCCATCGGTTCGTCGCTGGCTCTTTACCTGGGCCGTCTGGGAATCCGGATGGCGGTCCTTGACCTGCGGGGTGACCAGGCCGAGAAGGTGGCCCGGCAGGTGGAAAAAGAGACCGGCACCCCTGCCCTGGGGCTCTCTGCCAACGTCCTCGACAAGGAGTCGCTCGAAGAGGTGCAGCAGAAGGTGCACGACACCTTCGGCAGGGTGCATTTCCTCATCAACGCTGCCGGCGGCAACTCCCCCAAAGGCACCACCGAGGTGGAGATGCTGGAGAAAGTCACCGAAGAGGAACTGCAGCGCTCCATCTATGGTCTCGACATCGACGGGTTCCGCTGGGTGTTCGACCTCAACATCTCCGGCACGCTGCTGCCCACGCTCATCTTCACCCGCGACATGCTGGAGCTGGGCGGCGGGGCGGTTATCAACTTCTCCTCGATGAGTGCCTATCATCCCCTCACGCGCGTAGGTGCCTACTCGGCCGCCAAGGCGGCCGTCAGCAACCTCACCGAATGGCTGGCCGTCCACCTGGCCAAACAGAATATCCGTGTCAACGCCGTGGCCCCCGGCTTCTTCGTCGGCGAACAGAACCGTTTCCTCCTCTACGACGAAAAGAGCGGCGAGCTCTCGGCACGGGGGAAGAAGATCCTGGACAACACCCCCATGGGACGTTTCGGCGACTATGAGGAGATCCACGGCGCCATCGCCTTCCTCCTCTCACCCCTGGCCAGTTTCATCACCGGCATCACCCTCCCCATCGACGGAGGATTCAACGCCTACGCAGGCGTGTAGGATATATCGAACGCTTCTGAACACAAGAGGCTGACATCCGTCCAACAAAAAACACGAAGAGGAAGATGAAAGCAAAGAATGTCATCATCGCCCAGTCCGGAGGACCTTCTCCGGTGATCAACAACTCGCTGCGGGGCATCATCGACGCATGCAAGGCCCATCCCGGCGTTTTCGGCACGCTCTATGCCGGCTGGCACGGCATCGAGGGAGTGCTGAAAGAGGAGCTTCTGGATCTCTCGGCACAGAAGGAAGAAGAGATCGCCCTGCTGAAGAACACTCCGGCCGCCGGCAGCATAGGCACCTGCCGTTACAAGCTGAAGGATCATCAGACAAAGGACTTCGACCGCATCGTCGAGGTGTTCCGTGCCCACAACATCGGCTATTTCTTTTACATCGGCGGCAACGACTCGCAGCATACCGCCTGGAAGGTGAGCGAGATCTGCCGTGAGCAGGGGCTGGAGGTGGTGGCCGTGGGCGTGCCCAAGACCATCGACAACGATGTCGGGGACAGCGAGTTTCGCCTCATCGACCACACCCCCGGCTACGGCAGTGTGGCGCGTTACTGGAGCCACATCGTCCAGAACGCCGAGGAGGAGAACCGCGGCTCGTCGCCGGCCGACCCGGTGCTGGTGCTGCAGGCCATGGGCCGCAGGATCGGCTACATCCCCGCCGCAGCCCGTCTGGCCGACCCCGGTCGCACCACACCCCTGCAGATCTACATGGCCGAATCGAAAGTATCCCTCGAAGAGCTGGCCGACAATGTCAACGACCAGCTGCGGCGCGACGGCCGCTGCCTGGTGGTCATCAGCGAAGGCTTCGACGTGGGCGACCTGGGCGAGGTGAAGGACGCTTTCGGGCATACCAACTTCGGGGCCACCAAGGTGTCGGTCTACCAGACGGTCATCAACTACCTCAACAGCGTGGGCCTGAAGGCACGGGGTGCCGCCCGCGGCCAGGTGCCGGGCACCGACCAGCGCGACACAGCCATCTACGCTTCGGTGGTCGACCTCGAGGAAGCCTACCAGGTGGGCATCCAAGCCGTCGACATCGCCCTCCACGACGGCAACGGCTGGATGGCCACCATCCTGCGCGTGCCCGGCCCCACCTACACCGTCCGCTACGACAAGGTGCCCCTCGAAAAAGTGGCCCTCTCCGAACGGACCTTCCCCGAAAAATGGATCGCCCCCAACCGCATCGACGTCACCGACGAGTTCCTCGATTATGTGCGTCCACTCATCGGCAACGACTGGCCCTCCGTACCCCTGGTCAACGGCCTGCAGCGCTTCACCCGCTTCGAACCCGTCTTCGCCGAACAAAAACTGGAAAAATACACACCCCAGGCCTATGCCTGAGAGCTTTCGAAAAGAAACATACTAAAATTCAGCTTTATCCATGGACTACCAGAAACAACTGAAAGATCTGCAGCCCACGAAGGCTTTCTTCGTGGGCATCGACTCCGACGGATGTGTGTTCGACTCGATGGAGCCGAAGCAGAAAGAGTTCTTCTGTCCCAACGTGCTGCGCTATTTCGGTCTTTTGTCGGTCTCGAAGGTGGCGCGGGAGACGTGGGAGTTCGTCAACCTCTATTCCCGCACGCGGGGTATCAACCGTTTCCTGGCGCTTCTGGAGTTCGTCCGTCTGCTGGCGGAGCGTCCCGAGGTGAAGGCCCGCGGGGTGGAGGTGCCCGACCTCACGCCCCTGAAGGAGTGGACAGAGAAAGAGACGAAGCTGGGCAACCCGGCCCTGAAAGCCTATGTGGAACGCACGGGCGATGCCGTGCTGAAGCATGTGCTCTCCTGGTCGGAGAAAGTGAATGAGGAGATCGCCCTGTGGGTCAAGGGGCTGAAGCCTTTCTCCGGCGTGGTGCCTTCGCTCGAGCTGTTGCAGCAGCAGGCCGACGCCATGGTGGTGTCGCAGACACCCGTGGAGGCACTCATACGGGAATGGCAGGAGAACGGCATCGACGGCTACGTGCGCATCATCGCGGGACAGGAGTACGGCACCAAGAGCGAGCACCTGGCCCTCGCCGCCAAAGGGAAATACCCCGACGACCACATCCTGATGGTCGGCGACGCCCCGGGCGACATGAAAGCCGCCCGCAACAACGGCGTCCTCTTCTATCCCATCATCCCCGGTGACGAGGAGGCCTCGTGGGAGCGCTTCCATCGCGAGGCTCTGCCCCGTTTCTTCGAGGGCACCTATGCCGGAGCCTATGAAGAGGAGCTGACGACAGCCTTCGAACGCAGCCTGCCCGACACGCCTCCGTGGCGGTGAGACCGTCCGCCGGACAAAACATGATCTGAGAGATGATCTACTACGAACAAGGTTCAGAGACGACCGTCCTGAGCGGCGATGATCTGCGGGAGGCGCTTGTACACGCCCTCCGTCAGGTGGGGCCGCTGCGTCGTGTGCTGGCGGTGCCGCCCGACATGACACGTTACCATTCGCGTGCCGGCGAGCTGACCCGTTATGCTTACGAGCACCTGGGCCCGGCGCTGACGGCCGTACTGCCGGCCCTGGGCACCCACTCGCCCATGACCGGCGGACAGCTGCGGCAGATGTTCGGCACCGTGCCGCAACACCTCTTCCGCGTGCACAACTGGCGCGAGGATGTCGTCACCCTCGGCGAGGTGCCGGGCAGCTTCATCCGGCAGATCACCGGAGGACGCCTCTCCTTCCCGTGGCCGGCACAGGTGAACCGTCTCCTGCGCGACGGCGGCTTCGACCTCATCCTCTCGCCCGGCCAGGTGGTGCCGCACGAGGTGATCGGCATGGCCAACTACAACAAGAACATCTTCGTCGGCACCGGCGGCTACGAGGGCATCAACAAGAGCCATTTCCTCGGTGCCGTCTATGGCATGGAACGCATCATGGGCCGTGCCGACAACCCTGTGCGGGCGGTGCTCAACGAGGCGTCGGAGCGTTTCGGGCATATGCTCCCGCCCGTCCTCTATGTGCTGACGGTGATAGCCGCCGACGAGGAGGGCAGGCTGGTCACCCGCGGCCTCTTCATCGGCGACGACCATGAGGTGTTCTTCCGCGCCGCCGCCCTCTCGGCACGCGTGAACATCACCCTCCTGGAACGACCGCTGCAAAAGGTGGTGGTCTACCTCGACCCCCTCGAGTACAAGAGCACCTGGCTGGGCAACAAAGCCATCTACCGCACCCGCATGGCCCTGGCCGACGAGGGCGAGCTGATCATCCTCGCCCCGGGCGTGAAGGAGTTCGGCGAAGACAGCCAGATCGACCGGCTCATCAGGAAATACGGCTACCGCGGTACCGACACCATCCTCGAACAGACGGAACGAAACGCCGACCTGGCAGGCAACCTCGCCGCCGCCGCCCACCTCATCCACGGCTCGTCCGAAGGGCGCTTCCGCATCACCTACTGCCCCGGCCACCTCACCCGCGAAGAGATCGAAAAGGCGGGTTTCTCGTGGGGCGACCTGCAGACCATGATGCAACGCTACGACCCAGCCCGACTGACAGAAGGCTTCAACACCCTCGACGACGGCGAGGAGATCTTCTACATCCCCAACCCTGCGCTGGGACTGTGGGCAGAAAAATTAAAATTTCTACGACCATGAAAAAACAGAATCTTTCCAGAAGACATTTTGTCGCCACTACCGGTGCCGCTGTCGCCGGCGGATTGATGATCAACCCTCTTTCAGCCGCCGCAGGAAAGAAGAAAAAAAAGATCGCCCTCGTGGGCACCGGCATACGGGCCATTCTTTTCTGGGGTCACAACCTCGTGCAGCGCTACGGCGACACCATCGAGTTCGTGGGCCTGGCCGACATCAACCCCGGACGACTGGCATATGCCCGCCGGTTCATGCAGCTCGACTGTCCTGTCTTCACCGACTTTGATGAGATGCTTCGTAAGACCAACCCCGACCTGCTCATCGTCACCACTGTCGACGCCACCCACGATGAGTTCATCGTCAAAGCCCTCGAGCACGGCATGGACGTCATCACCGAGAAGCCCATGACCACAGATGAGGTGAAGACACAAAGGGTCCTCGATGCTGAGCGAAAAAGCGGAAAGACAGTGACCGTAGGACTCAACTACCGTTACGGGTGGCAGAACCCCGACATCAAGCAACTACTCATGAAAGAAGAGGTGGGCAAACTCACCTCCGTCGACTTCCACTGGTATCTGAACACCTATCACGGAGCCTCCTATTTCAGAAGATGGCACGGCCTGCGAAAGAACAGTGGCACCTTGCTGGTACACAAGGCCACACATCATTTCGATCTGCTCAACTGGTGGATCGACTCCGACCCGGTGGAGGTGAAAGCCTACGGCGCCCTGGAGTTCTACGGCAAAAACCACCCTTTCCGCGGAGACAAATGCCGCACCTGTCCCCACAAACAGGATTGCAGGTTTTACTGGGACGTGACAAAGAGCGGCCTCGACATGAACCTCTATGTCAAGAATGAAAAATATGACGGATACATCCGTGACAACTGCCTCTGGCGTGAGGAGATCGACATCTTCGACAAGATGTCCGTGCAGATCAAGTATGCCAACGATGTAGTGGTCAACTACTCGCTCACCACCTACTCTCCCTACGAAGGATGGCGCATCGCGTTCAATGGTTTTAACGGACGTATCGAGTCGTGGCACGACATCCCCTGGTACAAGAACGGGGCAGTCACCCAGAAAGATGCATACATGAAAGAGATGGTGCAGGAGACCGGAGAGAAAAAGAAAAAATACCACGAGATCGTGGTGATGAAGAACTTTGAAGACTATCGTTTCATCCGCGTTCCGGAAAGGCAAGGAGGTCATGGGGGCGGCGACCCGGTGATGCAGGATTATATCTTCCTCACCCCCGACGGCCCTGATCCGCTGCGGCAGTCGGCCGGCACACGCGACGGCGCTCTGGCCGTCCTGATAGGCATTGCCGCCCGCAAGAGCATCGACACGGGCAAAACGATCCGCATCGCCGACCTGACAGATATCCCCCTTCAGGCAAAAAGACCTGCGGTAAAAAAAGGTTAAATGATCCAGAACACTCATAATACAAGTAATATCAAACAGATCAACTGGGGCATCATCGGCTGCGGCCACGTGACCGAGAAGAAGAGCGGACCGGCCTTCAACAAGGTTCCGGGGTCGAGGCTGGTGGCGGTGATGCGGCGCGATGCGGCAAAGGCCGAGGACTATGCGCGCCGTCACGGCGTGCCGCGGTGGTACGACGATGCCGGCCGCCTCATCCGCGACCCGGAGGTCAATGCCGTGTATGTGGCCACGCCGCCCTCCTCGCATGCCGCCTATACCATCGCCGCCATGCGTGCCGGCAAGGCAGTGTATGTGGAGAAGCCGATGGCCCGCACCTGGGCCGAATGCCGGGAAATGATCCGGGTGTCCGAAGAGACGGGTATGCCCCTCTTTGTGGCCTACTACCGTCGGCGTCTGCCCGCCTTCATGAAGGTGAAGGAATGGCTCGACGCCGGCCGCATCGGCGAGCCCCGTCTGGCGGAGCTGCGGCTGATACTGCCCCCGCGCCCCGAAGACCTCGACAGGGGACATCCGCCGTGGCGCGTCATCCCCGAGATCGCCGGCGGAGGATACTTCTACGACCTGGCCTCCCACCAGTTCGATATCCTCGACCATTTCTTTGGTCCGGTACGGGAGACCCGCGCCATCGTGACGAACATGGCCGGTCTCTACCGTGCCGAAGATACCGTGTCGGCATCGTTCACTTTCGAGAACGGCGTGGTGGGTCAGGGGCTGTGGCATTTCGCCGCCGCCCCCGTCGACCGGCAGGACACGATCACCCTCTACGGCTCCCGCGGGTCGATCCATCTCTCCACCTTCGAGGTGATACCGGTAAGACTTGTCACCGACGCAGGCACGGAAGAGTACCGCTACACCAATCCCGAGAACATACAGTACAACCTGATCCGCAGCATCGTCGACGAGCTGCTGGGGCGCGGCGACCGTTGTCCCAGCACGGGCGTCACCGCCGCCCGCACCAACAAGGTGCTCGAGACGATCGTGGCGGATTATTACCGTGACCTCAACGGAGAGAAGCAGTCATGAAGATCGTTGCCGACGACAAGATCCCCTTTCTGCGGGGGGTGCTGGAGCCTTATGCCGAGGTGGTCTACCTCCCCGGTGCGGCCATCGGCCGTGCCGAGGTGCGGGATGCCGATGCCCTGATCGTCCGCACCCGCACACGTGTCGACCGTGCCCTGCTGGAGGGCAGCCGTGTGCGTTTTGTCGCCACGGCCACCATCGGCTACGATCATCTCGATACGGCATGGCTCGATGAGGCCGGCATCCGCTGGACCAATGCGCCCGGCTGCAATGCCGGCTCGGTGATGCAGTATGTGGCGGCGGCGCTGGCCTGGCTCGCCCGTCGTCACGGCTTCTCTTTCCAAGGCACCACGCTGGGGGTGGTGGGCGTCGGTCATGTGGGCACGAAGGTGGCCCACCTGGCCGAGCTGCTGGGCTTCGACGTGCTGCTCAACGACCCGCCGCGCCAGCGTGCCGGCGACGACCTGCCCTTCCTGCCGCTGGAGACCGTCCTCCGGGAGAGCGACATCATCACCCTCCACGTGCCCCTCCACCGCGAAGGCCGCGACAAGACCCTCGCCATGGTCGACGAGCTCTTCGTCAGCCGCATGAAAAAGGGCGCCCTGCTCATCAACAGCTCACGCGGCCCCGTCGTCGTCGACGCTGTACTCAAGGAAGCTCTGCGCCAGGGTCATCTGCGCGGGGCCGTCCTCGACGTGTGGAACGGCGAACCCCGTATCGACCGCGAGCTGATGGACCTGACCGATCTGGCCACCCCCCACATCGCCGGATACTCCGTCGACGGCAAAGCCAACGGCACCGCCATGAGCGTGCAGGCCCTCGCCCGCCACTTCGGTCTGCCCCTCACCCGCTGGTACCCCGGCCGCCTGCCACCACCCGAAGAACCCCTCATCACCGTCGACGCGAGCCTCACCACCTTCGAAGAGGTGCTGCAACACGTCATCCTCCACACCTACCCCATCGAAAGGGATGACCACGCACTGCGCCGGCACCCGGAGAAGTTCGAGGAACTCCGGGGACAATACCCCGTCCGGCGAGAATTCCATAACTACACCGTCCGCACGGAAACAAGGAACGAACAGTTGCTGAGAACACTGGAAAAACTGAATTTCAACATCATAAAAAAAGAAAACGATGAAAAAAGCTGACATCGGACTCATCGGTCTCGCCGTGATGGGCGAGAACCTGGTGCTCAATATGGAGAGCAAAGGTTTCACGGTAGCGGTATACAACCGCACCACGGAGAAGGTCGACCGTTTCGTCAACGGTCGGGGTAAGGGCAAGAACATCATCGGCACCCACTCGCTGGAGGAGCTGGTGTCGGTACTGGAGCGTCCGCGCAAGGTGATGCTGCTGGTGAAGGCCGGCAAGCCGGTGGACGACTTCATCGAGCAGCTCATCCCCCTGCTCGAGCCGGGCGACATCATCATCGACGGCGGCAACTCCCATTTCCCTGACACCATCCGTCGCACGAAGTACGTGGAGAGCAAAGGGCTTCTCTTCATCGGCACCGGCGTCTCGGGCGGCGAGGAAGGTGCCCTCAAGGGGCCCTCGATGATGCCGGGCGGATCACCCGAAGCATGGCCTCACGTGAAAGAGATCTTCCAGAAGATCGCCGCCAAGGTGGAGGACGGCACCCCCTGCGCCGACTGGGTGGGTGAGAACGGCGCAGGCCACTTCGTGAAGATGGTGCACAACGGCATCGAATACGGCGATATGCAGCTCATCGCCGAGTCGTATTTCATGATGAAAGAACTGCTGGGCATGACGGCCGACGAGATGCACGAGGTCTTCGCCGAATGGAACAAGGGCGAGCTGGACAGCTACCTCATCGAGATCACAGCCGACATCATGGCCTATCGTGACGAGGACGGCGAGCCTTTGCTGGAGAAGATCCTCGATGCTGCGGGACAGAAGGGCACAGGCAAGTGGACGGCCATGGCGGCGCTTGACGAGGGGGTGCCTCTGACACTCATCGCCGAGGCGGTGTTCGCCCGTGCCCTCTCGGCACAGAAAGAGGAGCGTGTGGCCGCCTCGAAGGTGCTGCACGGCCCCGATCCCTTCTTCGACGGCGACCGCCGTGCTTTCCTCGAGGACATGCGGCGTGCCCTCTATGCCTCGAAGATCATCTCCTACGCCCAAGGGTTCACCCTCATGCGCGAGGCGGCGAAGACCTACGGGTGGAACCTCGACTACGGCCGCATCGCCCTGCTGTGGCGCGGCGGATGCATCATCCGCTCGGCCTTCCTGGGCAAGATCTACGACGCCTACCGGCGCGATCCCGCCCTGCCCAACCTTATCCTCGATCCTTATTTCCGCTCGATCGTCGAGGGCAACCAAGAGAGCTGGCGTCGTGTGGTGAGCACGGCCCTCACCCAAGGTATCGCCATCCCCGCCATGGCCGCCGCCCTCACCTACTTCGACGGCTACCGCACCGGCAGGCTGCCGGCCAACCTCATCCAGGCCCAGCGCGACTACTTCGGCGCCCACACCTACGAGCGTGTCGACCGGCCGCGCGGAGAATATTTCCACACCAACTGGACAGGCCACGGCGGCGACACCGCCTCGACGACCTACAACGCCTGACACCCCGCCCCTTCCGAGGGGACTTCACCCCGAAAAACAAAGCACCATGAAGAGCTTCCTTGACGACAACTTCCTGCTTCAGAACAAGACGGCCGAACGACTCTACCATGAGCATGCGGCCCGGATGCCCATCATCGACTACCATTGTCATCTGCCGGTGGAGCAGATCGCCGCCGACCATCGTTTCCGCGACCTGCAGGAGATCTGGCTTGCCGGCGACCATTACAAGTGGCGGGCGATGCGCACTAACGGCGTCGACGAGCGTTACTGTACCGGCGACGCCTCGCCGCGGGAGAAATTCGACAAATGGGCCGGGACGGTGCCTTACACACTGCGCAACCCGCTCTATCACTGGACCCATCTCGAGCTGCGCCGCTATTTCGGCATCACCGACCTGCTCTCGCCCGCCACGGCCGACAAGGTGTGGCACAAGGCCAACGAGCTGCTGCAACAGCCCGACTACTCGTGCCGCAACCTGCTGAAACGGATGAACGTCGAGGTGGTCTGCACCACCGACGATCCTGTCGACACCCTGGAGCATCATGCCCTGTTGCAGCAGGAGTTCCCCGAGGTGATGGTCTACCCGGCCTTCCGGCCCGATAAGGCCATGGCCGTGGAGGATCCCGCCACCTACAACGCCTACCTCGAACGGCTGGGCACGGCGGCAGATCTGGAGATACGCACCTGGGACGACCTGCTGGAAGCCTTGCGACGTCGGCACGACCACTTCGCCGCCCACGGATGTCGCATCTCCGACCACGGCATCGACACCTTCTACGCCGAAGAATATACCGAGAAAGAGATCCGGGAGATCTTCTTGAAGATACGCCATGGCCGGGAGCTCAGCATCCCGGAGGTGCGCAAGTTCAGGACCGCCTTCCTGACCGCCATGGCCTTCCTGGACCATGAGAAAGGCTGGGTACAGCAGTACCACTACGGGGCGATGCGCAACAACAACCGCAGGATGTTCGAGCTGCTGGGGCCCGATACGGGCTTCGACTCGATGGGCGACGAGCCCGTGGCCCGCAATATGAGCCGTTTCCTCGACCGTCTGGCCTACGCCGGCAAGCTCACCCGCACCATCCTTTACAATCTCAACCCCGCCGACAACGAGATGGTGACCACCATGACGGGTAACTTCCAGGACGGCAGCGTACCTGGCAAGATCCAGTTCGGCGCCGCCTGGTGGTTCCTCGACCAGAAAGAGGGCATCGAACGCCATCTCAACGCCTTGTCGTCACTGGGCCTGTTGAGCCGTTTCGTGGGCATGCTCACCGACTCGCGCAGCTTCCTTTCTTTCCCGCGACACGAATATTTCCGCAGGATCCTCTGTAACCTCATCGGCAGCGACGTAGAGGCCGGACTCCTCCCCAACGATTTGGAATGGCTGGGGGAAATGGTCAGGAACATCAGCTATTTTAACGCGAAAGAGTATTTCAACTTCTGAAAAACTGTGTATTTTTGAGGGCCTTCCCCCCGGAAGGGGATCAACCATGAACACACCTGAAAAAACGCATGACCATGAACGATTTGGCAAAAAGAGCTGCTGACAATATCCGTATCCTTTCTGCCGCCATGGTGGAAAAGGCCCAGTCGGGACACCCCGGAGGGGCCATGGGTGGAGCCGATTTCATCCATATCCTCTATTCGGAGTTCCTCAACTTCGACCCGTCCGATCCTTTCTGGGTCAACCGCGACCGTTTCTTTCTCGATCCGGGGCACATGTCACCGATGCTTTATTCGGTACTCACCTTCACGGGTCATTTTTCGCTGGACGACCTGAAGAATTTCCGTCAGTGGGGCAGTCCTACGCCCGGACATCCCGAGAAGGACGTGAAGCGTGGCATCGAGAACACCTCGGGGCCGCTGGGCCAGGGGCATGTGATGGCGGTAGGTGCCGCCATTGCCGAGCGATTCCTGGCAGCCCGTTTCGGCGAGTGGATGTCGCACCGCATCTACACTTACATCTCCGACGGCGGCATCCAGGAGGAGATCTCGCAGGGTGCGGGCCGTCTGGCCGGCCATCTGGGGCTGGGCAATCTCATCATGTTCTACGACTCCAACGACATCCAGCTCTCCTCGGAGACCAGCGAGGTCACCTCGGAGAACACGGCCATGAAGTACGAAGCGTGGGGCTGGCATGTACAGTCGATCGACGGCAACGACCCGGAGGCGATCCGTCAGGCGCTGCGCGAGGCTATACGGGTGGAAGACCGTCCTTCGCTGATCATCGGCAAGACAGTGATGGGCAAGGGCGCTGTCGACGAGACAGGCAACAGCTTCGAACGACAGGTATCCACCCACGGCATGCCCCTGAGCAAGGCCGGCGCCGACTTTCGCGAAACGGTCAAAGCCCTCGGCGGCGACCCCGACAATCCTTTCATGATCTTCCCCGAAGTGTCGGAATATTACGCCCGCGTACTGCAGGAGAAGAGGGAATATGCCAAATGGAAAAAAGAGGAGCAGGCCAAGTGGGAAAAGACCCATCCCGAGCTGGCGGAGAAATGGAGCCTTTTCTTCTCCGGCAAGCCGCCGCGTCTTGATCTCTCGGAGGTGGAACAGAAGCCCAACAGCGCCACCCGCGCCGCCTCGGGCACTGTGCTGGGATGGCTGGCCGGCAGGGTGGAAAACATGATCGTCACCTCGGCCGATCTCTCCAACAGCGACAAGACCGACGCTTTCCTGAAGAAGACGGGCGTGCTGCGCAAGGGGGATTTCTCGGGCAATTTCCTGCAGGCCGGCGTCTCGGAGCTGACCATGGCGGCCGTGGCCAACGGCCTGGCCCTGCACGGCGGCGTGATCCCGGTGACCGGCACCTTCTTCGTCTTCTCCGACTACATGAAGCCGGCCGTGCGTATGGCCGCCCTGATGGAGCTGCCCGTGAAATATGTCTGGACGCACGATGCTTTCCGTGTGGGCGAGGACGGTCCCACCCACCAGCCAGTGGAACAGGAGGCCCAGATACGCCTGATGGAGGAGCTGCGTAACCACTCCGGCGAAGACTCGGTGCGTGTGCTGCGTCCTGCCGATGTGCATGAGACCACCGTGGCATGGAAGATCGCCCTGGAGAACGACCGTACTCCCACGGCGCTGATCCTCTCACGCCAGGGCATCAAGGACCTGCCCGGCTCCTCCTACCGGCAGGCACTGCAGGCCGAACGGGGCGCCTACATCGTCGAGAAGGACGAAGGCACCCCCGACGTGGTGCTGGTAGCCAACGGCTCGGAGGTGAGCACCCTCGTGGAAGCCGCCCGTAAGCTGCGCAGCGAGAAACAGCTCAAGGTACAGATCGTCTCGGCCATCTCGGAAGGCCTCTTCCGCAAACAACCGGAAGAATACCGCCGGGAGGTGCTGCCCGACGGAATACCTACCTTCGGTCTCACCGCCGGCCTGCCCTCCACGCTGCGCGGACTGGTAGGCTGCAGGGGGATCGTCTTCGGAATGCGGTCCTTCGGCTATTCCGCCCCCTACAAGGTGCTCGACGAAAAACTGGGCTTCACCGGAGAACACGTCTACGAAGAGGTGGTGAGATACCTCGGGAAATGAAGACTCTTTCTTCTCCCATAAAAAAAGCCTGCCGTGCGGCAGGCTTTTTTTAATAATGTTCCCGAGCCTTCAGTCGAGCAGCTCCGAGAGTTTCTTCTTCAGGGCATCTCCCCGCAGGTTGCGGGCGATGATCACGCCGTCCTTATCAAGCAGGAAGTTGGACGGGATGGAACGCACGGCGTAAAGCTTGGCCGTCTTGTCACGCCATCCCTGCAATTCCGACACCTGGGTCCAGAGCAGACCGTCCTTCTCGATAGCTCCCAGCCAGGAAGCTCTGTCCTTGTCGAGGGAGACACCAATGATATCGAACCCTTTTTCGTGGTATTTCTTGTAGGTCTTTACCAGGTTGGGGTTCTCCTGGCGGCAGGGGCTGCACCAGGCAGCCCAGAAGTCGATCAGGACATAACCTTTCCCCAGCATCGAGGAGAGACGGACAGTATCGCCGGCCGTATCGGGAAGGGCGAAGTCGGGGGCTTTGTTGCCGATATCGACGCGCTTTTTGGCATCGGCCCATTCCTGCAGTTCTTTTACAAAAGCAATGCTGTGGAAAGAAGTGTCCATCTGGTCGAGATACTTCTGCATCTCACCGCCGGTGAGGGAATAAGACATCGAACGGAGCAGATAGGGTGAGACCAGGGAACGGGGATGTTCCTCCATGAACTTCTGGTCCATCTTCTGCTGTTCCTTGTTGAGCGAATCGTATCTATCTTCAATCTGGCGGGCCAGGGCTTCGTTGCCCATCATTTTGGCCTGCTGCCATTGTCCGTAAAGGGCACGGTACTGCTCTTCGAAAGGCTTGAGCATCTCCTGGTAGGCATTGTAGTCGTCCTGATAGGGCGAACCTTCGGCGCGTGCCAGCCAGAGCGAGTCGACATGTCCGGTGACGGTCATGGGACTGTTCTCCAGGAAGAGCAGCAAAGCCCCCTGTTTGCCTTCCACCTGCAAATAGTAAATATCAGGATGTTCGAGTGTTCCTTTCATCACAAAATCGCCGTTGTTGATCTCGGCGGAATCTACATGTACGATCCGGCCGTCTTTCTGCTGGGAGAGATAGACCGTTCCTGTGGCAGCTCCGTCAAGATGACCTTTGATCTCATATCCGGAACCCTGGCTGCAGCTCCAAAAAGCTGCCACCGCTGTCAAAACAATCATGAACTTTTTCATTCGTATGCGTATTAAAATTAAATGGTTTGTTATCAAGATCTTTGTGATCCGCACAAAGGTAAAGATATTGAAGGGATAAAAAAACCAATTAAGTTTTTTTATGATCATCCCTGCATTAAAAAAAGGGGACGGGATCCCGTCCCCTTTTGGATGCATCTTTTCCGGCGGGCATGGTCATTTTTTCTGTTGCTCCTGCGACTGGGGTGGCAACACCTCTCCCGTGATCCTCAGGATGGTGGTAGGCGAGGAGGGGTCGTTGGTGATGACGGTGATCGACTTGCTCTGACGCCCTTTGTAGGCACCGGTATGGAAGATCGCCTTGATCGAGCTGGACTGTCCCGGCTTGATCACTTTTTCTTTGGGGCTCACAGCCGTACACCCGCACGAAGCTTTTACCTTGTGGATGAGCAGGTCGCTCTTGCCGGTGTTGGTGAAGACGAAGTCATGCTCGACGGTGGAACGCTGAGGGGCTTTGCCGAAATCATACACTTTCTCCTTGAAACTGATATGCGGGGCATTGGCCTTCTCCTCGGGGGTCATCTTGCTGAAATCCTCCTGGATATTGGCCGACACCGCCAGCCGGGCGTTGGAGGACTGCACACCGTTGACCTTTACCCATACCCTGTCGACCACAAAACCCCAGTCGTTCTTCTTCGAAGCATCATAAGTGGCGATGATCACTCCTTTCTGCTTGGGTTTCAGGACTTCCGGCTCCATGTGGATCTCCAGGAAAGCCGGCACCCGCGTGAACTCCACGGTCATGTCCTTATCGGTGGTATTGATCACCTCATCTTTGATGGTCTTTTTCTGATCCTTGAACATCCGTGTGAAAGCCAGATGATTGGTCTTCAGACGCAGGCCGTTGATCTCATACGGATATAGATCGCGCACCGTCTTGGGCCGCGGAATGACCTTACCCGTGATGCGCAACACCACGGGATTCTTCTGGGCATTGGTATAGATGGTCACCGACTTGTGGAAAGCATTGGGCCGGTTACGGGGATTATAAGCCACACGGATCATTCCCTCTCCCCCCGGAGGAATAGGCTCTTTCGACCAGGTGGGAGTGGTACAGCCACACGAAGAGACCACCCGCTGGATGATCAGGGGCTGATCCCCCGTATTGCGGAACTTGAAATCGTAAGTCACCACCCCGTCCTCCTCCTTGATGGTACCAAAATCATGGGTCAGGGTCTGGAAGGAGATATGCGGTCCTTTTTCCTGTCCTACCGACTTCCGGGCCGGGATCATCAAAAGAAGGAAAGCTAAAACCAACATCGTGATCTGTCTCATCGTCGTATCTTTTTTAGGTTGAACTTCTTCTATTTCGACCACTTTTCCTCCTCCGGGGTTGCACCCTGCCGCAGAAGGCCTGATGGTCATTTTTCAATTTTAGAAAATTAAATCCAAAATTTTACTGATTTTAACTATTTTTAACAGTTTTGTGTCGCAGAACCTTTTGATGACCGGTATGCAGAGGAAGGCAGAGCGTGTGTGGAAGGTCTTGTATATCGTTCTTCCCTTGTTCATATGGGGGTCGTTACCACAGGCCGGGGGACAGTTCTATAACGGCCGTCAGATGACCTTCGGGAAGAACAGGGTACAGTACAATCAGTTCTTCTGGTCCTATTACAGGTTCGAAGAGTTCGATGTCTATTTCAACGAGTACGGTCGACCGCTGGCTGAATACACTTCGAGGGTGGCCAAAAAAAAGCTTTATGAGATCGAGGATTATTTCGACTACACCCTCAACAAGCGCTTGATCTTCCTGGTCTACAACAAGCTCACCGACTTCCGCCAGAGCAACATCGGGCTCCCGGATGGAGAGGAGGAGAGTAACGTGGGGGGGATACGTTACGTGATCGACAACAAGGTCTTTCTTTTCTATCCCGGCGATCATGTCACCTACGACCGTGAGATCGGCAAGGCCATTGCCCAGGTACTGATCAACGAGATGCTCAACCGCGGCGACATGAAGGAGAAGGTCTCTTCCAATGCCCGTTTTGATCTGCCCGATTGGTTCGTCAAAGGTCTGATCTCGTATGTGTCCGATCCTCTCAATCCCGAAGTGCGCAACAAAGCCCGTGACGGTTTCCTTTCGGGCCGTTACCGTAAGCTCAACAATCTGGAGAAAGAGGATGCCGTGGTGGCCGGCCACATGTTCTGGAAATACATCGCCGACGAGTACGGCGATGCGGTCATCCCCAACATCCTCTACATGACCCGCATGGACAAGAATCTCGAGAAAGGCTTCATCAATGTGCTGGGCATCAGGATCAAGGATCTGTCAGACGACTGGGTGGCCTATTACAGGAAGGTCTTCGAACCCGAGGTGCAAGGACGCGAACAGCCCGCAGGCGTTTCCCTGCGCAAACGCACCCGCCCGGGCAGGGTGTACGAGAAAATGCGCGTCAGTCCCGACGGCATCCACATCGCATATGTGACCAACGAACTGGGCCGCTACAAGGTATGGATCCAGAACCTGCGCACGGGAAAAAGAAAAAAGATCTACGCCCACGAACCCAAAGTGGAACAGATCATCGACTACACCTACCCGGTGCTCGACTGGTATCCCAACGGCCAGATGCTGGTCTTTATCGCCGAACAGGACGGCGGACTCAAGATGTTCTTCTACCGTCTTGGTTCCCGTAAGCCCGAGGTGCTCAACCTGCTCTATTTCGAAAAGATCCTTGACATGGATTTTTCCGACGACGGTTCGCGTCTGGTCTTTTCGGCTGTCCGGAACGGGCAGACCGACCTCTATGTCTATGATCTGGCCTCCGGCACCAACGAACAACTCACCAACGATCTGGAGGATGATCTTCATCCCCGCTTCATCAACCATTCGGAACAGATCCTTTTCAGCAGCAACCGCCGTTCCGACACCCTTACCCGGGGCAATCCGCCCGGTTACCAGGTGCTTCCCTACCATGATCTGTTCATCTACGATTACCAGCATCGTTCGAAAGTGCTGATGCGGCTGGCGGAAGGGAACTATGTCGACAAGGATTATGCGCAGCAGGCCGGTGAGCGCGACTTTCTCTATCTGAGCAATGCCAACGGCATCGTCAACCGTTATCTCGCCCGTTTCGACAGCGGCATCGCTTTCATCGACACGGCCATCCACTATCGCTATTTCACCAGTTCCACTCCCCTCACCGATTACGACCGCGATATCCTGGAACAGGATTACGATCCCCAGGCCGGGGTGGTGGGTGATGTGGTCTTCACCGACGGGCGGTACCGCCCCGAATACGACCGTCCCGACCTGCAGGCTCATCCCCAGGAGGAAGCACTGCGACCCACCGCCTACCGTCATCTGCTCGACAGCATCTACGCTGCAGCCGACTCGATCGAACGTCTCCGCCAGTGGCTTATCGAAGAAGACAAAAAACGCAAAGACACCCTCACCCAACCCCTCTACAGCTATTTCCATGACAAGAACCTTATCGATATCAACTATTACATCTTCGAACAGGAAAAACAGAACTACTACAACTCCTTCTTTTTGGGAAAATATGCCAACGTCGATCTGGACACGGCCCGGCTTCATTTTCCGGCCATCCGTATTTACGAGACCGCTTTTTATCAGGATTATTCCGCCAACCAGCTCGATTTCGGCTTCCTCAACAAAGGCTACCAGTACTTCAACGGCAGCGGGATGTATTACAACCCGGGCCTGAACGGGATGTTCAAGATCGGCATCAAGGATCTTTTTGAGGATTACCGCATCACGGGAGGGTTTCGTTTTTCCGCTGATTTCACGAGCAACGAATATCTGCTGAGTTTCGAGAACCTGAAGAAGCGTATCGACAAGCAGGTGGTTTACCACCGTCAGTCGTACAAGGCGATCAACAACAACAGCGATGCTTACGAGAAGGTCACCTCGCAGCAGCTTTTCTATTCCCTGAAGTATCCTTTCAATCAGGTGCTGGCTTTGCGGGCCACGGCCAGTTTCCGCCTCGACCGCATGGCTCCGCTGGCCACTGACAACGCCAATCTGAACCGCAGGATCACCTATCTCCCCTGGGCGAGTCTCAAGCTGGAATACATCTTCGACAACACCCGCCCGCGCACTACCAACATCCTTTTCGGTACACGGTTCAAGATCTTCGGTGAAGCCTATTACCAGCTCAACCAGCGGCGTAGTGACGTGATCATCTTCGGCGCCGATCTCCGGCACTATCAGCGTATCCACCGCGACCTGATCCTGGCCACCCGCCTGGCCGGCAGCGGCTCGGTGGGACACTACAAACTGCTCTATTACCTGGGCGGAGTGGACAACTCCCTGATGTACATGTTCAACCCCAACAAGAACTTCAACCGCGCCATCCCCATCGACTACACCCAGAACTACATCTTCCAGACCGTGGCCACCGACATGCGGGGTTTCCGTCAGAACATCCGCAACGGCAGCAATTTCATCCTCTTCAATGCCGAGTTGCGGTGGCCGGTGTTCCGTTATCTGGCCAACCATCCGCTGGGTTCACGCTTCCTCAACAGTTTTCAGATCGTCGCCTTCGGTGACGTGGGGACCGCCTGGTCGGGGATCAACCCCTATGCCGGACAGAACGCCTATGACAAACGCGTCGTACACAACGGTCCTCTGACAGTGATCCTTGAGACCAACCGCGAGCCTTTCGTGGAAGGTTTCGGTGTGGGAGCACGGGCCCTGATATTCGGTTATTTTCTCAATTTCAACATCGCTTGGGGTGTGGAAAACTACCGTATCCTTCCCCACATCTTTCATGTCTCATTCAGCACAGATTTCTGATCATGACAGTCACTCAGTTCATCATTCTGTTGCTCACCGGTCTTTTGGCCGGTTTTGTCAGTGGTGCGATGGGGGTTGGCGGCGGTATCGTCATCGTCCCCTCGCTGGTATTCCTGCTGGGCATGTCGCAGCACGAGGCCCAGGGGACCAGCCTGGGCGTGCTGGTGGTGCCGGTGGTGGCCCTCGGTGCATGGAACTATTACCGCAACGGCTACCTCAACGTGCGGTTCGCCATCGTCCTGATCATCGCCTTCATCATAGGCAGCTTCCTTGGCTCGGAGGTGGCCATCCACATCCCCGACAGAGTGTTGCGGAAGATCTTCGGAGGTGTGGTCCTGATCCTGGCTCTCAAAATGATCTTCGGAAAATGACCGGCCCATGGAAACGTTCAAACCATTGGCGATCCTCCGTGAGACAGAAGCCATTTATCAGCGGCTTCTGGAGATACGTCATCATCTGCACCGTTATCCGGAACTCTCTTTCCATGAAGAAGGAACCCAGCGTTATCTGGCGGAACAGCTGAGGGGTCTCCGGCCGGACGATCTGACAGAGGTGGCACGGACAGGTCTTCTGGCCCGCATGGAGGGGGCCGGCCCCGGGCCGGTGATCGTCCTGCGTGCCGACATGGATGCTCTGCCCATCACCGAAGAGAACGATGTGCCTTACCGTTCGGAGGTGGAGGGTGTGATGCATGCCTGCGGCCACGATGTACACATGACCTGTCTGTTAGGTGCCGCCACCCTGCTTGGGAAATGGCGGCATCGGTGGCAGGGCACGGTGTTGTTCCTTTTTCAGCCGGCAGAAGAGAGTCTCCCCGGCGGGGCCAAAGAGATCGTGGAGAGCGGCATCCTCGACAGGCACCATGCATCCCTGGTGGCAGGCCAGCATGTCGATCCCACCCTCCCCGCCGGCACCGTCGGCTACCGCCCCGGCCCCTACATGGCTTCCTCCGATGAACTGTATCTGACCGTCTCAGGAAAAGGAGGTCATGCCGCCCTCCCCGCCGCCGTCACCAACACTCCCTATATCGCCGCCAGGACGCTCACCACCCTGGAGGATTTCGTGGAAGAGAACACCCCGGGCGACTTCCCGTCGGTGCTGCGGTTTGGGAAAGTAGTCGCCAACGGCGCCACCAACATCATTCCCCCAGAAGTGAAGATGGAAGGCACTTTCCGGGCCTTTGACGAGTCATGGAGGGAAAATGCCCATAAAAAACTGCAGGAGATCACTGCCACGATCGCCCGAGAACACCACGGCCGGGCCGATCTGGAGATCAGGAAAGGCTATCCCGTACTGGTGAACGACGAGAAAGCGGTCGCCCTGGCCCGCTCTTTTTCTGAAGAAATGCTGGGAAAAAACAACGTCAGGGCGCTGGATCTTCGGATGACCGCCGAGGATTTCGCTTATTATTCCCAACGCTATCCTGCACTCTTTTTCCGTCTGGGTGTGGCACCTCCCGGCCGGGACGAAGTGCCGCCCCTGCATTCACCCCGTTTCGACATCCACGAGCCGGCCCTCATCACGGGTGCCGCCCACCTCACCTGGCTCACACTCTCCTTTCTCCAAAGATGGTGAAACCAAAAAGAACAGCAGGAGGATACCATCTTCCGTTTTCTTTTTTATTTTTGCACACGTATTTTTTAACACTTAAAATGTAGAGCTATGGCTTACGTGATCACTGAAGATTGCACCGCTTGCGGCACCTGTATCGACGAATGTCCTGTGGACGCCATTTCTGAAGGCGACATCTACAAGATCGATCCTGAACTTTGCACCGACTGCGGTGCATGTGCAGAAGTGTGCCCGGTGGATGCTATCCATCCTGAATGATCCTGATCAGGACAGGAAAGGAAATGATCCCGGCTACAGAGAAAGGGCCGGGATTTTTTTTCATTTTTTCAGCAGATCTCGTCAGTGTGGATCATACGCTGAACCGTCGAGGATCTTCTGGTAGTTGGTCTCGCTCATCAGCTCAGAGAGGGTGACCTCCTTGTGACGTTCCATGTAGCGACGCACGATCTGCCAGCCGAGCCAGTTGGCCGCCCGGCCGGGCGACTCCCTCGGAAAATAACTGGTAAAGGGTGCATCACGGGTCAGCTTGTTCATCGTCATGTAATCGGTCTTGAACAACAGCTTCTGCTCAATGAGATAAGCCCACATCGGAGCCTCGTTCTCTCTGCACCATTTCATCTGTTCGGGGGTGAAGCCGGCGATCACCTCATCTTTCTCATCGGGCATCATCGCCTTGACGAAATAGAGCAGTTTTCCTTCGTAGATCATCCTGTTGATGACGTTCTCAGTCACCACCGTATCCCCCGGCGGAGCGAAAGGGAACTCCGTACTTGCCAACGCATACATGCAGTCGGAAGGGATCTTCTCAGGTACCATCTTACGCTGCATGTATTTCGGGATACCCAGCCGGTCGTACCAGACGACGTCCTTGCCCAGATAACGGTCAAGACCGATGCCGAGGATACCCTCATCGATGAGCAGGGATGCATTGAACCCCGAGATGTAGGTGTAGATCCGCGGGACGTCCTTCTCTGGGAAATAATAGCGATAATGCTTGAAGGCTGATGTCAGCTTCTTTTCCAGTTCGTGCACATCAGGATAGACCTCCATCACCTTCCGGTATACCTCGCGGTTCAGGTCGTCGGTAATAAAAAGACGGAAATACTGATCGAACACCTGAGAACCGGGCTGCCCCACATTGATGAGCTGCAGGAAACGCCGGAAGAACAAAGGATATTCTTTCCGGAAACGGGGCACCGAAGCGATCACACTGTCCACGGAAGGCTCGAAAAGTTCCCTCTCGAACCGGACGATCTTTACCTTCGCATCGATGTCGGAAACATCCACCTTGAGCGGATTACGATGGCAGCCGAAATAGGCAACCATACCAACGAGAAGAAAAAAGAGCCATTTTTTCATTGATCCTGCAATATTGGGTTTCCACCTTCCTCAACCGGCAGGCCGGAGGATCATAACTGCGAAGATACGAACTTCCGCGTTACCTTATCACACCCCTTCTGCGCAAACAGTGCTCCATATTACCTGAGCCCTGCAACCATCTTGTTTTTCTGGTACCGAGACATCCTCTTCTCAGGGAGAGAGTCCTGATGCTCCTCCAGCATCAGGGTATTTCCAACGGAAATGCGAATAGGGCATCCGAAGATACCTGCAATACTTTCCCTATCGTGGCTTTGTTCACGATGCCGGGGATCCCGATCCTGGCGGGTCCTTCCGGAATGCACGGGAGGTGTCCTTCGTCACGACCTGTGAGGAGTTCCCTGGCACCGGAATAACGCGTTTCCGGCATCGATGGTTCTCGTTACCTTAGCAGGGATAGCGGAGCAAGATGAACACACCGGCAACAAGACCGGTTTCGTTTTCATCCGGACCACAAAAGGGGGAACAACGGCACTGACCACTATTTCCTTCGCAAACGGAAGATCGCCGGGCAGAGGGATGTATTCCCGGAATGTACCATTACTGCCGTTCACATGAATACTCGTCCTGTCGGTTCTCCAACCTTACCCGGAACGCAACCCCGGAAGCGGAGGATGCCCCTCACCCCGGACATCGAAAAGAGCAGCAGGCAGGACATGGACCACCTGTGCAAAAGCTTCCTTAACCGGCCGCGCCAAGACGAAGAACATCACGGAAGGAACCCATCCTCTATACCGGCGAAGAGAAAAGGAAAGACATCCCATGAACTTTCTGCCAGTTCACCGACAGGTTCCGTGTGCACGGTATTTACCCATACGTGGACGGCAACTACTTCAGAGGGAACTGTCAGTCTTTACAAAAAATGTGCATTCCCTCTCCCAAACAAAAAAAGAGGGGAAGGTTCCCCTCTTTTTACCTGATAAACGGAACTGCCCCATGCCTATGCTTGGGCCCGTATTTTTTTACGGCTTGAACACATCGCTGTAGGTCACATCGAACGTGCCGGATGCCTGAAGCGGTTCTTCTGTTTCGTTGTCCAGATAGGTCAGGGTGAACGAACCCTTGATCTTGTTCTTGGCCTGGTCGTGAGAGTCAACGGTCAGTGAGAGTTTCGTAACGTTGGTCACCGTGGTGAAGACAGCCGTATTGTTCTCAGCATAGGTGATCACAAAAGGCATCACGGTCGGCTCATCGCTGTCATAGTTATAGGTTCCCTGCGTAATGGTCCCGTCGATCAGCATCGAAAGCTCCTGTTCATTCTCCGAAGCATTGATGTTCACTTTGTTATCGAGGACTCCTGCGAACAGGTTGGACAGCTCCGTTTTTTTACCGTGGATGGTCACGGTCACGGTTCCGCTGCCCAGATCCGTTTCTTTCGTATCATCCTTCGAGCATCCTGCCAGCACGGCCAGCATCATCAGCGAAAAAGCAAAAAGTTTCATTTTCATGTTCTAAAAATTATTGGGTTCAACAAATCATTTCCCTTTGATGCCTTTGCCCGGCATCGTCACGTGCATCAAAAGTAGGGTTTCCGGGTCACTGATCTCCTCAGGATTTGAGAACGTCCCGGGCTCTTTTGAGAACGTCTTTCTTTCAGGGAGGAAAGATCGTCGTGCAGCCCCACTTTTTCATAATGTATCCGGAAAGTTCCTTTTATTCGGCATTTTTCTTCCCCTCCTGCTTTCCCAAGCAGCGCCTCGAACGTACCGGCCACACGGTTCTCCTTTTTCCGGTGCATTGTGAGAGTCAGGGTTCCTTGCCGCACGAGCAGGCGGGTGGCTCCGGCATCCTTTGAGCAGGTCATCACGAACTGTCGTTGCTGCCAGTGGTATTCCCCTTCCTGGAGGGTGTCGCTGAACATCAGCAGGAAACGTTCCACGTCAGTCTCTGCAGCGATCACGATCTCCCCCAGGGCGGCTGTGCTGCGCACCCGCGGGCAGCATATCTCCTTCCCGTCCATTTGCATCACCAGACTGTTCCCATCCTCCTCATTGCAGGCAACCTGGATTAGCAGGAAGATGACAACGAAGACATACCGAACCACTCTCATACGGACAGAGCTTTTCATCGTCCAAGATTCACAGGTTCGTTCCACCGGTCGTTGGCCCTGCATTCGATCCCGCTGCCCTTCTTCTTTTCCACTCCTGCCTTCAACAGCCCGGGAACGGACAGGAAAAAGTACCTGCCCGCATGCACAATCAATGGATATCCTGTCATGACCCTTCATTTTTTTGGGATGGAACATCAGGAAATCGATCCGTACGAAACCCTGCATCCCAAAAATATCGCTCATGAACTCACGATAGGATCCGTATTTGAATACACCCTCAACGACCTTGAGAACGCTACAGTTCATCAAGGATCTGCAGAAGGGACTGTTTCCTTCTGGCAGAAACGGGGATCTCCTTACCATTTTTGAGAATAAGGAATCCTCCGTCCGATTTGTCCAGACGACGGACATGGTCGAGGTTGACCAGGTGGGAACGGTGCGGCCGGATGAAACCATGATCCTTCAGCAGATCATCATACTCCTTGATACCCCTGGACACCACGATCTCTTCCCCGTTCTCCAGGAAAAAGGTGGTGTAGGAGTTGTCCGACTCACAGCGGATGATCTCACGCACATTGAGGATATGGATATCGCCCGCCGTACGCAACACCAGTTTTTTGTTCTGCTGATCGTTGCAGTTATGAAAGAAGTTCTCTATCTGTTCCTGCAGCAAAGGTTTTTCCCTTTCTGCCAAGGCTTTTCTGACGGCCGTGGTCAGCTCCTCCTCGTCCAGGGGTTTCAGGATATAGTCGAGCGCACTGAACTTGATGGCCTTCAGGGCGAATGAATCGTAGGCGGTCACAAAGATCACCCGGAAAGCTTCATATGTGACCTTTTCCAGGATGTCAAAACCTTTTCCTCCCTTGATCTCAATGTCCAGCAGCACCAGAGCGGGTTTCTGTTCATTGATCACCCGCACCCCGTCCGTCACGTTGTCCGCCTCGCCCACGATCTCGATCTCATCGAAGGAGGTGGTCAACAATTCCCGGAGCATCTCCCTCAGATAGGGTTCATCATCAATGATCACTGTTCTCATCACGATTTCAGTCTTTCGTCAGTGGCAGTTCTATGATCACTTTTGTGCCTTTTTCTTTTCTGCCGTTTTCATTCTTATCCAGTATCTTGTATACGATTTTCCTTTTCATCGAGGAAGCTAGCAGTTCGATCCTTTCCCGGAAGATCGTCAGCGCCAGCGACCGGTGTTCTTCCCGGGAAGTATCGCCGGCGGCGATGCCTGTTCCGTTGTCCTCGACGATCACGGTCAGATGATCCCGCCCGGTCTCAAAGGTCACCTTCACCTCACCTTGTTCCCCCATGGAGCGGATACCATGTTCAATGGCATTTTCCACGAACGGTTGTACCAGCATGGGAGGGATAAGCACCTCCCTCTCATCCGTTTCTCCGTTCCAGCCCACCTGGTACCGGAATCCCAGTCTCATGCTTTGCAGCTCCAGATAGTCCCGCAGGAAACGGATCTCTTCTTCCAGGGTGATCACCTCTTCGCGCGAATGTTCAAGGATAGCCCGCATAAGCGAAGAGAACTTGCTGAGATAGAAGGCTGCTTTCCGGGTCTCGTGGTGGTACATGAAGTTCTGGATGGCTCCCAGTGAATTGAAAATGAAATGGGGGTTCATCTGCGACCGCAGGAGCCGTTGTTCCAGCATGATCTCCCGGTTGCGGGCTTTCAGCCGGGCATGTCTTATCACAACGAAGATGATCACCCCGGAGAACAGAAGAAGCAGCAGGATCGACCATAACAGGATACGCTGGGTACGCAGCTGTTGCCGTTGCAGAAGGTTGCGCTGGCTGAGATCGCGGATCTGCCCGATCTTCTTCTCTGTCTGATAGATGGTCTCCAGTTCCTGTACCTTGTTCTTCACCGCCACATCCTCGAGGGAATCCCTGAGAAGGATGTATCTCTCCAGGTAGGTGAGAGCATCCTTCATCCTTCCGGCTTTCTTGTTTGCCCGGTAAAGTCCGTGGAGACTTCTTTTCATCTCGTCGGGATATTTATCCCCGGCCATGATCATGGCTTTGCGGTACCAGGCGGACGCTTTGCCTGGTTCGCCCATGGCCAGGTACAGATCGCCCAGATGGTTGCTTTGCGCCACGAGGTTGTACACCTGATGCTCCTCGTCGGCCAGACGGTAGGCCTCCTCGGCCATGCTGGCCGCCCGCCCGGGATCCCCTCGCTTCCGCCACAGGGTCGACATGTTAGAAAGCGCCGTATACATCCCCTTCCGGTAATCATGTTTCCGGGAGAGACGGTACATCTGTTGGTACAATGCCAGCGCACTGTCGGTATCGTTCACCGACATCAGTGCCGCAGCATCATTGAGTATGGCGATACGGGTAAGTGGGGAAGCGTACCGGTCGACCGCCGAGAGCTCCCGGGCACGGGAAAGGTATTCTTTCCACTTTTCCCTGATCCCAAGTACTTTGTATACCTCTCCGATCTGCTGGTAAAAATAAGCGAGATCGGATGAGTCCCCTGACAACTCTTTCAGTCGCAGAGCATCCAGTTCCGCGTTGAGCGCCTGCTCATATTCCCCCCTGTTCACAAACTCTCCGCCCAGGTTGAGGGCGATGCTGGCCGCACTGACCGTATCACCCTGTTCGAGGAAGAGACGGTAAGAGGTACGGTAGAGAGCAATGGCCGAATCCACACGCCCCCGTTCGCTGTAGTTGCCGGCCAGGTAGTTGGTGATGACAGCCCGGGCTTTGTCCGAGCCGGCCGTTGTGGCAAGCTCCAGTGCCTTCAGCAACGCTGCATCGCTCTTCTCCGGCACCCCCTGCCGGTCATAGATCTTGCCCAGACGGTACCAGATGCGGGCAGCCTCCACAGCCTTGCCCTGCTCCGCCCACTGCTCCGCCACACGCCGCAACGAGTCGGCCTCCCGGGTAGCAGAAAAAAGATCAGGAAGGAAAAAGAAAAGAAACAACCACAACAGGAAAGAAAACGCGAAAAAGATCTTCCGTTCTGCCCATCTTCGTCCCCGCCCGTCCGGTCCGGCCCATCCTTTACGTTCGCATCCCCTCATATGAGCGGCGAAGATAAGCATTGCCACCTTTGTGGCAAAACAGGAAAGGAAGAACTTTTATGTTACACCGGAAGAGAACTTCCCGGAATGCCGGAAGAAGAAACCGACACCTATTTCCTGCCGGAAAAAAGAAAAGCCGGCACGTGTGCCGGCTTTTGAAGATTGTCGGGGTGGGGAGATTCGAACTCCCGACCTCGTCGTCCCGAACGACGCGCGCTAACCGGGCTGCGCTACACCCCGAATCCTGCCTTGAAGCGGGGCAAAAATACAAAAATTTCAAGACGCTGAACAAATCTTTTCATTTCATTCCTCCGCCAGGAAATCCTTGAAGTTTCCCTCGACGAAGCGGTAGGGAGCACCGAAAGGTGAGAGGTTCCCGGTATCTTCCCACACCACTTGCAGACCCATCACGGTCTGAAGGTAATAGGAATCGTACCGGTCGGTAATGGCTGTCCAGAGGTATTTGCGGTCCGACCATTCTTTCAGGAAACGCAGGACGGCTCCCAGCAGAAGGTAAACATTGTCGTTGTTGTCGGCAGCCATGCTGTAAGCGAAGAAGATGGCCCGTTCGCTCATGCGGTGGTCGGTAAGATCGGCAGGTGTGAGCGCTTCGGGGGCACGTTCCCGGCTGCGCAGTGCCCTGTAACTTTCTTCCCTGAGAGGAAGCACGATGGCATGACCCGAGTAGAAACCGGCCTCGTCGGTGACATACAGGTTGAGCGCCGGCAGCAGCCGCAAGGCTTCCCGGATGACATGCCTGGAGAGCACCTGCTTGCCCTTGGCCGCATACTCCAGGTAACGCATCACATTCTCCAGATCGGCCTCGGTACGCAGGTTGCGAACCCGCTCGTCGACAAAATGGATACGCTCGCGGAGCCACCGCGCCGCCGGCAGATCCTTGTCCATCTCCGAGAGCGAATATTTCCGCAAGGCAAAATCGTAATAGGTAGGTATAGGGCTGGGAGAGTTAAGGTTACGCACCAACTGATACGGCAGGAAGGTGGCTTCCACCAGCTCGGCCTCTTTGTCCGGTTTCACCAGGGTATCATCACGCTCCCAGCGCTGCACCGTCCGGACATCCACATCCACCATAGCCGCCAGCTCGGCCTGTGAGACACCGAATTCCTCCCTCCAGTCGGACAATAGCTTACCCAGCGTGGTATATTTCTTCATAAAAAAGATGCTCTGAAGCCCTAAAGATAAAAAAATCCGTCTTTTTCCTCTTTCCTGACATCCGGTGTCGTCCTGTCCTCTTTTCGCTGCATCTACTTTTGCCGGTGCCAGATCATTAATACGTAAAAGAAAAGTGAACATGAAGAACCGTTACAAACAGATCTACAAGAGTCGCTGGGGCAACTGCACCGTCCTGCGTCCCGCCGATAATCTCATCGTTTTCTCCCGCGGGACAGTGGAAACCTGCACGTTCATTTACAATACTGCAGATATCTCCATCCGGATGCGTACCGAGATCATGGAAGGAGGCCGTACGGTCTACTCGAACGAGGGACTGGTGTGTGAGATTGCTGAGATGCCGGAAAAGGAACAGTACTTTTTCTACAGTTCAGCCAACTACATGCTTTGGATCATCGAGGAGGAGATCGAGCGTGATATGCTGCTGCGTCTGAAAGGCGAAACCGATCTGCCCGACTGCTCTTTCTGCTACCTCGACTACAAAGCCATCAACGAGATCATTTCCACCATGCAAAAACATATGTCCAAAACGGTACTGAAACGCTATCTCTACGATATCGGGGTTCCAACCACCATAGAAAAGAACATTTTCAAAAATTAAAATCCGTTCATATGCACTTCTGTTTCCCCCGGGCAAGGTAAAAACGGTAAGGAGCCTCTTTGCCCGAAAATGCCGTTTGATGAAAAATACCTACCTTGGGCGATATTTTTTTTAAAATGCGCACGCTCCTTCTTCTTTGGTCGTTCCTTTTTCTCTTCCTGAGATGGACTACAGCACAGCCGCCGGCAGGATATTACGATGCAGCTCGCGACCTGACAGGCGAAGACCTGAAATCGGCATTGCACGAGATCATCAAGGGCCATACCGAATACCCTTACACCAGCAGTTCGACCGATGTATGGGACATTCTCAAGGAGACCGACTGTGACACTACCGATGCCACGCATGTGATCCTCTTCTATACCGGCTGGTCGGTGGATGCTGCTCAGGAATACAACAACGGTGAGGGCTGGAACCGCGAGCATATCTGGGCCAAATCGCGCGGAGATTTCGGCACGGCGCCGGGCCCCGGCACCGATATCCATCACCTGCGCCCCGCCGACATCTCGGTCAACAGCGCCCGCAGCAACCGCTGGTTCGATGAAGCCGATGAACCATATTACGACGATGGCATCAACACCGGCTGTTACACCAGTAGCACCCGGTGGGTGTGGGAACCCCGCGACGCCGTCAAAGGCGATGTGGCCCGCATGATCTTTTACATGGCCACCCGCTACGAGGGAGAGAACGGCGAACCCGACCTGGAGATGATCGATTACATCCCTGACGACCGGTACACCACCGATCCGATCCATGCCCTGGAAAGCACCCTGCTGAAATGGCATAAGGAAGATCCTGTCGACAACTTCGAACGTCATCGCAATGAGGTGATCTACTCCTATCAGCACAACCGCAACCCTTTCATCGATCATCCCGAATATGCCGCCCTCATCTGGGGCAGCCCCGATGCTGTCAGTCATACCGGAGCGAAGATCTCTTTCACGGTCTATCCCAACCCGGCCAGGGATTACGTGTTGGTGGACAAACCGGATGATTATCTGGTCTCTTTACACACCATCATCGGCACCTCCTTGCTCAGCACCACGGACAACCTGCTCCGTCTCGATGATACCGACAGCGGCATCTATATCCTGATCATCCGCGACCGGAACGGAGACCCTATTGTTTCGCAAAGACTGGTGATAAGGAAATAGTTCAAGATCCCCCTTCAATGTACCCTGTGGTTCGTTTTTCCCCGCTCCGCTCATGCTTCAATATCCTCCTCCCGGTCGGATGCCTCCGCCGGGACGGAAGCCCGGGGGCGGACGCATGGGACGCTGGTCCTGAGCGCCGGGGAAGCTGCGCAGATTGTAGCTGAAGGTGATCATGACATAGCGCTGCAACACCTCCGTCCGTACATCTTCCACATAAGTGGCCGTGCTCTGCCGCAGAATACTGCGGTTCTGGCTAAGCACATCGTATATTTTCAAGGCAATCTCCCCGCGCCGGTTCTTGAATATTTTGACCCCTCCACTGAGGTTCCATATCCAGTAATTCTGGTCCAGGCTGGCCGAGAGACCCCTGTACACCTGCTGTGAGATGTCAGACCCCAGTACCAGCCGCTCCCGGAAGATCCACTTGATACGTCCCGTTGTGGTCTGTTTGAAATAGTTATAATTACCCGTGGTCTGGAGGGAGTTGGAGATGATGTTGTAATTGCTCCGAGAAATAAGGGTAAAGTCCAGGTTTTCGCTGATATTGCTGCTCCAGACAAATCCCAGGGTGAACGCCGTATTGTTCGAACAGTTCACATCCTCATTCACATATCCCGGTGTCCGGTTGTAGAGGGCGGTGAAATTGAAGTTCATGTTCGATTTCAGACGAGATACCGGAAACCCGTAGGTGAGGAAGCTGCGTACGTTCCATTTGCCGTTCATGTTGACGGGCCGTGACAGTTGTATCCCTGCCGGGATGATATAGCCGTTTATGACCGTATCGTTATGCGCCGTGAGGGTCTGTGTGACGATGGCCTGACTCTCGAGCGATCCTGCCAGCAGCAGGAAGAAGACAGTTGACTTCGCCCGGTCGACCGAGGAGAAACGTACGAAAAAGTTCTGCAAAAAGGAAGGTGCCAAGCCGGCGTTGCCGATCTTCAGGTGGAGGGGATCGCTGTTGTCCAGCACCTCCTGCATCTGCGCGACGGTAGGCGGTGTCGTGCTGGTGCGGTATACGACGGCCAGCATCCTGCCGCCTTCCATGCGGTACCGCAGGAAAGCCATGCCCTGCAGCCTCAGATAGTTGTTGGTGAGCTCCCCTTCACGGGGATAGGTCTCCTGACGGTAAAGGATGGACGACTCCGCCGAAAGACGTGCCGTAAAGTTCATCTTGCCCTGCCGGAAAAGATAGCCTATGCCTCCTTCACGACTGATGTACCGGCTGTCGAACTTGTTCGACTGGAGGGTGTCCAGAAGGGTGTAATCCATCGTAAGGGAGTCGTAATTCCATGTCTCCTTGTCGGACACCGAAGGACGGTACGACTGCCGGTAGTGAAACTCCAGCAGACTTTTCTTTCCCAGGGGCTCGGTATACATCAGGTTGCCGGTGAGGGTCCAGCCGTCGGCATCCAGGTCGGAATGCTGTTTGTTGAGATTGATCAGAGGTCTCTCCTGAAAAAAAGTGTCTGCCGAGAAAAAAAGATGGTCCCCTTTTGATCTGCTGTAACCGCTGCTGACGTTGAAAGAAAGGGTACGTCCCCGTTTCCCGAACTTATGACGATAGAGCAATGTGCCGGAATAGTTGATCCCCTGCAGGTTCGAGCGGAGATCATTGAGAGTATTGTTGACGGGGCGCTCCCCCAGGAATGTAGCCCCGTCGACGAAGGAGCTGCCTTGGTTGTACTGGAGGGTGAGCCGCGGCCGGAAAAGGATCGAGTTGTTATCATTGATCCGGTAATCAAAACGCAGATGAAAACGGTGGTTGGTGTTGATGCTGGTGGTCTGTTCCGTTTCGGCGTACACCTGTCCCGAGTCACGGTCGGAGACATAACTGCGGAGGGTCTGCTGGTCGGCCCTGTTGTCGGTGCGGTTGAAGAAATAGCTGCCGGTGATCCTGATCTTTTTCCCCCATTCGTCGGAGTAGTTGATGCCTGCGGCGTGGGTCGTGGTGATGCCGCTCTGGGGGGTCACGAGGAAGTCGCTTGTGCTCCCGCCGCCGCCACGGGGTGCTCCTCCCATGCGGCGTCCGCGCGTCCTGTCGCCGCCACCGGAAGACATCACGCCCAGCAGATCCTCGGAAGAGAAATTCTGCCGGTTGATGTTGTTCGACTGTCCCACCACGGAGATACGTCGGGCATCCTTGAAAAAGTTGATATTGCCCCCCACCATATAGCGGTTATCGGTGCCGTAGCCGCCGTAGACACGTCCGAAGGTGCCGTTGTGCATGCCGGGCCGGGTGATGATGTTCATCACCTTGCGGGTGTTGCCGTCCTCGAAGCCGGTGAACGCAGCCTGCTCGCTCTGCTTGTCGAAGACCTGTATCTTGTCGATCACCTCGGCCGGCAGGTTACGCAGGGCAGCCATGGGATCCCGGTCGAAGAAAGGCCGGCCGTCGACCATCACCTCTTTGACCTCTTCGCCGTGGGCCTTCACCGTGCCGTTCTCGATGACCACCCCCGGCAGCTTCTGTGCCAGATCTTCGGCGGTAGCATCCCGCGTCACCTTAAAAGCCTCCGCATTGTACTGGGTGGTATCCCCGATCTGCTCAGCCTGCGGGATGCGCCCCCGGACGGTCACCTCACCGATGTCCAGGGTGTCCTCGATGATCTGCAGACGCCCCATGTCCAGATCACCGTCGACCTTCACTCCCCTCTGAATGGTCCGGAATCCTATAAAAAGAACTTTCAGTAGATATTCCCCCGCGGGGATCTTCCTGAAAAGAAAAACCCCTTTCTCATCCGTGACGGTTGCATAGGAAAGCGTATCCTCCCGATGCACCAGCAGCACATGGGCACCGGAGAGAGGCTGCCCCCCGGCACTGTCCGCCACCATACCACGAACAAAATACTGCGCCGTCACAGGTCCAGTGAGGAACATCATCAGGGACAGGAGCATCAACAGAATGATCTGGCTTCTTTTCATTGCCAGAAAGGATTTAGGCGGGTCGTCTGTCCTATTGACAATGAAAAGAATGAGATTATTTCACAATTCTGTATTTTATGCGAAAGATCATGAACAGAAAGGGAGGAATGGTCCGGAACCCTAACTATCTCCTACGCACCCTGAACAATTCAAGTGAAAAGCAAGTGCCTAAAGTTAAAATCAAGGTCTTGTTATGTCGATAGCTTTTCGACCACCACAAGCCCGGACCAATTCGACATAAGATACCACTTTGCTTCCGGCCCGTGCCGTCATAGTTCCATTAATTTTTCAACCTATTCTCTTACATACACCCTTTTCACCCGTGCCGGTATGGATGCCAGTATCTCATAAGGGATGGTCTGGCTTCGCCGCGCCGTTTCGGTGATGGGGATATGCTCTCCGAACACTTCGACGCTGTCGCCGGCTTTCACGTCGAGGCCTGTCACGTCGGCCATGCACATGTCCATGCATATCTTCCCGATGATGGGCACCTTCTTGCCGGCTATCCAGAGGCGTCCGCGTCCTTCGCCGAGGTTCCTCCGCAGGCCGTCGGCGTAGCCCACCGGCACCACGGCCACTTTCGTCCGGCGTGCTGCCCGGAAAGCACGGCCATACCCCACGCTCTCTCCTGCCTCCACCTCTTTTACCTGGATGACCACGCTGCGGAAGGCGGCCACCGGCCGCAGACGCGCCTGCATCGTCGCGCTCACCCCGTAGATGCCCAGTCCGGGCCGTACCATGTCGAATGCCGCCTCCGGGAAACGTTCGATACCGGCACTGTTAAGGATATGTTTCAGCACAGGATAGCCCAGCTCCTGCTCGATCGTTCCTGCGATCGTCCGGAAGAGACCGATCTGGTGGCGCGTGAAATCATCATGCCGGGGATCCTCGCTGGCAGCCAGATGGGAGAAGACCGACCGTACGTAAAGCACCTTGTCCTCCTTCAGCCTACCGGTCAGCTCCTCGGTCTCCTCAGGCAAAAAGCCCAGACGGTGCATGCCGGTGTCGAGCTTGAGATGCACGGGATAGTCCCGCAGTCCCTCGCGTGCCACCGTACGGCGGAAAGCCTCGAGCATCTCGAGGCTGTATATCTCCGGCTCCAGCGAGTGACGGATGATCTGGCCGAAGGCCGACGGTTCGGGGTTCATCACCACCACGGGCAGACGTATGCTTCCCTGGCGCAGGGCCACCCCCTCGTCGGCGTAGGCTACGGCCAGGAAGTCGACCTGCTCGTACTCCAGTGTCCGGGCCACCTCGAGGGCACCTGCTCCGTAGGCAAAAGCTTTCACCATGGCCATGATCTTCGTGGCAGGAGGCAGCAACCCGCGGTAGACATGCAGGTTATGGGCCAGTGCATCGAGATCGATCTCGAGGACGCTCTGGTGCACCTGTTCCTCCAGACGGCGGGAGATACGCTCAAACCTGAAGTCACGGGCTCCCTTGAGCAGGATGGTCTCCTCGCGGAAGGTGAGAGCTGGCAGCGCCTCCAGCAAAGCCTCGGTGCCGGGGAAGAAGAGCGAGCCCTCCGGGAAGAGGTGGGCATGGGCGGTGAGGGAAGGCCCCACACCAATGAAACGGTCGACACCGTGTTCTTCCAGGCGTTTGGCCACCTCCCGGTACAGCTCGGCAGCAGGACGGCCGCTCTGCAGGATGTCGGAGAGGATGACGCTGCGACGGCCGTAAGGGTCGTGCTGGCGCAGCACGTCGAGGGCGATGGTGAGCGACTGAAGGTCGGAGTTGTAGTAGTCGTTCACCAGCAGGGTGCCGCCGGTGCCACGGCGTATCTCCAGGCGCATGGCCACGGGCTGCAGACGGGCCAGCGCCGTCCGCACCGCCGCCGGCGCCATCCCCGTCGCCAGTGCCGCCGCCCACACGTGCATGGCGTTCTCGAAGGAGGCCTCGTCGAGGAAGGGGATCTCCACGCTCACCTCCTCCCCCTGCCACAGGGCTGTCACCCGACGGCGGCCGTCCTGCCGCCGCAGGGCCGTGATGCGCAGCTGCGCCTCCGGCCCCTGACCCCACAAGAGAAAACGCGGCCCTCCCCGACCGAAAAAACGACGCGCCTGCTCACGCAGCCAGGTCACATCACGCATCACCAGCACCTCAGCATCACGGAAGAGCTGCAGCTTCTCCCGCAGCTTCTCCTCCAGGCTGCCGAAGTTCTCCTGATGGGCTTCGCCGATGTTGGTGAGGATGCCTATGCGGGGCATGATGATCCTCTGCAGACGGGCCATCTCGCCGGGTTTTGATATGCCGGCCTCGATGACCGCCATGCGGGATGACTCATCGAGCAGCCACAGGGAGAGGGGCACCCCCACCTGGGAGTTGTAGCTGGCGGGGCTGCGCACAACGGTATGTTGGGTGGCAAGGGTCTGTGCCAGCCACTCCTTGACGATCGTCTTGCCGTTGCTGCCGGTGACGGCGATGAGGGTACCGGAATAGTGACGGCGATGCATCGCCGCCAGGTCCTGCAGCGCCTGCAAGGTATCGTGCACCACGATAAAAAGGGCATCGTGCCATCCCGCCGCTCCGTCAGGAAGATGGTCGACAAGAAAAAGACGCACCCCCTGACGGTAGAGGGTCTCCACGAAACGGTGTCCGTCATGGCGGGGGCCGCGCAGGGCTACGAAGAGCGCCCCGCCGGTATGGGCCACACGCCTGCTGTCGGTGAGCAGCGTCTGCACCTCGCCCGTCACGGGTCCTCTCGCCTCACCTCCCACGGCCTGGATCACCTCCTCCACGGGATAGCCAGCCATCAGCCCTCCTCCTTTTTCTTGTCTTCCTTCAAGGCCTCGAGGTAGCAGGCGCGGCACAGCGGCTCGTACCGTTCTTTCTCCCCCAGCACCACCTGGGCATCTTCGGAGGTCTTGCGGTAGGAGTAGTGGGCCAGGTTTCCGCACCGCATGCAGATGGCATGCACCTTGGTGACATACTCGGCGATGGCCATCAGGTCGGGCATGGGGCCGAAAGGCCGGCCCCGGTAGTCCATGTCGAGGCCGGCGACGATGACCCGCACCCCGCGGTTGGCCAGCTGGTCACACACCTCCACAATGCCGTGGTCGAAGAACTGCGCCTCATCGATGCCCACCACATCCACCTCCCAGGCCATCAGGAGGATATTGGCCGCCGTCTCCACCGGCGTGGAACGTATCGTGCGGGCATCGTGCGACACCACCTCAGTGCGCGAGTAGCGCTTGTCAAGAGCAGGCTTGTAGATCTCCACCCGCTGCCCTGCCAACCGCGCCCGCCGCAAGCGGCGGATCAGCTCCTCCGTCTTGCCCGAGAACATCGAGCCCGTGATCACCTCAATGGAACCCTGACGCCTGCCCTCGCCTATGGATGTTTCCAGGAACATTCGATCCGGTCTTGTTTCAGGTTCTTCGATATCCGGAGACATAATACCCTGAGTCCGGTCCAAGGCTTATTGCCTCCCTGAAGGAAAAGCTCTCCTTCTTTGGTTCAGTACACTGTAACACAAAACTACAAATACAGGCCCCATACAACAACATTTCTCAGCTTATCGTTACCTTTGCAGAAGTACCAATGCTCCGCACCATGGATTATCGGAAAGCACTTCAAATTCTTTCGAAAGATATAGAAGAAATCGAGAAGATAATAGAGGAGAGCGGTTCTTTTTCCTCGCGGGAGGACATCGAGCTGAAACTGGCGCTCTCGAAGCTGAGGAACCTGCGAGAGAACTTTGAACTTTTCGCCGCCCATCTGGCAGAGGCCGGTATGGCAACGCCGGTGGTGACGGCCGGCCCCGGGGAAGAAAAGAAGGAAGCCCCTGTTCACCCTGAACGGCATCTCCCTGAGGAAAAGCAGGAAGAAGAAGCACCGGCGGAGAAAACAACCCCCGTACCTGCTGTCGAAAAGGCTGAAGAAAAGAACCAGGCGACCGGGGAAAGAACAGCGGTCACCTCTCCCGAAGACAAAACGACCGGATCACAAGAGAAAGAGGGGAAGGGACCTGCACCTGTCCATGAGGAGAGCACCTCCGCCGACCGGAAGGAGGGCGATGAAAAGCCTGCCCCCCCCCCACCTAAAAAGAAAAAAGAGAAGAAGCTCCTCTCCGACACTTTGCGCAGCGGGCAGGAGTACCGTAACGAACAGCTGGGCAAGGAAGCCGGACAGGATCTTTCCACGAAGCTCTCGAAGCGGTCGGTGACCGATCTGCGCAAGATCATCAACCTGAACGACCGGTTCATGTTCATCCGCGAACTCTTCGACGGCGACAAGGAGCGTTACGAGGAGACGCTGCGTCTGCTCAACGGTGCCGCCACACGTCGCGAGGCGCTGTCGGTGCTGGAGGGTTTCCGCTGGGACAAGAAGAGCGAGGCGGCGCAGCGTTTCATGGAGCTGGTCGAACGTAAACTGGCAGGACTGCAGGATGGGTAAGCTCTTCATCGTGCCCACGCCGGTGGGCAACCTGGGGGATATGACTTTCCGCGCCGTGGAGGTGCTGCGCGAGGCCGATGCGGTGGTGGTCGAGGACACCCGTGCCGCACGGCGTCTGCTCAGCCATTTCTCCCTTGACAAGCCGCTTCTCTCCTTTCACAAGGACAACGAGCATCGTCGTGTGGGGATGCTCCTCGAGCGTCTGCGCGGCGGCGGGCAGCTGGCCCTCATCTCCGAGGCCGGCACCCCAGGCATCTCCGACCCCGGCTTCCTGCTGGTGCGCGCCTGCCTCGCCGAAGGCATCGACGTGGAAACCCTCCCCGGCGCCACCGCCTTCGTGCCGGCCCTCGTCACCTCCGGCCTGCCCTGCGACCGCTTCTTCTTCGAAGGGTTCCTCCCCGCCAAAAAAGGACGCAACAAACGCCTCGCCGAGATCGCCACGTTGCCCCATACCCTCGTCCTCTACGAATCCCCTCACCGCCTGCAACGCACCCTGAACGACCTGGCCGATCACCTGGGAAAAGAAAGAAAAGCCGTCGTCGCCAAAGAGATCTCCAAGATCCACGAAACCTACTTCCGCGGCACCCTGGGCGAACTGGCCGAACAGTTCGGCAACCTGCCCGGCAAACCCAAAGGAGAATATGTGCTCATCATCGAAGGTCGGCCCAAAGAATAAACAAAGCGTGCGTCCGGACTCTTCCGTTGTCAAGTGCCGAAACGAGGATTGACCACGTTGTTGTAGATCGAACCGAACGTATAGACGATGCCGATCCTGCCGGAAGCCCTGTAATTGGTGGCCATTTCCCGGATCCGCAACAACACCTCCGCCTCATCCATCTCTCCCTTGACCAGCGAGAGCTGATCATGGATACGTGCCACACTGCCGGAGAGACGCAGCGAAAAACCTTTGAACAGCCTGACACGGACATAACCGTTCAGTGTAAGCCGGTTCTTGGAATAATCGTTCATGTAGGCCGATGCCAGCATGGAAACGTTCAGGTAACCCCACTTCTGCTGCATACGGAAAGCTATACGCACTTGCTGGTCGATGAGAAACTCTTCCATCTTGTTATAGATGGTCGTGTCACGATAGTTCCAGGAGTTAAAACCTATACCTCCCAGGATACGCAGTTGCTTGCGGTTGGATTCCGAATAAGGAAAAATATTGTATTCGACCGAAGGCACCAGGCTCACCCCCAGTTCCATGTTACGGTATGTGGAAGACTGCGTGTTCCCCACGATGCCGGCCGACCAGTGGTCGGTGAGGCTCTTCACCACCAGCGCATCCAACGACCAGTAGCTCCGGTGCCGCAGATAGGAGGTGTCCTGGTAGATATATTTCCTGTCCTCAAAACTGTGCTCGAAATCGAATTCCAGCTTCCAGTCGGGCGTTACTTTATAAGCAGAGGCCGAATTGTCCCATGAAATCTCTTTGATCGATTGCTCGGTACTGAACTGCGGTTCGGTCTGCAGCTCAAACACCCAGTAATTCCATTTGTCCTTCACCTCCTGCCTGGCCAGACCTGCCGACGGCAGGATCTTCACCTCCCCGGCCAGCGGCGTCCGTGCCACATACCGCATCAGCCCCATTTTGATCATGTTCGTGCTGCCCTCACGGATCCTGTCACGTGTATCATCAGGACGGCTGGCATAAACAAGCGTATCATTCATACCCGCATATTGCTTCAGCCCCTGAAAGAAGATGGTATATTCCCTGCCGCCACTGCCGGTCGACTGGGTGGTCACAAGGATATACAGTTCGGCTTCCCGTACATCCCTTACATAATTGACATACGGGATCTGTTCCCGGAAATAGTCCAAATCACAACGATGGCAGTCAATAAAAACTTTCAGTGCCTTTTCCCGCACATGGTCTGCCGGCACGGCCTTTTCCTGGGCCTCCAGGCCCAAAACAGGGACCATCAACAGACATGTCACGTACAAGAGGTATTTCTTTTTTCTCATCATGCTCCTTTTTTGTTGATGCATGCTTTGTTCCTTCAAAATTACGAGGAATATGGTCACAACTCTAATCATCGTGGCCCCAGTTCACCTTCCTTAACAAAAATTCAGGTAACGGCGGCAGCATGGTCAACCTTTACAGAAACAGATAGCGGGATCGGTGCGATGATCCTCGTCCCGTTTGTCGGGAGACGGGCCGTAACCGAAGCCTTTCCTGAATGATTTTTCATGTTCGCTGCATACAGCACGTAGGATTATTCAATATCTTTATATAGCTTAAAATGTCCGACTATGAAAAGAACCTTTCCTTCAGTCCGTGTTTTCCTTGTTCCTTTCCTTTTGCTTTTTCTGTTGCTGGCCGGATGCCAGGGTTCCCGCAACGAGGTGGTGGTGTACACCAGTGTCGATCAGGTGTTCTCGGAGCCCATCCTGAAAGATTTTGAGCGTGAGACGGGCATCCATGTCAACGCAGTGTTCGACACCGAAGAGACCAAGTCGACCGGTGTGCTCAACCGTCTGCTGGCCGAAAAGGATCATCCTCAGTGTGATGTTTTCTGGAGCGGTGATCCCGTGCGTACGCTGGTGCTGAAGCGGGAGGGGCTCACCGCTCCCTATTTCTCACCCGAGGCGCGTGATATCCCCGCGGTGTACAAGGATCCGGAAGGGCACTGGACCGGTTTTTCCGCCCGGGCGCGGGTGCTGTTGTACAACACGGACCGTCTTCAGGGGGAGGGGGCACCCGCCTCGATCTTCGATCTGACCAAGGCGCGCTACCGTGGCCAGGTAGCGCTGGCCAACCCTCTTTTCGGCACCACCACCTTTCACATGGCGGCGCTCTTCACCGTCCTGGGTGACGAGCGGGCCAAGGCCTGGCTCGACAGCCTGCGCACCAACGGGCTGGTGCTCGCCACCAGCAACGGCGACGTGCGCAAAAGGGTCGTCCAAGGCGAGGTGGCCTGCGGCATCACCGACACCGACGACGCCTTCGAGGCCATGAAAGAAGGCTCACCGGTCAGGATCGTCTTCCCCGACCAGGACGGCATAGGCACCCTGATCATCCCCAACACCGTCAACCTGATCCGCGGCTGCCCCCATCCTGAGAACGGCAAGAAGCTGATCGACTACCTGCTGCGCCGCAGTACCGAGGCAAAGCTGGCCGTCTCCTGTGCCCAGATGCCTCTGCACAAGGGGGTAGAGGTGCCGACGGACGTCCCCTCGCTCGACAGCATCGTGCCCATGAAGATCGACTACGATGCCACCGCCCGGAAGCTGTTGGAGATACAAAACTTCCTGAAAGAATGGGTCCGGGCTCAGTGAGACATCCCGCACAGAAGCTTTTCCTTCTGCTGCTGTTCCTGGTGGCCGTGATGCCGGTGGTGGCAGCCTTGCTGCACACCCTCCTCTCTCCCGACGAGCTGCGCCGCACGTGGACCACGCTGCAGCAGGGTGGCTGGAGGCTGCTGGGCAACAGTCTGCTGCTGGCCACCGTCACGGCGCTGGCCGCCACCCTCGCCGGCACCGTCCTGGGCTTCCTCCTGTTCCGCCTCGACGTGCCCTTCGCCGGCACGATGCGCCTCCTGCTGCTGATACCTCTCTTCCTCTCGCCCTACCTCTTTGCCGTGGCGTGGAAAGACTTTTTCTTTCTCACCGCCGGCACCACCCGCTTCATAGCCTCGCCGGCGGGCGTGGTCTTTGTCCTTGTACTTCTCTACACACCACTGGCTATGCTCATCACCGGGACAGCCCTGGCGGCGGTGGACCCTTCGCTCGAGGAGAGCGGCTGGCTCTCGGCAGGCCGCCGCACCACCTTCTTCCGCATCACCCTGCCCCTTATCCGGCCGGCCCTTTTCAGCTCGTTCGTGCTGGTCTTCATCTTCACCCTCTCGGAATTTTCCGTACCCGCCTTCCTGGGGATAAAAGTCTTCACCACGGAGATCTTCACCCAGTTCTCCGCCTTTTACGACCATGCGCTGGCCATCGACCAGTCGGTGTTGCTGCTGCTCATCTGTCTCCTGTTGCTGGCCACCGAAGGACGGTATCTTTCCGAAGCTCCCTTTCTCTCCCTGGGATTGCGCAGCGGCACGCGTTCGCCTGTCCGGGGCAGGTGGGCTCTGCAACTGGCCTTCTTGTCGGTGGTGTTGTGGTTTCTCCTGACGGTGCTGCTCCCGCTGGGCACGCTGGCGTGGCAGGCCTGGCGCGGCGGGGGCGGTATGGTATTGCGTGCCTGGCATCTGCTGGCTCCCACGCTGGGCCGTTCTCTCCTGCTGGCCGGCGGCGGCGGGTTGCTCATCCTCCTCACCGGTCTGGCGGTGGCCTGGCGCACACCGGGGAGCCGCCCCACACCCCTGAACCGCCTGTCGGACAAGATGCTGCTGCTCCTCTTCGCCATCCCCTCGACGGTGCTGGGCATCGCCCTGATCCACTTCTTCAACCGGCCGGGGCTGGAGGTGGTCTACACCACGCCGCTCATCCTACTGGTGGGGTATACGGCACGTTTTGCCTTCCTGGGTGCCCGTCTCACGGGCAATGCTCTGCGCCAGCTGTCTCCCTCGTACGATGAGGCAGCCCGTCTCGCCGGCGCGGGGCCGGGCCGGCGTTTCTTCCGCATCCATCTGCCTCTGCTGGCCCCCTCACTGGCCGCCGCCTTCCTGCTGGGGTTCATCCTCAGCCTGGGCGAGCTGGGCACCACCATCATGGTCTACCCTCCCGGCATGCAGCTCCTGCCTGTCAAGGTGTACACCATCATGGCCAACGCCCCGCAGGCCCTCACCAGCGCCATGACGCTGCTGGCCGCCCTCGTCACCCTCGCGGCGGTGGGGACAGCCTATGCCCTGATCAACCCCGTGATGAAAAAATACTCCTATGCCGGCCGTTGAACTGCGTCATATCGTCCATGCCTACGGCGACACCATCGTGTTGCCCGGCCTGTCGCTCACCGTGGCCACAGGCAGTATCACCACGCTGCTGGGCAGCTCGGGCTGCGGCAAGACCACCCTCCTGCGCATCATCGCCGGCCTGGAGGTGCCCCGCGCCGGCGAGGTGCTCCTCGAAGGACGCTGCGTCACACGCGATGGACGGCTGCTCATCCCCCCCGAACGGAGAGGCATCGGTTTCATCTTCCAGGACCTGGCCCTCTGGCCCCACATGACCGTCTTCCGCAACATCGCCTTCGGGCTGCAGGCCCGCAGGGAAAAAGACACCGCACACAAGGTGCACGAGGTGCTGGACGAGTTCGGTCTCACCGCCCTGGCCCGTCATTACCCCCACCAGCTCTCGGGCGGCCAGCGGCAGCTGGTGGCCATCGCCCGCGCCCTCGTGCTAGAACCCTCCCTCCTGCTCATGGACGAACCCCTGGCCAACCTCGACGTCAAGCTGAAGAAGAAGATCCTCGACCATATACGCGCCCTGCGCGACAAATACCACCTCACCATCCTCTACGTCACCCACGACCACCGCGAAGCTTTCTCGCTGGCCGACAAGGTGGTGGTGATACGCGAAGGGAACGTCGAGGCCAGCGGCACGGTGGACGAGATACGCCGTTCCGCCAACGAGTATGTCCGATATTTTCTTGAGTACTAACCTAAAAACTTCGCATCATGAGAACCACGATCCTTCTTTCGCTGATGCTGCTCTTCTTCCCCGCCTGCAAGTCGGGCCACAGCGGTGGTGAGCAGCAGGCTGCCGTACCGCCCGAGGACGGCGAGCAGGCCACCCTCTCCCAGGCGCCGGGAACGGCTCCGGCCGTCACCGACACCACCTTCACCTTCGACAACTGCGAGGTCGGCAGGCTGCCCGAAGGATGGAGCGAAGGCTTCACAGGACAAGGCAGCGGCACCCACTGGGCCGTCACCGACGACAACGGCAACAAGGTGCTGGCACAGCTCTCCTCCGACAACCCCAGCTACCACTTCAACGTCGTAGTGTACGACGGTCTGGAGCTCACGAACCCCGAGCTGGAGGTGCGCTTCAAAGGAGTGGCCGGTAAAACGGACCAGGGAGGCGGCTTCGTCTGGCGCTTCACCGACTTTGACAATTACTACATCGTACGGGCCAATCCCCTGGAAGACAATGTCGTGCTGTACAAGGTCGAGAAAGGCAAACGCACCGACCTACCCCTGGTAGGCCAGGGCCGCACCTACGGCATGAAGGTGGAACCTCTGGGTAACGACTGGAACACTCTGAAACTCACTGTGCAGGACGACCTCTTCACCGTATGGCTCAACGGAAAGAAACTGTATGAGGTGCGCGACACCACCTTCACCGGCGCCGGCAAGATCGGCCTCTGGACCAAGGCGGATGCCGTCACCTGGTTCGATGATCTGCACGTGCAGGGAAAATAGCACTTAAGTTTAAGGATACCCTATTCCTTTTTATCCTCTCCGCCGCCGGGACGGCGTGGCCGGCGACGGTGGTGGGGGCGTTTGCCCTTGCGTCTTTTTCCGGACCGTGAGGGTCTGCCGCCCGGACGCGGGGAAGCGGCCTCGTCACCGTCATCCCCCCCGAGACGGGGAATGGGATAGCCGATCAGTTTCTCGATACGCCGCAGCTTGTTCCGCTCTTCCGGCGTGACCAGCGTCACCGCCCGACCCTTGCGCCTGGCGCGGGCGGTACGCCCCACACGGTGGACATAATCTTCAGGATCCTGCGGCACATGGTAGTTGATCACCATGTCGATGTTGTCAATGTCGATGCCGCGCGAGATGACGTCGGTGGCGACGAGCACAGGCACCTCGCCCACCTTGAAACGACGGAGGATCTCGTTGCGGTCGCTCTGCGGCAGGTCGGAGTGTATGGCATGGACGGCCAGCCCCTGCCCTCGCAGGTCACGCTCCAGCTGCCGTGCCCCCTTCTTCGTCGAAGAGAAGACCAGCACCCTGTCAAGCGCCTCGGCCGTCAGCAGCTCCTTCAGCACACGGAATTTATCACCTTCCTTCAGGAAATAGACCCCCTGCTCCACCCCTTCGGCGGGCTTGGAGACCTCGAAGTTGATCTCCACGGGATCGTGAAGGATCTTGTGGGCAAAACGCCGTATATCGGGCGACATCGTGGCCGAGAAGAGGAGATTCTGCCGTTCCTCAGGCAAACGCGAGAGGATGCTCAGGATATCCTCCTTGAAGCCCATGTCAAGCATCCTGTCGGCCTCATCGAGCACCACCTTGCGGATCATGTCCAGGCGGGTATATCCCAGCTTGATGTGGGCCAGCAGCCGTCCCGGCGTGGCGATAAGGATGTCGGCACCTTTGACGATGGCCTTTTTCTGCTGTTCGAACTCCATGGCATCGCCACCGCCGTAGATGGCCATCGAGCTGATGTCCATGAAGTAGGTGAGGCCCGTGAACTGGGTGTCGATCTGCTGGGCCAGCTCACGCGTGGGGGCCAGGACCAGCACCGTAGGATGCTGTCCCCGGTCGGGCATCTCCAGCAACCCCTGGATGACGGGCAGCGCATAGGCCCAGGTCTTGCCCGTGCCCGTCTGGGCACAGGCGATCAGATCACGCCCCTCCAGCACCACCGGTATGCTGGCCTGCTGGATCTTCGTCGGCTCCTCAAAACCGAAGGAGGCGATGCCCTCCTGCAATGCCTCATCAAAAGGGAAATCTGTGAATCGCATAGACGAACCGGATTAGTTGACGACCGGCCCGCGCCGGCACCATAAACCTACTCATTTCACCTGCAAAGATACACAGCCGCAGGAAAATTTCCGCGATGAAGAACTATTCTTTACCTTTCGACCCCCAACGACAGGCCTGCCATGAAAAGATACCGCACCCTTTTCTTCGACCTCGACAATACGCTGTGGGACTTCTCCGCCAACTCCGACGAGGCCTTTGCCATCCTGTATGAACGCTACGGTCTGGCACGCCACGGCGTCACCCTGGAGCGTCTGCTGGAGGTGTACCATCGTCACAACGACAGGATGTGGGAGGACTACCGTCAGGGACGTGTCGACAAGGAGACGCTGCGGTGGAAGCGTTTTTTCCTCACCTTCTCCGAGCTGGGCTTCGGCGACGAGGAGCTGGCCCGCCGTTTCGAGAGCGAATATCTGGCCACGGCCAGGGAGATGACCCGTCTGGTGGAGGGAGCCCGCGAGGTGCTGGAGATCCTGCGGGGCAGATACCGTCTTTTCCTGCTCACCAACGGCTTCAACGAAGTGCAGTTCTTCAAGGTGGAACACAGCGGCCTGGCCCCTTATTTTGAGAAGGTGATCACCTCCGAGATGGCCGGGGCGCTGAAGCCCCATCCCCGTTTCTTCCGTTATGCCCTGGAGGTGAGCGGAGCTGATGCCGACACTTCGCTGATGATCGGCGATGATGTGGCTGCCGACATCGAAGGGGCTGCCGCCGCCGGCATCGACACCGTGCTGTTCAACCCCCGTCGCAGGCCCCACGAAGCTCATCCCACCTACGAGATCACCCGCCTGCGGAAGCTGCTCACCATCCTGGAAGAAGCTTAGAAAGGCGGTTCGAACGAACCTTCTCCTCCGCCCGATTTGTAGAAGTCGTGGTCGCTCACGGCCGGCTCTTCGTTCATCTTCGAGCCGAGGGTCACCGTCCGCGGCAGACCGTCGTCGCCCTCCTCGAGCTCCCAGTCCTCCAGGTCGACGAACTTGGCCAGATCCTCCTTGAAGCGCAGACGCACGTCGCCGATGGGGCCGTTGCGGTGCTTGGCCAGGATGATCTCGGCAATGCCCTTTGTGGAACGTCCGTCTTCGTCTTCGTGGATGTTGTATTTCTCCGGCCGGTGGATGAAGAGCACCATGTCGGCATCCTGCTCGATGGCGCCCGACTCGCGCAGGTCGGAGAGCTGGGGGCGTTTGTTGCCCGAGCGCAGCTCCACCGAACGGTTGAGCTGGCTGAGCGCCAGGATGGGCACATCCAGCTCCTTGGCCACCGTCTTGAGGGTGCGCGAGATGGTGCTCACCTCCTGCTCGCGGTTGCCGCGATGATCGCCCGGCGCCGTCATCAGCTGCAGATAGTCGACGATCACCACCTGCACATCATACTGCATCTTCAGCCGCCGGCACTTGGCACGGAACTCGAAAAGCGAAATGGCCGGCGTATCGTCGATGTAGATAGGTGCGTCGATGAGCTGCTTGATGTTCTCCTCCAGCCTTTTCCACTCCTCGTCGGTGAGCTTGCCGTTGCGCACCTTATTCACCGGCAGCTCGGTCTCGGCCACGATCAGACGGTTGACCAGCTGCAGCGACGACATCTCCAGCGAAAAGATGGCCACCGGCTTCTCATGCTCGATGGCGATGTTGCGGGCCATCGAAAGGGCGAAGGCCGTCTTCCCCATTGAGGGACGGGCGGCGATGATCACCAGGTCGGAAGGCTGCCATCCCGAGGTGAGCCGGTCGAGCTTGGTGAATCCCGACGGCACGCCGCTGAGACTGTCCTCCCGCTTTCCTGCTTCCTGGATCTGCTCGATCGCCTTGTGCACCAAGGTATTGATCTTCTGTGTCTCCTTCTTGATGTACCCTTCGGCGATCTGGAAAAGCTCCTGCTCCGAATAGTTGAGCAGCTCGTCGACGTCGATGCTCTCGTCGTAGGAACGACGCTGTATCTCCGAGGAGACACGTATCAGCTCACGCTGGATGAACTTCTGCGCAATGATGCGCGCATGGAACTCCACATGGGCGGCCGACACCACGCGTGCCGTGAGGTTGGAGAGGTAATAGGCGCCACCCACCTCTTCCAGCTCGCCTCTTTTCTTGAGCTCCTCCTTGACCGTCAGCAGGTCGACCGGCTTCTGCTCGCTGGCCAGATCCTGGATGGCTGCGTAGATCTTCTTGTGCTCATCCTTGTAAAAACTATCGGGCGTCAGCAGATCGAGCACGGCCAGGATGGCATCGCGCTCCAGCATGATCGCCCCCAGCACCGCCTCCTCCAGCTCCACCGCCTGGGGGGGCAGCTTGCCCAGATCAGGATCCACCGGCAAAGCCCCGCCAGCCGGCATCGTCCGCATTCTCTTCTTTTCCGCCATCGTGCTTCTTTTTTTTACTTTCCCAAAATTACGAAATGATACCCTCCCCTCCACCTGTCCTCTCACCCTTTTACAAACAAATTTCTGTTGAATGACAGTGGAAAAAAAGTCCTTTTTTTTGACCGGGCAAAAATCCGCCGTCCTGAAACCGTCCTTCCCCCCTCCGGCGGCAGGTTTGCATGTTCATGGCAGGGAAAATCATCAACCCGCCCGTGCTGCCCGGCCGTCCATGCCATTCATCTCTTCGGTTTTCTTTCAGTATCTTTGATCTTCAAATCACGAACGGATGATCCTGTACCCGCAAGCCAAGATCAATCTGGGGTTGCGCATCGTGGGGCGGCGTCCCGACGGTTACCACGATCTGGAGACGGTCTTCTTCCCGGTGGGGTGGAGTGACATCCTGGAGATGGTTCCGGCGGGGGCTGTGCGTTACGATGTGCGTCTTACGATGAGTGGATTGCCGGTGGCGGGGCGGCGCCGCGACAACCTGGTGGTGCGGGCGGCGCGTCTGTTGCAGGAGCGTCATGGTATGCCGGCGGTGCGTTTTCATCTGCACAAGCAGGTGCCTGCGGGTGCCGGCCTGGGGGGCGGCTCGGCCGACGCGGCCGCCACGCTGCAGGGCCTCAACACCCTCTTCGCCCTGGGCCTCGACGACGACGAGCTGGCCGCATTGGCCCTCATCCTGGGCAGCGACGTGTCCTTCTTCCTCCACGGCCGGCCGGCCGTGGCCCGCGGCCGTGGCGAGGTGCTTGAGCCGCTCGCCCTCGACCTGCGGGGATACCATCTGCTGATCGTCTTCCCCGGCCTCCACCTCGACACGGCGGAGATGTTCCGTCGCACGCTGCCCGGCCGCGAGGGGCTCTCACCCGCCGCTGCCGTCACCCTCCCGCCCGCACAGTGGCGCGGCAGGCTGGTCAACGACTTCCAGACGACGGCCGTAGCCTTGGCACCTGCCATAGGAGAGATCGTGGAAAAGCTTTACGATGCCGGCGCGGTGTACGCTTCGCTCTCTGGCAGCGGGTCGGCCGTGTACGGCCTCTTTGTCGCGGCGCCGCCCCGCCTCACCTGGCCGGCAGGCTACCTCACCTGGCACGAAGAGATACGCTGAACAGCAGCCTCACAGCTCCTCCTCCTCGTCGGGCTCGTCGGGCCGCAGCCGCAGCAGAGGCTGGTCCTTGCCCACACGATCGCCCTCCTGTACCAGCACCTCGGTGACCTCGCCCGTCACGGGCGCCAGCACACGGTTCTTCATCTTCATCGCCTCGAGGGTCACCAGCCTGTCACCCTCGCGTACACGCTGCCCCTCACGCACATACACCTTCAGCACCGTACCGGGTATGAATGCCCCCACCACCCCCGGCTCGGGCGGCCGCGGCATGGGACGCCTGCCATGACCTTCGGGGATGTAGGTCTTGTACTCCGTTCCGTCGACCCAGAAGCTGACTTTCTCCTTTTTCTCTTTCTGACGTTCCATGGCAGCAGGCTGTTAGAGCGGCGGTAGGCCGTGTTTTTTCTTCGGACCGGACACCGCCTTGCGTTCCGACACCTCCAAGGCATGCGCCAGACGGCGCCTCGTCTCGGCCGGCTCGATGACGGCATCGATATATCCTTTGGCGGCAGCGACATACGGGTTGGCGAACTTGGCCTTGTACTCCCGCACCTTCTGCTTCCGCATCTTATCAGGATCGTCGGCCTCACGTATCTCCTTACGGAAAATGATGTTGGCCGCCCCCTCGGGTCCCATCACGGCGATCTCGGCCGACGGCCAGGCAAAGACGAAGTCGGTGCGCAGATGACGCGAGCCCATGGCGATGTAACCGCCGCCGTAGGCCTTACGCAGGATGACCGTCATCTTGGGCACCGTGGCCTCACTGTAAGCATACAGCACCTTGGCCCCGTGACGGATCACCCCCGCATACTCCTGGTCGATGCCGGGCAGATACCCCGGCAGGTCGACAAAGGTGATGATGGGGATGTTGAAGGCGTCACAGTAGCGGATGAAGGAAGCCGCCTTGTCGGACGAGTCGACGTCGAGCACGCCGGCGAGGTAGAGCGGCTGGTTGGCCACGAACCCGACGGTGCGCCCGTCCATACGGCCGAAGCCCACGACGATGTTGCGCGCCCACCCCTCGTGCACCTCGAAAAAGTCAGAATCGTCCACCACGGCGCGGATGACATCGCGCACATCGTATGGCAGCTTGGGGTCTTCGGGGACGATGTCCTCGATCTTGTAGTCCCTCCTCGGCGGACGGCGCTCCACCACCCGCGGCTTCTCATCATTGCTCCAGGGGATGAACGAGAGGAGCTTGTGGATCTGCATGAAACACTCTTTCTCGTCGCGGGCGAAAAAATGTGCATTGCCCGTGACGGTGGCATGCACGTGCGCGCCGCCCAGCTCCTCCATCGAGATCTCTTCACCCAGCACCGTCTTGATCACCTCGGGGCCGGTGATGAACATCTTGGAGATGTTGTCCACCACGAAAACGAAGTCGGTGAGGGCGGGTGAGTAGACCGCCCCGCCCGCACACGGCCCCAGAATGACGGAGATCTGGGGGATGACGCCCGAGGCGAGGGTGTTGCGGAAAAAGATCTCACCATAGCCGGCCAGCGAGTTGACCCCCTCCTGGATGCGGGCGCCACCCGAGTCGTTGATACCGATCAGGGGCATGCGCATCTTCAGGGCATGGTCCATGATCTTGGTGATCTTGCGGCTGTGCATCAGCCCCAGCGACCCCCCCGCCACGGTGAAGTCCTGCGCAAACACCGCCACCGGGCGGCCGTTGATGGTGCCCGTGCCGACGATCACCCCGTCGCCGTGCAGCACCTTCTTGTCCATGTCGAAATCGCGCGCCTCATGCTCGACAAAAAGATCATACTCGTTGAAAGAGTTCTTGTCAAGCAGGGCCACGATACGTTCACGCGCCGTGAGCTTGCCCATGGAGAGCTGCTTCTGCACCGCCCGCTCATCACCCCCACGCAGCGCCTCCTCACGACGTTTTTTCAGTTCCTGGATCTTCCTTTTCAGTCCCATGACCTCAAGTTTTTGGTTGTATGGTTCGGGTCGCCGGGAAAAACTCCCGTATGCAACATTACGAAATACCCGCAAATCGGCAAAGGATAGCCCCGGAAAAGTGCCCCTTCACAACTTCAAAACCCTGACAATCCGACGATTGACTATTTCGGCGTCATCATGAAGAGGATGATGGCAATGACGGAAAAAATGATGTTGGGCAGCCAGGAGGCCAGCAGGGGGCTCATCGACCCTCCTATGGCGAACTGGCTGGAGAACTGCATGAAGAAGATGTAGGAGAAGCTCAGGCCGATGCCGAAACCGATCTGCATGCCTATGCCTCCTTTCATCTTGCGTGAGGAGAGGGCCAGACCGATGAGGGTGAGGATAAAGGCCGAGAAAGGATTGGAGAAGCGATCGTAATAGGCGATCTCATACTCCTCGATATTCTCTGCCCCCTGCAGCCGCTGCTGCCGGACGAACTCGCGCAGCTCACCCAGGTTCATCGTCTCGGTGACATGCTTGCGCTTCTCCAGATCGCGCGGCTCCAGGTAGAAGACCGTATCGATACGGTAACCGCTCTCGATACGTTCATGCAGACTGTCGGGAAGGGTGCGGATGAAATAACGATGGGCCACCCACTTGTTCTTCGAAGTGTCCCACTTCACATAATCGGCCATCATCTTCGAGAGCAGCCGTCCGCGATCGTCGAAATGCTCGATGGAAAACTTCCGCCCCAGCATGTTTATCTGCTGGTAATCCTTCATGTAGATGTAAATGTTGGGACGCACCTGGCGGTGGATGTCGAAATGGGTGAAGTACTTCACCCGCCGCCCCACATATACCTCCTCGAAGGCCAGACGCCGGGCATTGGCATGCGGCAGGAAATAGTTGGAGATGAGGAACGACCCCGCCGCGATCACCCCCGCCGCAAAAAGATAAGGGAACAACAGCCGGTAAAAACTGATGCCGCTGCTGATGATGGCAATGATCTCCGAGTTGTAGGCCATCTTGGAGGTGAAGAAGATGACACTGATGAAAACGAAAAGCGAACTGAAGACGATACCGAAGTAAGGGATGAAATTGAAGTAATAATCGAATACCACCGCCTTCAGGGGAGCCTGATGGTCGATGAAGTTGTCCAGCTTCTCGCTCAGGTCGAACACCACCGCGATGCCCAGGATCATGATCAGCGAGAAGATGAACGTGCCGAGGAACTTGCGGATGATATAGCGGTCGAGGATCTTCATCGTTCAGAGACGTCTTCCCAGTTTTTCGGTCATCTCATCTTTCCAACGGCTGAAAGAGCCGTCGAGTATGTGGCGGCGTGCTTCCCTCACCAGCCACAGGTAGAAGCTGAGGTTATGGACGGTGGCTATCTGGGCGCCCAGGATCTCTTTGGAGATGATCAGGTGACGCAGGTAAGCCTTGGTGTAGTAACGGCTGTAGAGCGAGGGCCCCTCGGGGTCGATGGGGGTGAAGTCGTCCATCCATTTGCGGTTGCGGATGTTGATGATCCCCTCGCGGGTGAAGAGCATGCCGTTGCGGGCGTTGCGGGTGGGCATGACACAGTCGAACATGTCGACGCCCAGGGCGATCGACTCGAGGATGTTGACGGGTGTGCCCACACCCATGAGGTAGCGGGGTTTCTCGCGGGGGAGGATGTCGCACACCAAGGCGGTCATGCGGTACATCTCTTCGGCCGGCTCGCCCACCGAGAGGCCGCCGATGGCGTAGCCCTCGGCAGGAAAGGAGGCTGCGGTGCGCGCCGAGGTCTCCCGCAGGTCGGGATAGATACTCCCCTGCACGATGGGGAAGAAGAGCTGGCGGTGGCCGTAAAGCGGCTCCGTGGCCAGGTAATGTTCCCAGCCCCGCTCCAGCCAGCGGTGCGTCAGCTCCATCGACCGCCGTGCACAATCCCGCTCACAGGGATAGGGCGTGCACTCATCCAGCGCCATCATGATGTCGGAGCCGATGACCCGCTGGATCTCCACCACCTTCTCGGGGGTGAAGAGATGTTTCGAGCCGTCGATATGGGAGCTAAAGAGGGTACCCTCCTCGCTGATCTTGCGGTTGTCGGTGAGGGAAAAGACCTGGTATCCGCCGCTGTCGGTGAGGATAGGCCGCGGCCATCCCATGAAACGGTGCAGCCCGCCGGCACGGCGCAGCACCTCCGTCCCCGGCCGCAGATAGAGATGGTACGAGTTGCCCAGGATGACGGGAGCATCCACCTCCTCGAGGAGCAGCTGCTGCGACATCGCCTTCACGCTGCCGGCCGTACCCACCGGCATGAACACCGGCGTGGGCACCTCACCATGGTCGGTATGCAGCACGCCCGCACGCGCGGCCGTCATCTTGTCCTCACCCTCCAGAACGAACACCATCAGCCTCGTTTTGCGGCAAAGATAACGATAATGCCGCACACTGCTGCCGCCACCCCGCCCGCAGGATTTGTTTCGACGCAAAAACTTTGATATACTTGCGCGATCTTTCCAGCCATGCCCGACCCTGCTCTCATCGTGCCTGTCCTGCTTGGTACGGCGGCCTTCACCCTGGCCGTCCAGATGGTCTACTACCTCTGGTTCTTCGGTGCGGTGGCTTTCGTCCGCGATCAACGTGAGGAGGAGGACAAGGAGGAGACCCTGCCGCCGGTGTCGGTGATCATCTGTGCCCGCAACGAGGAGAAGAACCTGGAGGCTTTCCTCCCGTCGGTGCTGGAGCAGGACTATCCCGACTACGAGGTGGTGGTGGTCAACGATGCTTCCGACGACGGCACGGAAGCTCTGCTGGAACGTCTGGCCGCCCGTTATCCGCGGCTGCGTCATACCACCATCCGCAAGGACGAGCATTTCACCCACGCTAAGAAGCTGGCGGTGCTGGTAGGCGTCAAGGCGGCGCGGCACGAGGTGCTCCTCTTCACCGATGCCGACTGCCGTCCCGCCTCGCCGCAGTGGATACGTCTGATGGCCCGGCATTTTGCCCGCGGCGCCGGTATCGTCCTCGGTTACGGTGCCTACCAGCCGCGCCGGGGCCTGTGGAACCGCTTCGTACGCTACGAGGCCCTCTTCATCGCCATGCAGTACATGGGCTTTGCCCTGCGCGGCATCCCCTACATGGGCGTGGGACGTAACCTCGCCTACCGCAAGCCTTTCTTCTATGAGATCAGCCGGCGTCCCTGCTTCAACCGGGTGGTCTCCGGCGACGACGACCTGCTGGTCAACCGTCTGGGCACACGCGACAACCTCCGCGTAGAACACGACCCCCGCGCCCGCACCCTCTCGGTACCACCCCCCACACTGAAAGCCTGGTTCAAAAGGAAAAAAAGACACATCACCACCGCCCGTTACTATACCCGCCACAGCCGTCTGCTCGCCGCCGGCGAGATGATCTCCCGTCTGCTGTTCACCGGCACCGCCCTCGCCCTCTTCTTCACCCCCGTGTCTCCTCTCCTGCCCGCCGCTTTCCTCCTCCTGCGCTATGCCACCCTCCTGCTGGTGACCCATGCCGCCGGCAAGCGTTTGTCGGAAAAACAATTATTGTTAACTTCGCTCCTTTATGACCTGGTGATCCCATTCCTGTACCTGGCCGTCTGGATCTCCAACCTTTCCCGTACTGCCGAAAGAACGTGGGCATGAAAAAGAAGGACCTCAACAGCAAGGGACTCACGGAGAACGCCAAGCAGGACATCGAGCTTGTCGAGCGGGCGTTGCAGGGCGACCAGCAGGCTTTCACGCGTCTGATGAGCCGCTACCGCGACGCCATCTACTTCATCCTGCTGAAGATGGTCAACAACCCTACCGATGCCGAGGATCTCACCATCGAAGCTTTCGGCAAGGCTTTCCGCAACCTCTCGCAGTACACCCCCAACTACGCTTTCAGCACCTGGCTCTTCAAGATCGCCACCAACAACTGCATCGACTTCATCCGCAAGAAGCGTGCCTCCATGATCTCCATCGACGGCGAGGGCAGCGACAAGGATGCACCGCCCCCCTCCATCCAGGAGGAGTCGCCCGACCCCGAAGAGCAGATGATCCGCAACCAGAAGGCCAAGCTGATGCGCGAGGTGGTCGACCAGCTCAAGCCGCGCTACCGCGACCTCATCATCCTGCGTTATTTCAAGGAATACTCCTACGAGGAGATCGCCCATGAGCTCAACCTGCCGCTGGGGACGGTCAAAGCCCAGCTGTTCCGCGCCAAGGAGCTCCTCTACAACATCCTGAAGAAGAGTCCCAACAAACCTTGACGGGGATGGACGGTCCGGCACTCATACGGCGTTATTTCCCTGATCTCACGTCGCAACAGGAGGAGCAGCTGCAGCTCCTGGCCGACGGTCTGCGTTTCTGGAACGAACGTATCAACCTGGTCTCGCGGCGCGACATCGTCCACCTGTGGGAGCATCATCTGCTGCATTCCCTGGCGCCGGCGGCGCTGCAGCCATTCCCGGAGGGCAGCCGTATTGCCGATATAGGTACGGGGGGCGGCCTGCCCGGCCTGCCGCTGGCCATCCTCTTTCCCTCCTGCCACTTCACCCTCGTCGACAGCATCGCCAAAAAGATCAGGGTCGTCGACGAGCTCATCCGCCTCACCGGCCTGGAGAACGCCGCCACCCTGCGCGCCCGCGCCGAGAGCATGCAGGGCTCCTTCAACATCATCACCGGACGGGGCGTTACCCGCTTCCGAAGCTTCTACCGGCTGGTGCACCATCTCCTGGCCGGCCACGCCGAGATCCTCTACCTCGCCGGCGGTCAACAGGACCACGAGATCACCATCCCCGGCAAAAAGACCGAAAGGATACCCCTCACCACCCTCTTCGACCTCCCCTACTTCGAGAGCAAGGAGATCCTCCGCCTCAGGACATGAAAGTTCCTTTTTTGTTTTGCGGAAAGAAAAAAAAGATTACTTTTGCAACCTGTTTTGAGAGCGCCCAACGGGCAACGTATAACGGACTTAAGAGAGAAAAGAGATGAAAAGGACCTATCAGCCCTCCCGCCGCAAGAGAAAGAACAAGCACGGTTTCCGTGAGCGCATGTCGACGGTCAACGGCCGCAAGGTGCTGGCCCGCCGCCGCGCCAAAGGACGTAAGAAACTGACCGTCTCCGACGAGCCCAGGCACAAGGTCTGACAAGAAACCGTCACAAAAAAGAACCGGGGGAAGCAGGGAAGGACAAGGGTCTTTCCCTGCTTCCCCTTTTTTGTACCGGCCGGGCAGGCCGCCCCCCGGAAAAAGTTTTCCCTTGTCTGTTTTCGGATAATTTTATCTTTGCCTTCACGTTTATTCATCAACACAAGCTCATCCGGCCATGTCACTGGGACGTTTTCTGCTGAGCAAGACCTTCCTGAAGCACCTCACCTACGCGGTACTGCTCACCGTGGCGCTGGTGCTGATCACCCTGTTGTGGCTGCGCCTCTATACACGCCACGGACAGAAGAGGACCGTCCCCGACCTTTACGGGCACACCCTGGCCGAATGCCGGGAGATGGTGAAAAAGAACCGTTTCGTGCTGGTGGTGAAAGACTCGGTCTACACCCATGAGGTACCCCCCGGCACGGTGGTGGAGCAGAACCCCAAGGCGGGGTACCAGGTCAAGAAAGGCCGCAAGATCTTCCTCATCGTCAACGCCGTGAACCCCGAGGTGACGGAAGTGCCTTACGTGGTGGGCTACACGCTGCGCCAGGCCAAGGCCCTCCTCGAGGCCAGCGGCTTCCGCATAGGTCGGCTCACCTATGTCCCCGACGTGGGCATCAACAATGTCCTCAGGGAGATGGTCGACACCGTCGAGCTGCACGAGGGCGACTCGCTCGTCAAGGGCACGGCCGTCGACCTGGTGCTGGGCAAAGGCCTCAGCAACCAGCGCACTTACCTGCCCAACTTCGTCGGCATGGACCTCCGCAAGGCACAGGAGACCATCATCAGCGCCGCCCTCAATCTGGGCACCACGGTCTACGACACCACCGTCCACAACCACGACGACTCTTCCCGCGCCTTCGTCTGGAAACAGAATCCCGTCTATGAAGAAGGACGGCGCGTACCCATCGGCAGCCCCGTCTATCTGTGGCTGACGCTCGACTCCGCCCTGCTGCCCCTCGACACCACGCTGCTGCCGGCAGACACGCTCCGGCCCGCAGGGATGCCGAGCGATACCCTCTCCGAACCGTTAGCACCGAATGAAGAATAGGCTCGTCATACTCTTTTCCCTGCTGGCGCTGCCCGGGGCCGCCCAGGAGCGACTGGTACCGCTGACCGCCAACGCCGCGGTGCAGCAGGCATGGACCCACCGCACCCCCACCCTCAAGAGCGCCACCGCCGGCGACACCCTCACCCTGCCTTTCTTCGACGACTTCTCCGTCCCCACCGTCTATCCCGACAGCCGGCGCTGGAGCGACAGCAACGCCTACGTCAACACCACCTACGGTGTCGAGCCGCCTACGCTGGGAGTGGTCACCCTCGACGCCATCGACAAGAAGGGCGAGATCTACCCTCACGCCAAACCCTACCCCTTTGAGGCCGACCGTCTCACCTCCCGTCCCATCGACCTGCGGGGTACGCCGGCCGACAACATCTGGCTCAGCTTTTACTACCAGCCCAAGGGCATCGCCGACCCGCCGGAGCGCGACGACTCCCTCTGCCTCGACTTCTGGGCGCCGCTGCAGGAACGGTGGGTGACGGTATGGCATGCCGGCGGCGACACCATCACCCCCGACACCGTCAAGCCCTTCCGCATGGTCATTCTCCCCGTCGACGATACGGCTTTCCTGCATGCCGGCTTCCGTTTCCGTTTCCGCAACCTGGCCAGCATCTCCCCCCCGCAGACCGACCCGGGTGCCGTGGGCAACTGCGACCAGTGGAACATCGACTACGTGCTGCTCGACCGTAACCGTTTTGCCGGCGATACGGTAATGCACGACGTGGCCGTCGCCGCCCCCCTCCGCTCTCTGCTCAACACCTACCAGGCCATGCCCTGGCACCAGTTTCTCGAGGCCTTTCTCTCCGAGATGGGCGACTTCCTGCCCCTCACCTACCGCAACAACGACACCATCGTACGCAATGTCACCCGCCAGTTCGTCATCGAGGATCTTTACCGGCACCAGGAGGTGCACAGCTACACCGGCGGGGCCACCAACATGCCGCCCCTCACCACCACCACCTACAACTCCACCCTCATCTACACTTACCAGTCGCCCGCCCCCGACTCGGTCACCTTCCGCGTGCGGGGTTATCTCATCTCCGACGATTACGACCCTAAGGTCAACGATACGGTCACCTACTACCAGGTGTTCAGCGACTATTTCGCTTACGACGACGGGAGCGCCGAGGCGGGGTACGGCCTGAGCGGCACCGGCACCGCCCATACGGCCGTGGCCATACGCTTCCACTCCTACCGCCGCGACACGCTGCACGGGATCCGTTTCTACTTCAACCAGGCCTTCGAGGAGGCCAACATCACCTCGTTCAACCTCGCCGTCTGGTCAGACGACCACGGCACTCCGGGCGACCTCATCTATACGAAATACGACGTGCTGCCCCGTTACAGTGACAGCATCAACCGTTTCGTCGAATACCGTTTTGATTCGCTGGTGATCATCCCCGAAGGCGATTTTTACGTGGGCTGGCGTCAGAACTCGGAGGTGTTCCTCAACATCGGTTTCGACATGAACCTCGACCACAGCGACCGGGTCCGTTACCTTTTCAACGGCGAGTGGTGGCCTTCGTCGCTGCGGGGGACGCTGATGGTTCGTCCCGTGACGGGGGGTGATGTGGTGACGGCAGTGCCGGAGCCGGCCGTGGCGGCGGAGACTTCGTGGCGTGTGTGGCCGCTGCCGGCACGCGACGTGATCCACTTCGACACGGAGGGCAGGCTCTCCCGCGCCGCCCGCTACCGTCTCTTCGACATGACCGGTCGCTGTGTGCTGGACCGCACGGGCATCCTGCAGCAGCTGTACCTCCCCGCCACCCTCACCGGCGGCCTCTACCTGCTGGTGGTCACCCGCGACGGCCGGCCCCTCTTCCGCAGCCGCATCCCCGTGATACGCTAACGAACACGACCATGGGCGAAGAAGAGATGCACGAACCACAGGAACTGTACGAACACCACCGTTTCGTCGTCGATCCGGGGCAGAAACTGCTGCGCATCGACAAATATCTGATGAACAAGCTGGAGAACGTCAGCCGCACCCGCATCCAGAACGCCGCCACGGCCGGCAACATCCTCGTCGACGGCCGGCCCGTGAAACCCTCCTACCGTGTCAAACCCGGCGAGGTGATCACCATCGTGCTGCCTCATCCGCCCCGCGTGGTGGAGATCATCCCCCAGGACATCCCCCTCGACATCGTCTACGAGGACGACGACCTGCTGGTGGTGAACAAACCCGCCGGCATGGTGGTGCACCCCGGCTACGGCAACTACAGCGGCACGCTGGTCAACGCCCTGGCCTGGCACCTGAAGGACGACCCGCGCTTCCACAGCGGCGACCTGCGCGCGGGACTGGTCCACCGCATCGACAAGAACACCACCGGACTGCTGGTGGTGGCCAAACACGAGGTAGCCCAGAGCGCCCTGGCACGCCAGTTCTTCTTCCACACCATCCGCCGGCGTTATACGGCCATCGTCTGGGGTGTTCCGCCCGAGAAAGAGGGCACCATCACCGGCCACATCGGCCGCAACCCCCGCGACCGCACCAAGATGCACGTCTTCCCCGACGGCTCCCAGGGCAAGGAGGCCATCACTCACTACCGGGTGGTCGAAGACCTGGGCTACGTGAGCGTCGTGGATTGCCATCTGGAAACGGGACGCACCCACCAGATACGCGTCCACTTCAAACACATCGGCCATCCCCTTTTCAACGATACCGAATACGGCGGCGACCACATCCTGCGCGGCACCACCTTCTCCAAATACCAGCAGTTCGTCCGCAACTGTTTCAAGCTGCTGCCGCGCCAGGCACTGCACGCCCGCTCCCTCGCCTTCGAACATCCCGTCACCGGCAAGACCCTCTCGTTCGAGGCCCCCCTCCCCGATGATATGCAACAGGTAATCGGAAAATGGCGCACCTACCTCACCGGACGAACCCAAACCTGACAGCCCTCTCTTGCATTTCTCCACGGAAATACTTATCTTTCCAACTATTGAAAATAGGTATTTAAATGCCTATTAAAATACCTATTTAAATAGGTATTTTCTCGAAACGACCTTTAACACCTACCGTTATGAGAAGGAAACTGTCCAAGAGGTACATCCGCAGCCTGTTGAAGCTGGGCGGCGGGAGCAGTTACGGCATCAGTCTGCCGCGTGAGGAAGTGGAGAAGTTCGGATGGAAAGCCAAACAGAAGCTGGTGGTGGAGAAATACGGCCAGGGGCTGATCATCCGCGACTGGGACGAGAAAAAGGACAAAGACCGATGAACACGAAACGTGTGGCCGTGCTGGCCGGCGGTTATTCGTCGGAGCACGGCATCTCCCTCAACAGTGCCGCCCAGGTGATGGAACACCTCGACCGGCGGCAGTGGGAGCCCTGGCTCATCCTCGTCGAGCGTGAGGGATGGTTCTGGCAGGATCCCCGGGGACGGCGCGTGGCGGTCGACCGTAACGATCTGTCGGTGACCACCTCCGCAGGCAAGGTGCATTTCGACGTGGTGCTGCCCGTCATCCACGGCACACCGGGTGAAGACGGTCATCTGCAAGGCTACTTGGCCATGCTGGACATCCCTTATGCGGGATGCGACCCCTTCACCTCGGCCCTCACCTTCAACAAATACGCCTGCAAGCTCTATCTGGAGAAACACCATGTGGCCACGGCCCCCTCCCTGCTGGTGCGTCGGATGTCGGGATGGGTACCGCCCGACACTTCGGGAATGCGCTTCCCTCTCTTCGTCAAGCCCAACACCAGCGGCTCCTCCTTCGGGGTCAGCAGGATCCACGAACCCCACGAGCTGATGAACGCCCTGCGTAAAGCCTTCGAGGAGAGCAACGAGGCGATCATCGAGGAACAGATCAGCGGCACCGAGGTGTCGTGCGGCGTGCTGAAGACCGCCACACGCGAGATCATCTTCCCTCCTACCGAGATCGTCAGCAAAAAGGATTTCTTCGACTACGAAGCCAAATACACCGAGGGGATGGCCGAGGAGATCACCCCCGCACGTCTGCCGGAGGAACAGATCGAGCTGATACGCGAGACCGCCTCTTACATCTACACCCTCCTGGGCTGTCGCGGCATCGTGCGCATCGACTTCATCCTCGATGGGGAGACCCCCTGGTTCCTGGAGGTGAACGCCATCCCCGGCCTGAGCCGTGAGAGCATCATCCCCCGCCAGGCGCAGGTCTTCGGCATCAGCATGACGGAGCTCCTCACGCTGGTGCTGGAAGATGCTCTTAGCCGGCGGTGAAGTTCTCCAGATCGGAGGCCGAACACATCAGGTTGCGGTCGCCCCATGCCTCATCGACGCGGCTCACCGGCGGCCAGAACTTGTTCTCCGCCACCCACGGCAGGGGGAAGACGGCCTGCCAACGGCCGTAGGGATGGTCCCAGGGCTCGGTCAGCACCACCTCCTGGGTGTGCGGCGCATTCTTCAGCACATTGTCCTCCGCATCCGTCTTTCCCTCTTTCACCTCCATGATCTCGGCATGGATCTGTTTCATGGTCTCGATGAACCTGTCGAGCTCGGCCTTCGACTCACTCTCGGTAGGTTCCACCATGAGGGTCCCGTGCACGGGGAAAGAGAGCGTGGGTGCATGAAAACCGTAATCCATGAGCCTCTTGGCGATGTCGGTCTCGGTGATGCCCGTCTCCTGGCGGAAGGGACGGCAGTCGAGGATCATTTCGTGTCCCACGTAGCCTGTCTCGCCGGTATAGAGCGTGGGGAAATGGCCCTGCAGGGCCCGGGAGAGGTAGTTGGCATTGAGGATGGCCACCTGGGTGGCGCGGGTGAGCCCCTCACTGCCCATAAGGTGGATGTAAGCGTGGGAGATGACCAGGATCTGGGGGCTGCCGTAAGGAGCCGCCGCGATGGTGTCGCGCGCCTTGGACCCGCCCGTATGGACGACAGGATGGTCGGGCAGGTAATCGACCAGGTGGGAGGCCACGGCCACGGGCCCCACACCCGGCCCGCCACCGCCGTGCGGGATGGCAAAGGTCTTGTGCAGATTGAGATGACAGACATCGGCACCGATGGCTGCCGGGCTGGTCAGCCCCACCTGGGCGTTCATGTTGGCACCGTCCATGTAGACCTGGCCGCCATAACGGTGGATGATCTCGTTCATCTCGGTGATGCGGCTCTCAAAGACACCGTGTGTAGAGGGATAGGTGACCATGAAGGCGGCCAGTCTGTCACGATGTTCCTCGGCCAGACGGGCCAGCTCGTCGACGTTGATGTTGCCGCGCTCGTCGCACGGCACCACCACCACCTTCATGCCGGCCATCACGGCACTGGCAGGGTTGGTGCCATGAGCAGAAGAGGGTATCAGCACCACGTCGCGATGCCCCTCGCCAATGTCCTGGAGATAACGCCGGATGATGGTCAGGCCGGTATATTCGCCCGCAGCACCGGAATTGGGCTGGAAGGTGATGCCGGTAAAGCCGGTGATCTTCAGTAGGGCATCCCCAAGCTCGTCGATGATCTGCTGGTAGCCCGCAGCCTGTTCACGCGGCACGAAAGGATGCAGGCCGGCGAACTCCGGCCAGCTCACGGGGATCATCTCCACGGCAGCATTGAGCTTCATCGTACACGACCCCAGCGAGATCATCGAATGGGTCAGAGAGATATCCCGCCGCTCCAGTTTCTTCATGTAGCGCATCAGCTCGGTCTCCGACCGGTAACGGTGGAACACCTGCTGGTTCATGAAAGAAGAGGTGCGGCGCAGCTCTGCCGGGAACCAAAGCCGTTCCTCAGCGCTGCTCACCGAAGGGGCCTCGGTCTTTTTCGCGGCAGCGAAGATCTCCAGTAGCCTCTTCACATCCTCTTCGGTGGTGGTCTCATCAAGGCTGATCAGGACGAAGCCATCGAAGAAGTAATTTAGGTTGATCTTTCGTGCGAGGGCCTCTTCGCGTATCTTCTCCCGCAGCACGGTGCCGGTCTTCACCTTGAGGGTATCAAAGAAGGCGGTATTCACCTGTTCGTATCCCATGACCGTGAGTCCTTCGTGGAGGTTTCCTGTCATGGAGTGGATATTGCGGGCGACGTTCTTCAGCCCTTCGGGACCGCGGTAGACGGCGTAGAAGCCGGCCATGATGGCCAGGAGTGCCTGGGCGGTGCAGATGTTGGAGGTAGCGCGTTCGCGCTTGATATGCTGTTCGCGTGTCTGGAGGGCCATGCGTAGGGCGGGTTTGCCGTGGGCGTCGCGGCTGACGCCGATGATACGACCCGGCATGTGGCGCTTGTACTCTTCTTTGGCGGCCATGTAACCGGCATGGGGTCCTCCGTAGCCCATGGGCAGGCCTAGACGCTGCACCGAACCTACCACCACGTCGGCACCCCACTCTCCCGGCGGCACCAGGAGCGCCAGGCTGAGGATATCGGCAACGACCACCAGCGGCACTCCCTCCTCTTGCAGACGCCCCACCCAGGCACGGTAGTCGTGCACCGCCCCGTCGCCGTCGGGATACTGCACCATGGCACCGAAGAAAGTGGCATCGGGCACCGTCTCTTTCCAGTCGCCCACCACCAGCTCAATGCCGCGGGCTTCGGCACGCGTGCGCACAATGGCCAGCGTCTGCGGGAACACCTTGCGGTCGACGAAAAAACGAACCACCCCCTCTTTCATTTGCTTGCGCGAACGGGCATGGAACAACATCAGCATCGCCTCGGCCGCCGAAGTGCCCTCATCCAGCAGCGAAGAGTTGGCCAGCGGCAGACCCGTCAGCTCGATGATCACCGTCTGAAAATTGAGCAACGCCTCCAGCCTCCCCTGGGAGATCTCTGCCTGGTAAGGCGTGTACGAGGTGTACCACGACGGGTTCTCCAGGATGTTGCGCTGGATCACCGGCGGGAAGAAAGTGTCATAATACCCCATGCCGATGAACGAACGGAAAAGCTTGTTGCGGGATGCAATGCCTTTGATGTACCGCTGATACTCCGCCTCGGTCATGGCAGGTATCTCAGGGAACGACTCCAGACGAATATCGCGGGGAATGACTTTGTCGATAAGCGTATCCAGGGAATGTTCACCCAGAAAACGAAGCATCTCCTCGATGCCCTGTTCACGCGGGCCGATGTGACGGTCCATGAAATGCTCTCTTCTCATGAAAATATGGTTTTGTGCCTGGCCAAAAATAAGAAAAGGCCCCGGCATAAAAAACCGCAAAGATCAGTTCTGCAGCATATGTTGATAAGAACCGTTCAGGGCCTGAGGAAATCGAGGAAAGGGTTGTCTCGCACCTCGCGTTCGAGGGTGGTGTCGGGACCGTGGCCGGGAAAGATACGGGTCTCGGGAGGGAGGGCGGCCACCAGCCCTTCGGCGATGCTGCGGCGCAAGACGTCGTAATCACCCCCCGGCAGATCGGTGCGGCCGATGCTGCCGTTGAAGATCACATCCCCGGGGAAAAGAAGTCCGGCACCACGATGGTAATAACCCACACTCCCGGGAGTATGGCCGGGAAGATGAAACACCTCCAGCGCCGTATCACCCCAGGTGACCCGCTCCTGCGTGAGGGGAACCATTCCGGGCAAAGCATTCACAGGAAAAGAGAAGATCTCTCCCTGCTGAGGCACGGTCCTGAACACCTCCTCATCGGCAGGATGGAGCAAGGGCCTCAGACCGAACTCCCGGGCAAAAAAAGGTGTTCCGCACACATGGTCGAGATGACCATGGGTGAGCAACACGTGCCGCAGAACAAGTCCCCGTTCGCGGATGAAAGCAGCGATCTCCTCCTCTTCCGCAGCATCATGACAACCGGGATCGATCACCACAGCCTCCCCCCGGCCATCCCACAGTAAATAAGTGTTTTCCATGAAAGGGTTGAAGACGAAGGTCTTTACCTCAAGGGTGGCGTTCATATCAGACTGTTTTTCCCTGGTTACTGGTGCCTTTGAGCATGGGTACGAACTTAAAATCGCCGTGCCGGGTGGTCTCGATACGCTCTTTGTCGTGTTTCACGACACGGATCATGGTCTGGTTTTCCCCGCTTCCCACAGGAACAACAAGGATACCACCGCTGCGCAGTTGACGGATGAGAGCCTCGGGTACTTCGGGCGCCGCAGCCGTGATGAGGATCTTGTCAAAAGGAGCAAAAGCAGGTAACCCTTCATAGCCGTCACCATAAAAGAAACGGGGATGGTAACCCAACTGGGTGAGAAGGGCCTGGGCATTGAGGAAAAGTTCTTTCTGACGTTCAATGGTAAAGACCCTGGCGCCCATCTCCATGAGGATGGCGGTCTGATAACCCGAACCGGTACCTATTTCCAGCACCTTGTCCCCTTCCTTCACTTCCAGGAGCATGGTCTGAAAAGCCACCGTATAAGGCTGTGAGATGGTCTGACCCGCCCCGATGGGGAAGGCCTGGTCCTGGTATGCCTGTTCCAGATAACCGGCATCCATGAAGAAATGACGCGGCACCTTGTTGATCGCCTGCAGCACCCTTTCGTCGGAAATGCGGGCGCGCAGCCGTTCCACCAGCTGCTTGCGAAGCCCTTTGTGTCGTAAGCTGTCTTCCAGTTCCCTGTAGTTCATGGTATGATTATCAACATGATCCCGTTAATAACTCGCTCTGCAAAACAGGTTTCCGTGTGCACAAAACATGTAAGTTTGCAGAAACGCTCACAAAATTATGATAAAAATCGGGGTTTTCGGCATCACGGGTGAAACTATCCCGTTGCTGGAAAAGATCCGCAAAGAGAAAGGCTACCGGCTTGCCGGACATCATGCGCCCGACGGGGGCGGACGGTTGCCGGAGCCGGTGGCTGAAGATCCCCAGACGCTCATCCGCCAGGCCGACGTGGTCCTTTTCTCTGCTCCGGCACCTGCCGATCTTCCCTTGTTGAGGGAGGCGATGCGCTGGTCGCGTCCTCTTTTCCTGGTCGACACGTCGCATCTTGATACCGCTCATCTGCAGGAGGTGGCTCTGCTGGCCGCCGAGGCGGATGTGGCGGTACACTGCTTCAATCCCCTTCGCGATCATCCTCTGACAGCACGTGCCGTGAAGGTCACAGGACGGGTACTCTTCGCCGAGACGGTCCGTCTTTTCCCTGCCGGCGAAAAAGGACGCCAGGAGCTGATCGCTTCGCTCCTCCATTCGCTGGAAATGATGCTTCATCTCAACCCCACCCGGCCGCGCCGTCCCGTGGTAGGCACCTACCTGTTGCCCGACCGTAAGGAGGGACGTGTCCAGATACAAATGGAGTTTGATGACGGGATGACCGCCGTGATCCGGCACGAGACGGGTGAACGGCTTCAGATCCTCTGCCGTCTGGCCGGCTATGGTGAGGCGGTGAGCGTGGATCTGCGGCGTCATGTGCTGGAGCGTTCGGGAGAGAATGATCGCGTGCGGGAACGTCTCTCCCTGATGCCCGGACGCACCGCCGCCCTCTGGCAGGCCTGGCAACATTTCCTCGGCCATCCTTCACCGGACGGCTACGACGCCCTGACCCAGCGCATCGAAGCCCTCCACCTTTTCCGGGAAACCCTCGACAGGATCACCATACGCACCTACTCCCCTCAGATCGGCTGAACCGGACCATTTTTCCTTCCCCGCACAGACTAAAGCCCACCTCTACCCCGTTCTGATTTTGTTACCGGCCCGGATATGAACCCGAAGAAGAAGGTTCTGCTGTATGTTACCCTCGACTGGATCGCTGCCACCGCAGCCTGGGCTCTCTTTTTCATCTACCGGAAAAAGTTCATCGAACCGGAAAAGTTCGGAATGCCTGTACCGGTCCGTCTGGATGAGAAGTTCTTCCTCGGCATTCTGATCATCCCCCTGGGATGGCTGTTGCTGCACTACCTCTCCGGTTATTACCGCAATATCTATCGCAAGTCAAGGCTGCAGGAGCTTTTTCTCACTCTCCTGGTCACGGCGGCGGGCGTGACCGTCCTCTTTTTCCTGGTGATCCTCAACGACGTGATCGCCTCCTACCGCAACTATTATCATCTGCTGGGCGTATTGTTCCTTTTGCAGTTCGCCTTCACGTACCTTCCCCGTCTGATCGTCACCTCGATCACGAACCACCGCATCCACACCGGCAAGCTGGGGTTCAACACCGTGATCGTCGGGAGTTCGGAAAAGGCGGTGAACATCTATAAGAAGCTCACTGCCTCCAACGGTAAGGCGGGTTTCCGTTTTATCGGGTTTCTGTCATTACGTGAGGTGAAAGATCCTCCGCTGGGGAAATACCTCCCTTATCTGGGACAGCTGAAGGATGCTGCCCGGATCTTCTCTGACGGGGAACGTGTCGATGAGGTGATCCTGGCCATCGAGGAAGGTGAGAAGAAGGAGATTGGATACATCCTCAACCGTCTTTTCAGTGTGAACGCTCATCTTCAGGCGATCCCCGAACTGTATGACATTCTGGCCGGACGGGTGCGGATGTCGTCGTTCCTGGGTACCCCCCTCATCGAGATCACCCATGAGCTGATGCCGGCCTGGCAGATGGTGATCAAGACCCTGATGGATTATACGGTGGCCGTGGTGATGCTGTTGCTCACACTGCCGCTGACGCTGGTGATCTCCCTGATCATCAAGCTTACCTCTCCGGGCCCAGTCTTTTTTGTACAGGAACGGGTAGGAAGACATGGCAAACCATTCAATCTCATTAAGTTCCGGACCATGTACCAGGATGCTGAGAAGGACGGCCCGGCCCTCTCCTCGGCCAACGACCCGCGCATCACCCCCATCGGCCGTTTCCTGCGCCGCACCCGCATGGACGAGATCCCCAATTTCATCAACGTACTCAAAGGAGAGATGTCGCTGGTAGGACCCCGCCCCGAAAGAAAATATTTCGTCGACCAGATCCTCGAGAAAGCACCCCACTACATCCATCTGCAAAAGGTTAAGCCCGGCATCACCTCCTGGGGACAGGTGAAATACGGCTACGCCGAGAACGTGGATCAGATGATCGACAGAATGCAGTTTGACCTCATCTACATTGAGAATATGTCGCTGTACGTCGACCTGAAGATCCTTTCCCACACCCTGATGACCGTACTCAAAGGCAAAGGCAAGTGATTCTCCCTGCCGGGCATTGACTATCTTTGTTCCTCCCTCTGAACAAGCGGATACGTGGAAAGATCGGTATAGACTGGTCCTTCGGGACGGAGGACACTTTCGACGAGATGCACCTTTTTCACGTCGAAACCGGTGATGGGGATCTCTTTTTCCTGTTCGATCAGTTGCCTCAGGAGAGTTTCCTTCACAGCACCTTTGATACGCCCGATGGTCAGATGGGGAGCAAAGGGTTTGTCCGGCAGCTCGAAATCCCCTTCGACGAGGATGTCTTCCACCGCCTCATGGAGACGTTTCAGCTGCGGAGGCATATCCATGCCCAGCCACAACACACGGGGCCGGCGAAGATGGGGGAACACCCCTGTGCCACGCAGGACGAGGCGAAAGGCAGGCAATCCGGCCAGATGCTCCTCGCACAGACGCTGCAAACGCACCAGCCGCTCCTCTTCCGTATCACCGAAAAAATGAAGGGTCAGATGCCACTGCCTCAGATCCACCCACCGGACAGGTTCCCCTCGCAGCATCCCCCGGATACGTTCGTAATGCTCACGCAAAGCATCATCGACATCGATGCGGACAGCCAAAAAGAGACGTTTCATGGTCAGGAAGGCAATAAAATTTTGTAATTTTATGTGACCAAACCCCAAAATGTTCAGACCATGGAAGATAAGAAAAAATTCGCAGTGATCCTTTCGGGCTGCGGCGTATACGACGGAGCAGAGATCCATGAGGCGACGATGACGCTCTATGCCATCATGAAAGAAGGCGGCGTATACGAGATCTTTGCCCCCGACATCCCCCAGCACCATGTGATCAACCATCTCACCGGCGAGGAGATGAACGAGCAGCGCAATGTGCTGGTGGAGGCGGCACGCATCGCGCGGGGCAAGATACGTCCGCTCAGCGAGTTTGAGGAGAAGGACTTCGATGCCCTGATCATGCCCGGAGGCTTCGGTGTGGCAAAGAACCTGAGCGATTTTGCTTTCAAGGGTCCGCAGTGTACGGTACACGAGGAGGTGGCGGGGGCCATCCGTGCCATGGTCGCTGCGGGCAAGCCCATCGGCGCCCTATGCATTTCTCCGGCCATCGTGGCACGCGTCCTCGAAGATGTGGAGGTGACCATCGGCCAGGATAAGGCCACCGCCGAGGCTATCGAGGCCATGGGCGCACGTCACGTGCAGACAGGCCACGGCGAGGTGGTCGTCGACAGAAAATACAAAGTGGCCACCACCCCCTGCTACATGCTCGACGCCACCATCCTCGATATCGCCGACGGCGCCATCAACGTGGTGAAAGCCATGATGGACATGCTCAATGAATGAATGACAGGGAACACTACGGAAAAACACAAAAGGGCCTCGAGAGGCCCTTTTTTCATATCATCCCGTATTCGATCATCAGAACGATCTGGTTCAGCACCCGGTCCTCCCCGTCGGGGTCAAACTTCATCTTGAGGTTCGACCCGAACAGCCGGGCCACCGCCTGCCAGAAGCCTGCATTGAAGGCACCCTTCATCCTGTCGATGATCTCGTAAGAGGTCATGCCCGTCTCACGGTCGATGAGCTTGATGAGGATCTTCCCCTGCGAGAAGGTCATGTTCCAGATGACATCGGAATATTTGTCTTTCAGCTCCTTTTCCACCTGACGCACGTAAGCTTTCTTCTCCTTTTCGGTAGGCAGGGAATCCAGATGCCGTTCCATCTCGTTGAGGAGGCGGGCGGTGAACTTCGCATAGGGATAAACTTTCTTGACGTTGCGCACGTAACGGCTGTAACGCCGGTACTCGCGGCGCGTACGGAAATGAGGCCTGGGAATGACCCGCACCTCCTCCAGGTCGACCACCGGCAAGGTATCACCGTCGACGCTGGTGGTCCGGGTCAGGACCTGCATACGGGAACTATCCCCCGGGCTCATCACCTGCGCCCGCACCGCCGGCACGATCAGCAGCCCCCACCATATGATCCCTGCGATCCTCCTGAGATATCTCATTCTCCCCATTCCTTTCCCTGACATCCTTTGCAAAAAACATACCAGCTTACCGACCGGTGCGGATGGTATCCGTCTCAAATTTACTAATTTCGGGACATGTCGGCAAAGGTCACCATCCGGGAACTGGAGGAAGGAGAAAAGTACCAGCTGGTAAAACGTCTTTCTTACGATGAGATCCCTGATTTTGTGATAGAACATCTTTTCCACAGGAACGGAGTGATGACTTTTTACTGGCTGTCGGTGGTACTTTCTCTTCTGCTGCTGGTCAGGCCCACGGTGGATTTCTTCGGTTCCTCGCCGGGGTTCCTGCGCACCGCGGGATATGCTTTGCTGGGGCTGGTGATCTTTCCGCTGCTGCTGGCGCCGTTGCACGAGGGGATCCATGCTGTGGTGCTGCTGCTGGCGGGTGTCCGCAGCCTGCGGGCAGGGATCGACCTCCGGCATTCCTTCATCTACATCACGGCTCATCGTCAGCCGGTGACCCGGCGTCCTTTCCAGGCCACGGCCCTGGCCCCTTTCCTGGTGCTCAATGCCGCCTTGCTGGCTGCCGCCTGGCTCATCCCCGGCCGCCTCTCCTGGAGCCTCTACCTCACCCTCTTCGTCCATACCACCATGTGCGCCGGCGACTTCGCCCTCCTCTCCTTCTATGCCTCCCTGGGCCCCGGCGAAGTGATCACCTACGATGACGTGGACGAACAAACCTCCTACTTCTTCGTCGAAAAAGATTGAGCCGGCACATACCGTACATCTTTTTTCTATCTTTGCCCCGTTTTCACCAAAGATAACTGCCATGCCATCCATCGCTGCGGTCATCAGGAAACTCCCCCGTATCTTCTGGATCTCGAACCTCATGGAGCTCTTTGAGCGCTGGGCCTGGTACGGGTTTTACAACTCCCTGGCGCTCTATCTGACCATGTCGAGGGACACGGGCGCCCTGGGGTTCACCGACGCCCAGAAAGGCATCATCATCGGCACGGGATCGATGCTCCTCTACTTCCTCCCCCTGATCACCGGAGCCATAGCCGACAGGGTGGGATACAAGAAGATCCTGCTCGCCTCCTTCCTGAGCTACATCGCCGGCTATTTCATGATGGGGCATTTTCAGACTTTCGGGTGGGTCTTCTTCGCCTACATCTTCCTGGCCACCGCAGGCGCCCTCTTCAAACCCATCATCTCGGCCGTCGTGGCCAAGACCACCGATGAGGAGACCTCCTCCATCGGCTTCGGCATCTTCTACATGATGGTCAACATCGGCGGCTTCATCGGGCCCTTCATCGCCGGCATGGTATACAAGCTCGACTGGGATTATGTCTTTTACCTCTCCATGGGGGTCATCGCTATCAATTTCTTCATCGCCCTCTATTTCTTCCACGAGCCTTCACGGGAAGAGAGCGACGAGCCGCTGGGCAGGAAAGTGCTGACGGCCTTCAGGAATATCCTCGTCACCCTCTCCGACTGGAAATATGTCATCTTCCTGCTCATCATGGTCCTTTTCTGGACCGCCTTCAACCAGCTCTATTACACTTTTCCCACATTCATCAACGACTGGGTCGATTTTGACAAGCTGAACGCCTCGCTTTCGTGGCTTCCCTGGAAGTTCACGCCGGTGGGCATCACCAGCCTGGATGCTTTTTTCATCATCGTGCTGCAGCTGTTCATCTCCTCGCTGGCGATGCGTTTCAAGCCTTTGCATGCGATGATCGTAGGTTTCCTCATCCTGTCGGCCGGGCTGTTCTTCATGTTCTCGACCCGTTCGGGGTGGGGTGTGATCTTCGGGTTGCTGGTCTTTTCCATAGGGGAGATGGCCGCTTCGCCCAAGTTCACCGAGTATGTGGGGCGCATTGCCCCTGCTGACAAGAAAGCCCTGTACATGGGCACCTCTTTCCTGCCCATCGCCGCCGCCCATTTCCTGGCCGGCATCCTTTCGGGCAAGACCTATTCCAACATTGGCTCGCTCTACACCCTGCTGCAGAAGGAGGTGGCTGCCCGCGGCCTGTCACTGCCCGAGGTGGGCGAACACTTCACCAAGAACGACTACATCGAGCTGGCCGCCACCAAGATGCAGATGAGCCGGGAACAGCTCACCCGGTACCTGTGGGATCACTACCATCCCGACAGGGTCTGGCTGCTGTATGCCGGCGTGGCGGTGAGCGCCGCCCTGCTGCTCTTCCTCTACGACCGCCTCCTGCTCAAAGGCGCCGATATGCGGAACCACGAAAGCTGAACAGGTTTTTTCCTGCCGGACAGCACAAAAGGACCGACGGATTTTTTTTATCTTTCGTTCTCACCGCCGGTCCGGAGGATCATGGATCCCGGATACGGCAAAAAAGGTCGTCCCATGAAAATGATCCGCAGGTTCCTCTCCTATTTTCTTCTCACCACGCTGATCGTGCTGGTGATCTATGCCTGGCCACGTCTTCCCATCATCACGGGTTTTGCCGCCAAGGGAATGTGTTCGGGTGTTTTTGTCGGGCACCGTGCGCCCGAGGATGTGGCGGCGCGTGAGCTCTCCTTTTTCCCCATCAGCCTGGCGCGTACGCATGTCGACATGTCTGACAGCAGTGTCACGGCCTCGTTGTGGGGTCTGGCGCGCCGCAAGGCGGTCTGGCGGCCGGGGCTGGGGTGTGCGCTGGTGGCCGACCTGCCGGAAGAGGAGGTGCGGGCCCGCCGCGCCCATCTGCCTCCCCCGCCATACGACCCCGATACCGTCGCCTGGCCACGGGGCGACCTGCTGCCGCCACGCCGGCCCGCCACCGTCGACACCCTGCGCCTCGACTCACTGGTGCAGGCAGCCTTCGACACCCCGGGAGAAGAACCTGTGAAAAAGACCCTGGCCGTCGTGGTCGTCTGCCGCGACACCCTCGTCGCCGAAGCCTACGCCCCCGGCATCAGCCGCCAGACCCCCCTGCTGGGATGGTCGATGACCAAGAGCATCATCAACGCCCTCGTCGCCCTGCGTGCCAACGACCTGGCCCTCGACCTCACCGCCCCGGCACCCGTCGAGGCCTGGAAAGACGACGAACGGCACCGCATCACCCCCGTCCATCTTCTCCACATGACCAGCGGCCTGAAATGGACAGAGGACTATTTCGACATCTCGGACGTCACCCGCATGCTCTATGTCCACGGTGACATGTATGGCTACGCCGTCTCCGTGCCGGCAGCCTATCCCCCCGACTCGGTATGGTACTACTCCTCGGGCAGCACCAACATTCTCTCCGGCATTCTGCGTCACACATTTCCCGATGACGGGGAGTATTACTGTTACCCTTACCGTTCGCTTTTTTACCGCACCGGCATGTTGCACACCACGATGGAGGCGGATGCTGCCGGCACCTTCGTAGGGTCGTCGTACAGCTATGCCCCGGCGCGTGACTGGGCTCGTTTCGGGCTGCTCTACCTCCACGACGGTGTCTTCTGCGGCGATACGATCCTGCCGGAAGGGTGGGTCCCGCTGGTCACCCGTCGCCCCGCCCCGCACTCCGAAGGGCATTACAGCGCCCAGTGGTGGCTCAACGAAGGCGGCCGGATGCCGCACGTGCCGGAAGATGTCTTCTATTGCGACGGATTCCAGGGACAACGCGTCTTTGTGATCCCCTCACGTGATGCCGTGGTGGTACGCCTGGGCTGGTCGATGAAAGAGTTCGACATGGACCGTTTCCTGAGCGATATCCTCAGCACCCTGCCACAGTAAGGGACACCCTGCTCATTTCCCTCCGAAGATCCTGCGCATGGCATCGCGGATCTTCTTCCTCCTCTCCTCACGCCGTAAAGCCCGCTCCCTCTCGCGGGCCCGGTGCAGGGAATCGTTCTTCGCTGCTTTCCTGCCGAACAGATCCCGCAGGAAATGGTGTTCCGGCAGCTCTTCCAGGTAATCGGGACAGTCGAGGGCGGCAGTCATCTCCGGTGTGAGGGCCGGGAAGGTTCCCCCCATGAGTGACCGCAGCGTGGTATTGCGGCGTCCTCTGCTCACCATCCCGGCGAAGAGGGGCAGGGCGGTATGGGCCCCCTGGCCCGCGGTGAGGGTGCGAAAGTGGATGGCCGGGCTCTCGGCACCCACCCACACGGCCGTGACCATGTGGGGCAGGAGGCCGATGAACCAGCCGTCGGCATGCTCCTGGGTGGTGCCCGTCTTGCCCGCGATGTCGCCCGTCAGATGCCAGTGCGTACGCAGGCTGCGTGCCGTGCCGGAGTCGACCACCTCGCAGAGCATCCCCAGCACCTCCCTGGCTGTCTTGCGGTCGAGCACCTCAGGCAGATCTCCGGGACGATGCTCATAAAGCACTCGTCCCTGCCTGTCGGTGATGCGGATGACCATGACGGGGGTGATCCTCTTTCCGCCGTTGAGGAACGGTGCATAGGCGGTGGCCAGCACCAGGGGAGAGAGGGTGGCGCTGCCCAGGGCCAGCGAAGGCACCTCGGGGAGGGGCTCACTGATGCCCAGACGACGGGCGGTGGCCGCCACCCTGGCAATGCCGACACGGTCGGCCACCTCGGCCGTGACGGTGTTCACCGAATGGGCCAGGGCCCCCTTCAGGGTATAGTATCCCCCGTAATGACCGTCGGCGTTGGCCGGCGACCAGCCGTCGGCATAGATCTTCCGCTCATTGGGAAAGAGATCGCAGGGGCTCATGCCCTCCTCCAGGGCGGTGACGTAAACGAAAGGTTTGAAGGTGGAGCCTACCTGGCGGTGTGCCAGCACATGATCGTACTGCCAGCGGCGATGGTCGCGGTCGCCCACCCACGCCAGCACATACCCGTCGCGGGGGGCGAGGACCACCAGCGCCGCATGAAGGGTCATCACCTCACGCCACAGGCTGTCAAGAGGACGGTAACGCTGCCCCTGCCTGCCGGCAACCAACTGCCGGAAACGCTGCAGAATGGCCTCCTCGTCCAGTCCCTCCTTTTTCAGGCTGCGGTAACGGTGCGAGCTGCGAAAGGCCGCCAGGAAAAAGGGCGAGGACTCATCACCAGGATGGCTGCCGTGCCAGTGTGCGTCGAACTCACGCTGCAGACGATCCATCCGTTCCCTGACCACCTTCACGGCCACGCGCTGCAGGTCGGCCCGCAGGGTGGTCTCTATGCGCAAGCCGCCGGTGAGCAAGTCGGGCAGATCATCCCGGCCGGTGGCCTCCAGCAGCTGCTGCACCACCCCCCGCAGATGATCAAGAAAATAGGGGGCGGGGCCGCCGTTCCTGTCGAGACGGTGATATCGAAGGGCAAGGGGGGAGCGCTGCCACCTTTCCACCTCCGCGGGCGTGAGGAAGCCGTGGCGCCCCATCCTGCTGAGCACCACATTCCTGCGACGCAGCGCCCGTCCGGGATGGAGACGGGGGTTGTAGGCGGTGTTGGCAGCCAGCATGCCCACCAGCGTGGCCGCCTCGGCAGGGTTGAGATCTGCCGCGGGCTTGCTGAAGAAACGCCGCGCCGCCGTCTCTATGCCATAGAGGTCCTCGCCGAACGGCACGGTGTTGAGATAGAGCATCAGGATCTCCTCCTTGTCATACACTTTCTCCAGACGCGCCGCGATGAAGGCTTCCCTGACCTTGTTCACCAGCAGGGCACCCCATCCTGTACCCCGGCGGGGATAAAGGTTGCGGGCCAGCTGTTCGCTGAGGGTGCTGCCTCCCCCCTGACGGCGGTCGCCCAACAGGATCGTCCTGACCAGCACCCGCGCCAGCGCCGTATAGTCGATGCCGTGATGCTCGAAGAAACGGGCATCCTCCGTAGCCACCAAAGCATGGATCACATGCGGGGAGATCTCCCGGTTGCCTACCGTCAGACGGTTCTCCAGATAATACCTGCCCAGGAGCACCCCGTCGGCCGAATAGACCTCCGAGGCCGTGTTGTGACGAATAGAGGCCAGCTCGGCACCGTCGGGCAATGGACCGAACACGCCAGCCCACACCATGAAAACAAAAAAAGCGAACAGGATGAGCAGGGTACCTCCCGCCAGGATCATCCCCCGCAGAACGATCCTCCCCCACCCTTTCCGGGTCTCCTTACGTCGCCTCCTTGTGCTCTTCCCGGTATGCTTCATGCTTTCTCTGCCCGACCGTTACCAGAAAAACAGCTTTTTCAGGTAATTATTGCTAATTTTGATCGTTCTTCCAAAGGATAAAACATGCAGATCATGAAAACACGAAGATACATCTTTCCGGTCATTGCAGTGATGATATTGTTGTCAGTCCGGCCCGTCCCCGCCCAGTCGCGCATGTCGGCAGTGATGGACACAGCCACGCTGCAGGAACAGTTCGACTACATCCAGAAGAAGACCAAGATCTACGATCGTTTCCGGGCGATCCGGGAGGACTATTTCCAGAAGATCAAAGGCAATGCACTGGACTCGCTGGAGGCGGCACACCAACGCATCGGAGAACTGGAAAGCACCATTCTCCGTATGCAGCAGACCATCGACACCTTACGCCGGGGCACGGCCTCCCTGCAGGAGCAGCTCGAGGAGGTCACCCGGACCAAGAACTCGCTCCTCTTCCTGGGCATCCGGATGAACAAGACTGCCTACAATGCCCTGATGTGGAGCATCGTCACCATCCTGGCAGCTTTGGTGGTCATCCTCTTTTTGATGTACAAACGCTCCCATGTGGTGACCGCCCGCACCCGGAAAGAGCTGGAAGAACTGAAAGAGGAGTTCGAACAGTACCGCAAGAACACCCGGGAACGCATCGAGAAGATGACCATCAGCCATCACCGGGAGATCCAGAAACTGAAAGGGAAGCAATAGGAAGATCACTGTCCGTACAGGATCTTTCCTTCCCGCCAGGTGATCTTCTCCACCGGCAGGTCGAACCTGTCGCCTGCTCTTCTCACGACCACGGGATGATATTGCAGAAGCTGGCTCTTTTCGGGCGGGACCGCCTTCTCATCACGGACGAAGAGGAAGAGTCCGGGCTTGATGTAGTGTCGCAGTCCTCCCGCTTCGCAGACTACGGGGCGGTCGCCCAGGAGGGGCTGCAGACGCCGGAACACCTCCCGCAGGGCTTCGTCGCCGGCCGTCACGAAGAAGACCGGATCGGCGCCGGCCGCCACCATCCGGCCGCTGTCTTTCTCGCTCGCCTCCTCTTCCCGGACGATCAGATAACCCCGGCCGGAAGCGATCACCCTACCACGGGACGACGGCGCATGATGGTGCAGCGAGATCTTGATGCCCGCCACCGGACCCCGCCGGGCAAGATGACGGATGATACGACAGGCCAGCAGCGTCTTGCCCACATCCCGGCCACTGCCGGAAATGAGCAGGAGCGAAGGATAATGCAACACAGAGTCCTCTGTTCCCATACCCCCAAAACAAAAAAGGCTGGATGACCAGCCTTCGCGGAAGTGGTGCCACCTGGAATCGAACCAGGGACACCAGGATTTTCAGTCCTGTGCTCTACCTACTGAGCTATGGCACCTCCATCTTTCGAGGTGGCAAAACTATATCAAAAATCTTTTTTTTCAAAATCTTTTTCTATCAACAGAACAGCATCCCACCGGGAGAGCGGACCGTTCCGGAGCCGGGGGGACAGAACCCCCGGAATTCGTAACTTTGCACTCAAAGCGGGGATCATGGAATTCGTGAGACATGAGCTGAAGAACGGCATCCGGCTGGTGCATGTACCGCTGGCTTCGGAGGTGGCCTATTGTGGCGTGTTGTTCAACACCGGCTCGCGCGACGAGGCGGACGACGAAGAGGGGCTGGCCCACTTCATTGAACATGCCGTCTTCAAGGGCACGCAACGGCGACGTGCCTGGCACATCCTCAGCCGTATGGAGGACGTGGGAGGTGAGCTCAACGCCTACACCACCAAAGAGGAGACCTTCCTCTATGCCGCTTTCCTGAAAGATGACTATGAAAGAGCCGCCGAACTGCTGGCCGACATCGCCTTCGGGTCGGTCTTCCCCGCGAAAGAGATAGAACGGGAAAAAGAGGTGGTGCTCGAAGAGATCAACTCCTACCTCGACAGTCCGGCCGAGCTCATCTACGACGAGTTCGAGAACATGATCTTTCCCGGCCAGCCGCTGGGACGTTTTATCCTGGGCAGGCCGGAACGTGTCCGGACGATCACCCGGGAGAAGGTGCTGCATTTCTACCGTCATCACTATTTCACCGACGAGGTGGTCTTCTGCTCGGCAGGATCCCTACCTGCCGGCCAGGTGGTGAAGATCTTCGAGAAATATTTCGGTGATGTCCCTGCCCGCCCGCGCGACCGTGCCCGGACCCCTTCGTCGCATTACGTACGGGCCGAACAACGGCTGCGGAAGAAGACCTACCAGAGCCACTGCATCATCGGCAGCCGGGGTTACAGCCTCACCGACCGGAGACGCACAGGTCTCTATCTCCTGAACAACATCCTGGGCGGCCAGGGGATGAACTCACGGCTCAACATCACGTTGCGGGAGAAGAGAGGCCTGGCCTATACCGTGGAATCCTCCTACAACCCTTACATCGACACGGGTGTGTTCTCTGTCTATTTCGGCACCGACCGCAAGGACCTGCAGAAGAGCATCGACTTGGTGCTGAAGGAGATGAAGAAGCTGCGGGAACGTCGTCTGGGGCCGGTGCAGCTGAGCCGCGCCCGGCGCCAGCTGGCCGGCCAGCTTACCCGCTCCCTGGAAAACCCGGAGAACCTCCTGGCCTCGCTGGGACGCCACGTGTTGCTGTACGGCCGCCCTTACGAACCAAGGGAGATGACCGAAGCCATCGAAAAGATCACCGCACAGGATCTCCTCGAGATCGCCAATGAGGTGCTGGACCCCGGTCTTCTTTCTTTCCTGATCTACGAATAGGATGATACGTCACGACCGACAGCTCGAAGCCTACATCGAACGGTTCAGCACCCCTCTCCCGGAGGTGCTGGAGGAGGTGGAGCGTCTGACCCATCTGCGGACACCTTACCCTTCGATGCTCTCCGGGCCCGTGCAGGGGCGTCTGTTGACGGCCTTCAGCCGGATGATCTCCCCCCGCCGCATCCTGGAGATAGGCACTTTCACCGGCTATTCCGCAATATGTCTGGCTGCCGGCCTGCACCCGGACGGCAGGCTCATCACCCTCGAGACCAACGACGAACTGGAACAGCTCATCCGCGACATCTTCGACAAAGCCGGCATCACCGGCAACACCGAGCTGATCATCGGCGATGCCCTGAAGATACTCCCCAGCCTCGAGGGCCCCTTCGACTTGGTGTTCATCGATGCCGACAAACGGCAATACCCGGACTACTTCGACCTGGTGATCGACAAAGTAAGACCCGGCGGATGGCTCATCGCCGACAATGTGCTGTGGGACGGGAAAGTCCTGAAAAAGGAAAGACAAATGGACGAGGAGACGCGCGCCATCCACCTCTTCAACAGGAAGGTGACGCAGGACGACCGCCTGGAGAACTTCATCCTCCCGCTGCGTGACGGACTGATGATCATGCGGAAACGCTGAAACCCGCCAACCAATCCCCACGGGACAAAAAACGGGAAAGGACCGCTCCTTCCCCGCTCTGACCTCTCAGGCAAACGACAGGCTCACTCCTGGTTGAGCCCTTCCAGCTCGCCCGTGATCTCCTTGATACGTATCGAATTGAGCTCTTTCGAAACGGTGGTCAGGTTCATCATGATCGTCTTGAACTCCGGATAATTGCTGTATTTCTGCTTCATCACATACATGATCTTCAGCACGGAGTTCTGAAGGTTCTCGGAGGTCTCGAACTGTTTGAGATCTTTGAAATCTTCCTTTTCCATCGGTCAATAATTTTTTTAAAATTACAAACTTTCTTCAATATTTTAAAATTGTGCCTTCCTCTATCCCGGAAGGATATCGGGATGTGGCACAGTATTTGAACTTTTCAGGACAAAAACGCATTCATGGGAATCCTTTCCAAAAAGATCCTTTTGTTTTTGATCCTCCTCGTTCCGGGCGGTGCCGGGGTGGCCTCAGCAAATAATATGCCACAGGTCCGGACTGACACGGTCTACTACATCCCCGGGGTGATGAAGGAGACGGCCCGTCTGTACCGCGACCGGGAGAATGCCAGCTCGGTGCTGCTGTACATCCCTGCCGATTCAACAGTGATGATCCTCGACACCGCCGGCCGCTATTTCCTGGTGCACTACCACGATCTGGACGGTTATGTGCGGCAGGACAGGGTGAAGCAGTACGAGGAGATCGTCTGGGAGCTGACGGCCCCGCCGGAGGAAACCGCCCATGCCTCGGCGAACAGGCACGACCTGCTGATCGAGAAATACGGCAGGGAAACAGGAAGGAAGATCTATGAACATTACATCTGGAGAGGGATGTCGTCGGAGATGGTGCTCGACAGCTGGGGCAATCCCCGCGTGATCAATCATTATGAGCTGGCGAACGGTTTCCGGGAAGAATGGATCTATCCCCGCTATATCCTGCGCTTCACCAACGGCACACTCACCGGCTGGATCCGGCGGTGAGGATCTTCCGGGAGAAGACCACCCTGAACACTGGAAGCACAAACTGACAAGTTGTGAGATTTTGTTTTATTTTTGCAGGCACCCGGTGAACGGCAGGGAGAAAACGTTCCTTGAACAAAAAGAGCAGCGTCTTCATTTGCCCGGATGGCAGGACCGAGCGTCAAGGGATGTCCCGGTGGGTCATCCCAGCGAGGGGCCAGGTTGCAGGGGGGACAATTCCGCCATCCGGCGCAGAAAAGACATCACACAATAAAAAAACAAGTTTTTTGAAAGAAAAGACATTTACTTAAAAACAATGCCTACGCCCGGATGGCGGAATTGGTAGACGCGCTGGACTTAAAATCCAGTGGTCATTTTGACCGTGCGGGTTCAAGTCCCGCTCCGGGTACAAAAAAGCAGGATTTTTTCTTTTTTGATTTGAAGAAAAAGGTTATTTTTGCACCACGATTGAGGCGGAAATAGCTCAGTTGGTAGAGCACGACCTTGCCAAGGTCGGGGCCGCGGGTTCGAGTCCCGTTTTCCGCTCAGAGGCCGCAAAGGATGCGGCCTTTTTTGTTTCTTCCTGCTCAGCTCACTGTTTCAGCAGTTTCTTGATCTCGTTCAGCTTGTTGAGTGCCTCGACGGGGGTGAGGTTGTTGATGTCGAGGTCGAGCAGTTCGTCGCGTATCTGTTTGAGCACGGGGTCGTCGAGCTGGAAGATGCTCAGCTGGTAGCCTTCGCGGCTACCGGCGATCTCGCCCACGGGACGCGTAGGGCTTTGAGTCTCCCGTCCTTTCTCCAGCTCGCGCAGGATCTCTTCGGCCCGGCTGACCACGCTCTTCGGCATGCCCGCCATACGCGCCACATGGATGCCGAAACTGTGCTCGCTGCCTCCTCTCTTCAGTTTGCGCAGGAAGATGACCCGGTCGTTCATCTCTCGTATCGAGACGTTGTAGTTGCGGATACGTTCGAACGATTTCTCCATCTCGTTCAGCTCGTGGTAATGGGTGGCAAAGAGTGTCTTGGCCCGCGCAAAAGGATGCTCGTGGATGTATTCCACCATCGCCCACGCGATGGAGATGCCGTCGTAGGTGCTGGTGCCCCGGCCGATCTCGTCGAGCAACACCAGGCTGCGGGAGGAGAGGTTGTTGAGGATACTCGCCGCCTCCAGCATCTCCACCATGAAGGTCGACTCGCCGAGGGAGATGTTGTCGGACGCCCCCACACGGGTGAAGATCTTGTCCACCAGTCCGATGCGTGCCGACGACGCCGGCACGAAGCTGCCCGTCTGTGCCAGCAGCACGATGAGAGCCGTCTGACGCAGCAGAGCCGACTTCCCCGACATGTTGGGACCCGTCAGGATGATGATCTGCTGCTTCTTGTTGTCGAGATAGAGATCGTTGGGCACATAGGTCTCATGGGCAGGCAGCTGCTTCTCGATGACGGGATGACGGCCGTCGCGTATGTCGATCATGTCCGACTCGTCGAGCTCGGGCTTGACATAGCCGTTCTCTTCGGCCACCACGGCAAAAGAATGCAGACAGTCGAGCTCGGCCAGCAGGGCGGCATCCCGCTGCAGAGGGACGATGAAAGGCTCCAGGCTGCTCACCAGCTCCCCGAAAAGACGGCTCTCCAGCTCCAGGATATGTTCTTCGGCGCCCAGGATCTTGTTCTCGTATTCCTTCAGCTCTTCGGTGATGTAACGTTCGGCACTGACGAGCGTCTGTTTGCGTATCCACTCCGGCGGCACCTTGTCCTTGTGGGTATTGCGTACCTCGATGTAATATCCGAAGACATTGTTGAAGCCCACCTTCAGCGAGGGTATGCCGGTGCGCCGGCTCTCCCTCTCCTGCAGTTTCTCGAGGTAGTCCTTCCCGGAGTAGAGCATCTCGCGCAGCTCATCCAGTTCCTGCGACACCCCCTCGGCGATGACGCCGCCTTTGTTGACCTGCACGGGCGGGTCGGCGCTGAGCTCGCGGCGCAGACGTTCGAGGGCGGGCGTGCAGAGGTCGATCCCACCGGCCAGCTCCCGCAGACGGTCATGGCCCGAGGTCTCACACATCTTCCTGATCTCGCCCAGGGCGACGAGCGCCGTTCTTATCTGTGCCATCTCGCGGGGATTGACCCGTCCCGTGGCCACCTTCGAGATGAGACGCTCCAGGTCGCCCACATGCTTCAGCTCGTCGGCCAGCTGCTCCCGGAAGGAGGCGTTGTCCTTCAGGAAAGCGACGATCTCCTGACGCCGCCGCAAGGGCTCCGTCTCCTTCAGCGGCAAGGCTATCCACCGCTTGAGCATACGCGCCCCCATAGGCGACACCGTCCTGTCGATGACGTCGATGAGCGTCGCCCCTTTCTCGTACAACGGCTGGAAAAGCTCCAGGTTACGCACCGTGAAACGATCGAGCCAGACGTAATGATCCTCCTCGATGCGCGACAGCGTGGTGATGTGCCGCAGCTTGTCGTGCTGCGTCATGTCAAGGTACTGCAGCACCGCCCCCGCCGCCACCGTGCCAAAAGACATGCCCTGGATGCCGAAACCCTTGAGCGAGACCGTATCGAAATGTTTGAGCAGACGCTCGGTGGCACTCTCCTCGGTGAAGATCCAGTCGTCCAGCTTGGTGAGGTAGTACTTGTCGCCGAATTTCTCCGTGAAGAAAGTTTTCTTGCTTCGTTCGACGAGGATCTCCCGCGGGCGGAAATTGTTCAGCAGCTTGTCGATATAGTCAAAGCCGCCTTCGGCGACGAGGAACTCGCCCGTGGAGATGTCGAGGAAGGCGATGCCGGCCGCACCCCGCTCATCAGGATGCACCGCCGCCAGGAAGTTGTTCTCCCGTTGCTCCAGCACATTGTCGTTGAGCGAGACACCCGGGGTGACCAGCTCGGTGATACCCCGCTTGACGATCTTCTTGGCCAGCTTGGGATCCTCGAGCTGCTCGCAGATAGCCACCCGCTGCCCCGCCCGCACCAGCTTGGGCAGGTAATTGTCGAGAGCATGATAGGGAAAGCCGGCCAGCTCGACATACGAGGCCGCACCGTTGGCACGGCGCGTGAGCGTGATGCCCAGAATCTCCGACGTGCGGATGGCATCCTCCCCGAAAGTCTCGTAAAAATCCCCCACCCGGAACAACAGGATCGCATCCGGATGCTTGGCCTTCATCTGGTTGTACTGCTTCATCAGCGGCGTGACCGCCGTCTCACCCTTGCCTGCCATCGCACACGTTTTGGTCTCAAATTTAACACCTTTCAACCGGCACAGGAAACCCACGGGCGGGATTTTATCCTCCTTTTACCAACATTTGCCTGCTCAAGAACATACGGCTCCGGCACGCGAGGGAAGATGCAGGTTTTTGTCCTTGCTGCGGAAAGATTAAATTTGCTGTGTTCAAAGGGCACAAAGAGAGAGAGCATTTATGGAGAAAAAGATCCTTGTCCTGGGGGCCGGCATGGTGGCACGGCCTTTGGTGAAGTATTTGCTTGACCGGGGTTACCGGCTGACGGTCACCTCGCCTTTCCGGGTGCGGGCCGCCGCGATGGTGGGCGATCATCCCCGCGGCACGGCGGTGCGGTGGAGCACCGACGATGCGGCGGCTCTCGGCCGCCTGGTGGCGGATCACGATCTGGTCGTCAGCATGTTGCCTTACATGTACCATCCCATGGTAGCCCGGGCCTGTCTGGTCCACCGCCGCAGTCTGGTGACCACCTCGTATGTGAGCCGGGAGATGGCCGCCATGGATGAGGAGGCTCGCCGGGCGGGCGTGCTCTTCCTCAACGAGACCGGCCTCGACCCCGGCATCGACCACATGAGCGCCATGCAGGTCATCGACCGTGTACGTGCTGGCGGCGGCCGGATCACCGCCTTCTACTCCCTCACCGGCGCCCTCCCCGCCCCCGAGGCTGCCGACAACCCCTTCCGATACAAGTTCACCTGGAGCCCCAAGGGCGTGCTCATGGCCGGCAACAACGACGCCCACTACCTCCTCGAGGGGCGGGAGGTGCACATCCCCGCCGCCACCCTCTTCCGGGAACGCTACCCCATCCCCTTCCCCGGCGTGGGCGACCTGGAAGCCTATCCCAACCGCAACTCCATCGAATACATCGACATCTACGGGCTGGAGAAGGTGCGCACCCTCTTCCGCGGCACGCTGCGCTATCCCGGCTGGTGCCACAACATGGACCTGATGAAAAGAGCCCGTCTGCTGTCGGACGAGCCGTTCGACCTGCAGGGCCGCAGTTATGCCGGCATGGTGAGGATGCTGCTGGACACGCCCGCCGGCGAGCCGGTACGCCCCGCGGCGGCCCGCACCCTCGGCATCCCCGAAGAGGACCCCTTCCTCGATGCCATTGAATGGCTCGGCCTCTTCAGTGAAGAACCTGTCGGAAGAATAAAGGACTCCCCCTTCGAGGTGACCTCCGACCTGATGATCGAAAAGATGATGCTGGGCGAACAGGAGCGCGACATGATCGCGATGCAGCACTCTTTCCTGGCAGAGTACCCCGACGGCAGGAAGGAGGTGATCCATGCCCGCATGGTCGACTATGGCACGCCGGCCACCGACACGGCCGTGGCGCGCACCGTCGCCCTCCCCGCCGCCATCGCCGCCGAGCTCATCGTCGAGGGCAGGATAGGCATCACCGGGGTGATGCGGCCCGTCAATAAAGAGATCTATGCCCCCGTGCTGGCCCGCCTGGCCGAGACGGGAATCACCGTCACCGAAGAGAAGGTGCCGGATGAGGAAGAGCTGCATGTCCTGGAAAGTAGGGCCTGATCATCCGCCGGGCAGGTAAGCCCCGGTCAGTTCTTTCCACTGCCGCGACTCTTTCCCCTCCTCGCGCAACACCAGCTCCTCGATATGCAGCGGCCGTTTCATGCGCGAGAGCTCAAGCACGACACGATGCATCTCCTTCTCAGGGGTGGGACGCACCCGCAACAGACGGTTGCAGTAGAGCCGCAGCGCGGCAGCGTCTGCTATCACAGGCTCCTCATAACGGGCCGGCAGGATCAGGCATAGACGCCCCTCCCCGCTCAGCAGCGAAACGCCGTGCTGCAACAGCTCTCCATGGGTGAGGGTTAACGCATGACGCACCTTCCCGCGGCCGCTATCCGCAGGCAGAGTGTCCCGCACGAAAAAGGGCGGGTTGCTCACGATCAGATCGAACCCGGTGTCCCCGGGCGCCGAGGCGGCAAACTCCTGTAAAGTCATACACATCTCACGGATGCGTTCGTGCCAGGGAGAGGCGAGGATGTTCTCCCGGAGGTCGAGGCAGGAGCCTTCGTCCGGCTCGAGGGCGGTGATGGCCGCTCCGCAGCGCCGCGCCAGGAGCAACGTCACGGCACCGCTGCCCGCCCCTATGTCGAGGATATGTGCCGCCCCCTGGCAATCCACCCACGCCCCCAGCAAGATGCTGTCGGTGGTCAGCGGCATAAGCGAACGGTCCTGGCGCAGGGAAAAATGCCTGAAGCGGAACACCTTCTCTTTCTCCCGGGCCATCGTCGGTCAGTCCTGATACATTTTCCCGTCCTTCATCCTGAGACGCCGGTGGGCGATGGCCGAGAGCTCCTTGTCGTGCGTGACGATGATGATGGTCTGTCCTTTCTCGTCGTGGATGCGGCGCAGCAGGTCGTGCAGTTCCTTCTTGTTGCGGGAGTCGAGGTTACCGGAAGGTTCGTCGGCCAGGAGGACGGCCGGTTTGTTGATGAGCGCCCGGGCCACGGCCACGCGCTGCTGCTCGCCGCCCGACAGCTCGGCAGGCTTGTGCGAAGCCCGCTCCGCCAGGTTGAGATCGCTCAGCAGGGCCATCGCCCGCTCCTCGGCCTCATGACGAGAAAGACCCATGATGAACGCCGGGATGCACACATTCTCCAGGGCCGTGAACTCGGGAAGAAGATGATGGAACTGGAACACGAAGCCGATATGCCGGTTGCGGAAACGGGCCAGCTGCGCCTCCCGCAGCGTCCGCACATTGACATCATCGTAAAAGATCTCACCCTCGTCAGGATCATCCAGCGTACCCAGGATCTGCAGAAAGGTGGTCTTGCCCGCCCCGGAAGCACCATAAATAGAGACAATCTCCCCGTCGGCCACCTCAAAGTCGATGCCTTTCAGCACCTGCAGCGAGCCGTAACTTTTCGTAATGCCTTGTGTACGTATCATAGACTTACTTTTTCAACAGAAACGCGAAAAAACAGGGAAGAGAGGCATCTCGATCCCCCTGATCAAGAACAGGGCGATCAGGTAGAAGAAATAGATCATCAGCAGAATGAGGCCGTCGCGCCGGCTCAGTTCACGCCCCAGACGTCCGAGGATGATGAGCACCACCGCGATCAGCAACATGTAAAAGATATCGAACCGCAGGATCTTGCCGTTCACCGCCACGGGCCGGATGAGTGCGGTGACCCCCATGATGCCGAAGAGATTGAAGATGTTCGATCCGAGGATGTTGCCCACGGAGATATCCGGTTCTTTTTTGAGGATGGCCGTCACCGAGGCGGTCAGTTCGGGCAGGGAGGTTCCCACGGCCACCATGCTGAGAGAGATGATCCTTTCGTCGACGCCGAGGCTGCGTGCCATGCCCGAGGCTCCCAGCACCACATAGTCGGCAGCCACCGCCAGACCGAACGAGGCGGTCGCCACCACCAGCAGGGCCACCCACCCGCGACGCAGGAACCTTCCTGTCACAGGCGCCGCCTCCACAGCCGCAGGATCAGGACGCCTGAAAAAAAGATAGAGGAGATACACGACAATGAGTACGACCATCAAAACACCCTCCCCCCGCGTAATGTGGCGCCCCGTACAACTGACCACGATAAAAACGAAGGTGGCAAAGATCATGACCAGACTGTCGACGGTGAACTTGTCCTTGGGGATCAGGATGGGGACGAAGAGGGCGGTGAGACCCAGCACCAGGCCCACGTTGGCGATGTTCGACCCCACCACATTGCCCATGGCGATATCGGGATGGCCGGTGGTGGCCGCCTGGATGCTCACCAGCAGTTCAGGAGCCGAGGTACCCAGCGAGATCACGGTGATGCCGATCACGAGGGAAGAGAGCCCCAGAGCACGACCCAGCGCCACACCCCCACGTACCAGGTATACGCCACTGACCCACAACAACAACACACCGATCAGGAAATAGAGAAGATCCCCCGCCATCCCCGCCGGGAAAGGTTGCCACACTACACCGGTAAGAAGCATCACGAAAGATCGTTCAGATTGTCACGCAGGTCCTCCACATCATCGACAATGTCCGAGGTGCTCTCGTTGATCTCTTTCTTGATCTCTTCGGTGGCCTTCCTGAACTCCCGCATCCCTTTGCCCAGACCGCGTGCGAACTCCGGGATCTTGTTCGCCCCGAAAAGGAGCAAGACCACCAGGAAAACAACGATCACCTCCTGCCCGCTGATGAATAACATCTCGCTCATCCCTGCCCTGTTTTCTGCATGCGAAGTTAATAAAGTTCAGCCAGAGAACATATCCCCCGCCCGCTTTTTCTGGGATGGCACAAAGAAGAGAGCCCCGGAGATTCCGGGGCTCTCTTCTTTCAGCTTTACTTCTTCAGTTTCTTTTTCTCTTTCCCATGTTCCTTTTCAGGGCCTTTGTTCCTCATGGTATCGTAAACGATCGGGGTAGCCACGAAGATAGAGGAGTAGGTACCCACAAAGACGCCGATAAGCATGGCAAAGATGAATCCCCGGATCACCTCTCCGCCGAAGATAAAGACAACAAAGAGGACGATCAAGGTACTCAGCGAAGTGTTGATGGTACGTCCGATGGTACTGTTGACGGCAGCATCCAGCACCTCCTCCTTCGGACGTTTGGGATAAAGCTTCAGGTACTCACGGATACGGTCGAACACCACCACGGTGTCGTTGACCGAATAACCGATCACCGTCAGGATGGCTGCGATGAACGACTGGTCGATCTCCATCGAGAAAGGAAGCTTCCCGTAAAAGACCGAGAAAGTACCCAGAACGATCAGCGAGTCGTGGATCAGGGCTCCCACAGCACCAAAACCGAACCGCCAGTTACGGAAACGGAACATGATGTACAGGAACATGAAGATCAGCGAGAGCAGCACAGCGTACATGGCCTGCACCTTGATGTCGTAGGCGATGGTCGGTCCGACGGTCTGCGAGCTCTGCTTGTATTTCTCGACGAAATCCTGGAAGGTGACGCTGTCGCCCAGGAAAGGTTTGAGCCCTTCGTACATTTTCTGATCGACCAGATCGTCGGCTGACGGATCGTCGATCATGTACTGGGTGGTGATCTTCATCTGTTCGACATTGCCATATACCTTCACCTCCGGGGCCTTGCCGAACACTTTGGCCAGCTGCTGCTGAACTTCGGCAGTGGGATAAGCCTTATCGAAACGGATCACATAAGTACGTCCTCCCGTGAAATCGATCCCCGGGCTCAGCCCTCTTGTGGAAAGCGAGAAAATCGAGATCACCAGCAGGGTACCGGAGATCATGTAGGCCAGCTTACGTTTTTCGATGAACTTGAAATTAAGGTTGGTGAAGGCGTTCTCGGTCAGCTTCGTCACGAAGGTAAGCTTGTTGTTGCGGTTGAGCATCGTGTCGAAGATGAGCCGTGTGATGAAGATGGCTGAGAAGAGCGAGGTAAGGATACCGATCACCAGCGTGGTGGCAAAACCCTTGATGGGTCCGGTACCGAAAGCATAGAGGATGATACCGGTGATGAAGGTGGTAACGTTGGCATCGATGATAGCCGAGTAGGCATTCTTGTACCCTTCGGCCACGGCTTTCTTGATGCCCCGTCCGGCCCGCAGCTCTTCCTTGATCCTTTCATATATCAGCACATTGGCGTCGACCGACATACCCACGGTCAGAACGATACCGGCGATACCGGGTAGGGTAAGCACCGCACCCAGCGAGGCCAGCACTCCCAGGATGAAGAAGACGTTGGCGAAAAGAGCGATATCGGCCACCAGCCCGGCCCGGGGACTGTAGTAGAAGATCATGTACAGCAACACCAGCAGGAAGGCGATGACAAAAGAGTTGAGGCCTGACTGAATGGCCTCCTTACCCAAGGTAGGACCCACGACCGCCTCCTGGATGATCTTGGCCGGGGCGGGCATCTTACCCGACTTCAGCATGTTGGCCAAGTCCTTGGCCTCATCGATGGTGAAGTCGCCCGTGATCTCCGAGTTGCCTCCCTTGATCTCCGAGTTGACACGCGGAGCGGAATATACGTAGTTGTCAAGCACGATGGCAATGGAACGCCCCACGTTCTCCCTGGTCAGCCGTGCCCAGATCTTCGCCCCTTCCGCGTTCATCGACATGGTCACCTTGGCCTGACCGGTGTTCTGGTCGAACTCTTCACGTGCCGAGGTGATCACCTCGCCTGTGAGAGGTGCCTTACCGTCGCGCGTGGTCACCTTCAGAGCATGCAACTCGAAGATATTCTGACCGGGCGCGTATTTGTAAGGCTTGAAATGCCAGCGGAAGATCAGGTTGCGCGGGAAAAGGGCCCTCACCTGCTTCATGTTGAGGTACTTGTTCACCGTAGCCGTGTCCCGGGCAAAAGCGAAGCCCACCACAGACCCCGGCGCGTAAGTATTGTTACGCAAAAGATTGGGACGCAGGACAGCATAGAGCGGGTTCTCCTTCCTGAACATCTCCAGGCTCTGCTCCTCCTTGGCAGCAGCTGCCGAGGTGGTATCCGACTCGAGCAGCTTGAGCAACGAATCGGAAGAGGAAACACTGTCACCGGCAGCCGTCAGCTCCTTGCCTGTACCGGCGTCTGCAGCAGTGGCAGTGGTACCGGTATCCTCCTGTACGGAAGCCGTGTCGTTCTTTTCCGAGAGGAGCTGACGCAACAGCTTGTTGGCCTTCTCAAGATAGGGTCCCACTTCCGAGTTCTCGTAAGTCTCCCAGAACTCCAGGTTGGCCGTCTCCTGCAACAGTTTACGCACGCGGGAGGGATCCTTCACCCCCGGCAGCTCGATCATGATACGTCCCTGTGTGGCAAGACGCTGAATGGTGGGCTGTACCACACCAAAACGGTCGATCCTGTTGGAAAGCACCAAGAATGAGTTGTCGATGGCATCCTGCACCTCCTGGTGCAGCACCTTCAGCACGTCGGCATTCGTGGAGTTGTAATCGATCTTGTCCTTGAGCTCCATCGTGTTGAAGATGGCTGCCAGCCGGGCTCCCGGGGCGATCTCCTCGAACGCCTTGCCAAAAAGGGTCACGAAATCCTCGCTGCTGCTCTTCTGATACTCTTCGGCCAGTTTCAGTGCCTTGAGGAAGGTGGTATCCTTGCTGTTGTTGGCCAGCGCCTTGATGATGTCAGGCACCGACACCTCCAGGATGACGTTCATCCCACCTTTGAGGTCCAGACCCAGGTTGATCTCCTTCTGCTGACACTCACGGAAGGTATTGCCCAGGAAACTCCATTTGTCCTTGGGAAGAGCGGCAATGGAATCGAGATAATGCAGCTCTTTGTTCAGATCCCCCTTGGCATATTCCTTGGCATCCTGTTTGACCTTGTAGGTGACCACCGAGAAAGAGAGCTGGTAGATACTGACGACCACCAGTACGATGGTCAGAAAAAGAATTGCCCCTTTGTTCTGCATTTTTTAGCCTGTTAATGAGTTAATCCTTATCCTCTTGGAAAATGTCGGGCAAAGATAGGATTTTTTTGAAAAAAATGAGGGGGATGACACTGATAAATGGCATTTTATGCGGCAAGTGCGGCATTGTTCTGCCCAAACGACCACAAGCGGTTCATTCGACCAGTTTCTCAAAGTCTTCGGTAAGATCCCTGCCCGTAAGAAAATCGTGGAGGGTCAGGCGGCGCAGGCCATAGTAATAACTCCAGTACTGGCGCAGGGCGCTGATGTAGCCGCGGCGTGCCACATCTTTCTCCGAATCGGCCACGTTGAGGTCGAGTACACTGATCTTTCCGATGAGGAAACGCTGTTTGGTGACCTCATACCTTTTGCGGGCAATGGTATCGGCCTTGGCCGCGATGGCCACCTGGTCGTCCTGCAGGTTGAACTGCGCCACGTTGAGCAGCACCTCCTGCTCAAAATCGATCTTCGCCTGCCGGATGTTGGTCTTGACCACCTCCTGGTTCGACTGGGCCAGCTTGTAACGCCCTTTGTTGAGCCCCCAGTCGAGGATGGGAAGGGTGAATCCCAGCCTCACCCGCTGCTGGTTGAGCAGGTCCTGATAGGCACTACTGAAAGTGCCGGCCTGCTGGGTATACCCGAACGAGGCAAAAAGGTTGGCATTCAGCCCCCGGGCCCGCTTGGCCTCGATCATGTTGCTCTCAGCCTCCAGCAACTGACGCTGAAAATCAAGAATACGGGGATTGTTCTTCTCCGCCAGTGCCAGCGCCTCCGAGACATCCACCGTCAGCCGCGGGATACGGCTGGGCAGCTCCAGGATGATCGTCACCCTGTCGTTGAACCCCAGGAACGACCGCAACTGATACTCGCGCAGCTGCAGGTCGATGCCCGCCTTGTTGAGCTCCGTACCCGCATTGAGCAACCGCAGCTGCATCTGCAGAAGATCATCCTCGGCAATGGTACCTATGTTGTACCTCCCCTGGGCTATGCGATAAAGCGTATCGGCATTCTGATAGTTCATCCGCGCGATCTCCAGGTTCATCTGCGCCAGGGCCAGATTGAAGAAATAGTTGACGGCCATCTCGTTCACCCGCTCCATCGCGTCCAGATAGCTCTTCTTGGCTTCTTCATATTTCAGCGGCTCGATCTTTTTTTCCCATTTCAGAGGATTGTAATTGAACAACGGCTGGTTGATGCCGATGCTCACAGGGGTGGTGATGTATTGCGAGTTGCGGTTCTCCCCGAACTCATCGAAACGGGTCAGGCTGGTGTTGACGAAGATACTCCCTCCCGTAGGACCGATGTTCTGTGTGAGCGAGAACCCCAGGGTCGAGTTGTTCCGGTATTTCTCCACATAGTACTCCTGACCGGTGTTGAAGTCGTACTCCCGTTCAAAAGCTCTGGAGAAATCCGGCAGGGTGGCGTTCATGGTCAGTGCCGGCAGGTATTTGGCCCGGAAGGATCGAAAAGCCCAGTAAGAAGCACGGAACTGATGCTTGGCCATGATCGCCTGGGGCGACTGGTCACGGGCCAGGGCCAGCACCCCCTCAAGGGTGAGATGCAGGGTATCCTGGGCAGCCATGCTCCCCGGCCATGCCAGCAACATCATCCCATACATGAAAAATGAGGTACCCAGACGCGCTTTCCTGCTCATCTTCTTGTTTTTTAGGCTATTCGTACCGTAACGATTCGATCGGATCCTTTTCCGAGGCTCTTTTGGCAGGCGAATACCCGAAGATCACCCCTACCGCCGCCGACACCGTGAAAGCCACCAGCACCGCTCCCGGACTCACAATGGTAAGCACCCCCGCAATGCGCTCAATGGCTTCGGCCAGGAAGATGCCCAGGAAGATCCCGATCAGCCCCCCCGTCACACTGATCAACACGGCTTCGGCCAGGAACTGGATGACGATGTCCTTCTTTTTCGCCCCGATGGCCATCCGCGTGCCGATCTCCTTGATCCGCTCCATCACACTGGCAAACATGATGTTCATGATACCGATGCCTCCCACGATGAGCGAGATGCTCGCAATGGCCCCCAAGACAATGTTGAAGATGTCCTTGGTACGCTGCTGCTGCTTGAGCAGCAGCTCGGGCACCGTGATCTCATAATCATCCACCTCCATATGACGGCGACGGATCATCCGGCTCAGCACACCGGTGGTCTTCTGCAACTGCTCACTCTCTTTCACCTGCACCACGATACGGTCGAGCTGATGATAGTTGGACGAAGTATTGCCCGAGGGCGTGGCACTCCGTACCGAAAAGAAAAAAGGCCCCCGGAACGTGGTCACGTTCTGTGTCAGCTTCGTATTGACCAGCGCCCGGTTCTGGAAACGCATCAGCATCGTCTTTACAGGAATGTAAATGTTGTCGTTGTAGACATTCACACCGGCATTCTCAAAACGCGAAACGTTCACCTCACTCTTCTGCAGAACGCCGATCACTTTCAGCCAAACATTGCCGAACTTGATGTATTTTCCCAGAGGATCGGCATGACTGAAGAAACGGGAACGGATGTTGTATCCGATGATGCATACCGGCACACCGTGTTCTTCCTGATAGCGGTTGAAAAAGGACCCTTCGAGCAGTTGCAGGTTATAGATGTCGAAATAGTCGCGTGACACCCCGATGATCTTGGCCGGTGAGCGGCGGCCCGAGAGCATGACGTAAGCGTTGAGGGCGATCTCGGGACTGATACGCTCCACCGAGGGGATGGTGCGTATCGCCTCGGCATCTTTCAGGGTCAGACCGGGAGAGAACTTTTTCCGTTGCTGGGGGCCTTCGCCCTCCCCTTCCTCACCGCCACTGTTCTCATCGGTGACCACGGGGGTGATGACGATGTTGTTCACCCCCACCATCTTGATCTGCTCCAGGATCTCCTGCTTGGCCCCCCTGCCGATGGCCAGCATGCTGATCACCGCCGCCACGCCGAAGATGATGCCCAGCGCCGTGAGCACCGACCGCAGGCGGTTGGCCACCAGCGACTCGACGGCGATGACGATGTCGTGATAATATCTTCCTCCCCAGAGCATCTATTACCTGTTTTTCGGGATGTCACCGCCTTCGCGCGGAGGCCGCGTCCCCGGCCGGAAACGCCCGGGCATCCTCCGTCTCTTTTTCCTCTGCAGGGCCTTCTGGGCCTGCTCACGACGCTGCCTCTCCTCCTCCAGCTTTTTCTGCCGCTGCCGCTCACGTATCAACGGGATCAGCTCCTCACCCCGCAACTCATATTTTTCCGGATGCTCCGGCATGTTCAGCAGGATCTTCTCGCCTTCCTCCAGACCCTTTTCGACGATCACTTCGTTCTCGTTCTCAGGACCGAGCAGCACCACCTGTTTATATCCTTTCTTCGTGTAGACATAAGGGATGCTGTCTTCGACGAACACCGCCTCCAGAGGGATGTACAGCACGCTGTCGTACGAGGCGGTGATGATCTGGTTACTGGTGGTCATGGCCGGCCGCAGGATCGGATCACTGCCATCCAGCTTGATGTTCACCTCAAAGACCTTGGCATCGGTGTTGGGCAGCTGTTCCCCCACATTGGCCACATCCACCACCACACCGGTATATTTCTTCTCCGGGAAGGCATCCACCCCGATCCTTACCTTCTGTCCTTTCTTCACCTTGCTGATGTCGATCTCGTTGACATAGGTCTTCGACAGCATCGACGACATGTCGGGCAGGGTGGCCACCACGAGGTCCCAGGGGCTGATCGTCGAGCCCACCTTGCGCTTCTGGCCTCCCCACTCTTTTTGGTAGATCACCATCCCCGAAGCGGGGGCTCTGATCTCGAAATGCTTGATCACATCCTCCATCTCGGCGATCTTGCGCTTCTGCTTGCGCAGTTTGAACTCGGCCTCGGCCATGTCGGCCTCGGCCTGCTTCACCTTCAGCACATAATTCTCCTTGGCCTGCTGATAGGCTCTTTTTGCCTTGTCGAGGTTGATCTGGGCCTGCCGTATCGTGGCCGGCGGCTCGTACTTGGACTGCTCCAGGGTGATCTTGGCCTCCTCCATGGCATACTGCAGATTGATGAGCTGATCCCGCAGACCACGCAGCAGCATGGTGGTATCCAGACGGGTCTTCTCGTAATGGGCCTGCAGCTGTTCCAGCTCGTCCAGCATGTCCTTGAGACTGTTGTCGGCAGCCGACCGGTCCAGCATCGCCACATAATCACCCGAGTCCACGACCGTGCCCTCCGGCACCAGATCCTGTATCTTGATCTGACTGAAACGCAGGTTACGGCTGCGCAAGGCCGCCGGCGCCATGATCTTCACCGAACGTTCCGCCTGCAGCTCGCCCGTGACCGTCACCAGGATCTCGAACTTCCCCCGCTTCACCTCCGTATAGATCTGCGACATCTCCTCCTTGCGGGTACGCTCACCATAATACCAGAGCCCTCCCGCAACACCGCCCACCAACAGCAGGATAAGCGTCACAAGAAGCCATCTCCTGTTCCTTTTCCTGTTCTTTTCCATTTCGTCATGATTGGGTTTTTGTTCTGAATGGCTTGTCAAACAGCACCCTTATTAGACAAGCTATTTATTTTTTTTATTCCACCAAGTTCCCTTTTGTGTATGATTCAATCCTTCATGGACCCAACGAATTGCAGCAGCTCTTCCCGTACCTCTTTCAGGCGGCTTTCCGTTCGCATCTCGATGTAAAGCCGGAATACGGGTTCCGTGTTTGAACGCCGGAAATGGATCCATCCGTCGGGCAGTTCGATGAAGAGGCCGTCGATCGTGTTCATGGGCCGGTCATTGTAACGTTGACGCAGCCGCTCGAAGAGTTGTTCCGGATCCGCCGAAGGAGGAATGGGCACTTTGTCCTTGCTCATCGCATAGGTAGGATAGCGGGCCCGCAGTTTGGAGACGGATTCCCCTTCTTCTGCAAGGAAAGAGAGGAAAAGAGCGATGCCCACGAGGGCATCCCTGCCGTAATGGAGGGGCGGGTAGATCACGCCGCCGTTCCCTTCACCCCCGATGACGGCGCCGGTGGCTTTCATCTTTTCCACGACGTTCACCTCCCCCACGGCAGCCAGGTGGCGTTTCCCCCCATATTTGCGGGTCACCTCATCCAGCACCGCCGTCGAAGAAAGATTGGACACCGTATCGCCCGGCTGCGAGGCAAGCACATAGTCGGCCACGGCCACCAGGGTGTATTCTTCGCCGAACATCGTGCCGTCCTCGTTGATGAAAGCCAGACGATCGACATCGGGGTCGACGACGATGCCCAGGTCAGCCTTCTCTTCCCGCACACGGGCCGCCGTCCCGGTGAGGTTCTTCTCCAGCGGCTCGGGATCATGAGCAAAAAGACCGTTGGGCTCACAATTGACCTCGATGATCGTTTTCACCCCCAAGGCACGCAACAGGGAGGGCACGGCAAAGCCTCCCACCGAGTTGACACCGTCGACGACCACACGGAGATCCGCCCTGGCAATCTTTTCCCGCCGCACCAGCGGCAGCTCCAGGATCCTTTCGATATGTCTCCGGTGATAGTCGCTCTCGGCCATCCGGATGCCGATGCCGTCGATGCCGGCATAATGCGGTTCGCCTTCCCTGGCCAGACGCATCACCTCCTCTCCCTCCGCGGCATTGAGGAACTCTCCCTTCTCATTGAGCAACTTGAGGGCATTCCATTCCGCAGGATTGTGACTGGCGGTAATGATGATCCCTCCGTCAGCCTGCTCCATGACCACAGCCATCTCTACCGTGGGCGTGGGGGCCATGCCCAGCTCGAGGGTGTCCAGCCCCAACGCATTGAGCGTATTGCACACCAACCCGCACACCATCTCTCCCGAAACACGGGCATCACGTCCTACCACCACCTTCAGCCTCTTCCCCGGGAAACGCTCGCGAAGCCACATCCCATAAGCCGTAGCAAAACGTACCAGATCCGCGGGAGTAAGCCCTTCCCCCGGCTTCCCCCCTACCGTGCCACGAATACCCGAAATGGAACTGATCAGCGTCATCGTATAATTTTTTCCGAAAGGTAATGAATCATCACGGCTTTACCATCTATCTTACCCCCTCATCCCTCATCAAAAAAAGGGGCCTAAGCCCCTTTTTTCATTTCCTCCTGATCTGTCAGTCCACAAAAGGGATCGTCTCGAGCAGCTTCATCTTCACACCCGTACGGATGTACTCTTCCACCTGGATAAAACGTGTGGCCACCAGGGCTCCCATCTTCTTCTTGAGGATATTGTAATACTTCATCTCGAGCGCCAGCGTCTTCTTTTCATATTCGAAGGCTTTCTTCATGATCTGGTCGGCCTCCTTGGGCGTGATGGTCTCATATTTCTCGGCATACTCTTTCAGGTAAGCGATGCGCATATCCGCCAGTTTCGAGACTTCCTCTTCGAAGTCATTGTAAATGGGCCAGAACACTTTGGCCTGTACGTCCGACAGGTTCATCGCCTGTCCCACAAGAGTCTTTTTCTCCAGCTTGAAATAGGAACGCACCAGCTCATCCTCCGTTTCACTCTGACCGAATGCCGGGAGGATCAAAAAACTTGTCAGAAGCAGGAAAAGATACTTTTTCATGATATATGTTATTTATTGGTTCCTTCAAAAACTGAACACAAGCCCTCCGCTGAAGTCGCCCTGAACGATGGCCGAATAGGTTCCGGCTCCCACCGAACAACCACCGGTACCGCACCAGAACCCTCCGCCGCCAAAACGCATCGGCATCAACATCCTGGCCTGAGCCTGGAAAGCCAGATGCTCCGTCACATAAAAACGGACACCTCCTCCAAGCACCACCGAGAACATCCACTCCGTGTAATAGACGGAATTTTTGGGGGTAAAGATGGTGGTCCCCATCGTGAACAGTCCGTAAGGCACCACCACATCGTTGTTGTACACTTCCCGCATCACTCCCAGCTGGAGGTACTCGGTAGCCAGGTTGGTGAGGTTCTCGTCACCCAGGGCCGACTCCTTGGTGAGCCGGGAATCCATCCGGTTGTAGAAAAAGATCACCTTCGTATCGTCCCCGGCATTGGCTCCCAACTGGACCCCATAATTGGGACCACTCTCCACATTGTATTCGTACCTTCCGCCTCCCAGCATCCATCCCCCGTAAGGGGTGATCTCGAACTGTGCCCGGAGGGTAACCGCCACACTGCCCAGCAACATCAGAAAAAGAATGGATCGTTTCATATTGAACGGCTTTTTTCAAAAGAAAAAAAACGGAGGTCAATAACCTCCGGAGAAAATGAATCCAATGCTCAGGCTGATGTTCTGCTGCGTCCCGACATTGCCCGACTCCAGCATATAGTCATACCGCACATTGGCCATCAGCCCCACACCACTGGAGAAGTTGTAGATGAAGCCGGCTTCGGGGGTCAGACCGAAATGCCATTGCCTGTCTTCCACATAATAGATACCCATTTCCGTCCGCTTACGTGTCTTATAGGGCCCCACTCCAAAACCCACATAGGGCCTCAGTCCCGAACCTCCGAAGAAATATTTTCCGCCGAAGGTCAGCGGAAAAGCATTGATCGAGCGGTATTGCTTGCCACTGATGGCACGGGTGCCTTCCTCATAAACATCAAAGGGAATGTCATCATAGAAGACATGCCACGACCAACGCAGCTCTACCGCCACATTGTCGGTGATGAAATAACCGCCCGAGAAAGTGAACCCCCGGAAACTGACCGGCGAAATGAAATCCTTGGTGTCCCCCATAGGAAAGGAGACGTCATAACCCAGGTTGGTATAGAAACCTCCCTGCCCGAAAGCCGACGGGACAGCCAGCAAGGCTAGCAACGAAACTATAATGATCTTGAACTTTTTCATGGTCTTATTGTCTTTTTCTGGAATATCTGGAACAAACTATTTATGGAAACACTTCGACTGCGCAAAAGCCTGGTCGATGCTGCGCTCGATGCGTTTTTTCATGTCGGTGGTGGAAGAACTCAGCATGCCGTTGAAAGCGGCACCCCAGACCACCGGCAACTTGATCTCTCCGTCATCATTGATGGGATCATTGGGATCCCCCATCGTGATGAAAAGCGTACCGGTACTGAACGAATAATAATAAGGATAATATCCACCGGGGTATCCCCACCACCAGTCCCATCCGGGATAACCCCACCACCAGTCATACGGATAGTAGGGATAGTAAGGATAACCAGGCACCCAGCCTTCCGTGGTCGAAGTGCTCACCGTAGCGGTCACCAACACATCGGGAGGCGTGTCACCATCCGGATCCACCGGCGTGTAACCGACTCCCTTCAGATTTTCCTCGATCTTGCTGAGGATCGTCTCATCGTAGGTATGCTTCACCTCTTCCGGATCATCGGTGATGTAAGCAACCGTATCGATCAGAAAATAGGTTTTTACATCATGGGTGGCAAAAAATGCGGAATCATAGTCGGTCACCACAATGTCCGTATCACTGTAATATTCCGCTCCACCCGGATAACAGGAGACCATCACGACGGCCAGCGCCGCAAACAGCCCGTAAAACAAAAATCTCACTTTTTTCATGGTCCTTCGTTTTTAATTTCACTGCAAATGTAGTTAAATTCAATCTAAATAAAAAAAATCGGGTTCTCCCACAGCCTCACGGCCGCACACCAACAGGCAATCCCTTTTTCCGGAAGATTTGGCAATCAATCAGATAAAGTATGAACGCATCCCGGTAAAGTTTATTACCTTTGCAGCCCAAAAATAAGAAAAAATGAAGGAAAAGGGGCAGAAAGGCATAGCAGGAAGGAGCAAAAAAGGTGAGGGGAAGACCTCTCGTCCGCAGCAGGAGGAGGAGCTGATCCGTCTGAACCGCTACATTGCCCTCAGCGGTGTCTGTTCGCGTCGCGAGGCCGACGAATACATCCGGAAAGGTCTGGTGAGCGTCGACGGAAAGAAGGTCACCGATCTGGGGATCAAGGTGCCCCGGTCGGCCGTGGTGCACCTGCGTGGAAAAAGGATCTTTCCCGAAGAGAAAGTCTATATCCTCCTCAACAAACCCAAGGATTGCATCACCACCACCCGTGACCCCGAGGGACGACGCACGGTGTTCGACCTGGTGAAGCTGCCCGGCCATCTCCGTCTCTTCCCTGTGGGCCGCCTCGACAGGAATACTACGGGTGTGCTGCTGCTCACCAACGACGGCGACCTGGCCCAGAAACTGACCCACCCCAGCTACAAGCAAAAAAAGGTATACCAGGTGACCCTCGACCGCGACCTGACGCGCCGCGACATGGAACGTCTGGTGGAGGGCATCGAGCTCGAAGAAGGGCTTGTCGCCGCCGACGCCGTCTCGTGGGTCGACCCCGAAAACAAAAAAGTGCTGGGCCTCGAGATCCACTCCGGCCAGAACAGAGTGGTGCGCCGTCTCTTCGAGGCACTGGGCTACCGCGTCAAGGCTCTCGACCGTGTCTCCTTTGCCGGACTCACCAAGAAAGCCCTGCCCCGCGGCAAATGGCGCCATCTCACCCCCAAAGAGATCATCATGCTCCACCGCGGCCTCTTCTGACCCCTGCCCTTCCCGCCATTTATTCCTATCTTTGTAAACGACCATTTCACACAACATGTCCCATAAAGCCGGATTCGTCAATATCATCGGCAACCCCAACGTGGGGAAGTCCACCCTGCTCAACCGGCTGGTCGGGCAGAAGCTGGCCATTGTCACCTCCAAAGCCCAGACCACCCGCCACCGCCTGCTGGGCATCGTCAACGGCAAAGACTTCCAGATCATCTATTCCGACACACCGGGCTTCCTCAAACCACGCTACAAACTGCAGGAGTATATGGTCAAGGCGGTACATTCGGCCTTTGAGGATGCCGACATCCTGCTCTTCACCACCGACGTCACGGAAGAGCCTTCCGAGGAGCATCCGCTCCTGTCAAAGGTGCGCAGCGTCACCATCCCGGTGATCTGTATCCTCAACAAGATCGACCTGGTCTCCCCCGAAGAGGTGGAAAGCCTGCTGGCGCGCTGGCAGGCACTCCTCCCCGAAGCATACTGCGTGGCCGTGAGCGCCACCCTAGGCGCCAACCTCGACCGGCTGATGCAGAAGATCCTCGACCTCCTCCCCGAAAACCCGCCGTATTACCCCAAAGACCAGCTCACAGACAAGCCCGAAAAATTCTTCGTCGAAGAGATCATCCGCGAAAGGATCCTCCTCAACTACCGCCAGGAGATCCCCTATTCGGTCGAGGTGATGGTCGAATCCTTCAAGGAAGAGGAAGATCTCATCCGCATCGCCGCCAGGATCTTTGTGATGCGCGACAGCCAGAAAGGCATCCTCATCGGACATAAAGGCCAGGCCCTCAAAAAGGTGGGCACCGAAGCCCGCAAGGACCTCGAAGCCTTCTTCAACAAAAAAGTGTTCCTCGAGCTGTTCGTCAAGGTGAAGAAGGACTGGCGCGACAAGGACCGCATGCTCAGAAGTCTCGGATATCAATAGTTCGCCGTATGGGAAACATCGTAGCCATCGTAGGCCGGCCCAATGTGGGCAAATCGACCCTTTTCAACCGTCTCACCGAAAGCCGGCAGGCCATCGTCGACGAATACTCCGGGGTCACACGCGACCGTCTCTATGGTCATTGCACCTGGAACGGCATCACCTTTCCCGTCGTCGACACCGGTGGTTACGTCACCCGTCCCGGCGATGTGTTCGAGGACGAGATACGCAAACAGGTGCTCATCGCCATCGAGGAGGCCGACGTCATCCTCTTCGTCACCGACGTGGAGAGCGGCATCACCGACCTCGACGAGGCGGTGGCCGAACTGTTGCGCAAAACGAACAAGAAAGTACTGCTGGCCGTCAACAAGGTGGATAACACGGAACGTCTCTACGACGCCCAGGAGTTCTACCGTCTGGGCCTCGACGAGCTCTTCCCCGTTTCGGCCATCAACGGCAGCGGCACAGGCGACCTTCTCGACCGCGTCACCGCCCTGCTCGACACCCCCGGCGACGAACCCGACGAGGAACTCCCCGCCTTCGCAGTGGTGGGACGCCCCAACGCCGGCAAATCCACCCTCATCAATACCCTCCTGGGCGAAGAACGGCAGATCGTCACCCCCGTCTCCGGTACCACCCGCGACATGGTACCCATCATTTACAACAAGTTCGGCTACCATTTCCGCCTGATCGACACCGCCGGCATACGCAAAAAGAACAAGGTCACCGAAGACCTCGAGTTCTATTCCGTCATGCGCGCCATCCGCGCCATCGAACATTCCGACGTCGCCTTCCTCATGATCGACGCCACCCGCGGCATGGAAGCCCAGGATGTCAACATCTTCCGTCTCATCCAGCGGAACAGGAAAGGGATCGTCCTGGTGGTCAACAAATGGGACCTCATCGAGAAAGACCACAGGACAATGGAACAGTTCCGAGAACGCATCATCGAAAAGATCATGCCTTTCCAGGACCTGCCCATCATCTTCATCTCGGCGCTCGAACAACAGAGAGTGCTGAAAATGCTGGAGACCGGCATGAAAGTATACCACAACCGCAAAAAGCGCATCCCCACCTCGAAGCTCAACGAGGTGATGCTGCAGGCCATCGAGGAGTTCCCTCCACCCTCGGTCAAGGGCAAGTACATCCGCATCAAGTACGTCACCCAGCTGCCCATGAAGACCCCCGCCTTCGCCTTCTTCTGCAACCTGCCCCAGTACATCCGCGAGCCTTACAAACGCTACCTGGAGAACAGACTGCGCGAACATTTCGACTTCCATGGCGTGCCTGTCGAGATCCATTTTCGCAAGAAGTAGCGACCGCTTTTGCCGGTATACCCTGAAAGCCTTCCCCGCTTTTTTGTATCTTGGTACACTCTTTGCTATTACCTTTCTCGATGAAGCCTCCGGTACTGAAAATAGCGCTCCTTACAGGCATGATCGCCCTGATGACCTGGGCATGCCGGAAGACCGAGCATTATCCTCCCGAACCCAGCATCACTTATCGCAGCTTCTATTTCCGTGACTCGGTCGATTACCTGGGCAACAAGATCCTCACCGGCACCCTGACCTTCTATTTCATCGACGGCGACGGCGACCTGGGCATGCCCGACATCGACTCCCTCCTGCCGGGCGACAGCTCAGCGGCCAATCTCTTTTTCTCGCTCTACTACCTGCGCAACAACAACATCTACCCGGCCGACGAGGAGGAGGTCAAAACCCCCCTCAGCTACCGCATCCCCTACATCCGCATGACCGGCCGCGACAAGACCATGAAGGGGGAGGTCCGGGTGACCTTCTTCTACATTAACTTCCCCTACGACACCATCCGCTATTCGTTCTATGTGGTCGACCGTGCCGGCCATCAGAGCAACACCGAAGAGACCCCCTTCATCATCCTGCCCCCCAACTAAACCTCCCCGCCATGATCACCGGCAACAACAAGATGGTAGACCTCGTCCACCGCAACTATACACTCATCTCCGTACTCAATCGTTTCGGCATCGCCCTGGGCTTCGGCGACAAGACCGTCCGTGAGGTGTGCGAGGAAAAAGGACTCAACCTCCCCTTCTTCCTGGAGATCATCAACTCCTATCTCGACGACGACTACTTCCCGCGAGAACATCTGATCTCGTTCCCTCTCCGCCTCATCGTCGACTACCTCTCCCGCACCCATCACGACTATCTGGAGAAAAGGATTCCCGAGATCGAGACCATCATCTCCTCCACAGAGACCCCCTGTTACCGGAAAAAAGACCACAACTACCTGCTCCTCAAGTTCTTTCGCGAATACAAAGAAGAACTCATCCTCCACATCCGGCGTGAGGACGAACAGGTGTTTCCCTATGCCCTGCATGTGGAGAAACTTTTCCTACGTCTTGAAAAGGAAGGCATCCCCCCCACCGGGATCCCCGGATACTCCATCATGGACTACCTCCGCGAACATGACAACATTGAGGAGAAACTTTTCGACCTGAAGAACATCATCATCAAATACCTGCCTCCCCCCCTCCATCCGGAGGGGTGTTACCGGGTGATCGCCATGTTGTTCGATCTCGAGAAGGACATGAACGACCACAGTCGCATCGAAGAGAAGGTACTGGTACCGAAGGTAGCGGTCATGGAGGAAAAACTGCGGCAACACGCCCGTAAGGATCAAAAGGACCGCTCATGAGCAAGATCGATTTCCTGATCGTCACCGGCTCGTACATCTTCCGCACGGGGCTGCGTTTCCTGCTGGAGGAGCTCGACGCGACGGGAAAGATCTTCTTCGCCGAGGAGGGCGATCATGCAGCGAACACCCAGGCCGACATCGTCCTTTTTGACACCCGTCTGTCCCTGCCTGCCTCCCTGGCACGTCCCGGCAGGGACCGTCCCCTGCTGGTGGGCCTCTCCCACGACGATGAGCCCCCTCCCTCCACTGCACCTTACGACCACCTGCTTCTTCTCTCCCTCTCCAAGAGCGAACTCCTTCATCAGCTGCAGAAGATCCTCGAAGAAGCAGGCTTCAACACCGAAGCCGCCGTGCACGAAGAAAAACTCAGCGAAAGGGAGAAGACCATCCTGCGCTACGTGGCCCTGGGGTTCACCAACAAAGAGATCGCCGAGAAGCTTTTCATCAGCACCCATACCGTCATCACTCACCGCAAGAACATCACCCGCAAGACCGGGATCCGCACCGTCTCGGGTCTGACCATTTATGCCCTGCTGAACAACCTGATCGAGATGGATGAGCTCAACGGTGGCGGATGATCACAGACGCACCCCCATGAACAGCACATCGTCCACCTGGAAGTGATCTCCTTTCCATTTGAGGAAGTAGTTCTTCACCTCCTCATACTGTTCCTCCATGCTCAGGTGATGGATCCTTTCGAGCAGCTGCTTGACCCGTTCCACTTTCATCTTCTTCCCTTTCGGTCCGCCAAACTGATCCGGATACCCGTCGGAGAAAAGATAGAAAGCATCGCCGGGACTCAGATCGTATTCCTGGTCATCGAACACCTTGTCCCCCGTGAACTCTCCACCCACACCACTGCGATTGCCGCGGATATAGTAAAGTTCGTCGCCGATAAAAAGCACTACCGGCCGCATCGCCGAGGCGAACTTGATGTGATGGGTGGCCGGTGTCACCTCCACCACCGTGATGTCCATGCCGTCGTTCGATTTACCGTCGCGATCCTGGTTGAGCGAGTTGACGATCTCCCGGTCGAGAAAACGCAGCAGCTGCGAAGGCGATTCATACCGCCCTTGGTTGGTAAGGTCCTTGATGAGCGTTGAACCGATCATCGACATGAAGGCCCCCGGCACACCATGTCCCGTCGAGTCGGCACACACCACCAGATAACGCCCATCATCCACAGGCCCCCACCAGTAGAAATCCCCGCTCACAATGTCCCGTGGCAGATAAAAAACAAACGACTCGGGAAAGACCTCCCGCAGCTTCTTCAACGGAGGCAGGATGTTGCGCTGGATCCGACGGGCATAGTTGATGCTGTCGGTGATCTCCTTGTTCTTGATCTCCAGCTCTTCCTTCTGGCGGACCACCTCATGGGTGCGCTTGTCCAGCTCCTCCTCCAGATAACGCTCACGCCGGATATGGTTGCGCTCCCGTATCTTCAGGATGATGAAGAAGATCACGATCAACAGCAGCACCATCAGGGAAATGAACCACCAGGTCTTCCATATCGGCTTGCGGATAATGATACGCAACGCCACCGGCTGCTGCACCGCATAACCCGAACTGTTGTACGCCCGCAACAGGAAAGTATACCGCCCGTCCTCCAGACGAGGATAGTAAGCATACGGCGTGGTGGTCACCTCCGACCATCCCTCATCGTAGTTCTCCAGCTTGTACTGGTAAGTCACCTCCCGGGGATCCTGGAAACTGATGCCGATGAAGTCGATGCGCACCCTGTATCTTCCGTACGGCATCACGATCTTCTCCCCCGGAGGCACCTTCTTGTCCGAAAAGGTCACCGACAGGATGCTGGTACGAGGCGGGATGGTATCCGACTTCTCCCGCGAGGGATCGAACCGGATGAGACCCTGCGTGGTGCCGAACCAGATACGTCCCTGCTCGTCAGTACATACCGCGTTGGCATTGCATTCGGCCGTAATGCCCAGCTTCTCGGTATAAGTACGTACCTTCATCTTCTCGGGGAAGATGCGGCTGATGCCCATACTGTGACCCACCCAGATGCTCCCACGAGGATCGGTGGTGATGCTGTAACAATAATTCGATACCAGGCCCGACTTGTCGAGATAGTTCAGGATCGTATCCTTTGAGATCTCGATCACGCCGCTGCCGTAGGAGCCGATCCAGAACTCACCCCGCCTGTCGCGCACCAGGGAGCGCATCTGGGTGCGGGTGATCACATCGGGAAAGAGGTAGACCCGCCGCACCGAATCGTTCTCAATGACGTAAAGCCCGTCAGACATCGTGGCCAGCCAGACACGATGCTGCTCATCCACATAGATATCGTTGATGTTGTTATAGGGCAGGCCTTCATTGGTGGAGAACTTGCACAGGAGAGTCCCCCCGGCATCGAACTTCAGCACCCCGCTGGCCGTACCCGCCCATACCGCTTTTTCGTCCCCTTCCAAAGCATTGATGGTGTTCTCCAGGAGGTTGCCCGAGTTGAAGGGATGCCTGACCTTCCCCTTTTCGATGCGGTAGATGCCCTGACCCGCCGTACCTGCCCAGATATCTCCCCGGGCATCTATCCACAGGGCACTTACCATCCCCTTCAGTCCGCGGGCAGCATCGTAACGCTGCTCCTTCCCGTCGACAAGCGAACGCACCAGCACCCCGCCTTCTCCGCCGGCGACCAGCCGCCCTTCCGACACCGACAGGGCCGTCACACTCCTGCCCGGCACCGGCGAAGGCATATCATAAAAGAGTACCGACTCCTCCGGGAAAAAGACCAACCCCTCCCCATAGGTGCCGATCCAGATGTTGTGTTCAAAATCCTCAAAAACACACTGGAGATTGCGGCTTTTCAAACCTTTTTCATTGAGATGTTCCACACTCCCTTCTCCGTTCATCCGGAACAGACCTTCGCCCATGGTGCTGATCCACATCCTGCCCCGGCTGTCACGGTACAGGTCGGTGATGATCATGCTGCGGAACGAAGCCAGTGATGCCGGCACAGAGGCTGGTTTCTCGCTTCCCGGATGCCAGACCCACACCCCTTCGCCCCGGGTGCCGATGAAGAGGGTGTCCCCTGAGAGACAGAAGCTCTGTACACCTATTTCCGGCAATCCCCCGATACGCTGCACCTTTGTCACCGTATCTCCCTGCAGGTCGAGGTGGAGGCGGTAAGCTCCGTCGAAGGTGCCGATGATCACCTCATCACCGGCCACGGCCAGGGCACTCAGCTGGCTCACCGGCAACACCAACGGTCGCACCTCCCCACTCCGCTGCGGCGAGAGCCGGAACAGACCCCCCGTCTGGGAAACCACCAGAAGATCGCCCCCCGGCAACGAAGCTATGCCATTCACCCGGCTCGCAGAACGAGAGGTAAGATCGTAAAAACGAAACTTCCCCCCCTTCAGTTCACCCACATAACCATTGCTGAACCCGAACCACAAGCCTCCCCCGGGAAGACGGTGGCTCACCGTCACAAAACCCTGCCCCAACGTGTCCGGCAAGACCGCTTTGCGAAATCGCTGCCCGTCAAAACGCACCAGCTCGGTGCCCGTACCCACCCACAAAAAACCCTGTTCGTCCTCCTGAAGGGTGTAAATGAAACTGTTGGGAAGACCTTCGGAAACCCCATACTCCATGAAATGGTACCGCTGTGCCTCCAGCCCCGTCATGCTCCCCAGCCAAAGGAACACGATGATCACCGGACGCAGATCGAATGCTCTCATCGGTTATGCCGGATTAACGTTTCTTACGGATGGGCTTCGCCGCCGCACCATACTGGAACTTGGGCACCCCCCCGATCGGCACCGTATGGAATGGCAACAGCTCACCATACTGGTTCCTCACCGAGATCACCACATTGTTGTTGCGGACCAGCGGATCTTTCCTCTTAATGAACTGAAAATCAAATGAAGTGTTCTTTTCCTTGTCAACGATCTTGAACTCACTCTCGGCCCATTCATCCTCACCCGACACCTTGTTGAGCTGGTACAGCCGGGCCACCGTCACCGTACGTATCTCTCCGTCATCATCCCAGTCGAAGTTGGTCTGTTTGATCGAAACCACCCGGTCGTCCACATAAGGATAGATATGGGAAATATTGACCGTATCGTTCCACAGCCGGAACCCGTACTCGTAAGTGAAAGCATCTCCCCCCTCAATGGGGACGTTCTTGTCGGGTGATGTGCTGAGATAGTAGTTGTACAGATTGCCGTCATCGCCATCCACGCCCAGGGCAATGATCTTGAAGATATATCCCCTGAACTCTTCGGCATATTCCCCCTCGGTAGGGTTGAAGGGGCCGAAGGTGTACCATTTCCGGTCATACTCAGGCGAGAGACCGAAGATCTTCCTGGCCATGAGCGTCCCGTTGCGGAACGTCCCGGAAGGGTCGATGTCATCGGTCCAGCATCCTTCCCCGCCATAAACGGAAAACTCGGTCTTGGTGTTGAACACACCGTTGAGCTCGTCGATCTCTCCTCCGATATCCGGATCGTACACCCGGATGTAAAATGGTCCCTGATAGCTTTTGGGGATGATGAAAAAGAAGATGTTGCAGAAGTCGTCATCCCCCCACGAGGTCTCCGCCTTGTTGCCGAAGGTCACCAGATGGGGAATGTTCTCCACCTTGGCAGGCACCGGCTGTGCTCCCAGCGAGAGCGACCAGACCAGCAGCAAGCCTGCCACCGTGAGCCGCCAACACGGAAATCCGGGATGAAACCGCAACAATACGCCCTGAGCCATATGATGTACGATAAATGACCGGATGTAAAAATAACGAAAAAATTATGAATTGGGATCGTTCCTCCGGCTTTTGCCTCTGGCGTGAGGGGAGGGCGTCATCATTCCCCTTTGTAGACGGCGATCTTCATGTAGACACACTTGTCCACCGTATTGCCGGTGTCGGTAAGTCCCCGTACCAGGAGGCGTACGAGGTAGATGCCGGGAGTGTGGAAGGTGGCCTTGATCTCCGCCCCCCGGGCCAGCTGGCCGTTCCCCAGATCCCAGTAATACTCCTGTGGCTGGAATCCCGGGATGTTCGTCTCCAGACCGCTCAGGGTGATCTCCTGGCCTATGACACAACTGTCGGGAGCGGTGATGGTGGGATACTGCTGTTCCACCACCTCTACCATGTAAGCCGCCACATCCTCCCTGCGCTTACGGGTGATCCTGTCCACTACGCTCAGCCGCGCCAGGTACCTGCCCGGACGATCATAACAATGCTCCACCTCATGCCCGAAACCGGTGGTGCCATCCCCGAAATCCCACATGTACTCGATGGGAATGGTATCCTGCCCGTGACTCTGCGTCTCGTAAAAAAGGAAACAGTTCACCGGCTCTTCCACCGGATGGCACCCTTTCATCTCCGGCAACAAGGAAGTGAAGATGTAAATGTTGTCGCGTCCCTGGCGGGAAGAGCTGAAAAGACCGGCATGCATCGTACTGTCGATGATGTAACCGTAATCATCGTCAGGAGAGTTGAACGGAGCATCCAGCCGCACCGGCGTGATCCAGGCCCCGTCGACGAAAGCTGTGAAATAAATATCCAGTTTGCCCAAACCTCCGGCCCGGTCGGAAGCAAAATAGAGCCTCCCCGTCTCATGGTAGAAAGGAAAGAGCTCCCGCCCCGCACTGTTGACCTCCTTGCCCAGGTTCTTCGGCACACTCCACTTGTTCCCCTCCCGGTAGCAGACATACAGATCCGACGCTCCTTCCCCGCCCGGCATGTCCGAAGCGAAGAAAAGCATACGCCCGTCAGGACTGATGGCGGGATGACCCACGTTGTAGTTCGGATCATTGTAGCCGAACGGCTGCACCGGCCCCCACTGCCCGTTGTTGTACTTCGCCATGAAGATACCCGTAGGATTGGGTGTCTTGCGGTTCTTCTTGTCCAGCTTCAGGTTGCGGGTGAAATAGAGCACCTTGTTGAGGAAATCGTACGACATCGGCCCCTCGTTGACAAAGGTATTGATGCCTTTCACCCGCACGGCCCGCCCGAAATGCACACTGTCACGACGCTCCACGAAGTAGATGTTCGAAGTACGTAGCCCGTCGGTCATGCGGTACTCCCGGAAAACCTCGCTCATCCGGTCGGAGGAGAAGAGGATGCCCTTCTCAAAGAAAGCAGGAGCATAATCGTTGGCCAGCGCAATGCTGAAAGGTGCCATACGGACCTCCCACAGCGACTGCCCTCTCACCAGCAGCGACAGCACCAGAAAAATCCCTATGAACGCACTTCTCCTCACCTGTCAGAAATATCTTGGGTTCACAGCCTCGATCACATGCACCGGCTCGAAACGTATGTACACTTCATGGGTCCCCCCCAGCATCGAACCATAATCCCCCAGCGAATGATCATACGAATATCCGATCATCAGCTGCGGCGTCACTTTCACTTCGATGATCCCCACCACCTGGTCGGCCAGGTTCTCTGCCCCCATACGGTAGGAAGCACCCAGCCAGATCCTGTCTTCCATGAAGAGGAACATCGTATTGAGGTCCAGCCGCACATCCCCCGTCGTGCCAAAGTACTGCACCAGCACACCCGGCTTCCATTTCAGCCCCCCCTTGCCGATCAAGGCCCCGGATGTCAGCATGTACCGGTAATCCGAAGGAGACAGCGACATCGTGGTGCCATCGCTCGACGAATCCGAAAGGGCATACGTCGCCATCTCAGGGATGGAAAAACCCGCATAGAATCGCGGAGCATAATAATACAGCCCAAACCCGAAATTGGGCTCGAAGAGCGAGTTGTTGGTGAACACAGGATCGCCGGGGTCGATCTGCAGTTTGGTGAAATCCTCCTTTTTCTGGAGGGCCGTGACACGCAGACCCATCGAGAGGACCGACCCTTCCTTCATGTGAATCCGGAAGGCATAGTCGAAAGAACCATAGAGCGACTGATAGGCACCGATCTGTTTGTTGCCCAGCACCCCTCCCAGGGCGATGCGGTCGTTCTTCAGGGGCGAATGGACGCTCAGCAGCTGATGCGTGGGCGCCCCCGGGAACGACGACCACGTCTTCACATAGCTCCCCGACACGCTGAACACCTCACGGCTGCCGGCATAAGCCGGATTGATCACCAGGCCGTTCACCATATACTGGCTGTACTGTCCCTCCACGGTAAGGAACAACCCGGCAAAAAACCCTATGACAGCCAGCCATCTTTTCATCTACCGCCTTCTTTTGATCACAATGTATCCTTTCATCGTCTCCCGAACGTTCCCTTTCATCTCGAGGATGTAGAAATAGGTCCCGTCGGGAAGCGGTTCGTTGTCGTTGTTCACCCCGCCCCATCCGTCGACGGTAAGCGGATTGTCGGCATGCATGAAGTTGTCGGTACGGAACACCACGGTACCGTTGACGTCGAAGATGGTCAATGTATTCTCCACATTCTCCGCACCCGGCACCACCATTCTGTCGTTGAGGCCGTCGTGGTTGGGCGAGATGCCGAAATCATATGCGTTGAAATCGGGCACATGCACCACCACCTCGTCGCTTTTCACGGGACAGATGCCGTTGCTCACCTCCACGCGGAAGAGGTTCTCTCCCGGCACCAGGCCGTTGGCATGAATGGTCATGCTGTGGATGTCGTCGATCACTGCCGGTGAGGTGGTCGACCAGGTGAGGGCACCCACCTGTGGCTCGTTCCACATGGCTGCCAGGGTGATCTCCCTGCTGCCCGGTTCGAGCGAGGTGTCGGCCGGGGCATGGACATCGCCGGGTTCCTGCCAGAAGATGACGGTTGTCTGATCGGTCACGGTGGGGCACACCCCGTTGCTCACCTGCCAGCCCAGCTGGTAACTGCCCTCAGCCGTGGCGGTGACGGTAGCCTGTGCATCCGCAGGATCGGAGACGGTCACCCCCACCGGCAGGGTCCACAACGCCGTGCCAAAAGCAGGAGGCGTTCCCTGCAGCGTAGCCGTCAGGCCGCATACCTCCACATCCGGACCGGCCTCCGCCGACGGCATGCCGTCGGCACGCACCCTGGCCTGGCCCGTGAGCGAGGCGGGCAGAGCCGCACACCCCCGCATGTCGGTAAGGGAAGCCAGCGTATAGGTATATTGCCTCGACACCACCTCACTCTCCGGCGTGACGGTCACCGTAGCCGGCGTGGCCGTCATGGCCACGCTCACCGTGCCGCCCAGGCCGTCGTCGAGGACAGCCTGCCAGGGACCGTTGACCCCCGTCACCGTCACCTCAAGCTCCACCGACGAACCGCTGCACACGGCCGTATCCAGCACCGTCAGCACCGCCGAAGGCAGAGGATAGATATCCACCTGCACCGGTCCGCTGGTATCCCGGCAAGTATTGAGCGGTCCGCTCAGGACGATGCGGCGGTAGTGCACGATGTTATGCAGCGCCGGTGTCCGGTAATCCTCGCCGCTGCCGTCGCCCGTGGCAGCACCCCACGTCATGCCATCGGCACTCTCTTCCCACACATAGCGATATGCGCCGTCGCCCCCGGCCGGCGTCGAGCCGTCGAGCAAGGTGTCGGCCCCGTCACATACCGCCAGGTCGGCAGGAAGAACATTGTTGCTCAAGGCCGGCAGAACGTTCACCGTCACCGTATCGCTCACGGCACTGCACATCCCCGAGGTCACCACCCGCCGGAACAACGTGGTGCTGCTGAGCGGGGCAGGCAGGAAATCGGCAGCAAGGCCTCCCGTGGGAAGCCAGGTGGTCCCGCCGTCGGTGGTCTGCTGCCATTCATAAGCATAACTGCCGTCGCCGCCGTCAATGTTCCCCGACGGCACCAGCCGGTGCAAAGGTACCCCCTCACAGACCGTCGTATCATGCGCCCCCGAAAGCAGAGAGATACCGTAGCCTGTGATCGCCGGATCAACCGTCACGGTCACCATATGCGACGTGTCGTGGCAAACGTTCGAAACCACCACCCTCCGGTAACGGGTGGTATCATAAAGCGCTCCGGGCGAATAACCTATGTCGGTATTCGTTCCGGCAGCCGGGACAAAAGAGACGCCGTCGCTGCTCTCCAGCCATACATAACTGTAAGTATGGTCCCCTCCCGTCGGCGTACTGCCCGTCAACGGCATGGGCACTTCCCCCTCACAAATATGCTGATCGGAAGCAATGGTGTTATTTCCGATCGCCGGATACTCAGTAAGCACCAACCCGTTGCTGGTATCCGCACAGGTATTGTTGAGTCCCGAATAAACAACACGCCTGAAATAAACCTCGCCCGGGAAAAGCGGCGAGGCCGTATCAGGCTGATAACTCGACGCGTTGTTGGGACCGTATCCGGGATTCCAGGTCGTACCGTCAGCCGACTCGATCCAGGCATAGATGTATGTGCCGTCCCCCCCCGAAGGCACGGTGCCCGTCAGCTGGGTGAAGGTCTCACCCTCACAGATGGTCTGGGAGGTACCGATGGTGTTGGCCTGGATGAGAGGCAAAACGGTAATGGTGACCGTATCGCTCACGTTCATGCACTTGCCGGAATAAACCCAGCGACGGTAATAAGTCGTGTCGGTCAGCACAGGCGGCTGATAAGTAGCCTGGTCATGGACACCGTCCGCGGGCGAGAAATGGGTAGCGTCGGTGCTCTGCTCCCACAGATAAGCGTAAGTACCGTCCCCTCCCTCCGGCACGGGATCGACGGGCTCCAGCCGTGACGGCTGCTGACCGTAACAGATCACCGTATCGAAAGAGAGCCTGTTCTTGGTGATCTCCGGCTGCACGATGATCGTCAGTACTTTGCTCACATCCTTGATCGTGGGGGAAGAATTGTCGGTGACGACCCGCCGGAAATAAGTGGTATCGAACAACGGGATACCCAGATCGAGATCCCGCTCCGTCTCACCCGAGATGGTGGTCCAGGTGACCTTGTCCGCACTCTGTTCCCAGACATAATCATAGCCCGGGGTCCCGCCTTTGGGGTCCGATCCAACGAGGGCCGGCATCACCTCTCCCTCGCAGAGGGTATCGTAATATTCTCCTGTTCTGGTGGAAAAGATGGTGTTGAAGAGAAAACCGGTGAGCTGGAGACGCAGGTTGTTGAGGGTATTCCCGTCGTTGCCGGGGTTTCCGTACGAAAGAGATCCGCAGGCTGTGCCTTCGCTGCCTCCTTCCACGGCAGCGTTGATCTCGGTGGGGAGGGAGGGATGGCTCGTCCAGATGATCCCGCCGCCGCCGCCGCCGCCGGAGCCGCCCTGGTCCGTGCAATCACCGTTGCTGTCGCCGCCACGGCCTCCTCTCGCACTGATATCCACAAGGTTCTTGAAGTCACGCACCTCGAGGGCCACCATACCGCCGGAGCCGCCGCCGCCGCCGCTGGCCGTAGCCACGGCCGAGACATCTTCCCCGTCGGCCCGTATCACATGACCGTTGCCCACAAGCGTATCGGCCAGGATCACCACCAGACCGCCGCCGGAGCCGCCGGCCGTGGCGGTATAGGTGCCGTCGCCGTTCCCGCTGCCACCGCCGGAACCCAGGAAAAGACAGTTCTGCGACGAAAAATCGATCTTGTCGGTGATCGACTCACCGCCGATGCCGCCCATGCTGCCCGGCGACCCGCACGACAACGACTCCAGCCCTCCGGTGCCGCCCGCACCGTAAAGAGCTCCACCTCCCCCGCCGCCAAAGCGGCCGTTGCCACCCCCGCCGGCTGTGAAGATCTGGCCCCGTCCCCGGATGAAATCCGGCGCAATGGGATAACGGTTGTCTCCTCCGTTCACGGCAAATGAAACCACACCCTCTCCCTTGAAACCGGCACTGTCATCGCCGGCAGCATAAAAAAAGTTCGTCAGCCGGCTGTCGGTCGACGAACAGTTCCCCGTACCATCGGCGGCAGTACCGCCCCTGAAACCTTTTGCCGTCACATCAATGTCGGCCTCCAGCGTGAGCGTGTTCTCGGCGATCAGGACCAGCACCCCCCCCGTACCGCTCACACTGTCCCAAGGCTGACAGGTGAGCGTGCCCGTGACCCGCACATTGCTGTAGCCCGGTACCCGCACCATCTGAACATAGGCATCCGGCTCGTAGGTGTTCGCCAGATCGGAAATGAAAATGATCTGGTTGCCAGGCATGATCTTGTCGATGATGATGAACTCGTACAACCCCGCCTGGTTGACATCCTGGGTGGTGCTGTTGTCGTCGGAAGGCACCACGCTCACCCCCTTCATCTGGATGATCAGAACGGTATCTTTCTCATGGAAAGCCGAAGCATCCGATACACGGACCCTGTCGGAACCATCCACCGAAATAACCTTCGTGTATTGGTTGATCACGCTGGAGACGGTATACTGCCCGTAGGCCCATGTTACCCACACCAGCAGTACTCCCATCACCCCCAAAACACGAAACCGCTTTTTCACAGGAAAATGATTGTAACAAGCAAAAATAATGATTTCCTTCTTTTTCCGCATCCATACGCTGAAAAAATCACCTCTCTGCAGGCTCATGGAGGTTCATTTCCACGATGAAGGTCGTTCCTCCTCCGGGCCGGGTCTCGAACCACACGCGCCCTCCCGCATCTTCGACGATCTTCTTGACGATGGCCAGGCCCATCCCCATACCGCTCGACTTGGTGGTAAAATTGGGTTCAAAAAGCTTCCCTGCGATGTCGGGAGGTATGCCGGTGCCATTGTCCTGGACATGCACCTGCACTTTCCGTTGTTCCTCATCAAAGCGGAAGAAGATGCGCACACGTCCGTCGGGACGGCCGTCGAGGGCCTGCAAGGCGTTCTTCACCAGATTGGAGAAGACACTCTCCAGCAGCTCCTTGTCGGCCAGCACCCACACCTGCCGCTCCGGCAGCTGCAGCTCGATCGTCCCCTGATGGTCGGCACGGAAAAGATAAACCACATCCTGCAGCACCTTCCGCAGGTCGACCGGCGTGCTGCGCATCCTCGGCATGCGCGCGAAATTGGAGAAGGCCGAGGCGATGTACGAGAGACGGTCGATCTGCTCGATGAGTGTGGCCGTGAGCCGCTCGAACATCTCGTCGAAGTTCTCCTTGCGTTCGCGGTGGGCCCGCTGCAGCTGCTGCACGCTCAGCTTCATCGGCGTAAGAGGGTTCTTGATCTCATGGGCCACCTGCTTGGCCATCTCCCGCCAGGCCGACTCCCGCTCCGAACGGGCCAGCAGCTCCACATTCCTCGCCAGCTCGTCGATCATTCGGTTGTAGGCATCCACCAGGCTGCCTATCTCATCTCCACGGTCATAGACAATATGTTCATACTCCTGCCCCAGACGAAACCTGCCGATACGCTCCTGGATGGCCCGCAGCGGCGTGGTGATCTTGTCGGAGATCACCACCGCCAGCACGATCGTCAGCAGGATCAGCACCACCATGTAGTTGACGATGCCCACGATCATGTTCGAGATCTCCCGCGTCAACACATACTGCTTGGTGAAATAGGGCAGGTTCAGGTAAGCCAGCAACTTGCCGTCGTTGTTCAGAAAAGGCATATAGGCCGACAGATAGCTCAGATCACCCAGCCACTCCTTGTGGATGAACTCCGACTCCTTCAGCACCGACATGTGATAGAAAGCCTTCTCGTTCATCCTGTTGCCGGCCAGTTTCTCCTCGAAGATCTCCGGCCGCGAAGTGGCCAGCAACATGCCGTGCGGATCGTACAGGTTGATGTCCGAATAAAAAACATTGGAGAACTTGACCATCAGATCATTGAGCGAAGGATACCCGGGCGACGACCAGCTGCGGTCGAGACGCTGCTCAAAACTGAGCTTGTGCTCCAACTCCGCATACACACTCAGGATCTTCTCGGAAAGGTTCTTGTAATGGTTGGCCCGGAACTGCCGGATGTTGTACAGGATCGAAAAGGTGCCGATGAGCAGCAGCGTGAAAAGCAACAACGACACCATCCAGAGCATGATCTTCTGCTTGAGCATCACCGGCCGCAGGTAGATCTTCACCCGAAAGAGGCTGCGGTTGAAAACAAGCAGGAAAAGCAGGAAGAAAAAGATGAAGAAATAGGAGAAAGAGACCAGATAATCCTTGAAACCGCGCAGGGGGGTGCTCAGCACCACGGTCACGGGACTGTTCTCGTGGTACACCAGATGGAAATAACCGTTCATCCGTAAAAAGGCGAACTCCTCGCCCCCCGTCTGACGAAGGAAATGTTCATCGGTGAGAGGATAGGCATAGCTGCCGTTCTGTGCCACAAGCATGCCGTCGTAATATTTGGCATAGGCGTAAGGCGAAGGCATCACCTCCCTGGAGGTAGCCTCGTCGAGCAGCAGCTCGGGATAACCCAGCTGCTCATACAACAGACGCGAATCGAGCTGGATGTACAGCCCGTTGGTATCGCCGGCCACCTTCGAAGGATAATGGAACGCCCCGAAATAGGTGATCTGGCCGTTCTGATAATCCAGATAATAGAACCTGCTGTTCCGCAAAGGCGTGCCGATCTCACGCATGAGCGTATGGAAAAAACCGGAACACGACTCTTCCTTTTCATCGTTCACCACGATCATGTCGTTGGGATTGCACAGGTACACCGACAGATCGTACTTGTTCCAGAAGCCTTTGAAATACTTCATCAGCAGGTAACTGTGGACGTTGTCCACATCCCGTGAGGTGAAGAGATGTTTCTTCATCAGCGAGGAGAGCTCGGGGTCGTGGCTGATGCGGTCGCTGATCTCGTCGAGCATCAGTTCGGCCACCGGATCGTGTTCGGCACCCAGGCCGACGGCCAGCACCTTCATGCTCTCTTTCTCCTTCTCGAACGACTGGCGGAGGATGAAGAGCGTGGAGAAAAGACCGGCCAGCACGGCGGTGAGGATGAGGCCCGCATAGACCGATTTACGGCGGCTCATCAGGGCCAGGAAGAAAAGTCCCAGCACCAGCAGCTCCAGCCACCGCAGATGGAACCCCAGCAAATAACGGGCCACCACGAAAGCCAGCAGGGCCGCCGCCGTGATCGCAACGACACTGCGCCAGGTGAAACGCCCCGCCACCTGCAACACCCTGTCGGCCAGCAAAAGAAAGGACATCACCAGAAACCCCACCGCCAGAAAACCGATCACCGAAAGTACCGAGATGCTCAGCACCCGGAAAGGCTCGAAGCTGAGGCTCGAGTTCATGATCAGGTAATACATCACCTCGATGATCAGCAGGAAAAGGAACGAGGTGACAAAAGCCCCGGCAAAGGTGCGCACCTTCCTGCACAGCGTCCCCGGCCGGCCCGAGCGTACCAGCAGCCAGTACAGATAGCTGAACGAAAAAAAGAACATTGACACCACGAAGAGAACCCCCAGCGAAGGGATCCAGTCGGAGAGAGCAAACGAATAGGGCGAGAAAAGAGGCAGGGAGAAGAGCGACGAAGGCACCTCCAGACGCACCATCACCAGATAGATGCCGCCGAGCAAAAGCAGGACCCCCAGCAGGAACGGCACCCGGTGACGGCGACCGGCCGGACTGCGGGCAAAAGTCACCAGCCAGAGGAAAAAACTCAGATAAGCAGCCAGAAAAAGAAACGCCGCGATGAGCCGCAACGCCAAAGGATCGCTCCCGCCCACAGGCACCAGACTGAAAAGGAACTCCCCCTCCTCCGACATCACCGGAAAACCGTTCTCCACCGGCACCGTGGAGAGACGGTAGCGTTCTCCCAGCCCCGCCCCGCGGAAAAAACGGGGCCGCAGATACTTGTTTCGGTACCTGTACTCCCGGCGCACCAACTGATAACCCACCGTGACGAGGGTATCCCGCCGTTCGGCCCTTATCACGTACCAGCCGTTGCCGGCATAACGCAAATGCGGCGCACCTGTCACCGTATCATGCACAGGATCGATGTCGACGGTATGGTCCGACCAGAAGACGAGCGAATCGTTGACATAAAGGAACAGGGCCACCTGCCTGCGGGCCAGCCGCTCTTCTTCCCGGTCGTCCAGGATCTCAAGATAACTTTCGCGGGCAGCAGCAGCCTTCCGCTCCAATGCGGACATCATCTCCTGCATGAAGCGCTCGCGCGCGATCATGCGGTGCTGAAAATGTTCGAGCAGCAGACGGGTGTGGAGATGTTTCACCCGCGGGCTCTCAAAGAGAAGCGCCGTCCCTGCCAGCAGAAGCGCCAGCAACAGGAAACGATGACGGTATGTGCCTCGTGACAGCCTCATCCTTTCAGCGATGATGATACGGTTCCCCGCGGAGGATCGTCATGGCCCGGTACAGCTGCTCCATCAGCAAAATACGTACCACCTGATGGGAGAAGGTCATCGCCGAGAGCTGCAATACCTTGTCGGCCCTCTCGCGTACGGCAGGGCTCACGCCGTAGGCGCCGCCCACCACGAACAACAGCTCTCGCGTGCCGGCGTTCATCCTTTTCTGCAGAAAAGCGGCGAACTCTTCCGAGGTGAGGGCCTCCCCCCGCTCGTCAAGCAGCACCATGTAAGCCTCCCTTCCCGCCTTCCGCAGGATCGCCTCCCCCTCTTTCTCCTTCTGTTTGCGGGGATCACCTCCCCTGGCCGCTGCCACCACCTCCGTCACAAATGGCAGATACCGTTCCATGCGCCGCGCATAATGCGCCACCCCCTCCTCCACAAAACGCCCATCCGTCTTTCCCGTGAACAATACCCGTATCTTCATCCGCCTGCGACCTTTCCGCCCACAACCGGATGTCTACCTATTTAAATAGGTATTAAAATAGGTATTTTAATAGATATTTAAATACCTATTTTTCGGCAGCGGGCACGTTCCGCGTCAATTTAAGCATTTTTCGTTGAGATTCGACTTGTGAGGTGACGATTCCCAAGATTTTATTAAATTGCAGGCCGTTGATGGTCCGGTTTTTGTTCTTTCGCAGGCACGGGCCGTGAACCTGAAAACATGAAAATGAGCAAGACCCCAGTATTTGTGGGAGTGGTCCTTTTCTTCCTTCTTGCCCCCGTGGCAGGAGGCCAAAGCGTGGAGAACATCCCGCCCGAAATCGTCCGGGCCATCCGTCTGGGCGACGCCGGCAAGCTCTCCCCCTGGTTCAACAGCTCGGTGCAGCTCATCATCCTCGAAAAAGAGAACGTCTACAGCCGCTCCCAGGCTACCATGATCCTGAAAGACTTCTTCAAGAAACATCCCCCGCTCAGCTTCACCCTCATCCACGAGGGAGGCAAGCCCAAAGCCCGCTTCGGCATCGGCCTGCTGAAGACCGCGGGACAGACCTACCGTCTTTATCTGCTGATCAAACCCGGCCCATCCCATCCGGTCATTCAACAGCTCAGAATAGAGAAAGAAAATGGATGATCTCGATAAGTTCCTCCTCAACGCCATCCGCGAGGATGTAGGGGATGGCGACCACACCTCCGAGGCCTGCATCCCCGACGGCACACACGGCAGGGCCAACCTGCTGATCAAGGACAACGGCATCCTCGCCGGCGTCGACGTGGCACGACGTGTCTTCGAGCTCATCGACCCCGCCATCGAGATGGAGATCCATGTCCGCGACGGCGAATATGTCAGGCCGGGGGTGATCGTCTTCGAGGTACGCGGCAACGTCCGCTCCATCCTCCTGGGGGAGCGTCTGGCACTCAACATCATGCAGCATATGAGCGGCATCGCCACCCAGACCCGCGCCTTCGTCGACAAGGTCAAAGGCCTCAAAGCCCGCATCCTCGACACACGCAAGACGACCCCCGGCATGCGCCTCCTCGACAAAGAGGCCGTACGCATCGGCGGCGGCGAAAACCACCGCATGGGCCTCTACGACATGATCCTCATCAAGGACAACCACATCGACTACCTCGGCAGCATCGAAAAAGCCATCGACGCCGTCCACGACTATTTCAGGAAAAAAGGACGCACCTGGAAGATCGTCATCGAAGCACGCGACCTGGAGGCGGTCGACCGTATTCTCGCCCACGGCGGCGTCGACCGCATCATGCTCGACAACTTCTCCCTCGAGGATACCCGCACCGCCGTGGAAAAGATAGGCGACCGCTTCGAGACGGAGTCCTCGGGCGGCATCACCCTCGACAACGTCCGTGCCTATGCGCTCTGCGGCGTCGATTATATCTCCGTGGGAGCTCTCACCCACCAGATACGAAGCCTCGACATGAGCCTTAAGGCTGTGGTGGGCTGAAAAGAGAGGGGTTATCTCACGCCCCGGGGCTGCCGCGCAGTGCCGCCAGCCGCTCTTCCAGCGCTCGTATGCGCTTCTCGGCATCCGAACGTTTCTTGCGCTCACGCTCCACCACCTGCGCCGGAGCATTGGCCACAAAACGCTCGTTGCCCAGCTTCTTCATCACCCCCTCGAGAAAACCCCTCGCATGCTTCAGCTCCTGCTCCAGCTTGCTTATCTCCGCCTCCACATCGATCTTCTCCTCAAAGGGGATGAAATACTCCGTCGCACCGACGAGGAAAGCCAAGGCTTTCTGGGGCTTCCCGTCGGTGAACACCACCTCTTCGATGTTGGCCAGTTTCTGCAGCACCGGCAGGAAACGCCCGTCGTATTTTTCCCGTGGGGCGCGCACCATCAGCGTCAGGGGCTCCTTCAGGGGGATGTTCTTCTCCTTGCGCAGCGCGCGTATCTGGGTGACCGTCTCGCGGGTATGGTCGAAGGCAGCCGTGAGGGCGGTGTCGTAGTCACCCTGTGCCGGCCAGGAGGCCACCATGATGCTCTCGCCTTCCTGCCGTTCACGCAGCAGATGCCATATCTCTTCGGTGATGAAAGGCATGAAGGGATGCAGCAACAGCAACAGCTCCTCGAGGAAGCCGACGGTGGCCTCCTGCGTCGCGGCATCCACCGGACGGCCGCGCGACGGCTTCACCGCCTCCAGATACCACGAGGAGAAATCATCCCAGAAAAGACGGTACACCGTCATCAGCGCCTCGGAAAGACGGTAGGAGACGAACTCTTTCTCCAGCTTCGCCTTGGTCTCGTTGAGACGGTGACGGAACCACAGCACCGCCGCGGCGGCCGCCTTCTCCTGTGGTGTCTCCCTGTCGACATGCCATCCCGCCACCAGACGGAAAGCGTTCCATATCTTGTTGCCGAAGTTACGCCCCTGCTCGGTGAGACTCTCGTCGAAGAGCAGGTCCCCGCCCGCAGGCGAGCAGAGCAGCATGCCCACACGCACCCCGTCGGCACCGTATTTGCGTATCAGCTCCAGCGGATCGGGCGAATTGCCCAGCGACTTCGACATCTTGCGGCGCTGCTTGTCGCGCACGATGCCCGTGAGATAAACGTTGCGGAAAGGCTTCTCCCCCGCAAAGGCATAGCCGGCGATGATCATCCGCGCCACCCAGAAGAAGAGGATCTCCGGCGCCGTCACCAGATCATCGGTGGGATAGTAGTATTTGAAGTCGGGGTTCTCCGGCTCGAGGATGCCGTTGAACACCGAGATGGGCCACAGCCAGGAGGAGAACCAGGTGTCCAGCACATCCTCGTCCTGGTGCAGGTCGCTCATACGGAGGGTTGCGTCGCCGCTCTTCTCGCGGGCCAGCCGCAGCGCCTCCTCCTCGTTCTCTGCCACCACATAATCGCCGCTATCGCGGATGTACCAGGCGGGGATGCGATGTCCCCACCACAGCTGCCGCGAGATGCACCAGTCGCGTATGTTCTCCATCCAGTGACGGTAGGTGTTCTTGAACTTAGCCGGCACCAGGCGTATGTCGTCGTTCATCACATGCTCGAGGGCGGGCCGGGCCAGCTCCTTCATCCGCAGGAACCACTGCAGGGAGAGACGCGGCTCGATCACCACATCGGTACGCTCGGAGAAACCCACCTTGTGGGTGTAATCCTCCGTCTTCACCAGATAACCCTCTTCTTCGAGCTGCCGGACGATCTTACGGCGCACCTCGAAACGGTCCTCTCCCACATAGAGCCGGGCCGCCTCGCTGAGGGTGCCGTCCTCGTTGAGAATGTCGATGATCTCCAGGTTGTGCCGTCTGCCTATCTCATAGTCGTTCTCGTCGTGGGCGGGGGTGATCTTCAGCGCGCCGGTACCGAACTCCGGATCCACGTACTCATCCTCAATCACCGGCACGGCACGGTGGATGAGCGGCACCAGCACCTTCCTGCCCACGAAGCGGCGGTAACGTTCATCCTGCGGATGTACGCATACGGCCGTATCGCCCAGGATGGTCTCGGGACGCGTGGTGGCGATGGTCAGGTAGTCGTCGCCGTCCTCCAGACGGTAGCGCAGGTAATAGAGCTTGCCGGGCACCTCCTTGTAGATGACCTCCTCGTCGGAAAGGGCGGTGCGGGCGGCAGGATCCCAGTTGACCATACGCAACCCGCGGTAGATGTATCCTTTCCTGTAAAGGTCGACAAAGACCCGGATGACACTGGCCGACATGTCGGGGTCCATGGTGAACTTCGTCCTTTCCCAGTCGCACGAGGCACCCAGTTTCTTGAGCTGTTCGAGGATGATGCCACCGTGTTTCTCTTTCCATTCCCAGGCATAACGGAGGAACTCCTCGCGCGAGAGGTCGCGTTTGTGGATGCCGCGCTCCCGCAGCATGGCCACCACCTTGGCCTCGGTGGCGATGGAGGCATGATCGGTGCCCGGCACCCATAGGGCGTTCTTGCCCATCATGCGGGCACGCCGCACCAGGATGTCCTGGATGGTGTTGTTGAGCATGTGCCCCATGTGCAGCACCCCCGTCACATTGGGCGGCGGAATGACGATGGTGTACGGCTCACGATCGTCCGGCACCGAACGGAAAAAACCCCGCTCCAGCCAGTACTGATACCACTTGTCCTCGGTCTTCGAGGGATCGTATTTCGACGGAATCTCCATGGTCTCTCTATTTTGCAGGGCAAAAATAAACAATTAACGGAACAGAAGAACAAGAGGACGGAAACAGGTTTTCCGCATTCCCTCAGTTCCAGGATATATGTTTTATCCCGTCTTGTATTCAGGCCGCAACTGTATCAACAGGATCCGGAAGAACCCGAATGTCCCTTTGCATCACCGGATATTTTCCGGAATTTTGTTTTATGGTGCAAAAAGATATCGAAAATATTATCATTGAGCAGCTTATCTCCTATGATCCCGAACTCATCGGACTGTTCGGGTCATATCTGGAAGAAGGCAAGAGATCACATAACATCATTATCCTGGTCAGGTTCAGCAAGAACCTCTCTCTTCTGCAACTGATCCGTCCGGAGAACCGCTTATCCGAACTTTTGGGGAACAAAGCCGATCTGGTCACGGAAGGGGCCCTGAAGAATGACCGGATCCGAAACAACATAACAAAAAAGCTCCGGATCATTTACGAAGCATGAAAGACTCTCCCGGAAAACATTTCCTAAAGAACATAAACAGGCAGGAGCATACAATATTTTTGCCATGAACTGCAAGGCGTGTAAGCTCTCAAACCCTCAAACAACCGCGCTTTGCCCTGCGCAGCCAGCAGCTGAGCAGGGAAACAGTGATCAAACCCGTTGTCCCGTCCGTCAATTTTCATTTTCAGAAAAAACACCAACACAACAGGTATACTAAAAATATGCAATAGTTTTAATCATACTTTGCATAATGAACATTCCAAGCAGAAGTTTGTAGTATAAC
>CAZRDX010000032.1:0-38389 GCA_964599235.1 uncultured Rikenellaceae bacterium
GCCGTTGCCGTCGTTGAGGTCGACCTCCACCTTGAGCCACCAGGGGCCAGCACTCCAGTCGACCGTCAGCGGCTTTTCGCTGCCCGCCTCCACGGTGAAGAGGCCCTGCGCGTTGGTGGTCACACTGTGCGTCTCGCTCCATACCACCGTGCCGGCATCCGAGCCCTGCAGCAGGCTCAGACGCACCTGCAGCGAGGCAGACTGCAGCACACCACCGTCATCGCCGCGCACCACCGCCTGGTAGCTGAACATACGCGGCGCCTGAGCCGATAACGGAAGAAAAGAGAGAAAAAGCAGGAGAAATATCCCTCCCGCGCAACGGGTAAAAGATCGTTGATAACTCAAATACTGGGAAGATCCGTGTTCCCTTAAAAATGTTCTTCTTCTCATGATCTCAGGTATTTTTGGTTTTTGGTATCTTGTCTCTTGGTCGCTGGTTCCCGGCACAGACCCCTCATTTCGCCTCCGGCGGTCTTTGGCCTCGCTTGCGGGAACTCCCCTCTCGAGAGGGGATGGGGGTGTGTTTATTCCCCAATGCCGATTCCGTATTCAATCAATCCCGGATTTGCGAGGCGCGCAGCGCCGAAGCAATCGCCCCCCCGCACCTATCCTTTTCATTCCTTTTCTGTGACCGGCGTTATGCTTGTCATACTCCCCACGATCTTTTCCAGCTGTTCCAGCCTTTCACGCAAGGAGGTCAGTTGGCTGTTCTCCTTCTTCAGCTGCTCGATCTCCTGTTGCTGACGTTCGATCTTCTGTTGCTGTTCCTGCAGTGCTTTCAACAGGGGGATGACGAGCATCCCGTAGGTGACGGTCTCGGGCCGGCCCTGAGCATCGTAGCTGACCAGCTGCGGATTGACCTTCTCCACCTCTTCGGCGATCAATCCGTATTGCAGGGTGTGGGAAGGATCCTTCTTATAGACAAAGTTGACCGGCCGCAGACGGTACAGCCAGCTCACATCTTCCATATCCCGGATATTTTCCTTGTAACGGCGTGAGGAAGAGACATATCCGATCTTCCCGTCGCTGCCGATATACAGATCACGGTATGAGCCTGTCAGGCCATCCTCATAGACATCCGGGAAATAAACCTCTCCGTTCTTTTTGACAAGCACGGCGTTGTGCCGGGTAGTATCAGATGTTCCGTTACCGATCGTAAAGAGTGGATCCTCGTCATACCACCACCAATCGTATCCGTTATCCAGATTGTATCTTCCGATGGCCATGGAAAGATAGGATTTTGCGCGAGTATGGAAGCCCATGGCTGTGGAATAATCACCTTCGGCAGTTGCTAAAGCTCCCATAGCGATAGAATAACCACCGCTGGCAACAGTATTGGAGCCAATAGCAGTGGAACTGGTACCGCTGGCAGTCGTTTTGTACCCCATAGCCGTGGAATATTCCCCCTTTGCATTTGTTTGGTATCCGATAGCGGTAGAATAATTCTCACTTGCGGTCGTTTGGTATCCCATGGCCGTAGAAGCATAGCTTTCGGCCGTTGTTCCGTACCCCATGGCAGTGGAAAATCCTCCTTTGGAATTTGTCTGGAATCCCATGGCAGTGGAAGTGGTACCGCTGGCTGTTGTTCCACTACCCATGGCGAGAGAATAACTACCACTTGCAACAGTATTGGAACCAATGGCGGTGGAACTGGTACCGCTGGCAGTCGTTTTGTATCCCATGGCCGTGGCATAACCACCGCTGGCGGTGGTAAAGCCACCCAAAGCGGTGGATACAAGGCCTGTGGCTTTGGTATTATCACCTATGGAGGTAGAGATGTCACCTGATGCGATGGTAAAAAGACCTATGGCCACAGCAGAAAGCCCTTTTGCATATGCCCACCTGCCGATGGCCGTGGAATAATCACCGCTGGCGCTGATCTTTCTGCCTATGCCAATGGAAAATTTCCCCCCGACGTCGCTCCACCTGCCGATGGCAATAGAATAATCCCCCAAGGCATTGGTATTGGAGCCCATGGAAAGACTGAATTTCCCGGAAGCTGTATCCTGGGTACCCATAGCAAATGCACCCAGGCCGCTGGCCACGCTACCCATCCCGAAGGCGTAAGAATAATCTCCCAGGGCCTGGGTGGGGGCGGTTGCATAGCCTGCCGAGTCCACCCCCACCGAGCCGATCGCAAAACTCCTCAATCCTTTGGCCAGGGCGCCGCTGCCGATGGCGTAGGAGCCGCTGTCAAGGGTCATGGCGTAGTTGCCCACAGCATACGAGCCGGAACCTTTGGCCGCAGCATGGTTGCCTATAGCCGTGGCGTTGTTGCCTTCCGCCCGGGCCTGATAGCCCAGTGCCTGCGAGTAGTCGCCGATGGCCTTGCTCTCGAAGCCCGTGGCCATGGCGTTGGTGCCCACGCTGTCGGGGCTCTCCACCAGCACACGCCCCGCCAGGAAAGCCTCCTTGCGCGGATACCACAGCAGACGCGGCCGGCTGGGTGAGACCGTCTCCACATCCGCCGTACTCGACACGTTGAAATATTCTTTTACAGGACCTTTGTTGAAGTCGAGCCCACCGATGGCGAAGCCGCCGCGTTTGGGGCCCTTGGAGGAGGGCTCCCGCACATAGACGCGCGTGCTGTCGGGGGTCACACGAAAATACTCCGCCGCTTCGCCCTTGGTCATGCCGTACCCCCCGATGGCAAAGCCGCTGCGGCGCGGACCTTTCGTATCTGCCGTGTCGTTCACATAGATACGCACCCCGTCGTTGTACACCACGAACACCGGCTGGCCGTCCTTGCGTCGTACCTCAAAGAGGACCGAATCGGAGTCCAGAGTCTGTCCCTGCACCTCCAGCCGCGACAAGGTACCCACATCCGAGGCCTGGAGAGCATAGGGTACAGAAAGGATCCTGGAGGCACCCATCTCGCGGAAGCCGTTGCCGTCGTTCAGGTCGACCTCCACCTTGAGCCACCAGGGGCCGGCGCTCCAGTCGACCGTCAGCGGCTCTTCGCTGCCCGCCTCCACGGTAAAGAGACCCTGCGCGTTGGTGGTCACACTGTGCGTCTCGCTCCACACCGCCGTGCCGGCATCCGAGCCCTGCAGCAGGCTCAGACGCACCTGCAGCGAGGCGGACTTCAGCACACCGCCGTCATCGCCGCGCACCACCGCCTGATAGCTGAACATACGAGGCACCTGGGCCGTAAGCCGGAACGGAGAAAAGAAAAGAACGACCAGCAAAACGAAAAAATCGCGTGCAACAATCTTTTTCATGATGTTGGATTTTGGGGTGGAAGATGACAAAAAAATAATGCTCCATAACTTTCCGTTCTATGGAGGATAATCTGGATTGCCTTACAGAAAAGCAAGTTATGAAACAAGTACCAAAATGTCAAGAAGCGACCTCAACTCCCCGACTTTGGGTCAGCCGTTCCAAAACGATCCCTCATCCCCCCGACCCTTTCGTTCCACGGCCTTTCCAGCAGTTTATAAATGGGACCAACGAGAAGGATCTGCCTCCCACCATCACCTCTCTTCCCGGGGATCTCTCCAGGAGCCCCTAGCTGAAAATACCCGCACGGATCTGGATATCATTTCTTTAAAGACTCTCATTATGAGACCCATTCTTTAGTCATCCAACAGATTTTTTCTGTGCCACCTAATATTTTTTTCTAAAAAAGGGTCGTATTGTTGACAGATTGAATCCTGTTTCTCATCTTTGAATCTCTAAAAGATCATCTTTCAAAGCTTCCGGTATGGATTCCGGCACGTTCAAGAAAATATTTGACAGGTATTACGACAATATACGGAACTTCCTGTATTACAAGTCGGGAGACATCGAGGTTGCTGAGGATCTTATCCAGGATGTTTTTTTAAAGTTATGGGAGAACAGGAAGAGGATCCGTGAAGAGAGCGTGGGGGGGTATCTTTACACCATTGCATCGAATCTTCTCAAGAACCATTATCGCAGGAACGAGATAACGTTCCGTTTCATCAACACGATGGTAAAAGAGGAAGAAAAGGAGACGCCGGAGTACATGCTGGAGGTGAAGGAGTTCGATGAGCGTTTGCAGGCAGTGTTGGCGGCCATGCCGGAAAAGAGCCGTGAAGTGTTCCTGATGCATCGCATCGACGGGCTCACTTACAGGGAGATCGCAGAACGTCTGGAACTGAGTGTCAAGGCCATTGAAAAGAGGATGCAGAAGGCCCTGTTGTTTCTGGAGCAATATCTTGATCAAAGGATATAGAACCCATGAAAAAGAAAAGTGACCCGATGGGTGACGGGGGTCGTGGCGACGAACTGCTTCGACGGGCATGGGAGCATGCCGGTCATTATCATGTACCTGCACAACGGAGCCGGGAGGAGGCATGGGAAAGACTGCAGAGCCGGATCGCCAGGGAGGAAAGAGGGGCCTCTCATCCCGTTTTGTTACGCCGCATCGCCCTTTATGCGGCAGCGGGTGTGATCCTGTTCCTGGCTCTGGGCATTCTGTTTCGCACAGTGACGATCGAGGTGCCACCGGCTCAAAAGCGGAATCTGACACTGCCCCGCAAGGTGGAAGCAACACTGAACTCCGGCAGTTCGCTGCGATACCACCCTTACCTGTTCCGTAGCCGGGTGTATCTGTGGGGAGAAGGGTTCTTCCGGGTACCTCACGGAACCCCTTTCAAGGTGATCACGGAGAAGGGAACGATCGAGGTAGGAGGTACGGCTTTCCATGTAAGCGTGGGGAAGCAGCATCTCGAGGTAGCCTGTTATGAAGGAAAAGTTCTTGTCCGAAGCGGGGAGGAGAAGATCCTGCTCCATCAGGGAGAAGGAGTACGGAAAACAGGGTCAGGAACGATCGAAAGGTACCATCTCCCACCAGGCAGTGACCGTCCTTCCTGGGACAAGGGATCGTTCAGCTATCACGATGTACCTTTACAAAGGGTCATAGAAGAGATGGAAAAACAGTTCGGGGTGAAGATCCACCTGCCGGCCGATGAAAGGCATTACACCGGCTATTTCACCACGGCCTCTCTGGAAGAAGCCCTCCAACTGGTCTGTCTGCCCATGGGGTATGAATGGGAGATAAGAGGAAATGAGGTGTTCCTCCGGAAAGAAGAATAAAGCATGGGAAAGTTTCTGACGATAGGGTTCGTTTTTTTCTCTCTGGTGGCTTCGGCCCAGGAGGGGCAGGTGGTCATTGAGGGCGGCCGTCCTGTGGGAAACATATTGGAGGAGCTGGCGAGCAGGTACCATCTTCGTTTTGCTTACGACAGCCGTTTGCTCGACACCCTCATGCTGGATCATACGGTCAGGGCAACCACGCCGCAGGCGGCTGTGGAGAAAATACTGGAAGGCAGCGGGATGACCTTCCGTTATATCGACAGCAGCTACGTCATTCTTCCGCGGCCCCGGCATGCCCGTACCTCCAAGATGATCACCGGCACTGTCAGGGATGGTTCCAGTGGTGAGGCCCTTCCCTGGGCGACCTTGTTACTCGAAGGGACAATGATCGGGACGACGACCCATGCCGACGGTCATTTCTCGCTGGAACTGCCGGCCGGCACCGGCGATACCATAACCCTGACAGTAAGTTATCTCGGCTATGCTCCCCGCCGTCTTCGGCTTTCACACCCTGTGAACAACATCCAGGTGACACTCTCCAGACAAGAGATGATGCTGGAGGATGTGGCGGTGGAAAAAGAGGATGCGCCCCTGGAGACAGGCCCTCTCACAGGGGAATACCGGCTCAACCCTGCCAAGCTTCTTTCTCTTCCCAACATGGGGGAGGTGGACATTTTCTCCCTGATGCAGCTCATGCCCGGCATCACAGCCTCCAATGAGGCAGTCACCGGGATCTCGCTGCGGGGCAGCACCGCCGACCAAAACCTGCTTCTTTTCGACGGTTATCCTTTATACAAGCAGGACCACTGTTTCGGGCTCTTCAGCTCGGTCAACCCTCATGTGATCCGTGACATCCGCATCTACAAAAGTGCCTATGATGCACGTTACGGAGGAAAGGTGGGAGGGATCATCGATATCACGGGACGCTCGGGCAATTACAACAACTTCTCGGCCCATGCTGGTATCAACACCATCAGCGGCAATGCCATGGTGGAAGTACCGTTGTTCCGTCAGAAAGGTTCCCTCCTCCTCGCCGGCCGCCGTTCCTTTACCGATGTGCTCACCTCACCGCTCTATCGGGACATCTTCAACAGTTTCTTCTCGGGAGAAAACATGATGATCCTGAACATCGGCGAAAGTCAACGCATCTACAGCAAGGAAATGATCCCATCGTTCCATTTCTATGACATGAACGTCAAATTTTCCCTGCGTCCTGACGAAAAGGACCTGGTCAGTGTGAGTTTTTCCACGGGGAAAGACAAGCTGGTGGTGAACGACCCCGCTTTCGATTACCGGAACGACAACCAGTGGGGAAATGATGGTCTGAGCATTCACTGGAGCCGGCAATGGAACGCACAACATCACACTATGCTGACGGGGGCGCTCTCGTCGTATTATGATCTTTCCACGGAAACCTATATTTTCTACGACACCCTGAACGGAGAGGTCACCACCCAATACGATGCAATGATCAACGACAACCGTATCCGGGAAGGGGTGGTGACATTGACACATACCTGGCAGCCCGGCAACCGTCACCGTCTGGAGAGCGGACTATCCTTCAATCATTCCAGTATCAACTATCTCAATGAGATCAAGGACTCCATGGTGATCTCCGACATCGTCCAGCAGGCCTCACGTCTGACCGGCTATATCCAATACAGGTTCCAGCCTTTCGCTTTCTTTCATTTGCTGGGGGGAATACGCAGCACATGGGATCCTCATTCCGGCCGCATCTATGCCGAACCACGTCTGACCGTCACCATTCCGGTCACTGAACATCTGCGGATCAAGGGGGCCGCAGGTCTTTATCATCAATACATGTTGCGGACCGTCGTTCCGGGCTTGTACGGTGATTACTCCTCCTTCTGGGTTCTGGCCGACGGCGGCGATATCCCCGTGATGAGATCACATCATTTCGTAGCAGGTATTCACTACGAGGCTCAGGGGATGGAAGTGGATGCTGAATGTTTCAGCCGAAACACCACAGGTCTGAGCCGCTTTTATTACACCTACGACTCTCTTTACGAAGGCAACGGATTCTTTACCCGGGGAAAAGGGAAAATTTACGGGATCGACGTGCTGATAAAAAAAGAGATGCGGCATTTCACCGGCTGGATAGGGTATACTTACAGCATCAACCAGGAGCGTTTCGATATGCTCAATGATGCCGAATTCTTTCCGGCCAACAACGATCAACGCCATCAGCTTAAAATAGCCGCCCTTTTCCGCACCGGCCGGTGGAACTATTCCTTCACGTGGCGTTATGCCACGGGACTCCCCTACACCTCACCACCTTCCCCTCAAGGGGTTTATCCTTTCTTTCCCGCCCTCGATGATCTCAACAACGACCATCTGCCGGACCATCACCGTCTTGACATGAGTGTTACCTACCGCTTCCCTCTTTTCCGGAAAAAGGTACGATGCGTGACAGGACTTTCGGTGATCAACCTGTACAATCGTCACAATCTGCGCAACAGGCTCTTTTTCACCTCTCTGGACGAAGCTACAGGGATCCCTTACTCCATACCTGTTGATGTGCGTTTCCCAGGGTTCACACCCAGTCTGTTCCTGACATTTGATCTTTAAGGTGTCCGGGCAAGGACCTGGACCTCTTCGACGATCTCCATCCCCCGTTGGATGGCTTGCTCGTTCTGCGGAAGCAGATGATGATAACGCTCGGGGAGCGATTTTTTGAGCCCTTTCAGGACATTTTCCATCTCGACGATGGGTTTGATCCTGAGGAAGGCGCCGAGCATGATCATGTTGAACGACCGTATGGCGCCCATGCGGGCGGCCTCTTCGGCTCCGCTGCAACGATAGATGTTGATGTCCTTGCGTTCGGGATGACGGGTGATGCCGTTGGGGTCGTACAGGAGCATGCCTCCGGGTTTCACCTTGGGCTCGAACTTGTCCATCGACTGCTGGTTGAGGATAATGGCCGAGTCGAATGCGTTCAGGATGGGCGAGCTGATCCGCTCGTCGCTGATGATGACGGTGACATTGGCCGTGCCGCCGCGCATCTCGGGGCCGTAGGAGGGCATCCAGCTCACCTCCTTGCCTTGCATCACACCCGAATAGCAAAGTATCTTGCCCATGGAGAGGACACCTTGTCCTCCGAAGCCTGCTATGATGATCTCTTCAGTCATGGTTCATGAATGTGTTGGTTGTCAATCCTCCGGCACCTTGATATCCCCGAGGGGGTAAAAGGGGAGCATGTTCTCGTCGAGCCATTTGACGGCCTGTACGGGTGGCATCTTCCAGCCGGAGTTGCAGTTGGAGACCACCTCGACGAAGGAGACCCCTTTGCCACGCATTTGATACTCGAACGCCTTGCGGACGGCTTTTTTGGTGCGACGCACGTAAGCGGGAGTATGGACGGCCTGGCGGGTGACGTAATAGGTGCCGGGCAGCTGGGCCACCAGGTCGGTGATCTTGATGGGATGGCCCATGAGGCTGTCGTCGCGGCCGTAGGGGGTGGTGGAGGTGCGCATGCCGGTGAGGGTGGTGGGAGCCATCTGGCCGCCGGTCATGCCGTAGATGCCGTTGTTGACGAAGAACATGGTGATGTTCTCGCCGCGGTTGCAGGCATGGATGGTCTCGGCGGTGCCGATGGCCGCCAGGTCGCCGTCGCCCTGGTAGGTGAAGACATAACGGTCGGGCAGAAGGCGCTTGATGGCGGTGGCCAGCGCCGGCGCCCTGCCGTGGGCGGCCTCCTGGCTGTCCACATCGATGTAGTCGTACATGAACACCGCACATCCCACCGGGGCGATGCCGATGGTCTTGTCCTGGATGCCCATCTCCTCGATCACCTCGGCGATGATGCGGTGGAGGGTGCTGTGACCGCAGCCGGGACAGTAATGCATCGGCTTGTCGGTGAGCACCTTGGTCTTTTTGTAGACGATGTTCTCTTCGCTGATGATATCTTTCAGATCGTGTGCCATGGTCAGTCTTTGATAAGTTTCTGTTTGAGAGCTTCGACGATCTCCTCGGGGGAGGGGACGACGCCACCCAGGCGTCCGAAATGTTCGACGGGCACGCGGCCGTTGACGGACAGCCGCACATCCTCGACCATCTGGCCGGCGCTCATCTCCACGCTGAGCATGCCTTTCACCTGTCCGGCGAGGGCGGCGATCTCCTTCACCGGAAAAGGATAGAGGGTGATGGGGCGCAGCAAGCCGGCGCGTATACCCTCCTCACGGGCCAGCTGCACAGCCTTCTGGCAGATGCGGGCGCTGGTGCCGTAAGCCACCAGCAGATAATCCGCATCGTCGCTCTGGAAGGTCTCGTAACGCACCTCCTCCTCACACATCCTGCGGTATTTCTCCTGGAGATGGTGGTTGAAACGTTCCTGCCGGTAAGGGTCGAGGTCGAGACTGGTGATGATGTTGCGTTCGCGGTTGGGTTTCTTGCCGGTGGTAGCCCATTCCGGCAGCTCATCGTCGCGCATGCGGGGTTTCTGGGGCTTGAACTTCACCTTCTCCATCATCTGGCCGATGGCTCCGTCGGAGAGGATCATCACCGGGTTGCGGTATTTGAACGCCAGGTCGAAGGCCAGTTCGACGAAGTCGGCCATTTCCTGGACGGATGAGGGGGCCAGCACCAGCAGATGGTAGTCGCCGTGGCCGCCGCCCTTGGTGGCCTGGAAGTAGTCCGACTGAGCGGGCTGGATAGTGCCCAGCCCCGGCCCTCCCCGGACGATGTTGGCGACGACCACCGGCAGCTCGGCACCGGCGATGTAGGAGAGCCCTTCCTGCATGAGGCTGATGCCCGGGCTGGAGGAGGAGGTCATCACCTTCTTCCCGGCGCCGGCACCGCCATAGAGCATGTTAATGGCCGCCACCTCGCTCTCAGCCTGGAAAACGACCATGCCGGTGCGCTCCCAGGGACGGGCCGCGGTAAGGTACTCCATCACCTCGCTCTGCGGGGTGATGGGATAACCGAAATAACCGTCAACGCCGGCCCGTATTGCCGCCTCGGCCAGCGCCTCATTGCCTTTCATCAGTACAAAATCTTCCTCCATGGATCTGTCGGTTCGTTAAACATCAGAGGTCTCAATCTTCTTGCGGTATACCGTGATCACCCCGTCGGGACAGACGATGGCACAGTTGGTACACCCGTTGCACGCATCGGGATGCTCCATGTAAGCATAATGGTATCCCTTGCTGTTCACCTTGCGCGACATGGCGATGACATTCGTCGGACACGAGATGACGCACAGCTCACATCCCTTGCATCTTTCTATGTCGACCACGATCGCACCTTTCACTTTTGCCATGACCGAACGTTTTGGTTAACCTTCTCAAAAGTAATATTTCCCATGCAACCTGTTCCTGTTTTTTATCATAAGAATAGATGTTCGACAACAAGCTTTTCAGACGGGATGGTCGTTCCGGAACTGTTCCAGTCTCTCTTCCAGGTCTTTGAACTGGTCGGGCATGACCTGTGAGACGCAGGCCCGTATTCCTTCGGTGCGGGTGCTTCCGGTGATCTCGAGGGAGATGGCGCCGATGCCGTAGTAAAGCAGCTCTTCCACCAGCTCGACACCTGAAAGACCGGGATAGGCGACCGTGAAATAGAAGCCGTCGGCAAGGGGTTCGCCCACATCGTTGTCGTAGACGAGGCGGAAGCCGTGACGCAGGAAGATCTCTTTCATCACTTTGGCCTTGCGTCCGTATTCCCGTACCTCCTCCACGAAATTGTATTCCCCGTCGTTGGCCGCTTTGAGGATACCCTGCAGGGCCCATTGTGAGGAATGGGAGACGCCTGCCGAGAGGGAATAGAGGGCACCGTAGATCATGGCATAGCCGAACTCCGACGAAGGGAAGTACCTTTTCAGGGCGGGAAAACGGCGATGGTAGAGATAGTCGCTGATGATCATCATCCCCACCCGCTGACCCGCGTAGCTGAAGGCCTTGGAGCTGGAGATCAGCAGCAGGTAGTTGTCGGTATACTTGGCCACGGTCGGCTGGTAAGGGGGTTCACCCGGCCGCGAATAATCCCGCCGGAAGTCCATACCAAAATAGGCCAGGTCCTCGATGACGATGACCCCGTATTCGTTGGCCATCTCACCGATGATCTGAAGCTCTTCTTCGGTTAAGATGAACCATGCCGGGTTGTTGGGACTGGAATAAAGGATGCTGGAGACCTTGCCGGTCTCCAGGTATTCGAAGAGCTTGTCTTTCAGTTTAGGGCCGCGGTAGTCGTATACATCGAACGACATGAAGCTGTGGCCCAGGACGTGGCATTGCTGTTTCTGGACAGGGAATCCGGGGTCAAGGAAGAGGGTCCCCTCCTTGGAGGGGTCGGTACGGTTGGCCACCATGAAAGCGGCCATGGACCCCATCATGCTGCCGACGGTGGGGAGGCAGCCTTTGGGGTCGACGTCGATGTCCATGAAGAGTTTGGCGAAGCGTGCGATCTCCTCCTTGAGTTCTTTGACACCTTCGATCATGGGGTATTTGGCGGGCACGCCGCGTTGGAGGGCGGCTATTTCTGCGGCCACGCCAGGCGGGGCAGGCTCCAGCCCCGGCACACCCATCTCCATGCGGATGAAACGTACGCCGCTTCTCTCCTCCAGCTGGTTAACGGTACGAACGATCTCACGGATGGTGCCGCGCCCAACACGCTCCAGACAGCTGGTGCGTATCACCTCGTCCACGATCGCCGCATCCACGGGTGTCTTTCTCATGAGCTGTTATCTTTTAAAACCAAAAAAGGCAGCATACGCTGCCCTTTTTCCCTGTTCACTCACCGGTCGAACTCCCTGAGTATCTCGTCCAGCCATTTCTCAAGTCGTTCAGGGGTCTTTTCCGGCTCCGTATCTTCGTCCAGCGGCAGGCCAATAAAATGACCATCGATCACGGCCTCCGATGCTTCAAAATTGTAGTCGGTCACGGGCCGCTGTCCCACGATGCGGGCGCCGTGACGCAGGAGTTCCCTGCCCAGCACCCCCATGGCATCGACGAAATGCCGGGGATACATCACCTGATTGCCCAGGCCGTAGATCGCAAAAGTTTTCCCGAGATAATCGATCCGGTCAAGTGAAGCCAATACCCCGGACCAATCGTCGCCGTCATGATCCGCCCTCCAGGTCTCCGCCCCTACGGTAGAAAGCCCGAAAATGATGTTCTTGTAACTGTTGATCTTCTCCGGCGTGACTTCGGCCACAGGGATCAGGTCGACACGCTCTCCCAGCTTTTCCTTGATCATCTTTGCCACGCGTTCCACCGACCCGCCCTGCGGACCGTAGAACAAACCTATCTTTTCCATAAAGGTGATTCAGGTTTCACATTGTGCACGAATATACGAAAAAGTTCCCATTCCGAGGTTTTACGGAAGGACCATCCCATTCGGTTTTCATTACATTCCACTCTTCTCCAGCCGTATACGTGCATCGACCGCGACGATATTCTCACCTTCGGCGATGAGGGGGTTGAGGTCCATTTCTGCTATGGTCGGAAGGCTTTCGGCGAGGCGGGAGAGGTTGACGAGGATGCCGGCGAAACGCTCTTCGCTGATACCTTTCTTTCCTCTCAGGCCTTTGAAAAGAGGGTAAGCACGGAGGCTCCGGATCATCTGTAGGGCCTCTTCGCTGCTGAGAGGGGTGAGGGCGGCGGCATAGTCGCGCAGGGTCTCCACGAAGATGCCCCCCAGGCCGGCCAGGATCAGATGGCCGAAAGGCCCTTCCCTTTTCACGCCGGCGAAAAGCTCGTATCCCCTGACCATGGGCTGCACCAGCACGGCCGTGACGTTCTCCAGGGAGGTAAGACGGTCGAAAGCCTCTTCCACGCCTTCGGGGGTGGTGATGCCGGTGATGACTCCTCCCGCATCGCTTTTGTGGAGCAGGCCCACTGCCTTCATCACCACGGGGAAACCGGTCTCCATGGCAAAGGAGAGCGCCTCTTCAGGGGTCTCGCACACTTTTTCTTCGACGACGGGTATGCCGGCCTCGCGCAGAAGACGGTGCACCTCGTCGGGGGGCAGGTATCCTTCGCGGGTGGTGAGGGCGGGGAGGGTGATGCCGGCAGCCGCGCCGGCGGCAGGTGCCGGCGTCGGCGTAAGAAGGACACGCCCCAGGGCACGGCCCAGCACCACCTCGTCGGAGAAATGCACATGCCCGCGGGCAATGAAAGCCTCGATCTCGCGCCGCACATTGATCACCGAGGGCAACACAGGGTAGATGGGCTTGCGGGAGGTGCGCATACGGCGGTCGAGCACGTCGTACACCTCATCGACGGGGAAGAGACCCGGACTGCCGAAGATCACCACCATGGCGTCGATGTTGTCGAAGGCGTTGTCGCAGGCCTCGATGATGGCATCGAGCTGTTCGGCGGTGCCGGTGGCGAGGAAGTCGATGGGGTTGCGTACCGACGAGCCGGGGAAGAGCTGTTGTCTGAGCTCTTCCGCCGCCGGCCCCTGCAGGGGGGGCACCTCGAGGCCCTGGGCGGCGAGCGTGTCGGTGAGCATCACGGCAGGCCCGCCAGCATGGGTGATGACGGCGAAACGCCGCCCGCGGGGCAAGGGATGACGCATCACGCCGGCGACGGTGACCAGCTCCTGGCGGCTGTGACAACGCACGAGGCCCGCCTTGCGGAAGAGGGCGGCGGCAGCCTCGTCGCTGCCGGCCATCGCTCCGGTGTGGGAGGAGGCGGCACGGCTGCCGGCATCGGTGACCCCCGCCTTGACCGCCGCGATGCGACATCCTTTCCGCACCAGCGACGCCGCATGACGCAACAGCATGCGCGGCTTGCGGATGCTTTCCATGTAGAGCAGGATCACCTTCGAGGAGGTGGCCGGATCGAAATGCTCATCCAGGTATGCCAGCACCTCCTCCACACCGTTCTGGGCACTGTTGCCCACGGAAAAGACCGAGGCAAAGGTGAGTCCCATGGTGATGCCCGCCTCCATGATGAATACGGCCGTAGCCCCCGAGCCGGAGACCAGCGTCACCCCCTCCGGGTCGGGAGCAGGGGCAGGCGTGGTGAAGACCCCGCTGTAGGAAGGGGTGATGACACCGATGCAGTTGGGGCCGATGAGGGTGGCATCGTACCTTTCGACGACCCTGACGATCTCCTTCTCGAGAGCGGCCCCTTCGCTGCTCTCCTCGCCAAAACCGGCCGAGAGGATGATGAAGGCGCGGGTTCCCTTGTCACGTGCCAGGATCTCAACGGCCGGCAGGGTATACTTCGCCGCCACGGCCAGAATGGCCAGGTCGACCTGCGGGAGTTCGCTCACCTCACGGTAGGCAGGAACACCCTGCACCTCGCCGCCGCGCGGATTCACCACATACAGTTCGCCCCGGAAACCGGAACGCAAAAGGTTCTCGAGCACCTTGCCGCCCGGCTTGCGACGGTCGCCGGAACCTCCCACCACCACGATGCTGCGCGGATGGATAAGCTTGTCGTTGATCATATCGTTCACATTCGGTTCGTCATCATTCACTCGTCCCCCTCGTTCCTGAGAAAATCCTCCAGATGTGCTGCCTCCTCATCCGTAAAAGGGACATACCGGGTATAAAAATAGGTAGAACTCCTGAGATCATCTTTCAACACCCCTGTGCTCAAAAGCCCGGGGGTCACGATAATGAAATCTCTGGTATCCCGGATGCGTATCATTGTGGGTTCGCTTTTCGCCATGATCCTGTGTACCCCGGAAGAAAGCAGCAGAAAAGGCATGGAAAAATCCCGGGGCACCCCTCTCCAAAAATAACGAAGGATCAGTTGCTTCTTCTTCTTCACCCGGTAAAAGGAATATTCCAGCACCGGCGGGTCCTTTTGGAAAAGATAGACATAAAAAAAGGGACGAAGCGGACGGTCGGTGTATTTCTCCGCATGAAGGATGAAATCGTAGGTATTGACCGTGCGGTATCTGAACTTTTCGTAATAGTCACGCAGCATGGTAAGGAATGCCTTGTCATCGTTGAACACCGAGCGGAGGGAGTGGAGCATGGCAGCCCCTTTCATGTAGACATCTTCCCCCATGAAAGCATTGTAGTTGATGTCCCTTGGCCCCACCACCGGCCATATATTGTTGACCATCAGCATCTGCTGTCCAACGTATTTCAGGTAACGCTCATGACCGAACTCCCGTTCAAGAAAAAGATCCTCGGTATACGTGGCCAGGCCTTCGTTGAGCCACAGGTCGGCCATGTCTTCCGGCGAGACGGCATTGCCCCACCACTCATGGGCGGTCTCATGGACCACGAGCATGGGGAACCCGTCGTAGATCTGATATCCGGAGGTGTCGTCATAAGCATTTCCGATGGCGATGGCGCTCTGATGCTCCATGCCCTCGTAAGGAGCTTCCACATAACCGATGCCGTCACGCGGAAAAGGGTATTCCCCGAAAAGACGCTCCAGGTCGGAAAGGATGGTCCGCGTACGCCTGTAATAGTCGCGGGCCTGGTCGAGATGATCTTTACGGAGGTAGTAATCGATCTGTGTACGTTGCAGGGCGATGGTGGTATAAGGCTCGCTGATGTCGAGGTAATCGCCCATATAGAAGGTGACATTGTAATTGACGATGGGATAGCTGACATGCCAGGCGAAGGTTCGCCAGCCGTTGCCGGCCGGGGTAGTATCCGTGGGGTGGCCGTTGGCCACGGCCACATATCCCGGTGGTACGGTGATGAGAATGTCCATGGAGTCGGGTTTGTCGGAGAGGTGGTCTTTGGTGGGCCACCAGGAGCTGGCTCCCAGGTGTTCACAGGCCACGCCGACGTTATAGCGTCCGTCGGTCTTCTGCCAGACGAATCCGCCCTGCCAGGGAGGGTCCTTCGCCACCTGCGGACGGCCGTGATAGACCACCCGCAGGGTCACCAGCGTATCCTTCCTGAGGCATGGAGGGAGGGCCAGGAAAAAAGCAGCGCCATCCCGGTGCCAAGAGAGAATCCGGCCGTTGAGGGTTACCGTGTCGATGATGTATTGCGGAAAGAGGTCGAGCTGCAGGCGCCGGCAACTGTCGACGGTCATCCTCACCCGCAGGGTGTTGCTGCCGGCAATGGAGCTGTCGGACGGCATCACCTTCACATGCAGCTGCTCGTGAACGATGTCGTAACAGGTGCGCGGAGGAGTGAGCATGCCCCGCAGGGTATCGGCATGATCCGGAAGATAACGGTAACCATGCCGGGGATCGAGACGCACCCGCTGCGCGGGATCGTTCACCAGCAGCTGCACCAGCGTGGCCGTATCCGAAAAAATCCTCAGAAAGACGGTATCCTCACCGTCATACCCCGCCCGCAAAGCCGCCCGGTAATCCTGTGCAGCAGCAAAAAGATCATAAAGTGCATAGTACACATCACCCCGTGCCGCCAGGACCAGAGGATCGCGGGGATGTCCGGCAAGCCACCCGTCACACAGCGACAAGGCCTTGTAATACTTCATCCTGTCTGAAAGAGCCCGGGACTTGCGGGCAATATGTGCATTGCCCTGAGCAGGGACACTGCGCGGCAAAAAGAGAAAAAAGAAAAGAAGAACGGGGAAAGTATACAGAGGAGTTCGCATGAAGTGAAAGTTCGTTTGCATAAAATTGCAAAAAATGCAGCGAAAAAAACGAGAAAAAAAGAAAAAGTGCGCTTTCCGGCCCTCTGTTGTTCCGCATCATCCTACCTGGACAGGGAAACGGGAAACTCTTTCCCCGGCATGCCAAAGGAGAAAAGTTTTTTTGGTCAAGGATTTTTCCTGTAATTTCAGGCGCTGAACTTTTCAAATCCTTTTTCGATGAAGAGCCGTCCTTTCCTGATCATTTTTCTTTCCTTGCTGGTCTCCGTAGAGCTTCATGCCGTGACCCCGGATTATTATCTTCCCGACAGTGTGGAATATGATCCTGCTGTTCCTCTGCCTTCATCGGTACTGGGATATGTTCCGGGCACCTGGCATGCTTCGCATGACAAGATCGTGGAGTACATGTATGCCGTGGCGCGGGCTTCCGACCGGGTGACGGTCAGGGAATACGGACGTACCTACGAAGGGAGGCCGTTGCTGTATGTGATCGTCACCGCTGAGGAGAATGCGGGACGGCTGGAAGAGATGCGACAGCATCATCTGTCGCTGAGCGATCCTCAGCACAGCGACACCGTGGATACGGAGGAGGTGCCGCTGGTGGTACTGCTGAGCTACACCATCCACGGCAATGAAGCGAGCGGGGCGAATGCCGCCCTGCTGACCGTCTATTATCTGGCAGCCGCGAGGGAACCGGGACTGGAGGATTTCCTGAGGAAGAACATCGTCATCATCGATCCGGTGATCAACCCCGACGGCTACAGTCGTTTTTCGGAGTGGGTGAACAGCCGGCGCGGGCTGCATCCTTCGTCCGACGCGGTGAGTGACGAGTTCCATGAGCCATGGCCCCGGGGCCGTGGCAACCACTACTGGTTCGACATGAACCGCGACTATCTGTTGCTGGTCAACCGAGAGAGCCGGGCGCGTGTGCGGCAGTTCTACCGCTGGCGGCCCAACCTCGTCACCGACCATCATGAGATGGGCTCCTCTTCCACCTTTTTCTTCCAGCCGGGCATCCCCTCCCGCAACCATCCCCTCACCCCCGCAGGCAACTATGACCTGACGGCCCGCATCGCCCGGTACCACGCCCGCTACCTCGACAGGATCGGCAGCCAGTATTTTTCTGAAGAGATGTTCGACGACTATTATTACGGGAAAGGCTCATCCTTTCCCGATGTCAACGGCGGGATCGGTATCCTTTTCGAGCAGGGTTCGGTACGGGGACATGTGCGGCAGACCGTCAACGGCGAGCTCACCTTTCCTTTTGCCATACGCAACCAGTTCACCGTCAGTCTTTCGACGCTGGCTGCCGCGCACGACCTGCGCAGGGAGCTGCTGGAGTACCAGCGGACGTTCTTCACCACAGCTCTGAAGGAGGCTGCACGGTCGGAGGTTCGGGGATATCTTTTTGGCGATCCGGACGACCCGGTGCGCACACGGCTTTTCGTACGTCTTCTGCAGGCCCATCAGATCCGGGTCCGGGCCCTGACCGCCGCGGTCAGGGCCGGTGACCGCACCTACCCTGCCGGCGCTTATTACGTGGATATGCGGCAGCCCCAGTACCGTCTCATCACCGCCCTCTTTGAGGAACGCACACGTTTCCGTGACAGCACTTTCTATGATGTCTCCACCTGGACCTTCCCCCTGGCATACAACATGCCCTTCACTGCGGTGAAGGACGCTCATACGGTCTCTTCGCAGCTTCTTCGTCCCATCGATACGGTGGTCATGCCGGAAGGGCTGGTGCACGGTGGCATGAGCCGTTATGGTTATCTTTTGGACCCGCGGGGTTACGAACTCCCCGGGGTCCTGGGTCAGCTGCTGGCAAAAGGTGTGCGGGTCAAGGCAGCCATGTCGCCCTTCACTTACGACGACGGCCACCTGAAGAAAGCTTTCCCTTACGGCACTCTTTTCATCCCCGTGCAGAACCAGTCGCTGGAGACTGGCAGTCTGTATCGTCTGCTGGAGCAGGTCGTGCGGGGTGCCGGTGTGGAGGCATGGTCCGTCACCACGGGGCTCACCCCCACGGGCATCGATCTGGGCTCGGGAAAGATGGTGCCCCTCACCGCCCCCCGTCCCCTGCTGGTCACGGGTGACGGCATCTCCAGCTATGAGGCGGGCGAGGTATGGCGTTATTTCGACCAGGTATTGCAGATGCCGCTCACGATGGTGGATGTTCACCGGATGGATGACGTGGATCTCAGCCGGTACAACGTCCTTGTCCTGGCGGGAGGCAGATATTCCCTGCTTTCATCCTCCTTCCGGGAAGAGCTGAAAAGATGGCTCAAAAAAGGGGGAACCCTGGTGGCGCTGAAGACAGCCAATCGTTTTGCGGCGGATGCCGGGCTTGCACGCCTGCATTTCCTGCCTTCAGCCACACCCGACACGAGCCGGCACTATACTTACGACGAACAATACCGCGGAAAGGCCCTGGAAATGATCAACGGCACGATCCTCATGACCCGTCTTGATCTGTCACATCCTCTCTGTTACGGATACACCCGACCTGCGTTGCCCGTGTTCAGGAACACCACGCTGGCCGTCGGGAACGACCCGGGGGAGGCATACCGTCCCGTGATCTACAGTTCGGATCCTTTGCTGAGCGGTTACATCTCCCGCCAGAACCTCGAGAGGCTGGAAGGCACACCGGCAGTGGTGGTCACCCTCACCGGGCAGGGAAGGGTGATCAGCTTTCTGGATGATCCTCTGTTCCGTGGATATTTTACCGGGACGGAACGCCTGTTCGCCAACGCCGTCTTTTTCAGGGAGCTGTTGCGGCCGCTTTTTTACCGCTAACGCACAAAATAAGCCACCTTCTCCAGCGAGGTGATCAGGTCGTACTCTTCGAGAAAAACCCCTTCCGGCACATCCAGAGGGACGGTGGTAAAGTTCAGGATGCCACGCACACCGGCTTTCACCAGGGCCTCAGTCATCTCTTTGGCCACCTCCATAGGGACCGTGAGTATGGCGATCTCGATCCGCATCTCTTGGATGACCCGCTCCAATTCGTCGATGTGATAGCAGGGTACGCCATTGAGCTCGCGGCCGGTTTTCTCTTCCGAGATATCAAAGAGCACTTTGAGGTGGAGGCTGGGACGCTTGCCCTTCAGATAGTGAAGGATGGCCGTACCCAGATGCCCCACGCCTACGATGGCCACGTTCTGGCCCCGCGGATCGTCCAGGACCCTTCCGATGGCCCGTATCAGCTCCTTGATGCGGTAACCCCGGCGTTGCACACCGGAATATCCGATGAGCATAATGTCACGACGAACCTGTACGGCGGTATTGTTATGCATCTCGGCCAGCTCATGAGAAAAAATATACTCTTTCCCTTCCGCCAAACTGTTGATCAATGTCCTGCGGTATTCGCTCAGCCGTTCCACAGTCCGTGCGGGCAGTTTCTTCTTCATATGCTATCCCTCCTCTCCAATGAAAGGGTGAAAATAAAATTTTATTTGTTAATTTTTAAACAAAACATTTACTTTTGTACTGTGAAAGGGAATTCCCCTTTTCTGAAAAACAGGAATAAGCGAAAAAAGCAATGATCAAGAAAAACATCCAGCGGATCATCCAATACAGGATGTGTTTGCTTAAATTCCAGAATCTTGGGTTCGAGCGTATTTTTTCGTATACGCTGGCGCAGGAGATCGGTGTGAGCCCCGAGCAGGTACGCAAGGATTTCTCGCAGTTCAACCTTCGTGGCAACAAGAAGGCAGGATACAAGATCCAGGATCTGCTGGACAAGATCAACGAACTGCTCCACAAAGAAGACATCCATAAGATCATCCTGGCAGGTCTGGGCAATATCGGGAAGGCGCTGGTACAATACAAAGGTTTCATCAACCGCAACATGCAGCTGGTGGCGGGTTTCGACATCGACCCGGCCAAGCTGAAGAAGAACTGTCGCATTCCTGTTTTCAGGCCCGAAGAGATGGCACGTGTCATCCGGGAGGAAAAAGTACGTATCGGCATCATTGCCGTACCCGAACAGGTGGCCCAGGAAGTATGCAACCAGATGGTGGAGGCCGGCATAACGGGCATCCTCAACTTCGCCCCGGTGATGCTGAAAACACCGCCCCATGTGACCGTCCAGAACATAAGCGTGTGCAATGAGCTGGAAGCCCTGATTTATGTCAGTGAAAAGAGCGCCAGCGAGAAAAAAGGAAAAGAAGAGAAAACCAGCAGAACGAAATAACGGTTCTTTCGCTCAGCTGTTGGCCAGCAACCATTCGTACCATCTCTCCATTCCCTCTCCCGTACGTACCGAAAGCTCGATGAAAGCAATATCGGGGTTCACCTGTCTTGCCCATGCTTTCATTTTTTCCATGTCGAACTCCACATAAGGGAGCAGATCGATCTTGTTGACGATACACAGGTGGGAGGTACGGAACATCGTCGGATATTTGACCGGCTTATCATCCCCTTCGGGGACACTGATCACGACGATCCGTTGCTTCTCACCGAGGTCGAACAACGAAGGACATACGAGGTTTCCCACGTTCTCGATCATCAGCACGGCACCCTGGGGCACATTCAGCTCCTTCACGGCACGGTGGACCATTCGGGCATCGAGGTGACAACCGTTCCCCGTGTTGATCTGGATGACCGGCACCCCTGTGGCATCGATACGCCGGGCATCATGCATCGTCTGCTGATCCCCTTCGATGACACAAAAACGACGTTCTTCTTTCAGATCATGGATGGTCCTTTCCAGCAGGCTCGTCTTGCCGGCACCCGGTGAGCTGACCAGATTGAAGGCCGTAATGCCCAGCGCCTCGAAAAAACCCCGGTTCCGCTCGGCCTGCAGATCGTTCCTGGAAAGGATGTTCTGCTCCACCACAACCTCCCGCATCCCTCCCGGATGATCATGGTGGTGATGATGATGGTGATGATGAGAGGAATGTTCGTGCGTATGGACATGGTCATCCCCTCCATCGAGGTGGATATGCTCACTCTCGTTTCCCGGGCGACGGAGGATCACTTCCTCCCCTTCGCCCCCGCATCCGCAGCTGTCACACATGATCCTGTTTTTTGTTACAAATATAACCTTTTTATCCTCAACAAAAGATGACCTTTGTCAGATATGTTAAACAATTCACATATATGATCATTCCACGAGGATGGAGTGCAGGCGCATTTCGTCGCCCCGGAGGAGTTCTCCGCCGGGTGTACCGCATTCCGGACAGGGAGTGAAAAGGTCGTGAACAAAGTACTGATGGCCGCAGGCCCTGCATTTCATTTCGGCGGGCACCGGACGGATCGTCCAGTGGGCCCCCTCACACAGGGTGCCGGATGTGGCCTCCTCCATGGCAAAATCAAGCGCTTCGATCACGACGCCCGAGAGCTCGCCCACCTCCAGTTCCAGCTCACGCACCTTCGTCGCCCCCTCGCGCCCGGCATACTCTTCCGCCAGCTCCACAATGCTCATTGCGATCGATAACTCGTGCATCTTTTCCCGATTATTGTTTGGATTTTAACAATAAAATTACTATAATGTCAGAAAATTCAAAAATATTTTTCCAGGCACGAAAATCACAGAGAACCATGGAAAAGATCGCACTGAACGTCAAATGTCCGCATTGCAAGAAATCATTGATGGACCCATACCATCGTATCCACGAGAAGCCGAGCATCCTGCTCGATGTGAAGACCGAAGCAGGTGAGGGGAAGCTGCGGCTGTGCGCCTATTACGGATGCTATACCCATGAGAGCACCGTCGAGCTGAAGGAGGGAGAGGTGATCCGGGTCTTTTGTCCGCACTGCCATGAGGAGCTCACCAGCAAAACGGTGTGTGAGGAATGCGGGGCTCCCATGATCCCCCTGGCCCTGCAGAAAGGTGGGAGGGTTTATGTCTGTTCACGGGTGGGGTGCAAGAAGCATTTTCTCTCGTTCGAGAACATCTCCGAAGCCCTCACACGACTCTATCACGAATACGGCAACTTCTGATCCCTCTCAGCAGATACGGGGAAGTTGTTCTCCCGCCAGCATTTCCACGATCCTTCTTCCTCCTATAGCGGTTTGCATGACCACCCTGCCGGGGTGGTCATCTGTTATGGTGCCGATGATGGCGGCAGCGGCACCTGCAGGATGTTCCTGCAGGACGGAGAGGGCACGGCCGGCCTCCGCGGCAGGCACCACCATCACCACTTTCCCCTCGTTGGCAAGATACAGCGGATCGTAACCGAACACCTCACAGATGTTCTTTACCTCCTCCCGCACCGGAAGAGCCTCCTCTTCAAGCAGGATGCCCAGGGAGGTCATCCGGGCCAGTTCATTCAGAAGGGTGGCCACGCCCCCGCGGGTAGGATCACGCATGAAACGTACCCTGACCCCCTGGTCGAGGACATCTGCGATCATGCGGTTGAGAGGGGAGACATCGGAAACAACCGCCCCGGCTACTGAAAGATTCTCTCTGGCAGCCAGGACCGCCACACCATGGTCGCCCAGCCATCCGCTCACCACCACCTTGTCGCCGGGACGCACCTCACTGCCCAGAGAAATGGAACGGTGGCGTTCTTCCAGCCGGCCGATGCCGGAGGTGGTGATGAAGATCCTGTCACAGCTGCCGTGGTCGACCACCTTGGTGTCGCCGGTGACGATCCTCACGCCGGCCTCACGGGCCGTGGCAGCCATGGAGCGTACCACCCGCTCCAGTTCTTCGAGGGACAGTCCCTCTTCCAGGATGAACGAGGCGCTCAGGGCCAGCGGCCTGGCCCCCGCCACAGCCAGATCGTTGACCGTCCCGCTGACAGCCAGCCGGCCGATATCCCCTCCCGGGAAAAAGAGCGGGCTCACCACATAGGCATCGGTGGTGAAGGCAAGCGGCCCCTCCCACCCCTCCAGCAATGCGGCATCGGTACCTCTGCTGAGGACAGGATTATCAAAATGCCTGAAAAAAACCTCCCTGATCAGATCGTGCGACATCCTGCCGCCGCTGCCGTGGGATAACAGGATCGTTCCTTGTTCCATCATGCTTCTATGGTTCTTTGAGATAAATTTTCAGTCATGTTTCCCTGTACTTGTACCAGGCCTGGCAGGCACCCTCGGGGGAGACCATGCAGGCCCCCACGGGAGTGGAGGGGGTGCAGGCCTTGGCGAAGAGGGGGCAGTCGACGGGTCGTTTCACGCCTTTGAGCACTTCGCCGCAGATACAGCCTTTGGGCTCGCGGGCCGGTCCGACCTCCACCTCGATCCTCTTCTCCGCATCGTGTCCGGCATATTTTTCTCGGGGGGCCAGGCCGCTGGCCGGCAGCACGCCCAGGCCGCGCCACCAGTCGTCGCGCAGGCCGTACACCTCGTTCATCACGGCCAGGGCGGCAGGATTGCCTTCAGGCCGTACGGCCCGCCGGTATTGCACCTCCACCGCCGGACGACCCTCTTCCACCTGCCGCACCAGCATCAGCACCGACTCGAGGATGTCCACCGGCTCAAAACCGGAGATCACACAAGCCTTGCCATATTTCTCCGGCAGATTGCGGTAGATGGAGGTGCCCGTCACGGTGCTCACATGCCCGGGGGCCAGATAACCGTCGAGAGGGACCCCCTCATCGATGAGGGCTTCCATGGCCGGAGGCATGATCTTGTGCGCACTGTAAACGAAAAAGTTCTTCACCCCGTGGCGCCAGGCCCATTGCAGGGCGCCTGCCGTCACCGGTGCGGTGGTCTCGAAGCCGATGGCCAGCAGGATCACTTTTTTGCCGGGGTTCTCCCTGGCCAGCTTCACCGCATCGAAGGCCGAGAGGATGATCCGCACATCCCTCCCCCGGGCCCGCTCCTCAGCAAGCGACGAAAAAGAACCCGGGATGCGGATCATGTCCCCAAAGGTGGCAATGATCACATCCGGTAAGCGACTGTAAGTCACCGCCCTGTCGACATAGGCCGTGGAGGTGACGCATACCGGACATCCCGGCCCCGAAAGCAATGTGATATGCCCGGGCAGGAGCGCCGGTATACCGAAACGGCGGATCGCATGAGTATGTCCGCCGCATACCTCCATGAACCGCACCGGACGGCGGGACATACGACGGATCTCCTCCGCCAGACGGAGGACGATCTTTTTATCCCTGAACTCGTTGATGTATTTCATCCTGTTTCCTTTGTTCCGTTCCGTGATTTCGCTTCCTGTTCCCCGACAGTTCCTTCGGACATACCCTCCGCCCTTCTTTTTCCTGCCACAGCCAGTTGTCCCAGAGCGATGCTGCCGTCGTTCACGGGGAACTCACGGGGTACCAGCACCTGCAGACCCTTCTTCTCCAGCCGGTTCTCCACCAGGCGCAGCAGGATCCTGTTCTGAAAGGTACCTCCCGCCAGCACCACCCGCCCCACACCGTAGGTGTCAGCCAGCTCCAGCAGGGTCTGTATGATCATCTCCGCCATCGTACGATGGAACTTACCGGCGATGGATGCAGGGGACCTCCCCTTTTTCAGTTCCCGCACCATGGCCTCGAAAGCCGGAACAAGAGAGATCTCATCGTCTTTCCATTCCCATGGGTAGCTCTTCCGGATACCGGGATCGGCCGCGGCCTCCAGTCTCATGGGTGCTTCGGCATGAAAAGTGCTTTCAGTGCATACGCCGGTGAGGGCCGCCACGGCATCGAAGAGCCGGCCGGCACTGGAAGTGAGGGGTGTGTTGATGCCTTTACGGATCATCTCGAGGATGGGATACAACGTCCCCTCCTTTTCGGCCCGGCGGACTATGGGCAGGTCGAGATGGACGGTTTCCAGTCCGAAGGTCTCGTAAAGAGAGGCCAGGGCCATCCGCCAGGGCTGAAGGGCGGCCTTGTCGCCGCCCGGCATGGGCATATACCGCAGATGGGCGGCACGGTGGTAGCCCGTAAGATCGCCCACGAGGAACTCACCGCCCCAGATGCGGCCGTCATCGCCGAGGCCTGTCCCGTCAAAGACGGCGCCGACGACCTTCCCGGTGATGCCGTGTTCGGCCATGACCGCCGCCAGATGGGCATGATGGTGCTGCACCTCCGTCACGGGCCAGCCCTGTTCTTTCACGAAACGCGTCGACAGATAGTCGGGATGGAGGTCACACACCCCCAGCTGCGGCTCCACACGGAAAAGACGCATCAGACGAACGGCCGCTTCCCGGTAGAAAGCATACGTATCGTAGTTCTTCAGGTCGCCGATGTGCTGGCTCATGATGGCCTGGTCTTCCTTGCCCAGGCAGAAGCAGTTGACCAGCTCGGCCCCGCCGGCGAAGATACCGTCGACACGGAAAGGCATGGGCACGGGGGCAGGTGCGAAGCCCCTGCTGCGCCGCACCACACGACGCACCCCCCGCTCGAAGAAGACGACCGAATCATCGACACGGTTGTGGATACGGCGGTTGTAGCTCACCACCATGTCGGTGACCGGTCCCAGACGTCGACGGGCCTCCTCGTCGTCGATGACGATGGGCTCGCCCGAGAGGTTGCCGCTGGTGAAGACCAGCGCCGGCAAAGGAAGCTCCTCGAAAAGAAGATAATGGAAAGGCATGTAGGGAAGGAGGGCACCGATGGTGGGGAAACCCATCGACACCGAGGGTGCCAGACGGTTCTCCCCGGAAGCTTCGACGATCACCACCGGCCGTCGCCACGAAAACAGTTCTTCCTCTTCTTCAGGGCTCACCTCTGCATATTGCCGAAGAGTGTCCAGATCCCTGAACATCACGGCAAAAGGCTTGTCCTCCCGTACTTTGGAGGCACGCAGCTGCTGTACAGCCGCCTCACAGGTAGCATCGCAGGCCAGGAAATATCCTCCCATACCTTTGATGGCCACCCTTCCTCCCATCAGCAGCTCGCGCGCCACCCCGCGCAGGATGACCCGCAGATCGGTGATCACTTCTTTCGCTCCTTCCGTCCGGTAATGCGGACCGCAGTCATTACAGGCCACAGGCTGGGCATGAAAACGACGGTCGTTCACATCCTCATACTCTGCACGACAACGGTCGCACATCTCGAAAGGGGCCATCGTGGTATGAGACCGGTCGTACGGCAGATCGGTGATGATGGTGAAACGCGGACCACACAGGGTGCAGTTGACGAAAGGATAATCCCTGCGGTGCGACTGTTCCTTCATATCCCGTAAACAGGCTTCGCACACCGCGATGTCGGGGCTCACCTGGGTGATGCCCGGGGTGCGGGCATCACTGGGCAGGATGGAGAAACCTTCCGGCCCCTTGGCCGTTCTTTCCTCCGGCGGCAGCGGCTCCACCTTCACCTCCCAGATACGCGCCGCAGGAGGCGCTTCCGACCGCAACAACTCCACGAAACGGTCCAGATGCTTTTCATCCCGGAAATAAGCCCGTATACGTACTCCTTCCAGACTGTTCGACACATCCCCCCTCACTCCTTCCCGTCGGGCCAGACGATAAACGAACGGCCGGAATCCCACCCCCTGGACCAGACCACGCACCGTCAGACGACGGGCACAATCCCTTTGACCTCTTTCCTGCCGCTCCGTTCTGCGCTCCATCTTACCCGTATTCATTTCACCACCTCCCGAAAATATAAAGATTTTGTTACGGAATACCTGACAAATCTCAATCGTAATTTATACACATTCTAAATTGCCCGTTCCCTTCTAAAATCATTTGCAAAAAACAAAAACCGTTTTATATTTGTTGTGAATCATTTAACATTATATTTTTCACATAATCTCTATTCTTCCAGGAGGATGGAAAAACGAACAGAGATGGACACGACCCAATTTGAACGTATCACGGAAAAGTACGGGAACGACAAGACCCGTCTGATGGACATGCTGATCGAGATCCAGCAGGAGTTCGGTTATGTCCCTGGGGAGGCGATGCCCGTACTGGCATGCAAGACCGACACCTCGCAGGCCTGGGTGGAGCAGACGGTCAGTTTCTACCATTTTTTCAGGCGGGAGCCATCCGGCAAGTACACGGTCTTCCTGAACAAGAGCGTCGTGGCTCTCATGATGGGGCGTGAGCGTGTGGCCCGGGCTTTCGAGGAGGAGGCCGGATGCCGTTTCGGGGAGGTGAGCCCGGACGGTCTGATCGGGCTGTTCGACACCTCCTGCATCGGCATGAGCGACCAGGAACCGGCCGCCCTGATCAACGGCAAGGTCTTCACCCGTCTCACTCCTTTCCGTGTCCGCGAGATCGTGCGCAACATGCGTGAGGGAAAACCTGTCACCGAACTGAGCACTTCCGGGTATGGCGGGGGCCGCAACGCACTGGAAGTGATCCGTGCGGAGGTAAGGAACAACATCCAACGCAAAGGCCCCATCCTCCAGGACAATTACCGTTATGGTGAAGTGCTGCGCAACAAGCTGAAACTGCTCACGCCGGAGGAGGTGATCTGGGAGATCAAGCTCTCCGAACTGCGGGGCCGCGGCGGGGCAGGGTTCCCCACCGGCCTCAAATGGGAATTCTGCCGTAAAGCCCGCGGAGAAAGAAAGTTCATTTTCTGCAATGCCGACGAAGGCGAACCGGGCACCTTCAAGGATCGCGTCCTCCTCACCGAATATCCCGAACTGGTGTTCGAGGGGATGGCCCTGGCCGGCTATGCCGTAGGGGCCCGCGAAGGGATCCTTTACATACGGTACGAATACAAATATCTGGAAGAACACCTCCATACCGTGCTGGAAAAAATGCGCAACGAGGGTCTGCTGGGCCGCAACATTGCAGGCCACGAAGGTTTCGACTTCGATATACGCATCCAGTACGGTGCCGGGGCCTATGTCTGCGGCGAAGAGTCGGCCCTCCTCGAATCGGCCGAAGGGAAACGCGGTGAGCCTCGGTTCAAGCCTCCCTTCCCCGTCGAAAAAGGTTATCTCGGCTATCCCACCATTATCAACAATGTGGAGACCCTTTGCTCCGCCGTGAAGATCACCCATTTCGGCAGCGAATGGTACCGCTCGCTGGGCACCGAAGCCTCCAAAGGCACCAAGGTACTGAGCATCTCCGGCGACTGCCGCTATCCCGGCATCTATGAACTGGAGTGGGGATACAACCTCCACGACATCCTCGACATGTCGGGTGCCGAGGAGGTCCAGGCCGTCCAGGTGGGAGGCCCTTCCGGTGCCCTGATCGGTCCCGAAGAGTTCGACAGAACCCTCTGCTACAGCGACCTGGCCACAGGAGGCTCGTTCATCATCTTCAACCAACGGAGGGATATCCTCCGCGATGTCGTGCTTAACTTCATGGAGTTCTTCGTGGAAGAATCGTGCGGATCGTGTGTGCCCTGCCGCAACATGCCGTGGCTGCTCAAACAGAAGCTGGAGAAGATCCTCAACGGCCACGGGGTGTGGAAAGATCTCGAAGATCTGGAGAACTGGACCAGGATCATGCGCATCAACCGTTGCGGGCTGGGCCAGACCGCCGCCAACCCGGTGATCACCAGCCTGCGTAACTTCAGGGCCCTTTACGAAGAAAGGATCCAGAAAGGTCGCTCGTTCGACGAGGGGTTCGACCTGGAAAAAGCCGTGGAAGAATCATGCAAAGCCGTCGGCCGTGTGCCGCTCATCTAAAAACACAGGAATATGGAAAGGAACATGGAAACATATGTGACCATCACCATCGACGACCAGGAGATCAAGGCGCGACCGGGCGAATACATCGTCGACGCCGCGCGCCGTAACGGCATCTACATTCCTGTCTTGTGCAATATGACGGGAATACATCCGGCAGGGTCGTGCCGTATCTGTACCGTCCTTGTCAACGGCCGTCCCATGACCTCTTGTACCACCCCTGTGGCCGAGGGAATGGAGATCATCACTCACAACGATGAACTGGATGATTTTCGCCGTTCGGTGGTGGAACTGCTTTTCATCGAAGGCAACCATTTTTGTCCTGCGTGCGAGAAGAGCGGCAACTGCGAACTGCAGGCCCTGGGCTATCGTCTGGAGATGATGGCCCCGCGATACCCCTACCAGTTCCCGAAAAGAGAGATCGAGGCCACCTGGCCCAAACTCATCAAAGACCATAACCGTTGCATCCTGTGCAAGCGATGCATCCGCACCATTTTCGACGATGAGGGACATCCCCTCTTCGCCTTCAGGAACAGAGGTCTGGAACTCCAGATCGTCATCGACCCTGAATACGGAATGAAGATGACCGACGAACAGGCACAGAAGGCCGCAAACAACTGCCCCGTGGGCGCGTTGCTTTACCGGGGAAAACACGGCTTTGAAATACCTATCGGAAAAAGGAAATACGACAAGGAACCCATCGGAAGCGATGTGGAAAAACTCAAAAAGAAGAAGATATCATGAACAAAAAAGTGATCGCCACCACCTCCCTGGCCGGATGCTTCGGATGTCATATGTCGTTCCTCGACATCGACGAACGCCTTCTCGATCTTATCGAGCTGGTCGAGTTCAACAAATCGCCCGTCGACGACATCAAGAAGTTCACCAAGGAATGCGACATCGGGCTCATCGAAGGCGGCGTGTGCAACAGCGAGAACGTGGAAGTGCTGAAAGAGTTCCGTAAACATTGCAGGATCCTGGTGTCATTTGGCGAATGTGCCATCATGGGCGGATTGCCGGCCTACCGGAACACCATCCCCGTCCGCGAATGCATAGAGGAAGCCTACCTTAAAGGTCCCAGTGTGGAAGAAGCCAATGAAGAGGGGATCCTCCCCAACGACGAGGAACTGCCCATGCTGCTGGATAAAGTCTATCCCTGCCATCAGATCGTCAAGATCGACTACTTCCTGCCGGGATGTCCGCCGCGTGCCGATCTGATCTGGAACACACTGTACGCTCTGGTTACAGGCGAAAAAACCGAGATTCCTTACGAAGTGATCAAATACGATTAAAAAAAAGAGAAAAACCATGCCGAAAAAGATCACCATAGAACCGGTCACCCGTGTGGAAGGGCACGGCAAGGTGACCATTCATCTGGACGATGAGGGGAATGTGGTGCAGACACGTCTGCACATTGTGGAGTTCCGGGGTTTTGAACGGTTCGTGCAGGGTCGTCCGTACTGGGAAGCACCGGTGCTGGTGCAGCGGCTGTGCGGCATCTGTCCGGTATCGCACCATCTGGCCGCCGCCAAGGCGATCGATATGATTGTAGGTGCCGGCACCGGCGAGGGCCTCACCCCCACGGCCGAGAAGATGCGCCGTCTGATGCATTACGGCCAGATCTTCCAGTCGCACACCCTCCACTTCTTCCATCTCGCCTCGCCCGACCTTCTTTTCGGCATCGACGCCGACCCGGCCGTACGCAACATCATCGGCGTAGCCATGGAGAACAGGGATCTGGCCGTGCAGGGGGTCATGATGCGCAAGTTCGGCCAGGAGATCATCCAGGCCACCGCAGGAAAGAAGATCCACGGCACAGGCGCCATCCCCGGAGGCATCAACAAAAACCTCTCCATCGAGGAACGTGACCGTTTCCTGGACGGCAAAGAATTTCCCAACATCGATCAGATGATCGAATGGGCTCTGGGGGCACTGGATTTTTTCAGGGATTACCACAAAAAGAACAAGGATCTGATCGACCGTTTTGCGGCCTTCCCCTCCTCACATCTGAGCCTGGTACGCAAGGACGGGGCTCTGGACCTCTACCATGGCGTATTACGTGCCGTGGATTCCGAGGGGAAGGTGATCCTCCACGACGTCGATTACCGGGAATACCTCGATTACATTGCCGAGGAGGTACGCTCCTGGAGTTACATGAAGTTCCCCTATCTGAAGAAATACGGCAAGAAGCACGGCTGGTACCGGGTAGGGCCGCTGGCCCGTCTCAACACAGCCGATTTCATCCCCTCTCCCCTGGCCCAGAAAGCGTTCGAAGAGTTCCGTGCCTACAACGGCGGCAAGCCCAGCAACAGCTCGATGCACATGCACTGGGCCCGGCTCATTGAGATCCTTCATGCGGCCGAGGTGATGAAAGAGCTGCTCCACGACCCCGACCTGCAGAAGGATGAACGGGTGATCACCGGTGAGAAACATTACGAAGGCATCGGAGTACTGGAAGCTCCGCGCGGCACCCTTTTCCACCATTATCGCATCAACGAGCACGATCAGATCACCATGGCCAACCTCATCGTCTCGACCACCAACAACAACGAGCCGATGAACCGGGCCGTGGCCCAGGTGGCCAGGGAATACCTCACCGGCAGGGAGAAGATCACGGAAGGGATGCTCAACGCCGTGGAGGTGGCCATCCGCGCCTACGACCCCTGCCTCAGCTGCGCCACCCATGCCCTGGGCAAGATGCCCCTCGAGATCACCCTTTACAACAGCAAAGGAAAACCGATCGACCAACGAAGAAAATAAGATCCGGCACGTTCATGATGAAGGTTCTTTTTTATGGTTATGGAAACCCGGGCCGTCGCGACGACGGCCTGGGTATCGCCTTCATCGAACGTCTCGAAGAGTATGTCCGGGAACAGAACATCCCGAACATCGATTTCGACACCAATTATCAGCTCAACATCGAGGATGCCGAGACCATCAGCCATTACGACCGTGTGATCTTCTGCGATGCCACCACCGAACCCGTCGATGATCTTTGCATCACACGGGTCACCCCTTCCGAGGCCCGCATCGAGTTCACCATGCACGCAGTCTCCCCCGCTTTCGTGCTCGCTCTCTGCCAAAGCATCTACCGCAAGAGTCCCGATACCTGGCTGCTCCATCTCAAAGGATATGACTGGTCGTTCCGGGAAGGAATGACATCAAACGCCGAGAAGAACCTGAGGAAAGCCATCGACCTGTTCCTCCCCTACCTCCACCAGCTCACAAAAGCCACTCCCCTCTTCCTCGCCTCAGCCGGCTGCACCCATTGAGCAAAACCCCGTCTTTTTCCCGCACCTTTCCTTTTTTATGAACTCCAACGAACGGAGGAAATCAAAATTTTTGTAAATTTTATCAAAAAAATATAAAAGTTTTCTATATTTAGACCAAATTTAAATAAATTGCCCCTGGCAAACCAGATCATCAAAAAACCTGTGCTGAAGCGTTTCACAACCATTTTTTCGTTCCGCGATCCTTTCATATTTTCTCCTTTTTCGCGGAATCCAAGGCCAAGAGGTCTCACAGCCAGTATACTATAATCCAAAATCATACATCATGAAAAAGTTTCATTCTTTCTTTTTCTCTTTTCTTTTGTTCTTTCTGTGGGGTACGCTGCAAGCGCAGGAGTATCGCACGGAGAAGGATCTGCTGGGGCCCGTGAAGGTTCCTGCGGATGCATACTATGGAGCGCAGGCGGCCCGTGCCATGGAGAATTTCCGGGTGTCGGGGCAGTATGTCAATGACTATCCCGATTTCATCAAGGCCTGGGGGATGGTCAAACTGGCTGCAGCCCGTGCCAATACCGACGCCGGCAAGATGACCCCGGACAAACTGAAGCTGGTCGAGGAGGGTTGCAAGGCCCTGATCGACGGGCAGTATACCGATCAGTTCCGCATCGACCTTTATCAGGGAGGTGCCGGCACTTCCACCAACATGTGCGCCAACGAGGTGATCGCCAACGTGGCGCTGGAAAAGGCCGGTTACAAGAAAGGAGAATACGACAAGATCTCCCCCAACGACGACATCAACATGTCGCAGAGCACCAACGACACCTATCCCACAGCCCTGAAACTGACCATGCTGATGCAGAACGACTCGGTGAAGGAACAGCTGAAAGCGCTGGCCGAAGCGTTCCATACCCTGGGCAACCGCTACCTGGAGGTACTGAAGATGGGCCGCACCGAGATGCAGGATGCCGTGCCGATGACCGTCGGACAGGAGTTCCACGCATGGGGGTCGATGCTGGAGTGGGAGCTGGCCAACCTCGAGAAAGCCGAAGAGGCGATCGAGGTCCTCAACATGGGCGGCACAGCCATCGGCACCGGCCTCAACACACCCAAAGGTTACCATGAGGCGGTGATCCGTCATCTGCGTGAGATCTCCGGCTACGACCTGCGCAATGCCGACGACCTCATCGCCGCCACGGCCAGCCTGCATGGTTTCGTGGTCTACTCTTCAGCCCTGAAGACCCTGGCCACCACCCTCTCTAAGATCGCCAACGACCTGATCATCCTCTCCTCGGGCCCGCGCAACGGCATCTTCGAGATCAACCTGCCGGCCATGCAGCCGGGCTCTTCCATCATGCCAGGCAAGGTGAACCCCGTCATGCCCGAACTGATCGCCCTGGTCGCCTATCGCGTGATAGGCAACGACGTGACGGTCAACATCGCCGCCTCCGACGGCGACCTGCAGCTCAACGCCTACGAACCCGTGGTGGGCCTGGCCATCTTCGAATCCCAGAAACTCCTCACCAACGGCATGCGCACCCTGCGGGAGAAATGCGTGGAAGGCATCACTATCAACGAAGAGGTGGACAAACGCAACATGGAGACCACCATCGGCATCGTCACCGCCCTCAACCCCATCCTGGGACATCACAAGGGCGATGAACTGGCCAAAGAGGCCATGGAAACGGGAAAAGGTATCCTGGAACTGGTACGCGAAAAGAAACTGCTCACCGAAGAACAGATCAAGGAGATCTTCTCCCCCGAGAACCTCACAGGCCTGGACAAGAGCAAATACGAGAAAAAATAACCATCATCCATAAACATTCACGATCATGAAAAGATTCATTTCCTTACAATTACTGACGGCCCTGTTGTTCACGGCCGTGATGCTGCCCTCCCGGGCCCAGCAGAAAGATCTCCCCAACGTGGTCATTCTGGCCACCGGCGGCACCATTGCCGGCACCGGTGAGAGCGCCACCGGGTCGGCGTACACTTCGGGCAAGGTGACCATCGACGCGATGATCGACGCCGTGCCCAACATCCGCAAGCTGGCCAACCTGCAGGGCGAGCAGATCGCCAACGTAGGTTCGCAGGACATGAGCGTCAAGATCTGGCTCGACCTGGCCAAACGCATCAATGAACTGCTGCAGGGGGATGTGGACGGCATCGTCATCACCCACGGCACCGACACACAGGAGGAGACCGCTTTCTTCCTGAACCTGGTGGTCAAGAGCGACAAGCCGGTGGTCCTCACCGGATCGATGCGTCCCTCGACGGCCCTCAGCGCCGACGGCCCGCTCAACCTGTACAATGCCGTGGCCGTGGCTGCCAGCCCAAAAGCCAAGGGATATGGTGTGATGATCGTCATGAACGACGAGATCCATTCGGCCCATTCGGCCAAGAAGATGATCACCACCCCCGTACAGACCTTCCAGTCGCCGCAGCACGGCCTGCTGGGCACCGTCATCTTCGGGGACATCACCTTCTTCCATAAGCCTTACGGCCGCCACACCGTCAACAGCGAGTTCTCGGTCGACGGCGTGAAAAAACTCCCCCGTGTGGACATCGTTTACGCCTGTGCCGACATGTCGCCCGACCTGATCGATCTCATGGTGAAGGCCGGGGCCAAAGGCATCGTCATCGCCGGTGTGGGCGACGGCAATATGAACGCCGCCACGCTGGAAGCAGCCAAACAAGCCACAACCAAAGGAATCCCGGTGGTCAGAGCCTCGCGTGTGCCCGTGGGTGCCGTCCTCATCCACGGCGAGGTCAACGACCAGGAATACGGTACGGTCGCCTCAGCCGACCTCAACCCCCAGAAAGCACGCATACTGCTGATGCTCGCACTCCTCAACCAACCCGACAGGGAAGAACTGCAGCGCATGTTCATCGAATACTAAGATCCACCGCTCCGTCCTTCATCCGAGGGACGGAGCTTCTTTTTTTCATCAAAAACATTCGCATATGAAAAAGACAATCTTTGGCATCTTCATCCTGATCGCCGGCATCACCCTCACGGCCCGGGCACAAGAAAGACAATCGGGTGAAGTGAGCTACAGGACCATCATTCCCGAGGACAAGCAGACCCTGCTCAACAACATCGACATGTTCGCCAATACCCAGCTGGGGTTCCGCAACGACTTCAGCGACGGGGATTATCTGGGCTCCAAATTCAGGATCGAACAGTTGCGCATGGAGATCAAAGGATACATCCATCCCAACATCTTCTTTCGTTTCCGGCACCGTTACACCAGCACTTTTGAACCCCAGAGCATCGACAAGATCATCAAGGGGGTCGATTTCGCCTACCTCACCTTCACCCTCTCGGACAGGTTCAAACTGACCGTCGGAAAGACTTATGCCGACTGGGGAGGTATCGAGTTCGACCTCAATCCGATCGACATCTATGAATATTCGGACATCATCGAGATGGCCGACAACTTCCTCACGGGTATCGAACTGCACATCAAGGCCAATGAGAACAACCACTTCGGCATCCAGCTCGTCAACTCACGCACCGGCACATTCGAGGAGCTTTATGATACCGTCCCCAACCTGGAGCCTTCAAAAGTTCCGTTCGGCGGAGTGCTCAACTGGCGCGGCAGCCTCTTCGGGGGAAAAGTGACCACCATCTGGTCCTACTCTTTCTTCACCGAAGCCAAAGGCACCGCCAAAAACTACATCGCCCTGGGCCAGCAGTTCCATTCCGATAAGCTGGACATCGCCTACGATTACAAGATCAGCATCGAAGAACTCGACCGCACCGGGATCATCAGCGAAGAGATCCCCGACAACCTGTACAATTACGCTATGGAGAACACCCTCTACCGCAGCCACTGGACCCGCATCACCTGGAAGTTCTCCCCTAAATGGCACCTTAGCCTCGATGCTTTCATCGACTTCGCCGATGTCAAGGACGACCGGATCACCATCAATGACACCGACCGGTTCCGTACCGTCTACAGTTATGTCCCGACCATCGAATATTTCCCATGGGAAGATTTCAACCTGAAGTTTTTCCTCGGTTATGTTGGCAGGCATTATCAGTACCCCGACTGGGTGGAGAACAACATCGGACTGACAGACCATTCCACGTCACGTGTGGTCGTCGGACTCATCTCTCCCCTCAAGTTCCTTTGATCCCCTGAACATCCCAAGCAAAAAAGCCCTGATATCAGGGCTTTTTTATTCCCTTCATTTTTCATGAGATTTTTTTATCAAAAAGTGTTACGTATTTTATTTTTGTGCTACTTTTGTGAAGTCACAAACGATATAGCCATGAAAAAACTCGTATTGTACATTCCGTTCCTGTTGTTCTTTCCGCAGGTAAAGGCACAGGATGAAAATGCTGCCGTCGATACGGTTGGGATCGACACGGTGGTGGTCACCGGTACGCGGATCGCGGTCTCGAGGGATTATGTTCCACTGACCCTCTCGGTAGTCAACGGCAGGCAGATAGAGGAAAGTTCCGAATCGGCTTTGTTGCCGGTGCTGACCCAATGGGTTCCCGGTCTTTTTGTCACCCAGCGTGGGGTGACCGGTTTTGGGGTGGCACAGGGTTCGGCCGGTCAGATCACCATCAGGGGCGTAGGAGGTAATCCCAACACCCAGGTTCTCGTGCTGCTCAACGGCAACCCTCAATATATGGGCATCTTCGGACATCCTCTCCCGGATGCTTACATCGCTTCCGATGTGGAGCGCGTGGAGGTGGTCCGGGGCCCCGCCTCCACCCTTTACGGCTCCAACGCCATGGGCGGCGTGATCAACATCATCACCAAGGAGGAGAAAAAAGAAGGGCTCTCGGCACACAGCCGCCTGATGTACGGATCCTACAACACGGGTAAATACATGGCCCAGGCCGGGTTCAGAAAAAAAGGATTCAGCATTTTCGCCAGTGTCAACCACGACCGTACCGACGGCCACCGCGACTCCTCCGAGTTCCGTATCACCAACGGCTACCTCGACATGGGTTATCGTTTCTCTCCTCATTTTTCCGCCCGCTTCTATTATTCGGTGGCACGGTTCCATGCGATGGATCCCGGGCCGGTGGACGGGCATGCCGGCAACGAGATCGGGATCACACGAGGCATGGGTGCCCTGGTGCTCAACAATACGTGGAACCAGGCCAGTGGTTCCCTGCGTTTCTTCTACAATTACGGCATCCATAATATTTCCGACGGTTTCCATTCTACCGACAAAAACTACGGCATTGTCTGGTACGAAGCCTTTCATCTTTTCCCAGGCAACACCCTCACGCTGGGGGTGGACTACAAGGATTACGGCGGCAATGCCATGAACCGTCTGGCTTTCCACGGCGAAGGGATCGTTTTTGCCGACACCTCGCTCCATGAAGTGGCCGGTTATCTCTTCGTTCAGCAAAAACTGGGCACACAATGGATGATCAGCGGGGGTTTTCGTCTGGAGCACAACGAGGAATACGGCAACATCCCTGTCCCCACCGGCGGCGTGACCTGGCGCCCCGCCGGCAGTACCATCCTCAAGGCCTCGGTATCCAAGGGCTTTCGCAGTCCCACCATCCGCGAGCTGTACATGTGGGGACCAGCCAACCCGGATCTTGACCCCGAAGAGATGATGAACTATGAGGTAAGCTACGAACAACATCTCCTCACCGGCCGTTTGTCCTTCAACCTTGCTCTTTATATCCAGGACGGGGACAATCTGATACGCACCGTCCTGACCGACGACGGCCCCCGCAACCTCAACACAGGCTCGTTCCGCAACAAAGGTCTGGAACTGGCCGCCCGTTACCGTCCCCTCAGGAACCTCTCCTTCCATGCCAACCTTTCCTGGATCGATATGGACAAACCGGTCCTGGCCACTCCCGGCTTCCAGTCCTTTCTCCACGCTCATTACCAATGGGAAAAGATCGCTATCGATCTTTCCTGGCAGAGCACCCACGGTCTCTATCTCACCACGGACGAGGATCCCCGCCGCACTTCCTACGATCTTCTCTCTGCCAGGATCCGGTACGACCTGAACCCGCATCTTTCCTTTTTCGTCAAAGGAGAGAACCTCACCGACACCCCCTATGAGATCAACGAAGGTTATCCGATGCCGGGGATCTGTATCTTTGGAGGGCTGAATCTGGGACTTTAA
>CAZRDX010000033.1:0-20854 GCA_964599235.1 uncultured Rikenellaceae bacterium
CTGGGCGGAGCCATCTGGGCCGGCATCGACGATGTCTTCTATCTTCCTTCCGGAAAGGCTGTGGGATACGGCGAATGGGGTGTCATCGACGGCTGGCGCAGGAAGAAGCCGGAGTATTACCACATGAAGAAAACCTATACCCCTGTCCGTATCATCACCAGGCAGGTCCCGCTGCCGGCACAGAACGAACCGCTGCGTCTGGAGGTGGAGAACCGTTTCGACTTTACCGATCTGTCCGAGTGTCGTTTTCTTTGGGAGGTGCAGGGTCATCAGGGAGAGGCCTTCCTTCATCTGCCGCCCCACCAGGCAGGCATCTTGCGTATCGACCCGGGTGTTCTCCTGCACGAGGGTGACCTGATGACGCTTACGGTGATCTCCCCCCAGGGACATGAAGTGGAGAAAGAGGTGATCACCATCGGGAAAAGAAAGAAAGCTGAAGAAGAAACCGTCGTCACGGCAACACAGGACGACCTGAAGGTGGACAGCACAGAGACCTTTTATCTGATACGGGAAGGGGATCTCGTCTGGAAGATAGATCGCGGCAGCGGGCTGATCCTTGCGGCCGGTACCGAGGGGAGGCCCCTTCTCACCGGCGGTCCGCAGCTGATGATGCTGCCCCTTAAAACGGGACCCTGTGTCACCGACTACAAGCTTGATATCCCGCCGCTCAACAACCTGTGCCACGACCGCCGGGCCGACAGCATCGTACTGCATCAAAAGAACGATACCGTGGTCATAGCCATGAAAATACGCTGGTTCGAGGCGTATGGCAAGATGGAATACCTCATCACGCCGGGAGGGAAGATGACCGTCCGGTACGATCTGGTCTCGGACATCAAGATCAACCCGCGGCAGTGGGGGATGGTGTTTACGACCGGCAGGAAAATGGAACATCTGAAATGGGAACGCCGGGGGCTCTGGACCCTCTATCCAGAGGATCACATCGGACGTACGGAAGGCGAGGCTGTGCCTTTCCTGCAGGGATCGTACCGGCCGCCGGTTTTCGGGAAGAATCCCGGACATCCTTGGAAGGATGATGCCAATGAGCTGGGGTCGAATGATTTCCGTTCGTCCAGGGAGAACATCTATTATGCTTCCCTCACCGACGGGCAGGGTTACGGTGTGAAGGTGCTCGGAGGAGGACACCAGACTTTCCGGGCCTGGGTGGATGGGGACCACATCTCTTTCCTGGTGGCCGGCTTCTCCACCGGCGGAGGGGATCTTTTCTTCTCGTCCCATTACCGCAGTGAACGCAGACCCCTGCAAAGAGGCAGTGCCTTCTCGGGCACGGCCACGGTCGTTCTGTTACCTTGACCGGCCGTCCGGGGAAAGGAGTGGTACAGAAAAAATATGATCCAAATGAAGAACAGAATTCTCAGGGGGGTGGTACTGGCCGTCGTGCTTATAACGGCAGCATGCACCTCCGGTGTCAGGGAAAGCAGCTATCCTTCCGAGCGTTATCTTCGTGAAGGATGGAAGATCCAAAGTGCCGACTCGGTGGAGGCGGACGGGACGGTGATCAGCACCTCCGCCTGTGATACCGGGAAATGGTACGAGGCCCGTGTGCCGGGTACCGTCCTGCGCAACCTCCTCGACAACGGCTTCTGGCCCGACATCTTTCGCGATGACAACCTGGCGAAAGTGCCGGAAGAACCGTTCAGAAAGAACTGGTGGTACCGGAAGGTGTTCTCCCTGTCTGAGGTACCTCCTTCGCTGATCGTCCATTTCGGGGGGATCAATTACCGCGCCAACATCTGGTTCAACGGACATCTTGTTGCTGACAGCAGCACCGTTGTCAACAGTTTCCGGCGTTTTGCCTTTGATCTGACGAAATGGGCGGTGAAAGGTGAGAATGTGCTGGCGGTGGAGGTGGTGCCGCCCCGTGCCGGGGACTTTACCGTCGGTTTTGTGGACTGGAATCCCGAGCCGCCGGACCGCAACATGGGGCTGTTCCGGCCGGTATGGCTGGAGAGCAACGGGGGCGTGGAGGTGTCGGAGCCGTTCGTGGCGACCTCGCTGGAGAAGGATCACTCAAGGGCCATGCTCACTGCCTCGGTGAAGGTGACCAACCGCACATCACGACCGGTGAAAGGCGAAGTCCTTCTGCGGCTGGAGGGGAGGATGATGAGCCAGCAGATCGGGCTTGCCCCCGGTGAAGAGCGAAAGGTGCTGTTCGACCCCCGCACTTACAGCGGGCTGGTCGTCAGGAACCCCAAGTTGTGGTGGCCTCATACCTTCGGGACCCCGCATCTCTGTCATGCCGCTTTTTCCTTTGTGGAAGGAGATAAAGTGTTGGATACGAAAAAGATCCGTTTCGGGATCCGGACGGTCTCGAGCGAGATGACCCCGGAAGGATACCGTCTGTTCCGTATCAACGGGAAGAGGATACAGATCCACGGGGGTGGCTGGACCGACAGGATGATGCTGGACGATACACCGGAGAGCGTGCGTTCGCAGCTTGCTTACGTGAAGGATGTGGGGTTGAACGCCATCCGGCTGGAAGGGTTCTGGGGCAACAGCCAGACACTGTACGACCTGTGTGACAGCATGGGGATCCTGATCATGGCCGGCTGGAGCTGCCACTGGGAATGGCCCAACCTGCTAGGTAAACCTACCGACCGCAAGTATGGGGGGATCCTCACCGACGACGAGATCGACATGATGAGCGAAGCCTGGAAAGACCAGGTGGTCTGGCTGCGTAACCATCCTTCCGTTTTCCTCTGGCTGACGGGAAGCGACCTGCAGCCCAAGCCGGAAGCGGAACGCCGGTACCTGGCTGTGCTGAAGGAGTATGACACTACACGGGTCTGTATCGGCTCGGCCAAGACCACCACTACGCTGGCAGGCCCCACAGGGGTGAAGATGCTGGGCCCCTATGCTTATGTGCCGCCGGTATATTGGTTCCGGGATACTTCGTCAGGCGGAGCATACGGCTTTGCCACGGAGATAGGCCCGGGGGTGCAGGTGCCGCCGGAACAGAGCATCAGGAAGATGCTGTCGGAAGAACACTGGTGGCCCATCGATACCATGTGGAACTACCATTGCGGACGAGGCCACTTCGGTACCCTCGACAGGTTCACCTGCGCTCTCCGGGAACGCTACGGTGATTTCAACAGCCTGGGATCGTTCGAGAGGAAAGCCCAGGTGCTCAACTATGAGCTGATGCGGCCCATGTTCGAGGCCTATTCCGCACGGCGTTATACGGCCACGGGCATCATCCTCTGGATGCTCAACTCAGCCTGGCCGGAAATGTACTGGCAGCTCTACGATTATTACCTGCATCCCAATGCGGCCTACTATGGTGCCAAAAAGGCTCTTCGCCCCCACCATATCGTGTATGACTACGACCGCAAAGCCCTGTATGCCGTCAGTGATGTGGCCGGGGAGCCGATGAACGCCCGCCTCCGCGTCAGGATCTACGATAGCCGTTCGAACCTGAAATACGAAAAGGAGCTGACGGTGACCCTGGAGCCTGACAGCTCGAAGGAGGTGCTGGATGTGAAAGATCTTCTTCTTCCCGGCATCACCTTCCTGGATACACGCCTCACCGGCAGCGACGGAGAGGAGGTGGACCGCAACTTTTACTGGCTCTCCTCGAAAGAGGATGTGGTCGACTGGGGTTACGATGGCCCTTTTTCGTGGGTGCATACCCCTTCCCTGAAGTATGCCGATTTCAGGGCACTCAATACCATGCCGCCGGCGAAGGTCTCCGGAAAGATGGTCCAAGGACAGGAAATAGAGCAGGATGTCCGTTTTGAGGTTCTGCTGGAGAATGCCGGTGACCACATCGCCTTCTTTGTCCATGCCGACATTGTGGACCAAAAGAACGGGGAGACGATCCTGCCGGTGCGCTGGTCGGACAACTACATCTCGCTGCTGCCTCACGAAAAGAGATCCCTTACGGCCATCATTCCCCGGAAAGCAATGACGGGTCATGCACCCGCACTGAAGCTGACAGGATATAACCTGGAGGAGTGACGGGATAGGTGAGCAAGAACCAAGAAACAAGAGTACAGAACGTCAGAGCATAGAGTGTGGAACAAGTCGCAGCGGAGGGGGAGCAGAGGGCGGAAACAGCTGAACCGAATATTGACCCGATCTTTCTTCAGAAAAATATACATGAGATGAGAAAAGGAAAGAGGAAAACATTACGGGAGATGAGGATCCTGCGATGGAGCCTTATTTTTTTGGTGCTCCTGATGTTCGCGGCTTGCGGTGGCAGGCAGGATGAGCGGGCAGGTTCCGGTGATACAGGCCCCCTCCGCCTTCATCCCGCGAATCCCCACTATTTCCTCTACCGGGGAAAGACGATGGTGCTGGTCTCGTCGGCCGAACACTACGGGGCAGTGATCAACCTTGATTTTGATTACCGGAAATATCTGGAGACCCTTGCATCCGAAGGAATGAACTATACGCGGATCTTCACGGGGACCTACTTCGAGGTGCCGGGGGAGAGCTTTCATATCGAGCACAACACCCTTGCACCGGAAAAAGGAAGGGTGGTCACACCATGGAGAACGATACAGGGGGATGACGGGAAAGTTCGCTACGATCTTTCACAGTGGAACGATGCCTACTTCAGGCGGCTGAAGGATTTTCTCAGCCTGGCCCGTGAGAAGGGGATCATTGTGGAGATCACCCTTTTTTCGTCTGTTTATACGGATAGGATGTGGGAGATCTGTCCCGAGAACCCTGCCAACAACATCAATGTGGATACTCCGCTTGTGATGAGTGAGGTACACATCCTGAACAATGGCAATCTTTTCAGTTACCAGGCTGCCCTGGTGAGGAAGCTGGTGAATGAGCTGAACGGGTTTGACAACTTTTTCTTTGAGATCCAGAACGAGCCGTGGTCCGATCACGGGGTGGTGGTCGACGATATCCTAAACCGGGAGGATCTCAGCAAAGACAACTGGGCGATGCAGGTGGTTTTTGCCGATACTGCCTCGATGGCCTGGCAGGACAGCATTGCGGCCATCATAGCGGCTGAGGAGGATAAGCTGCCCAACAGGCATCTGATCGCCTGGAACTATGCCAATTATGGTGCACCGGTGCCGGAGGTGAACGAGCACATCTCCATCCTTAACTTCCATTATGCCTGGCCAAGAGTGGTTCGATGGAACGAACATTTCGGCCGGGTCATCGGTTTCGACGAGTCAGGGTTTGCTGGCTCGGCGGACAGAGTGTACCGCCGTCAGGCATGGAAGTTCATGCTCAGCGGAGGAGGGTTGTTCAATAATCTGGATTATTCTTTTTTCGTAGGCCATGAAGATGGCACCGGCGTGAACCACGCCCCCGGAGGGGGGAGCAGGGAACTGCGCCGCCAGCTCAGGGTCCTGAGAGATTTTCTTGAGAGCTTCCCCCTGGAGAGGATGCATCCTGACTGTGATGCGGTGGCCGCTTCGCCGGGATTGATCCCGTATGTCCTCTCGGACGGGAACGGAGTGTTTGCCGTCTACATCAAAGCTACAGGCACCCGTCACAGCAGGCTGGTGCTGCGTACCGGCGCCGGGACCTATCGGGTCACCTTCCTGAACCCTCTCACGGGTCGGTACAGCGAATCACGTACATGTACGGCCCGGGATGGTCTGCTGAGTATCGATGTGTCTGTTCCTGAGGGCGAGACGGCTATCCGGGTGGTGCCCTCCGGCTCCTCGTCCGGCCGGTGATCACGGTATGTTCCGCCATCCCGGATGAGCGTTGCCCGGGACCGGAGAATGGATCATGCAAAGGCCGGAAAGTGCGGGATCAGAGCTTTTCCATTTCCTTCCGTATCTTTTCCGATACCTGGTCGTTCACGCTCACCAGCGGAAGACGGAGCTTGTTCTCGATGATGCCCATCCTGTTGAGCACCGCTTTGATGCCGCCGGGGTTGCCGTCGGCAAAGAGGAGGTTGATGAGAGGCAGGTATTTCAGTTGCAGCGCGGAAGCCGTATCCATATTACCGTTCAGGGCTGCATGGACCATCTCACGGAAGGGGACGGGATAGGCATTGGCGGCCACAGAAATAACGCCGGCACCGCCCAGGGCCATCATCGGAACGATCAGCGCATCATCGCCGGAGATGACGAGAAAATCTTCGGGCTTGTCCCGGAGGATCGCCATGATCTGTGACATGTTCCCTGAAGCCTCTTTGATCGCCGTGATGTTCTCACATCCGTGGGCCAGCTCCAGAGTCACGGAAGCAGGGATGTTCACCCCCGTGCGTCCGGGAACGTTGTAGAGGATCACGGGCACGGGAGAGGCGGAAGAGATGGTGCGGTAATGTTCATAAAGCCCGCGGGGCGTGGGTTTGTTGTAGTACGGGGCCACCGAGAGAATGGCATCGGCCTGTTCCAGATCGAACTGCCGCATCATATCCAGCACATGATGGGTGTTGTTGCCGCCTATGCCCACCACAATGGGTACCCGGTGACCGGTGTGCTCCGTGACATAATCCACCACAGCCCTTTTCTCATCCTTGTTCAGGGTCACCGACTCGCCCGTGGTGCCCAATACCACCAGATAATCCACACCTCCTTCCAGCAGATGGTCGAGCAGACGCCCCAATGCCGGGAAATCCACACTCCCGTCACCGCGGAACGGCGTCACGATGGCTACTCCAAGACCTGTGAGTTTCTCTTTCATGGTTCCTGCTCATATGATCGGTTTGACTTTCGGTAAAGATTGCCCGACGGGATCAGTATAGACTGGCCAGTTCGGGACGATTGATCGTTTCCAGATACCGTGTGACCACTTCGATGAAATATTCGAGCGAATCATCCTTCTCCAGTGAGAGCATCATGTCGGCATAAGGATCACCTTCCCTGTACCGGCTCACTTTGAAACGTGCAGGAGAAGTGCCACGGATGAAATCGAAAACAAAATGGTCGGTCAGGCTCAGGTCGATAAGGATATCAAAAGGGGTCTTGATGAATCGTACCACATCTTTTTCCACAGGCCTCCCGTACCAGTTCAGGTCTTTTTTGCAGAAATAGATGAAGTCTTTCCTGAAAAGATAATGGGCAGGGACCTCTTTGGCATTGATGAAACCCAGCACCCATACTTTCCTGCCCCGTTTCATCAGCTCCATGTGGAACTCCAGGATGGTATCCAGAGTGGCAGGGTCGGTGGCATCATAGACGATGCCGATGGTCCTGCCTGTCTTCAGGTTGAAGACATGCCTCTTCCGGTGCATCTTCCTGCGGATCCTCCGGATCATATATGAGCCGACCTTTGTTTTGAGTTTTTTGCACATTTGAAGGTGCAATATAAAAAAATCCCCTGCCTCCCGGTCAGGAGAAGAGCAAATTATTTTGATCGTTCGTTCCTTTCTCTTTTTCTTTTCTTCCGATCATTTTCAGGAACTCTTCCTCGGTGATCACCGGGATGCCGAGGTTCCTGGCTTTTTCCACTTTTTGTGGGCCGGGTTTTTCTCCTGCCAGCAGGTAGGTGGTGCGGGAGGAGACGGAGCTGGCTACTTTTCCGCCGTACTTTTCGATGGTCTCTTTGATACCGTCGCGTGAAAAATGGCTGAAGATGCCGGAGACGACGAAGGTTTTTCCTTCGAGAACGGCAGGAACCTCTTCGTCCGTTTCGCGGGCGATCTCCATCCGTACCCCTTTCTCGCGCAGGCGTCGGATGATCTCCATGTTGGCGGGTTTGCTGAAGTATCGCCGGATGCTTTGAGCGATCTTTTCGCCCACTTCTTCGGTTTCCACAAGCTCTTCGTAAGAGGCCCGGGCCAGGGCGTCGATGCTGCCGAAACGCCGGGCGAGGGTCTTGGCGACGGTCTCACCCACATAGCGTATCCCCAGGGCGTAAAGCACCCTCTCGAAAGGTACTTCCTTGCTTTTCTCGATGCTCCGGATGATGTTGCCGGCCGACTTTTCTCCCAGACGTTCCAGGGGGGCCAGCTGCTCGACACGCAGCTCGTACAGGTCGGCCACGTTGCGCACCAGGCCTTTGCGGAAGAGGAGGTCGATGGTCTCCTCACCCAGTCCTTCGATGTTCATGGCCTTGCGGCTGATGAAATGTTCGATACGTCCTTTGATCTGTGGCGGGCAGCCCTCTTCGTTGGGGCAGTACCACACCGCTTCGCCCTCTTCCCGCACCAGGGGGGTGCCGCATGCCGGACAGGTGCGGACGAACACCACGGGCCGGGCATCGGGAGGACGCTGGGAGAGATCGACGCCCGTGATCTTGGGGATGATCTCGCCTCCTTTCTCGACATACACCATATCCCCCAGGTGCAGGTCGAGCATGCGTATCTGGTCGTCGTTGTAGAGGGAGGCCCTTTTTACTACGGTGCCGGCCAGCTGCACCGGCTCCAGGTTGGCCACGGGGGTCACGGCACCGGTACGTCCTACCTGGAAGTCGACGGACAGAAGTCGTGTCTTGGCCTGTTCGGCCTTGAACTTGTAGGCGATGGCCCAGCGCGGGCTCTTGGCCGTATAGCCCAGACGGGCCTGCAGACGCAGCGAGTCGACCTTGATGACCACCCCGTCGGTGGCATAGGGCAGTTCTTTGCGCTTGATATCCCATTCGTCGATGAAGGCAAAGACCCCCTGCAGATCGTCGTAGCGTTCCATCACCTCGGGGATCTTGAAGCCCCACGAACGGGCGATCTGCAGGTTCTCGTAATGCGAGTCGGTGGGCAGCTCTTCACCCAGCAGGTAGTAGAGAAAACAGTCGAGCGGCCGGCGTGCCACGAGGGAAGAGTTCTGCAGCTTCAGCGTGCCGGCAGCGGCGTTGCGCGGGTTGGCAAAAGGCTCTTCGCCGTTGCGGATACGCTCTTCGTTGAGCCGCCGGAACCCCTCCAGGGGCATGAACACCTCACCCCGGATGATGAAACGCCGCGGCCAGCCCTGACCCTGCAACACCAGAGGGATACTGCGTATCGTCCGGATGTTGTCGGTGACCACATCACCCCGCATGCCGTCACCGCGGGTGATGGCCCGGACCAATCGACCCTCTTCGTAGATCAGACTGATCGCCGTGCCATCGTACTTGAGCTCGGCCACGTACCGGAAAGGCTCGTCCACCTCCTTCCGTATGCGGGCATCGAACTCGATCAGCTCCTCCCGCGTGTAAGTGTTGCCTAGCGACAACATCGGATACTCGTGCTCGGCCTGCTCAAACTCCTTGTTGATGTCGGCCCCCACCCGCTGGCTGGGAGAGTTGGGATCAAAAAACTCCGGATAACGCTTTTCCAGTTCGATCAGCTCATGCATCAGCGTATCGTACTCAAAATCGCTGATGAGCGGCTTGTTGAGCACATAGTAATGATAGTTGTGCTTTTCCAGCTCTTTCCTGAGCTTCTCTATTCTTTTCCTGGCTTCCTCTCTGGTCATATGTTCGCCTCTTTTCTTTTCCCGAAATTACAAAATTCCCTCACTCCGGCATCTTCCTTCCCGGAATCTCCACTTGCGGCTTCCGGCATGAACAAAGAGTAGGGAAGGCCCTTTTCATTACGGACCCGGGAACCGCATTGTAAGCCGTTCTTTTCCGGAAGCACTGCCGTTATGTTAAATAATGTTAAATGCCATACCGGGCGGGAGAGTGAAAAAGAGAACCTTTTAATTTTGTCGTGCCCGGTGCGTGAGGATGCACCGGAACGAAGGACACGAAGGTGATGCAGCCATGGAAAGGTCAATGAGAACGAACCATGCATCGGATCGTGCAGCGGAAAGGATCATGGGAATGGTCCTTTTGCTTTTCGTCTTAGCCGTCTCTTTCCTCAGAGCCCAGGACCGCGATACCATCCGCGGGCCTGTGGTGAACATCACCGTCAACAAGGAGACCGACGATCAGGGGAACGTGATCCGGTACGATTCCACCTATACGTGGTTCTGGTCGTCGGGCGATACGGTCATGGAAAGCGATACGGCCTTCTTCAGGAGGTTTTTTTCGAATGAGGAAGGCTGGCATTTCAACCCGGGCATGCTGATGCCCGATTCGTTGCCGGGTTTCATCTTTTCGCCCTTTGATGAAACACTGGACCCTTTCTTTTTCGGTTTTCCCGATACGGCCGCTTTCCGTCGTCTGGAGCGCCTGTTCAGGGAGTTCATGCGGCCTTTCCACGGGTTTCCGGATGAAGATCTTTTCCGGTCGTTCGGCTTCCCCGAACCTTTCGGGTCGTTCCCGTCGGATTCGCTGTTGCGTAAGTACTTTGACAGGGCGGTCCCCCGGCAGGAGAAAGAGAATGAGCATACAGAGAAAAAAGGAAAGATCGTGATCCTATAAAACAGCAGTCATATGGACATCAAAGTTGAGAACATCACGAAGAGCTATGGCAGACAGAAAGCGGTGAACAGGATCAGTTTCCATGTGAAGACAGGGGAGATCCTGGGTTTCCTCGGTCCCAACGGGGCGGGGAAGACCACCACGATGAAGATGATCACCAACTATCTCATTCCCGAAGAGGGTGATATCTTCATCGGCGGCAAGTCGCTGCTTGAAGAGCCGGAAGAACTGAAAAAGCACATCGGGTATCTTCCCGAGAACAACCCGCTTTACGTGGACATGCCTGTGATCGATTATCTTGAGTTCAGTGCCGAGATCCAGCAGATCCCGCGCGAGAAGATCCCGGAAAGGGTGCGGGAGATGGTGCGGGTATGTGGGTTGAACCAGGAAAAGCACAAAAAGATCGGGGAGTTGTCGAAAGGTTACCGTCAGCGTGTAGGGCTGGCTCAGGCGATGATCCATGACCCGGAGATCCTGATCCTCGATGAGCCTACCACGGGGCTCGATCCAAACCAGATCATCGAGATCCGTAAGCTGATCCGTGAGCTGGGACGCGAAAAGACGGTCATCCTCTCTACCCACATCATGCAGGAGGTGGAGGCCACCTGCGACCGCATCCTCATCATCAACAAAGGAGAGATCGTCGCCGACGGCACGGCCGACAGCTTGGCACGCCAGGTGCAGGGCCAGGAGCTCCTCCATGTGCGTATCGAGGATGCCGATCCCAACGAAGTGTTCAAGGCACTCCAGCAGCTGCCCACGGTCGAGCTGGTCGACTTCCTCGACCGCGAGAAGAACAGGTTCGAGATACAGAGCAAACCCGATGCAAGCTCCAACCGCGAAGTGTTCAGGCTTTGTACAGAAAAAGGATGGGTGCTCACCGAAATGATCCCCATCGAAACGAAACTGGAGGACATCTTCCGCGAACTGACGATGAACTGATAACCGGAAAAACACTGGATCATGAGAACGATATGGACGATCACGAGAAGGGAGCTCAACTCTTTCTTCGACTCCCTAATGGCATATGTGATGCTGTTGCTCTTCCTGGGCTTCAGCGGTCTTTTCACCTGGCTTATCGGGACCAACATCTTCCTCATAGGGCAGGCGAGCCTGCGTACCTTCTTCAGTGTGGCGTACTGGACCCTTTTCTTTTTCATTCCAGCCCTGACGATGGGGATGATCGCCCAGGAGAACAACACCGGAACCATAGAGCTGTTGCTGACCAAGCCGGTCACCGACAGGCAGCTGGTGGTAGGCAAGTTCACTGCCTCCCTGTTGCTGGTGGTGATCTCACTGGTCTTTACCTTACCCTATGTGATCACCGTGGCCAGCATCGGCAACCTCGATCAGGGTGCCGTCATCGGAGGTTATCTGGGTCTGGTGCTCCTGAGTGCTGCTTACATCAGCATCGGTATCTATGCCAGCAGCCTTACCAACAACCAGATCGTGGCTTTCCTGACAGCCCTGTTCATCGGGATCTTTTTCCAGATCGTTTTCGATATGTTGTCAACGACCTTCGGCGGGGTGGTCGGGGAGATATTCAGATACCTCAGCCTTACCACCCATTTTGAGAGCATGTCGCGAGGGGTCATCGATACCAAAGACCTCATCTACTTCATCTCGCTGGTGGTGCTCTTTCTGAAGATGGCCGAAGATTCTCTGGCCAAACGCAATCTCTAACCGGAAAACAGGCAGTCATGAAAAAGAAGAATCTATATATCAATACCTTGCTGATAGCGGCCATCCTGGTGGTGGTCAACCTGATCTCTTACAGGCTCTTTTTCCGTCTCGACCTTACGGAGGACCATTCCTACACTCTGAGCAAGGCCACGCGTGACATCCTTAAGAATCTTAAGGAGCCGGTCACGGTGACGGCTTATTTCTCCAAAGACCTTCCCCCTGCGGTGGCGGAAACGCGGAACGAGTTCCGAGACCTGCTGATCGAATATTCCAACCGTTCGCACGGGATGCTGGTCTATGAGTTCGTCGACCCCAACGAGGATCCTGCGAAAGAGCAGGAGGCACTGAAGAACGGCATACAGCCGGTGATGATCAATGTGCAGAAAAAGGACCAGATGAAACAGCAGAAGGCCTACCTCGGGGCGGTGATCTCGATGGGCGACCGCAAGGAGGTGATCCCCTTCATGCAGGTGGGAGGTCCCATCGAGTACGTCCTTTCGTCGGCCATTAAGAAACTGTCGGTGGTGGACAAGCCCAAGGTGGGCATCCTGGTGGGATACGGCTGTGCCGGTCCGCAGGAACTGCAGCAGGTGCAGCAGGGCCTGGAGGTGCTCTATGATGTGCAGCCTCTTCGGCTGACCGATACCACAGGCATTCCTGCGGATATCAGGACCGTGGCCATCGTCCGGCCGCAGGACAGCATCCCTGCCTATGTTTTCGATCAGCTCGACAGCCTCCTGAAACGGGGTGGGAACATCTTTGTGGCCATCAACCGGGTGAAAGGCGACCTGCAGCGGGCCTACGGCTCGGTGCTCAACACCGGCCTGGAGAGCTGGCTGCTGAAAAAAGGGATCTCCGTATCGCCCGATTTCATTGTGGATGCCACCTGCGGGATGGTGACCGTACAACAGCAGCAGGGCTTCTTCCGCATCGCTACCAACATTTCCTTCCCTTACATCCCCATCATCAAGAGCTTTGCCAAACATCCCGCCGTGCAGGGGTTGGAGAGTGTGATCATGGAGTTCGTCAGCCCGATCGAATATACGGGTGATTCAACACGTACCTTCACCCCGCTGGCTTTCTCCTCAGAATGGTCGAACACCCTGCCGGCACCGGTATTCTTTGATATCGAGAAACAATGGACCCAGGCGGATTTCAAGAAGAAACACATCCCCGTGGCCGGGGTGCTGGAAGGAGACTTTGGCGGAGGTGTCCGGGGCAGGATCTTCGTGGTGGCCGATGGCGACTTCCCCGTCAACCGGGGCGGGCAGCAGATCGCTCCCGACAATGCCAACCTGATGGTCAACGCCATCGACTACCTCTCCGACGATACGGGGCTCATCGAGCTGCGGACCAGGGGCATCACCTCACGTCCCATCCGCGAACTGAGCGATACCAAACGCACGGTGCTGAAGATCGTCAACTTCGCCCTGCCCCTGCTGCTCGTGCTGATGTACGGCCTCTACAGGTTCCTCCGTAACAAAAAGATCCGTATGGAACGCCTCGAGGCCGACTACTCTTGATGTGTGGTTGAACTTAAAAGAAAATGATCATGGCCAGGAACAACAACAAGACACTCATCATCATCCTTGTGGTACTGCTGGGTTTCTTCGCTCTGCTGCAGATCAACAACAAGAAGAAAGAGAGCACGCTCAGGCGTGACCTGGTGGACATCGACACCGCAAAGGTGACGGCCGTCTACCTCTATCCTCAGGCAGATAAAGGCAAGGAGCTGCTTTTCCGTCGTACCGACAAGGGATGGACCATCAGCAACGAAGGGAAAGAAGCACCGGTGGAGCCCTCCACGATGCGCCGTCTGCTCGGGGCCATCAAGGAGATCCGGCCGCAGCAACTGGTGGCCGTGGGAAAAGAGAAATGGTCGGAATATCATGTGGATGATTCCCTGGCCACCCGTGTGCGGGTGATGGAAGGGAAAAAAGAGAAAGTATCGCTCTACATCGGCAAATTCACCGTGGAGCGCCCCTCGGGTAACAACCCTTATGCCTACGGGGGCAGGAACGTCTCCGGCAAATCTTACGTACGTGCCGAGGGTGACGATGCCGTCTATGCCGTGGAGGGCTTCCTGCCCATGACCTTCAATCAGGGTTTCGATGCCTGGAGGAACTCGCAGTTCGTCGAGATCAACCGCTCCAGGATCAACAGGATCACCTTCACCTATCCTGCCGACAGCGGCTACGTGCTGCACAACGACTCCACCGGCTGGCACTGGCGTCTGGAGAACGTTAAGCCCGACTCAGTGGCCATGAACAAATACCTCAGCACCATCTCCTACCGGAGGTACAACCGTTTTGCGGATGATTTCAAGCCTTCAGGCGAAGCCCTGTTCACCATCACCATCGAAGGGAAAGATATGCAGCCTGTGGTGCTGAAAGCCTATAGCGATGAGAGATATCATCTGGTGCTTCATTCGAGCCAGAACCCGGAAACCTATTTCGCCGACAAGGACAGCACCATATTTCATACCTTTTTCCTGCCTCGCAGCCATTTTGAAGCCAAAGAAAGTTCCTGAACCTTCGTCCGGGGAGAGAAGCCTGTTTGTTGTCCGAAAGGAAGCCGTCTCTTGCGGGAGACGGCTTCTTTTTTGGAAAAATGTTCCCTGCGTGAAAGGTGGGTGTTTAACCCAGCCACATCAGCATGATGTTGATCACCACGGCGTTGCTGACCTGGATGATGAACGCTCCCACGATGGGGATGACGGCAAAGGCGATGGGCGAGGGACCATGTTCCTGGGTGACGGCGGCCATGTTGGCCATGGCTGTGGGGGTAGCGCCCATGGCCGAGCCGATGTACCCGGCCGACAACACCGCAGCATCGTAATTGCGGCCCATCACCCGGAAAAGAAGGAACACGGAGAAAAGCAGAATGGCCACCGTCTGGACGACAATGCTCACCACGATGAACAGTGCCTCATCGCCCAACTCCCAGAACTTGAGCGACATCATGGCCATAGCCAGGAAAAGGCCGAGGCTCAGGTCGTTGGCGATGCGCAGAGTGGGGGAGTGAGGCAGACACCTCATTTTCGGGATCAGCAGAGGCGACAGCCAGGCCAGCAGGACACCGCCCAGCATGCAGGTGGCGAAAAGAGGCAGCGTAAAATGGATCTTGTCCAGCAGCTCATGCAGATAGATCCCGATGCCGATGGAAAGGGAAAGCATCAGCAGGATGGTGAGGATGGAATAGTAGTCGATGGTGAGGTTCTCTCCGTGTCGTGTGCCGATGGTGACCTCATCCCCTTCACGCGACTTGAGATGATGACGCCGTATCAGGTACTTGGCTACGGGACCGCCCAGTGTACCCCCGATGATCAGTCCGAAGGTGGCGCTCAACATACCTACCTCCATGGCGTTCTTCACGCCGTGTTGTTCACTCAGGATGGGTGCCCAGGAGACGATGTTGCCGTGTCCTCCCTGCAGCGCCGCCGACCCCGCCAGGATACCCGTGGCCGGTGCCAGGTCAAAGAGACGGGCAATGAGTATGCCCAGATAGTTCTGAAAAAAGATATAGGCGATAGCAAAGAGCGTGAACAGCAAAAGGACCTTGCCGCCGCGGATGATGCTCTTCATCTCCGTGGAGAGACCTATCGCCGTGAAAAAGACCACCAGCAGAATATCCCGGTAATGGGTGGAAAAGGTGATCTCAACACCCGTGACCAGGTAGATCAGTCCGAAAAAAAGCGAAGCCACCAGCCCTCCGGTGACCGGCTCGGGGATGTTGTACTGACGCAGGATCGGGATCTTCCGGTTGAGATACTTGCCCAGAAAAAGGACAAGGACACCGGCGATGATGGTTTGTCGGGGATCAAAGTTCATGGTCCTTTACCTTTTTACTGGTAAAGATAGTTTTTTTCTTCACCCTTCTCAGGAGCAGGGCCTGAATTTTTGGTTCTCAGTGACCCCGGTCGGTGGTGTGCAGGAGCACCTTTTTGTTGTCCAGCTCCCGGATGAAACGGTCGAGGAAGGTCATGTCCTTGGTGGATATCATCACGCATCCTTCGCTGGGGATGATGGGGTCGGGCCAGGTCTCTTCGTCGGGTACCATCTCGTAGGAGTGCAGCACCACCAGGCGTCGTGTCATGTTGCTGTTGGTGGGGGAGAGCCCCTTCAGCCAGTACTTCACGTGCGTGCCCCAGTTGCTGTGATCCCGTCGGCTGACGATGGCATAGCCCAGCGACGACTGGTGGGAGCCGGGCTCGTTGGAGAAAGAGACTGCATGACCCTCCCCGTCACCGCTGTTGATGCCATGCGATACCATCATCCTGCGAAGGATCCTGTGTCTCTTCAGATCCAGGAGAAAAAGCCGCTTCCTGCCGGAATGAACGGAAAAATCCAGAAAAAGAACATAGTCAGGGTTCAGATGATATTTCGTGATGTAATGTTGATAATCCCCGTGGATCAGATCGTCGTATGTGAGTGTCCGAGACCCAAGGTCATTCTCTTTTCCGCTGTCCGTGTTTTTCTTACCAGGGATACTGCTGCAGCCGGAGGTGGAGAACACCACAGGGGCGGAAAGAAAGAGAAAAAAGAGCAGCGTTCTCATTTGGGCATGTTCCTGAGAACAAGGAAGTCCTCAATAATTGTGCCACGTGTTGATGTGAGTGGACTCAGGATGTTATGGTTCGTTCTTTGTGCATCGCACCCCGCCGCGCTCCATCTCGACGACGCACTCGTTGCAGCGGTCGCAGCCGCTTTTGTCGATCTCGCCCTTTTGCAGTTTCAGCAGGAACTGCGGGTCGTGGATGAACGGCCGGGCGAGGGCTATCAGGTCGAAGCCCGCATCGATGAGATGGGTGATATCGTCGCGGCTTTCCACGCCGCCCAGGTAAGCCAGAGGCATGGTGAGATGACGGCGGAAGTACAGTGCCTGTTCCAGGAAGAACAAGGGGGTGAAGGGGTATTTTTTCACGATCAGCGGTCCGAAGAGAGCCATCGTGGCTTTCTCGGCCGGGTTCTCTCCGTTGCGGATCATTCCTTTCAGGGGTACCTCGCCGCGCATCATGTAGAAAGGTGTTTTGCTGGTGAACCCTCCGCTGAGCACCAGGGCGTCGGCACCCAGCTCCTCCAGGCGGCGTGCCACATACAGGCTGTCTTCGACGGTGAGCCCGCCACGAAAACCGTCGGACATGTTGAGCTTAACCAGGACGGCCGCCCGTTTACCTGCCCTTTCCTTCACCCTGCGGAAAACCTCGAGAGGGAAACGGGCCCTCCCCTCGATATAGCCTCCCCAGGCATCTTTCCTTTTGTTAGTGGCGGGGCTGAGGAACTGGCTCAGCAGGTAGCCGTGACCCATGTGGAGCTCCACGGCGTCAAAGCCTGCCTCGACGACCTTCTCCGCAGCACGGGCGAACAGCTCAGCCGTACGCTCCAGGTCCTGTTCATCCATGGCCCTGGAAAACGGAATGCCGCTCAAAAGACCGTAAGCATTGAACAGACGCGAGGGTGCGAGAGGTCTGCCGTCGCTTCTGTTCTTGGAGAAGAACCCGCAATGGGTGAGCTGCATCGATACCCTGCCGCCGGCATCGTGCACGGCTTCTGCCAGACGGGACAGCACAGGCACGATGCCGTCGTGGATGTACATCTGATGACGGAACGTGCGCCCCTCCGGAGCTACGGCACCGTAAGAGACCGTCGTGAGTGCCGCCCCGCCCCGAGCGATCGCCGCATGATGTTCGATGAGTCCTTCCGTGGGAATACCGTCTTTCAGAAAACCTTCGTAAGTGGCTGACTTGATGAAACGGTTCTTCAGGGTCAGCAGCCCTGTCGTCACAGGACGGAAAGCTTTCTCAATAAAGGGTGATGTTGTTAGGTTCATGCCCTTGTAAGGCTTGTTGTAGAAAAAGTTTCCATTGAAGATAAAAAATAATGAAGCATCTTTGTAACCGATATAATTGTTTTTGACGTATAAATAAAAAACTCTTATCAGCTCCGGGGAAAACGTAGCATAAGTTTGTAAAAAGAGAAACGAGGAATGAACAAATTGTTTAACATGATTTTACAGAAGCCTTTCGTTCTGCGGGTAATGCTCTCTGTGTTTTTGGTGGGGACCTGTTTGCCTGGGACTTTCGCTCAAAGCCTTACCCTTACTCCCAACGAATGTTTTTTTTCTCCAGATGGAACTTTGCGGCTTTTCGGCAAGCAGGTGGTCACGGATCCGTACAACAACAATGTCCACTACGAGCGGATCGGGAACTGGAAACGAACGACCGATACGATCGTTTGGGGGTTGAAGAATGTTCAACCGGGCTCGTTGAACATTGCGCTGGTGGCCGGGATCGCTGATGCTGAGAACAATCAGTGGGTAGCCATTTATGTGGATGATCAGGAAAAAGACATTCAGGTCAGTGCTACAAATGGTTTACAGGATTTCCAGTTCCAGGGCAGCGTGAGTTTCGAGATCACGGAGCCGGGGACCCATGAGATCAAGGTAAGGATCAAGACACATGCTACCACCTCCAATTTCGGGGAGATAGAGCGTCTGGAGTTGTCAGGTTCGGCACTGGATGGAGCCGAAGTGTGGCGCCGGCGCTGGCGTCCGGCAGCCATCCATGCCAAGTTCCTTAGCAATAATGATGTGAACACGGAGATCACGGTCTATGAGATGACCATTCCTCATTCAGCGTACTGGTCCTATCAGGTGATGACCACCGAGTTTGGTTATGTGGGAGCACCCATTCAGGACAGTACCTTTTCGGAACTCAACTTTTCCTTGTGGTCGTACGGAGCGAACGATCCTGAGCCTCCTCATGATGAACTGAGCCATCTGATCGCCGTGGGAGGTCCGGGTAATTATTTCGGACAGTACGGCCACGAGGGGACGGGCGTGAAACCCAGAGGATTCAACCCTTACGAGGGGATCAGGACCGCAACTTATACGCTTGCCGTGAGAAAACAGCCGGGCGAGAAATACAACACTTTCTGGTGCTATTACCTTGATCCGCATACCCGGCACTGGAAGCTGTACGGTTGTGGGAAGAAGCTGAATACGGACAATCCTCCCCGCTACATGAAAACGACAGGGGGATTTGTTGAAGTTGTGGGAGCACCGGACGTGGGCAGGACCGGACACCGTCAACGGGCGGTCGAATATCGTGGATGGCGGATGCAACACGATGGTACCTGGAACGTCATTGATCGCATCGACCCGGCATACAATTCAGATGCGGCCATCAGCTACAAAGAATGGACAACCAACAGTGAAGGGAACAGGTTTGTGATGAAAATGGGAGGCTTCCTGGATTCCCCCGCAGATCCCGGGATCATCCGACTGAGCGATCCTTCTCCTCTGCCTGACTACCTGCAGGGCGAATATGTGGAAGAACTGTACAGGATGCCGGCAGAGTTCCGGGTTATCAAACCGCAATATTTGAACGACTCTTCCGTGATCATACGCTATGTTATGGAAGATTTGGGGAACAATCCGGAGATCACCTTGTACTACGGAACGAAATACGGACTTACCGAAGGTATCTTCGCAGACAAGGAGATCGATCCTTACTGGGAGGACATGGTAAGTGTTCCCCTGAGTGCTGTGGACAATGATACTTTGAGGGTACAGCTGGACCATCTCTCACCCGACGTGGATTATTACTATCGTCTTCGGGTGAAAAACGACGAAGGCATTACCTGGGCTTTCGACACGGACACATTCAACCTGGGAGTGCTTAGCGGAACCGGTCCCGGATTGCAGGAATATCAGGATGTGGAAATATACCCCAATCCTGTGAAAGATGTTGTTGTCATCAGAAGGCCGGACGATCTCCCACTGGGTGAGCTGGAGATCCTGAACAGTACCGGCATGCGGCTGTATCATGCCAGATGCCTTTCCTCTTTGTTCGAGTTTGACATGCGAAACCTTCCGGCAGGGATCTATTTTGTGACTGTCCGTTCCGGGCATTCCCGGCCGGTGGTCAGAAAGTTGATCAAAAAATGAACAGAAAGGACGGTTGAGAGAAGGTCCCGTGCAACGCTGAAGGAGTCTTCCTCAGAATATGTCCAGGTCTTTTCCGACGACCACGGGGCCATCGTATTCCCGGGCGATCTCTTTCAGCAGGTCGTCGTCATCGGCGCCCCATGACAGGATATGGTATAACACCACCAGGCGGGGGCGGGCCCGGGCTGCAAGACGTCCCAGCTCGAGGGTGGAGGTGTGGTTCCGTTTATGATATCTCTTCCAGAAATCGTCTTTTTTCTCCCACATCGCCTGGCTGTACACTTCATGGATGAGGATGTCGGCGCCGCGGGCATATTCCACGATCTTTTCCGTGGGGCGTGTGTCGCCCGAGATGACGATCACCCTGTCGGGAGTGGTGAAACGGTAGCCCCACGCGTTGGGCCAGGTGCCGTGCTGCACGGGAAAGGCCTCGACGGTGACGTTGCTGTCGCGGTACACGACCCCCTCCTCCCTGATCTCATGGGCGTTCACACGCCATCCTTCATTGTTGGCCGGCTCCATGCCGTAAAGACGGTAGCGGATGTCTTCACAGTAAGCTTCCAGGATGTGGTCGGTCATGTTGCGGAGCCCTTCGGGCCCGTATACCTCCAGCGGGGCATCGCGTCCCATCACCCAGGGGGTGAGGATCAGATCGGGATAGCCGGCCGTATGGTCGGAGTGGAGATGCGTGAGAAAAGCATGCTTGAGGTTTTTGACTGCCAGCCCCTGGATATTGCCGCCGTAACGGGGCGACACGGCAGCGGCACGACGTACCACCCCCGGACCGAAATCCACAAGATATGGCGTGTCATGGACCACCACCGCAACCGACGGACCCGACCGCTCAGGCGAAGGATTGGGAGTGCCCGTGCCCAACAGCACAACCCGCGTGACGGAAGACGGCGGCAGGAGATCCTGCGACAGGGAACCTACCGGCAGAATGAGAAAAAGAAGAATACCCGTTAATTGTAAAAGTCTCATGTTTTTTTCTTCTCCTCAA
>CAZRDX010000034.1:0-9096 GCA_964599235.1 uncultured Rikenellaceae bacterium
TTCTCCGGATCAAAAAGCACGGGATCCCATTGCCTGGCATATTGTTCGTATTGTCTCCGGGGGATGTGGTAGCGTTGCTGATATTGTTCATGCACGGCCGGAATGGCATAGATCCCCCCCCCCAGTGGACGAACATGCCGAACCTTTTTCTGAAGAACCAGTTGTCACGTATGCCGGATTTTTGGTCCCTCATCTTCTTCGGAAGGGAAGGAAGAAGACCCCCGGCGCGGATCACGGGCCCTGCCAACGCTTCTGCACCCGTCAGGACGGCGATATGGACGAAATGGCGTCTTCTCATGCTTGCTGTTTGCCCGGTGGTATGAAAGAAGGGCTCCCGAACGATCGTAAAAACAAAAATATCATTCCGTTCTTTTTAAGCAAAGGAAATCTTCCGAAATGCTGCGTCAAAATGTTCACCGGCATTTGTGTTTATCGTCATCTCCTCTGCTGACAGGTCGACGTCATACCTTTCTTCTTTCGATGCTCGTGTTCTTTCTTATGCGGTGGTAGGCCTGTTATACGGTAGAACAGGCTGTACGAAGGAAGATTTGTGATGGTTAGGGTCTCGTTTTTTCCGCGTCTTCTTTTTTGAGATCTTTGATCCGAATGTTTGTTTTTTACTCCTGACGGCGGTACTGTGAAAGATATGGCAGAAAAACGTTCTCCGGTTTATTCCATGATGATGATATCTTCTTTCCGTTCGGCAGGGGTCACCCGGAGCTCTTCGATCTTGCCGTTTTTGATGGTTCCCTCAATAATGGTGTTGTAGGGAGCATGCAGTTTGAACGAAGCGTCCCACTCTTTGGGCCAGGCGGGGGTGAGGTAGATCTTTTTTGAATAGGGGTCGGGTTGTATCAGCATACTCTGGAACGTTTTCATCAGCACGCCTCCGTGGTCCTGGTCGGGCGTCCAGTCGTAGTTGGGTCCCCAGAAGGCCGGGAACCGTTTCGTTTTGTCATGGTTCTTCGCCCGGCTCACCAGACCGTTCTTTGCCTGTTCCGTCAGACCCAGATAGGCCATGAAGAGATCATCCTGCCGCCAGCCGAAGAAACCACTGTCCCAACGGTGTTTCAGGGCGTTGACGGCCCATTCGGGATGAGGCCGGCCCACGCCGAACAGACGGAAAGGAAAGACGGCATAGAGCTCGGGGTTCTCCACATTGTTCTTCTTGTCATAACGGGCTGCCGGGGCCAGGGCTTTTCCCGAGGGTGTGTCGCGAAGGGGTATCTCCGGCAGTTTGGCAAGGAGGTTTTTCCAGAAGATGCGGTCTTCCGGCCTGGTAAGGTCATCGGGCAGCGCCAGCAAACGGTCGCACAAGCTGTACAGACCCGCCAGCTCGGGCATGGGATCGGTACAGTCCCACCAGGTCTCACACGACTGCGACGGGTGCATCACCAGCTTGCCGGAATCGTTGGTGGGATAGAAATGCACGAAGAACTTCATCACATCATTGGCCACGGGCAGGATCTTTTCCTGAAGGAAGGTCGTGTCCTGCGTGTAGTCATAATAATCAAGCATCATGAACACCAGCTCTTCGCCGCCTACCCATTCCCATTTATGCCAGCCGCTTTCCTGCAAAGGATCGTCCCGTTCTTCATAAGGCGTCCAGCCATAGGTGGAGGTAAAGGTGGAGCCCCAGAAATAAGAACACTCGGAGAAAAAAGCTCCATCGTATCCGAAGTACTTTTTGGTGCGGTATTTACAGAGCTTATAGATGTCGCCGGCATACATTCTAAAGAGGGGCTGTATCATATCATAGTCGCCGGCAGCACACATGCTTAGATAGGGCAGGCGTGTGTTCTGCCACCAGTACCCGGGACCCCATCTGCGGTAATCGGCATATCCGGGCTTGCCGGCTGCCGGGACCGTAAAGATGGAACCGTTGAATTTTATCGGGAACTGTCCGCGACCGGCCGAGGCGTCGATAAACCGTTGCAGGGCGTACGCCCGCGAGACGATGAAGGCATCGTCGTCTTCACCCCGTTTAGCCTGGTCACTGGATCTGGCATGGATCCAGCTTCTGTTCCAGAAAGCCTCCCACCACTCCAGGTGTTCCTTCCTACGGCTGGCAAAAGGTATCTTCTCAGTCTTGACGGCGATCTCTTCGATGGATCTTTGCCACGCTTCAGGGCTTGAAGGTTGCAGGGTCAAAACATACACATTCAGTCTGCCCGATCTTGCCGGGGCGGTTTGAAGGGTTGTGTCGTTTGTACGTTCGGCTTCTGTACCGGTGATGATCGCCCCGAAGATACGGTGCAGAATGGGGTCGTTCATGGGATAACCGGACAGACCCTGCAATTTCATGTTCAGAGCGAAGCCGACCGATTTTTTGTTGTAATGATACCAGCCGATATGATCTTTCTTGTTCGTGATCAGCCGGTCAGGTTCAACGATTACGGGCTCATGCAGACTGCCCGGTTTGGAACGGTCTTCCATCAGATCACTCACCTCCAGACTGGGTAACGAAAAAGGTTCGGTACGCCACAGTTCAATGTTCGCCGTCAGGCTTACCGGAACAGAACATTCATAGGTGAGATAGACAACCGGGTTATTGGCATCCACCCACATCTGCAGGTCCAGGTCTGCCTCCCTGCCTCCGGTCTTGCCTTTTGCATGGATCAGGATGGTGCCTGTTTGCAGGTCCAGCTCCTGCCTGAATTCAGCGGCAGGGAAGACCATGGCAGGGGTACACTTCACCCTTACCTTTCCCACCTTCAGCAAGCGTCCGTTGTCACCCCATGCGTTGCCTTTGCCGATGAAGAAGCAAAGGTCGCCGTTCTCTTCCACCCATACGTTCAGACCGATATCCCCGTTCCCAAGAGGCATCGAACCGTGATGGTCCCGGCTGGGAGAATCCCATACGATATTGTAGACCCCGGGACTTTTTCCTACTTTGTTCCCTTGGCCTAAGGATTGCCTACATACAAACGGCAATGATCCTGCCAGCACAAGAAGGAAGAGAAGGATCTTTTTTAGGGTGACGGGGGCGGGAGCGGATAATGTTGGATGACTTGATACGTGCATGGTTCTCATGGAATTTCAAAAGGTACATTTACAGGTTGCGGTTCTTTTCTGTGGTTCAGATGTCGTTTTACTGCCTCTGTCCTGAAGTCAAGGATTCTCAGCTTGTACCTTCCGACGGCGACAGCTTGTGCTGAACCCCTATCCCGGTCCCTTTGGTGCTGTTCTCACTAAGGTACAGGGTTTAAGCTTTCCGTGTGCGGCGGAGATGGTCCTAATGGGGAAAATCTTCCCGGCCATCTCCTGATAAGTCCATGGGGACAGAATGATCCCCTGGGCAATTGCCTGCGGGAAAATGGCAGCACCAAAGCCATCTGGCCGCTCAGCCACTCAGCGTTCAGGATCGCCGGAATGCTCGCCCGCATTTCCTCATGCAGAAACCTGTACAGGGCTTCGGAAGATCTTCCGACCTTTTGCTTTCCGATGAACAGACTCTCCACATGTCCGGAACTCATGACCCGCAAAAGCTTCTTCGGCGAGTTTTCCGTCTTCTCAGCGTCCCTGCCGGTCTTCGGATGATACAGGCTTACCATCTTTCCATAGAAACCTTTTAGTGTATCCACACCTTTTGTGTGACGTGCCGGTGGCCTTGGAATTCAAGGATATAGATGCCATTCTGCAATGAAGGGAGGGGAATGGTGACTTCCTTCTTTCCATGTATGTTCCGTTCAAGGATGACCCGGCCTGTTACGCTGTAAAGGATAACCCGCGTGAAGCCCCGTTCGTTGATGACACGGATCCCGTAAGGGGTAATACTCACGGGGACCTTCCGGGGGATCTGCTCTTCAGGACGCATGATGTAGGTGGGGTTCTCTTCACTCTCAAGACGTATCTGAGCAGGCAGCTTGCCGGTGTATCCTTCCGTAGGACCGTACAACGGCCACGGGAGATCACCAAAAAACGCAGGCTTCCCGCTGAGATAATAGGAGGAAGGCAGGTCATGGTCCGCAATGGTGTCGCACCAAATGATCCGGCCGTCGATCACATTGCCGTGTTCGAGGTTGTCGTGCGCCTTGCCGCTGAGATCGCGGATCTGTTTCGCGCTGTTGCCGAGAAGGTTCTGACGTACGGAGACATCGTTGTAGGTAAAGCCGTCGGGGGTCTCCGTGGTCACGACCCTGTTCCGGAAATAGGTGTTCCCCGGGCCGGCAGGACCCCAATAGTCGCTGATGCCCACCCGGTTGACACTGTTGCTCTCAAAAAGGTTCATATACCCGTAATGCCCGTGGATGGATATGTCGGGAGGGATCCAGCCCTGGTTGAGGTTGTCCTCGCCCGTGCCCTGGAGCACGTTCTGCGAATAGTTATAGCCAAAGACATTGCCGTTGGCCCCCAGGTGCACCAGCATGGCATGGCGGGTTGAATCGAAGATGTTGTTTTCCACCAGCCAGTCGGTGGTGTGAAGCCCCAGGGCCACACCGTAACCATGACCCCCGCCGCCGTAATCCCACGACCTGTGGAACCGGGAGTCCCTGATCTCACAGGCCAGGGTCGACTCAGAGGCTACATGGCTCAGAAAGGTGTGATAGGTCTCCACATTCTTCACCCAGCAATAAGCGGCATTCTTGAAAAAAATGTTGAAACTTTCATCGGGGGTGGTCAGCTCTATGTAAAGATCTTCGATGCCCACCCGGGTAATAAGCCGCTGGGGACGGATCACGGGATGGAAACTTTCCCGGTAAGAGATATGCAGGGGCGTTTTCAGGGTCAAGGTGTTTCCGTTGATCGCTTTCACCTCCATGAACTGCCCCACCACATCCTGGGCCCAGCTCTGGTTCCACTCCGGACGGGTATACATGAAGGCGGAATCATTCTCCTGCTGGATCTCTGCGAACTGTCCCACGGTGAATTTCGAACCGTCCTGCACACTCAGCGTGGTGGCACCCTTTTCGTAACCGCTGACGCTCTGCCATTCTCCTCGCCCATAGGTGATCACGGTGATACACCCCTCGTAAACACCCACATCTTCGAAAAGAAGCCGCGTTTTCTCCGGAGACTCGCCACGAAGAACGATCTTGTCCCTGTTGATCTGGATGGAACCGACGATGCGGTATGTCCCGGCCGGGAAGTAAACAACCCCTCCCGATGAAAGCGAGTTGACCGCATTCCGGATGGCCGGACCCGAATCGGCCACGCCCGTGCTGTCGGCAGAAAAATCGGTCACCACATTCACCACCGGCGTGGTCACCTCGGGAACGCCGCCGGGGATGCCGGGATCCCACAAGATCCTGTTCTCAGGAGGAATGATCTGGGCAGCAAGAGGTGAAAGGCCGAATATGAGAATGTAGGTCAGTACCCTTATGAGTGCTGTCTTTTTCATTGTCTTAGTCTTATAGGGAGGGTTTTCAGCGTGATTTTTCTGCTTTCCCAACCAGCGCGTCCTTTCTCTGAAACATCTTCCGGCAGGACAGGATCGTTGATCGCTATCTCTTCACTTCGCATGAAAGTCACAGTTCTTGTATATCTGATGCAACAAGTCTCACTTCCGGTGTTCCTCCCGCTCCCTGAAAAAACTTCCCAGATCGCGGAAGATCTCATCTCTTACCCTGCGAAAGACGGCCAGAACCTCTTCCTCCGTGCCCGTAGCTTCGGCGGGATCGTCAAAACCGATGTGGTGGCGCTGCTTCACCTCACCCGTGAACACAGGACATTCCTCCCGCGCCCCGTCGCATACGGTGATGACATGGTCGAAAGGAAGATCGATGAACTCCTTCACATCTTTTGGACGGCCTCCGCTGATGTCGATGCCCTTTTCTGCCATCACCCGGACGGCTAGGGGATGAACCTTTCCGCCCGGACGGGTGCCTGCCGAGAACACCTCCAGCGAAGGATCAAGCCACCTGAGAAAACCCTCGGCCATCTGACTGCGACAGGTGTTGCCGGTGCACAGGATCAGGATCCTCATCTTTGTTATTTGCTGTACGACATTGGTTAGACCTGGTCGTTCCGTCCCAATTGCAATGATAACCATTTTTCCTTTATTGGATGATACAATAACACAGGATGGCACGCACAGGTGATTTTCCTATTTTTGTCGCATGTTTCGCCGGTGGCACACAGCGGGGATGATCATGACGGTCCTGTGGGGATCGTTGCTGCCATTGACAGCCCAGGAAGATACCGTCCATCTCGACGAGGTGGTCGTGGTGAGCTCCGCTCTGGAGCGTACGACCCCGGAGAGAGGGCTTTCTTATGTGTCCTTACCCGCTACGCTCATGGCGGCTCGTCCTGCTGCCACGGTGGCCGGGCAGCTGGCCCTCCTGCCGGGTGTGGATGTGCGGCTGCGGGGGGCGCAGGGCGCCCAGGCCGATGTCTCCCTGCGCGGAGGCTCCTTCGACCAGACCCTGGTGCTCCTGGATGGTTTCCCTGTCACCGACCCGCTGACGGGCCATCACGATCTGGCCCTGCCGGTGCCTCCGGAGGCTCTGGCCCGCCTGGAGGTGCAGAAAGGCCCGGCGGCCCAGCGTCTCGGCCCCGGCGCCTTCGCCGGCGCGGTCAACCTGGTCACCCTCCTTCCGCAGCACCACACCTTCGTCACCACCCTCTCCGCCGGCTCCCACAACACCCTGCGCACCTCGCTCGTCGGAGGCATCCGTACCGCCTCGTTCAGCGGCCTGGCCGCCGCAGAACACTATACCACCGACGGCTACCGTCCCAACACCGACGTCAATACGGGGAAAATCTTTATGCGGGGACGGTGGCACCACGGCACCACCCGTCTCGATATACTGGGGGGATGGCTCGACAAAGCCTTCGGCGCCAACGCCTTCTATTCGCCGGCCTTCCCCGGACAATACGAGCGCTACCGCACCGGCCTGGGCGCCCTGCGCCTCACCACCGGCAGGCGTCTGCGGTATACGCATGACCTCTCCTGGCGCAGAGGACGCGACCGCTTCACCCTCTTCCGCACCGACCCGCCCTCATGGTACCGTCAGCCCAATGTGCACCGCAGCGACGCCGTCAGCACCACCGCCGGCCTCACCCTCGAAGAAAAGAAAGGATACACCTCCCTCAGTGCCGGCTACCGCTACGAGGGGGTGCTCAGCAACCTGCTGGGCGAGCCCCTGCACCGTCCCGTGGCGGTGCCGGGCGGCGACAGCCTCTTCTACGACCACGCCGCCCACCGCCATATCTGGTCCGTTGCATTCGTGCAGCGTCTCCTGCCGGGACGATGGGACCTCTCGGGAGGACTCCTCCTTAACAAGGCTTCCCGCTACGGATGGCATACCTACGGCGGCATGACCGCCGGGTACACCTTCTCCGGCCACTGGCGCGCCTTCCTCTCGGCCCAGAAGACCCTGCGCTTTCCCACCTTCACGGAACTCTACTACCGCAGCCCGGTGAACATGGGCGATCCCGGCCTGCGTCCCGAAAAAGCCTTTACCCTCAGTGGCGGGACGGGATACAAAGCAGCAGCCTTCAGCGCCGGCATCAGCCTCTTCCTGAGGAAAGGAACGGACCTCATCGACTGGGTCCGCACCGCCGACACCCTCCCCTGGCAGGCGACGAACCACGGCGAGATACACACCCGGGGCCTGGAGATCAGCGGCACATGGGACCTGCTCTCCTCGACAGGCAACGAAAAGTTCTGGCTGAAAAGGATCACCTTCTCCTGGGCCTGGACCGGCGCCGGGAAAGAACCTTCCGGATATGTCTCCCGCTATGTGCTCGACTACCTGCGCCATCAGGCCGACCTGATCATCCTGCACCGCCTGCCCGGAAAAGGGGAAATGGGCTGGACCTTCTCCTATCGCGACCGTGCGGGATACTACCTGGCCTACCCCTCGGGGGAGAAACGTCCCTATGACCCTTACCTGCTCACCGGCGTCCGTGTGCGCTACCCCTTGGGGATCCTCTCTCTTTTCTTCGATGTGAACAACCTGTTCGATGTGAACTACATGGATTTCGGCGAACTGCCGGCGCCGGGCATCTGGGTGACGGGAGGCATCTCCCTGAAAGTGAATGACCTGAAAAACAGCGGAAACGGAAAAAGATGGGACTGAAAGATTATTTTTCCCGCGACGAGGATCGCCGGGCAAGGTTCATCTTCGATCTGATTGCACCTTTTTACGGGCTGATCGACCGGGCGCTGGTCGAGCATTACAGAGACACGGCTGCCGTGCTGGACGGTGTGATCCCCCTGAAGGACCTGGCCGTCCTCGATGTGGGTACCGGCACCGGCGGATGGCTGGCGGCGCTCGCCGCCTACCCGCTCCGGCAGGCGACGGGCATCGACATGTCAGGGCGCATGGTAAGACAGGCGGAGAAAAGACATCCCGGCCTCACCTTTCTCGAAGGCGACGGGAAAAAGATGCAAAGCTTCAGGGACGGGGAGTACGATCTGGTCACCTGCTCGTTCGTGATGCACGGCATGAAGCAGGAGGCACGTGAGCGGATGCTGGAGGAGATGTTCCGTGTGGCTTCGCTGGCGGTGGTGGTGCACGATTTCCACGATCCCCTGCCCTGGGCCACCCGCCTGCTGGAAAATATGGAACGCAGCGATTATAAACATTTCCTTGAGAACTTCACCGCCGAGCTGTCGGCCGTGGCCGCCCGTTTCCGGGTGGTGCGGGTCGACCGTGGCAATGCCCTCTACATCGGCTGGAAATAATCCTGCCTGAGTGATCGGACCGCGGAAGGGCAAACCCGGCCTACGGGATCTCTTTTGGATATTCCCGCATCTCCTTTCACGCAGTGGCTAATGACGCTCCGCAGGAGCATATTGACAGGCCGCAGGCCGAATGACGGGCTGTGCGCCGGCATGTGGGTTCCCTGCACCCAGCACCAAGCACCCTGCACCCGGCCACGGCGGGTCGAAGGGGTCGAAGTGGTCGAAAGGGTCGAAGGGAGGGCGACATTGAAAGGTTGGGTGCCGGTTTTGTGTGATTGCTTCGTCGGAGCGGAGCTCCTCCTCGCAATGGCTCCTGCGGAGCCAATGACCGCCCGAAGGGCGTAGTGACGCTCCGAAGGAGCACATTGACAGGCCGTCAGACCGAATGACGGGCTGTGCGCCGGCATGTGGGGTCAAGGCACCCGGCCACGGCGGGTCGAAGAGGTCGAAGTGGTCGAAAGGGG
>CAZRDX010000035.1:0-108652 GCA_964599235.1 uncultured Rikenellaceae bacterium
GTTATTATAAACTGAAAGAATAGATAATGTTCTTTCCGAATGGCTACGACCTTGAAGAAGAATGTGCAAATAATAATAATTCCTTCTAAGCAATATAAAAGATCAGACAGTCCCCCCACACAACCAAGAACTGAGCTAAAATCCAAATAAAAACTGATAGAATATTCTTTACGAACTACCTCGGTTTTTGGGGAGGCAGATTCGAAAAGAATATTTATTTCTGGGGTAAGGCTGACCTGTAATCAGCATCATAAGGGATTCCTGATTTTGCAATGGCAAAAGCCTGTTTTAAAAGTTTATTGCTCACGGCAATCAGTGCCAGCTTTTTACTCTTCCCCTTATCCGTTATCCGTCGGTAAAGATCGTTGCAGGCTTTGTTATACTGACAAGCCGTAAAGCTGCATAAGAATAACAAATTTCTCAGCTTCTGATTCCCCATCTTGCTGATCCGGGAACGACCTCTCACACTACTCCCCGATTCCCGTATGATAGGGGTAAGTCCGCAGTATGAACGTAAAGCAGAAGCACTTTCAAAGCGACGGAAACCTTCCGTCATCACGATCAACATAATCGCTGTCTTACGACCCAGACCCGGGATACTCTCCAGGTTGGTCAGCAACTCCCGCTCCTCTTCCCTTACCAGTTGCAAGAGATGTTTCTCCAAAATGATTTGTTCTTTCCTGAGTTGATTCATACTTCGTTTTAATGACTTCACAACTTCTGTTGATACATTCCCGCCTGCCGACTCTCCATGAAGCTTGTTCTTCATCGCGGTCATTTGTTTCGAATACTGCTCCAGCAAACTCATCACCTGAAGTGACTCTTCCCATTTCCGGCTCCTTCCTTTCCACGCACGAAGCTCATTTTGCTCCCCATATTGACGGATCATTCGTGCATCCGACTTATCGGTCTTTATACGCGAAAGACGCATCTGTATGTAGCGTTTTACCGATAACGGATTAACCACCGACACCTGCTCTCCTCGGGATAACAGATAGCGGGCAAGAGGCAGATGATAATATCCTGTCGCTTCCATAACCCAGATCATCCCCTTCCCTTCCAGATGTTTCATCCGTGAGAAACCTTTCTTGTTGTTGGTATACTGATAATGCCGGTCCTCACTGTCATTGACATCTATCACATCTTTGCTGATGTCAATTCCGATAATTTTCTTAATTTTATCCATATTACTTTAGTGTTTAGGAAAGGACAGGCTACCTTCTTTCAGCAACTTAAAAACGAGGTCTTTTGCCTCATAGAACTGACCGAAATGTGGGTAGTAAAAGAGAGGGGATCATCTATGTTGACGAGATTTAAATCTACAGGGCTATATTGACCTTACTCCTCTCTTTTGTTCTTTCCGGTTAAAATTGTTGAAGTTAAAATGTTTTGTCAAACTTAAGTTGGCTATAAGCAATGCGGGAGAAAGAGATAAAATTGAAAATAATGAATAATAATAAACAACATAGCGGTTTGAAGTTGAGTAGCATTAAAACCCGCACTGCTCATAGCCGAGACCGTCAGACTGTCTAAAAACCCTTCTTTTTTCATTAATTCTTTTCCGGGATATTGAAAGCTTCCCTTAATTCGCTACATTCAAAATAAAAAATTTCCAGTTATAGTTTATGTTCTGTTGGAATGTGGGAAACTCCTGTGGGCACTCTGCGGGCAGGTGGAGTTTTCCATATTTCAACAGAAAGTCAACGGGCGTATGGTACAGCAGGGATTTGTTGAGGTCTTTCATTGTTGTACATCCACATCCAGGCCTGCGGAGACTAACTTTACAAACTTCGAATCCGGGGAAGATGCACTTTTCACACTTTTGGGGACAGCATCGTGGGCCGGGCGAGGACGGGATATTTCGTAACTTTGCGGCAGAGTGTGAAGGAAGATGCCAAAAAAAGGGATGCATGTGGTGGTAGGTCTCTCCGGGGGTGTGGACAGCAGCGTGGCGGCCTCGTTGCTGCTGCAGCAGGGTTACCGCGTGACGGGCATGTTCATGCGCAACTGGCACGGCGGCGAGGGGGCTCTGGAGGGTGACTGTACCCGCGAGGAGGATGAGCTGATGGCCCGCATGGTAGCCCGTAAGCTGGGCATCCCCTACCGGGTGGTCGACCTGAGCGCCGAGTACCGCAAGCGGGTCATCGACTACATGTTCGCCGAATATGCACGGGGCAGGACACCCAACCCCGACGTGATGTGCAACCGGGAGATCAAGTTCGACCTCTTTGCCCGGGAGGCTTTTCGTCTGGGGGCGGAGAAGGTGGCGACGGGTCATTATGCCCGTGTGGCGGAAGCTGCCGGTGCCCGCGGGGAGCGGGTGTACCGTCTTTTGGCGGGTGTCGACCGCAACAAGGACCAGAGTTATTTCCTCTGTCAGCTCACGCAGGAGCAGCTCTCCTACACGCTTTTCCCGTTGGGTGAGACCGAGAAGCCGCAGGTACGCAGGCTGGCCACGGGTCTGCGGCTGCCCACGGCCACGCGCAAGGACTCGCAGGGCATCTGTTTCGTGGGGAAGGTCGACCTCCCCACCTTTCTGCAGCAGCAGCTCAAGCCCCGGGAGGGAGTGGTCATCGAGATCCCTAAGGATGCTTTCGTCCCGCCGTCTTTTCCTGAGGGTCTGCCGGAGGAGGAGCCGGACGGGGCGACCCTGCGCACCCTTACGGCGGCTTATCGTTTCACGCCGGCGATGGGGACGGTGGCGGGCCAGCACCGCGGCGCCCACTACTTCACCATCGGTCAACGCAAGGGCTTGAACATCGGCGGCAGGAAAGAGCCTCTCTTCGTCCTTTTCGCCGATGTGAAGGAGAACATCCTCTATGTGGGTCAGGGTCACGACCATCCCGGTCTGAACCGCAAGGGGCTTTTCATCGCGCGGGACGAGTTGCACTGGGTACGTCCCGACCTGGCCCTGGCGGCGGGTGAGAGCAGGGAGCTGCAGGTACGTATCCGCTACCGTCAGCCGCTGCAGCGAGCGCGTCTTTACATGCGGGAGGAGGGACTGTACATCCTCTTTGAGAGGCTGCAGCGCGGCATCACCCCGGGCCAGTTCGCCGTATGGTACGACGGGGATGAACTGCTGGGATCGGGGGTCATCAGCGAATAGCGATGCTCCTCCGGCAGGTCGAAGGGGCATCGTCCCTTGAGCTGCCGGTATGTTCGTACTTGGGATCGTTGATCTCACGGATACGGTAACGGTATTCCTGCATGGGGATGCTGTTGTGCCAGTGTCCCGTGATGCGGGCCACGGCCGTGGCCAGGAAGAAGATGAGGAGGATGGTCCAGGCCACCCTGCGTGCGGTAAGGGGGCGTCTTTTTTTCTTCGAGAGGCTGAGCATCAAGGTCTCCGGTTCGGGGCACACGGAGGCACAAGTGAGACAGGCCGTGCACTCGTCGGTGACGACGCGCACTTTTTTATGGACGGTGATCAGCGAAGGACAGGCTTCCGTGCAGGCACGGCAGTCGGTGCAGGTATCGGGGTTGCGGGTGATCTTGGCGGGGCTGAACATGCTGAAAAAGCCCAGCAAGGCACCGTAAGGACAGAGGTAACGACACCAGAAATTCTTCACCACCAGCGACAACAGCATCAGGGCCAGGATCACCCCCGCCGAGAAAGCCGAGATATGTGCAAAGAAGAGGAGCATCTTGATATCCGCCACCCTGTTGTAGTCGCCGTAGATGAACTCCTTCAGCTCGTGCACGTCCATTCCCACGAAGATGCCCCAGGCGAAGAAGATGAGCAGCAGGTATTTGAGGCTGCGCAGGGGCCAGTCGAGCCAGGGCGGCAGGACGAGGTTCTTCCCGAAAAGCTTCTTCCCCGTTTTCCAGAGGTATTCCGAGAGCATCCCCACGGGGCACACCCAGGAACAGAAGCTTTTTTTGATGAGCCAGGCCATCAGGAGGAAGGCCAGGAAGAGGATCAGGCCTGCGGGATGGATGGTGTTGAAGTCGCCGGTGAGGATCCAGTATTTCAGGCTGATGAGGGAGCTGATGGGCAGGAAGGCTTCCACGCCGGGAGGACGGGACACCTCATGGCCGCCGTGTTGCAGGAAATGCACGAAACGCACGAAACGCCAGCCGGTGTAGAGGGTGATCATCAGGAAGATCCACTGCACCGCCCGTCGCACCCGCGGCGCCTCCCGGTATCCTTCGTCGGGAAGTTCCATCTCCTTGTAGAACCTGTGTTCCGCCATCTCGTTCCGCAAATAAAACAAAATATGCCTTACCGGGGTGGCATTTGGCAGATTTTTTGCTCCCTTCGGGTAAAAGTGTGTCAGGGAAGGTAATTTTGCGTATTTTCGCACGTCACGGAACCAAAAGAGAATGAAAATGATAAGGAAGATCTTATGGAGTGTTTTGCTGCTGGCCGGCGGTTTTTCGCTGGCGGCCCAGAGTGCGGATGAGATCCTCGCCTCGATGGACCAGGTGCTGTTCGCCCCCAGGGACAAGCAGCTCAGGCTGGAGATGAAGATGACGGACCTGAAGACGGGGAAGACCCGCGTCAAGAAGGCGACGATCTATCAAAAAGGAATGGACAGGAAGCTGTTCGTGTATACCTATCCTCCTTCGGACAAGGGCATTGCCACGCTCTCCCTGCCGGACGCTCTGTACATTTACCTGCCGATGTTCAAGAAGCCGAAGAAGATCACCAACCTGGCGGAGGGCAATTCATTCAACAAGTCGGACTTCTCCCTGGAGGACATGGCCAGCAAGCCGTATGCCGACCGTTACACGGCGAAGCTGCTGAAGAGCACCGCCACGGCGTGGGTGCTGGAGCTGAAGCCCAGGGAACAGAATCCCACCTACGGCAAGCTGGTGGTGACGGTCAACAAGGCCCACCGTTATCCGGAGAAGATCGAATATTACGACAAAAAGGGCACCAAGATCAAGGAAGGCGTATATCATTACAAGCAGGTGGGGCGGTACTGGGTAGCCGACAAGGTCGAGATGACCGATCTGAAGAAGCGTCACCGGACCACCATCACCATGGATGAGATCAAGGTGGACCAGGGGTTGAGTGACAGCATCTTCACGCTGGAGCATCTCACCCGTACGGGGCAGGCCCAGAAAACAGAAAAGAAAGCCGAGAAGAAAGCTGCCCGCAGCCAGGGAGGGACGTGATGGACTTTTTCCGTTCCACACCTTCTTCGTGTCGGGCTCTTGTGGTTGCGGCAAGTGTATTGTTCCTGTTGCTGGCGGGGGTGGATCTTTTGCTTCTGGCGGGGGTATTCTTCTTTTTCCATCAGGAGAGTTTTCTGATCATGGGGAGTCTGCTATCCCTGGTTTTGCTGCCTCCCGCAGCAGCTCTGACGTTGCTGACGGGAGCGCTTATCCAGAGCATCCGCAAGCATCGCCGCAAACCCGCCTATTTTTTCTTAGGGGTGGCCATCCTGGGTCTCATGGTTTCCTTTTTCATCTCCTTCCTCACTCCTGCCGGTCTGGCCGGCGTGGTCCTCTCGCTGCTTCTGCTCATCTTTTCCCTCCGATGTGCAAAAAGGAAAAAAAGAAAGGCCTGAATCTTTTCAAACATATCATACCACGTGGCATCTTTGTAAGGCAAGATAACTCACCGGAAGTGATCAATTGCCCGGCTTCCGAAAAAGGGAGTCCGGCATCTCTTCACCTATACGCAGTTCTTCCATTCGTACGATCAGCTTGCCGGGCACTCCTTCGATGGTGGTGGACAAGAGGGTAGGCTGCATGAAGCCGTTAAAGTCCTTGTAGTTTTCCATTCTGGTGATGGTATGGTACTCCTTTCCCTCTTTGCTGGTGAAGGACTCCATGCGCGAGACGAGGTAGGTATCAGCATCGATAAAGAAGACGATCCGTGTTCCGCTCTTTTTATCGAGGACGACCTTGTAAGCCGTTCTGCCGTCCACTTTTTCCTTGCCATCGAGACGCACTTTGTTCCCTTTTTCCTTGTAGTTCCACAGATCTCCCTCCATGTTGTACTGCTCTTTGAGTTGTTCGATCTGTGGGCCGGGGAGGGGTTGCGGGTCGGGCGACATCCAGGGCATGTAGTTCCAACCCTTCTCACCGTTGACCACGGAAAGGGCTTTCCGCCCCTGGAACTCGAATTCGACACGGATCTTGTCCGGCCGTTTGTAATAGACTTTCATGGGGATGGACATGCCGCCCTGTTCCATGGTTGCCTGGACGTACATGCTCTTTTCTTCGGCGATCCGGGCCGTCTGGTTGGCCCTGAAGTAGTTGTCGAGCACCTTTCCGAGGTTCTGGGCCTGGAGTGGCGCCATGAGGACCAGGAACAGGAGAGGGATGAGGAATCTTTTCATATGCATTTTTTTTGAAAGATACGAATGTTCGGGAAGATTTTCAATCCCCTTTCCGGAAATCCTCCGCACGGATACGGTAGGCGAGGCCGGCCAGTTCTTTGAGGTCGATGTCGCCGGTAAGGCTGAGGGCGACATAGCCGTCGTCGCCGCGGACGAGGATAGCCGCCTCGTTGGTCTTTTCCTCCTCGTCGTGGACGAGGATGAGGACGCGGTTGTTCTCTTTCTTCACCTCCACCAGTTCTTCGAAACCCAGGTCGCCGGTCAGTTTTTTCCGGAGATCTGCATCGACGGCATCGAAGTCGCGTTTCTGTTCTTCCTGTGGTCCAATGATCATCACCTTGATGGTCTCCATTCCTTTGAGGAAATCTTTCAGTTCCCGGTCGGCGGAGGTGCTGAAGGCCACGTTGACCATGGCCGGCGGCAGGCGGAAAGCGAGGACACCCGGCTGTCCTTCATATCGTGCGAAAGCCTTGTCGGCCAGCGGCTCGGGACCGGATGTACAGGAGGCCGTCCAAAGAAGGGTGACCAGCATCATCGCCGTCAAGGGCATGGCAAGGATCTTTTTCGTTCTCATGGCAGTACGGTTTATGTTTTTCGGAGGACGATTCATTTCTCCAGGCGGTCCAGCTTGTCCATGCCCCGGAGGTCCATGATCTTCGAGAGTCCTGCGATCTTTTTCATGTCGATATCACCCCGGATGTCGATAAGGACATTTTCGCTGTTCTTCCCTCCAACGATCATGATCAGTTCACTGATGCGTCCCTGTTGTTCCCTGACCAGGAAGGTGACCTTTTGTCCCGGTTCGGTGACGGTCATCAGCTCTTCGTAGGTATGGTGCGGCAGGGAACGGAACATCTCGTTGTAGAAAGCTTCTTTTTCGTCGGGATCGTTCACATCGTCCTGAGTAAGGATACGGATGCTTTTCAGGCTTTTCATCAGATCGGTGAATTCCGGATCGTAGATGTCGGCGTCGGAGAACATCCGGAACATTTTGCTGGAGATGTAGACGGAGGTATAGCCTTCTTTCCCCGCATATTTCTCAAACAGTCTTTCGACGGGGTCTTGCTGGGCGAGGCCCGGCAGGGTTCCTGTGAGGAACAGGAGGAGGGTAAGTATCTGTTTTGTTTTCATTGTGGTAAATTTAGGATTTATTTACTTCATCGTTCTGGTCCTTGGCCGGGAAAACGCAGTCTGGCGGCGCGGCGGGCCGTTGCGGCGGTTTCGCCCACCTTTTCCAGTGCATGAACAGGGCGTTCAGCTTCTTTGAGGCAGGCCAGGTTTTGCGTTCCTTTGTTGAGTTGAGCGGAGACGTAGAGCAGCACTACTTTGGTCTCCTGATAAGCGAGCACCGGATCCCGGTAGGTATCGCGTGGCTGACGGAGGGGGGCGGTCAGGTACCATGCTGCCACGAGGAGGAGGACGGTGGCGGCTGCCGGCACGCTGTACCGCACCAGACGACGGATACGGCTGTGGCGCAGCGTCCGCACACCGCCACGGTGGTCGTCGATCAACGTCTCCAGACGCCGGGACAGGCCGGGAGAGGCACGAAGCGTTCGTTCTTCCTCCCAGGTCAGAAAAAGTGCCTCGTCGGCTTTCATCTCGGGCGGCACCTCATGGGTACGGAAGTACTCCCTGAGCAGGTGTTCTTCCTCGCCGGTGGTGACACCTTCGTAATACTTTTCGAGCAGCCGTTTCACCTCATCGGTTTCCATGGTCGGTCATTTTAAGGAACATTTCTCTCACTTTCTTTCTCGTGCGTGACAGCACCACGCGCACGTTGTTGACGGTCATTCCCGTCATTTCGGCGATCTCGTCGAAGGGTGCTCCTTCCACGTCGCGCATGTGGATGACGGTGCGTGCCGGTTCGTCGAGGTTATCGATGATGGTTCGCACGATCGCCGCTTTTTCTTTCATATCGAGTTCCGTCACGGGGTCAGGGTCTGTGGCGGGGTGGTGGGGCAGGTCGTTGTCGTCGGGCACGGTATGGCGTGTACGGAGGCGGTCGAGGGAGGTGTTACGCGCCATGGTCATGGCCAGGGCGGCGGGGCTGTGGTATTCGTCGAGCCGTTCGTCCATCTTCAGCAGTTTCAGGAACACCTCCTGCACCACATCCTCCGCCTCCTCGCGGCTTCGCAGCAGGCGCAACGCCAGCCGAAAAAGACGGTCGGTGAGGGGGAGGAAGGTGTGCCTGAAGGTGTTCGGATCCATTGCAGCAGGCTAAAGCAAAGCTGAAGATACGATTTTCCGGGTGAATGTGATGAAGGGAGCCGATCCGTGCGGCTCAGAAAGCGGTGAGGAAAGAGAGTCCTCCCTCGTGGCGGGTGCTGTTTTTCATGCGAGCCATTTCGCTGAGGTTCATCTTGCCCCGCACCAGGATCATCGTCGCAGCCTTGCCCCTGGTTGTGAGCAGCAGGAGTTCGCGGACCGTCTCGCCGTCGCCGTGGATGAGGAATTTCACCTGTTCACCCTCCCTCTCGACGGTCATCAGCTCGTCGTAGTTTTTTTGCAGCTCCAGCGACATTTTGTCAAAGAACGCATCCCCGGTATGTTCAGCAGCGAAGATCCGCACACTGCTGATCTTTTCCAGGAGGTCTTTCACTTCCGGTTCGTCCTGCTGGAGGGAGGCAGCCAGTCGTATCGCCCCGCCGGGTATGGTGAGCACCGTACAATGCTCCCCGCCCGCAAGATCCCGGAAGAGTTGTCCTGCATCGTCCTGTTGTGCCTGGACGAACGTGGTGACCATCATGGTCAGTGCCAGAAGGATCCATGTTCTTTTCATGGTTTTTGGATTTTAGGGTTTCACATCAGTTCGTTCATCCGGGTGACGAACAGACGAGCGTTTCATTACAGGAAAGGAAAAGATTTTTTCTTTCGGGGGGCAAGCTCGTGTGCCTTCCTGCCCGGCAAGGGGATACAAAGAGGATTCATTTTCCTTTTCTGCCGCGGCGGAAGAGGCGGGGTCGTTGAGCTGAGGGCAGGGGGGCTGGGAAGATGCCTCCGCCGGCATGGCGGATGTCTTCGATGGAATAGAAAGCGTTGGGGTTGTACCGGCGTACCATCTCCACCACTTCGGGGATGCGTTTTCTGTCGGTGACCGAGTAGATGACATGGACGGGACCGGTGGCACCCGTTGCTTCCACCACGGTGACGCCGAAGCCACGCCGGCGCAGTCGTTCGACCAGCTCATCCGCCTCCTTCTGGGTGATGATGCGGATCAGTTGTGTTCCGAGGGCCAGTTTCTCCTCCACCCACATCCCCACGTAGTTGCCCGTGGCGAAGCCTGCCGCGAAGGCCAGATAGCAGAGGGGATTGTCCAGGTTCCGGAAAATATGGCTGATGGCAAGGATCCAGATGAGCACCTCGAAAAAAGCGAGAAAAGGGACCACCCCCCGCCGCCCGCGCGAGACGAGGATGATGCGCATCGTCCCGATCGTCACGTCGACGATCCTGGCGAAGAAGATAAGCAGCGGAAGCACGATGTAGGAAAAGACCCAGCTTTCCATCTTTCATCCCTCCCCCGCTGTCCTTACAAAATGAATACCAGAAAGAACAGGCTGCCGTATCGGCAGAAGGGGCACATCCAAGTCGATATTTTTTATAACTTCGTTAAAAAAAGGAGGTCTTATGAGAAAAACGGTATTCTTCATCATCGCAGCAGGATTGTTGAACGCGGGGTTGGCGAGGGCGCAGACCCCCATTGATCCTTCCGAATGGTCGGGGATGACGGGTTACTGGACGTTCGACGACCCCCAGGATCTGACCAGGGCCACGATAGGCAATGATCTGGAGCTGGTGGGCCAGGATACGGCCGTGGCGGGCCCGTCGGCCAATGACGGTGCCACGCGCATCGGGGTGGGGTCGTATTACAAGTGTTACCACGACATCCCGGCCAACGGAGGGGGTACCTATGTCAACCGGTACACTTTCCTGGTGGACTTCCGTGTGCCGTCGCTGGGGAAATATTACGCTTTTTATCAAACCAATGACGACAACACCAACGACGGGGATCTGTTCGTCAACCCGGAGGGACACGTCGGTCTGGTCGACCTGGGAGGATATTCCTATTGCCGGGTGGACCCGGGGGAATGGTACCGTCTGGTGGTCTCGGTCGATCTGGGGCATCATTACCGGATCTATCTTGACGGGCAGCTGATCCAGGAGGAGAACCCGCAAACGCTGGACGGAAGGTTCTCACTGTACACCACTTTTTTCAATTTCTTCGCTGACGAGAACGGTGAGGACAACATGTTCGATGTGGCAGCAGCTGCGGTGTTCAATTATCCTCTCACCTCCGAGGAGGTAGAGAAGCTGGGAGGGTACGGTCATGTGATGCCGCAGCCTCCTTCCGACCCTTTCAGTCCTTATCTTCAGAATGTTACCGACGCCTCCGCCTATATCTCCTGGTATGCCGCGAGCGAGACGGCCGAGGTCTATTTCAGCACCGACAGCAGCAGCTGGGCGGAGAACAAAGTCACCAGCACCTATGAGGACATCGCGGGAGTGCGGTGGCATACGGTGCATCTGACCGGTCTTTCTCCCGACACGCGGTATTATTACCGTTGTATCAGCGACGGTGACACTTCGACGGTGTATCATTTCCGGACAGCTCCGGCACCGGGCAGCCGTGGTCATCTGCGCTTCGTGGTGGTGGGAGACTCCCGCACCGACACTTACCAGACCCATTACATCTCTACGGTGATCGAACAGCAGCTGATCCACGATTTCGGGACACACTGGAGCGACAGTGTACGTTTTGTCATCCATGTGGGTGATATCGTCACCAGCGGCGACCAGATCGCCCAGTACAAAAACGAATATTTCCTGCCCTACTCCAATCTCACGGCCTATCTGCCGTTCTATGTATCCATCGGGAACCATGAGAACGAGAGCGCATATTATTATGCTCACATGAAGTATGAGGATCTCACGGGGGCGCCTTATGATGATCCTTCGAGCAAATACAATGAGAAGTTTTACACTTTCCGTTACGGACGTTGTCAGTTCATTGCGCTCAACACCAACGGTCCTTATCTTGATGATGTGCAGTACAACTGGTTCAAAGGTGTGCTGGATGCAGCGGAGGCCGACGGCGAGGTAGAACGGGTGATCATTTTCTTTCATCATCCCGGACATACGGAGGTATGGCCCAGCGGCAACAATTTCTATGTCCAGTTAAAGTTCCTTCCCCTGATCAGCCAGTACAACAAGCCGGCCATCATCTTTTACGGACATTCCCATGATTATGAACATGGCACTCTCATCCCGCAGAACACGGGCACAGGGTATTCCGGCGACATCCATTTGGTGCTGAGCGGGGGAGGCGGAGCCGGTCTCGACCGTTGGGGGATGTATTACAACCAGCGTGATTATGGTGAGATCCACATGAGTCTGGACCATTACAACTATTCGATCGTGGACATGAACATGGACGACGGTTCGTACACGGCCCGCACATACAGTCTGGGGCATCTGGACAGGCCGCTGAACAATGTGCTGGTGGATTCGTGGTATTCGTATCCTGATCAGCCGGCACCCTCGAAGCCTGTGGCTCGGGAGCCTGTGATCGCCGACGATACGGTCACGCTGGTCGCCTCGCCTTTTGAGGGGGTTGATTCGCTTTTCTCTTCGCAGATCCAGGTGACCGCGACACCGGGGGATTACTCGTCGCCTGTGATCTCGAAGAAACGGGACGTAATCAATCTGTACGGCGACACGGGAGCGCCGGATTATCTGCCCGTGAACCGCAGTGCCGGCATCGATCTGACGACGCTGAAGCTCCCTCTCACCACCTTTTCCGGCGGGGAGACCTTTGCCTGGCGGATACGGTACCGTGATCACAACATGAAGTGGAGCGAATGGTCGGAGGAGGTGACTTTCACGGTGACCGCCGTGGAGGGGCCCGAAGCCGTTGCGCATGGTCTGACGGTCTATCCCAACCCTGCCGGCGTAAGCACCACCATCGCCTTCACGCTCCAGCGGTCAGGGAAGGTGACCTTATCCCTGCACGCGCTCGATTCCCGAGAGGTGGCCGTCCTGATGAAAGAGGTGATGCTGCCGGCAGGCAGACATACCCGGCTCTGGGAACCCGATGGACTGCCTGCAGGTCTTTACATCCTCCGCCTCACCACACCGGAAGGGACCTCCACATGCAAGGTCATGGTCAAAGGGAAGTGACCCCAATGAACAGAGCAGAACAGGAAGATGCTCCCGCCTGCGGGAGCATCTTTTGTTTTGTTCTCAGGACTGCTTTACTTTGAGGAACCATCTATCTTTACCCGTGATGAGAAGATCTTTCATTTTGTTCGTATTGTTTGCAGCCGCCCTCTCCCTTTCGGCGCAGAAGCCCGGGGAGAACCGTGATCCTTTCCCGCAGGGGCGGGGTGAGCCGCCATACGAGATGGCCGGGCGTCAGGAGCGTCGGGCGCCGTCGCTCACCTTTGAGGACTGTACGCGCTGGACGGTAGAGGCGAAAGGTGCCGAGGCCGGACTGTACCGCTCGGAAGACCATCCGCTTTTCCGCCGTTACAACGGCAAGCTGATGTACCGGGCCACGGACAAGGTAACAGAGATCGTGGTGCGGCCGCAGGCGCCGGTGCCCCTTGCCGACAGTGTCGACTGCATTGATTTCTGGAACTACGGTGCCCACTGGCTGTGGGGCAAGCCCGACCATCGCCGTGCTTTTCAGCACTATGTCCTGCTGCGCGACGGACGAGGTGAGCTCCACACGATCAATTTCGTGCAGAGCGGCTACAAGGGGATGGTCTACCGTTACTGGTTCCTCAACCATCTCAGGCTGCCTGCCACGCTGCCCCGACCCCTCACCTTCGAGGGATTGTTGTTCCGGGGCAGGGATGTCACCGACGAAGAGCCGCTGAGCATCTACCTGGGGCCTCTCTATTTCTACAAGGAAGAGCTTGCTCCCCTGCATTTCGCCCGGGACACCTCTCCCCTGCCCTTTCCTATGCGCAGGGAGACCATCCTGCCACCCAACAAAACGGAACGGTACAGGAACCGGGTCGCGGAGGGGAACGGTTATGTCGATCTTCTTTACGAAGGCGACGATGCGACGTTGAGGTACCGCGTTCTGACAGATGATGGTCCCCCTCTTCGTCTTTTTCTGGTCCGTAAAAAACACAAGCTTGCGCTCCTTCATGAGGGCGGCATCCGGCTGACGGGGGATGTCGCGGCCAGGTGGCATCTGCAGGAACAGAAGCTGGCCGGAGACACTCTTTTCGTGACCATGGTAGCCCTCACCGACGACAGGAGCATTCCCTTCCGTTTTTTCTATACGGTCCGTCAGAAGTCGCTCATCGTGGGCATGGAAGAGCTTTCCGACAACGGGCATGTGACGGAGGTGGCGCTGGGAAGCACGGGTCCTCTGAAAAAGGGCATGCTTTTCTCCGTGCCTTTCCTCAACTTCAACTATGCCGAGGCACCGCGTGTTCTTTACGACGACGGGATGTTCCTCTTCATGCAGTTCGACTGGTATTACAGCGATGCTTCGATGCTGTACACGTCGTTCCCCGGTGTGGAGGGCGGATATGCCACCCACAACGGGGGTGCGCGATACGTTCCCCGTACCGACGGGTTGCGCAATCCTCTGCACGAGCGTCTTTTCATCACGGCCTCACCGGATGTGGAGGAGGTCTTTCCCACGGTGGACAATCCTCCTTCGCCCATGCGTTCGTACCAGGCCGGCCGTTTGTGGCGCATCAACGGCAGTGCCGACTATGCGGCTTTGTGTGAGGAGGCGGGTCGTCTGCGCAGTCTGGGCCTCGAGCATCTGACCATCCGTTATCACGAAGGGTTCTGGCGTGACGGGGGTGAGAGCTACACTTTCCGTCTGGAGGCGGCCCCCGGCCGCGGGGGCAACGCCGCCGTGAAAGAGCTGGTGCGGTGCATCCTCTCCCAAGGATGGCGGGCGGGGGTGTACACCAACTACACCGATCTGGCTCCCGTAAACCGCAACTGGGATCCCGACATGATGCTGCGCGGGCCGCACGGTGAGTGGCAGGTGAGCTGGTCACGCTGTTATGCGCCCAAGCCCACGCGGGCGGTGGAGTATGAGCGCACCTATGCGCCGCTGATCCACCGCATGTTCGGCACCAACCACAGCTACTGCGACGTGCATACGGCCGTTTCTCCTTTCTCGCGTGTGGACTACGATGCCCGCGTGCCGGGGGCCGCCACGTTCCGCAAGACGTTCGAGTGTTACGGACAGATCCTGCTCAACGAGAAGGTGGCCTATGCCGGACCCGTTTATTCCGAGGGGGGTAACCACTGGTGGTACGCGGGGCTGGTCGACGGCAACTATGCCAACGCCCGTCCCGCGCTCGACCGGCGACCCGTCTTTCCCGCCTTCCAGCTGCTGCGGCTTCACACGCTCGAGATGGATGCCGGCAACGTGCAGGCCACGGGCCGTAAATATCTCGCCTATACCCTGGCCTACGGCCATATCGGCATCTGCGACGGCAGCGAAGAGGAGATGATGCATCGTTACTACATGCTGCAACCCCTGCAGCCCCACTATGTGATGGTCCCGGTGAAGGCGATCCTGTACGAAAAGAACGGCACCTACCACACCTCGTCGGAGGCGCTGGTGCAAGGCCTGACGGAAAGGCCCCGTCTGAAGATCCTCTACCGGTCGGGGCTGGAGGTATACATCAACTTCGGCGAAGAAGATTGGGCCATCGAGGCGGGAGGATATTCGCCAGTGCTGCCGCAATACGGTTTTTTCGCCATCAGCAGCGACGGGACCACACTGGCCCTGGCCGGACGGGAGCCCCGTCTTACGGACGGCCGCGATGCCGACCTGATGATCAGTCCCGACCTGCTCTACCTCGACACACGCGGAAAAGAGGTGAAAGGAGAAATGATCTCGGGAAAAGGGAAGATCGCCATGAAAAAGGAACGTTTCGGCTGGGAGATCATCCCGGCACGGACGTTCGGTTATTTCGCCTTCATGCCGGATATCGCGGGAGCGGGCATTGAACATGTGAGCATCGAGGCCCTGGACAGGGAGGGGATGCCGCTGGCGAAGGTCCCCTGCTACCAGGAGGAAGGGAAGAACGGGTTCAGGAGTCTTGCCGGAGCATGGAAATACCGGATCGTACCGGTTCCCTGAGCCGCGTACCTTCTCCGGGGACCAGGGAGGAAAGGGTCGTGGATTTCATTTTCTCGACAATTTTTTTTTCCTTTAAGAGAACCAAATCCTCACTGCCATGAAGAGATCCCTGAAAGTGACCGTTCTCCTCCGCTTGTCTTTTTTGTTGCTGGTGCCGATGATGATCACCATGCCGTTGCGTGCGGAAGGTGCTGTGGCAGACACCGCTGCGTCCGCAGGCGGGGATGCCACGGTAAGCCAGCAGATCGACCAGGCTTTCAGTCCGTTCGTGGATGCTCTTTCGAAGATCCTGTTCGTGGATCCTTTTGAGTTCGTAGGCGTCTATGATCCGCAGATCTATGACAAGCATGGCGTACCTGTCCGGGACGAGTTCGGCAAGAGGGTGAAGGCGCCGTTGCGACTGATCGTACTGTGGCTTTTCTTCGGGGGCATCTTTTTTTCGGTCTATCTGCGTTTCATTGGCATCCGGGGGATGAAGCATGCGTGGGACATCCTTCGTGGCAAGTACCGTAAACAAGGTTCCGACGGGGAGGTTTCTTCTTTCCAGTCGGTGACGACGGCTCTTTCGGCCACCGTGGGCATGGGCAACATTGCGGGAGTGGCTTTGGCCGTGGGCATTGGCGGTCCGGGTGCCACTTTCTGGATGATCGTGGCGGGGTTGTTGGGCATGTCGCTGAAGTTCGCCGAGGTGATGCTGGGCATCAAGTACCGGCGGCGCAACAGCGACGGCAGTTATTCGGGCGGACCGATGTACTACCTGAAAGAAGGACTGAAGCGCCGTGGCAAGACGATGGGCTATCTGGGCACCGTGCTGGCGCTGCTCTTTGCCGTGACGGTGATGGGCGGCTCCATCGGCGGTGGCAACATGCTGCAGGCCAACCAGGCATTTCACCAGCTGGTGGTCTTCTTCCCTTCCATCGAGCATTACGGTGCCATCTACGGGGTGGTGCTGGCGTTGCTGGTGGGGGCCGTGATCATCGGCGGCATACGCAGCATAGGCAAGGTGACCGAGAAGGTGGTTCCCTTCATGGCAGGCATCTACATCCTGGCAGCGCTGGTGATCATCGGCATGAACCTGGGCAACACGGGACATGCCTTCTACCTCATCCTGCACAATGCTTTCAGTCCCGAGGCTGTCAAGGGGGGCATCATCGGCGTAATGATCTACGGCATCCAGCGGGGAGCTTTCTCCAACGAGGCAGGCATGGGCAGCTCGGCCATCGCCCATGCCGCCGCCCAGAACGACGAGCCGGTGAGCGAAGGCATCGTCGCCTCGCTGGAACCCTTCATCGACACCATCATCATCTGCACGATGACCTCCCTGGTGCTCATCTTCACCGGCTTCGCCGAGGATACCCAGGGTCTGGAAGGCGTTCAGCTCACCTCGGCCGCCTTCCGTTCGGTGATCTCGTGGTTCCCCTATGTGTTGCTGCTGGCCGTCACCCTCTTCGCCTTCTCGACAATCATCTCCTGGTCGTATTACGGTCTGAAAGGATGGGACTTCCTGGTGGGCGACCTGGGAGAGAAGTACCTCGGGGGACGCCAGGTGACCAACCGTATCTTTCAGGTACTTTTCCTGCTCTTCGTGATCGTGGGCGCTTCGACCGATATCTTCACGGTGATGGAGTTCTCCGATATGATGATCCTAGCCATGGCTGTGCCCAACCTTTTGGGACTGTTCATCATGGCTTCCGAGATCAGGCGCGACATGAACGATTACTGGAGGAGGATAAAAGCAGGCAAACAGGGAAAATAGCCTTCTCGTCCGTCATCTCCTGAGAAGGCCACGAACTCTTTATCCCTTTCAGGAGGGAGTGATCACTTGCCGGATGCGTCGGGCCAGGAGGTCATGCTGTGTAAAAGGCAGGGTGGCGAAGAGTTTCTTGTGGCGCACCTCCTCCAGGCTCTCCGGGTCGCCGGGGCGGTAATGCAGTTCTTTTTCCGTGACCCCCAGCAGGAGAGGCATCTCCTCGAAGACGAACCCGTAGATATCCTTGAGGATCTTCTCTTTCTTATCCTTCCAGACAGGCAGTTCCATCACGCTCTCGTAGGGATGGGTGCCGGCGAAGCCGCGTTCGCCTTTGTAATACTGGTCTTTTCTGTGATGGAAGTCACTGATGCGGGCGGGGTCGAGGATGCGGGCCATGTCGAGGGCAAACTCCATGAAGCGGTGAAAGAGGTAGTCGTGGTCCTCTTCCCCGGCCAGGGCCAGGAGGGCCATGCTGCGGTGCCAGCGGCGCTGCATGCGGATAAGACGGTAGCGGTCGAGGGAGGTATCCCATAGATCAAGTGCTTCGTCCATCCTGGCGGCTGCGGTGTCAAGTTCCGACAGTTCTCTGTGGAAATCGGCCAGACGGATCAGATGGTAATAGGTGTCGACGGAAGGAGGATGATCTCTCAGAAAGTGCTGCAGGTAGGCAACGGACTGTTCCGTCCCTTCATGCTGCAACAGTTCGGCCATGGTGATATGAGCATTGAGGAAGTAAGGATCACGTTGCGGCAGACGCGACAGGATCCCTTCCATCCATTCTTTGGCTTCGGTGTAAGATGTTTCGCTGTCCTTTTTCAGGTAGGGCACCAGTTTGTTGAGGGTGGTGATAAGGGCGGTATTGCCTTCGCGGAGGTATTCTTCGGCCAGTTGTCGGAGGAAAAGGACGGCCTGGTGGTATCCTTCGCGGCGGCGGAGGGCTGTGGCCTCGATCATCAGGCGATGTACGTCGGCGCGCCGCATGCGGGGCATCATCGCCGCCGCGCGGGCATGCGGGTCGAGCCCCGGCAGGGGCTGCTGCCCCTCTATCTCCTCCCGTCTGCCACGACGGGAAAACCAGCGTTTCAGGAAAGAGAGCATCGCGGAGGATGAAGGTTCACCTCCTCAAGATAGTAAAAAAGCTGATAACGAACAAAGTGGAGTATCCTGCCCCGCTCAGCGCAGACGCTTCAGCTCTGTGCTCACCGCCTCCCGTATCTCTTCCTGAAGGTTGCCGAGCGGTCTTCTCTCGAAAGGTTCCCCCGTGATCTTCTCATACAGTTCGATGTAACGGTCGGACACCTGCCGGACGAACGCAGCGGGCATCGGCGGCACCTGCTGTCCTTCCTTACCCTGGAACCCCTGGCTGATGAGCCATTCGCGAACAAACTCCTTGGAGAGCTGACGCTGCGGCTCGCCCTTGCGGAAACGCTCCTCATAACCGTCGGCATAGAAATAACGCGAGGAGTCGGGCGTATGGATCTCGTCGATGAGGACAATCCTTCCATCCACTTTCCCGAACTCATATTTGGTGTCGACGAGGATCAGACCTTTTTCGGCAGCCATTTCCGTTCCGCGGCGGAAGAGTTCGAGGGAGAGGCGTTCCAGCTCGCGGTATTCGTCTTCGGGTACGAGGCCCTGACGGATGATCTCTTCGGCGGAGATATCTTCATCGTGTCCGCTGACGGCCTTAGTGGTCGGGGTGATCACAGGTTCGTCGAAGCGCTGGTGTTCGCGCATCCCTTCCGGGAGGGGCACGCCGCACAGTTCCCTTTTGCCTGCGCGGTACTCCCGCCAGGCATGGCCGGTGAGATAACCCCGCACCACCATCTCCACCATGTAGGGTTCGGCCTTGCGGCCTATCGTGACGTTGGGATGGGGGGAAGAGATCTTCCAATTGGGCACGATGTCGGCCGTGGCATCGAGGAACTTCACGGCAATGCGGTTGAGCACCTGGCCCTTGTAAGGGATGCCCTCGGGCAATATCACATCGAACGCCGAGATGCGGTCGGTGACCACCATCACCAGGTACTGGTCGTCGATGGTGTAGACATCACGGACCTTGCCGTGGTATACGGAGGTCTGGCCATCAAAGGTGAAGTCGGTACGTGTAAGTGCTTGTTCTTTCATGGTCATCAAAGATATTCAACGGGACTGTCAGTCGTTCTGTTCATTTTCTTTTTCTCTTTTTTCCCTATCCTCTTTCTCGTAAGCGTCGACGATGTTACGGACGAGGGGGTGCCGGACGATGTCCTCGGCGCCGAAGCGGACGACGGAGATCCCTTCGATCCCTTCGAGGAGGGTCATGGCCTGGAGGAGGCCGGAGTTGCCTTTGCGGGGCAGGTCGATCTGGGTGACGTCGCCGGTGACGATGAACTTGGAGTTGAGCCCCATGCGGGTGAGGAACATCTTCAGCTGGCTGACGGTGGCGTTCTGTCCTTCGTCGAGGATGACGAAGGCGTTCTCGAGGGTTCGTCCGCGCATGTAGGCGAGGGGGGCTATCTGGATGGTCTCGTCCTCGAGGTAGGAGATCAGTTTTTTGTAAGGTATCATATCGCGCAGGGCGTCGTAGAGGGGCTGGAGGTAAGGGTCGAGCTTATCGCGCATGTCGCCGGGCAGGAATCCCAGGTGTTCGCCGGCCTCCACGGCGGGGCGTGTGAGGACGATGCGTTTGACCTGTCTGTTCTTGAGGGCTCTGACGGCCAGGGCGATGGCGGTGTAGGTCTTGCCCGTGCCGGCGGGGCCGATGGCCAGGATGAGGTCGTTGCGCTCCTCCTCGGCGACGAGGCGTGCCTGGTTGACCGTGCGGGCCCGGATGGGCTGACCGTCGATGCCATAGATGATCACATCGTTGCTGTCGCCGCCGCGACGCATGCGGGGGGTATCGCCCAGCAACCCTGCCAGCTCCTCGCCGCTGACGGTGTTGTGCTCATGGATGAAGTCGAGGATCTTACCGATCGTCGCCTCAAAACGGCGTATCTCCTCCTCCTCCCCCACCACCTTGATCTCGCTCCCGCGGGGGATCACCTTGAGGCGCGGGAAGGCAGCACGGATACGGTCGACGGCGGCATTGTGCACACCGTACAGCACCACAGGATCGATCCCTTCCAAATATATGGTCTTTTCCGGCATACAGGTATGGCAGAATTATTACTTTTGTCCTTGCAAAATAAGGTTATTTTTTCAGGATGGGCATCATCCCACATCACTTTTTCGACGGCCGATGGCATTGATCACGCTCACCACCGACTGGCATATGTCCGATTTTTTCCGCGGGGCGGTGATTGGCCGCATTCAGACGTTGTGTCCCGGTGCCATGGTAGTCGATCTGGCAGCCGGTCTGAACCCGTTCGATGTGAAGGAGGCGGCCTTTGTTATGAAACACAGCTTCCGGCACTATCCCAAGGGCACGATGCATCTGTGTGGTGTGCAGAGTGAGGTCCGGGCCAAGCCTCTTCTGGTGATCGATGAAGAGCAATATTTCCTCCTTCCCGACAACGGCATGGTGGGGATGATCTTTCCCGAAGGACCCGAGAAAGTGTTCCGTCTGACGACGGTACAGGAGAATAGTACTTTCCCTTTGCTGGAGCAGATGGTGCCGGCCGCCTGTGAACTGCTCAACGGCAAGTCGCCCGGCGAGATAGGGCTGCCGGAGAACAAGATGAAGAAGTTCAAGCCACTCACCCCCACTGTGGAAGAAGACCGCATCACGGGGCTGGTGATCCATATCGATTCATATCAGAATCTGGTGACCAACATCACCCGTGAGCTGTTCGAACAGGTGGGAAAAGGAAGGAATTTTGAGATCTATCCGGGGCGGGCCGGTGAGATGTACCGGATCACCCGTATTTCCGAGCATTACCTTGAGATGGCCGACACCGACATGTTCGCCCTTTTCAACAGTCTTGGTCTTCTGGAGATCGGCATGGTCCATGCCCAGGCTGCCAAACTGATGAATGTGTTACCGGAAGATCCCATACAAATAACCTTTTCATCTTAGCGATCCATGGAAGAGAAAAAAGAGCAGCTCCCTGCTCATCTGGAAGCCTTCGACCGGCTGGTCCGTATCATGGACGAGTTGCGTGAGAAATGTCCGTGGGACCGGGAGCAGACCTTTGAGAGCCTGCGCAAGCTGACCATCGAAGAGGCTTATGAGCTGGCCGACGCCATCGTGCGGCACGATCCGGAAGATATCAAGGGGGAGACGGGTGATCTTCTGCTCCATGTGGTCTTTTACGCCAAGCTGGCCAGCGAGGAAGGTGCTTTCACCTTGCCGGAGATGATCCATGCCCTGTGTGACAAGCTGGTGTACCGTCATCCCCATGTTTTCGGGGAGGTGGAAGCCGCCACGGCCCAGCAGGTGCTGGAGAACTGGGAAGAGCTGAAGCTGAAGGAAAAGAAGAAGAAGAAAGATCAGAAAGACCGCTCGGTACTGAGCGGTGTGCCCCCGGCCCTGCCCCCCCTCACCAAGGCATTGCGCATCCAGGAAAAGGTGAGCGGCATCGGCTTCGACTGGGAAAGAAAGGAGGAGATCTGGGAGAAACTGGAGGAAGAAGTACGGGAGGTCCGGGAAGTGCTCGACCGACCGGGACCGGAAGAAGAGAAGAAGAAAGCGCTGGAAGAGGAGTTCGGCGACCTGCTTTTCACGGTGGTGAACGCTGCGCGGCTGTACGGTGTGGAGCCGGAGATCGCCCTGGAACGCAGCAACCTGAAGTTCATCGAACGCTTCACGAAGATGGAGGAAGAGCTCAGGTCGCAGGGGATGACCCTGAAAGGTTCCACGCTGGAAGAGAAGGAAGCGGCCTGGCAGAAGGTCAAGGATCATCCTCCCTCAGGGTCGTAGGATAAGGTTCTTTCCGGAGGATGGAAGGCATCTTATCCTGCAGCGGTACTGTCCAGCTCCTCCGCCACGAAATCCGCCAGTTCCTTCACGTACTCTTTGCTGAAGTCGAACCTGATGCCGGCAGTCTGATAGATGGCGGGGACAGGTCTGGAGTATCCCAGGGAGAGTGCCTGCCTGTATTTCTCCAGGGCCCGGCCGGGCTGGTGACGGTAGTTCTTCCAGATAGCCAGAGCTCCCAGCTGGGCGATGCCGTACTCGATATAATAGAACGGCACCTCGAAGATATGGAGCTGGGCCTGCCAGCCGGTGGCCAGGAAGTGTTCCAGCCCGCTCCAGTCGACCAGCGGCGAGGAGTATTCGTGCATGATCTCCGTCCATTTTTCCGCCCGTTCTTTCCTGTCGTGGCCGGGATGGGTATAGATCCAGTGCTGGAAGGCGTCGACGGCGGCGATCCAGGGCAGGATGGTGACGATGCCTTCGAGCTGTTCGCGGCGGGCACGTGCCAGCCCGGCAGGATCGGGGAAGAAGATGTCCCAGGTATCCATGGAGATGAGCTCCATCGACATGGATGCCAGCTCGGCCACCTCGGAGGGCAGTTCCTTATGCTCGTAGACCCGTATCGGGCTGCTGAGCCAGGAGTGGATGGCATGTCCTCCTTCGTGGAAGAGGGTTTCCAGGTCGCGCAGGTTGCCGGTGGCGTTCATGAAGATGAAGGGGAGGTTGCTCTCATAGAGGGGGTAGTTGAACCCTCCCGGTGCTTTGTTCTTGCGTGATTCCAGGTCGAGGTATCCTTTCTGCCGCATGGTACGCAGCAGCCATCCGAAGGCAGGGTCGATGCGGTCGAAGCCGCGGGCCGCTTTTTCCACGAGCTCTTCGACATTGCGGAAAGGCTGCAGCGGTGGCCGGCCCAGCGGGTCGTTGTCGAGGTCCCAGGGGCGCAAGCGTTCCAGGCCGAGGGCGGCGGCCCGCTCCTGATGAAGACGGGCGAGCAGCGGCACGACATGCTCGCGCACCGAAGCATGGAAGGTAAGACAGTCGTCGACCCCGTAGTCGAAACGTCCCAGCTCGGCAAAGCGGTAGTCGCGGTAGTTGTCAAAACCGGCGTTGCTTGCCATGCGGTGGCGTTTCTCCAGAAGACGGTCGAAGAGGTCGTCGAGCCTGCCGGCGTCGCGGTAGCGGCGCTCACGTATCTTCCTGAACGCCTCCTCGCGCACCTTCCTGTCGGGCTCCCGCAACAGGTTGGAAGCCTGCTGCAGGGTCAGCTCCCGTCCCCGGTGGGTGATGGTCATCTGCGAGACGATGCGACCATACTCCTGTTCGAGCACCTGCAGCTCGGAACGGATGGGCACGTTCTCTTCTCGGAAAAGACGTTTGCGGTTACGCACCAGGCGCATCATCACCATCCAGTCGGGATCGTCGTCGAGCTCACCGGCCAGGGGATGCTCAAGCAGGATCGTATCCAGCCGGTCGTTCCACCGCTCGATGGCGGGTTCGATCTCTTTGACGAAGGTCTCGAAAGCCTCGGCATACTCTTTTCTGTCGGTGTGACAGTTCATGCGGATATAGCGCCAGGCCAGCTCCTCTTCGAGGACGAAAGCCAGCTCGCTGCGGTCGTAAAGCCACTGCTCCAGGGCATGACGATCGGGCAGTTCACGCCGCTCCAGCTCCCGGTACCAGGGTTCCACATCTTCCCGGCTGCGGACGGAAAGATCCGCAGGCAGATAGCTGCGACGCAAAGGCTCAATACGATATGCTTCCGGATGTGACATCGCAGAAAAGTTGAAAATACCGATAAAGTGGAGAAAAAATCAAAAGAACCGGATCACCGGGATCAGGCATCCTCTTCTTTCTCTCCGCCGGCGGATGTCTTCTGGTCCTCTTTTTCCTCTTTGGGTTCGTCAGTGGTCTCTTCTTTCTCTTTCTTCTCTTCCTCATCGAAGTTGAGCATGCCGGCATTCATGAGGATGTGGTACCAGGAGAGGATCTTCTTGATGTCGGAGAGATACACCCGTTCCCGGTCGTAATCGGGCACCACCTCTTCGAAGAAGTCTTTGAGAACTTCCTTGTCCGCCTTGTGTGAGGGGGTTTCCTGTTCGTTTTCTTTCTCATGTTCGTAGATGGCCCGGAAGATCTCCTTGAGGGGCTTGTCTTTTTCGGTGGTAAACACGGTGATCTCCTCGAGCGAGTTGATCCTTTCCGTGGCAAAGGCGCTGGTACGTTTGCCGGTCTCGATGTTCTCCACGATCACGGCATTGCGGCCCTGGGCCACGAACTTGTAAAGGCCGGGTTTTCCGGCGATCGCCATGATGTCTTTCAGGTCCATATCGTAACGGTTAGTTGAATGTTCCGGATGACGGGCACAAATCTACATAAAACCCTTCAGGAAAAAAACTCACTTGAATCCCCGTTCTTTTCTGATCTGGTCGTAGGCATCCTGGATCTTCTGGAATTTCTCCTTGGCTGTTTTCTGGAACTCTTCGCCGAGGTAGCTGACCTTGTCGGGATGGTATTTGACGGCCATGCGGCGGTAGGCTTTTTTCACCTCTTCGTCGCTGGCGGAGGGGTCGATACCGAGGATGCGGTAGGCTGCGTGGGTGTCGGGGACGAACATGGAGCGGATGGAGTTCTTGTCGGTCTCCCGGACGCCCATGTTCCGGGCGATGAGGTCGATCATCTCCAGCTCCTGGGTATCGTAGTGGCCGTCGGCGCCGGAGAGGCCGTAGAGGAGGTGGAGCAGCTGGAGGCGTCCCGGGTAGTCGAGGTACATCTTCACCTGGCGGGCGACGTCGGCCACGGGGATGTTCTGTTTGAGGATGTCGCGCAGCATGTGGACGGCGTCGCGGGCCGCCTCCTCGCCCATGGTCTGCAACAGGTAGCGTTTGACATAGTCGAGCTCGGAGCGTTTCACCCTACCGTCGGCTTTCATGACGGCGGCCAGCAGGACGAGCAGGCTGATGGAGAAGTCGCCCCGAGTGGTCTGCGGGCGTGTGCCCGCCGGCGTCTCGGCGGCGCTGTCGAGGGCCGAGCCCAGGAGGAAGCCGAGGATGCCGCCGAGCGGGCCCAGGAGGGCCCAGCCGAGGCCCCCGCCGATCCATTTACCCCATTTTCCCATTTTCTTCGAGTTTTTCGGTCCGGTTGGTTTGCAACAGTTCTTCGTGTATCCTGATCACCTGGGGCACGACCAGTCGTTTTCCGTCGTTGACGATCGTGCGCCAGGCTCTTTTTTTTCTTTCGTTCTCGCTCATCTGGCTACGCATGCGTGCCATCACTTCGTTTTCGGTGAGATGGTCGCGTCCGACGACGCGTTGCAGGCGCACCTTGCGCGGGGCGGAGATGTTGATCACCCTGTCGAGGAGCCTGTCGGCGCCGCTCTCAAAGAGGATGGCCGCCTCCTGGATGACGTAGGGGGCCTCGGCCTGCCGGCGGGCCCACGCCTCGAAATCGTCGAACACCACGGGGTGGACCAGTCTGTTGACCTGTTCCCGCACCCGGTCGTCGGAGAAGATGGCCCGGGCGAGGAGGCTTCTGTTGAGGCGGCCGTGGCGGTAGACGCCATGGCCGAAGAGAGCCGTCAACCCCTCCCGGATGACGGGGGATCGTTCCATGAGCTCACGGGCGCGGGGGTCGGCATAGTAGACCGGCACGCCCAGCCGCTCGAAGACACGGCTCACATAGCTCTTGCCGCTGCCTATACCTCCGGTGAGGCCCACCCGCATCATCGCTTTTTCTCCAGGATGTATTCCACCTCCTGCGGCTCGGTACGTACGTTCTCGATACGCGGCGGCCGTTCCAGCACCTTCACCGGCAGCCGTTCTGTCCGGCCTGCGGCGAGGTCGCGGTAGTCGACCCCCACCCTGAACATATCCGGTGAGATCTTCTTGTACCGGCTGAGCCCCACGCGGAAGGAGACCCTCACCCGGGCCGGGAAGAGCCGCAGCTCGAGCGTGTCGGGCAGATGCTCCACCGTAAGGGGGATGGTGAAGACCGCCTCGGTGAACTGCTCCACCTCGACATGCAGGGTCACCTTCTTCACCGGATAACGCACTCCGGACAGGGGGCGCAGGTGCAGGTGTTCGGTGAAGCTTTTGTCTACGTTGCGGTATTCGACATGCTCGGTAGGTACGGCCGAGAGGGTGTCGAGCACCATGGCCGGCCCTGCCACGAGGAGGCTGTCCGGCTCGGTGTAAGGCGGTTCCCTGAGGATGTACTGTCGGGCCAGCCCGAGGCTGAGGTCTGGCCGCACCGGCACCTTCTTCCGGACAAGGCTGTCGAACACAAACCACAGCGTGTCGGGAGCCAGCTGCTGGAGGGCCATGCGGCTGTCCAGCTTATCCGAGATGTATCCTTTGAGATAAGAGGTGAGCAGGTAGAAGTGATGGTCGTCGCCCTGACTGCGCGGCCGGAGCGGGAAAGCATGCAGATCGATCAGCAACGGCTCCTGCCACGGCCGCATCTTGTATTTCAGGAGCATATAGCCCTGCCCCCTGACGGTGAGACGCAACGCTCCCGGCAGGTCGTTGACGATGACACGCCGCTCCCCCGTATCCGTGAAACGGACAGGGAAGCTCACCTCGGCCGTGGTCTCTTTGCTGAGCTGGTTGAGCAGCCAGAAAACGGTGGAGATGAGCAGAAAGATCAGGAAGATGCCGGAGTCGCGACCGAAGCTGACCTTCCTGATGTGCTCATTGTACCATCGTTCTATTTTCTCTTTCCATTCCACGGCCCGCCCTGTTTGTTGCGGCAGGGGTCAGCGCTGCTGCGAAAGATCGGTGGCGTCTTTCAGGATGGCGCTCTTGTCGACCTTGATGTGCACGTTGGGCGCGATCTCGAGCGTGACGGTGTTCTCCTTCACATCGTTGACCTTGCCGTAGATACCACCCGTGGTGACCACCTTGTCGCCCTTCTGGAGACCGGCACGGTACTTGGCCAGCTCCTTCTGACGCTTCACCTGCGGACGTATCATGAAAAGATAGAAGATCACGATGATCAGGACCAGGAACATCAGGGACATCATGGGATTGCCCTGCTGTGCACCCCCCTGCTGGGGAGCCATGGCAAGAATAAAAGCTAAAGTGTTCATAAGTATACGAGAATTAAAAGTTTCACATTATTTTTCAGAGTACATCAGTTCTTTTCAGCCGGTTCGACCTCGGCGGTGATGAGGAGGATGGTGACCGGCGGGTAGGTATTGCCGCGTACGGCGATGCTTTTTTGCTGGTGACCGCTTTTGCCGAGGGTGTTGAACTCCACCTCGATGGTCCCTTTCCCGCCGGGGGGCACCGGTTTTTTGGAATATTTGGGGACGGTGCATCCGCAGGATGCCGAGACGGATGTGATGAGCAGGTCGGCCGTACCGGTGTTGGTGAAGTGGAAAGTGTGACTCACCACTTCGCCTTCGGTGAGGCGGCCGAAGTCGTGGCTCACCTCCGTGAAGGTGATGGCCGCCCTGCCGGTGTCGGAGCGGGTGGCCGTGGTGTCATCGCCGGCACTCTTGGACCCGTCACGATGTCCCTGCCCACAGGAGGTGAGGGCCATCACGCTGACCATCAGGCCCATGAACAGAAGAAGAGAACGTCGCATCATCCGCGGAAAAGTTTACTGCAAAGTAACAAGAAAAAAAGCACACCACCAACAACGCGAGGCGGAGGTTCACACTTCTCCGATGAGTCCTCTTCCCTCTTTCCGTATCTTGTTCTCCTTGCGCAGGTCGGCCACGATACGGTCGAGCAGTCCGTTGACAAAGACGCCGCTGTTGGGGGTGCTGTAGTAACGGGCCAGGTCGATGTACTCGTTGATGGAGACCCGTACGGGTATCTCGGGAAAATGGAGGATCTCGGTGATGGCCTGGATGAGTATGAGCATGTCGAGGCGGGCGATCCTGTCGACCTCCCAGTTGCGGGAATAGCGTTCGATGAGGCCGGCGTACTCGCCATGATGCAGGATGCTCTCGTGCAGCAGCCGGAAGGCGAACTCCTCATCCTCCGGGCTTTTGTATTTGGGCGGCAGGGTGATGGGCCTCCCCTGCCTGCCGGGGAAAAGATCGATGAAACGCAGCAAGGCCGACAGGACCAGCTCCAGCTCGTCGTTCCAGTAGATGCTCTGCTCCTCCAGGAGTGCCTGCAGGTCGGGTGAAGAGGGAAGGAGGTCGACCAGGATGTGTTCGATGATCTTCTTGTCGTTGCGGTAGTTGTCCGCAGAAGCGTTCATATATTTTTTATAAGCTTCGCCGGCGGTGAGCGAGGCATACAGTTTTTTGATCACCACCGAATCGTCTTCCCAGCCCAGGGAATGGTCGCGGATGAACTTGTTGATCTCAGGGTGTTCCCGCAGGTCGCGGATCAGGCGGTTACGGATGAACCGCTCGTTAGGATGGAGGTCTTCCCATGTGGGACGTTTCTTCTCCCTGCCCAGGCGGATCCTTTCGGCGGCATAATCGACCAGATCGAACAGAAGGATCAGGATCAGGAAGAAAAGGGAGTAGGAACGGTCGAGGGAGGTCCGCAGTTCGCTCTCTGCTTGTTGGATGGTGCTGTCCTCCTTGCGCGACCAGGCATAAAAGATCTGCAGCACCTTGATCCGGATCAGCCGTCTGCTCAGCATGGTGTCTTCATCAGGTTCAGGCCGCAAAGGTAACGATTTTTGGGCGGCCCCGGCATACCTCCGGGCAACAATCATAAAAAGCAAAAGAAAACGTGACCGTTTGTGCGTGAAGTTTTTAACAATTTAAAAAAATATTTTTTACATTTGACCGGCTAAAACCAACCCAAAGATTGACCAGAACCAGGAAACCTAAAAGCATTTGTGATGGAAGAAGGAATCGAAAAGAATGAAAACCAGGAAAGAACGGTCAGGGAGGAGATCTTTTCCAAGGCGGTCCGGGCAGGCAAGCGGACCTATTTCTTTGATGTGAAGGCCACGCGCCGGAACGAGTATTACCTGACGATCACCGAGAGCAAGAAACGTTTCAACAAGGAGGGGAAAGCGTTCTTTGAGAAGCACAAGATCTTCCTGTACCGTGAGGATTTCGACAAGTTCCTGGACGGGCTTTCCGAAGCGCTGGACTTCATCAGGCGCGAGCAGCCTTACGTCCCCGAGCATGAAGGTTTCCAGGCATCCAACAACGGCGAGGAGGAAGAGCTGGCTGAAGTGACCGAAGAGATGGAAAACCCTTCTACCGAAGACTTTACCAACATCGAGTTCGAAGATCTCGAAGACAAGCAGGAATAATCAGCTTCCCTGCCTCCGGATCCCATTTGTATTTTTTGTGCCGACCGGTTTCAGGGGGGGGATACCGGGCTTTTTCCCAAAAAGTAGGTATTGTTTTTTTCTTCCCGTACCTGTATGTTTGCGGCCGTTGAGGGGAAAAGGTCCGTGATTTGAGGTTGTCCGAGCTACATACCGATGAGACGGCCATCATCGTGAAGGTGATGGGGCGCGGTTCGTTTCGCAAGCGGATCAGTGAGATGGGTTTTATCCGCGGTCAGAAGATCCGGGTGGTCCGGAACGCACCGTTAAAGGATCCCATTGAATATTCGATCATGGGGTATTCCGTTTCGTTGCGGCGGGCGGAGGCGCGACTCATCGAGGTGGTGACGGAGGAAGAGGCCCGGCGTCTTCTGGGACGCACGCTCAACGGCAACGGCACCCTTTCCGAAGAGGACATCAAACGGACGGCGCTGGAGCGCAGCAAGACGATCAACGTGGCTCTGGTGGGCAACCCCAACAGCGGCAAGACCACCCTCTTCAACAACATCTCCCGCTCCAAAGAACATGTTGGCAACTACAGCGGTGTGACCATTGAGTCGAAGAGCGCCACCTTCGAGTTCAACAGCTACACTTTCCGGCTGGTTGATCTGCCGGGCACCTATTCCCTCTCGGCCTTCACACCGGAGGAGCTGTATGTGCGCAAGTACCTGCTGGGCGAACTGCCCGATGTGGTGATCAACGTGGTGGATGCTTCCAACCTGGAAAGGAACCTTTACCTGACCACCCAGCTCATCGACATGGACCTGCGCATCGTCATTGCGCTGAACATGTACGACGAGATCCTGAAGAAGGGCGACCGGCTCGACCATCAGATGCTGGGCCAGCTGATGGGTATCCCCATCGTCCCGACCGTCTCCACCCGCGGCAAGGGCATCCGGCAACTGTTCGAAAAGATCATCGATGTGTATGAAGAGCGTGACCGGACCACCCGGCATGTGCACATCCATTTCGGCAAGGAGATCGAAGAGTCGATCCGGCGCATCCAGACGCTCATCCGGAAAAACGAGAAGCTGGCGGCCCGGATCTCCACGCGTTTTTATGCCATCAAACTGCTGGAAAAGGACAAAGCGGCGGATTTTTCCCTTTCGCGCTGGGACAACTACGAAGAGATACGCCGCGCTGCCGATGAAGAGATCACCCGCCTGGAACGACTTTACCACGAGGACGCTGCCACGCTCATCACCGATGCCCGCTACGGCTTCATCTCGGGAGCACTCAAGGAGACACTGCACCGCAGTCCCCGCAACCGGCGGGAGATGACCGAACGCATAGACAAAGTGCTGACACACCGTATCTGGGGATATCCGCTCTTCTTTCTCTTTCTTTTCATGACCTTCTTCGCCACTTTCGAGATAGGGAAATATCCCGTCGACTGGCTCAATCAGCTGGTGATGGTGGCCTCGCGGATGTTGTCGCAGGTGATCCCCGAGGGTTCGTTCCGCGACCTGATGGTCAACGGGATCGTAGGAGGCATCGGGAGCGTGATCGTCTTTCTTCCCAATATCCTGATCCTCTTTTTTTTCATCTCCTTCATGGAGGATTCGGGATACATGGCACGCGCCGCGTTCATCATGGATAAGGTAATGCACAAGATCGGTCTGCACGGTCGTTCGTTCATCCCCCTGCTGATGGGTTTCGGCTGCAATGTGCCGGCGGTGATGGCCACCCGCACCATCCCCAACCGCAACAACAGGATCCTGACGATGCTGATCAACCCGCTGATGTCGTGCAGCGCGCGTCTGCCGGTATACATCCTGATCATCTCGGCCTTTTTCCCCCGGCGTCCTGCCCTGATGCTGATGCTCATCTATCTGACGGGCATTGTGCTGGCGGCCCTGGTGGCTCGTCTTTTCAAGCGGCTTCTCTTCCGTGAGGAGGAGGCTCCTTTCGTGATGGAGCTCCCCCCCTACCGTATGCCGACGCTGAAGAGCACGCTGAAACACATGTGGAACAAAGGCGAGGAATACCTGAAAAAGATGGGCTCGGTGATCCTGGTGGCGGTGGTGCTGGTCTGGGCGCTCACCTATTTTCCACGTCCCCGCGAAGAGGATCGCTGGACCCGTGAGATGGTCCGGGTGCAGGAAGCCCATGCTGCCGGGGAGGTGGATGAAGGCACTCTGAAAGCCCGGCTGGCAGAGCTGGAGCGTCAGCGGGAGGCGTATGCGCTGGAGAACAGCTACATCGGCCGCATCGGCAAGGCGGTCACTCCGTTGTTCCGTCCCCTGGGTTTCGACTGGAAGATGAGCGTGAGCCTGCTTGCGGGGGTCTCCGCCAAAGAGATCGTGGTGAGCACCATGGGAGTGCTCTATCAGGAAGACGGAGCACACGGCACCTCCTCCGAGCTGCTGGCCCGGCGTCTGCAGGAGGAGAGGTTCCAGGAGGGCCCCCGACGCGGCCAGCACGTGTTCAACAAGGTCACGGCCCTGTCGTTCCTCATCTTCATCCTGGTCTATTTCCCCTGCGTGGCCACGGTGACCGCCATCGCCCGCGAGTCGGGCAGCTGGCGATGGGCCCTGCTGACCATCGTCTATACCACCACGCTGGCATGGGTCCTGGCCTTTGCGGTGCAACAAACAGGACGATGGATCATGGGGATGTGAGCAGAAAAAGAAAAAGGAAAACAAGATGTGGCAGGATATTCTAACTCTGATCCTCGTAGGTGCGGCCCTGGTAACGGCCATGATGCGTCTTTACCGGGTGACGCGAAGCATTGTCCGTGGTGAGCCGCCCGGATGCAGCCGGTGTCCGCTGCGAAAAGAGCACTTCCCCGGTTCTGAGACCCGTCATTTTCCTTCGATGACGAGACGCTTCTCATCCTTTCAGGGGAAAAAGGTATCTTTGTAGAAAAAGCACGATCATGCTTGACTATCTCTGGCTTTCCCTGGGTATCATCCTGCTGGTGGTCGGTCTGGTGGGATGTATCGTGCCTGTGCTGCCCGGCCCCCCGCTCAGCTATCTGGCCCTTATCTTTTTGCAGCTCACACGCTGGGGCAATTTCTCCGCCACTTTTCTGGTGGTGATGGCTTTTGTGGCGTTGGGGGTGACGGTGCTGGACTATGTGGTGCCTGTATGGGGCACCAAAAAGACAGGAGGCACCAAGGCGGGCATGTGGGGGGCCACGATAGGTCTTCTGCTGGGCATCTTCTTCTTCCCTCCCCTGGGCATCATTCTGGGGCCTCTTGTAGGTGCCGTGATCGGCGAGTCGCTGCGCGGCGCCACCCTGGGACAGTCGTTCCGTGCAGGGCTGGGGTCGCTGCTGGGCTTCCTCATGGGCACGGGCCTGAAGCTCATCGCCTCGGGCGTGATGACCTATTACTTCGTGAAAGAGCTCTTCTGAGCGGTCTTCCCTGCTGTATCTCGCCGGTGGTCACAGGCCTTCACCGATGGTGGCCACCATCACCGCCTTGATGGTATGGAGTCGGTTCTCCGCCTCGTCGAAGACAACGGAAGCCTCCGACTCGAAGACGTCGTCGGTAACCTCCATGGCCTCCAGGCCAAACTGTTCGTATATCTTCTTCCCCATGCTGGTCTCAAGATTGTGGAACGCAGGGAGGCAATGCATAAAACGCGCCTGCAGATTGCCGGTCAGCTCCATCACCCTGCTGTTGATCTGGTAGTCCCTGAGCAGCCGTATTCTTTCCTCCCAGACTTCGGGGGGTTCCCCCATGGAGACCCACACATCGGTATAGAGGAAGTCGGCATTTTTCACTCCTTCTTCGACATCGTCGGTGAGGGTGATGGTGGCTCCGGTGGTGGCGGCGATGGCCCGGGCTTTTTCCACGAGCTCGGCGGCGGGCTGTACCTGTTGGGGGGCCACAGCCCGGAAATCCATCCCCATCAGGGCGGCACCGATCATCAGGGAGTTGCCCATGTTGTTGCGGGCATCGCCCAGATAACTGAACACCATCTCGTTGAAGGGTTTGGGGGAGTGTTCCCGCATCGTAAGCAGGTCGGCGAGCACCTGGGTAGGATGGAACTCATCGGTCAGGCCGTTCCAGACGGGTACACCCGCATATTCGGCCAGGGCCTCCACCCGGTCCTGCCCGTAGCCGCGGTATTCGATCCCGTCGTACATCCTGCCCAGCACGCGGGCGGTGTCCTTGATCGATTCCTTATGGCCGATCTGAGAGCCCGAAGGGTCGAGATAGGTGACACCCGCCCCCTGATCGTACCCCGCCACCTCAAAGGCACAGCGGGTGCGTGTGGAGGTCTTCTCAAAGATGAGGGCAATGTTCTTGCCCCGCAGATATTGTTTCTCGCGGCCCTCTTTTTTGGCTTTTTTCAGCTCAGCCGCCAGATCGAGAAGATAAAGGATCTCCTCAGGAGTGAAATCAAGCAACTTGAGAAAACTGCGGTTGCGCAGGATCTGTTCCATTGTTTTGAATGCTTTTATTCGTAATGCAAAGTTATCTTCGTTCCGTACTTCTTGTTCTCGAGGAGGGTGGCTTCAGTGATCACACTTTTTTTGCCACCTTTCTCCACGAAGTCGACGGCAGCCCGGATCTTGGGGGCCATGTTCCCCTCACCGAACATGCCGAGGCGAAGATACTTCAAAGCATCGTTCCTGTCAAGGAATTCGACGATCCGCTGATCCTTTTTTTTGTAGTTGAGGTAGACATAGGGCACATCCGTAAGGATGTAGAATTCGTCGGCCCCGATGGTAGAAGCAAGGAGGGATGATGAGAGGTCTTTGTCGACGACGGCCTCCTCGGCCCGCAGGAGACCTTCGTCGTCAAGGTAGACGGGGATGCCGCCTCCTCCGGCGGCGATGACGATATGTCCGCGTCGTGCCAGTTCCTCGACCATGGGGGCATTGAGGATCTTCTGCGGCCTGGGGGAAGGCACCACCCGGCGCCAGCCGCTGACATCCTCCTTGACCTCTTCCTTGAAGAGCCATCCTTTTTCCCTGGCCAGACGATCGGCTTCCTCTTTGGTATAGATCTTTCCGATCCGCTTGGAAGGATCCTGAAAGGCTGGGTCGCGGGGGTCGATGAGCACTTCGGTGACAAGGGTCACCACATTGCGACGGATATCATGACGATGCAGGACATTGTGGAGCATACGCTCGATCATGTAACCTATGCCTCCCTGCGAATCCGCCACACAGATGTCAAGGGGCATCTGTGCAATGCCGTAAAGCTGCTCACCCGCATCGTTGCGCAAAAGGATGTTCCCTACCTGCGGGCCGTTGCCATGAGTAAGCACCAGATCGTACCCTTCCCTCAACAGAAAAATGATGTTCTCCAGGGTCTCGGTGGTGTTCTGCTCCTGCTCTTCGATCGTCCCCACCTGATTGTCCCGCAGCAATGCATTCCCGCCCAAAGCTATGACCGCCAGTTTGCCCATCTGCCTGATTTTTGGTACCCTGACAAACATAGAAAAAAAAAGAAAAGGAAAATGCTTTCACAGAACATAAAAAGTATTTTTATCCAATTCTTGCATACTTTTTAAAGTTGACAATTAAAGGAAATGCAACATTTTTTTGACCAAACAGGTCATCTTTTCAACGTAAGAATCTGTTAGTTTTGCAATCTTTATATATCTTCGTGCAATCACAGATATGAAAGTCCCGGCAATACATCTTATCACGGCCATACTTTTGCTGACGGCCATCCAGGGCTGCAGGAAAGGAGGTGTGTCGCACGAAAAGCAAGGAGAGATCATTTACAACATTGAATATCTTGAGAACGGATTAAAAAACTTCAATACCGACATGCTTCCCAAGAAGCTGGTAGTACGGTTCAAGGACAACAACACCGCCATGGAGATCACCGGCTTTTTTGGATTGTTCAGTATCTGTAATGTGGTGAACACCAGAAAAAAGACCAACATCACCTACCTGAACGTCCTGGACAAGAAATTCTATTACGAAGGGGATTTCGATGAACCCGCCGTAGGCTTCGGCAGCATTCCCAAGCTGGAGATCAAAGAGGGGAAGCAGACCAAGGAGATCTGCGGATACATCGCCCGTGAGGCGTATGTGTTGCTGCCCGACAACAACGTTCCCATTCCGGTCTATTACACCACCGACATCCCCATCAAAGATCCCAACCGGGCCACCCCCTACCGCGACATCAAAGGAGTGCTGCTGGAATTCTACCTCAATGTAAGCGTACTGAAGATGAAGCTCACAGCCACCAGCATTTACTTCAAGGAGATCGACGATGCCGTCTTTGCCAGGCGGAAAGGATACACCAGGGTATCCCGCAAACAAATGGAAGAACTGCTCTACAAACTGATGAAGTGACCGACGGCCAGGATTTATCGGCCTTTTCCTTTTTCTTTCCGGGGCACTTTATTTTCTTTGCAAATAAAGAATATCACACGTGAAGAGCAAGGGTAAGAAACGCGGTACGAACAGCAGGAAGAACGTGGGGATCAGGGATGAGCGGTTGCGTTTGCTGGCCGGAGTGTTCCTGGTGTTGTTGTCCCTGTATGTTCTGTTCGCGCTGATCTCCTATTTCTTCACGTGGAAAGCCGACCAGAGCTTCGAGTTCGGCAAGGTGCTTTCCGGCACCGATGTTCAGGTAAAGAACTGGGCTGGCAAAACAGGGGCACGCCTTTCCGATCTGCTGATCCGGCGATGGTTCGGCATATTTTCATTCACTGTCCCGTGGTTCCTTCTGGAAGCTGGCCTGCGGGCTTTCCGTGTGCGGAAGAAACCTTTTCGGCAGGTAGTGGTGGGTCTTTTGTCGTTCACCATCCTCGGGTCCATGACCCTCGCATATCTGACCGGCGATCTGAACGGTTATCTGGGGAGCGGTCTGGGTGGCGGCTTCGGATATTTCACGGTTCAGTGGCTCAACAGCCTGCTGGGCCGTATAGGCAACGCCCTGCTGCTGATCTTCCTCAATACGGCATTCATTCTTTTCTTTTTCCGGATCCCCTTGCGTCCTTCCTTCTCCTGGCTGAAAAGGAAACGGACAGATCAGGAAAAGGAACAAGATCCTTCCCCGGGAAATATGCAAGAAGGGAACATCCGGGAAAACTCCTTCGCTGCCGGGGAGGAGAGTGATCCTGCCACAACGGTGGTCTTCGAAGAGGACGAGATCACTTTCGAAACTTCAGAGACCACGTCCCGCGAGGAGGAGAGCACTCCTGCCGAAAAGAAAGAAGAAGAAGAGGTATCGCTGGAGGTGACGACGAAAGATATCAGTAAGGACACTCTCTCCGAAGATGAGATCGACGACAAGCCTTACGATCCTCGTCTGGATCTTTCCAACTATCATTTTCCGCCTGTCGAGCTTTTGCGCGAATATGAGGCCGGCAACACACCGGTCACGCGTGAGGAGCTGCTGGAGAACAAGGAAAGGATCGTTGAGACCCTGGCCAATTACAAGATAAAGATCGAGAAGATCAAGGCGACCATAGGTCCCACGGTCACCCTTTACGAGATCGTACCCGCTCCGGGTGTACGCATCGCCAAGATCAAGAACCTGGAGGACGACATCGCCCTGAGCCTTTCGGCCCTGGGCATACGCATCATCGCTCCCATCCCCGGGCGGGGTACCATCGGCATCGAGGTACCCAATCTGCATCCCGAGATCGTCTCAATGCATTCGATGGTCCGTTCGAAGGCTTTCCAGGAGGCCGATTATGATCTGCCTATCGCCCTGGGGCGCACCATCTCGGGTGATCCTTATGTATTCGACCTGGCGCGGGCGCCTCATCTGCTGGTGGCCGGAGCCACGGGACAGGGGAAATCGGTGGGTCTCAACGTGATCATCACCTCTTTGCTTTACAAGAAACATCCGGCTGAGCTGAAGTTCGTCTTTGTCGACCCCAAGAAGGTGGAGCTGGCCCTCTATGCCCGTCTGGAGAAACATTACATGGCGATGATGCCCGATGCGGAGGAGCCCATCATCACCGACACCGACAAGGTGGTGAACACCCTGAACGCGCTGACCATCGAGATGGACAACCGTTACGATCTGCTGACGATGGCTCACGTGCGTTCGGTGAAGGAATACAACGAAAAGTTCAAGGCCCGCAAGCTCAACCCCAACAAAGGTCACCGTTATATGCCATACATCGTGCTGGTGATCGACGAATATGCGGATCTGATCATGACGGCGGGCAAGAACATCGAGTTCCCTCTGACGCGTCTGGCCCAGATGGGCCGGGCCGTGGGGCTGCATCTGGTGATCGCCACCCAGCGTCCCACGACCAACATCATCACGGGAACCATCAAGGGCAACTTCCCCACCCGCATTGCCTTCAAGGTGACCTCGATGATCGACTCGCGCACCATCCTCGACAGTCCGGGTGCCAACCAGCTGGTGGGCCGCGGCGACCTGCTGATCGGATCGGGCAGCGACCTGACACGCGTGCAGTGCGCCTACATCGACACCAGCGAGGTAGAGGCCATCACCGAACATATCTCCCGTCAACAAAGCTTTTCCAGTGCTTACGAGTTGCCGGAATATTCCGGCGAAGAGGGCGAGGGCGGCGGCGAGGTCGACCTGGGGCAGCGCGACCCGCTCTTCGAGGAGGCCGCACGGGTGGTGGTGCAGCACCAGCAAGGGTCCACCTCGCTCATCCAGCGCAAGCTCTCGATCGGCTACAACAGAGCCGGTCGGATCATCGACCAGCTGGAAGCTGCCGGCATCGTCGGCCCTTTTGAAGGAAGCAAAGCACGGCAGGTGCTCATCCCCGATGAATACACTCTGGAACAGTTGTTGCGGGAGATGGATGAACCATGACCAAAACGAACATCATGATCCTCCGATACAGTGCCTTCGTGATCCTGCTGCTGCTGTTCCCTGTGAGCACGACGACAGCCCAGGAGACCAAGGCGGCCCGTCTGCTGGAAGGACTTTCCAGGCACTACCGTGCCCTGGAGCCTTTCCGCATCACCTACGAGATCACCACCATCCACCTTCAGGACAAGTCGAGCACCACCGCCACAGGGGAGCTGCTCCTTGACGGCCCTCGCTACGTGCTGAAGAGCGACGCCTCGGAGATCTACTTCGACGGCACCACCCTCTGGAACTATCTGCCGGACGTGAACGAGGTGAACGTACTGCTGCCCGACACCAGCGATCATTCCATCTTCGCCGATCCTCAGCAGCTTTTCTCCGGTTATGAGAAAAGATACAAGTTCCACTATGTGGGTGAGAACGAGGCCGACGGCCGGCGCCTGTGGGTGGTCGACCTTTACCCGTACGATCTTAATGAACCCTACTCACGTGTACGCCTGCAGATCGATGAGCGGGATACTACGCTGTATACGGCCCGTTACTTCGGGAAAGACGGCACCCACTACCTGATGAAGATCCTCACAGCCGAACATCTCCCTGAAGGAAGGGAGGAAATGTTCCGGTTCGATCCATCGGTCCATCCGGGTGTGGAAGTGATCGACATGCGTGATAACTGATCCCATGAGGCCCATAACCACAAGACGAGAACGCATCCTGACCACACTGGACCACCGTGAACCTGATCGTATCCCTGTGGATTTCGGGGCAACGCCGGTGACCGGCATGCATGTGCTGGCCATCGAGAACCTGCGGCGTTACCTGGGGCTGACCCCCGGGCCGGTGAAGGTGACCGAACCATACCAGATGCTTGGGGAACTGGACGAGGAGCTGTGCAATATCCTGGAACTGGATGCCGTGGGGGTATCCCCCAGGAATACGATGTTCGGCTTTCCCAACGAAGGATGGAAAGAATGGCGGACACCCTGGGGCCAGGAGGTGCTCGTACCCCGTGATTTCAACGTCACCTACACCGACCGCGGCGATGTGCTGATGTACCCGGAAGGTGACACCGGTGCCGAGCCCTGTGCCCGGATGCCGGTGAACGGCTATTTCTTCGATGCCATCCCCCGCCAGGATCCCATCGACCACGAGCACCTGAACGTGGAAGACAACCTGGAGGAGTTCTCTCTTCTGGCAGAGGAGGATGTGACCTACTTCAAAAAAGAGATCCGGGCCGCCCATGCAACAGGGAAGGCCGTGGTGGCCAACTTCGGAGGAACGGCGCTGGGAGACATCGCCCTGGTGCCGGCACTCCATCTCAAACATCCCAAAGGCATCCGGGAGGTCACCGAATGGTACATGGCCACCGTGATGCACCCCGACTATGTGAAAGAGATCTTTGACAGACAGACCGACATTGCTTTGCAGAACCTGGCACGTCTCAATGACGAGGTGGGGCATATGGTGGATGTGATCTTCCTGTGCGGCACCGATTTCGGCACCCAGAACTCGCAGTTCTGCTCCGAAGAGACCCTGCTCGATCTTTACGGACCTTATTACCGGAAGATGACCGAATGGATCCACAAGAACACGCGCTGGAAGGTGTTCAAGCATTCCTGCGGTGCGGTGGAGCCTTTCATCCGTCATTTCATCGATTTCGGTTTCGACATCCTCAACCCCGTACAGGTGAGTGCCACCGGGATGTCTCCGGAACATCTGAAGAAAAGTTACGGTCGGGACATTGCCTTCTGGGGCGGGGGTGTGGACACCCAGCATGTCCTGCCTTTCGGCACCCCCGAGGAGGTGGAGGCCCAGGTGTTGCGCCACTGTGAGATCTTCGGGGAGGGCGGAGGATTCGTCTTCAACACGGTCCATAACATCCAGGCCAACGTCCCCGTCGAGAACATCGTGGCCATGTTCAATGCTCTCCGCAAATACAACAAGCAGGATACCCTCTGATCCCTACTCCTTAACCTTTGCACCCCTCCAAGAGGATCAGAAAAGACACCTTTTCTCTTTCCGGGGGCAACCTTTTTCGCTGTCCTCGCCCAGCACCTCGCAAACGGATGATGCGCTGAAAACACACCGGTCCACCCCTAACAGGCGAAGGATATGAAGTCCTCCCTTCCGGGTACACCAAGATCAACGGCAGGAACATCCTGATCGCCGGCATCAAGGGAGGACGGATCATCCCGGTGCTGAACAGGAGCTGAACATCGTCAGGTCTTTCAGGATCGCCAGGGGAGGTGGATCGCTGTCGCACACTTCGGATACTGAACTGACGGACCATCCCGGGGATGTCCCGACCGACCCGGATGTGATCGCGTGATTTTTCGGAACACATCGTTCTGAAGTCCGGAAGGTCGTGATCCGCCAGAGCATGCCGACAGGCTATCTGGCTTCCTGCAGCCAGACCCTCATGCCGCGGTTGCCGCGATGGTCCCAGGCATAGTAAGGGATCATGGTGAGGGGAACAGGTTGGGGTTTTACGTCCTTTTTTGCCGGTTTCCACAGAGCGGTCCCACGCAATGCCACCATCCGGTGTCCGGGGATGAGTGAGGAGGTTAAGAAAGGATTCAGCCGGGCGGTATCGGGCAGCATGAGTTCTTCGAGGGGCACCGGAACATCGTGTCCTTCGACGCAATAGACCAGCGGTCCGCGCTGGACGGCCACCTTGCCCCTGTCGGCCTCCACACGGGGATCGGCGACGATCTTCATCACAGGCATGGGGAGGAAGAGGGCGAGGGTGTCGCCCTCCTTCCAGAGCCGGTCAAAAAGAAGATAACCTTCCCTGAGAGGAGGAGAAGCAACCTCCCGGCCATTGACGGAAAAACGCGGAGAGGGCAGGTCCCGTGAAAGGGGACGATAGAGTCCGCCGGCCATCACATGTCCTCTGGCCCAGGCGGGAAGGCGTACCTTGAACACCATCCTTTTGGGCTCACCGTGGTAGAGGATATGCACCTCCCCGCTCCAGGGATAATCGGTGACCTGCTCCAGAAGAAAAGGATGACCCTGCACCTTCAGATGCGAGCGACCGGACATGAAGAGATTGATGAACAGGGTATCCTCCCTGACAGCATAGAGATAACCCGGAAGGGACGGCAGGAAACGGACCACATTCACCGGACAGCACGAGCAGCTGAACCAGGGGGAACGGTCTACCGAGCCCATGTTGAAAGCCCATTGACCATCGGAGGCAAGAGGGTTGGGATAGAAAAAACGGTCGCCACTGAGCGAGACACCGGCGAGGAAACCGTTGTAAAGGGTTTGTTCCAGGACATCATAATAGCGAGCCCGGCCCAGGAGGAGGAACATGCGGTGGTTCCATAACATGTTGGCCACCGCAGCACAGGTCTCGTTATAGGCCGAATCGTTGGGCAGCTCGTAAGAGTCGCCGAAGCCTTCTATTTCGCGACGTGCGCCGATGCCGCCCGTGAGGTAGATCTTGCGTTTCACCACATCGTTCCAGATATGCCGCAGGGCAGGAAGGCATGTGGTATCGCCCGTAAGTGCGATGACATCAGCCACGGCCGAGTAGAGGTATCCGGCACGCACGGCATGTCCCCGCGCCTCACTCTCTTCGCATACGGGCAGGGAGTCTTGATAATAGGGACCGTAAAGTTCATGCCCCTCGGCATGGCCCCGCTGTTCGACGAAGAACCTGGCCAGATCAAGATACTTGCGTTCACCTGTGACCCGGTAAAGTTTCACCAGTCCGATCTCGATCTCCTCATGGCCGGGAACACCCATGTTCTTTCCCGGTCCGAACACGGAAGCCACCAGGTCGGCATTCTTCAGCGCCACCTCGAGCAGGTTGCGCTCACCGGTGGCCTCATACCACGCCACCGCAGCCTCATAGAGGTGTCCTGCATTGTACAGCTCATGGAAATCCTTCAGATGGGTCCAGCGAGCCTCCCCTGCCCCGTCAGCCGCATGGGAAGGATCAATGGTACGGTTGGTGTACAGATAACCGTCCGGCTCCTGGGCGGCTGCGATCAGGGAGATGATGCTGTCGACATAGTTCTTCAAACGTTCATCGGGATGTTGTGCCAGCGAATAGGCAGCCCCTTCGATCACCTTGTAGACATCCGAGTCATTGAAAAAGATCCCCTGGAATCCTCCCTTCTCCAGCCGTGCCGCCCGAGCAAAGTTGCTGATACGTCCCGTTTCCTCACATTTCCTGAAATCATAGGGGATCGTCACCTTTCTGTTGGTCTCCAGACGATCATACCAGAAATAACCCTCAGACAGGGAAACCTTCGTAAAAGGTACAGGGCGGATAGGATAGTCGTGATCTCCGGGACGTTCACATCCTCCGGCAATCAGGATCACGATCACGAACAGGGGGGTAACGAACTTGCTCATATTTCAAAGTTTCTGGATTCACGGGTACCGGACACTCCGATCCGTCCGGCAACCACGCCGGTTAAGTTCTTTCAGTACAGCAGGGTCGAGCTTAACGACCTTTCTGTGGCAGCTCATGAAGCCAACCGTCGTGCAGCGGCACGATGGCATAATCCCACAGGCCATTGAGGTAATGCCTCTTCCCGCGCACCATCTGCGGACGGGGATATTCCAGCCAGCGATGTTCTACCGGAACACTGCCGGTCCAAAGGGTCGGAAGCCGGCAGGACCCGACCTGCCAGGACCCTTTCTCCGGCACGCCGGTCAAGATCATCAGCAAAGGGAACAATCCAAGGAAGATAAGACGTATCATATTCCCAGCTTTTTCAGGTCAACGGCCCAAATTCACAGAGAAAAATACAAAATTCTTCCGGAACACACCTTTTCGGAAAAAAAGTATCGCTCAGGCCGTGCGTGCTTTTTTTTCCTCTTTTTTCCTGCGTATTTTCTCTACGATCTGCAGATAATGTCCCATTCTCTTTTTAGAGAGTTGTTGCAGGATCAGGTGGTCGAGGGCCATGACGGGATGACGGAAGATCATCCGTGGTCCCGAGTACCTCATGATACGACGTATCTTTTCCCGCATCTTTGGCCGGTAGCAATGAACGGGGCATACGGTGCACACCGGTTTGTCCTCGCCAAAAAGACAGTGCAGGTATTTCATCGTGGCATAGGAGAAGACCGCCGCACACTCCTCACACATCTCACCCTCCGGGTGGTGATGGGCCCGGCAATACATTGCGATCATGGTCTTGACCGTCAGGATCTCCCGCTCTTTTCGTTTTTTCAGAATGAACATATTTCTCGATCCTTTTCCTCTCATGCCTGCCCGTTCCATATTTCCCATGCCTTCAGGGCCTGTTGTTCGAGCATGGCCAGGCCGTTGATCGTCTCGGCACCTTTTTCTTTTCCCTTTTTCAGAAAGAGGGTCTCGGCGGGGTTGTAGATCAGGTCGTATAGGAGATGGTCGCGAGTGATGAAGTCGTAAGGGATGGGAGGTGCGGCATCTGTCTCGGGGAACATCCCGAGAGGGGTGGTGTTGACCACGATGCGGATCTGCTGGAGCATGGCACCTGTCAGCTCATCATAGCGGATGGTTCGTTCTCCGCGGGGGCGGCGTGAGACGAACCACACTTCCAGTCCCAGCCGGCGCAGCACATATCCCACAGCCTTGGCAGCCCCGCCGGTACCCAGCACCAGCGCAAAAGTGTCATCAGGACGCAGACGGGGACGCAGGGTGGTCTCAAAACCGAACACGTCGGTATTGTAACCTTTCAGAAAGATCTTCCCTTCCTTTCGTTCGATACGGATGGTATTGACAGCCCCCACCTCCCGGGCCACCCGGTCCAGTTCGTCCATGAACGGGATCACCCGCTCCTTATAAGGAATGGTGACATTGAGCCCTTCCAGATCCCTTAAGGAAGAGATGAGCGGCATCAGCTCATCCACCGAAGCTATGGGAAAATTCTCATATATCGCATCGATCCCCTCGTTACGGAACTTTCGGGTAAAGAAATCCCGTGAGAACGAGTGGGACAAGGGATAGCCGATCAGCCCAAACCTTCTCATACTTCCTTATTGCTGACGTTCTGCACGTTTCTTTGCCAGCCGTTCCAGCCCCCAGATGGTCAGCACCCCCAGCAGCATCAACACCACTGCGACAGCCACTTCGCTGTCAAAAGCGGGAGGCAGATAGCGGTGGTAACCGATGATCACCGGTTCTCCGTCGGGTGTGAGCAGGGGTTCGCCGGTGGCGGTGGTGCGGTAGATCTCTTCTTTCCATGGCCATAGCATCGCCAGCGATCCGATGACGAAACCGGTGAGAAGGGCGATGGTAGCATTGCGGTATTTGCGGATCAGCCAGGTGAGGAACTGTGAAAAACCCACAAGACCAATGAGGGTTCCCAGGGCCACAGGCACCAGGATACGCATCTCCATATCGTTGATGGCACCGAGCACCAGGTTGTAGTTGCCCATCAGGATCAGCACGAACGAACCGGAAAGACCGGGGAGCAACATGCTGCAAATGGCCACGATCCCGCAAAGGATCAGATACCAAAAGTTGTCGTTGGGCGTCGCAGGCGAAAAAAAGGAGATCCCGATGGCGATGACCACCCCCATGAAAGTGGAGAAAAGGGCACCGCCGTTCCACCGTTCGACGGTCTTGCCCACATAATAGACCGAGGCGAGGATGAGTCCGAAGAAGTAAGCCCAGGTATAGACAGGATAATACGTAAAGGTATATTCGAGTATCTTGGCCAGGGCCAGGATACTGATGACCACCCCTCCCATGACAGCCACGAGGAACCAAAGATCGATGTGCCGGACAAGGCCACGCAGGTCTCCCTTCATCAGATAACGTACCGCCTGCGCATCCCAGGCCTTGAAAGCGTGGATGAAGCGCTCGTAGATACCAGTGATCAAGGCGATGGTACCTCCCGACACTCCGGGGATGATGTTGCCGATACCCATGGCAACGCCTTTGAAAAAAAGTATGATGAACTCACCCCACGGTCGCATAAGGAGAGATGTTTGGGTTACGGAAGGTATCTGTCAGTCTTTCCTGATCTTCATCTCATCGGGCAGGAAGCGGTAGAAGGTATCTCCCCTCAGTCCCATGCGCAGGGCTTCCAGGGCGATCACCTCGTGGGGATTGATGTTGCCCAGGTTGACGTTGGCCCCCAGGAGCTTGATGAACCATGCCTGCTGGGCCTTGTTCGGTGCCTCCCAGATCACTTGGGTGATGTCAAGATGTTCAATGATATCATCGATCAGGCTCCGGTTGACCGATCCGTCTTTGTGATAAAGGCCGATGGTCCCGCTCTCACGGGCCTCCCCGATCACCTTCCATGAACCGGCTTCCAGTTCGCTTTTCATGTACCCCACCCACACATCGTCGGGCACCGGCACATCGCTGGTCTTGCTGCCCACCTCCGACAACACCGTCACCTGGGACGAAAGCCTGCGGATATATTCCAGTTTCTCTTCATGAGGCATCACGATCGAGCCATCCGACACCTCAGCGTACTCCATCCCGAAAAGGTCGAGGTATTTACGATATTCATCAAATGCGCCGCGGATGATGAACGCCTCGAACATGGTGCCTCCGAAATAGACCTTCATACCCGCTTCGCGATAGATCTTCAGTTTTTCCTTAAGACGGGGTGTGATCATGGAAGTACCGAAGCCCAGCTTCACCAGGTCGATGTATTCTCCTGCGATCTCCACCATGTCTTCGGCCTCACGCAGGCCGAGGCCTTTGTCCATGACCATGGTCAGCCCGCTCTCACGGGGTTGTGTGGTTCTTTCAGGCAGGTAGCCAAGCTGATAGTTCATCATTTCTCAGGGTTTGTATTTCTGGATCAATCGTTTCACTTCCGGGATGGTATCGAGCTGGGGGAAACGTTTCAGCATTTCCCTATATTTTTCAGGATCTTTCTGCAATGCTTCCTCGATAAGGTCCAGGCCTTCGTCCATACGTCCTTCGAGGAGGCCGACCGCTCCTTCCAGGCACAGCAGGAGCGGGTGGTCGGGATGATGACGGTAGGCATCGGCAAGGCTGTACCTGAACTCTTTCATCTGTCGCATATGGTACAGGAGGCTAAGGAGCTCGATCCAGTAATTCACCTCCTCGGGGGCACGGGAAACGATGTTCCGGATCAGGCCGAGCCGTTCAGAAGCCGGACGGGTATGTTCCCAAACGAGGAAGAGTTCGAAATTGTAAATCGGATCTTCGGGGTCGGTCTCCAGGGTTTTCAGGGCACAGCGTTCTGCCTCGTCGTATTGAGCGAGGGTACGATAGAGGCGGGCAGCCATGAAGCATGGTTCCGGATCGTCCAGGTTTTCGGCTGCAGCCACCTTGTACCAGCTGAGGGCCCGGCTGTACTCGCCCATCATCTCGTAACACTTGCCCAGGTGAAGCATTGCTTCGGTATCGTCGTTGGTACGTTGCAGGTACTCGCGGAACATCTCTGCAGCCTCCCCGAAGCGTTGCATGAGCATCAGGACCCTTCCTCTGTTGTACAAGCCGTCGGGGGAGGCAGGATGGATGGCAAGCTGGTATTCAAAAGCTTCCAGAGCGCCCTGATAGTCGTTCCTTTCCATGAGGGTCTCCCCCAGATTGTTCCATGCGCCCTCATCAAAAGGTTCCTCCCGGAGGTAACGGCGGTAGATCTCGATGGCCCTGTCATGCTGACCCGTTTGCTGGTAAAGGAAGCCCAGCTCGTACATAGCCTGGATATCAAAAGGATCATGGTGGTACGCCTGTTCCATCAGCCGCAATGCTTCCTTGTAATGACCGGTCATCTCCAGTTCGGTGGCTGCCTGGAAGGCGATGTCCCCTTCCATGCCGCTGCCCAGCTCAAGAGCCCGCTCAAAATCACGAAGCGCCTCATCCTTCCGTTCAAGATGAACGAGCGCAAAGCCTCTGAACAGAAAGACCTCGTAATTGGTCGGATCGAGACGTGTCAAGGGGTTGAGCACTTCCAGGGCAAGGAGGTACTCGGCCCGTGCCAGGTGGATCTCGGCTTTTTTGAGGATGAGCATGAAAGCGGAGGGATGCTGCCGCAATGCGAGGCGCACCGTTTGCTCCGCCTTGTCGAACTGTCCCTTGTCCAGATAAGCTTCAATGATCTCCTCGAACTCGGACACATCCATGTAGCGGAATGTGCCCTCCCGGCGCATCCTCTCGAACCTTTTCAACAGCCGCTCTTCCCTCTCCCTGTCCGGGAACCCTTCCTGGTCTTCTCTCATAAGCCTACAAATAATGGCACAAAGTTACAACAAATCTCGTTGCGTTGAACATCCGCGAGGCCGGCTCACGGATAGATCTCTTTCCGGGCAGCGAGGAGGGTATTGCGCAGGAGGGAGACGATGGTCATGGGACCTACACCCCCCGGTACGGGCGTGATGAAGCTGCTTTTGGGAGCCACACTGTCAAAATCGACATCTCCCACCAGCTTCCAGCCCGAGCGGGTCTTGTCGGAAGGCAGGCGTGTGATCCCCACGTCGATGACCGTCACCCCTTCTCCGACCATCCCGCCCGTGAGGAAACGCGGTTTTCCCAGGGCTGCGATGATGATGTCTGCCTGACGGGTGAAGGAGGCAAGATCGCGTGTACGACTGTGGCATAGTGTGACGGTACAGTTGCCCGGTTCATCCTTGCGGGCCAGCAGGATGCTCATCGGCTTGCCTACGATGTTGCTCCTGCCGATCACAACACAGTGCCTGCCGGAAGTCTCCACACGGTATCGGCGCAGCAATTCGAGGATGCCCGCCGGTGTGGCCGAGATGAAAGCCGGCAGACCAATGGTCATCCTTCCCACATTGACAGGATGGAATCCATCCACATCCTTTTCAGGACGAATGGTCTCGATGACTTTCTGTTCATCCAGATGCTGCGGCAGGGGCAACTGAACGATGAGGCCGTCGATGGCCGGGTCTTCGTTGATGCGCTGCACATGGTCGAGCAGTTCTTCCTGGGTGATGTCCTCATCCAGGCGCAGGACGGTGGAATCGAATCCCACTTCATGACAAGCTCTCTCCTTGGCAGCCACATAGGTCTCACTGGCCCCGTCATGTCCCACCAGGACAGCAGCCAGGTGAGGCACTTTTTTCCCTTCCTTCCGAAGGTCCTCCACTTCCCGGCGGATCTCCTGACGGATCTCGGCAGCGGTCTTCTTACCATCGATGAGCGTATACATGTTCAGCGGTTTTTTCAGGTTGGCCGTTCAGGCTTCAAACTTACGACATTTACTTCTCCCGCAGCATCCCGAAGAGGCCCGATTTTTGAAAAAGATACTAACAGTGACCTTGCCCCGGCATTTGGCTTTTGGCGTATTTCCATATAATTTCGTACCGGGATGCGTGAATGGAGCTATGAACATATCTATGCGGTCCTGGCAACGGTGATCTTTCATTTGTTGCTGGCGATCGTGTTCATGCTCATCCGTCTGCATTCCCTTCCGGTGGAACGGGACCAGCCCATTCTCATCACTTTTGAAGAACCCCCTTCACCCGAGCCCCGGGAGGAGGAGCCGCTCACCCCTGATCCGGAGTTGCAGGAGATGCTCCATGACATCCCTGTCAATGAAGCCATGAAAAAACAGGAAGAGAAATTCGACTATGAGCGGTACATCGACATGGTGAAGGAGGAGATGATCCGTGAGGGGAAGCTGGGTCATGACAATTACATCGATGAACAAAAACGCTTGCGGGCCGAGGCGGAGAAAGAGCTGACCACACCGCTTCCGCTGAAGGGGGAAGAGAGGAGAGGGGACGATTCGCTCGACCGGGCTGCGTTGGAGGCCGCGAAGTATCAAGGTCCCACGCGGGTCAAATACGATCTGCCGGGGCGTTATGCCGTCAATCTGGTGATCCCCATCTATCAGTGTGAAGGTGCCGGGATGGTGGTGGTCCGTATGAGCGTCGATCGCAGCGGACATGTGGTGAGTGCCACCGTGGAAGCCGACCGTTCGGCACCCAGCCCCTGCATGCATGCCACGGCCCTGCAAGCCGTCAGGAAAAGCCTTTTCAACCCCGACCCCGGAGCACCGGAAAAACAGGAAGGGACGGTCACCTTCTATTTCGTCCCGCAGTGAAGCCCTTTACCGTCGCACCACCACACCGCTGTCCCGGAAACCCCGGTACTCCTTCATTACCTGCTCACGCCGGAAATTGAACGTAAGGGCCACATAGAACATGCGGACATCCATGCCATGGTAAGGCTGCAGACCGTTCCCGTCCACATAATCCTCATTGAGAAAGTTGGAGAGATAATACTTGAACTTCAACATGATCCCGGCAGGCATCTGGACGCCTGCCATCACCGACGGAAGGAAATGCTTCGTCCGGTTGGAGAACCAGTCTTTGTACGTACTCTTCACATCCCCCGTAAAAGTCTTCTCCTTGTAATGGAACAACCACTCATACTCTCCCCCCGCAAAAAAATAGAAACCATCCATGTTCCCCACCTTGAACACGAGCGGTATACCCAGTGTGTAGGAACGGCGTTTGATCTTGTCAACACCCGGGTCGGGGACATCATCCTGGATATAGCCGATGTTGCGTATCCCCAGGCCGGTATAGATCCCGCCCCACCGGAAGAAATCAAAATGGACATCTGTGGCGGTATGGAAGAAGGCGGTGAATCGCATGTTGTTGTTCATTTTCACACCATGATCCTTGATGGAGGCTCCCTGGAAAAGAAGTTCCCATTCAGAGGAAAGGTAGATGCTGGTCTGCGCCCCGGCAAAACCGGAAGGTACCAGCATCAACAACAGGAAGAAGAATTTTTTTTTCATGCCGAAAAAGTTTGTTGACTGCATCAAAGATAACCTCATTTTCCCCAAAAAGGAAAAAAACCTTTTTCGGCCCGTTCCTACTCAAAAAGAGTGTGGAGGGAGCGGCTCTCCGGTAAGGCGGTACCACTGGTCGATAGCTTTCGACAACCGCTCCACCGCTTCCGGATGTTCGGCAGCAATGTCAAGGAGATTGTCGGGGTCTTCATGGTCGTCGAACAGCAGCACAGCATCTTTTCCGCGTATCAGGCGGTACTGGCCGTCGCTGGCCATGGCATATCCTTCGATCTCGGCAAAAGCCACTTTCCTCTTCACTTTGTCTCCCGTTATGAGAGCGGGCATGAGGGAAAAGCTCCAGGGACGTCGTTCCACATCGTTTTTCTCTGCTCCTGCCAACTCCAGTATGGTCCGCACCAGATCGGTCAGCTCAACAGGTCCTTCCGCAACGAAGCCTTCACGGAAATGACCAGGCCATACCATGATCAGGACAGGATCGGTGATCTGACGGAAAAGGGTACCCTTATGGAAACGCTCGTGGTCGCCCATCATCAATCCCTGATCAGAGAAAAAGACCACGACGGTCGCCGTGTCAAGACCCGTCTCCCGGAGGGTTTGCAACACCCGCCCCACCTCTCTGTCCAGATAGGCCACATTGGCGCAATATTTCGCCTGACGTTGCCGGATAACTCTCTCACTTTTGGCCGGTTTGGTTTTTTTCACCAGTCCTTCCGGTTCGGTATAGTTTTTCACACGGGTTCCCCCTTTCATCCTGGCAGGATCGTATATCTGGTATGCTTCGGGAACATCGTACGGATCATGTGGCAGCGAATAGTTGAGCCACAGGAAAAAAGGCTTTTTCCCGTGATAGTTCTGCAGGAAGTCGATCGTCTTGCGTGTGAAGAAACCGTCCAGATAGACATCTTCAGGGAGGGTGGTCGGTTTACGGCACTCGGCTTTAAAGGTCTCCAGCAGTCCTTTTTCTTTCAGGAAGTCCAGATACCAGTCATGGCCTTTCGTTTTCCCCCCGAGCACTTTTTTGCAGAGCATTCCTCTCCCCAGGGTCTGCCAGACCTCATCAAATCCCATTTCTTTTTTCATCGCTTCCGTTTTGTTCGTTCCGGGAGCGATGTAAGGACGGACATGGCATTTACCTATCCAGGCCGTGTGATAACCGGCTCTCTGCAATGCCGCAGGGAAGGTCCATTCCCCCCGGGGAAGGTTCTTCATCTGACCGTTGAAATAAAAGCCCAAGCTGTGAGGGTAGAGTCCGGTGATGAGAGAATTCCGGGAAGGGCCACACATCATTCCCTGGGCCACTGCATCCCTGAAATAGACACCCTCCTTCACCAGACGGTCGATATGAGGCGTGGAGGGATAGACTGCCCCATTGGCCCCCACATATTCATACGAAAGATCATCCACCTCAATGAACAGGATGTTGGGCCGCAGGCCACCGTTTCCTCCCCATGAAGGGACGAACACCAGAACAAGGGACAACCACAACAAGGACTTTTTCATCACAGAAGTTCTTTCCAACGGTTCAAAAATAATATTTTTGCCGCATGGCACGGACTTCCCCCTCCCTAATGACGACCATTTTCCTTTTGATCCTGTGGTCCTCTTTTCCCTGGCTTTTCCCGCAGACATCCTATCTTTCGCTTCCTTCGCGGGGTCTTTGTGCGCACCGGGGGGCCATGGCTACATTTCCTGAGAACACTTTGCCTGCCATTCGTGAGGCCGTAAGGCTTGGGGTGGCAATGATCGAACTGGACGCCCGCATGACCGCCGACAGCGTGATCGTACTCCTTCACGATGCTACGGTGAACCGTACCACCAACGGATCCGGAAAACTTCGTACGCTGACCCTGGAGGAAGTAAAACAACTGGATGCTGGCAGCTGGAAGGGGGCCTGTTTTTCCGGCACACGCATCCCCACGCTGGCTGAAAGCCTCGCCGTGATCCCCAGCGGCATCTGGATCAATGTACATGTTAAAGAGGGACCTGTGGTAAGTCAGAAAGCGGCCGAAGTGATCTACCTGCAACATAAAGAAGCTCAGGCTTTCCTTGCCTGCGACACGGCCTCGGCCTCGTTCGTCCGCCGTCGTTTCCCGGAGATCATGATCTGCAACATGGAACGCCAGGCCGACACGAAGGATTATGTCAGGCTCACACTGAACACCCACAGCGACTTCATCCAGTTCTTCCATACCCCTATCAACGATACTTTGAGAATCTGTTGTGAACGTCTGAAGGAAGCCGGCATCCGGATCAACTATTACCGGGGGGAGAACGCCGAGGAGGTCAGGCAGCTCTGGAAGCTGGGGGTCGATTTTGTCCTGGTCAACGATCCTGCGGCCATCATGAAAGAGATGAAAGAATCCCTCTCAGCGCCTCTCTTTTAATGTTCGCTGATCGATCAGGCTCATCCCGCCCGCGGTATATCCATAGACTTTGATGGTCACTTCCGGACCGTCCACGAACACCTGGGTGTAATGGATACAAGTGGTATCAAATGCGCAGGAGGATTGAAGCTCCCATGTACCTCCGTGGTTCTGCAGGGCGTAATGGTGCTGGTGGCCACAGATATAGGCAACGACCCTGTGACGGGTAAGCAGATCCCAGAATTTCTCTTTGCTCACCGGAACGTCATTGAGCGAGGTGCCCGCCCAGACCGGCTCATGAGCAAAAACGAAGATATGCTCCTTGTTTGTGGACTCCAGGTCCTGCTTCAGCCAGTCGTACAGCTCCGTCCAGATCCTCCCTTCCTCACGCATCTCCCACGACTGCCCGGCATAGAGATCGAGCACCACAAAATGAGCATTGGCATGATCGAACGAATAGGTCGTATAATGCGCTCCATGCACCCCGTCACTGTCGTACCATGTCACCCAACGAATACCATCTTTCTCGTATGATCCCGCAAGACCGGGGGACGGGATATCCGGTCCCCAGCGGACGACCCCCTTCAAATGCTCTCGGTTGAAATCAATGACGGCAAACGCATTCTGCCAGTTCCAACCGGGAAAACGATCGGCTTTCTTGTTGGTCCCCCCCACATCGTGGTTCCCCATCACCGGGTAAAAAGGATAGCGATATCCCAGCACCGAAGCGATAGCAGTACGAACACGGAAAAAAGGATCGAGATCGCCCGCCACGACCAGAAAATCACCTGGCCCATCGGGGTCTTCGCTGAGCAGGAAAGGCAGCATCACCTTCCGGAAAGTCATATGGATCGAATCCCCTTCACCGTAACGGTACATGTGTGTATCGCCGGTGACGGTGAAATGGAAGCTCTGACCTGAAAGGGCCAGGGTTATGAATACAAAAAGAATGGTTGCCAGGGCTTTCATCTTTCTCTCTTTTCAGATCATCCGGAACAACGTCCAGGACTAAGTTTTCGGATCAATGAGTCTTCAGGTAAAACTCTTTTTTCATATTTTCCACGATCACGGCCATTTTCCCCGGTTCAAGGCGAATGTTACCGTTCTCATCCGCGAAAGAGTAGTCGAATCTTCTCAGGGTAAACACCACCTTCTTGGTCTCTCCGGGTTCGATCCAGATTTTCCGGTATCGGTGCAAGGTTTTCATCGGGGGGGTCACGGAGGCCGTATAATCTTTCACAAAAAGATCAACCGCAACCTTGGCGCCAATACTGCCGGTATTGGTAAGATGGAAGCTCACCCACAAAGTATCCCTCAGGGTAACGGTATCCTTGCTAAGGGTCAGGTCGGACCAGGCAAAAGTAGTATAGCTGAGGCCATAGCCAAAGGGCCACTGCGGGTCATAGTATTTTTCTGTTCGCACCGGAGCATCATAGGGAATGAGGTTGCCGGTATACCGGGGATAGGAGAAAGGCAGTCGCCCGGAAGGAACATTCTTACCGAAAAGTGTTTCCACAATGGCCTCAGCACCTTTGCTGCCCGGGCGGTAAGCCATCAGGATGGCATCAGCAAACGGAACGATCTCACTGATGATGCGGGGTCTGCCTTCCGTAAGTACATAGATGACGGGCTTACCCGTAGTAGCGGCTGCCTCGGCCAGGGCACGCTGATCATAGGAAAGTGTCAGGTCATTGATGTTACCTGGCGATTCCGCATAACTGTCCTCTCCCAGACACAGGACGATCACATCGGCAGCAGCGGCTTTACGCCGTACCGCAGCGATCTGCATGGGAGTGATCTCCGCAAAATGGGGCGGAGCCACCGTGATAACATGGTCTTTTCCGATCATGTTCTCCATCGCCTCACGAATGGTGTGGGTATTCGATGGATAAAGCGAGTCGATGTTGCCCTGCCAACAATAGGACCAGCTTCCATGCAGGGTAGCTAACGAGTTGACACCGGGTCCGGCCAGCAATACCCGTACATTCTTGCTGAGTGGCAACACCGGTTTGCCATGCAAGGTGTCGTTCTTTAAAAGGGTCATACACTCCCTGGCCGCACTCATCGCCACATACTGATAAACTTTCCGGCCGAACGAAGCCACTGCCTCAGGCTCAGGGAATGGATCATCGAAAAGTCCCAAGCGGAACTTGATACGAAGAATACGTCGCACTGCATCATCAATGCGAGACATTTTCACCTTGTTCTCCTTTACCAGAGCAATCAGATCGTGATAAAAAGAGAGATCATTGGGTACCATGCTCATATCGATGCCGGCATTCACAGCCATCATCACCGCCTCCTTGTTGTTCCGCGCCACATGATGTTCCTTCCAAAGATTGATGATATCCTCCCAGTCGGTCACCACCAGACCGTCGAAACCAAATTCTTTTTTCAACACGTCCGTGATCAGGTATTTATCGGCATGGACCGGTATACCGTTGATGGAAGCGGAGTTAAGCATGACGGTGGAACTCCCGGCGAGGATCCCCACACGAAAAGGGGCAAGAAAGATATCATGAAGTTCATGACGGGCGATCACTGCCGGGGTACGGTCCTTGCCCGAAACAGGTACCGGATAGCCCACATAGTGTTTAAGGCAGGAGGCCACCGAACGCGGGGCAGTGAGTCCCTCACCTTCGTAGGCCTCCACGACCTTTCTAGCCATGTTGCCCACGAGGTAGTACGATTCCCCGAAAGTCTCTTCGAAACGCGGCCAGAGAGGCTGTCTGCCCACACCCACAACCGGATCGAAGTTCCAACGGATCCCGGCAGCACGTACCTCCCGGGCCGTAACCTGAGCACACCGAGCCGCCACAAAGCGATTGCGTGAAGCAGCCAAAGCGATGTTATGGGGAAAAAGCGTCGAACCCTTGATATAAGTAGCTCCGTGAATGGCATCGATCCCGTACAGAACAGGTATCCTTAACCTGGTCTCCATGGCCTGACGCTGGATGAGCGTGATCAGGGAGTTCCACTCCTCCAACGAGATGGCCTGTGACATGCCGTTTACGGTAGGTGCATTGAGAATGGAACCGATCCCGTATCTTACCACATATTCTTTGAGCATCTCTTTGTTAAGGTAACCATCCTTGTAAAAGAGTCCCAGATTGATCTGGGTCATCTGCCCCACTTTTTCTTCCAGGGTCATCTCCTGAAGCAATGCATCGATCTTCTTCTCAACGGGATCTTCCGCCTCGTCTTGGCGGTCGCAGCCAGCCGTCAGGAAGAGCGGAAACAAAGAAGCAAAGAAAAGTGCCAGGTATCGCATAAGGAATAGTCTTTTATCAGTTCACTTCCTTCGAAAAATACTGATCCGGTGCATGATAGACCTCCAGATTACACAGGACGGGACAAGCTTTGGCATCGATGATGGTGAGACGCAGCTTATCGGTCTTCACAGGGTTGAAATAAAGGATCCGTTTGTAACCGATGGTCGTACCCTGTGCCACCTCCTGCCATTCGCCGTCGAGCAGTGCTTCCAGCCGGAAACTTTTAACCCGCTGACCCAAGGGAATGTATTCCTGCACCACAAAGAGGTTCACCTCCTGTCTTTTCTCCAGGTCGACGGTGAGCACACCTTGGGAGACCCCATCGTCAGTACACCAGTAGGTATCTTTTTTTCCGTCGGTAAGGTTACGTGGCGAGTAACGGTCGCTCTTCCCTCGCCAGGTGTCGGCCGACACGTGTTTGCCGGCAGCCAGGTCGACGGCAAAGATCTCATCCAGGGCATGCCGGAAGGCTTTCAGACGCTCTGCGTCGGTCTCATGGATCAGTCCCCGGCGGTCGGGCGGCACATTCAACAGGAACGAGCCGTTGCGTCCCACCGATTTCATGTAGATGTCCACCAGCTGGTTGACGCTTTTGACTTTCTCATCTTGCGAGGCATGATAGAACCATCCGGGACGTATGGAGACGTCGCACTCTGCCGGCACCCAGTCTTTGCCGTTCTCCAGGCCGTGGTTCAGAACTTTTTTGTCGGCCATGCCGGGAGCGAACTCCTCCCTGTTGATCATCGACCAGTTGGTCTCGCCGGCGATACCCCGTTCGTTGCCAACCCACCGGATATCCGGACCGGCATCGCTGAACATCACCGCATCCGGTTGCAGCTCACGTACGAGCTTGTGCGTCCCGGGCCAATCGTAATAGGTCTTGCGATCGATCCTGCGCTCCTCGCGGGCACCTCCGTAATAGCCGGTACCCCCGTTGGCCCCGTCGAACCACACTTCAAACACAGAACCATACTGCGTGAGCAGCTCACGCAACTGGTTGCGGTAATAGGTGATGTATTCGGGCTTACCGTACAACGCACTGTTGCGGTCCCACGGCGACAGATAGACTCCGAACTTCAGACCATGGGCTTTGCATGCCTCCGACAATTCCCTCAACACATCCCCCTTGCCGTCTTTCCAGGGGGAGTTCTTCACGGAATGTTCGGTATACCGGGAAGGCCACAGACAAAAACCGTCATGGTGCTTGGCCGTGATGATGACCCCTTTCATGCCCGCCTCCTTGAAAGTACGTACCCACTGGTCGCAATCGAGGGCGGCGGGATGGAAGAGCGAAGGAGACTCATCCCCGTAACCCCACTCTTTATCGGTGAAAGTGTTGATACTGAAATGAACGAACGCATAGAATTCCAACTGCTGCCAGGCCAGCTGGCGCGGCGTCGGAACCGGCTCAAGAGGCGCCGGCGGATCCACCTCATGAGAACAGGAAAAAGTGCTCAACACAAGAAAAAGGACAAAAGGGAATATCCGGATCTTCATACAAAAGAAAGTTTAATGTATTCACAAAGATAATAAAAGGACAAAAGAAAAACCCGTACAGCCGTTCTTTCACAACCAGGGGTCATGGTGGGTATTGGGATCGGAGAAGATGTCGCGGTTGGTGTATTTCAGGATCTCCTCGAGGTACCGGATATGTTGGAGGGTCTCTTCATCATCCGGATGCAGATCCCGGATGGCGAGCCAGGCGTTGAGGGCTTCACCGTAGCGGCCCAGGTGCTGTAGCAGAAGGGCTCTGCGTCGCAGCAGGACGACATCCTGTGGTCTCCGTGCCAGCTCATCCTCCGTAGCACGAAGGGCTTGCCGGGCTTCCTCGCCGGACAGTTGGAGCTCTTCTTCCATCACATACGGATCACATCGCCGGTTCTGATGAAGACGTTCCCGAAATGTTCATGGAAACGGCTCAGTGCCGGCAGTTCGGTACAATGGGAAGGCCAGGCTTGCCGGACGCCCTGTTCGGCCAGCCAGGCCACGGTGGCACGGGTCACCTCGTCATCCTCCTTGAGATGGAAGCCGCCCATCACGGCCCGCACCTCATGGATGCCGGTCACTTCGCGTGCATGGAGGACGGTGTTGCAGATGCCGGCATGACCGCATCCGGTGATGACCACCAGCCCCTGCGGGGTCACCACCGCCACCCCGCTGTCGTCCGACATCCAGTCGTCACTGCCATCCCTCCGGACAAATGCGGTGCGCTTCGACTCGAACGGAGTGACCCGGGGCACCTCCCCCAGGAAATAGAGGTGTTCGGTAAGCTGCACCGGCTTTCGCGAGAGGGCCAGCCGGAACCGTTGTGCAGCCTCCTCACGCGTGAGAGGCAGCCCCAGCCAGCTCATCGTACCTCTCCTGAACTTTCCCTCAAAAGCTTCGGGATGGCACACCAGCCGCCGCGGGGGATCACGATCCAGCCATACCAGGCCGTTGCCATGATCGTAATGACCGTGGCTGAGCACCACCGTGTCCACCCCTTTCAGCGAGAGCCCCATCCTCACGGCATTGCGCAGGAAGACATCCGACGGTCCCGCATCGAAAAGGATCTGCTCCCCGTCCACCTCCAGCAGCCAGGAAAGACCGTGTTCCGCCAGAAAAGGATATCCCGGCCGGTTGTCGTTGAGCACGGTGATCTTCAAAAACTCCATCCTCCGGATCTTTGGTTCAGGAGACACTGCCGAAAGAGCGGATCATACTTTCAGATCCTTTTTCAGGCGGCGCATCACGAAGGTATGTCCGTTGTATTCCGTGATACGGATCAGACCTTTTTTTTCCATCTCTTCCACTGTGCTCCAGTCCTGGCCCGCTTTTTCCAGCAGTTCTTCGACCGCCTCACGGCGCATGGGGTGTACCGCGGTGATGCTGAGGATGTCCTCTTCGGCGTTGCCGGTAAAAGCGAAAGCATTGCCCTCATAACCCAGGATCAGCTCGACATGCTGCACGTGCTGCTGGAACTCCTGATAGGCAAAGTTGATAGCCTCCTCATCAGCCGGCACGACTCCCTCGAACGCCGTGGGACGGGTGGGGATACCGATGTAGGCGGTATGGGGCTGGATGCGTTCCAGGCAGGTGGCGGTCATCATGATCGTCCTGCGGTCATCGTTGTAGCCCTTCACCAGCATGGTCTCGGTCATCAGCGTCCCCTGGTATTCCTCGGCGAACTGCAGAATACCCTGACGTATCTGATTCAGATCGAGGTTCTTATGCGGTTTGTCGGTACGTTTCCATGTCTCGGGCAATACCGAGTCGACCTTCACCGACACCCAGTCGGCGGCCATCAGGTCGTCACGCACATCCTGGCGCCACAGAAGGCTGGCATTGGTGATGACCGCCACCTTGATGCCCGTATCTTTGAGGGCACGTATCTCACGTCCCAGATGGATGTCAAGGGTCGGCTCTCCGTCCGGCACGAACGAGAGATAGTCGATACGGCCGCCCTGTTCCCGTACCTGGCGAACCTTTTCCTTCACTTCGGCCACCAGTTCGTCGGGGTCGAAGAAAGCCTTGCGCTCGGTATCCATGACGATGGCCTTGCCCAGCTGACAATACACACACGAATAGGTACAGATCTTGGGCGGGATGTTGTTGATCCCCAGGCTCTGCCCAAGACGACGCGAGGGGATGGGACCGAAAGCTCTCATATGTTTTCCTTTCTTTTCTTTCCCGGCGGGCCGGAACCCTACCGTCCCCACCGGATATACATCTGCAAAATAACGAAAAAACAGGACACCGCTGCCGTGGTGTCCCGTCATCTTCCCGGTACTCTCTTTGTTCCCTCAGAGGGTGAGGGCCAGGCTGTAACCGTCGCGGATGGCATCGTCGGCCTTGCCCACCTCCCGGGCATCGCCGATGACGTAGGTCTTCACTTTATCACGCAGTCTGTCGTAGAGGGGATTGTAACTCTTCATCCCTGTGGTGAGCACGATGTGGTCGACACCTTCGAGGGTTTTGTTCACTTTCCCTTCGAGATGCACCTTGTCGCCGTCGACGGCCGCCACGCGTGTTCCGGTGAGGATCTCCACCCCCTTTTCCTTGAGTTTTTTGAGGGTCATCACCTTCTCGATCATCTCCATGCCGCGGGCCACCTCTTCCAGCATTTCCACGATGATCACCTTGTTGTCTTTCTCCACCAGCTTGCTGGCCACCTCCATGCCGATGAGGCCGCCGCCGATGATCACAATGGTCTTGCCCTCAGGCAGGTTCTCATCGTAGAGGAACTCAGTCCAGAAGTATTCTTTCAATCCCTGTATGGGAGGAACGGCCGGTTTAGAGCCCGTGGCAAGGATCACGGCATCGTAGCCGCCTTCAAGCAGTTCTTTCTCGTCGGCCTCCTGATGACGCACTTCGATCTTCTCTTCGGAGATCTGCTGTTTGTAGAAGTCGAGGATCCTTTTGAGCGACTCTTTTTTGGGGGGTCGCCAGGCCAGGTTGAACTGTCCTCCGAGATCATCTTTTTCGTAGAGCACCACCTGGTGACCGCGTTCGTGGAGGGTGAGGGCGGCTTCCATTCCGGCCAGGCCACCTCCGACGACGGCGATGCGTTTTTTCTGCTGTGCGGGACGGAGCTCTTCGAAGCTCTCGCCGGCCAGGGGGTTGACCACACAATGAAGGCCGCGACCGGCACGCACGCCCCCCAGACACCCTTCAGCACAGGCCAGACAGGGTCGCACCGGCCCTTCCACCTCGCCAAGGTACTTGCCCACAAAGAGCGGATCGGCCACCAGAGCCCGCCCCACAGCAAGATAACGGGCACCGAACTCGCTCTTCAGCCGCTCAATATCCTCAAAGCTGTTGATCTGTCCCACAAAGATCACCGGGACATCCGCCTCTTCCTGGATCTTCTTCCCAAACTCCCAGGTCTTTCCTTTGGGGACGAACATATGCTGGAAGAACCACGGCGGCGTGGAGCAGACCGTCCCCGCCGAGACATGGATGGCCTCCACCCCTCTTTCCTTGAGCACCTTGGAAAAAGCGATCATTTCGGGCAGATGGATGCCGTCGGGGATCATGTCGTCGCCGCTGATCCTGACGATCACCGGCAGTTTCACCGCCTCCTTCACTGCGTCCAGCACTTCCAGGGCAAGGCGCATCCTGTTCTCCAGGGATCCTCCGTATTCATCGGTACGGTCGTTCACCCTGGGCGAGAGGAACTGGGCGATGAGGTAACCATGTCCGAACTGCAACTCGATGATGTCGAAGCCTGCTTTTTCGGCCCGCACCGCCGCATCGACGAACTGCTGCACCACCTTGCGGAAATCATCCCCCTCCATACGACGGGGCTTGGCCCCCCCGTTCTCACAAGGCTGATCGGAGGAAGAGATATGGTAATTCCCCGGAATCTTGGGATTGGCCATACGACCGGGATGATTGAGATGGGCAATCACTTTTGCACCCGCCTCATGAATATGACCGGTGAGGCGCTGCAACCCTTCGATCTTATCGTCCGCATCGATGCCCAGTTGCGTGGGGATCTCCCGCAAGCCGGCATCCAGATACAAAGGCTCCGGCGTCACTGCCCCCAGATAGCGGGCCCGCTCCTCATAAAACTCAATGTGCTTGTGCGTCACTTTACCGTCACCAAAGCTGTATCCCAGCTTGATGGGCGGCATCAGAAAAGGATTTCTCAGTTCCAGCATTTTCCTAGCTTGTTTATCGGTTCAACATCCTTATGTTCCCAAATTGAGGATGCAAGTTATGCAAAAACGTTCATAATTTTTGTGTTCCAGAACAGTTCAGTCGTTGTGCAAAGATCCAGCCGGAAAGGAACAGCAGGGCCAGGACGAGAAAGACCACCGTGTATCCGAACCATACGATGAACATCCCTGCGAAAATGGGCAGCAGGGACGAAAGGATATTGCCTGCCCCCGAGATCCCGGCAAAGAAAGTACGGTTCTCCTCATTGGAGATCTCGATAAGGATGCCGTTGACTGCTATTTTGTAAAGGGCGAGGAAGATGCCCGAGAGAACGAAAAGATACTGGTACAAAGCAGGGTTACCGGCCAGCAAAAGCGAGAGGGGAGGCAACATCGCCGCCAGCACCACACTCAGCTTGAGCACCCGTTTGTATGAATACTTGCGGTGGTAGAAGAACAGCACCAGGCCGGGAATGATCATCCCTCCCACCTTCAGGAGGATGAGATTGCCCACGAAGGAGGAGCTGATCTCTCCGGTCTTCTTGGCCAGCATGATCATGAAAGGCAGGAAGGTGACCGCCACCCCCGTGGTGTTGAGGATGACAAGGTAGTTCACCAGGTCGGGATATTTTTTCAGTTCGGGGATCACTCTTCGCAGGAAAGAGCCGACCGTATCCTTTTTTTCTTTCGGCGGCGAGGCCATCTCCCTGATGCTGAGGAATCCCAGCGAGGCCAGCAGCAACAGGCCCGTGGCCAGCCAGAAACTCACGGAATAGTTCTCGGGATAAGGAAGACTGCGCAGCACATGCCGCACCGCCACAGCCGAGATGAGCACCCCTGCACTGTTGACGATCTGCCTCACCGAGAAGAAACGTTTCCGGTCGTCAGAAGAGATCGACTTACCCAGGATATCGATATACGGCACATTGGCCAGTGATCCGCTCACCGAGAAGAGGGTCATCGCCAGGAAAAGCGTAGCCACCACCACCCCGCCGGGCAAATGCGGGGAGAGGTGGAGCACATAGGCCACGACGGCCAGGGAGAAGATACGGAGGAAGATGCCGGCCACCATGAAACGTTTCTTGTAAGAATACGGCTCCATGAGCCCGGCAAACAGCAGCTGGAACAGACGCGACAATCCCAGCATGATGGCCGTAAGGAAGCCCACCGCCAGCGGACCGCCCCCGGCACGTATCAGCACCGCCGGGATCACGGTATCCGTGTCCATGAAGTTGACCGCCAGCGCAAAGAAACCGGCATGCCACAGAAATGACCAGAAGTTGCGCCGGGAGAGGGTACGTTCCGGGCCCGTCCGTGTCATCACCCGATCACCAAATGCCTGCGTTCTTCCGGCGGCTGGGCCAGCCGTGCCACCACCTCATCGTAATGCTCCCGCAGTGCCTCCAGCCCCTCCTCGAGCGTCTCGCGGCCCCGCACCACCACCGGCAGCACATACTCCCCAATGACAACAATGTTCGGCCCAAAACGGCGGGAGACAAAAACATCCACCTTCTTGTCACGGAAATGCTCAAGGATGGCACGGGCCTTCCTCCCTTCACCGTGGCCGTGATGACGGCCGTGACCGTGACCGTGGTGATGCTCCCCTTCGCGGGCACGATTGGGCAGGACCTCCACCTTCTCCCAGCCTTCTCTGGTCAGGCGGTACAACACGAAATATCTGGCTTCCCCGAAATGATCGGGGACAAAGGTCTGTTCATCATCGGTGGCACACGCCACCAGGATCGAATTCCTCTCCATGCTGTTCCGTTTTTCGTTATGTTTTTTCTCTTCCCTTTCCTTTCTCAGGGTTTCAGGGCACGGATGACCACGAAGCTGCCCTCGCCATATCCTTCCCGCCAGGGTTGCCGTTCGGTGATCTCCTGCAGTTGTCCGAAGACCGTCTGTATGATCCTGTCGGTCCTCATGCCGGCTTCTTCGATCATTTCCAGCAGTTCGCCGGTCGAAAAGAATGTAGCGGGACGGTAGAAAAGGCTTTCATCTTTCATGGCCAGGTAGGCCCTGCCCACGGGGCTCTCACGGTCGACGAAGGCGAGTACGAAAGAACCGCCCGGACGGAGCACACGTACCACCTCCCGTATGGATCTTTGCGGATCGTCCACAAAACAGATGGTGGTCACCATCAGCACCAGGTCAAAGCTTCCCTCCGGGTAAGGCAGGTCTTCAGCGACCCCCTCCACCACCTCGATACCACGCTCACGGGCCCTGGCTGCCATCACCTCGGAGGGTTCCACTCCTTCGCGGATACCCAACGGCGCCGCAAAGAGTCCGCTGCCCACACCCACCTCCAGCATCTTCCCCTCCGACGGGATGAACGAACGGATCGCCTCCAGCTCCGACTCATAGACAGCCCTGTTCTCAATGAACCAGGCTTCGTACAGATCAAGATGTTTGTCGAAAGGTTCCGTTTTGGCCATATCCGAACTCTTTTTTATTTCACCGCTGTCAGCAGACGGGCATACCTGCCCCCCAGTCTCTTTTCCCTGAACTCACGAAAACCTGCTTCGCGGAGGATGCTTTTCCAGTCGCGCTCAATGAAATCGAAGGCATATCTGCACTCGATCATACGGAAAGGGATACGAACATAGAAAGGCGCCTTGTCCAGGTCGAACTCGCCATAGTCAAGGATGTGGAAGGTCCCTCCCTTCTGCAGATGGCTGTAGGCGTTGCGTATCACCACCTCGCGCACCTCATGAGGGAAGCCGTGGAGCACGAAGCTGATGAACACCTTGTCGAAGGTCTCTCCCAGATCGAAAGGGATGTCGATGCGCTGACGGAAGAAACGCACGCCGGGACGACCCGAGCATTTCTCCAGGAACTGACGTTCCATGATCTCCGAGATGTCGAGCCCCGTGACCGAGCCTTCCCGCAGATACTCATACATCAGGCAGGCATTGCGTCCCGTACCGCACCCCATATCCAGAATACGGTCAGCGGGGGTGATCTCCATCGCCGCGATGGCCTTGCGGATGAAACGCCTGTAAAAGCCCAGCGTCACCACATTCAGCAACAGGTCATAGTGCCTCGCCAGGAAAGGGGTCAGCTCAACCTCCGAGTCGGGATAGATCTTTTCCATGCGTTCAGATGCTTTTGAAGACACGGGCCAGCGAATAACCGGGCGCCTTCACCTCCAGGTCGAGAAAATAACCGAAGGGGGTCTGCCACACCTCATAGCCGGCGTTCTTCAGCCGTTCTTCCACCCTGTTGAAGAGCTCTTTGGTGAAGTGCGGGTCGGCCTTGCTCGTGGAGAGATGGGCAAAGGAGTGGAGCACCACTCTCCTGGTGTTGTTCTTGCCGGCTATCCATTTGAGGTTCTTCAGGAGCTTCTTCTCCACGGAGCCAGCCTGTTCCACATCCTCCTCCTCGACGTGGATGAAAGCCGTCTGCACCTCCTCCAGCCGCATCTCTTCCCCCACATCGGGGAAATCAGGCAGGGTCTTGGTGACGGGACGTGCCGCGAAAGTCTGCATATAGATAAAAAGGACCTTCATTGTGCCTTGTTTTTAAAGGCACAAAGTTAACACTTTTCCGGCTATGGAGGGTGTCAGCGAGCCAGGTAGAGGTCGATGGCCTCGCGGATGGTCAGGGGGCTGCGGTCGCGAGGCAGGGAAAAGATCCCTATGCCGTGACGTTCAAGGATCTCCGCGGCCTTGGGCCCTACATGGTAGCTCAGGACAGTCTCCACCCCCTCGCGGGCCATGGCCGCAGCCGCCTGGATGCCCACACCATGCGCCGCCTCAGCATTCTCAGCATTGGAGAGAAAAGTCATCTCCCCGCTGACGGTATCATACAAGGCAAAGAACCTCGCTCTGCCGAAGTTCTCTCCTACCGTCTCCCTGTCGTTGGTCTGTACTGCTATTTTCATGGCATAAATTTTTTTGAATGTTTCACATGATCGCCCCCTCGGGGCACACCCGTATGCATATCCTGCAGTTCCTGCACAGGTCGGGGTCGACGACAGCCACCCCTTCTTCCATACGGATGGCCTGGAAGGGACAGACCTCCACACAGGCCTCACATCCCGTGCACAACAACGGCTGGATATAAACGTAAGGTGCACGTGTCCGGGCATGTTCTGTCCGAATGTTGTCTGTCATGGTTTCTGATCTTGGTTAAGTTGTTCCTGTATTTTGTTCCACACTTCCATCATGGCGGCAGCAACGTCCGTACCCTCCATTTCCGCCACGCATTTACCCTCGTTCACGGCCTCCACGAAAAGATCGTCGTAAGGGAATTTTCCCAGCAGGTCGATGCCTTCGCGGGCGGCAAAGCGTTCCAGTTCGGCGGTGATGGCGGGATGCAGGTCGGCCTTGTTGATAATGCATCCGGCGGCGATGCCGAAACGACGGACCACCTGGTACACCCGCTCCAGATCGTGCTTGCCGGAGAGGGTGGGTTCGGTGACCAGCACCACATAGTCGGTGCCCGTGATCGACGCGGTGACGGGACAGCCTGTACCGGGCGAGCCGTCGATGAGGATATATTGCACGTTCTCTTTTTCGGCCTCTTCCCGTGCCCGGCGCCGCACCTCGCTGACCAGCTTGCCCGACATATCGGAGCCGATGCCCAGGGCGGCATGGACCAGTGTGTTGCCCCAGCGTGTGCGTGACACGTAGATCTCGCCGGCTTTGAGCGACCGCATGGTGATGGCATCCACGGGACAGACGCGCGGGCAGTATCCACATCCCTCACACTCCAGAGGCAACACACGGTACACCTCCCCCTCGGGGATAATGGCATCGAAATGACACACCTCCACACAGGCTCCGCATCCAGTACAGGCCAGAGGATCGATGACCGCTTCGTAGCCGCTGTAGAAGTCCTTTTTTTCCAGCAGCTCAGGGGCTGTCACCAGGTGCATGTCGGCAGCATCCACGTCGCAGTCGGCCACCACAGCCCTCCGTCCCGCCAGGAAAGCGAGCGAGGCAGCCACCGACGTTTTGCCGGTGCCACCTTTTCCTGAGATGATCACGATCTGTTTCACCGCTGTCCACCTCCTTTCTCCCATGTCTGCAGATAGTGTCCCAGCGAGGCCACGGCCTCCCGCACCTGCGGCACGCGGTCGACGAGCAGGGCTCCTCCCGCATAAAGACGGGCTGCTTCCGTAAGATGAGGGATCCGTGCCACCACCGGCACCTCCTTGTCCGCACACAGCTCATCGATGAGCGTCACCCCCGGGCGGTCTTTGTTGACGACCACCGCAAAAGGCCGCCCCAGCATACGCAGGGTCTCTATCGCCAGCGAGAGATCGTGACGACCGAAACGGGTGGGCTCGGCCACCAGCAGCACCAGATCAGCCCCCTTGGCCGCCTCCATCATGGGACATGACGTGCCGGGCGGAGCATCATAAAGAAGCATCGTATCTTCCTCCCTCACCAGCCTTTCGGCATGCCGGACGGTCTCGGCGATGAGGGGGGTGGGCATCTCCCGCCCCACATCCAAGCGACCTTCTACATGAACGATGCCGGCACCACCGGAGAGAGAGACCTGCCTGGTCACGATCTCACCGATACGGTCGTCTACCATGGGCAGAGCCTGCGAAGGACAAAGGTCGGAACAGGCATAACACCCGTGGCACAGCTCGGGGAAGACGATCACCTCCTCACCGGTGAAAGCGATGGCATTGTACATGCATACAGCCGCACAGTTGCCCGAGCGTTCGCAGCGGGCAGCATCCCATTGCGGGATCCGGCGGTACACCACGCGCCGGGCCGTCTCCTTCCCTTCGAGGAAGAGCGCGCTGTTAGGTTCCTCCACATCCAGATCGGTCAGGATCACCCGGCGTCCTTCCTGCGCCATCCATACCGCCAGGTTGACCGCCACCGTCGTCTTGCCGGTACCTCCTTTGCCGCTCGCAATAGTTACCTTCATGCTTCCTTGTCTCAATAAAAATGCCCCTTACGGGGCAGGTTGTGTTCCCGGCCACTCCTTGCGGGGCGGCCGGGATGTTTTTTCAGGCGCTGCGCTCAGGCTTCCTCCCCCTTTTCTTCCTTGCCCTTCAGCTCGTCCAGCCTTTTGCGCAGATCCTCCTGCCACCGCTCAGCATACCTGAGCTCATTCTCCAGCCAAGTACGCTCCTCTTCGGGAGTCAGCGGTCCGGCATACCAGGGCCCGCCATGACGCAAGCCCCATCGAAAACCGTAACCGCGCCCGTAACCGGGCCCATGACCGTAACCCCAGCCACGGCCACGGCCCCAGCCGGAACCCCAGCCACGGCCTGCCGGGACATCGTTCAGATACCCCGGAACATCATAACCGGCACAATAGCCGGCCCTTCTGCCTGTCATCGGCCCCTGACCCCAGGGACCCGTACGATCTCCTCTTGGCATGATCAGTTCCTCCTTTTGCTTTTTTTGACTTCGGATGCAAATTTAATGAACATATGTTCAATATCAAAAAAATTTTTGATTATTTTTGCGGAGGAGAAGAAAAACTTCCGGTGCCGGAAGCATCACGAAACAAAAAAACGTCGGACGATGGCACAATTGGTCTTGTTACGTCATGGTGAGTCGGTATGGAACCGACTGAACGTTTTCACGGGCTGGGTGGATGTGCCGCTCACGGCACGCGGCATCGAGGAAGCGATCGAAGCCGGCAAGCAACTGGCGGAGATGGATTTCGACATCATCTTCACCTCCACCCTGGTGCGGGCCATGGAGACGGCGATGATCGCCATGGCATACAACCGGAGGGGCAAGCTGCCGGTGGTGATCCACGAAGGTGAGGGGAAAGAGGCGGAATGGTCGAGGATATATGATGAAGAGATGGAGAAGAAGATCATTCCGGTGATCACCGACTGGCATCTCAACGAGCGTTACTATGGTGAGTTGCAGGGCAAGAACAAGGCCCGCACGGCCGAGCAGTACGGGGAAGAGCAGGTACATCTGTGGCGTCGCAGTTACGATGTGCCGCCGCCGTCAGGCGAGAGCCTCAAGGACACTGCTGCCCGTACCATCCCCTTCTTTCGCGACCATATCCTGCCCCGCCTCAAGCTCAACCGCAACATCTTCATCGCCGCCCACGGTAACAGCCTCCGCTCCATTGTCATGCACCTCGAACACCTGAACGAACAAGAAGTGCTCAAGCTCGAGATCCCCACGGGCCAACCCATCCTGTACCATTACGATGGCGAACATTTCATCCGTAAGGAACTCTGAACCATGGAACCGGCAAAGATCCTCGGCACCTTCAAGGAAGCGCTGGTGATCACCTCGTTCGTCCTGATGATCCTCCTGATCGTCGAGTACATCCATGTCCAGACCCGCGGATCATGGGAAAGCTATTTCCGGAAAAGGGGCTGGGTACAGATCCTTTTCGCCGGCTTGCTGGGTGCCACGCCGGGCTGTATCGGTGCCTTCACCGTGGTCTCCCTCTACACGCACGGCATCACGGGGTTCGCGGCACTGGTGACCACGATGATCGCCACCTTCGGCGACGAAGCCTTCGTGGTGCTGGCGATGATCCCGGGCACCGGCCTGAAGCTTATCGTCATCACTTTCCTCATTGGTATCCTTACCGGCTTCATCATCCTCTTCTTCGAGCACCGCAGAGATGTTTCTCCCTACAAGCCCCGTGGCCATCTGGTGATCCACGATGACGAGGCCGAACGCTGCCGCTGTTTCAGTCTCGCCACCCTGCGTGAGAACCTCACCTCCGTCTCGTTCGCCCGGGCCACCCTCCTGACCGGTTTCGGCCTTTTCTTCTTTTTCCTCCTCACCGGCGACATCGGCCCCGAACGATGGAACTGGGTCAAGGTCACTTTCACCGTGCTTCTCTCCGTGACCCTTTTCATCCTGGCCACCGTCCCCGAACACTTCATCCAGGAACACCTGTGGCGTCACATCATCCGCAAGCATCTCTGGCGCATCTTTTTCTGGACCTGGGGCACGTTCCTCGTCCTGCTCTTCCTGGAGCATTTCTTCCATGTGGAAGACTGGGTACGCAACAACATCCCCTACATGATGCTGCTGGCCATCCTGGTGGGCATCATCCCCGAGTCGGGACCGCACATGATCTTCATCACCCTTTTTGCCCAGGGGCACATTCCTTTCAGCGTGCTCCTGGCCAACTCGATCGTCCAGGACGGTCACGGCATGCTCCCCCTGCTGGCCGAATCCCCCCGCAATTTCTTACGCGTCAAGCTCATCAACATGGGTGTCGGTGCGCTCGTGGGCTACGGCCTGTGGTGGCTGGGAGGGTGAAAGATTTTTCGTATTTTTGGGTCCTGACAGTTCCAGGTCTCACCCCATGCCGGCAGGTCTGTTATGATCACTTTCGAGATCGTCCTGGTTTTCATCGTCCTAGTCTACATCGTCATCTCGCTGTATACCGGCCTGATGCCTCCGGCCTTCACTTTCGTGGTGGGGGTGGTGGTGCTGGGATTCTTCCGCATCCTCACCCCCTCAGAGATCCTGGCCGGTTTCGCCAACGAACAGGTGATGATCATCATCCTGTTGCTGATGCTGGGTGAGGTGATCCGCAAGACTGCCATCGCCGAGCTGGTGTTCGACCGTTATTTCCGCAAGGCCCGTTCTTACAACGGCTTCATGACGAGGATGATCTTCATGGTCTCTTTCTTCTCGGCCTTTCTCAACAACACCCCGCTGGTGGCGGTGATGATGCCGTATGTACGCACCTGGAGCCGGCGTTACAACATCTCTCCTTCCAAGCTTCTCATCCCGCTCTCCTATGCTGCCATCCTGGGTGGCTCGGCCACCCTGATCGGCACCTCCACCAACCTCATCGTCAACGGGATGCTCACCGACCAGCACCTCATCCCCGGCCTCCCCTCGCTGGGGATCTTTGACTTCGCCTGGGTGGGGGTGCCCATGATCTTCCTGGGAGGGTTTTACCTGCTGCTCGCCGGCAAAAGACTTCTCCCCGCCCGCGCCGGCAACGACGAGGAAGAACCTGCCGGCAAACGCACTTATTTCATAGAAGTGCAGGTGAAGAACAACTCCCCTCTCGTGGGGATGACCATCGAAGAGTCGGGCCTGCGCAACCTGCCCGGCATGTATCTCGTCGAGATCCACCGCCAGGGAAAACGCATCTTCGTCGTCAGCAACAACCTCATCATCGAGAAGGGCGATCGTCTCACTTTCGCCGGTGACAACAACCAGATCTCCCTTCTCACCAAGCCCGAATACGGTCTCTCCATCCCCTCGGCCGGCATGCTGCAGCGCCAGCGCAAGGCCAACATCATCGAGATCGTCATCTCGCCCAACTCCACAATGATCAACAAAAGGCTGGCCGACGTCAATTTCCGCGCCCAGTACGACGCTGCCGTCATCAGCATCTACCGCAACGAGGAGAAGGTGCCTCCCCGCATCCGCGACACCGTCCTGCAACCGGGCGACGTGCTGCTCCTGTATGCCGGCACCGAGTTCCACAACCGCTCGCGCAACACACACGATTTCTATTTCATCTCCAATGTGCAGGAGATGGAAAAAGTGGAGAGCTGGAAGATCTTCATCCTCCTGGGAGGGCTGATCCTCTCGATCATCCTCGCCGCCTTCAAGCTGGTATCTCTTTTCATGACGCTGGTGGTCCTGCTGATGGTGGTACTGATCCTGAAGATGAGTACCCCTAAGGAGGTGGCCCGCAGTATCGACTACAACCTCGGGCTGATCATCGTCATGGCGCTGGCGCTGGGCACGGCCATGATCAAGACCGGAGCTGCCGACCTGGCCGCCCGTTATTTCATCGCTCTTTTCATCCCCTTCGGCGAGGTGGCCGTCCTCACCGGCATCTACATCATCACCACCCTGCTGGCTGCTTACGTCACCAACAAGGCCGCCGTCACCATCATGATCCCCATCGCCCTGACCATCTCGCTGCAGCTGCATCTGCCCACCATCCCCTTCGTCCTCACCGTGGCTTACGCTGCCGCCGCCAACTTCCTCACCCCCATAGGCTATCAGACCAACCTGATGGTCTACGGGCCAGGGGCCTACAAGTTCAAGGATTTCTTCCGGATCGGTATTCCTCTGACGGTCATGTACATGGTCGTGGCCATCCTGATCCTCACCCACAAATATTTCTGATCATGTCATCATCCCATCCCCGCGACCTGCTCACTACGGCTGTACGTGCTGCCCTGCTCGGCGGCGAGGCCATCCTCACCGTATATCATCTCGACGACCGTGAGATCACCTTCAAGGAGGACAGCTCGCCCCTCACCCTGGCCGACCGTCGTGCCGACGAGGCGATACGCCGCGAGCTGGCCGCCACCGGCATCCCCATCCTTACCGAGGAGAGCAGCGACATCCCTTACCGGGAAAGGAAAGAGTGGCAGCGTTTCTGGCTCGTCGACCCCCTCGACGGCACCAAGGAGTTCATCCGCCGCAACGACGAGTTCACCGTCAACATCGCCCTCATCGAAGCGGGAGAACCCGTGGCGGGGGTGGTCTATCTCCCTGTCTTCCGGCAGCTCTATTTTGCCGTGAAAGGAGAAGGTGCCTATCGCCTTGACAATGTCGACATCCATAATACACCTTCTTTCTCCCCCGGAGCTCCGCTCCCCGAGGGGGCGGTCAGGCTGCCCGACCGGCAGCCTGCGGGGCGGGTGCGGGTGGTGGTCAGCCGCTCGCATCTGTCGCCCGAGACCGAGGCTTTCATCCGTCGCACGCTGGGCGATACCCCTTACGAAACGCTGCCGGCGGGCAGCTCGCTCAAGTTCTGCCGCGTCGCCGAAGGGGTCGCCGACCTGTATCCACGCATGGGCCCCACCATGGAATGGGACATCGCCGCCGCCACCCTCCTCGTCACCGAAAGCGGCGGCAGCGTAAGCCACACCGACGGCACCCCCCTGCGGTTCAACAAAGAGGACCTCCACAACCCCTGGTTCGTAGTGGCCAATAAGAAGATGACAGAACGGATCAGAAAAAACAGGGAATCATGACCTCACGGGAAAGGATCCTTGCCACCATCGCTCACCGGGAACCCGATAAGGTGCCCGTGGATTTTGGGGCCACACCCAGTTCCGGCATCTCGGCCATCGCCTACGGCAAGCTGGTGCGTTATCTGGGCCTTGATCTCCGTGTTCGGGTCTATGATGTGGTCCAGCAGCTGGCCGAACCGGACGAGGTGATCCTCGATCTTTTCGGTATTGATGTCATCGACGTCGGTCGCGCCTTCCACACCGATCCCTCCTGGTGGCATCCCACGGTGCTGGCCGACGGCTCCCGGGCCTGGTATCCCCGCTGGTTCCATCCCCGGCAGCAGGCGGACGGCTCCTGGAAAGCCTATGACCGCACCGGTCGCTACATCGCCCGCATGCCCGCCGGTGGCACCTTCTTCGACCAGGTGTATTTCCCCTACCTCGACGGCTATCCCGACGACTATTCCGGCCTGCGTGAGGCCATGGCCTCGGTGCTTTGGGCCGCCTTCCCCACCGCCCCGTGGGACCATGCCGACGAAGAGAACTTCTGGCCCACCCTCCGAAAAAAATGCATCGAACTCAGGGAGACCACCGAACGCGCCCTGATCATCGGCGCAGGTTGCAACCTCTTCGAATGGGGCACTTTCCTGCGCAGAATGGACAACTTCCTCATGGATCTCGTGGTCCAGCCCCATGAGGTGGAACGACTCCTCGACGCCCTGATGGAGGTGCATCTCGAGACCCTGGAGAAGATATGTCACTGGGTAGGCGATGTGGTGGACATCGTCCGTTTCGGCGACGACCTGGGCACCCAGCACGGCCCCTTCATGGATCCCGAAATTTACCGCAAGCTCTTCAAGCCCCGTCATGCCCTTCTTGCCGAGTACGTCCACCGGCACAGCAGTATGCACACCTACCTCCACTCCTGCGGATCGATCTACCGCATGATCCCCGACATCATCGAGGCAGGCATCGAGATCCTCAACCCTGTCCAAACCAACGCTGCCGACATGGATCCTGAAAGACTGAAAAAAGAATTCGGACAAGATATCACCTTCTGGGGCGGCGGCATCGAGACGGCCTATGTCCTCAACCACGGCACCCCCGAAGAGGTAAGGAAGATGGTGCTGGAACGGCTGGAGATCTTCTCCCCCGGCGGAGGATATGTCTTCAACACCGTCCACAACATCCTCCCCGAAGTACCGCCGGAGAACATCCTCGCCATGTTCAACGCCATCCGGGAGTTCAACGGCCAGGAACCACTTTCCGTCTAACCGATAAACCTGTTATGGCTGCATACAAACGTTACTGTAAAACACTCACCCTCCGCAACGATCCTGAGCTGATCCGGCAATATGAGGAGGTACATCGGCGGGTGTGGCCCGAGATCCTCCAGGGCATGCGCGAAGTAGGCATCCTTGACATGGAGATCTGGCGCCACGGCAACCGTCTTTTCATGATCATGGATACGGTGCCCGACTTCGATCACGACCGCGCCATGGCAGCCTTGGCAAACAAACCCCGTCAGAAAGAATGGGAGGCTTTCGTGGCAAGGTTCCAGAACACTTCAGCCGGAGCCAGCGCCGACGAAAAATGGCAGCTGATGGACCGGATCTTCAAAATGTGACCTTATGACGTTCTCCCTGCTTTGCTGGTTCTCGTTGTTTCTGTCGGCTCTTTTTCCGCTGGCTCTTGCTGCCCAGGAGAGCTCTTCCGCTGTCCCCTGGCAGCTGATCTGGGCCGATGAGTTCGACGGCACCGGCCTGCCCAACCCCGCCCGCTGGGGTTACGAGACCGGCTTCGTCCGCGGTAAAGAGCTGCAGTATTACACCAGGGCCAGGGAAAAGAACGTCCGGATAAAAAACGGCTTTCTCATCATCACCGCAAGAAAGGAGAAAATACGCAATCCCGCTTACGATCCCTGCAGTAACGATTGGCGGAGGCAGCGTCCGTATGCCCGTTACACTTCCGGCAGCATCACCACCCAGGATCGTTTTTCCGTCCGGTACGGCCGCATCGAGGTGAGGGCCAGGGTGCCGGCAGGACGGGGCACCTGGCCCGCCATCTGGCTGCTGGGGACCAACATCCCCGAAGTCAACTGGCCCCGATGTGGAGAGATCGATATCATGGAATACCTGGGCCGCGATACCGGCACCGTATACGGCACCTGTCACTGGGCCGACACCCTTACCGGCCAGCACCGCGCAGAAGGAAAAAAAATAAAGATCACCCCACCCCCCTCCGACGATTTCCACATCTACGCCATCGAATGGAACCCTCATCATATCGACTTCTTCTTCGACGACCGGAAATATTTCACCTTCGACATCGGACAGGCCGGTGCCGGCCCCGACAACCCTTTCCGGAAACCCTTTTACCTCATCCTCAACCTCGCGCTGGGTGGCTGGGGAGGCAAGATCGACACCTCGGCTCTCCCCCAGCACTTCATCATCGACTATGTCCGAATCTACAAGAAAACCGATCCTGATCCACCTTTATCCCTTCCGGTAAATACTCAGAACCAGCATCCGCATCCCCGCACCGGCGGTGCGGAAGATGTTTTGTGAAAATACACCACGTCAAGGAACAATATTTTTTTACTTTTGCCTCTTCACATCATATGAACCTTGATCATGAAAAGATCCCTTTTCCTTGTTCTGCTACTTTTCACTCCCTTTTCCACTCTTTTCTCCCAGTCAACGGCTCTTTCCGGTACGTGGCTGCTGACCCGGGCCGAAACGCCTCAAGGCATACAGGAGCCCTGGCTTATCTTCGACCTCACACCCGACGGGAGGATCATCCTGATGCAGATGGAAATGGGAAGCTGGTCCTATGATGCCGGCAAGCAAACCCTTATTTTTTCGTCAGAGATCAACCCCAAACTGACCGGTAAGTACCGTATCGTGAAACTCGATGACCGGACACTGGTCACCGACCGGGAAGGAACGAAACTCTTTTACACCCGTCTTGACAGCCAGGCTGTCGCTGCCGCCAACACCGGCTCTTCCCTTGCCGGTCTGTGGGAGGTGGAAAGCAAGGAACCGGCGTTCACCTTCCTGAAGTTCTCCCTGCCGGACGAATTCACCTCCGTACGGCTCTCCGGAGGGATGACCGAGAGTTATGCCGGCAACTGGATATGGGACCCCGGTGCCGGCGAGCTCATCCTGATTACGCTGGACAGGGCTTTCCGGGGCAGGAACAAGCTCACCCTCCGGGGAGATAAGCTGACCCTCCGCACACCCGGCGGCGAGACACTCGTAGCTACCAGAAGCCGTGAGGATCAGAACACCATCGAACCGCTCACCTTCACCGAGGACGAACTGCCGGAAGAGTCGGACGACAGCAGCCTGCCGGCAGCATGGAAAGACTTCGACAGCATGGTGGATTACCTGAAAGGGATCCGGGAACTGCATTACCGTCTGGGACGCCCCGTCCACGAGACAGGAACCATCTTCTACACCCCTCTGCTTGAACGCATCACCGTCGACACTCAACGACCATCCGTACGTTTCACCAAATATACCGTGGCTCCCGGCGACACTAACCAGTATGCCGAAAAATATAAAGGAGGACTCACGGGCATGTATGATCTTTTCTTCCCCGAGAATGAGATCGGACCTTTCCGCATCACCGGCACCGAGGAGATCACCGTCCCGGCAGGCACCTTCACCTGCACCGTCGTGGAAGGGATGGACGGCGACACCAAGGTGAAATACTGGATGATCAACGACAAACCCGGCATCTTCGCCCGCATCGTACGCGAGACCCCCGACCCTTTCGGCGAAGAACCGCCCGAGATCCGGATCAGGGAACTGACAGACATCATCACCCTGTAGAAACCCAGGAGAGATCCAGAGAACATCACCCGGCAGCACCGCGGAACGACCCTCCTCTCCCTGATACCCCAAACCGGAAAAGACCTTCCCAAGAACGGATCCGGCACCAGCAGATCCTGTTTTTTGTTCTTTTTACCGACCTTTTTTGATCAAAACAGAAACAGATCATTTTTTTTAAGGCTACTGTTCCCTAACTTTATCCTCCCAAAAAAAAGATGACCATGAAAAGAACGGCCGTTTTCTTTCTTTTCCTGAGTTTTCTGTTCTTCTTTCCTGGTGCGCTCACCGTTTATCCGTCCCGGGTTTCGCCTTCCGTCCCGAACAAGCCCAACATCATTTTCATCATGGCCGATGATCTGGGCTATGGTGAGCTGGGCTGTTACGGCCAGAAGGTCATCATGACACCCAACATCGACCGTCTGGCAAAGGAGGGGATGAAGTTCACCGATTTCTATACGGGTCAGGCGGTCTGTGCGCCGGCGCGGTGCACGCTGATGACCGGCTTTCATACCGGCCATGCTTACATCCGTGACAACGGGCAGCCTCCCCGCCGCAACCCGTACACTCCTTTCCCGGGGCAGAACCCCATCCCCGACGAGGTGGTCACCGTGGCCGAACTGCTCAAAGAGGCAGGGTACACCACCGGCTGCATAGGCAAATGGGGTCTGGGCAACACCTTCACCCCCGGTGATCCGGTGAAACAGGGGTTCGACTTTTTCTACGGTTACAAATGCCAGGTGCATGCCCACAACCACTACCCTGAGTTCCTTTGGATGAACGATTCCATCGTCCACATCCCCGGCAACGACGGCCGTTCGCTGCGCGGAGCACACCACTCGCAGGATCTGTTCACCGTGGAGGCGGTGAAGTTCATCAACCGCAACCAGGACAGGCCTTTCTTCCTCTACCTCCCCTTCATCATCCCCCATCTTTCGATCCAGACCACCGACCTTTTCCTCGACATGTACCAGGGACACGTGCCCGAGACTCCGTACAAGCATCATGGTTATCTGAAGAACCCCTATCCTCACGCCGCCTATGCAGGGATGATCACCCAGATGGACGCCTCCATAGGTCTGATCCTGGAGACCCTGAAAGGTCTGGGTCTTGACAGCAACACCGTCGTTTTCTTCACCAGCGACAACGGCCCGGCCTACAACCGTCTGGGTGGTTCGGACGACAGGTTCTTCAACAGCGCAGGCGGTCTCACCGGCCTGAAAGGCTCCCTGCACGAGGGGGGCATCCGCGAACCGATGGTGGTCCGCTGGCCCGGCCACATCCATCCCGGCAGTATCACCGGCAGCCCCTTTGCGCTGTGGGATGTGCTGCCCACCCTCTGTGAGATAGGCGGAGCACCCGTACCCCACGGCATCGACGGTATCAGCTTCCTCCCCACCCTCACCGGAAAAGGCAAACAGCAGCAACATGACTTCCTTTACTGGGAGTTCCGTGCCTACGGCGGCCAGGCAGCCGTGCGTATGGGCGACTGGAAACTGCTCATCACCGACCTGCGCCGCAGGAACAAAACACCCACCCTGGCCCTCTACAACCTGAAGAAAGACCCCGCCGAGACCACCAACCTCGCTGACCGGTACCCGCAAAAGGTACAGCAAGGGCTCAGGATCCTCATGCAACAGCATACCCCTTCCCGGCTTTTCCCCTTTCCGGAACTGGAAAAATTCGTAAAAGAACACCTCGAAAGCTGATCCTTATTCATGAACTCTCTGCTCATGCTCGGGCGATCCCGTTACAGCATTTTTTTGACGGCGTTGTTCCTTTTCCTGAGCGCTCTTCCCCTCTTTTCGCAGCGGCCCAACATCATCCTTATTCTGGCCGATGATCTGGGCTGGCGGGATGTGGGTTATATGGGCAGCAGGTTTTATGAGACGCCGTCGATCGACCGGCTGGCCGCCTCGGGGATGGTCTTCACCGACGCTTATGCCAACGCCCCCAACTGTGCTCCCAGCCGTGCTGCCCTGCTGACCGGTCTCTATGCTCCCCGCACGGGCATCTACACCGTCAACAGCCCGGCCCGGGGCAGGAGCATCTACCGCCGTCTCATCCCGGCACCCAACAAGACCGTCCTCGACACCTCTTTCGTCACCATCGCCGAGGCTTTGAGGAAGAACGGCTATGTATGTGCCTCCATCGGCAAATGGCATCTGGGCGACCCGCCCCTCTTCGGTCCGGAAGCCCAGGGGTTCGACCTCAACGTCGCCGGCTGGCATTCGGGCCACCCGAAGAGCTACTTCAGCCCCTACCACAACCCCTATCTGCCGGACGGACCCGAAGGGGAATATCTCACCGACCGTCTCACGGCCGAGGCGGAAATGTTCATCGAACGGAACAAAGACCGGCCTTTCTTTCTGTATTTCCCTCATTATGCCGTCCATACGCCGTTGCAGGCGAAGGACAGTCTCATCGACCTTTTCCGCGGTCGTCCTCCCGACGGCGGACAGCACCATGCCGTCTATGCGGCCATGATCAGGAGCCTTGACGAGAGTGTGGGCAGGCTCATGCACAAGCTCGACGAGCTGCACCTGCGGGAGCGGACGCTGGTTATCTTCTTCTCCGACAACGGCGGCGTGTGGGGCATCACCTCCAACGCCCCGCTGCGCGGCGCCAAGGGCATGCTCTACGAAGGGGGCATACGCGAGCCGCTCATCATCGCCTGGCCGGGACATATCCCCGCCGGCAGCCGCAGCAGCTACCCCGTCATCGGCACCGACCTCTATCCCACACTGCTGGCGATCACCGGCACCCCCCGTCCCCCGGCGTTCCACCCCGACGGCATCGACCTGAGCCGGCTGCTGCTGAAAGGAAAAGAACCCGGGCGCAGGGACCTCTTCTGGCATTTCCCCGCCTACCTGGAAAGGATGCGCGGCATGCCCGCCCTGTGGCGCACCACCCCCGTCTCCGCCATCCGGCACGGCCACTGGAAACTGATCCGCTTCTGGGAAACCAATACCTCCGAACTGTATGACCTCGAAAAGGATATCGGCGAACAACAGGACCTATCCGCTGTCCACCCGCGCGTGAAAGCCCGCATGGAACGCCGTCTCGACCGATGGCTCAAAAAAACCCGCGCCCCCCTGCCGCTGAAAAAGAACCCGCAATTCGACGAAAAGGCCTATCTTCAAAAGCTCAACGAAATCAAACAAGAGAACCATGAAAAATAAACTCTCACTTCCGCTCTTTGCAGCCCTCCTGACGGGGCTCACCTTCTTCTCGTGCACGAACGGCGATCGCAGGAACACTTTCCGTGATCCGCTGCCCGAAGGGATCGAACGCACATGGATCGGTCCTTCGTATTGGACCAATCCCCTGCAGGACTGGCGGCTACATGACGGCCGTATTGAATGTCTCGTGGCCGCCCCCAACCGCAACGTCAACCTCCTAACCCACCGCATCGACCAGGTGAACGGCGGCTTCATCTTGTCCGTGCGGATGGGGCTGCTCACCGACACGCTCGAAGCCTCCAAGGCCAACTGGATCGGCTTCCGTCTCGGTGCCAAAGGGAAGTTCCACGACTACCGCGACGATGCGGTCTTCGGCCGGGGGCTGAACATCGGCATCACCACACGCGGTGAGCTCTTCATCGGCGAGCCGCCGGTGAAGGAGGACAAGAACGCGGTGCTGCTGATCCCCCACCTGAAAGAGGGACTGCTTCTCGAGGCCAGGGTCATCCCCGCCGATGGGCATTACACGCTGACCGTCACGGCGAAGGATCCCGGCAACGGCCAGGTGCTGGCCACGGCCGAAGAGGAAGATGCCGCCCCGCAGAGCCTCACCGGCAGCGTAGCCCTGGTGAGCCACTTCGCCGATCCCGCACGCAAGATCACCACACCCTCGGCATGGTTCGACGACATCAGCCTGAGCGGCCCCGACGTGGCCGCCTACCCCGAACGTGCCTTCGGACCGGTGCTTTTCACACAGTACACCCTCAGCCGCGGCATCCTGAAACTGACCGCCCAGCTCCCGCCCGTAGGCGAGAAAGACGACCGGCAGGCCACCCTGCAGGTGCAAAAGGACGGCAAATGGCAGGAGATCGCCACCGCACCCCTCGACCCCGACGCACGTACCGCCACCTTCCGCATCGAAGGATGGGATGCCCCTCACGATGTGCCCTACCGCGTGGTCTATCGTCTTGCCACAGGAAAAGGAAAAAAGAAAGAGTACACTTACGGCGGGACCATCCGGCATGATCCCGTGGACAAGGAAGAGATCGTGGTGGCCGCCTTCACCGGCAACAGCGACGTAGGCTTCCCCAACACCGAGGTCACCGAGGCGGTGAAGAAGGTGGATCCCGACCTGCTTTTCTTTTCCGGCGACCAGATCTACGAGATCGTGGGCGGCTATGGTGCGCAGTCCACTCCTCTCGACAAGGCCATCCTCGACTACCTGCGTAAGTGGTATCTCTACGGCTGGGAGTACGGCGAGCTGCTGCGCAATATCCCCACCGTTTCCATCCCCGATGATCACGATGTCTTCCAGGGCAACCTGTGGGGTGCGGGGGGACGGCCCACCCCTCCCGGCACCTGGGGCCTGGAAGCTCAGGATGCAGGCGGCTACAAGATGCCGGCACGGTGGGTGAACATGGTCCAGCGCACCCAGACGTCCCATCTGCCCGATCCTTACGATCCCACACCCGTGATGCAGGGCATCACGGTCTACTATACCGATCTGCTGTTGGGCGGCATCAGCTTTGCGATCGTCGAGGACCGCAAGTTCAAGTCGGCGCCGCGCGACATGCTTCCCCGCGCCAGGATACGCAACGGCTGGCCACAGAACCCCGACTTCGATGCAGTGAAGGAGGCCGATATCCCCGGTGCCGTGCTGCTGGGCGACCGCCAGCTGCAGTTCCTCCACCACTGGAACCAGGACTGGAGCGACGGCACCTGGATGAAAGTGCTCCTCTCGCAGACCATCTTCGAGAACCTGGCCACCCTGCCGCGCAATGAGCGCAGCGATGCGGCAGTGCCCCGTCTGCGTATTCTCAAGCCCGGGGAATATCCTCCCGACGATGTGCCGGTGTCGGATTTCGATTCCGACGGCTGGCCCCAGACGGGCCGGCGTAAGGCCGTGGAAGCCATCCGCAAGGCTTTTGCCATCCACATCGCGGGCGACCAGCACCTGGGCAGCCTCTCCCAGTACGGTGTCGACGCTTTCCGCGACGCCTCCTTCGCCTTCTGTGTGCCCTCCATCTCCAACTTCTGGCCCCGCCGCTGGTGGCCCATGGAAGGGGGTAAGAACCGCGCCCCCGGCGCTCCCAAATATACCGGCGACTTCTTCGACGGCTTCGGCAACAGGATGACCGTCTGGGCCGTGGCCAACCCGGTCTATACCGGCAGAAAACCCTCGAAGATCTACGACCGTTCTTCGGGCTACGGCATCGTCCGTTTCCGTCGTGATACACGGGAGATACGCTTTGAATGCTGGCCGCGCGGCATCGACCCCACCGATCCCGCCTCGAAACAATACCCCGGCTGGCCTTTCACCATCCACCAGGAAGACAACTACAACCGTGCCCCTTACGGCTGGCTGCCTACGGTGGCGGTGAGCGGTCTTACCGACCCCGTGGTGAAGGTATACCACGACGACGGCCGCCTGGTGTATGCCCTGCGCATCGCCGGCACCACCTTCGATCCCAGGGTCTTCGAAGAAGACAGCTATACCCTGCTGGTGGGCGACGGAGAAAGGTTCAGGAAGTTCGAACACCTCCGCCCGGCCGCGAACAAAGGAGAGAAAACACTGACGGTCACTTTCTGACGCGGGCGCCGGCGAGTCTTTTCCACCCGCTGCAAGTCACGAGATGACCGGCATGGCCGTGCCGGCGGGTATTTTGTGCTCCGTCATGCTTTCTTTCTGACACAAAGCCCGTTACAAGACAGCAGCCATTTTTGGCACTGCTTTTGCACGGGGATAAGCAAAACCCAAACCCCGCCTCATGAAAAGACTTCCCTGGCAACGGCTGCTGCTCCTTCTGCCTCTTCCGGTCCTGATGCTGGCCGGCTGTGAAGAAAGCCCCACCGCGGGTTTCTTCGCCTCGGAGGTGGTGGTCCGGACAGGTGAGGAGGTTTATTTCACCAACAACTCCTGCTGTGCCTGCCGTTATGAGTGGGATTTCGGCGACGGCACCCGGAGCGAGACGGTCCATCCCGTCCACAGCTGGGATGTTCCCGGCATCTATACCGTCACCCTCACCGCCTGGTCACGGCACGGCCATGCCGACCGTGCACTGATGGACATCACCGTACTGCAGCCCACCACCCTGCACGTCGAGGTCAAAGAGATCGAATCCGACACCCTCCTCGCCGGCGCCCGCGTCACCCTCTATGCCACCCTCGACGACTGGAACAACGAACGCCACCCCGTAGCCGAAGGCACCACCGGCGAGGAGGGGACCATCGACTTCGTCAACCTTGACACACGTCGCTACTACGTGGACGTATGGGGCAAAGACTACAACAACTACAATCTGGCAGCCCGGGACATCCGTTACATCGAAACACCGCTCCTGAAAGCCGGCGAAGTCAACCTCTTCACCGCCTGGGTCGAATACACCTCCCCTTCTTCCACCCTCCCGGGAACAAATGCGGGAAAAACACAAAAATAGGTATTTAAATATCTATTTAAATGCCTATTTAAATAGGTATATTCTGAAAGATTTCCCGTTCATGGTCAATGAAAAATGGAACATATTTTTTCTCAGTCATGATTTCAGTAGCTTTGTAAGAATCTTTCACATCACAACAACAGACTGAACTTTCCTCATCATGAGAACCTCGTATTCCGCACGTATCTTTCCTTTTCTTTTTTTGTTTTTGTCTCTTTCCTGCGGATCGCCGGAGCGGCCTGAACGTTCACGCACGCTTGAGGTAGATGGGCTGGAAGAACCTGTTGAGGTGGTCCGCGACCAGTGGGGAGTGAACCACATCTTCGCCCGCACCCAGCATGATCTCTTCTTTGCCCAGGGTTTCCTGGCGGCGCGCGACCGGCTTTTTCAGTTCGAGATCTGGCGTCGCCAGGCCACCGGTACGATGGCCGAGCTCCTGGGTCCGCGGGAGGTACGACGCGACCAGGGTGCCCGTCTCTTTCGTTTCCGAGGCGACATGGAACGGGAGCTGCAGCATTACCATCCGCAGGGAAAAGCGATCATCGAGGCCTATGTGGCAGGGGTGAACGCCTGGATCGACCGGGTTTTGCGCGACACCTCCCTTCTCCCGCTGCCTATGCGCATGCTGGGGCTGCTGCCGGGGCACTGGTCTCCCGCGGTGGTGATCTCGCGTCACCAGGGGCTGCTGGGCAACGTTCAGCTGGAGCTGCGCACGGGCCGCGCCGTCGCCCGCCTGGGTGCCGAAACCGTGGAAAAGCTTGCCTGGTTCCATCCCGGTCATCCCGACCTCCGTCTTGATCCCGCCGTGGACGGCTCCCTGCTCGAGGCAGACATCCTGGGCCTCTACCACGCTTACCGGCGGCGCGTCACCTTCCGTCGTTCCGACCTGCTGCCCCGCTGGCGCCGGGATACGGCTGCCCTCACCTTCCTCAACGGTACCGTCCCGCCGGATCCGCCCGGCAGCGACGATCTCTTCACCGGCAGCAACAACTGGGTGGTCAGCGGAAACCGCATGGCCGACGGCAACACTTACATGGCCAACGACCCCCACCGCACCCTCGCCATCCCCTCCCTCCGTTACATGGTCCATCTCAACGCCCCGGGATGGAACGTGGCCGGCGCCGGCGAACCCGAGATCCCCGGTGTCTCCATCGGTCACAACGACCACGGCGCCTGGGGACTCACCGTCTTCTTCACCGACGGCGAAGACCTGATGGTATACGATCTCAACCCGCATGATCTCACGGAATACCGCTACCGTGGCCGGTGGAAGAAGATGGAGGAGGAATACGACACCATCCGGGTCAGGGGCTACGCTGCCGTACCGGTGGTGCATCGCTACACCCTCCACGGACCGGTCAGTTACATCGACACGCTGCATCGCAAGGCTTATGCGGTGCGGTGTGCCTGGCTGGAGCCGGGAGGTGCCCCCTACCTGGCCTCGCTGCGCATGGACCAGGCTCACAGCTGGAAAACTTTCCGCGATGCCTGCAGCTACAGCAACATCCCCGGCGAGAACATGGTCTGGGCCGGCCGTGACGGCACCATCGGATGGCAGGCCGTAGGCATCGCTCCCCGTCGTCCTCACTTCAGCGGCCTGGTACCCGTGCCCGGCGACGGCCGCTATGAATGGGACGGCTACCTGCCCATCCTCAAAAAACCCCACCGGAGCAATCCGCCCGAAGGGTTCATCGCCACCGCCAACCAGAACATCACCCCACCGGATTACCCCTACCGGGACGCCATCGGGTATTTCTGGCGCGACCCTTTCCGCGGCGAACGTCTCAACGAAGTCCTGGAGCAGGGCCGTCACATGACCATGCTCGACATGAAGAAACTCCAGACCGACTATTTTTCCATTCCCGCACGTGAGCTGGTGCCCCGTCTGCTCCATCTCACCCTCCCCGACACACTCGCGGTAGTCCGCGACCTGCTGAAAGGGTGGGACTACCGTCTTGACAGCTCCTCTGTGGCAGCAGGCATCTACAATGCCTGGGAGAACAGTCTCATGACGCTGGCTGAAGAGCGTTTCGTCCCCGCGGCGGGGCGAGGGCTCATCACCCTCTCCCTCACGAAGGTGATCGGATGGCTCGACCATCCCGACAGCATCTTCCCCGCCCCGGCAGAAAGGCAGCGTGACGCTTTCCTCACCGAAGCTTTCCGTCGTGCCTGTGACACCCTCACCCGCTGGGTAGGTGATGATCCCTCCCACTGGAAGCTGGGCAGTTACCATTATGTGGAGATCCTCCATCCCCTGGGCGGGGTGACGGCTGCCCCTTTTGCTGCCCGCCTCAATGCGGGGCCTGCACCACGCGGCGGCAATGCCTACTGCCCCAACGTCACCGGCACCACCCGCAACCAGCACAAAGGCGCCAGCTTCCGCATCATCGTCAACACCGGCGACTGGGACTGCACCCAGGCCATCAATACCCCCGGCCAGTCGGGCAACCCGACCAGCCCTTACTACCGCAACCTCTTCGACACCTGGGTGCAGGACCGGTACTTCCCCCTCTACTTTTCCCGGGAGAAGATCCTGACGGTGGCAGCCGAAAGACTCACTCTGCGTCCCACCAAAAGGAAGAACCCGCACAAAGCTCATCTTTAAGTTTTCCTCATCATGACCCGCACCGGTATCACCTTTCTTTTTTTGTTCATTCTGTCTGTTCCCGCGGCCGTGGCCCAGCGTGATCTCTCCGGCAGTCTCAACGGCTATCTGTACCGCCTCATCGAGAGCATGCCCGGACGGGGCACTGACGAATATACTCCCCCCGATGAAGACGATCTTGCTCTCTGGGAGCATCTGGCCGATTCCCTGCTGTCAGGGAACTACGTTGCCACCGCCCGCCTGGCCGGCGAGGTGGGCTATGAGCTGGTGAGGTTCACCGACGCGAACAGTCCTTTTTACATCCTGCAGAAGAAAGAGAGCTCTTCCCGTTACTGGGGCACTTATGTCCTCAATCCCTCCCCCGGCGCCTGCCGCCGCATTGTGGTGCAGGCCCCGCATCCCCGCTATGATCTGAACACGGGCCAGGAGGGTGTGTATGTTTTCCACCGCACCGGCGCCTTCTTTCTTTTCCTGGCCGGCACCCACCGTTGCAACAGCACCTATCTCTCTCCCTGTTCCGGCACCACCACGGTATGCAGCGGAAGTACGGAACCCTACCATCTTTCCGACATGGCGCACAACACGGGCACGGTCTTCCAGTTGCTCACGCGCAAGCTTGCCGTCCACGACACCTCTCTGCTCTTCTTGCAGCTACACGGCTTTGCCATGCGTGACGACGACCCGTACGTCATCATGAGCAACGGCACCCGGCTCACTCCCCATCCAGATCCGCTCGACACGCTCAAAAAAGCACTGAAAGCTGTTGATCCCGTCCTGGACTTCCGCGTAGCTCATCAGGATACCGACTGGGACCGGCTGGTGGCTTTCAACAACGTGCAGGGCCGTTATCTTAACGGCAGCGATGATCCCTGCCGTGAAGATGCTGCCGGGGTCTCGGGCCGTTTCCTCCACATCGAGCAGGAAAAGAGCCGCCTGCGTGAGGACAGCACCCGCTGGGAAAAAATGGCTCAGGCTCTGCTCAGAGCTTTCACCTCTCCCAGCGGAATATCCCCCCCACCCTTCTCAGGAAAGGTCGTGGTGGTCCCCAATCCTTTTCGCGAGTGTGCAGAGATCTTCGTCGAAGGTCTTCCATACCATTGTTATGGTTATGAATTGTACTCCCTTCAGGGGAAACGTATGCAACAGCAACGACCGGCATGCTGCGGTTGCATCCTGCTGCACAGGGGACATCTCAGACCCGGCCTGTACATCCTGCACATCTATGACAAGGCCGGCCACACCTTCCGCAGCAAGGTAGTGGTCGAATGAAAAGGCTCGGCTTCGTCCGGACAAAAAAGAAAGCCCCGCCGCGGCGGGGCTTTTTCTGATCGTTCCTGTTGTCTGTCAGCGGTTGACAGGTGTGACCTCATAGAGGCCGGGGTCTTCGCTGATGTTGCTGTTGGCATTGATCTCGGTGAAGGCATAAGGCAGGCGCTGTGGCTGATCGGTACCTCCGGGATTGAGGGGGAAGGGCACGATCAGATCGCTGTCGCTCTTGCGCAGACGCCGCACATCGTTGAAGGGCATGTAAGTGCCGAAGCCCGACACGTAACGTTCTTCGATGATCTCGCGCAAGAGGGCCTGCAAGGGATCCACCCCGTCGGGGTTCTCGATACCCCCGCTGGCAAAATCGGCCGCATTGTATGCCTCATAGAGATAGGAAGAATCGGCAAAGGCATCGTTGAGGAAAGCGCCGCTGTTGAGCCAGGCCCGCAGATCGTTCAGATGACCGAGGGCCGTGGCGAAGTTGACCGTGCGGGCCGCACATTCAGCCAGGATAAGCTGGTTCTCGGCAAAGGTGACCATGGGCATCGGTTCGAACATCCCGATGATCCCCTTGTTGACCGGGCCTCCTTCTTCGTGGATCTCATAATACCAGTACCTGGCGTTCTCGTTGGTCTTGGCATTGTTGCGCGACCAGGAGGTATCGGGACAGATCATCGACATGAGGTAACTGCCGTGGTTGCCGATGTCGCCGCCTCGCGATCCTGCCAGCACCGTATAGAAGAGGTTTTTATCCCCGGAGGTGGTTTCATCACCACGCGGATAGAACTTCATCGAAGCATCATCGCTGCCGATGCCGTCGCGGGCAGCCTGGTAAGCCTGATCATACTGCTTGAGCTGAAGATAGTAACGTGCCTTCAGCGTATAGGCAGCCTGGATCCACTTGTCCTTGTCGCCACCGTAGTAGATATCCTCAGAAAGGTTCCTGCTGACACCATCATTCAGGTCGACGATAGCTTCATCCAAGAGATCGAGAAGGCTGTTGAACACTTCGATCTGATCGTCGAATTTGGGGTCGGGTATCTCAGGATCGGCCACTTCCGAGTAAGGAATATTGCCGAAGAGAGAAGCTGCCGTACCTATGGCATGAGCTTCCAGCACTTTGGCAATACCCACGAGGAGTTTGTCATCGGGAGCTTTCCTGCGTATCTCCCGCACCTGCGGCACCACCCCCACATAGATGGCACGCCAGGTGGAATTCGACTCGACGGTCGAGAGGTTGTACCCATAGATGTTGGAATAGAGGGAAGTATAGCCAACCAGCTGTCCGCTGTACATCCCTGCGATACGGTTGAGATGCCCGTTCTGGGTAACGATGTTGGCCAGCTGGGCACCTGTGAGGAAGAGCTCGGCACCCACATCCTCGGGTGTCAGCTTGTTGGGGTTGTCGTTAAGCCCGTCGACCAGGCTCTCGCACGATACCAGGGTCGTGGCGGCAACCACCATCATCAGGAGGAAATATTTCATCTTCTTCATGGTTGTTACGATTTTCATGGTTCAGTGTGATCAGTAGGAGAGGGTGAAAGAGAACAGGATCGATCTTGTACTGGGGTTGGTGAAGTAGTCGAGGCCGAAGCCGTTGTTCACCCCGCTCTGGTTGATCTCGGGATCCACGCCCGGAATGTTGTCCCAGAGGAAAAGGTTCCTGCCTGATACGGAGAAAGTCAGAGCGCTGAGTCTGGTCCTGGCCCGGAAATTTTTCGAATCGAGGGTATAGCTGAGGGTGATCTCGCGCAGGCGGGTCCAGGTGGCTTTGTAGATGGCGAAGTTGTAGGCCTGGTTGTCGCCGAAGCCTCCGCCGATACCGGTACGGTACCAGCTCTCATCCAGCAGCACCGGTCCACCGCCGAAGTCCTCGATGTTGCCGCGTACGGTGGTTCCGGCGGGGACAAGATCACCCCTGAAGTTGTAAAGGTCCTGGTCCAGCGTCACACGGTGTGCGGTCTCTTCGACAGTCCCGAAACGACGCAGCACCCAGAGGGTACGTGGAGAATAAGCTCCCCCGTGAGAATGGGCGAAGAGAATACGGAAGGCAAAGCCTTTCCAGGTAGCGTCGGCACCCAGGCTGCCCGTCCAGCGGGGGTTGGGGTCACCCAGTACGACCGGCGTGGGAGTGAGCTGCGGAAAACCATGGTCGTCCAGGATGAAGTTACCGTTCTCGTCGCGCAGCGAACCGGTACCTACCAGTACCCCCAGCGGATACCCCACCATGGCCCTTGAGTCGACCGAGCCGGGAGCCAGGGAGATCGACTCGACACCGGAAAGGTCGGTCACCTCGTTGCGGTTGGCCGCAAAGATACCGGTGAGGTTGACCTTCAGTGCATGATGATCGACCACGGCATAATCGGCTTCCATCTCGAAACCGTGGTTCTTCATCGAAGCGGCATTGGCATAGATGGTTTCGTATCCCGACGAAGGAGTAAGCCCCACATTGATGAGCAGATCATCGATCCGGTTGCTGTAATAGGTGGCTGACAGGGAGAGTGCATCCTGGAAGAAGCGCAGGTCGGCACCGATCTCCCATTCGGTTTTCATCTCAGGTTTGAGGTCGGGGTTACCCAGGTTGTTGTCGAGGCGGAACCCGCCACCAAACTGATTGACACTGAGCGGATCGCTGTATGTACTATAGGTAAAGCCCGCATCCACCAGCGTCTGGAAACGGTAAGGCAGCGGTTGCACCCCCACCTTCCCCCAGGAAGCTCGCAGCTTGCCGAAAGAGAAAAAGTCGGAGGTCAGCCCCAGGTCAGAGAACTGCCAGGCCGCATCAAAAGCGGGATAGAAAAACGCACCATTGATGGAGGAGGCAGCCTCCAGACCCCCCGAAGCCGTCACGAAGAGCTGATCAAGAATGTTGAAGGTGAACGAATAATAGCCGCGGTTGGAACGGATGTCACGGTAGTAGTTGCTGAAACTGGTGGCCTCGGCCGATGAGTTCAGGTCAGTGGTCGGCTTGCGAGAATCAACCGTGAAACCCTGCACCGAACCGGAGTTGTACTGGCGCTGACGGTCGTTGATGTTCCAGCCCACCGTCGCATCCACCTTGAGGTTGTCGGTGAGGCTGAAATTGCCCCGGACGATGGCGTCGAAGTTGAGCTCCTGCTCGGTGATCATATCTTCGTTGAGCAAACCGTTGCGACGGTCACGTCCGGCTGAGTTGATAGGAAAGAAATAGATCCTGTGATCTCCAAAACGGTCGACCCCGCCACGCAGGGTGATACGCAACTGGGAAATGGGCTTGATGTTGATCTCTTGCATCATCAGGAAACGGTCGACATCCGAGGTCGATTTCTGCTGGTGGATGGTCCACATGGGATTGTTGTAGGTGGGCACCCCGTCGCCCAGATAACGACGGTACCCGCGATGATGGTTGCGATATGCTACGCCGTTGTCGTCGTAATAGATGCCGAAATAATCGTGGTTGTCAAAGTCGGGAGGGGTACGCAACAGTCCGAGCATCACACCGGCCACATTGGAACTCTGCTGGATCCGGTTGGACGAACTGCTGATATATCCCGCTTTGGTATTGGAACTGAACCAACTGTTGGGCACGAACTTGACATTGATGCGTGCGTTGGTCCTGTCGTAGTACGATTCGCGGATGATACCGTTCTGATCGAGACGACCGAAAGAAAAGAAGTACTGCGTTTTCTGGGATCCACCGCTCAGGGAGAGCTCATGCTGCAGAAAACCGCCGGTACGGAAAACATCGTCCCAGTTGGAGTCGACATAGGTCTCTTTCGAGTTTTTGGTCAGGATGGGATAATACTTTTTCCCGGATCCGTAAGCCTCGAAGTAACGACCGGTCATGTCAACATCGTCTTCACCGCCGGCACGGTCGGGGATGTAATCTCCCCACGATTCCGCACTTTTGGGATTGTATACACCATTGCGACCCTGTCCGTAGGTGTTCTGGATGGGATAGCGCTGGTTGACCTGGTCCATGGAATAGGTCATCTGGTAGTTGATATGGAGTCTTCCGGCCTTGCCGTTCTTGGTGGTGATCACCAGCACGCCGTTGGCGGCGCGGGATCCCCAGAGAGCGGCTGCGGCGGCTCCTTTGAGGATCTCCACCGACTCGATATCCTCGGGGTTGATGTCGTTGATGCGGGTCTGCTGGGAGACACCGCCGTCACGGCCTCCGTTCCCTCCGCCATAGATGGTGGAGTTGCTGATGGGCACACCGTCGAGGATCACCAGGGGTGCTCCCGATCCGGTGATGGTGTTGGCACCGCGGATGCGGATGTTGGTACCGGCACCGGGATCACCGTTGGTACGGGCCACATAGACGTTCGAAGCCCGGGCCCCCAGCGCGTTGAGCACCAGCGGCTCGCCCGAGTGGACAATCTCCTCGGAGCTCACCGTCGACGAGGTGGTGGCCGACTCATCCTTCTTGACCTTGAAGCCCAGCGAGGTCACGATCACCTCATTGAGCCGCCGGTTGGCCAGGGGCAATCGCACATCGTAGACATTGTCCAGCCCCACCGGCACCGTCACGGACTCATATCCCACGAACGACACCACCAGGGTGTCATGACCCGTATCCGGGATCGAGAGCTTAAAAGCCCCCTTGGCATCGGTGACCGTCCCGGTGGTGGTACCTTTCAGGATCACCGACGCCCCGGGCAGAGGATCACCGTTGGCATCCATCACATGTCCCGTGATGACACGCAACGCCTGTGCGTAAAGTCCCGGCCCGCTGCCCGCCAGCAACAGACCTCCCAGAAGAAGGACCCCTATCCTTCGAAGGAAAAAGGCCCCTACCCTGCGGATCGCTCCGCATAAACACTTCTCTTTCATAATGTTTGGTTTAGGTTATTAAAAGGGTTAACAGATCATAAAAAAACGGATTTGATTGGGAATGCATGAGCCCGGATCATACGGAACGAAAATGGACTTTTCAAACAGAAAGAACAGCGTCGCCTATCCATAAACAAATTTCCTTGGCTGTTCTAAAAATAATAATTTTTCATCTCGATATTTAAAAATGATGACATTTATCATCTTTTTTTCACCTTTTCTCCTCACAGGAGGCCATTCCCTGCATTATTATGCACTTTTTTGCATATTTTACAAACCCCGAAAATGGATATACCATGCAAAAAGAACAAGTCGTCAGATATGACCGTCTTTATCTGACAGCCATCACGCTGGTAGCGGCTTTGGGGGGGCTGCTGTTCGGTTACGACTGGGTGGTGATCGGCGGTGCCAAGCCTTTTTACGAGCCTTATTTTGCCCTGAACGGCTCGCCGGTATTGCAGGGGTGGGCGGTGAGTGCGGCGCTGGCAGGCTGCGTGCTGGGTACGCTGGTATCCGGCATGCTGGCCGACCGTTACGGGCGCAAGGTATTGCTGCTGACGGCCGCCTTTCTTTTTCTGGTCTCGGCTGCCGGCACAGGGGCGGCCCATCGTTTCGACATGTTCGTCTTCTGGCGCATCGTGGGCGGTGTCGGCATCGGTCTGGCCTCCAACATCTCGCCGGTATACATTGCCGAGGTGACCCCTCCGGCGCTGCGGGGGCGTTTCGTCACCCTCAACCAGCTGACCATCGTGATCGGCATCCTGCTGGCGCAGCTGACCAACTGGCTCATCGCCGAGCCTGTGACAGGAGAGGCCTCGCCGGCAGCGATCCTCCACTCCTGGAACGGACAAAGAGGATGGCGCTGGATGTTCTGGGCCGAGATGGTCCCGGCCGCTCTTTTTTTCCTGATGATGCTGCGTGTTCCCGACAGTCCGCGCTGGCTGGTGCGCCGGGGCAGGACCGGCCGGGCCCGCACCATCCTGGAACGCATCGGCGGCGAACATTATGCCCGGCATGCCCTGCAGGAGATAGAGACCTCCCTGGAACAGACATCCGGCAAGAAAGAGTGGCGTCTGCTGCTCCGGCGGCCGGTGCGCAGGATCGTGTTCGTCGGCATCGTGCTGGCCGTCTTCCAGCAATGGTGTGGCATCAACGTGGTGTTCATGTATGCCGAAGAGGTGTTCTCGGCGGCCGGCTATTCCGTCTCCGACATTCTCTTCAACATCGTCATCACGGGCAGTGTCAACCTGGTCTTCACCCTGGTGGCGATGGCGCTGGTCGACCGGGTGGGACGGCGTGCGCTGATGCTGGCCGGGGCAGGCAGTCTGGCCGTTCTTTACGGTGTGCTGGGGCTCTTCTACCACCTGGGTGTCACCGGCTGGCCCATGCTGCTGCTGGTGGTGATGGCCATCGCCGCCTACGCCATGACGCTGGCGCCTGTGACGTGGGTGGTGCTCTCGGAGATCTTCCCCAACAAGGTGCGGGGCATGGCCATGGCCGTGGCCACCTCCGCCCTGTGGAGCGCCAACGCCCTGCTGGCCTCCGCCTTCCCCGTCATCAACCACGCCATCCACGCCTCGGGAAGCTTCTGGCTCTTCGCCACCATCAGCATCGCAGGATTCCTCTTCATCCGCAGCCACCTGCAAGAGACCAAAGGCAAATCCCTGGAAGATATCGAAAAGATGATCACTAAAAAATAGGTGCCTTATGCTTTAACAAGACGGTACTATCTTTTTCTTATCTTTGTTCCCTGTTTTCTGAGCTGACACCACCATGATCAAAATCACGTTTCCTGACGGCACGGTAAAGGAGTTTCCCGAGGGGGTGACGGGGCTGGAGATCGCCCGCAGCATCCATCCCGCGCTGGCCAAGCGTGCCCTGGCCATTGGCGTCAACGGCGAGACATGGGACCTGACCCGTCCCATCGAGCAGGATGCCGAGGTGAAGATATACACCTGGGAAGATGAGGAGGGCAAGCATGCTTTCTGGCACTCTTCGGCCCATCTGATGGCCGAGGCGCTGGAAGCGCTCTATCCCGGCATCAAGTTCGGCATCGGCCCGGCCATCGACAACGGTTTCTATTACGACGTCGACCCGCCCGAAGGGGTGGTGATCACCGAGGCCGACCTGCCCCGTATCGAGGAGAAGATGCGGGAGCTGGCCCGCCAAAAGAACGAATACCGGCGCCGGGTGGTGAGCAAGGAAGAGGCGCTCGGATATTTCGAAGAAAAGGGCGATCCTTACAAGACCGAGCTCATCAGCGAACTGAACGACCAGGAGATCACCTTCTACACCCAGGGCAACTTCACCGACCTGTGCCGCGGACCGCATCTTCCTTCCACCGAGCCCATCAAGGCCATCAAGCTGCTGAACGTGGCGGGGGCTTACTGGCGCGGTGACGAGAAACGCAAGCAGCTGACCCGCATCTACGGCATCAGTTTCCCCAAGCAGAGCATGCTGGAGGAATACTTGCAATGGCTCGAGGAGGCCAAGAAACGCGACCACCGCCGCATCGGCAAAGAACTGGAGCTTTTCACCTTCAGTCAGCGCGTGGGACAGGGGCTCCCCCTCTGGCTGCCCAAAGGTGCCCAGCTGCGCGAACGGCTGGAGAACTTCCTCAAAAAGATACAGAAACAGTACGGCTACGAGCCGGTGATCACCCCCCATATCGGACACAAGGAGCTGTACGTCACCTCGGGACATTATGAGAAATACGGCAAGGACTCTTTCCAGCCCATCCATACCCCCGTCGAGGGCGAGGAGTTCCTTCTCAAGCCGATGAACTGTCCCCATCATTGCGAGATCTACCGCTCCAAGCCTCGCACCTACAAGGATCTGCCGGTACGGCTGGCCGAGTTCGGTACGGTGTACCGTTACGAGCAGAGCGGTGAGCTGCACGGCCTGACGCGCGTACGCGGATTCACCCAGGACGACGCCCACATCTTCTGCCGCCCCGACCAGCTCAAGGACGAGTTCCTCAAGGTGATCGATATCGTTTTCCTCATCTTCCGCAAACTGCACTTCGACGATTTCACCGCCCAGATCTCGCTGCGCGACCCCGACGACAAGGAAAAATACATCGGCAGCGAGGAGAACTGGGAAAAGGCCGAGCGCGCCATCATCGAAGCCTGTGAAGAAAAAGGACTGGAAGCCACCATCGAGAAGGGCGAAGCCGCCTTCTACGGGCCCAAGCTCGATTTCATGGTGAAAGATGCGTTGGGCCGGTCGTGGCAGCTGGGCACCATCCAGGTCGACTACAACCTGCCGGAACGTTTCGACCTCGAGTACATCGGCGCCGACGACAAACGCTACCGCCCCGTGATGATCCACCGTGCCCCCTTCGGCTCGATGGAGCGTTTCATCGCCGTCCTCATCGAACATACCGGCGGAAAATTCCCCCTGTGGCTCGCACCCGACCAGGCCATCGTCCTGCCCATCAGCGAAAAATACCACGATTACGCAAAAAAAGTTTTAAATTTCCTGAATAATTCCGATATTCGCACCCTGATCGACGACCGGAACGAAAAGATCGGTAAAAAGATAAGGGACAACGAGTTAAAGAAGATCCCCTACCTGCTGATCGTGGGAGAGAAGGAGGAGAAAGAAGGGACGGTCGCCGTCCGCAGGCAGGGAAAAGGGGATATCGGCACGATGAAGCTCGACGAGTTCGCAGCTTTCATCCGTGAACAGGTAGAAAAAGAAGAAGCATAACCAAAGAGGAGGACACGACCATAGCTTACAACAGGAACAAGAACCGGAAGCAGGTACCCCGTTACCGGATCAACGAGCAGATCCGTGCAAGGGAGGTACGTCTTGTGGGCGACAACGTGGAGCCCGGCATCTATTCCATCGACGAAGCCCTCCGGCTGGCCGACGACATGGAGCTGGACCTCGTGGAGATCTCTCCCAACGCCGACCCGCCGGTATGCAAGATCGTGGATTACCAGAAATTCCTCTATCTGCAGAAAAAGAAGCAGAAAGAGATCAAGGCCAAGACCTCCAAGATCGTCGTCAAGGAGATCCGTTTCGGCCCCAACACCGACGAGCATGACTACAACTTCAAGCTGAAGCATGCGGAGAATTTCCTGAAGGACGGCGCCAAGGTGAAGGCTTACGTCTTCTTCAAGGGGCGCTCGATCCTCTTCAAGGAGAAGGGTGAGATCCTGCTGCTGCGGCTGGCCCAAGACCTCGAGGAGGTGGCCAAGGTGGAACAGCTGCCCAAACTGGAAGGGAAAAGGATGATCATGATCCTCGCACCCAAAACGAAAAAATAACAACAAACCTTTAAAGGAGAGAAGCAATGCCAAAGATGAAAACGAATCCGGGAGCCAAGAAGAGGTTCACGCTCACCGGAACAGGGAAGATCAGGAGGAAGCACGCTTACAAGAGCCATATCCTGACCAAGAAGTCGACCAAAAGAAAGAGGAACCTCACCTACTTCACGCTGGTCCACAAAGCCGATCTGGACAATGTGAAGCGTCTGCTGGCGATGAAGTAGAGAAACCGATGTTGAACCGGGTGGCACAGCTCCCAAGGGTCCCGGCACGTCCGGGAACGCTGACCATCCTAAAATGTTAGTACCATGCCAAGATCAGTCAACAGTGTAGCGTCGCACAGAAGGAGGAAAAAGATCCTTCGCCAGACCAGGGGGTACTGGGGACGCAGGAAGAATGTCTACACGGTGGCCAAGAACGCGCTGGAAAAAGCGCTCACCTATGCTTACCGTGACCGCCGCAACAAGAAACGCGAGTTCCGTGCACTCTGGATCCAGCGCATCAACGCCGGGGTCCGCCAGTACGACATGTCGTACTCGGAGTTCATGGGCAAGCTGCACAAGAAAGGGATCGCCCTCAACCGGAAAGTGCTGGCCGACCTGGCCATGAACCATCCGGAGGCTTTCAGGGCCGTCGTCGACGAGGTGAAGAAAGCCTGAGGCCACCCAAAAGAACGAAAGGGAAGCTGCGGCTTCCCTTTTTTTGTATCTTGTTCTCAACACTTTCAGGATCATGAACATCATACTGATCGGATACGGCAAGATGGGCCATGAGATCGAGCAGGTGGCCCGCGAACGGGGGCACAGTCTCCCCCTGATCATCGACCTGGACAACCGGGATGATCTGACCGAAGAGAAGGCCGGCGGGGCCGACGTGGCCATCGAGTTCACCGGGCCCGACGGGGCCTTCGGCAACATCTCCCGGTGTTTCGACCTGCGGCTGCCGGTGGTCTCCGGCAGCACCGGCTGGCTGGACCATTACGACGAGGTCGTACGCCGCTGCCGCGAGGAGGGCCAGGCTTTCTTCTATGCCTCCAACTTCAGCCTGGGTGTCAACATCCTTTTCCATCTCAACGAACGGCTGGCCTCGATCATGGCGCGTTATCCCGAGTACGACGTCCGGATCGAAGAGACCCATCACATCCACAAGAAAGATGCGCCCAGCGGCACGGCCATCACACTGGCCGAGGCCATCCTGGCCCGTCATCCCCGCAAGGAAAGGTGGCTGCTGGGCAGCGAAGGGGATGAAAAGACCCTTCCCATCACCGCCCACCGCCGTGACGAAGTCCCAGGCATCCACACCGTCCGGTGGGAGTCGGAGATGGACCTCATCGAGCTCACCCACTCGGCCAAAAACCGACGCGGTTTCGCCCTGGGAGCCGTCCTCGCCGCCGAATTCCTCGCCGGCAAAAAAGGATGCTTCGGTATGGACGACCTGCTCGGCCTCGGCGAATGAGTTTCTCGTCAGGAATTGTTACTTTTGCTTCCACATCTAACCCTTTGCCGTCATGAACATCCGGAACATCCTCCGACAACCCTATCTCAATTTCGGTGTGGTGGCCCTGTTATACCTGCTGTGGGTCATCTGGCTCGACAACTACTGGTGGCTGCTGGGCGAGATCGTGATCTTCGACATGTACATCACACGCAAGGTCAACTGGACTTTCTGGAAGCGACGCGACGGCAGGAACAGCAAGCTGATCGAATGGCTGGACGCACTCATCTTCGCTGTCATCGCCGTCTCGTTCATCAACATCTTCTTTTTCCAGAACTACAAGATCCCCACCGGTTCGATGGAGAAGACCCTGCTCATCGGCGACCATCTTTTCGTGAGCAAGCTGAGCTACGGTCCGCGACTGCCGATGACCCCCCTCTCCTTTCCTTTCACGCAGCACACCATGCCGGTGGTGGGCGGCAAGTCGTATGTGGAATGGATCAAACGACCTTACCGTAGACTGAAAGGGTTCGGTCATGTAAAACGTTTCGACATCGTGGTGTTCAACTTCCCAGCGGGGGACACCGTGGTGCTGGAGAACCAGGCGCAGAGCTACTATTCCATCGTGCGAAGCCAGGCGGTCCAGCTGATGGCTGCCGACACCGCCAACGGGAGACAACCCCTCCCCTTTGAGCAGTACTACGCCCGGGCCCGCAAGATGGTCTGGCAAAGATTCCACATTGTCGTCAGGCCGGTGGACAAGGAGGACAACTACGTCAAACGGTGCGTGGCCGTCGCCGGCGACACGCTGGAGATACGCCGCGGCGATCTTTACATCAACGGCAAGAAAGTGCCGGAGTTCCCGGAACAGCAATACAACTACATTGTTTACACCAACGGCACACCCATCAACCCGCGCACCCTGGAAAAGATGGGGATCTACCGCTCCGACATCTACCGGATGGGTTCGGCGGAATACATCCTGCCGCTGACAAAAGCGAACGTGGAGAAGATCAGGGGGTTCTCCATCGTCCGCGCCGTCCAGCGTGTCGAGCAACCCGCCGGCCGATACGCCTATTACATCTTCCCCCATTCACCCGACTATCCCTGGAACGAAGACAACTTCGGCCCCCTGTGGATCCCGAAGAAAGGTGCCACGGTAGAGCTGACCCTCCGCAACCTGCCCCTCTACCGCAGGATCATCGAGAGTTATGAGCACAACCGCCTGCAGGTGAAGGACAGCACTATCTACATCAATGATCAACCCGCCACTACCTACACTTTCAGGTACGATTATTACTGGATGATGGGGGACAACCGGCACGCTTCGGCCGACTCCCGTTTCTGGGGATTCGTCCCCGAGACACACATTGTCGGCAAACCCAAATACATCTGGCTTTCCCTCAACAAGGAAAAGAAATTCCCCGCCAACATCCGCCTGAAAAGGATGTTCAGGAAGATCCAGTAGGGCATGCCTTTTGAGGGCCGGCATGTTTTTTGTGAATTTCCTTACCTTCATGGCAAGGAGAGAGACCCTCTATATCAGCAATCTTTACCATCGCAGTACCCTTTTGCTGTTACGTGACCTGCTGGACAGGGAAGGGTGGCGGGAAGTGACCGTGGAAAGGGGCAAGATCATCCTGCCTGCCGCCTACGACCCGGCAAAGAGGCAAGCCCTCCTTTCCTTTCTGGGCCGGTACGAGATGAGCCCCGTCTACGACCATGAGCAGGTGATCGTCGAACAGGTGAAACTGGCCGTCCACGAGCTGGTGCATGACCTGAATTTCGTGAACTCGGTGGTGAACCGCTCCGACTACATCGTGGAAAAAACCGGTTACAGCTACTCCTACCTGTCCCGTCTCTTTTCCAAACACATGGGAATCACCCTTGAGAAATATATCATACGCGAAAAGATCCGACGCGTGGAAGTGCTTCTCCAGCAAGGCGAGCTGTCTCTCAGCGAGATCGCCAACATGATGGGCTACAGCAGTGTCCAGTACCTCTCCAACCAGTTCCGCCAGATCACCGGCCTCAGCGTCTCGGAATACCGGAAAAAACTGGCCGAAATGAAAGAAAGCAGGATCCCGTAACATCACAGCAAAAAATTACAACCGCCGTATGAAATAGAAACATCTCCCTTCTTGTCAAAAAGGCAGGAAAAGGATATTGAACCCCTCAAAAACGAAAAAAATGAAAAAGAACATTTTCCTGATCACAGGTCTGATCCTGCTGAGTGCCGGACTCTCTTTTTCGGCATGTAACAGCGGGTTTTCCGGCAACAACGATCAGCAGGACGATCTCACGTCGGTCGCTACGGAAAACGACGTGAACGAAAGCAACACCACTTTGCCCTGCATCGCGAACATTCCTGCTGAACCTTTGAACGACGCAGAGAAGACAGGGATCCTCTTCATGCGTGAAGAGGAAAAGCTGGCACGGGACGTGTATATCTGTTTTTCCGACAAAACCGGGATAAGGTCTTTCGGCAACATCCTCAAGGCCGAACAGCGTCATATGGATGCCGTAAAAGCGCTCATCGACCGTTATCAGCTGGAGGATCCTGCTCACGGAAAAGAGACAGGCGAATTCACCAGCAATGAGTTGCAGGAACTCTACGACAAACTGATCCGGGAGGGCGAAGCATCCGATATCGCCGCACTGCGTGTGGGTGCCCTCATCGAGGAGAAGGATATCCTCGACCTGGAAAAGGAACTGGAAGAACATGTCGACAACCGGGACATCACCCTCGTATGGGACCACCTGCGCAAAGGCTCCGAAGCCCACCTGCGGGCTTTCGTCTGGAACCTGAAAGTACGGGGCATCACCTACGAACCGGTGATGATGAGCCGTGAACAGTTCGACCGTATCATCAACAGGAAATAGGTTTTCCTGGCTGGCCACGGGGAACACCCCCGTACCTGGCAAAGATCCCCGGCAGCGGTCCCACCCCTCCGGGGATCTTTAAATAGCAACCATCATAAAATCTTGTAACATAAAAGTAAAATCTTGTAAAACCCCGCCCCCTGTTTTTACGTTCTTTACAGTGAACATACAAGGAGGCAAAAAATGGACACCATGAAACTGAAAAAGAACCTGGCCCTCAGCGATACGGGGTTCCTCTTCGACCCCACCACGGGCGAATCTTTCACCCTCAACGAGACCGCACAGGAGATCCTGAAGCTCCTGAAGGAAGGAAAGGATTTCGATGCCATCGCCACGGAGATCACCTCGCGCTATGACATCGACCGATCCGGTTTTGAACGGTATTATCAGGACTTCATGGAGATGTTGAACCATTATCATCTCATCGACCATGCGGGATAAGAAAAAGTTCAGCTGGCGGGCCTTTGTGACGTTCGGCCTTTTCTTTTCCTTTCTGGTGATGACGGTGTCGGGGGTGATCCTCTACATCGCTCCTCCCGGCCGTATCGCCCACTGGTCCGACTGGACCTTATGGGGACTCACCAAGGAAGGCTGGCAGTCGATGCATACCAACTTTTCCCTCTTCTTCCTTATCCTAGCGAGTTTTCATCTTTTCAGCATCAACTGGAAAGCTTTCCTGGGTCATATCCGTTCGCGCATGACCCGTCAGCTCAACCGCAAGAAGGAGATGGTGTTCGCCACCCTCTTCTCGGCGCTCATCTTTATAGGGATCATTTACGACGTCCCGCCATTCAGTACGATCATGGACTGGGGTGAGCAGTTTACCGAGAGCTGGGAAGAGGAAGGCAACACACCTCCCATCCCCCATGCCGAGCTGTACACGCTGGCGGATTTTTCGGATGAAATACTGAAAATATCGGCAGACAGTGCATGGCGTCATCTCACGGCTGCGGGGATCAAGGTAGACAGTGTGGGTCAGACGATCCGCGACATCGCCACCCGGAACGGCATGGCCCCCTCCGACATCTACCGGCTGTTTGGTCGTTCCGACGAAGAGGTGGAGGCCGAACGGCAGAACACGGTGATCATCCGGGGAGGCAACGGCATCGGCCGCAAGACCCTCCGCCAGATCGCCGAGGAGTACGGCATCCCCGTCGAGGAGCTCACGGGAGCCCTGGCACGCGAAGGCTTCAAAGCTTCCCCCGACGATGTGCTTCGCGACATCGCCGATGAATATGCCATCGCCCCCGGAGAAATACTCGATATCCTAAACAACCGAGACCATGAGTAAGAAAAAAGTCACCCTGGCCGCCACGGGCCTGAACAACACCGACAACCCCGGTCCCGGTATTCCCGTGATCCGGGCCATCCGGGAATCGGCCGACCTCGAGGTGAAGGTGGTGGGCCTGGTGTACGAGACCCTCGAACCCGGCATCTACATGCGCGACCTGGTGGACAAGGTCTACATGATGCCCTATCCCTCCGAAGGGTCCGAGGTCGTCATGGAACGCCTGGCCTACATCCACCATCGCGAACAGATCGACGTCCTCATACCTAACTTCGATGCCGAGCTCTACACCTTCATCAAAAGCGAGAAGGTACTGCAGGAAATGGGCATACGCACCTTCCTGCCCACCCTCGAACAACTCGAGGAACGCCACAAGAACAACCTGCCGGAGTTCGGAAAGAAATACGGTCTGCTGGTACCCAAAAGCAAGCCGATCCTGTACGAGAGCGATATCCGTACCCTCGAGGAGGATTTCGAGTTTCCCGTGATGGTGAAGGGCAAGTTCTACGATGCCTACATCGCCTACAACGAGGAGCAGGTGCTGAGCCATTTCAACAAGATCAGCGCCAAATGGGGGTTGCCGGTGATCGTCCAGGAGTTCATTCGCGGCATGGAGGTGAACGTCGTCGCCCTGGGCGACGGCCGGGGCAACACCATCGGTGCCGTGCCCATGCGCAAACAATACATCACCGACAAGGGCAAGGCCTGGGGAGGCATCACCCTCGACAACCCCGACATGCTGGAGCTCACCCGACGCATCATCAGCGCCACCCGTTGGCGCGGCGGCATGGAGCTCGAACTGATACGTACCGACGACGATGAATATTACATCCTCGAGATCAACCCCCGCATCCCCGCCTGGGTCTACCTGGCCGTGGGTGCCGGACAGAACCTGCCCGAAGCCCTTGTCAAGCTGGCCCTCGGCATGGAGGTGCCACCTTTCACCAGCTACGAGGTGGGAAAGATCTTCGTACGCTACTCATACGACATGATCATCGACATGAAAGATTTTGAGAAGATCTCCACCACCGGGGAGATCTGATCCGTACAGAACAACATAAACCAGGAAAACCATGGAAAAAAAGACTTTTGAACCACCCGTGATAAAGAAACTCAACGCCGGCATGCCTTCGAAGTTCGGCATGACCCCGCGTATCGAGCCTCTTCCCGAGATCGAAGGGCTGAAGGTGACCGATCTGCTGGAGCAGTACGGCTCGCCCCTGTACGTCCTTTCGGAGCGCACCATCCGCAACACCTATCGTGAGGCTCACCAGGCTTTCTCCACGCGTTATCCGAAGGTACAGCTGGCCTGGTCGTACAAGACCAACTATCTCTCGGCCGTCTGCAATGTCTTTCATCAGGAAGGCGCCTGGGCGGAGGTGGTCTCGGGCTTTGAGTACCACAAGGCCTTGAAGCACGGCGTCTCGCCGCAATACATCCTCTTCAACGGCCCCTCCAAGAGCTACGAAGATCTTGTCACCGCCACCCGCAACGGCTCGCTCATCCACATCGATCATTTCGATGAGCTTTACATGCTGATGCAGGTGGCCGACGAGACGGGCGTCAAACCCAAGGTGGCCATCCGGGTGAACATGGACACCGGCATCTATCCTCGGTGGGACCGTTTCGGGTTCAACTACGACAACGGCGAAGCGTGGGAGGCCATCAACCGCATCATGCTCTCGGAGAAGATGGATCTGGCCGGTCTGCACACCCACATCGGCACCTACATCCTCACCACCCAGGCCTACCGCATCGCTGCCACCAAGCTGGCCGACCTGGCGGTGAACACCGAGCGCAAGTACGGTCATGTGATCCGTTACATCGACATGGGCGGCGGGTTCGCCTCGAAGAACACCCTCAAAGGAGCTTACGTTCCGGGCACCGACGCGGCTCCTTCGTTCGACGACTATGCCGATGCCATCACGGGCGCCCTCATCAACTCGCCCATCCGGCCGGAACACCTTCCGTTGCTGATCCTGGAGACGGGCCGCGCCATGATCGACGACGCCGGCTTCCTGCTGGGCACCGTCATCGCCAACAAACGCCTGGCCTCGGGACGCCGCGCCCTGGTGACCGACGTCGGGGTCAACCTCCTCTTCACCTCTTTCTGGTACGAACATCAGATCGTTCCGGCACGGGAAGTCTCACAGCATACCGAAGACACCACCATCTACGGTCCTCTCTGCATGAACATCGATGTGCTGCGTGCCGCTGTCGACTTCCCCCTCCTCAAAAAAGGCGACCCCTTCGTCATCAAACGCATCGGCGCCTACAACATGACCCAGTGGATGCAGTTCATCGAATATCGGCCCAATGTGGTGATGATCGACACCGAAGGAAAAACCCACATCATCCGGAAAAAAGAGGATCTCGACTACATGACCCGTCAGGAGGTTCTCCCCGACCATTTGAAAGAGATCTCCCTTTAGTCCTTCACGATGATGTGGCGGCGACATATCTCGGAGGTGCTCGCGAGCGGGAGCAACAGCTACGCGATGGTCTTCTTCTCGCGCAACAGGCTGTTCGCCCTGTTGCTGCTGGGAGTGAGTTTCATCGACCTCTACGCCGGGTTGAGCGGGCTCCTGGCCGTGGTGGTGACCACGGTGGCGGCCTATCTTTTCGGTTTCGAGCCCACCCGCATCCACGACGGCAGCTACGGTTTCAACAGCCTGCTGGTAGGCCTCGGCCTGGGCATCTATTACCAGCCCTCAGCTGAGTTCTACCTCGTGGTGGTGCTCGCCTCGCTCCTCACCCTCTTCATCTCGGTGGCCATGGAAGGGGTGATCGGGAAATACTACCTTCCCTATCTGAGTATCCCCTTCATTCTCTCCATCTGGCTTGTCCTGCTGGCCGCACGCCAGTTCGAGCATCTGGGTATCAGCGAGCGGGGGATCTACACGCTCAATGACCTTTACGGCCTGGGAGGCAAACGTCTGGTCGACTTCCACGAATGGGTGTACCAGGTCATTCCCGTCTCGCTGCGCCTCTATTTCCTCTCACTGGCCGCGATCTTTTTCCAGACCAAGATCATTGCAGGACTGCTCATCGCCGTCGGCCTGCTCCTCTATTCCCGCATCGCCTTCACCCTCTCTTTGCTGGGATTCTATACCGCCTATTTCTTCTACCAGCTGCTGGGAGTGAACCTGGTCGAGACCTCTTACAGCTACATCGGCTTCAATTACATCCTCACGGCCATCGCCATCGGCGGATTCTACCTCATCCCGTCGGTATGGACCTACAGCTGGGCGGTATTGCTCACCCCCCTGGTGGCCATCGTGACCATCAGTCTCGACCCGGTATTTGCCGTCTTCCATGTGCCGGTCTATTCCCTTCCCTTCAACATCATAGTGCTGCTCTTCCTCTATGTGCTGAAGTTCCGCACTTCGAAGAGAAAGAAGTTGCGGGAGGTGGTGATCCAGCAATACAGCCCGGAGAAGAACCTTTACTACGATGTCAACAGCAGGGAGCGTTTCGATCCGGAATATCTTTTCCCCTTCATCCTTCCCTTCAGCGGGCGGTGGAGCGTCTCCCAGGGCCACGACGGAGCATACACCCACCAGGGTGACTGGCGCTATGCGTGGGATTTCGTCATCACGGGTCCCGACGGCAAGACATACCGTGACGAAGGCAACCTGGTCACCGACTACCATTGTTACGGCAAGAATGTGCTGGCACCCGGCCCCGGCACGGTAGAGATCGTCGAGGACGGCATCGACGACAACCCTGTCGGTGAGGTCAACCTGCTGAAGAACTGGGGCAACACGGTGGTGATCCGTCATGCCGACCATCTCTTCTCCAAGGTAAGCCACCTGCAAAAAGGGAGCATCACCGTACGCAAGGGCGACACGGTACGTGCCGGAGACATCCTCGGCAAGGTGGGCAACAGCGGCCGATCGCCCTACCCACATCTGCATTTCCAGTTCCAGCGCACCCCCTACATCGGCTCTCCCACCCTTTACTATCCCATCAGCAGCTATCTCACATATCGTGACAATCGTCCTTCGCTGGTCACCAACGGCATCCCGCAACAAGACGAAGTGGTGGCCAACATGGAAGTGAACGAACTGTTGCAGAGAAGTTTCCGCTTCGTACCCGGACAACGTATCCACTGGAAGAACGAAGGAGACACCCCTTTACGGGGACAGGTGTGGGAGGTCAGGACCAATGTCTTCAACCGTTCCTATCTCTACTGCCAGGAAACCGGCAGCAAAGCCTGGTTCTGGTCGGAGGACAATGTCTTCTACTTCACAGGTTTTGAGGGAAGCAAGAAGTCGCTGCTTTACTTTTTCTTCCTGGCCGCCTATCGTGTTTACAAAGGGTTCTACCGCGAGGTCACCGTCCGCGACAGCTATCCTCTTCATCTGCTCTATCCGAAGGGGATCCTGGCCCTGCAGGATGTGGTGGCACCTTTCCATATTTTTCTGCGTGCAGATTATGAACTGCACTATCTTCACATAGACAATCCCGTGATGCCTTCCCGGATACGTCTGGGCTCGTCGGCCACGCTCCGCCGCCCCGGCGGGTCGACAGGACGCCGGCTGGAGTTCAGCATCGAGATCGGCATCAAGGGTGTGGAACGTTTCATCATCTCGGACCGCGAACGACTGATCAAAGCAAGATGTACCGACTGAGCATCACGAGCCTGCTGTTGTTTCTCCTGCTGCTCGGTGTGAGTGCGCAGGAAAAGAAGGGTTTTTCCTATTATGACCGGCTCACCTACCAGGCTTATCTTCAGGGCGACTGGCAGCAGGTGATCCGCCTGGGACGTGAGGCCCTGCATGCCGGCTACGATTCCTACTACCTGCGTATGCGTCTCGGCATCGCCTTCTACAACCGGCACAATTATGTCCGTGCCCTGCATCATTTCCTGAAAGCGCAGGAGTTCAACGAACAGGACGCCGTAGTCAGGCAGTACCTCTATTATTGTTATCTTTTTCTGGGCCGTGAGGCCGACCGGCATGCCCTGATGCACCATATGACGGTCCGCGAGCGGGAAGAGGTGGGTGCCGGCAAGCTTACCGGCCTGACGTTGGTGGCTCTCACGGCCGACTATTTCCACACCCTCGACGATCAGGTCACCGACGGTTACGACCCCACGGAGGTCCCTGGTGTCGACGGTTACCAGAGCGTCACCCGCCGGGGCGGCGGAGCCTCGATCCTTTTTGGACATCAGACAGGTGAAAATGCATCGCTGCGCTACGGGTACCGGTTCATCACCAAGGAACGTTTCCTTTTCCGGCGCGATGTGGACGGCGACCTCACCCTTCCGGACAACACCTTCACCCAGCATCAGCTGCACGGCGGGCTCACCCTCCGGCTGGCCCGCGGCCTGACGATGGATCTCTCGGCCAACTACCTCAACCTGCGCACCACGATCCCGGAATCTTTCTCTTACGGCAACCGCATCTCTTGGGTAACCCTCACCAGCAGCGACTGGACCACCCAGCTCCTGCTGCAGCAGGAGCTTCCCTATCTGACCCTCTATGGAGGCGTGGGCTATGCCGGCATGAACGACCTTAACCAGATACAGGCATACAGCGGGATGGTCTTTCGTCCGATGGGCAATACCAACTTCTATTTCGGGGGCTCGCTCACCTGGCTGCGCCAGGGCATCCTCAGTGACCCCGACCTCACCCGGGACGATCTGATCCCCTCCCTGATACTGGGCGGACGCCTCTTCGGAACCCTCTGGACCACCGCCTACCTCACCCCCGGAAATACCAGCAATTATCAAAGCCCGGGCGGCTGGAACCTCTACAACGAGAACAACCCCGTTACCCTCAACATCTCCCTGGAGATCGACTGGATCGTGCCCGGAAACAGGATGACCCTCTTCCTCATCCCTTCCTGGAGCCGCACGGAAAGCAACTACTTCCCCGAACTGGACATCAACGGACAAGGACCCGACCTGGAATACGATATGTTGAACTTCAAATTCGGACTAAAATGGGATCTATGAAACGACTGACCATCCATCTTTTTTCCTGGTTCTTTTTCGCTCTTTTTCTCTTCCCTGCTTCTGCCACCCGTGCACAGGTGACACAAGAGATGATTGACGCCTTTCGCAAGAGCTACGAGCTGGAAGCGGCGGGCAAATATTCCGAAGCGGCCGAGACGCTCAAGAAAGTGTACCAGGAGGATTCGTACGAGCTCAATCTCCGTATCGGCTGGCTCGACTATGAGGCGGGACTCTTCACCGAGTCACGTTCTTTCTACAACAAAGCCGTGATGCTGCGCCCCATGGCCGTGGAGGCACGTTTCGGGATCGTACAACCCCTGGCAGCCCTGGGTCAATGGGAGCAGGTGATCGCCCAGTACGAGAAGATCCTGGAGATCACCCCCAACAACTCGGTAGCCAACTACCGTCTGGGCGCCATCTGGTACGGCAGGAAAGAGTACGAGAAAGCCGCCTCCTACCTCGAAAAGGTGATCAACCTCTATCCTTTCGATTACGACGGACTGGTACTTTATGCCTGGACCAACTTCCGTCTGAAGAGGTTCCGTGAGGCTCGTCTTCTTTTCATGAAGGCCCTGCTGGTACGTCCCGGAGATGCCTCGGCCCTGGAAGGACTGAAACTGGTGGAATAGAACGCCACCCGTCACCCGGGAAGAAAAGAGGGTGCCCGTCACCGGGCACCCTCCCCGCCAACAGGGGAAGCGCGGTACTATTTAGCTGTTGTTGCTGCGGGAGATCTCCGTCCAGGCCGACCCGTTCCAGATAAGCATCAACACATCGGCAGGTGAAGTGATGATGAACTGCGCTCCACCGTTGAGCAATATACCATCGCCGGGATTGATACGGATCTGGTCGTTCTCGTCATGGCCGGTCAGGATAAGCACCTGGCCGGGATAGCGACCCGGCTCGATCGTCCCCACATCTATTTGTCCGTCAGGGTCGACATCTAGGAATATGTAGGATGCCGTGGAAGGAAGTTTCACTTCGTCGCCATCGGCATAGGTCAGGGTGACAGGAGTGAGGCTCATCATATCGCGGATGGTCACGGAGCCGTTGAATTGCACCTCTTGTTGCTTGAAATCACCCCGGATGAGCGAGGGGGTCGTTCCGTTGCCTATGGCCAGCTGATTGGACGCATCAGTCCCCACATCGACGTTCGAGCCGATCAGCACATTTCCGCTGCCGTTGACAATGCTTCTGCCAGCATAGTAACCCAGCACCACATTGTTGTTCCCATCCGCCAGTTCATTCCCGGCAAAGCTGCCAAGCACCACATTGCTCCGGGCCTGGGAGATGTCATAAGCCGCCTGAAACCCCAGGATGACGTTGTCCATCGCATTGTCGTCGTTGTCGAGGCTGTTGTCGTTTCCGGCACGGCCGCAGTCGGTGCCGATAAAGACGTTGCGGGAGCCATGGGTCAGCCACATCCCGCTGTTGGTACCTAAAAAGGTGTTGCCAACACCATTGAGAAGCTGTGGCCCTGAGTTGATGCCGATATACACGGAATAACTGCCCGAATAATTATAGCCGGCATGGGTACCCAGCATCACATTGTAGTTACCGGACTGGTTGGAATATCCGGTACCCGTTCCGATATAGACATTGTCGTGGCCGGAGAGGTTACTGTAACCGGCAAAGGTTCCGATGAAGACGTTGTAGTTGGCAATAGTGCTGGCAAGGCCAGCCTGGTATCCTGCGAAAAAGTTCCCTTTGCCTGTGGTGAGCGAACGGCCTGCCTCATAACCGAAGACGGCATTGTAGACACCTTTCTCTGTGGAGGTATCGGCTTGGATATGTTCGCCTGCACGATGAC
>CAZRDX010000036.1:0-16994 GCA_964599235.1 uncultured Rikenellaceae bacterium
AGGTCGAAAGGGTCGAAGGGAGGGAGACATTGAAAGGTTGGGGGCCGGTTTTGTGGGATTGCTTCGGCGCTGCGCGCCTCGCAATGGCTCCTTCGGAGCCAATGACCGCCCGGAGGGCGTAGTGACGCTCCGTCAGGAGCATAATGACGGACGAAGTCTTAATGACAGCCCGTAGGGCGAATGACGGGCTGTGCGCCGGCATGTGGGGTCAAGGCACCTGGCCACGGCGAGTCGAAGGGGTCGAAGAGGTCGAAAGGGTCGAAGGGAGGGAGACAAGGTTTGGAGCCGGTTTTGTGGGATTGCTTCGTCGGAGCGGAGCTCCTCCTCGCAATGGCTCCTGCGGAGCCAATGAAAGCCGTCAGGCTATATGACAGGCCTTCTGGCCGAATGACTGCTTCCTGTTAGTGGAATATGGTCACGTGTCCGCCGTAGCTTTAGCGAAGGCGGGCTGACCCATTCATATTTTTTCAGACCTGTTCAAAATACGCTTTCTGACGGGTCTTAATCCTTCTTTTAGTGGAATATGGTCACTGACTCATGATTTTGTAATTGCATGAAAACCAGTGATGTGGTATGTCATAAAACGTGAAAATCGCGGTTTTGCCCTCAAAAAACACCCCTTTTTTCGGGGCCGCAAAGTTAGAAAAGATTTTCATTCCATGCAATACCCCTTTACCCATGGCTAAAATAGGTTTTTTTCTGAAAATTTCCAAATGTGTCGGATCATTCCCTCAACATCGACCATCCCTGTCCTTTATATCCCGGCGGAGGAAATGAGGGAATATGTGAAGCGGGGAAAAATACAAAGAAGAGTCCCTTTTACGGCATCAGAACTTGTATGTATACGTGACCAAGGGCGGCGTGGCAGAGTCAGGGGCGGATATCTATTCCTTCAGCCGGATCGCCACCACGCTTACATCCGGGTCGGGGAAGGGTCCTTCGAGGGTAATCTTCAGACGGCCGTTCTCCTTTTTCCAGGGCAGGGTGGGGCCGTTCAGCCAACTCACCTGACGGATCTTTGCTTTGGCAGGGTAGGGGAGATCGACTTGGTCGTTCCCTTGTCCGTAGAGCAGCAGGTAGATATGTTCGTCGTCGCGCGTGGAGGCGAGGAGGCTGTCGGGAGGCCAGGGACCGCCCCTGGTGCCGTAGATGGCATGGCCATACCGTTCAAGCCATTCACCTACCTCAGCCAGTCGTTTCTGTACGCGGCGTTCGATCCGTCCGTCGGGCATCGGGCTTACGTTGAGCAGCAGGTTGCCGTTGCCTCCCGCGCTGCGTGCCAGCATCTCCAGGATCTCATGCCGGCTCCTGATCCGGTCGTTTGGCTTCCACGACCATTGCGTGCCGATGGTCATGCACGATTCCCACGGGTTCTTCAGGTCGTATCTCCCGATGGTCTGTTCAGGGGTGAGAAAGTCGCCGGCATATCTGGCCGCATCCGGAGAACCACTGACCTTGCCCTTGTCCACACGGTTGTTGATGAGGATATCATCCCGAATGTTCCGTATATGGGCATACAGCGTCATTCCTGCCTCGTGGGTCCAGGGCTTCTCCCACTGACCGTCGAACCAGAGAATGTCCGGATGATAGCGTGTCAGAAGCTCATCCACCTGACGGTAGAGATATTCGGTGTATTTTGTCATGTCCGTCTTCGCGGTGTCTTTGGGTGCGTTGCCGTGGCTCAGGGGGTAGAGCGGATGCCACCAGTCGAGGATCGAGTAGTAAGTGCCGAAAAGAAGGCCTTTCCCCCGGCAGGCTTCGGCCAGCGGGCCCACGATGTCTTTGCCGTATGGCGTGGCGGCGATATCGTAACCGGTAGGGTCGGAAGGCCACAGACAGAAGCCGTCGTGATGTTTGGTGACCAGTACCATATATTTCATGCCGGCCCCACTGGCAATGCGTACCCATTCGTCTGCATCGAAAAGCACAGGGTTGAATTCTTTGTAAAGTGAATCATAATCGGTTACAGGCACACTTGTGCCTCTGGACCAGCCGATCTCCGTGCCCCGCAATGTTACGGGGCCCCAGTGGATGAACATGCCGAACCGCGACGATTGCCACCGCTCCAGCATCGCCCGGTTGGTGTGCAGATCAGGGTTGGCTTCCCCGCCCCCTGACAACTGCCCTCGCAAGGGCAGGGAGAACAGCAGCAAAAGAACGAAAATACCACCTGAAAGAAGAAAACACCTCTTTCTGAAAGCTGTTGGGAAAACAGGGAACTGCATAAGGCATTCGTTTTGACCGGTGTGAAAAAGTACACAAAAATCTTCTTTCCTGCAAAACATGGTTTTCCGGATAAAAAAAATCCTTTATTTTGCGGTCAGCTGCATCTCTGAAAGGACAGAAATTACAGCCCGTGATAGCGACCGACCTCTATGGTATTGTCACCGCCTACACCTACCTGGGTATAGCATTCTACTATATCATCTTTGATTTCGTCTCGCCCGTGTCCGATGAGCTTTCGCTCATCATCATTGCCTGGCTGGCCCATAAAGGGTTGATGAACGTGGTGGCCGGGGCGGTGGTGGCTTTTCTTTCCCTTTTTGTGCGGAACATCGTACTTTTCTTTCTGGCACGTAACCGGACCCGCTGGATAGATGCTCTGACCCGCCGCTACCCGGTGTGGATGAACAGTTATCAGCAAAGGATGTCCGGTCATCTGATGAAAACCGTTCTGTTACTGACCTTCATCCCCAAACTGCGCATCATTGTGCCTGTGGCTGCCGGATTCGGGAAAGTGGGTGTGAAACGCTATTTCGCCGTACAGTCCCTGTCGATGGGACTCTTCATTTTGATCTATTACCCCCTGGGGGTCTTCTTTTATGCGGGTATCCATTCCCTTCTGCGTTCAATGGAAGAGGTGAACCGGCAATATGTCTATGCCGCTTTGATCGTTTTTACATTGCTGCTGAGCTTGATCATCGGAAGACGTATCATCAGAAAGGCCGGATAAAAAAAGGGAATTCTGAAAAAGACCGATACGCTTTTTCGGGACGGCTGACTTTTCCGTATTTGTTCACATGACCGGTACAGAAAGGGGATAAAAAAGAAGGGGAACCGCAAGGTTCCCCTTCTCCGTGTGTGTATCAGGGTCAATCGTTTTTCGGAGTCAGCGTTTCTTCCACGATACGATAGCCCAGTGTGGCCTCGTACTTGGTCTTCAGGACGAATTCCCCCGTGGCAGGATCGAAGGTGCTGGTGCCGTTGGGTTCAAGATTGGAAGGTGTCTCCCCGACAGGCAACACCGCCACCGTGTCGTTGCTGAAGATACGAAGCTTCATACGGTAACCGTACTGCCCCATGTCGGCATAATCGGTCTCATAGTTCCTGTCATCGATCTTCACTACCGCCTTGTCCATGGAGAAGTTCCTGACACCGGTCAGCGGATGGCTGAAGCTGCCATGACTGTGGTATATGAAAACTTCCGTAAGACGCCAGTCGGAAGGAAAAGAGTCGAGAGCCGTCTTTTCAGGCAGGAACCACGTCCGTATGCTTACGCCGCTCTTGTATGAAGGAAGCACCATACTCCCCTGCGTGATGTCCACGTTGATGATCACCTCGTTGCCATCCTTGTCGGTGTATTTTACCTCACTGTGACGTTCCAGTTCCTCGGCGGGGAGGAACTTCAGCCCCATGGTGTCGGTGCCGGCAATGTAATAGGTTTTGATCGTACGGGGATAGAGTGCCGAACGGTAACGTTCACCATAGGCCGTACCAAAAGCCTGGACGCGAACCGAACGATGTCCTTCACCATCGCTTGTGTAGATGTCAAACATGTAGGATTGTTCCTCCAGATTCTCAATGAGGATCTCCACAGTATCCACATCATGCTGACGGGTGTATTCGGTGATAAGAGAATCGTTCCCGTCGTTCCAGTAAATAATGATCTCTTTCACCCCAAAGGCTTCCTTGAGAATACCTTTGATCAGAACACGCTGGTAACCCGCATAGGTGGTCACGGAATCCAGCTTGGTGGTATAGATGATCTCACCATCCTTTATGTATTTGGAATGGAAATCCTCCATCTTCTGGCATGCTCCGGCGAAAAGAAGGAAAGCTGCCATGAGCAAGACCGGTATGATCCTGTTCTTTTTCATTTTATCTTGTTTATTCGTTAGTTGTATTCTTCAAGAACATTCCCCCAGAAAGTGAGTTCGCATGGGTCGACGAAACCGGCTCCATCCCAGGTCTCCAGGACGGCAAAACGGAAGTACCGGATCGGGATCAGGACATCGAAGGTGAACTCATCACCTTCCAGGAAGTGGGCCATATCCTCGTCGGTGTTCTGTCCCGGAGGCAGGCCAGAAGGCTTCCACGATACGCATGTCTCACGAAGCTTGGTCCATTGGCTGAGGTCACCGCTCTGATCGGGAATGGTCATGGACCCATAAACGTCATACCGTTTGGGGTTGCCGTGGGTATATGCATAGTATTGTTGTTTGTGGGAACGTTGGTTCACCTTGAAACGGCTCAGGATCACCTTCACTCCGAGATCGATGGTGAGGATCTGCGGGAAAGGATGATCCCCCTGGGTGTGACCGAAGGTCGTCAGGTCGTCGTCCCACAGATATTCGGGCTTGCCGGCCCATGCATCCCAGCGGGTGTCGTTGTCCAGGAAGACCAGACGGAACTTGGTCTTGTCCAGACGGGCCTCGAACCATGGTGTCACCACAAAGCCCGGAGTGTTGGGACGCACCGTGTCGGAGAGATTGTCCCATCTGTCACGGACGATCGCCCGGAAAGGTGTCGGAATAGTATCGAATCCGCGCAGGGAATAGGACCCTGAATCGGCTTCCGTGTATACGGTATGAAACACTTTCATCTTGCCGAGCGTATCGGGTGCGATGAGCATGATCGCCACGGGAGCGTTCATGGGGTTCTTCCAGGTATATTTGGCACCACCCCAGTCGGCACGTATCTGGATGCTTCGGGCAATGATCCAGATGGGCGGCTCCAGCGGACGCCCGCTGAATGAGACAGGTTCGGACATGTTCCCGCTGCGGTCGACAGCATAAAGTTTGACCTCATGGACAGCCGTGTCCCCGAAACCCTCGATCGTCATCTGGTTGGTGAAACAGGAAGCCCTGTTGTCGACCTCTTTGTCTTTCAGCTGATAAACCGCCTTCACATAAAGAAGGTCTTCGTCATCCGGCAGGGTGTACACGATATGGAACCCCCCGTTGACAGGGGTCACCTTCACCAGTTCCACCGGACCCGGCGCTACATTGTCATGATTGATGGGGCCCAGCTCATCTTCCTGGCATCCTGTGAAGAAAAGGAACAACAGGACCCCGGTCATCAGGATCGCTTGTTTCATATATCTTGTTGCTTTCATTTTTTAATACCTTTCTTTTTAGTTTGATCAATTATGATCACCACCCCGGATTCTGTACCATGTTCGGGTTGAGTACGATCTCGTTCTCCGGTATGGGCCACAGATAATCCCGTACCGTGAATGACTGGAAGTAGATCGGCTTCACACGATAATACTCAAGCGGATCGAATTTCTCGACATCCCAGCCCTGGATGGGATCGTTCAAATACTTCTGGGCCTCTTTCCAGCGACGAAGATCCCAGAAACGATCGCCTTCGAAAGACATCTCGATAAGACGCTCGCGGTGGATGATTTCACGAAGGCCCGACTTCGATTTCGGTTTGTCTGGATAACGCGAATGAGCCGCCCAGCTCTCCAGTACACCCTCCAGACCTGCACGCTCACGTACACGGTTGATGTAATCGTAAACTTCGGCTGTGGGGCCGTTGACCTCGTTCAGTGCTTCGGCATAGTATAGATACAGATCGGCCAGACGTACCACCGGCCAAGCATAATCGGTGATGTAATACCATGAACCGTTGCGGATCTCATTTTCGATATGAACGATCTTCTTGGGCCAGTAACCGGTCATCGAATACTGACTTACTTCGAAGATCGAAGAGTATTCACCGCGGCGGTTCTTGATCACCCACGGATCGTTGTCATCCTCGTTGCCGTTGAAATGCCAAACACTCCGGTCGAAGGCCAGGTCGGCATAGAAACGGGGCTCCCGGTCAAAATTGAGAATGGCCGTCTGTTCCCCTTCGGCGATGTAATAACGATCATCCGGTCCTGCGGTGCGCAGGTTGTAGCGGTTGGCATAGTCGTAGTCCACATCCTCGTCGATGGGAACGCCGTTGCGGGTGTAGTATTGTTCCACCACACGCAGGGTGGGAGCCAGACGGGATGCCACCGGGTTGTAAGTACAGGGATAAAAACGCGGAGTGGCCTCGTACTGAACATAATGTGCGATACCTGATGTGGAAGCCCAGATCTTTTCCGCGTTCCAGCGCTGTGTCACACGGCTGCGCAGGACCAGCTTCTGCATCACACTGTCGTTGTGAGGCTTGGGATTGATCAGGTCTTCTTTCTTCAGAAGGTGGAACCCCGCCTGTTCTGCCATGTCGATCGCTTCCTTAGCAGCCTGTGCGGCCAGCTCCCATTTGTGGGGATCATACTCCTGCGGGAACAAAGGGGTCCCATCTTTCAGTGTGATCCCCGAATAATCCGGGTTGCCGTTGAACAGCGGGCTGGCGGCCGTGATCAGAACACGGGCCTTGATGGCGGCGGCAATGGGCCTTGTGATGCGCCCCAGCTCTGTGCTCTCCATCTCAATCTCCATGGGAAGATCAGGAATCGCCTTGTCAATGGTATGTACCACGTAATTGATGCAGCTGTCGAGAGGGTCACGGTTGACCTTGATCTGCTCGGTCGTGGCATACACCGGAAGGCTCTTGTCCTGGATGGGGATCGGTCCATACATCCGTATCAGATACCAGTGGTAATAAGCCTTCAGGAAGTTGACCTCGGCTTTCCAGCGTGCTTTCTCAAATTCAGGCAGGTCGCGTACCTTGTCGATGTTCTCCAGAAAAATGTTACAGGTACGGATACCCACGAACAGGGGTTTGCCGTTCTGCCGTCCGCTCCAGAAATCAAAATAGGGATTGGTGATGTTCTGCTCCCCGCGTGCGATGCGCTGGCCGGGGTTGTAACTCAGACGCTCGGGAAACCAGCACTCATCCCCTCCGAGGAAAGTCACATTTCTCCATGCATGCCCGAAGTCCGGGAGATAGGAGTAACAGGTGTAGAGATATTTTTCCGCCGTGTAACGGTCGGAGAATGCGTTGTCGATGGTGGCCACGTTATCCGGCACCACGTCCAGATAGTTGCACGAGGAGGCCGCCATTGCCAGCATCCACAGTCCAGTAAGATATTTGAACACTTTCATGATATCCTCTTCTTTTTACGTTTATCGCTTAAAATGATACCTGTATACCGCCGTTCAGCACCCGCTGGATGGGATAGGCCAGACCGTTGCCGCCCATTTCCACGTCCCAGAGCTTGAACTTGCTGAATGTCAGTAGGTTCGTTCCGTTGAAGTAGAACCTTACCTGTTTGATCCTGGCCTTGGAAATGATTCTTTCGGGCAGAGAATAACCGATCTCGGCTTCTTTCAGACGCAGGAAAGCTCCGTTGCGCATGAAATGAGTACTGGTCTGGACGTTGTTCCAGATGATCCTGTCCGCCAGACGCGGCCACAAGGCATATACATCCCGGTTCTCTTCCGACCAGTAACTGTCAGCATATACTTTCAGCAGCTGGTTGTTGGAGGTAATGGCCGAGGTGCCGTCGATGTCCACGAAGGGGGCCGTATAGTACGGCGAGATCCAGAAACTCTCATGTCCCAGCCCCTGGAAGAACAGGGAGAAGTCAAAGTTCTTGTAACCTGTTGAAATACCAAAGCCATAGACGATCTCGGGTGAGGTGGGCCATCCCAGAGGTACGCGGTCGAGACCTGAGATGCGGTCGTCGCCGTTGATGTCATGGTACTTGATGTCTCCGCCGGTGTATTCACCGAATGTCTGTTCAGGAGAGTTGTCCACTTCCGTCTGATCGACAAAGAGACGTTCGGCAATGTACCCCCACCGCTGGGTGATGGGCTGGTCCACCCGTGACAACCACGGGGTTTCTGAGTAGTCAGGCTCTTCTGCCTTGATGATCACACCGTGTGAATAGGTGAAGTTGGCACGTCCCTGGATCCAGAACTGTTTGGTCACGAACACACTGTAATCGGCAGATATATCCACGCCCTTGGTGAGAGCCTCTCCCACATTGGCCCGTACCCGTGCCTCCAGCCCCATGCTGGCCAGCTGGATGCGGTCCATCAGGATGTTCGTACGGTAATCGCGGAACAGGTCGGCCTGGATGTTCAGCTTATCCCACAAACCGATCTCAAGTCCCAGGTTGCTTTTGTAGGAAGTCTCCCAGGTGATCTTGTCGTTGGCATAACGCGTGATGGATACCCCGGGCTTCCGGTAATCGTAACGCGTACCGAAGGGGATCGTCCTGTTGTTGTCGTTCATGTTCACCTGCGAGAGATAGAAGAAGCGGTCGTTCGGGCTGCCGATGGCATCATTACCCACCAGACCATAGGTGAACTTGATCTTCAGTAAGGAAAAGGTCTTCTTCATGCTGGCAAAGAAATCCTCGTTCGAGACGATCCACCCCAGACCGATCGATGGGAAGAAACCGAAACGTTCCTTCTCGGAGAATCGTTCCGAACCGTTGTATCCGAAGTTGAACTCCGTGAAATAACGGTCATGATAAGCATACGTGAAACGACCCGAGATACCCAAGTTGCGGTGCGGCAGGGAAAGTTGGAGGTTCTCGGCCGTAGCGTTCTTCAGCTCACGCATCGTGTACACCAACATACCGCTGACGGTGTGGTCCCCGAAAGTACGGTCGTAATTGACAGCGGTCTCCAGATAGAACGAAGAGTTGATGTTCTGGGTGCCGGGATGATAGTCGAGGTATTCGGTCCCTTGTTCGATGTTCAGTGGTATCAGGACGTAGGGCTGTTTTCCTGTTGGGTCTTCTACAGCCTTGTAATAGAATGGGTTGTACGAACGGGTCACGTCGAAGTAGGAGTACCGGTTGCCGTTCCCCATGGCACGGATACGCAGCCCTTCGGTGATGAAGCTCAGATCCTGCGCCAGCTCGAACTGGGCCAGCACCCGGTTCATGCTGTAATCCTTGTATCCTTTTACCATGTCGGCATAGGGATTGTAATAGTCTCCGTTCCCATAGTTGCCGAACAGGATGTGCTTGGTGTATTGGTTCGCTTCGTCCGGTTCATAGAAAGGAAGGAAATAGACCGGGTTGGTACGCATCACCTTTCGGAACGTGGCCGAACCACCGTCGATGGGACCCGTGTAGTCATCGAAAGTGGTGTTGAAAATGAACTTGGCCTGCGTGGTCTTGGTCAGGTTGAGGTTGATGTTGGCTCGCAGGTTGTATCTGAAGAGGTCGATATTGTTGTTGAAGTTGTTGCGCTTGTCGACGTTCAGTATCCCGTTGTCATGGTTCATGGTGGCGGCCAGATAGTAACGTGCCACTCGCCCGCCACCGCTCACGTTCAGGTTGAACCGCTGGTTCACTGCACTTTTCTTGAAAAGCTGGTGGTACCAGTCGACGGTGGGGTAAAGGATGGGATCCACTCCCTCTTTGGTCTTTTCCACCTTTTCCAGGGAGTAAGGCAGCAGCCCCAGGGGGTTACGGGTCTTGACGGCTTCGTTGTGCATTTCCATGTAAGTGATCGGGTCGGCCAACTCGATCTCCTTTGTGGGTTGGGATACGCTGGTTTCGTAACGCACGTTTACCCGGGCCTTCCCTTCACGACCCTCCTTGGTGGTGATGTAGATCACCCCGTTGGCTCCGCGTGCACCATAGAGAGCTGTGGCCGTAGCATCCTTCATGATCGAGAAACTGGCGATGTCGTCGGGTTGCAGACGGGCCAGGTCCCCTGCCGAGAGTTCCACTCCGTCGACCAGGATCAGGGGGTCCTTTTTATAACCAAAGGTGGTCACACCACGGACGAAAAACTGGGCATTGTCCTGTCCCGGCTCGCCGCTGCGCTGATAGGAGATGATCCCCGAGATACGACCCGCAAGGGCGGTCGTCAGGTTGCTCGAAGGTGTCTTCAGCTCCGCAGGCTTTACCGTGGTGATCGAGGCGATCACACTCTCCTTCTTCTGTTTAGAGAAAGCTACCACCGTCACGTCCTTCAGTTCTTCGGCTTTGGGCTTCATCTGGACGTTGATCACCCGCATGCCGTTCACCGGCACTTCTTGTGTCTCCATCCCCACGAATGAGAAAACCAGGGTCCCTCCTGCAGGTACCCTTTCAATGGAATAAGAACCGTCAATGTCGGTGATCACCCCGCGGGTGGTCCCTTTGATGATGATCGTCACTCCGGGTAACGGATTGCCTTTCTCGTCCACCACATTCCCCGTCACCTTGATGGTCTGCTGCTGCAAAGCAGCCGATCCTTTTTTCTTGACGGAGGATCGCTCACCGCCATACAGGGGGCTCGCTCCCACCCAGAGTAAAGCGACCACCCATACAGCCAAAAGCCATATCCTCGACAGAAACCTCTCCCCGAGAGGCTTACTGCCCCGATAGCAGTAAGTTTTTTTCATAGATGCTGATTTAGGTTTTGGTTAACAATATTCTTTGGCATTTACGGAATTCAAAAAAAGGATATCTCTTCCTATAAAACAAGTAGAAATTTTGCATATAACAGAAAAATATCAGCAGCAACCCGCGCCCCGGATTATCGAAATCTCAACGCACCAGCAGCTTGGCTTTTCCGCGGGAACCATCGGAATACACCACCTGGACCAGGTAAAGCCCTTCGGAGAGACTGCCGGCATCCATCATCAGGGAAAAAGCAGGACCTTCTTCCGACAGCCGGAGCCGGCCTGTCAGGTCGTAGATATCCACATACAGGATTGTCCGGCTGGCTTCCACATAAAAAGAACCGTGCGCAGGGTTCGGGAAAATTCGCAAGGCGGCGTCGCCGCAGGCGACATCTTTCATGCTTGTCAGGCAATGGTCATGGCGTCCGGGCAGGTTCTCATCCAGCCATGTCAGACGGATCCTGATCCATTCTTTCAGACGGGCCACCTCTTCTTCCCATGTGGCCGCCGGAGGCTCTACCTCCGGAGTGCCCGTCGGTTTCCCCAGGATCTGCCACCTTTTGTAATGATTGACCTGCGGCTCTTTAACCACATCATAAATGGAATCCATGAATGCATACAGATGATCCAGCGACAGGATCCCCTGGCGCAGCTGATGGTAACGACAGTTCACCTCATTGGCGAACGTGGTGTCCATCAGCATCCGGACGTACCATCCGGGTGTGTTCGTCACACGGCAGTCGTTGGTCAGATAGACCCATCCCGAACCGTCCGTGTGGTTGGTAAGCCAGCAACTGCTGATGTTCTTCCATGCCCAGTCGAAATCCCAAACAGGACCGGCATGGATTCGGTTGTCGATGTCCTGCCTGTTCTTGTAATAGAAACGGCTCTTCTTGTAGCCATCCACGTTGCGGGAAACCTCGCTTACGATGAAATAATCGATGAACGACAGGATGTCTATATAGGACCGGTAATAATCCTGAAAATTTTCCTGGTGCAAAGCCTCCTGAAAACCATCTACACAGGCCTTGATGTAATTCTTCTGCGGCTGGGTGATAACGTAATATCTCGGATAATAATAAAGGAAACGTGTTTCATAATCAGGATGGTCGATGGGGGAATAATCGGACAACCAACTGTCGTAACTGTGGGTGAGGTTCGTTTCAAAGATGTATCCTCCCGTAAGATCGATTCCCGTACTGTCGTCGGGTGTCAGTTTCTTGATGTTCACACGGTTCCTGTCCCGCTTGATCTTCTCGGTGAAAAGATAGATCCCTTCGTAGTTCCCGTTGATCATCACATCCACCAGGCGGAAACGCACCGAATAGTGCCCCATCTCTTTGAAGAGATTGAATGCAAGCGGATTCCGCATAAAGGTTTTCTCATTGTAGTGGGAGATGAGCAGCCAGTCGTTCTCTGCCGGCATACCGAAAAGCGGGACATTGAGGTTGTTGCCCAGCGAATCTCGGGTCTCAAGACTGTATGGTTTCTGCGGATAGCCGGAGGAGGATGCTCCGCGAACCTCGATACCGATGTGACCGTTGTACATCGTGGGCGGATCATCCACCCCGTTGAAACGGCCTGGACCGTTGTCCACGATCTCCATCCATGCATCGATCTTGGGCTCGTCGGGAATGGCCTGGCCGTATGTGTTGATACGAATAAGTGGAAGAGTTGACCCCTTGTAGATCCATGGCTCCGTGAACCAGGAAGGAACAGGAAGATATTGCTCATCCGTGATGGTAAGCCCGACGGAGAACCAGGTCAGGGAAGACATATCGGAGGAGGAAACCGAACGGTTGTGCACCTCGACGGCCAGTACATTGCGGCCGTTGCGCAAAAACTTTCGCAGTTTCTCTTTCTCAAGGTAGAACTGTTCCGGTGTGCCCCCACGGTATAATGAGGCCTCGTGATTTACTGCTGACGTTTCGTCCCAGGCGGGATAGGGCGAGGAGAGCCCGGGCGAACGGGCTATCTCGGTGCCGTTGAGATAGGCCACGAAGGCATCATCGTAATCCATGTGCAATACAGCGGCTGCGATCACCGAGGTGTCCAGAATCTCGAACGACATGCGGTAAAACAAAGTTATGCAAGCATCGATTATGGTCCGGTCGTCACCGTCGCCGTAACCGATGCCCCCCCTGCCTTCCTGCCAGCCACTGTCATCGAAATCATAAGCCCGCCACCCCGCATCGGGAGCACCGGAACGTGACGTATGATAACGGAACAGCGTATCCGCATGGAAAACACTCTCCCAATGATCCACCACCTGGGCCTTTACGTACATCCCCGTAGCAACCCAAAGGAATAACAGAAACTTCCCTGCAGGGAACAGACTCTTTCCGGCTCCTGACGAATTTTTCATATGATGCAAAATAAATAATTTGTTCCGTAACAAAAGATCTTTTGTATTGACGTAGTTGGGCTGAGTGAAATGACAAATGGGTGGCGAACAGACCTGTTGAGGCAAGACAGAGTGGATTTTTGCAAAAAAAATCCTGACATATGTCATTCTGTTCCTTGTTTCCCCTCCTTGAATAATTGTGAATGTTTAATGAATTTATGATATTTGAGAGGAATTTGAGTTTTTAGTATTAACCTAAAATCGAAGGATTATGAAAAAGGTTTACTTGTTGTTGATTACCGCACTTTTGGGCTATGGGATGGCCCTGGCGCAAAAGCCTGCGGGCTATCACGAGCTGCCCAAAGATGGTTGGATAGCCGTGGCTGATACTTTTCAGACAGGGCAGCCCGGCTCGAACGCCATCGATGGTGATTTATCCACGTTGTGGCATTCCCCGTGGGATGGTAATGCTTATCCCCAGCCGCATTGGCTGACGGTGGATTTCGGCAAGGACATCGATATCGATGGCTTTGTCTACTTTCCACGGCCGGATGGCGGAAACGGTACCATCAAGACCTATGGTCTGTGGGTCAGTACCGACAGCATCACGTGGGATTCCATTGCAGGGGGTACCTGGCAGGCACCGTGGGATGTGGCCCGCTATGTTTTATTTAATAAAAGGTATACTGTCCGGTACATGAAGCTCATTTCCTGGGAAGAAAGGTACGGAAACGGCTTCACCTCCTGTGCCGAGATCGGTGTCCTGGTGAAAGGTGCCGACTTTGTGGCAGACAAGACGGAGATACTGCGCGGTGAAACGGTCCAGTACACCGATCAGTCGGCCAGTGATGAGAAGATCACCGGCTGGAGCTGGACCTTTGAAGGAGGGAAACCCGGGACCTATGACGGTCAAACACCACCTGCCGTTAAATACGATTCGGCCGGGATCTTCGATGTCAAACTGGTCATCACCCTCGAAAGCGGTGCCCAGGACAGCATGGTCATGAAGGACTACATCTCGGTCAATATTGCTACTGTGGATCGCAGCAGTTGGTCTGTTCTCTATGTCGACAGCTATCAGAGTGGCAGGGACCCCGAATATGTTCTTGACGGTGATCCCAATACCTTCTGGCATACCCAATGGTCCCCTTCTACCGACCCCTATCCCCATACCCTCGTGATCGATATGGGTGCCAAGGTACAGGTGGAAGGTTTCGTGTATGTGCCTCGCCCAGGCGGTGGGAACGGTACGGTGAAAGACTATGAGTTCTATGTCCTGGAGGATACCAGTATGTGGACCGATCCCGGGACGTGGGGAGATCCCGTGGCCACGGGTACCTGGTCTGCCCCCTGGGATGCCGTGAAGAAGGTCTACCTTGACAAACCGGTCCTCGGCAGATACCTGATATTCTACGCCTTGTCCGAAAAGAACAACGGTGCCTGGACCTCCTGTGCGGAGCTGAAGGTAATGGGCTCGATCTTCGGGTCTGTCTTCACCAGCGACCGCAACGAGATCTACGCTACCCAGAAAGTGAACTTCTACGGGGGGCCCGACGGAAAAGCCTCTTATGAATGGGTCTTTGAAGGCGGTGATCCGGCCACCTCGAGTGACCAGGATGTGGAGGTGAAATACGATACAGCCGGGGTCTACGATGTGACACTTATCACCACCACCTTCGATGGCCTGAAGGATACGCTCGTACGCAGCAACTATGTGACAGTGAAAGCTCGTCCCACCGATCGTCCGTTCGATAAAGACGGTTGGGAAGTGATCTCCTGGGACAGCCAGGAAGAACCTAACGGCCGCTATGCTTCCAATGTCATCGACGGCGATCTGAACACTTTCTGGCACACCGCATGGTCGGAACGTCAGGATCCCTATCCGCACTGGCTGATCATCGACATGAAGGAGAACAAGGAGATCTCCGGATTCGTCTACTACCCGCGTCCCGGTGGCGGTAACGGTACCGTTGACTCCTGCGCATGGCTGGTCAGCCTGGACGGCGAGATCTGGGATACCGTGGCCGTCGGCGACCGCAGCGAAGGATGGGCCGATCCCTGGGAGTTCAAGCTCGACAAGAACGTGACAGCCCGCTTCGTGCAGTTCCTGGCACTTTCTGAAAAAGGATATCCCGAAAATCCCAACCGTGTGTGGGCCAGCTGCGGTGAGATCGATGTCCTCACACCGATCACAGGCACCTACTTCGAGGCCGAACCGCTGCGCATCGAATCCGGGGGTACGGTATACTATCTCGATCTTTCGGCAGGTGATCCTACCGAGTGGAACTGGACTTTCCAGAAAGGTTCACCCGAAACAAGCAAAGAGCAGAGTCCGGCCGTTACCTACAACCTTCCTTACGAAGATCTGGGTGTTCCCCTCGGAGCTTCGCTGACGGTCAACGGTGAGACCTTTACCCGTGATGACTATGTAATGGTGGATTACTTCGATCCCAACAACAGCGGCGGCGTCTCCGTCGACAGCATCCAGATCGGAAATGCCTTCCAGATCTACACCGGCTATCAAGGGAAATATGAACGTCATGTCGACCAGGTGATCACCCTTGTGAAAGGGACCACCTATGTTTGCAAGACCAACTTCTATCTGCCCTGGAATAACTACTGGGTGGGTACCGGTATGTACATCGACTGGAACCAGGATTATCATTTCGACCGTGATCCTGAAAGCATTGAAAAGGTCTATTATTACCATGTCGATGGATTCCCGGTAGGTGACTCCACGGTTTACTATTATCTGAAGGTGCCGGACGATGCTCCTACTGGTCTGACCAGGATGCGTGTCTTTGCCGGTGTATGGGGTGCCGATAATCCTTACGGATGGCATGGTTACGGCCAGACAGAGGACTACACCGTGAAGATCGTGGATGCTCCTACGGCAGCTCCGGTGGCAGCTTTCGATGCCGATACCAATGCCATCTGCGCAGGTGGATCGATCCGCTTCGAGTACACCTATGATGATGAGACCACCGTGGCCACACAATGGCACTGGGAGTTTACGGATGCCGACGGCAACGTGGTGGATACAAGCAATGTCGCTACGCCTACCATCACCTTCGAAGAAGCCGGCACCTACACTGTCACGCTTACGGTCACCAACAGCGTGGGCAGCGACACCAAGACCTTTGCCAACTGGGTGACCGTTTATGCTTCCACGCCGATCAATGCCGGTGACGATATAAAAGTATGTCCCGGCAGTGAAGTGGTGCTCGACATCACTGAGGTCGACAGCGTGGTATGGACCAACGGCGTGATAGACGGAGAACCGTTCTATCCCACCGACTCCATGGTATACGTGGCAACCGGCTACAATGAACACAACTGTGTCTCGTACGATACGGTGAGTGTGGCTGTATGGCCTGCTGTGGATACCAGCGTGGTCAAACAGGGCGAAGACACCCTCATCGCTCAGGCCGATCCGCAGACCCACGTTTTCCAGTGGATCTACGCCGACGACGGAACCCCCGTCGAAGGTGCTACCGACAGCATCTTTGTCGCACAGCACGGCGGCAACTACGCTGTGGTCGTCACTCGCGTGGGTGAGGGCGACTGCTCGGATACATCCAGTGTGTGGACCATCTCCATCACCGGTATCGATGAGCAGTTCGGTGATGCCATCAGCATCTACCCGAACCCCAACAGCGGGAACTTCACCGTCGAGATCGGCAAACCGCATGCCACCATCTCGGTCTACAACACCATCGGTTCGCTCGTCTACAGGAAGGAAGATGCCAATCCTGTCGAACAGCTTTCGATCGACAGCGAGGGCGTCTACTTCGTGAAGATCGAGCTCAACGGTGTCATCGAGACACGCAGGGTGATCGTCCGCTAGGACACCCCTGTCGGATACAGAAAAGCCCGGAGAGAACTTCTCCGGGCTTTTTTTATGAAGTCACCTGGCATCCCCGGATCAGCTCTTCTGTGAAAGAACAAAATCCTTTACAGAAAGTACATCCCGTACAGGAAAGCAATCCCCGTGACTGTCAAAAATGGTCGTCCCTTGCCTCTCTTGCGACAATGACCGGCATAACTATATTCTACGTGGCTCTGAGAATTTCCGGTAAAAGTAAAAAAACAGCACCATGGCCGTTACGACAGACAACATATCCCTGAACCTCGGGAA
>CAZRDX010000037.1:0-40877 GCA_964599235.1 uncultured Rikenellaceae bacterium
GGCTATGTGGGTATCGGGACGCCGGGGATACAGGGTGCCAGGCTGGCCGTGCAGGGCGATGACGTGGCAAGTGAGAAGCCGCTGTTCGAGGTGAAAAGGAAAGACGGCCAGACGGTCTTTGCGGTGTACAACGACTCGATACGGATGTATGTGAACACCTCGGGCACGGGCAAAGGTCCTCGTGGCGGCTTTGCCATCGGTGGTTTCGGGGTGAACAAGGGGACGGTTCAGGATCTTTTCTGGATCTCTCCCGACAGCGCCCGTATTTACATCGACCAGTCGCAGAAAGGTCCTCGCGGCGGATTTGCCATCGGCGGTTACGGTGGGTCCAAAGAAGGCCCCACCCAGCTGATGCAGCTGACCAAGGACAACTATCTCATCGGCCACAGGAGCGGCGAGAAGATCACCACCGGCCTCTACAACCAGTTCTTCGGTTATCAGGCAGGTCTGAATACCACGGAAGGCTCCAACAATGTTTTTATGGGTTTCAATGCCGGCTATTTCAACGAGAACGGGTATGAGAATATCTTCATCGGTAAGGAGAGCGGTTACAAGACCCTCGACGGTTTTGGCAATGTCTATATAGGCAATCTTTCCGGCCATGAGAACGCAACAGGTAAGTTCAACTCTATGGTCGGTTATAAGAGCGGGTACTCCACGACGAGCGATTACAACTCCTTTTTCGGTTACCGTACCGGCCTGAACAACACCACGGGAGCATGGAACACTTTCCTGGGGTTCCAGGCGGGGTATTCCAATGTTTCGGGTAATTACAACACTTACGTCGGTCCCAATGCCGGTTTTTACAACAAGCAGGGTTCCAACAATTCCTATATGGGGTATTTTGCAGGTTTCCGTAATGTTTCGGGCAGCAACAATACATACATCGGCAACCGTGCCGGTTATTCCGGCGATAATGCCACTGCCTCGAACAACATCTTTATCGGAGCCAGTGCAGGTTACTCCAACACCACCGGGGGTGTGAACGTTTTCATCGGAAACATGGCTGGATACAAAAATAGCGACGGACATGCCAATGTGGTGATCGGTGATTCGTCAGCGTATCAACTGACGGGAGGGGATTACAATATTGCGATCGGTCCGGATGCCGGTTTCAATCTTACTACGGGTAACTACAACACTTTTTTGGGCTATCAGGCAGGATACAATGCCGGAGGTTCCAGTTTTTCCACATCGATAGGTTACAAAGCAGGCTATTCTTTGAGCAGCTGGCAGGCAGGTACTTATGTGGGATATGAATCCGGGCTGCACAGTACCGGCAGACAGAATGTCTTTTTAGGTTCCCAGGCCGGTCGGGCGTTCACCACGGGCGAGGACAATACGGTCATCGGTGCTAGTGCCGGCGGTTCAAATGACAGTCCTTTTGTGGAAGCCACCGGTTCCAAAAACGTCTTCATCGGATATTATACCGGATACAAATGTGCCGATGCTGCCCACAACGTGATCGTTGGGGCCCAGAATCCGTTCGTTTCGAACAAGATCACAGGATCATACAATGTCTATCTGGGAGAGAATGCAGGCAATGAAAGCGGATCGGCCAGCCGGAACGTTTTCATTGGCTATCAGGCAGGCCTGGAGGAGACCGGCAATGACAAGCTGATCATCGAGAACGGTTATACCGGTTCTGATAATGCGTCTAATGCATTGATATATGGTGATTTCTCTACAGATATGTTGAGACTGAATGCTCATGTTGGTGCAGGAGGATATGGTGCATATGTTTATTACGGGTTGGTCGTCAGGGGAGGCAGTACAAACTCTTTACGCGTTTATTCCGGAGAGAATCAGAGTGGTGATGCTTTGTACGTTGGAGGAGATGCGACGATCACGGGAAATGTTACTGTTCAAGGAACGATCTCTAACCCTTCTGATAAGCGTTTCAAAAAAAACATAAAAGAAATTGATCATTCCCTCGAAAAAGTAATGAACTTAAAAGGAGTGAACTTTTATTGGAAGTCCGATGAGGAATTGTCTCCGTACAAACAATATTTTCAAAGCGGGGATCAGAAAGATTTTTCATTTGATTTTCCAGAAGGAAAACAAATTGGCTTGATAGCTCAGGAAGTGGAGAAGGTTCTGCCGGAAATTGTTGTTACAGACAAAAATGGATTCAAGACAGTTGATTATTCGAAGATCGCGGCTGTACTGATTGAAGCCATCAAGGAGCAACAGAAGCAGATCGAGGCGTTGCAGGAGGAGATCGAGGTGCTGAAGCAAAGCCGTTGAAGAACATGGATTTGCTTTTAAGAAAAAAATGTGGTAATTTGTAATCTTGTAAAAATATATGTCATGAAAAAGATCACCATCCTGATGAGTTTGCTGTTCCTTGCCGGCCTGGTGAGGGGGCAGAGTCTTTCGCCGACGGTGGTTGCCTCGGCAGGGGATTATTTCGAGAACGGGACGGTAAGCCTCTCCTTCACGGTGGGTGAGGTGGCCGTTACCACTCTGCAGGCGGGGGACGTGATCCTCACGCAGGGGTTCCAGCAGCCTTTCGAGCTGGATGTCACCGGGGTGAAAGCACAGGAGATCTCCTGGGAGGTAAAGACCTATCCCAATCCTGTCAAGGAGTTGCTCCATGTGAAGTTCAACCTCGAAAAGCCGGATGATTTCACCCTCGTAGTGATCGATCTTACCGGGAAAAAGCTTTTCATGAAAGACTACACCGGAGTGCAGCCTTCGGAGGTCAAGGAGATCTCTTTCCGCGACTATGCGCCGGGCGTCTATTTCCTGACCATCTACAACAAGGACAAGACGGTCAGAAAGATCTACAAGATCCAGAAAGTGAGATAAGGATCAGAACAGGATAAGCGGAGAGCCTCCGGGAGGAGGCTCTTTTTTTTTGCCCGGTTCAGAAAAGTTTTCCGCCCGCCTCTTTTTCGTATTCCTCATCTATGCTGAGGTTCTCTTTCTGCGAAGCCTCCACTGCCAGGCGGTCGCACCGTTCGTTCTCGGGGATGTTGTCATGACCTTTCACCCATACGAGCCGGACGTCGTGTTTCCGGTAGAGTTCGAGGAATCTTTTCCAGAGGTCGGGGTTCTTCTTTTTTTTGAACCCGTTGCGTTCCCACTGGAATACCCATCCTTTGTTGACCGCGTCGGCCACGTATTTGGAATCGGTATAGATGGTCACGCGGCTGCCCGGGATGCGGAGGGCTTCGAGGGCTTTGATGACGGCCAGCAGTTCCATGCGGTTGTTGGTGGTGAGACGGAAACCTTCAGAAAGTTCCTTGCGGTACTTTCCCGAGAGGAGCACCACCCCATATCCGCCGGGGCCGGGGTTGCCGCGGGCAGCACCGTCGGTGTATATGGTCACTTCAACGGCCATGGGTCAGATCGATGCCTGTGTTGCTGATGAACAGATGGATGGCTATGGCCATGAGGATGATGCCGAAGAATTTCTGGAGGATATAAAGACCGGTGGGTCCCAGGAGCTTCTCGAACCAGTGTGTGGCCCGCAGCACCAGATAGACGATCACCATGTTGGCCATCAGCCCGGCCAGGATGTTGATCCAGTGGTAGGAAGAGCGCAGCGAAAGAAGGGTGGTGATCGATCCTGCCCCGGCGATCAGCGGGAAAGCGATCGGGACGATCGAACCTCCGCCCACCGCGGGATCATGACGGAAAAGCTGAATGCCCAGCACCATCTCGATGGCCAGGAAAAAGAGGATGAAAGAGCCTGCGATGGCGAAAGAATAGATGTCTACACCGAAGAAGCCGAGCAGCGGCTCACCGATGATCAGGAAGGCCAGCATGATCGAGAAGGCCACCAGCGTGGCCTTGCCGGACTCGATCCTGCCCACCCGGCTCTTGATGTCGACAATGATGGGGATCGAACCTGTGATGTCGATCACCGCAAAAAGCACCATGAAGGTGGCCAGTATCTCTTTCAGATCAAAACCCATGGTATACGTGCCTGAGGTGTAAAGTTACACAGTTCTTCGGGACGACAAACAACCCAACCGGCAGGAAATGAAAAACCAAAACCAAAAAAGAAGGAGGTCTTTACGACCTCCTTCCCGGAAGGTAGATCGTTGCTTATTCCACGATGGTCATCTCATCGACGAGGTGTTTTGCTCCGCCGAACTTGTCCATGATGAAGAGGACGTAGCGTATGTCAACGACGATGGTCCGCTGCATATCGGGGTCGAAGGCGATGTCGCCGCTCATGGCTTCCCAGTTGCCGTCGAAGGCCAGGCCGATGAGCTCGCCGTAGCCGTTGAGGACGGGGCTGCCGGAGTTGCCTCCCGTGATGTCGTTGTCGGTGATGAAACAGACATGCATCACCCCGTCTTCACCATAACGGCCGAAATCCTTGTTCTTGTATAGTTCCTTGAGCTTTTCGGGGACGATGAACTCGTAGTTGTCGGGATCCTCTTTTTCCATCACTCCCTTGAGGGTGGTGAAGTATTTATAGTGTACGGCATCCCTGGGATCGTAGCCTCTGACGGTACCGTAGGTGAGACGCATGGTGAAGTTGGCGTCGGGATAGAAGGTCTTATCGGGCTGCATGGCCATGAGGGCGGCCATCCAGAGCCGGCGCCCTTTGGCATATTCCTCGTCGAACTGCGACTCTGCCTGCATCAGTTCGAAATACTTGTTGACGATCGACATCGCCGCTACATAGACGGGATCCTTCTTCAGCTTCTTGAGGTCGGGTTTGTCGAGGAAGGCATAGAACCTGGAAGAGTCGGTGTAGATCGATTTGCTGAAGAGGTGGTCGATGTATTTGTCGAAGTCGTTCTTGTATTTTTTCCGGATGGTCTGGAAGATATCGGGCTGGTAGCGGGGTTGGACGTTCTCGGCGAAGAGACGGAACATCACCTGTGAGGCGTCGTGGTCGGTGGGCGGGTTGTAATCTTTGTAGAAAGCACGGGCGCTTTCGCGGATGGCGTTGATCATCTCCTTCAGTTTTTCCTGGTCATTCTGTTCCAGTGCTTTTTCCAGGTTTTTGGTCCGGTAGGCGAAGGTGATGATCTCGCTGCCCCGGATGAGGGCTTCAGCGATGTATTGGGTGGAGTAGACGTAGTCGGCTCTTTTCTCCACGGCGTCGCGGATCAGGTCGAGTGCCTCGCCGTATTTTTCCTGACGGGCGGGATCTTCGGCCACCCATTTGCGGAACTGTTCTTCCAGGGCCACTTTCTGGTCGCGCACATGCAGCTTTTTCAGAGCTTCGTTCTGGCCGATGGAGAACTTCCAGTAGTTGCTTGAGCGGGAATATTTGTCGGCATACTGGATGCGTACTTTTTCGCTGGCCATCATGTCGCGCCAGAGGATCTTCTGCCGTTCACCGCGTATCTTCACACGGTTGGGGTTGATGATGTTCATGGTCTCGTCCAGCTCGTAGGAGGTCATATAGCGTTCGGTGCCGCCGGGATAGCCGATGACCATGGCATAGTCGCCGGGGTGGACGCCTTTGAGTGAGACCTTGAGGTATTTTTTGGGTTTGAGCGGTACGTTGTCGGGAGAATATTCGGCCGGTTTGCCGTCGGGTGACATGTAGACGCGGAAAACGCTGAAGTCGCCGGTGTGGCGGGGCCACATCCAGTTGTCGGTATCTCCGCCGAATTTACCGATGGAAGAAGGGGGTGTGGCCACGAAGCGGACATCCTTGTAAATTTCATAGACTACCAGGAAGAACTGGTTGCCGTCGAAGAAAGAGCGGACGCTGGCCTCGTAGTCGGTGCTGTCGGTGGCCTCTTTGACGATCTGCCGGCTGATCTCGCGGATCTTCTCTTCCCGGGCAGCTTCGCTCATGGTGTCGCTGAGTGCGGCATTGATACGCTCGGTGACATCTTCCATCCGGATGAGGAAGGTGACGGTGAGCCCGGGGTTGGGCAGTTCGTCCTTGCGCGTCCTGGCCCAGTAGCCGTCTTCGAGGTAGTTGTGTTCCACCGTGCTGTGTTCCTGGATGGCGCTGTATCCGCAATGGTGGTTGGTGAGCAGCAGACCGTCGGGGGAGACGATCTCGCCCGTGCAGCCTCCGCCGAAGATGACCACGGCGTCCTTCAGGCTGGAATGGTTGAGACTGTAAATGTCGTCAGCCGTGAGTTTGAGGCCCATCTTGGTCATGGTGCCGATGTTGAGCTTCTCCAGCAGGGGGAGCAGCCACATTCCTTCGTCGGCACGCAGGAGGGGGGAGAGGGTAAGGAAAATCCCCAAAAAGAGTGTTGCAAAGCGTTTCATATCCTTGGTTTTATGGTTTCGGCGCAAAGATAATCGTTCTTGGCAGTTTCACATAATCTATTCTTCCGGTGCGGCAGGAAAAGACAATTCGATCTGTTTTTCGGTGAGGCGGAAGCTTCTGCGGTGCCAGGGGGAGGGGCCGTAAAGGAGAAGGGCTTCCCGGTGGCTGCGGGTGGGGTAGCCTTTGTTCTTTTTCCAGCCGTATTGAGGATAGCAGTTGTCGAGTTCCTTCATCATCCTGTCGCGGTGGGTCTTGGCGAGGATCGAGGCGGCGGCGATGCCGGCGTACTGACTGTCGCCGCGGATGATGCAGAGGGAAGGGATCCCGGGATAGGGGAGGAAGAACTTGCCGTCGATGAGGAGGAAGGAGGGGGTCAGTGAAAGGCCCTGTATGGCCAGGTGCATGGCTTTCCAGGTGGCACGGAGGATGTTCATCTCGTCGATGAGGCGGTTGTCGACGGCGGCGACCGACCAGGCGAGTGCCTGTTCTTCGATCTGTTGACGCAGTTGTTCCCGTCGGGTGGCGGAAAGTTGCTTGGAGTCGTTGAGTCCTTCCAGGGAGAAGGTGCGGGGCAGGATGACGGCGGCGGCCACCACGGGTCCGGCGAGGCAGCCCCGTCCGGCCTCGTCGACCCCGGCCTCGGCGCCGGGGTACTGATACCAGGGACGCAGTTTATCTGCCATCTTCGGCTGCTTTCAGGAGGGTGTTCCACACCACCCCGGCGGTGTGATCCCATGAGAAGAAGGAAGCCCTTGCGGCTCCTTTGCGGATAAGATCTTTCTGCAGGCCGGGGTTGCGGTGCAGACGGATCATGCCCCCGGCGATCGACTCGACGGAGAAGGGGTCGACGAGCAGGGCCGCGCCGCCGGCCACCTCCGGCAGGGCGGTGGCTCGCGCCGCGATGACCGGCGTGTGACAGGCCATCGCCTCTACCACCGGGATGCCGAAGCCTTCAAAATATGAGACCATCAGCAGGGCTTCCGCCCCGCCGATGAGCAGACGAGTGTCCTGACGATCGAGATGATCGGCAAAATGCACGCCCTCCGCATGGTGCATTTGCTGATATATCCTGCGGAGCCGGCGGTTGCCGAAAAATTCACGCCCGGCCAGCACCAGGTGGATCTCCTCGTCCGTCCTGCTGCGGAAAAGATCGTAGGCCTGCAGCAAACGGGGAAGGTTCTTGCGGGGCAACAACGAGCCTACATGAACGAAATAGGGATGCCCCCCGCTGAAACGTTCCCGTGCCTGCCGCTTTTCCGGATCATTCAACGGAGAGAATACCTCGGAGATACCGTTATAGGCTACCGTGATCTTCTCTTCGGGGATCGAGAACCTTGTGGCGATATCGTGGGCCGAGAAACGGGAGACGGTGAGGATCCTGCTGGCTTCGCGGGCAAAGCGGGGGAAGAACCTCCGGTAATAAGCACCGGTGAGCAGCGGGAGGTCCTTGGGATAAGGAAAAAAGTTGAGATCATGGATCACCGGCACCGACGGGACCGGACAGGGAAGGGGAAGAAAACCGTCGGGTGAGAAGAACACATCGGGTTTTTCCTTTTCCAGGACCTTCCTGACGCCCTGCTGGAGCCACACGTACCAAAGGAAAGGATGACGTGCTGGCGGGGGTATGCGTAAGGGGCGGACATTGCCGGAAAAAAGGAACGAACGGTCCCACGGTCTGTCGAAAAGAAAAAGAAAAGTGACATCAGGATGGTCGCGGGTGATGCGTGAAAGGGTCTCGTAAGTGAACCAGCCGATCCCGTCGAGCTTACCGGGCAGGAGCAGACGTGTGTTGACGGCTATCTTCATGGGAACGGACCCTGTTTGCCAGGCTTTATTACTTTTGTGTGTAAAGTAAACCAATTTATCAGGATTGAAAAAGAAGTTTTTCTCGAATCTCCTGCTGCTGGTTACGCTCAACCTGCTGGTCAAGCCGTTCTGGATCTTTGGCATCGACAGGAGTGTCCAGAACGTCGTGGGGGCTGAGGAGTATGGTCTCTATTTCTCGTTGTTCAGCTTTTCCATGCTGCTGAACATCCTCCTGGATGCCGGGACGACGAACTACAACAACCGGGTGATCGCCCGGGATCCGCGGAGGCTGTCAGAATATTTTTCTCAACTTTTCCTGATACGTCTTCTGCTGGCCGTGGTCTATGCGGGGGTCACCTTCAGCGTGGCCTGGATGATCGGATACCGGGGCAGGCAGATGCATCTGCTGACCTTTCTGGTGTTGAACCAGTTCCTGGCCTCGCTGATCCTTTTCCTGCGGTCGAACGTGACGGGGCTTCATCTTTTCCGTACCGACAGTCTGCTTTCGGTGGCCGACAGGACACTGATGATCCTTTTCACGGGGGTGGTTCTGTGGGGGCATCTGTTCGGCGGGACGTTCCGGATCGAGTGGTTCGTTTACATCCAGACCCTTTCCTATCTGTTGGTGGCGGTGGTTGCGTTCGGGGTGGTACGGCGGCGGTGCGAATATTTCCGTCCTCGCTTCCACCGTGAGCTGTTCATGAAGATCCTGCGGGAGAGTTTTCCTTTTGCGGTGCTTACCATACTGATGTCGTTGTATTACCGTGTGGATTCGGTGATGCTGGAGCGCATGCTGCCAGGGGCCCGGGAGGCCGGGATCTATGCCCAGGCTTTTCGTCTGCTGGATGCGTTCGCCATGTTTGCTTATCTTTTTGCGGTGATCCTGCTGCCTCTTTTTTCCAGGATGTTCAAGGAGGAGCGTTCTGTCACCGAGCTTGTCCGTTTTGCTTTTCTTTTGCTGATGGTTCCCGTGATCGTGTTGAGCGTGGGTGTGGCGGCATATCGTGAGGGAGTGATGGATCTGCTGTATGTGAGCCATCAGCGGCAGTCGGCGCAGGTGCTGGCGCTGCTGATGGGGGCACTGGTGTTCGTGTCGTCTGGTTATATTTTCGGCACCCTGCTCACGGCCCGTGGCGACATAAGTTTTCTGAGCCGATTGTCGGCCGTAGGTTTTGTGGTGAACGTGGTGCTCAATTTTTTTCTGATCCCTCGTTACCAGGCGGTAGGAGCAGCCTGGGCCAGTCTCCTCACCCAATCGGCCATCGGGGCAGGACAGATCCTGCTGGTGAGGAAGAGACTGAGAACCCCGCTCTCGGATCTTATCCCCCGTAAAATGTGGTTCTTTACCGGGATTGCTGTCGTGCTGGCTGTGGTGATACGGAAAAGCGGGATCCCTTTTCAGTACGGTTTCCCGGCATATCTGGCAGTGATGCTGGCCGGGGCTGCCCTCACGGAGCTCCTGCCTGTGCGCCACATGAAGACGATCCTGCAGGAAGAGGAAGAGTGATCATTCGGCGTTTTCCGTGACTCTGTTCCTTTCAGGCAACCATATCATGGTGTAAGCGAGCAGGCCGGTGAGCACTCCCAGCAGGTTCGACAGCCAGTCGGCAAAGGTGAAGTGCCTCCCGGGGATCCATAACTGGTGCACCTCATCGATCGAGGCGATCAGACTGCCTGTTACCAGGGCAATGAGAAGAATGCGGGAAAAAGAAAGCTTGCCCCTGCGAAAACGCCAGGAGGCGAAAAGAAAGGTCAGCAAGGTGTATTCGCCCCAGTGAAACAAATGATCCAGACGGAAATGGATATCCACGAAGTCCATCTCCGGCTCCGGAAGGGACGGTATGGAAGAGACTCCGACAATGAGCAGGAGCAAAAGCCAGAAAAGATTGCGGTACCAGGAGGCTTCCCGCTTGCGCAGATAGATGATGAGCCTTGCCATGATGATCGTTTCTCCGGTCAAAAGTAATGATATTCGTCCGAAAGTCTTGCGGAGAGGAGGAAAGAAAAAAGCCGGCATTGCCGGCTTTCTGTTCTTTTATGAAAAGGTTTGGCTCAGTGTTGTTGTCTCAGTGAGAGTCGTAAAGGATGTTGCTCCAGGTGAGCCAGGCCGAATGGATGTTGTCGTAGATCCCTTCCCAGTCGCCGTTAGCGGGAGAGGTGCTGTTACCGTCGGCGTTGGTATCTCCTTTTTTGGAATCATCCTTGTACGAGGTGAAATAGACGCCGGGGCCCGTGCCGTTGCTGATGCTGCCGGCCAGGACCACCCTGCTGTCGGTGGTGAACTTGATCACCACATCGTTGCCCAGGGTGAGCGTGCCGTTCTCGTTGATCCAGAAATCGACGTCATCGATCACAAAAGGCACCTCGGTCTCAGCCCAGGTGATGGCTGTGGAAATGCCGTCGGCCGAGTAGACATAGATCCCGTTGTACTTGTTCGTTTCGGAAGGATTGTCAGGATTGTGGAACACATTGGTGTTGTCGATGTTCATCACCTCGCTGATGGAGAGAGGGCACTGGTTGCCGTAGAAGGTGCAGTTTTCCACCACGCTGCCGGCATGGGCATTGTACATGTTGAGTGCACCGGTGAGGTGGGATGCAGTCCCTGCATTGTAGGCGAAGACGCAGTGCTTGACGGTCCCTATGCCGTCTTCGATGGTAAGGGTGGCTCCCCAGGTGCTGTTGCCGCCGTAATAGAAATGACAGAACTCAAAGCGCGATCCGTTGTGACCGTTGGTGTTGATCTCGCCCCAGTCCTTGGACAGCGGCTGGGTGGCCGAACCGTCGCCGTTGGTGTCGCCGCCGTGGTCGTCGTCCTTGTAGGAAGTGAAAATGATCGGTTTGTCAGCAGTTCCCACGGCAATGATCGTTCCCTGACCACCCAGGGTGAGATCCTTCCCGTCGGGATGGAACTTCACGATCGTTCCCGGCTCGATGGTGAGCGTGTTGTTCACATAGAAATCCCATGTTTTGATCACGTAGATCGAATCCCCCGACCAGGTGGTGGGCTCATCGATGTCCTTGGTGACATACACTACATTGCTTTTGGGTTTTTCCGGTTCATTTCCGTCATCATCATCATTGCATGATCCCATCGTCATTGCTATGGCCGGAACCAACAACCCGATGAGGAACTTTTTCATTCTCATTCTTTTCATGTTTGACAGGTTTTTTGGTTATGTTTAGAGATCTTTGCCGGTTTTTACGCAAAAGGAGGGCAAAAGTTACCGGAACAACTCTGTTTTTCGGCAGGTAATGATTATTTTTAGGAATGTGTAGGGGATGGTGCAAGTTTGGTGTACTTTTGCATCAAAATTTTTGGAAATGAGCTATCTGAAATTCGATAAGAACCAGCTGGTCAATCTGGAGTATTCGCTCAGCCGGGAGGTGTTGAGGTCGAATCGGGCGGGTTCGTATGCCTCGTTCACCATCATTGGCTGCAATACCCGGAAATATCATGGCTTGCTGATCTGTCCCATAGATAATTTTGGGGGTGAACAGCATGTACTTTTGTCGAGCCTTGATACTACGGTGATACAGCATGGCAAGGAGTTCCATCTGGGCATTCACAAGTTTGCCGGCGATGTGTACGAGCCGCGTGGGCACAAGTATGTGCGTGATTTTGAGGCGGATATCATTCCCCGCCTGACACGGCGTGTAGGGGGGGTGGTGCTGGTGGAGGAAAAGTTGCTGGTGGAACGGAAGGAGCAGCTTTTGATCAGGTTCACCCTTCAGGAGGCTCATTCTGATACTCTTTTGCGTTTCAAGCCTTTTTTGGCTTTCCGTAACAAGCATCAGCTGACCCATGCCAATCTGTACGCCAACACGAAAGTGCAGTTCATCGAGAACGGCATACGCATCAGGATGTACGAAGGGTTTCCGTACCTGCACATGCAGCTCAGCAAACCGGGTGAGTTCGTGACCGTGCCTCACTGGTACTACAACATCGAGTATCCCCGGGAACAGGAGCGCGGGTATGAGTATCAGGAAGATCTTTTTGTTCCCGGATTTTTCGAGGTGCCCATCCGGAAGGGAGAGAGCATCTACTTTTCGGCATCCACGGCGCCGGAGGAGCCGTCGACGTTCCGACGCACCTTTTCCGTGGAACTGAAGAAACGCACCCCGCGTAATTCGTTCCGTAACTGTCTGATCAATTCTGCCCAGCAGTTCATCAAGCATTATCGTGGCAGTACGGAGGTGATCGCCGGCTTTCCCTGGTTCGACAGCTGGGGGCGTGATACCTTCATTGCTCTGCCGGGGCTGACCCTGGTATTGGGCAATGTGAAGGATTTCCATGCGGTGATGCGTACCGAGATCGCCCGCATGAGTGACGAAGGTCTCTTCCCCAACATGGGACGCGAAGGGGACTATGCATTCAATTCGGTGGATGCTCCTCTCTGGTTCTTTTGGGATGTACAACAGTACATCCGATACACCGGCGACAAGGAAGGAGCGTGGAAGCGGTACGGACGGGTGATGAAACGTATCCTGGAGGTGTTCCGGCGCGGAACGGTCTACAACATCGGCATGCGGGAGAACGGGCTGGTGCATGCCGGCCAGGAGGGGGTGGCTCTCACCTGGATGGATGCGGTCATCGACGGCGTGCCGGATACGCCGCGCACAGGCTTTCCGGTAGAGATCAACGCTCTGTGGTACAATGCCGTTTCGTTTGTCCTGGAGATGGCACGTGAACAGGGTGACAAGCGTTTTGTCAAGGCCTGGGAAGAGCTGCCTGACAGGATCGCCCGTTCGTTCGTGGGAACTTTCTGGGATGAGGAGCGTCGTTATCTGGCCGACTACCTGGCCTCCGACGGCACTCCCAACTGGCAGGTGCGTCCCAACATGGTGATCGCCACCTCGCTGCCTTATTCGCCGCTCACCGACGAGATGAAGCGGTGTGTGTTGCGCAGGGCCGAGCAGGAGCTGCTCACGCCGCGGGGGCTGCGTACCCTCACACCCCAGGATCCGGAATACAAGGGGAGGTATTACGGTGACCAGCGGCAGCGCGACCGGGCTTACCACCAGGGAACAGCCTGGCCCTGGTTGCTGGGACCTTACTGTGAGGGGATGCTTCGCCTGTACAAAAAAGCGGCCCATGCCAAGATCAAGAAGCTCATCTGGGGCTTCGAGCCGGAGATGTCGATGCATGGCATCGGCAGCATCTCGGAGATCTACGACGGCGACCCGCCCCATGAGGCACGGGGAGCCATCTCGCAGGCCTGGAGCGTGGCCGAAGTGCTGCGTATCCTCGATATGCTGGACAGGATGGAGCAGGAAGAAAAGAACAACACCCCCCAAACGAAAAGCTCATGAAAGTCCTGATGTTCGGTTGGGAGTTCCCGCCTCATATCTCCGGTGGGTTGGGCACGGCCAGTTACGGGCTGACCAAGGGCCTCTATGCCGTCGGTGGCGTGGAGATCCTATTCGTCGTACCCAAAGCGCATGGCGACGAGGACCAGACCATGGCTCGCGTGCTGGGGGCCTCGAACGTCAATGTGCGCCGGTATTTCAGACAGTTCGAGACGCTCCGTGACAAGATGGAATTCCTTGAAGTGGAATCGAAGATCGTGCCCTATAGTGACCCGGAGGATTTCTGGCGTCTCAAAAGCAGGGAGGTCGCCTCCGACCGCTGGTATGTACAAACCGATGAGGAGGGGCGTCTTGCCTTTTCGGGCAAGTACGGCGACGACCTGATGGACGAGATCGCCCGCTATGCGCTGGTGGCCTCGGTGATCGCCGCCGAGAACGAATTCGACATCATCCATGCCCACGACTGGCTGGCCTATCCTGCCGGCATCGCTGCCAAGGAGGTGAGTGGCAGACCGCTGGTGATCCACGTCCATGCCACCGACTTCGACCGCAGCCGCGGCAATGTCAACCCGGCCGTCTATGCCATCGAGAAAAGAGGGATGGAGCTGGCCGATATGATCATCGCGGTCAGCAACCTTACCCGTAACACCATCATCGAGAAGTACCACATCCCGCCGGAGAAAGTGGTCACGGTGTACAATGCGGTCGAACCGCTGCAGCTGCGGCGCGAAAGGATGGGCCGTAAGACGGTGCCCGACAAGATCGTCACTTTCCTGGGCAGGATCACCATGCAGAAAGGACCGGAATATTTCGTCGAGGCGGCCGTGCGGGTGCTGAAAAAGATGGACAGGGTGCGTTTCGTTATGGCCGGCAGCGGGGATATGATGCACAAAATGGTTACACTGGCTGCCCGTGAGGGGATAGCCGACCATTTTCATTTCACAGGCTTCCTCAAAGGAGATGAGGTGTACCGCATGCTCAGCCTCAGCGATGTGTATGTGATGCCCTCCGTTTCGGAGCCTTTCGGCATCTCTCCCCTGGAGGCCCTGCAGTCGGATGTGCCGGTGATCATCTCTTACCAGTCGGGCGTGGCCGAAGTGCTTACCCATGCCCTGAAAGTGAACTACTGGGACATCGATGCCATGGCCGATGCCATCTACGGAGTGCTCAACTATCCTGCCCTGACCAAAATGTTCAGAAAATATGGCAAGGAAGAAGTCAACCAGCTGAAATGGGAGAACTCGGCACGTCAGGTGAAGACGATCTACGAATCGTTGTTGGAAAAAAGATCATAAAGAACCAGACATGAGAAGGATAAGTTTATATTTCCAGGTGCATCAGCCGTTCCGACTGCGGCGGTATCGTTTTTTCGATATTGGCAACGATCATTACTATTACGATGATTATCTCAATGAGAGTGTCATGCGGAAGGTGGCCGAACGATCGTATCTGAAGGCCAACGAGGTGATCCTGGGGCTGCTGGAGCGGCATGATGCGTTCAGGGTGGCTTTTTCGGTGACGGGCATTGCGCTGGAGCAGTTTGAGCTGTATGCTCCCGAGGTGCTGGAGTCGTTCCGTCAGCTGGCTGCCCATCCACGGGTGGAGTTCCTGGCTGAGACCTATGCCCATTCGCTGGCCTCGCTGGCCGACCAGGAGGAGTTCCGCCGGCAGGTGGAACAGCATGGCAAGGTGATGAAGGAATATTTCGGGGTGACCCCGCGGGTCTTTCGCAATACCGAACTGATCTATTCCGACGAGATAGGTGCCATGGTGGCAGAGATGGGTTTCGAAGGGATCCTCACCGAGGGGGCCAAGCATGTGCTGGGATGGAAGAGCCCCAACTATCTTTACTGCAACGCCATCAACCCGCGTCTGAAGGTGCTGCTCAAGAATTTCAAGATGAGCGATGACATTGCTTTCCGTTTTTCCGACCGTAACTGGGCCGAGTGGCCCCTAACGGCTGAGAAGTTCGCCGGGTGGTTGCAGGATATCCCGCCGCAGGAGGAGATCGTCGGCCTGTTCATGGACTATGAGACCTTTGGCGAGCATCAGTGGGAGGATACGGGTATTTTCGCTTTTCTGGAGGCCTTTCCCGGAGAGGTGCTCAACCGGACGGACTTCGTTTTCACCACGCCCACCGAGGCGGTACGTGAGCTGCAACCGGTCTCGGACATCTCCGTGCCTCATCCCATCTCCTGGGCCGACGAGGAGCGCGACCTGACCGCCTGGCTGGGCAATGAGCTGCAGGACGAAGCTTTCGGCAAGCTTTATGCCCTGGCTCCCAAAGTGCGGAAACTGAAAGACCCCGCCATACTGAAAGACTGGAACTATCTGCAGGCCAGCGATCATTTCTATTACATGTGCACCAAGTTCTTCTCCGACGGTGCCGTGCATTCCTATTTCAATCCGTATGATTCCCCGTACGATGCTTTCATCAACTACATGAACGTCCTGAGTGATTTCGAGATCCGTGTCAATGCCGCCTATGCCGAACAGGAAGGGGCTTCACCGGAGGTGGCCCGGCTCACCCGCCTGCTCAGGGAAAAAGAGAGGAAGCTGGAAAAACTTGAGAAAGAACTGGAGAAGTACAAAGGTGCTGCCCCAGTGGTGCGCCGGAAAAAAGGCTCCCGCACTTCTCCCACCGCCGGACGAAAAAGCGGTGGCCGGAAAAAGAAAAGCGGGAACAAAGGTTCTTCCTCCGGCAAATAAGACATCATTCATACAGGAAAAAGATATTCCCGGAAAATGCCGGGAAAGGAAATTTAGTGCTAACAAAAAAACTGAAATAAGATCATGAAACCCAATTCTTTGTTCGAGGTAAGCTGGGAAGTGTGTAACAAGGTGGGGGGGATCCACACGGTGGTGGCCACCAAGGTCCCTTCGATGATGCAGGAGGTGGGGGAGAACTATTTCCTGATCGGCCCGGACATCATGAAAGACAACGGAGGTGAGAACAGCGAGTTCATCCAGGATGATACGATGTACACCGTCTGGCGGCATCAGGCTGCTGCCGAAGGGCTCAATGTGCGTGTGGGGCGGTGGAACATCCCCGGACGTCCCAAGGTGATCCTCATCGATTTCTATTCGTTCATCTCGCAGAAAGATGCCATCTTCACCAGGTTCTGGGAAGAGTTCAAGCTGGACTCCCTTTCTGGTCAGTGGGATTACATTGAGCCGGCCCTGTTCGGCTATGCGGCGGGGCGGCTCATCGAGAGCTTTGTCAATTTCAATCTGGGCTACCAGGAGAATGTGATGGCCCATTTCCATGAGTGGATGACGGGGGCGGGGGTGCTCTATCTCAATCATTCCGCGCCCCATATTGCCACGGTCTTCACCACCCACGCCACGGTGCTGGGCAGGGCCCTGGCAGCCAACCGGCGCCAGCTCTATAAGAACCTGGAACAGTTCAACCCCAAACAGATCGCCCGGGAGTACAACATCGTCTCGAAACATTCGCTTGAGTCGATCTCGGGGCAGGTGGCCGATGTTTTCACCACGGTGAGCACCATCACGGCCCGGGAGTGTAAATATTTTCTGGGCAAGGAGGTGGATCTGGTCACTCCCAATGGTTTCGAGGACACCTTCGTCCCGCAGGGAGATGAGTTCGGCCGCAGGAGGGAGCGTGCCCGCGACCTGCTGCTGAGAAGCGCTTCGGCACTTTACGGAAAGGATTTCAGTGAAGATACCTTTCTGGTGGCCATCAGCGGGAGATACGAGTTCCGCAACAAGGGCATAGATGTTTTCCTGCGTGCCCTGGGTAAGCTGAAAAAAGAAGGCGGTGCCGGAAAAGAGGTGGTGGCCTTCCTTCTCATCCCGGCCGACCATGCCGGCCCTTTCCGGGAGCTCGGGGAGGTGCTGGAAGGGAAGCGGGACACCTACACGGGCGATCCCCTGCTCACCCACGATCTTCGGTGGAAAGAGCACGATGCCATCCTCACCACGATCCGACAGGAAGGGCTTGACGACCCCGCTGAAAGCGGCATCCATGTGGTGTTCGTGCCTTCTTACCTGAACGGCAACGACGGCATCTATGATCTTCCCTATTACGATCTGCTGATCGGTTTTGATCTCACGGCTTTTCCCTCCTATTATGAGCCGTGGGGGTACACGCCTTTGGAGAGTCTGGCTTTCCATGTGCCTACCGTCACCACCACGCTGGCCGGTTTCGGCGCCTGGGTGCGCCAGTACTATGAGGTGAAGGACGACGGGATACGTGTGCTCGACCGTAACGATGACAACGACGAGGAGGTAGTGACCCTGCTGGCCCGCGCCGTGGCCGGTTATGCTGCCAAGGATGCCGGCGCGATGGCGGCGGCCCGTGAGGAGGCTTTCGCCATCTCGCGTATCGCTTTGTGGAAGAATCTGGTGAAACATTATCTGGAGGCTTATGAGAGGGCTGCCGGGAAGGTGAACGAGCGTTTCCGCACGTTGGAGCTGGCGCGGCAGACCGAGCAGGCGCCTTTCATCGTGCCGCCGCGCATGCTCACCTCGCCGCAGTGGAAGCCTCTCTTCATCGAGTCGCGGCTGCCCGCCCGTCTGAAGGTGCTCGAGGAGCTGGCCACCAACCTGTGGTGGTCGTGGTACGACGATGCAGCCCGTCTCTGGCAGATCATCGACGAAACGCTGTGGGAGGAGACCGGCCACAACCCCGTCCTCCTGCTCGAAAGGGTCGACTACAAACGCCTGGTGTCGCTGGCACGCAGCAAAAAGTTCCTGGCCCACCTCGACAGGGTCGAAAAAGAGTTCCGTGACTATATGACTGCCGGCATCGATCCTTCCCTGCCTCACGTGGCATATTTCAGCATGGAGTTCGGTCTGCATACCACCCTGAAGATCTATTCCGGGGGTCTGGGGGTGCTGGCCGGGGATTATCTCAAGGAGGCCAGCGACGAGCGGCGGCCGATGACCGGCGTCGGGCTGCTCTATCGTTATGGCTATTTCAAGCAGGTGCTCAGCATCAACGGTGAGCAGCAGGAGGTGTACGAAGCCGAGCAGTTCTCGCAGATACCGGTCATCCCCGTCAAGGATGAGCGGGGCAACTGGCTCTCCGTGCAGATCGCCTTTCCCGGCCGGACGGTGGTGGCCAAGATCTGGGAGGCGCGCGTGGGCAGGGTGTCGCTCTACCTGCTTGATACCGACCTCGAGGAGAACCAGGAGCGTGACCGTCAGATCACCCATCATCTGTACGGCGGCGACCGTGAGAACCGTCTCAAGCAGGAGCTGCTGCTGGGTGTGGGGGGTATCCGGGCCCTGCGTGCCCTCGGTATACGCCCCGATATCTACCACAGCAACGAAGGCCATTCGGCCTTCATCGGTCTGGAACGTATCAACTGCCTCATCCACGAACATAATCTTTCCTTTGCCGAAGCACGGGAGGCGGTGCGCGGCTCCACCCTTTTCACCACTCATACGCCCGTACCGGCAGGTCACGACCTGTTCGACGAGGACCTGCTGCGTACCTACCTGGCTCACTACCCCGACCGTCTCAGGATCTCGTGGGATGAGCTGATGAACCTGGGTCGCAAGACACCCGGTGACAAGAATGAGAAGTTCAACATGAGCTTCCTGGCGGCCAACCTCTCCTCGGAGATCAACGGCGTGAGCCGTCTGCACGGCGAGGTGAGCCGCGATCTTTTCAGGGGACTGTGGCCCGGCTTTCTCAAGGAGGAACTGCACATCGGCTATGTCACCAACGGTGTGCACTATCCTACCTGGGCTTCACCTGCATGGAAGAACTTCCTGAAGGAAACGATCGGTGAAGGCGGGGAGGTGTATCCCGGCGACGGAAAATGGCAGCGCATCCAGGAGATCCCCGACAAGCTTCTCTGGGAGTTCCATAATGATGTGAAACGCCAGATGATCCGTTACATCCGTGAGCGTTTCACCAAGAACGGCACGCGTCGTCACGAGTCGCCCCGCAAGATCATTGAGATCAACCGCAGGCTGCGTGAGGATGCGCTGACCATCGGCTTTGCGCGGCGTTTTGCCTCTTACAAGCGCGGTACGCTTCTGTTCCGCGACCTCGAACGGCTGCGCAAGCTGGTGAGCGACGAGGAGCGACCCGTACAGTTCCTCTTTGCCGGCAAAGCCCATCCCCAGGATCTGGAAGGAAAGAAACTGATCAGCGAGATCTACAGGGTCTCCAGGATGCCCGAGTTCAAGGGCAAGATCCTTTTCTTGGAGGATTACGATATGGAGTTGGCGGCCCAGCTGGTGCAGGGTGTCGACATCTGGCTCAACACGCCCACCCGTCCGCTGGAGGCTTCCGGCACCTCCGGAGAGAAGGCGGTGATGAACGGCACCATCCACTTCAGCGTCCTGGACGGCTGGTGGGTCGAAGGATACGTGCCCGGCGCCGGATGGGCCCTGCCTCAGGAAAAAACCTACCAGAACCAGGAACTGCAGGATGAGATGGACGTGGAGATGATCTACTCCATCCTTGAGAACGAGATCATCCCGCTCTATTACGACCGCAATGCCGAGGGGTGTTCGCCGGGATGGGTGGCGGTGGTCAAGAAGAGCCTCCTGGAGATCGCGCCTCATTTCACCATGGAGCGGATGATGCGGGATTATTACGAGCGTTATTATCTGAAGATGCACGAGCGGAGCCGCCGTCTTACAGCCAACCACTACGAGCAGGCCCGGCTGCTGGCCCTGTGGAAGTATCAGGTGTACAGCCGGATGGAGAACATCAAGGTCCTGTCGACCACTTTCAGCGGCGACGGCGAGTACCGTGTCGGGGAGGTGTACACCGGCTCGGTGGAGCTGGAGCTGGGAGAGATCCTGCCCGAATGGATACGTGTGGAGCTGATCGTCACCGACAAGGACAAGAACGGCGAGATCGTGCTCGTCTTCAAGCAGCCTTTTGAGTTCGTGCGTCAGGAAGGGTCCAAAGCCCTCTTCTCCATACGGGTCGAACCCACCCGCCCGGGTTACTTCTTCTACGACATCCGCATCGTTCCCACGCATCCCTTGCTGCCGCATCCGCAGGATGTGAACATGGTGATGTGGATCTGATGATCACCGCACCCGCGGGGGGAGGTGGTGCTTCAGCGCCACGGCCGTACGTGCCGGAAGATAGAGCTTCAGGTAGAAAGGGTCGGAGGAGTGCCATTTGCCGTATTTGAGTGCGGGGTAGATGAGGGAGTGATCGATACGTCCCTGGCCGCCGAAACGGACATCGTCGGTGTCGAGGACGATGCGGTAATGGCCGGCCCCCACGGGGATGCCGTAGTCGCTGAAAGAGGTGACGGGGTTGAAGTTGAAGACGAAGAGCAGCTCTTTCCTTGAGAAGGCCAGCACCTGGTCCTGTTCGTTGGAGGTGATGAGGAAGGGGAAGAGCAGCTCGTAGATCTTCTCTCGGCGCAGCAGACGGATCATCTCCTTGTCGAAGTCGGCCAGCTCGTGGTAGTGGAGGTTCTTGTCCTGGAGGAGGCTCCACTGCCGGCGGGCGTATTGGTACGACCAGTTGTTGCCCTCGCGGGGGAAGTCGATCCATTCGGGGTGGCCGAACTCGTTGCCCATGAAGTTGAGATAGCCGCCGCCGGCGGTGGCCGCCGTCACCAGGCGGATCATCTTGTGCAGGGCCAGCCCGCGGTCGATGACCAGATGGTGGTCATCTTTCCTCATGTGGAAATACATCTCCTTGTCCATGAGGCGGAAGGCGATGGTTTTGTCGCCCACCAGCGCCTGGTCGTGCGACTCGGCATAGGAGATCGTCTTCTCATCCTGCCGGTGGTTGCTCAGCTCATGGTAGATCTGGCTGACGTTCCATTCCTCGTCGCGTTTCTCCTTGATGAGGCGTATCCAGAAGTCGGGCACTCCCATGGCCAGGCGGTAGTCGAAACCGATGCCTCCCTCTTCGACGGGGATGCCCAGGCCGGGCATGCCGCTCATCTCCTCGGCGATGGTGAGGGCGTCGGGATGCAGGCGGTGCACCAGCTCGTTGGCCAGCGTGAGGTACAGGATGGCATCCTCGTCCTGTTCGCCGTTGTAATAGTTGTCGTACGAGGTGAAGTCGCGTCCCAGGCCGTGGTCGAGGTAGAGCATGGAGGTGACGCCGTCGAAGCGGAAGCCGTCGAAGCCGAACTCCTCCATCCAGTAGCGCAGGTTGGAGAGGAGGAACTTCAGCACTTCGTGCTTGCCGTAGTTGAAGCACAGGGAGCCCCAGGCCGGGTGTTCGCCGCGGGGGCCGTCGTGGAAGTACTGGGTGCGGGTGCCGTCGAAACGACCGAGCCCCTCCACCTCGTTGCGGACGGCGTGGGAGTGGACGATGTCCATGATCACCCGCAAACCCATCGCATGGGCAGTGTCGATGAGCGAACGCAGCTCGTCGGGGGTGCCGAAACGGGAAGAGGGGGCGAAAAAGCTCGAGACATGATAGCCGAACGACCCGTAATAAGGATGTTCCTGAATGGCCATCAGCTGGATGGTGTTGTATCCCGCCTCCCGGATGTAGGGGAGGATGTTGTCCCTGAACTCGGTGTAGCCGGCGATCTTCTCCTCTTCGCTGCTCATGCCGATGTGGGCCTCGTAGATGAAGGGACCCTCCTCGGCCGGGGGTGAGGGGTGTTGCATGCGGTAGGGTTCAGGGGGGTCCCACACCTGGGCGTTGAAGATGCCTGTCGACGGATCCTGCACCACCCGGGTGGCATAGGCGGGAATACGTTCGCCCTGCCCGCCGTCCCAGTGGATGGAGAGATGGTAAAGGTCGAGATGATGCAGATGGTCGTGCGGGAGATGCACCTCCCAGATCCCTTCGCCGACGGGGGAGGGATGGAGCCGGTAGGCCTCCTTTTCCTGCCAGCCGCTCTTCTCGCACAGGAGATAGATGCGTGTGGCGTTGGGTGCCCACTCGCGGAAGACCCACCCCCGTTTCTGATGGTGCAGCCCCAGATGATGATGCGCATCGGCAAAAGCTTTCAGCCCCCGCCCCTGCGTCAGGTCCTCCTTCACCAGACGGTACCTCCTGATCCTGCCCAGGATCACCTCCTGATAGGGCCGGAGCCAGGGATCACGCTTCACATATTCGGGAACCTCCATCGCCTGTTTTTGCTCTTTGACGAAGATAACAAATGTTCGTCAAAAGTCCTTCCTGCAGTACGGCGAGGGGCAGGCAGGAATAAGGGTGAGTTTCTTTTGTTAACTTTGTCATCCATTTGGAAGGATCATGAATGTCTATCATACGCTTGAGAGGATCCTTGTCAGGCGGCCGGTGGTGAGCATCGGGGTGTTCGACGGCGTGCACCGCGGGCATCGTCATCTCTTTGACAGGATGAAGGAGGAGGCCCGGCGTATCGGCGGCGAGACGGTGGTGATCACCTTTTGGCCCCATCCCCGGCTGGTGCTCAACCGCGATCCTGAGAAGATACGTTACCTTTCGACGATCCAGGGCAAACAGGAGCTGATAGAGGCGTGTGGCATCGATCATCTGGTGATCCTGGAGTTCACGGAAGAGATCCGCAACATGGATGCACGAACCTTCATCGAGGAGGTGCTGGTGAAGAAAGTGGGTGTTCGGGTGCTGGTGATGGGTTTTGACCATGTCTTTGGGCGGGATCGCCAGGGGGATCACCGGATGGTAGCAGCGTTGGGGGAGGAGCTGGGTTTTCGTGTGGTGCGTGTGGAGGCTTTGGTTGTCGAGGGCAGGACCGTCAGCTCCACCCTCATCCGGGAGCTGCTCTGGGCGGGGGATGTGGTCACCGCCGAGCGGATGCTGGGTTATCCTTACTTCATCATAGGTCGAATCGTGGGAGGCAAGCGTCTGGGGCGGAGCCTCGGGTTCCCCACGGCCAACATACGCCCCGATGACGAACATAAGCTGATCCCCCGCGACGGGGTCTATGCCGTGCGGGTCATACTTTCGGGCCACGATCTGGGCGGGATGCTCAACATCGGTGTCCGTCCCACCGTCAGCGACGGATTCCCCACCAAGACCATCGAAGTGCATATCTTCGATTTCCATGGCGATATCTATGGCCAGGATGTCAAGGTGGTGTTCATGGGAAGGATCAGGGATGAGCGGAAGTTCCAAGACGTGGAGGCGCTGGTGACCCAGCTGCAGCGGGACAGAGAGGTAGCCCTTGCCATCCTGGAAGGGTCATCTCACCGAAAATGATTACTTTTGCAAAAAAAAAACAGAGAAGAAAATGGACGTAACCGAGACGATCGTCACCGATCTACCTTACAAGGTGAAGGACCTTTCTCTTGCCGCTTTCGGGCGTAAAGAGATCGAGCTGGCCGAGAAAGAGATGCCGGGGCTGATGGCCCTGCGCGAGAAATATGCGGCCCGGAAGCCGCTCCAGGGAGCCCGTATCACAGGTTCGCTGCATATGACCATCCAGACGGCGGTGCTGATCGAGACGCTGGTGGAGCTGGGTGCCGATGTGCGGTGGGCCAGCTGCAATATTTTCTCCACGCAGGATCATGCTGCGGCGGCCATGGCCGAGCGCGGTATCCCCGTCTTTGCCTGGAAGGGAGAGACGCTGGAAGAGTACTGGTGGAGCACCGTGCAGGCGCTCTCCTTCCCCGGCGGCAAAGGACCCAACCTCGTCGTCGACGACGGGGGCGATGCCACCCTCATCATCCACAAGGGCTATGCCATTGAGGAGAACCCTGCCCTGCTCGACGAAAAAGGTTCCAACAAGGAGGAACAGATCATCCTCGATACCCTGAGAAAGGTGTACGAAGAGGATCCTACCAAATGGCACCGTCTGGTGAAGGAGTGGCGCGGTGTTTCGGAAGAGACCACCACGGGGGTACACCGTCTCTATCAGATGAAGGAGAGAGGCGAGCTGCTGGTGCCGGCCATCAATGTGAACGATTCGGTGACCAAGTCGAAGTTCGACAACCTGTACGGGTGCCGTGAGTCGCTGGCCGACGGCATCAAGCGGGCCACAGACATCATGCTGGCCGGCAAGGTGGTGGTGGTATGCGGCTATGGCGATGTGGGCAAAGGATCGGCCCAGTCGATGCGCAACTTCGGCGCACGGGTCATCGTGACCGAGATCGACCCCATCTGCGCCCTCCAGGCTGCCATGGAAGGCTACGAGGTGCGGACCGTCGAGGAAGTGCTTGACATTGGCGACATCTACGTTACGGCCACTGGCAACCGCGATGTCATCACCATCGACCACATGGCGAAGATGAAAGACCAGGCCATCGTCTGCAACATCGGACATTTTGATAACGAGATCCAGGTGGATGCTCTGGAGAACTATCCCGGCATCCGCAAGGAGAACATCAAGCCGCAGGTCGACCAGTACTATTTCCCCGACGGACATTCGATCATCCTGCTGGCCGAAGGTCGCCTGGTCAACCTGGGCTGTGCCACGGGGCATCCCTCGTTCGTGATGAGCAACTCTTTCTCCAACCAGACGCTGGCACAGATCGAGCTGTGGACGAAAGATTACGAGGTGGATGTGTACCGTCTGCCCAAGCATCTGGACGAAGAGGTGGCACGGCTCCATCTGCCGCAGCTGGGCGTGAGCCTCACCCGGCTCACCCCCGAGCAGGCCGAATACATCGGAGTGCCCGTGGAAGGACCTTTCAAACCCGACCACTACCGTTACTGATCATCTCATCCTGCGGGAGAGAAGAGAAAAATACGCACCGGCCGGTGCGTATTTTTTTTTTGTCAGTTGTAGACATGCACGATCCTGCCGTCAAAGGAGGTGCGGTACCGTTTCAGGGGGTAACGTGACGGGCTGTCGGAGGAGGGATAGCCGTAGTTGGGCAGGACATATTTGGAGTGGCAGGCAGGACATTCGGGGGCGATGTCTCCCGTATTCTTCAGCACCACTGCCTGGTCGAGTCTTTCCTCGAAGGGGCAGGTGCGGTCGAAAGCGAAGAACTCGCTCTCGGAGGCGCGGTAGATGATGATGCCGTGGTCGTTGTATCCCGCCGAGGCCGTGCCGGCGTAGTTCTTGTCGACCACCACGGCGTTGCCGGCCACCGCAAGATCGTTGAACATCGGATCGCTCAGGTTGATGGTGAAATCGACGAAGACATTGGGAATGCGCTGGTTCTCTTCCGTCTTGCAGGCCCAAAGAAGAATGGCGGGAATTGCAAAAATGATTATCTTTGAGGAAAGGTGTCGCATATTTCCCGGATGATTATGCAAAGCTAATGAAAATTTTGTCGATTATTCGGTGGTTTCTTCTGGTTTTAGCTCTGGTGGTGGCGGTTCCGGCGCCTGCCCAGCAGCGGCCCAAAGGCAGTAGTCTTACGCCTAAGGAGAAGCGGGCTGTCAGCAAGAAGAAGAAGGCGCGTCCCGCCGCCCCCGGCCTCGACGGGAAGACCCGTCTTTCGCGCAACGAGAAAAAGCTGCAGAAAAGCACGGGCAGGCCGGCCAAACCGGTCAAGGAAGCAAAAAGAAAAGAGGAAAAACGGAAGAAAGCGTATCAGAAAGCCCGTAAGAAAGAGATCAAACGGCGTTACAAGATGCAGACCCCTGAGACCCAGAAACGGATGAAGGAGTCGCGCCGGCAGGCCGACGCCTATAACCGGCGAGGGGATCAAGGGTTCTGGCAACGTCTTTTCGGAGGAGGCAACAATAACAAAAAGAAAAAGAAGAAAAAATGAAGATCGACTGGGGTACTGTTCTGTATCTTGCTTTTTTGTTGCTTTTTTCCGTGGTGGGTGCGTTGAAGAAAAAACGCAGGACCGACGAAGAGCTTCGTAGAAAGCAGTTGTTGCAACAGCAACAGGAGGAGATGGAGGAGGCTGCCCCGCCGCAGGAGGATGACCGTTACATGACCACCGGCAATCCGCTTGTTGACGCTATCCTTGAAGGCGAAGAGGAGCAGGCGGAACCGGTGTATGAGTATGATGAGGAGTTCATGCCGGAAGAGATGGCGGCAGAGACGGCAGCTGCCGGTGAGGAGCAGTCCAAGGTCACGGAGGAGGAGAAAACCTCTCCCGACTATTTTCTTCCCCCGGAAGAGGAGGGACAGAGTGCACTTGCTGCCCGCAGCGGGGAAAAGAAAACAACACAAAAAGAGGACGGCCGGATCCGGGCAGATCATCCCGACTGGGAAAAATTCATGAGGGAACAGGGAGCAGAGCATGAGAACGCTTTCCTGGAAGATTTCGATCCCGTCAAGGCCGTCATCTATTCCGAGATCATGGAACGCAAGTATTTTTGACACAGTTGACGGTTAAAGGCTGTGATACTTTGATTTAAACGAAAAATATTCTTATCTTTACGGCGAAATAACGGCTTGTCAGTATCTGAAAAAGAGTTCCCAGTGTGCGGAATTCTTTTTGTTTTTATCTGAAGGGTCAAAAAGTTGAGGATTATGGGAGAAGTATCTTACATGACGGAAGAAGGACTGCGTAAGTTGAAAGAGGAGCTGGACCGTCTTACGCGTATCGAGAGGCCTGCTATCTCCAAGCAGATCGCCGAGGCGCGTGACAAGGGTGATCTTTCGGAGAATGCCGAATATGCGGCTGCCAAGGAGGCACAGGGGATGCTCGAGATGCGCATCGCCAAGCTCGAGAACCTCATCGCCAATGCCCGGGTCATCGATGAGTCGAAGATCAACACCACCACGGTGCAGATGATGAACAAGGTGAAAATACGTAACCTGGCCACGGGACAGCTGATGGAATATACGCTGGTGTCGGAGAACGAGGCCGACCTCAAGACCGGCAAACTGTCGATCCAGACCCCCATTGCCAAGGCGCTCATCGGGAAGAAAGCGGGGGAGAAGGTGGAGGTGAAAGTGCCTTCGGGGACCCTTTCGCTGGAGATCGTTGAGATATCCATTTAAAACCGGTGTTATGAGCTCCATTTTTACCAGGATCGTGAAGGGCGAGATCCCTTCCTACAAGGTGGCCGAGGATGAGCGGTACTATGCCTTTCTCGACATCCATCCCCTTGCCAAAGGGCACACGCTGGTGATCCCGAAGGAGGAGATCGATTATCTTTTCGATCTCGAGGATGACCTGCTGGCAGGGATGATGGTTTTCTCGAAGAAGGTGGCACGTGCCATTGAGAAGGTGGTGCCGTGCAAGCGCATCGGTGTGGCGGTGCTGGGGCTGGAGGTGCCGCATGCCCACATCCATCTTATTCCTATCAACAGCGAGGCGGATATCAGCTTCTCTCGTCCCAAGCTGCAGCTCACCGATGAGGAGTTCCGAGAGCTGGCTGCCAGCATTGCCCGTGAGGTGAGGCTGTAAGGGTCTGTTCCGGCATCATTTGCTGATGCGGCCGGGGTTGCGGCGGATGAAATCCTCCCAGCTGGAAGAACCGCCCCCTCCTGAGCGCAGTCGTTGGTTCTCGAAGTAATGACATACGGCGGCGGCCAGGGCGTCGCTGGCATCGAGGCGGGCCGGCATCTCCCGGAAGTGGAGGATGTGGGTCAGCATCGACGAGACCTGTTCTTTTGAGGCACTGCCCTCGCCCGTGATGGCCATCTTGATCTTCGTGGGAGCATATTCAAATACCGGCACGTCGCGGTACAGGCCGGCGGCGATGGCCGCCCCCTGGGCACGGCCCAGCTTGAGCATTGACTGCACATTCTTGCCGTAAAAAGGCGCTTCTATGGCCAGCTCATCGGGATGGTAGGCATCCACGAGCCCCAGCACCCGTTCGAAGATATGTTTCAGTTTGAGGAAATGGGTGCCGTACTTGCGCAGGTCGATCACCCCGATGGCGGCGACATGCAGCTCTTTCCCCTTCACCTCCAGGATACCGTAACCGGTGAAGGTGGTGCCGGGGTCGACCCCCAGGATGATCTTGTCGATGAGCTGTTCCATGTATTTTACAGGGCGCCTATCTCGGTGTAGATGCCTTTCCATGCGGGCAGCCGCACCGTGGCCGATTTCTTTTGGGCGGGGTTGGGGAAACTGCCGGTCTCCAGGTAGATGATGGCATCCCGCAGACGGGGCTCACGCCGGTCAGAAAAAGCATACTGCAGGCCATCCTCGGCATAGTCGTCGGCAGGCAGGCCGTTGAAGTAGTCGCCTTCGCCGTTGGCATTGACCAGCCTGAAGCATACCGGCACGAAGACATATTTGTCGTAGAGCCACGAGTGCATGCCCACGGGTTTGCCGTAGGTGCGGTCGCCTATGAGGGCGGTGGACATGAAAGGCTTGACGCCGTTGATGACCACCTCGCTTGCCGAGGCGCTTCCCCGGCTGGTGATGTAGATGACCCGGTTGAGGTCGAGGGCGTTCGGCAGGCTGAGGAAGGGGATGTCTTCGTCCTGGCTGGTGCGCTTGTCGTTATGCTCCAGGCGGCAGAGCGTCTTGCCCGCATTGGCATTGCCGGCGATGAGGCTGCCCAGCTGCTGGGCCACGTCGAGGCTGCCCCCGCCGTTGTAACGCAGGTCGACGATCAGTTGTGTGGCATTGACCGACCGGAAATAGGCGAAGGCACTGTCCAGCTCGGCCATGGCCGTCTGTACAAAGGTCTGGAACACCAGATGGCCGACCACCTCACCCCCCACATGAAGGGTGTCGGCCAGCAGGACGGCGTTGATCTGGATGGTGTCCTTGGCCACGGTGTAAGATACTTCGGTGCTGTCCGGCTCCAGGAAAGTGAAGGTCTTTTCCACGCCGGCCACGGGGTCGCCCATCAGAGGCCCCAGGTCCTCATAGGGTGCCAGCTCATGATCGTCGATGGCAGTGAGACGCCATCCCCGCCGCACCCCCTGCGGATAAAGCGGAGAGTCGCGGAAGACGAAAGTGATCCAGACCTTGCCTTGAGCATCGTATGCGTACCCGTAGCCGAATCCCAGATACTGGCCGGCACCGAAATAGCTTTCGAAGATCGATTTTTCCGCCACAAAGCTCCACTTGTCCAGTTCCTTGTACCGCAAAGCTTCCAGCAGATCTTCCGGTCCTTTGTAGTCTGCGGGGTTCACCTCCGGCATCTTGTCGTACCACAGGTACCAGTCCTTCATGATCTTGTACAGCTGGTCCCGCGCCTTTTCCTCCACGGTGGGTTCCTGTTCGGGTGGAACAGGTTCATCTTTCCTGCAGGAAACCTGCAGAAGCAGGAAGAGGAAGGGGATCAGGGGCCAGAGGGTGATTCTCGGCTTTTTCATGGTGTTGGTTCTTTTTTCACTGTTCATGGATAGTTGTTTGCCGGAAGTTCTGTACAAAGATACCTCCAATTATCAATATCAGTCCGGCGACGGTGGTCAGGTAGATCTTTTCGCCCCGGAGAAAGTGCAGGAAAAAGAGCGACAAAAAAGGTGCCAGATAGACGAGGTTGCTGATGGTGGCCGTGTTTTTGGCCAGATGGAGGGCATGCAGCCACAGCAGGAAGGTGATGCCCATCTCGAAGAGGCCGGAATAGACGGCAGCTGCCAGAGCACGACCGGGCGGCATAAAAGAGCTGCCTGTGATCAGAAGCAGCAGGATGATGTACAACAGAGCGAAGAAAAAATTGGTAAAAAGGCGGATCACCTCTTCCCTTTCGTCCTGCATGTGCAATACCCAGAAGAGGGCCCAGATGACCGAGCTTCCTGCGGCCAGGGTGACGGCCCCCGCGTCGGTGTTGCGGAAGCCGGCCGGATCGCCCTGGGAGGAGACGAAGAAAATACCTGAGAAACTGATGAAGAGGGCCAGGTAGCTGCGCAGGGGGATCTTCTGCCTGAGGATCACGGCCGAGAGGAACACCAGTACGATGGGCCAGATCATGTTGAGCGGCTGGGCCACCTGCCCCGGTAACCGGGAGTAGGCTTCAAAAAGGATGAGGTAATAGGCAAAAGGACTGAGCACACCCAGGAGGGCGGAACGGAACAGCTGTCGGCGACGTTGTCTCAGCAACAACCCGCCTTTCCCGGTGATGAGGATGATCCCCAAGAAGACGGTCAGTGAGGTGAGGTTGGCCCAGAAAAGGAACAGGGCGGGGGAGGCATGCTCCAGCCCGGTCTTGAAAGCTGTGGGGATGGTGGCCCAGAAGAAGATGGCCAGCAGGGCCGGCACGAAAGCCCGTTGATGGGAATGCCCGTCCATCGGCCTCAGGAGATGGTCTCAAAGCCGGTATAAGGCACCAGCACTTTGGGTAGACGGATCCCTTCGTCCGTCTGGTTGTTCTCCAGCAGGGCCGCCAGGATACGCGGCAGGGCCAGAGCACTGCCGTTGAGGGTGTGGGCCAGACGCGTGCGCTTGCTGCCCCGCTCACGGAAACGCAGCTTCAGTCGGTTGGCCTGGAAAGACTCGAAATTGGAGACCGAACTTACCTCCAGCCATTTCCCCTGAGCTGCGGCATACACTTCAAAATCATAGGTCAGGGCGGAGGTGAAGGAGAGATCGCCGCCGCAGAGCTTCATGATACGGTAAGGCAGCTCCAGTTTTTTGACCAGGTTCTCCACATGTTCCACCATCCGTTCCAGGGTCTGGTAGGAACGTTCGGGGTGTTCGATCTCGACGATCTCCACCTTGTCGAACTGGTGGACCCTGTTCAGTCCGCGAACATCCTTGCCGTAGGATCCGGCTTCGCGGCGGAAGCAGGGAGTATAGGCCGTATTGCGTACGGGCAGTTCCTCTTCGTCGAGGATCACATCGCGGTAGATGTTGGTGACGGGCACTTCGGCGGTAGGTATCAGGTAGAAAGGGTCGTCTTCCAGGCGGTACATCTGTCCTTCTTTGTCGGGCAGCTGGCCTGTGGCGAAGGCGGAGGCTTCGTTGACCATCAGGGGGGGCAGCACCTCGCGGTATCCGGCCCGGACCGCCTCGTCGAGGAAGAAGCTGATGAGGGCTCTGACCAGGCGGGCACCTTTGCCGGTGAAGACGGGGAAGCCGGCGCCCGTGAGCTTGTTGCCCAGCTCGAAGTCGATGAGACCGTATTTTTTTCCCAGCTCCCAGTGGGGCAGGGCCTCACCGGGCAGACGGGGGAGCGCACCCCCGTTGCGCACCTCCACGTTGTCCTGGTCGCCTTTGCCGGGAGGCACCGAAGGATGCGGCACATTGGGCAGGGTCACCAGCAAACGCTCAAGCTCTTCCTCCACCTCGTGCAGGCGGGCGTGCATCTGCTTGATCTCCTCTTTCAGGCGGCTCACCTCCTCGCGTGCCCTGTTGGCTTCCTCGACCTTTTTCTCCTTGAAGAGCCTGCCGATCTCTTTCGAGCGTTTGTTCATTTCGGCCTGGGCCCGGTCGGCAGAGGTCTGCAGCTGCCGGCGCTCCTCATCCAGATGCAGGATGCTTTCGACAGTGGACGAAGCGTCGAAGTTCTTGATCCTGAGCCGTTCGACGATCTCCCGGTGATGATCGCGGATCTGTTTCAACGTGAGCATGGTGATGTCGTTTTATGAGGGGTCAAGTTAAAAAAAAACTCCCGGAACATGGGCTTTTCTGACCACATATCCCGGGAGCGATACGGTGTGGGATCTTCTATTTCTTGGCCTCTTCGACCGGAATGACCGAGACGTAGGATCTGTTGTTCCTTCTTTTCCTGAATTCGACGATCCCGTCGACGAGGGCGAAGAGGGTATGGTCGTTGCCCATGCCGACGTTCAGGCCGGGATGGTGGCGTGTGCCGCGCTGACGGACGATGATGTTGCCCGCACGGGCGAACTGTCCGCCGAAGAGTTTGACACCAAGCCGTTTGCTTTCCGATTCGCGGCCGTTCCTTGAACTACCTGCTCCTTTCTTGTGTGCCATAGCAGTATGATGTTAGATTATTTTTCTTCTTTCTTGTCGTTTTTTTTCTCTTCCCCTGCGGTCTTGGCAGCCTTGGTACCAGTGCTTTTCCTGGCTGCCGTGGTGCGGGTGGATTTTTTTGCCGTCGTGGTCTTGGTGGTTTCGCCGGCGGCTTCGGCCTTTTTGGTTTCCGTGGCCTTGGCGCGGGAAGAGGGAGCTTTGGCCTTAGCCGCAGGTTTCTCTGTTTCTTTCTTCTCAGCCTTGCTCTCCTGCGCAGCAGTTTTCCTGGTGGCGGACCTGGCCTTCTCGATGGCGTCGATCTGGATCTCGGTGAAGAGCTGACGATGACCGTTCAGCTTCTGATAGCCTTTTCTGCGTTTTTTCTTGAACACCTTCACCTTGTCTCCCTTCAGATGGGTCAGCACCGTGGCTTTCACCTGATACTCTTTCACCACGGGAGTGCCTACGAGGGTCTTCCCTTTCTCTTCCACCAGCAACACCTGGTCGAGCACGATCTTGTCCCCTTCTTTTTCCTGAAGCCGATGCACAAAGATCCGGTCGTTCTTCTCGACCTTGAACTGCTGGCCCGCAACTTCCACAATAGCAAACATATCTTCCTGCGTTAAAGAGTTGTAACAGATTTTGGGACTGCAAAAATATAAAAATTCGCTTACATTCAAATATTTTGGGCAAATATTTATTTCGGGAGGGAGCCGCAGGATATATAGGTTGGAATCATTATATTTGTGAACCTCTCGTGAGGGGGGATAAATATTTCAGGTATGGCCAGAATCAGATTGAACGTACTGGGTTTATCGCTCAGTCACGCACAGACGGGGGCCTATGCGCTGGTGTTGTCCGAGCAGGAGGGGCGACGGAGGATCCCTATCATCATCGGACAGTGTGAGGCGCAGGCCATCGCGATCGCCCTGGAGAACCTGCAGGCTCCCAGGCCGCTCACCCACGATCTTTTCCATAATTTTGCGAAGACATTCGACATTGAACTTGAGGAGGTGGAGATCTACAAGCTGGAAGAGGGTGTTTTTTTCAGCAAGCTGATCTGTCGTCAGGGGGACCGTCAGGTGGTCATCGATGCCCGCACCTCGGATGCCATTGCGCTGGCCGTACGTTTTGTCTGTCCCATTTATACCACCGAGGAGATCATGGCGCGGGCCGGGATGGTGATGGAACCGGAAGAAACAGATGAGGAGCTGGAGGATCGTGAGGAGGCTGCCACTCCGGAAGATCCTGCGGCCGAGTTGCGGCGCTATACCTTGAAAGAACTGAATGAGATGCTGGAGAAAGCCGTGGAGGAGGAGGCCTATGAACGTGCTTCGCTCATCCGCGACGAGATCAAACGAAGAAAACAGCAGCGCCAGTGAGAGAGGCTTCTGCCCGCATGGTGCTGTAGCGAACGAGGAAAAAGCATTGTTCCCATGACGAAAAGAACCTTTCTTTTTTTGTTCCCCCTCTTGCTGTTGATTGTTTTTTCCCTCCATGCCGCCGACACCACGGGGGTGGTTGTCACGTCCGGGGATACGGTGGCGGCGGTGGCTCCGCCTCCCGGCGACAGTGGCGGTCCTTCCCTCCTCGACCAAGACTCCGGCCAGGTCATCTCCACCAACATGGGGGGAGGTTTTACGCTCACCAGCTTCCTGCGGGGGATCCTGGGCATGGCCGTGCTCATCCTCATCACCTGGCTCTTCAGCACCGACAGGAAGGCCATCTCGTGGCGGGTCGTCATCACCGGCCTGCTCATCCAGGTGCTGCTGGCCGTCAGCATCCTCTATGTTCCTTTCATACGTATCATCTTTGAATATACGGGCAAGATCTTTGTCAAGATCCTGGATTTCACCGGCGAGGGGACCACGTTCCTTTTCGGCAGTCTGACCGATGCATCGCGGTTCGGCACCATTTTCGCCATCCAGATCCTGCCTACCATAATCTTTTTCTCGGCTCTCACCTCGCTGCTTTTTTACTGGGGTATCATCCAGGTGATCGTATATGGTCTGGCCTGGATGATGACCAAGGCGTTGCGTCTTTCGGGAGCGGAGAGTCTTTCGGTGGCGGGCAACATCTTCCTCGGACAGACCGAGTCACCGCTGATGATCAAGGAATACATCCCTTTCATGAACAAGTCGGAGATCCTGCTGGTGATGATAGGGGGTATGGCTACGCTGGCGGGTGGGGTGCTGGCGGCCTACATCGGTTTCCTCGGGGGTTCCGACCCCGTGCAGCGGCTCATTTTTGCCAAGCATCTGCTGGCCGCCTCGGTGATGGCCGCTCCCGGCGCCGTGGTGGTCTCCAAGATCCTGGTGCCGCAGACCGAGGAGATCAGCTCCAACATCCGCATCACCAAGGAGAAGGTGGGCAACAACGTCCTGGATGCCATCTCCAACGGCACCATCCAGGGGCTGAAGCTGGCAGCCAACGTGGCGGCCATGCTGCTGGTGTTCCTTGCCTTCATCGCCTTCATCAACTACATCCTGATGAAAGTAGGGGCATGGACCAGCCTCAACGAGGTGATCGACCGCATCACGGGCCATCGCTATCACGAGCTGTCGCTGCAGTTCATCCTGGGCTACCTCATGGCCCCCCTGATGTGGCTCATCGGCGTGGCCAAGGAAGACATCGCCCTGGTGGGACAGCTGCTGGGAGAGAAGATCATCATGACCGAGTTCGTGGGATACATCAGTCTGGCCAAGATGAAGGCCGAGATGGTGTTCCACGATCCCAAGTCGATCATCATGGCCACTTACATGTTGTGCGGCTTTGCCAATTTTGCCTCGATCGGCATCCAGATCGGGGGCATCGGTTCGCTGGCGCCCAACAAGCGTTCGCTGCTGGCGCGTTTCGGCATGCGGGCTTTGCTGGGCGGGTCGGTGGCTTCGCTCCTTTCGGCCACGATCATCGGGATGATCCTCGGATAATGTCACGATGATGGAACAGAAAAAGAAGATCATGGTTTTGGGGGCCGGCCTGGTGGGAGGTGCCATCGCTGCCGACCTGGCGGCCCGTCATGATGTCACGGCCGTCGATATACGGGACGAGGCGCTCGCGCCCTTGCGCCGCCAGGGGGTGAAGACCCTCCGTGCCGACCTCTCCGTGCCGGGAAGCATCCCCCGTCTCGTCGAACCCTACGACCTGGTGGTAGGAGCCGTGCCGGGATTCATGGGCTACCAGGTGGTCAAAGAGATCATCCGTGCCGGCAAAGACATGGTGGATATCTCTTTCTTCCCGCAGGATCCCTTCACCCTCGACGAGGCTGCCAGAGAACAGGGTTGCCGCATCGTCATCGATGCCGGCGTGGCCCCGGGGATGAGCAACGTCTTCCTGGGCTATTACGATGCGGTGATGGAGGTGGAACGTTACGTCTGTTATGTGGGAGGACTGCCCGTGATCCGGCAGTGGCCTTTCCAGTACAAGGCGGTCTTCTCGCCCATCGATGTCATTGAAGAATATGTCCGGCCGGCCCGTTATGTGGAGAACGGCCATCTGGTGGTCAAGCCCGCTCTCTCCGACAGCGAGCTGATCGACTTCGAGGGGATCGGCACCCTGGAAGCATGGAACTCCGACGGTCTGCGCACCCTGTTGCACACCATGCAGGTGCCCAACATGATCGAGAAAACGCTCCGCTACCCCGGTACGGTGGAGTATCTGCGGGTGCTGCGCGAGAGCGGTTTCTTCTCCAGCGAGGAGGTGGAGGTCAACGGCAAGAAGATCCGGCCGGTCGACCTGACAGCCCGTCTCTTGTTCCGCCAGTGGAAGCTGGAGCCGGGCGAGGAGGATTTCACCGTGATGCGTACCTGCATCGAGGGACGTCGCGACGGCAGACAAGTGCGGTATGTATACACCCTCCTCGACCGTTACGACCGGGAGAAGGAAATGATCTCCATGGCTCGCACCACCGGCTTCACGTGTACCGCCCTCACCGAACTGATGCTGGCCGGCAGGATCAGCGGCCGCGGTATCATCCCGCCGGAAAAGGTGGCACGCGACGAGGAAAACTTTCATTTCATCCTGCAACATCTTGAGGAGCGTAATGTACATTATCAACTAAAAACCGAAGAAAAATGATACGAAGGATACTTTTCCTGTTGTTGGTGACGGGTTTGTTTCTCTCCGCTCTGCAGGCGAAGGAGAGAGAGCTTCTTTCGCCCGATGGTCAGATGAAACTGATCATACGCACGGAGGGGACGCTCTCGTTCACCCTGGAGCGTGACGGCCGCGAGGTGGTGACGGTGCCGGCTCTCTCCCTCCAGGTGGGGGAGCGGCTGCTGCCCCTGCTCAACGACCGGGTACGGAAGGTCATCAAAAAAGCGGACGATGAGGTGCTCCATCCCGTCGTGCCGGTGAAGAACAGTGCCGTCAGGAACCGTTATCACGGCCTTCTGTTCCAGTACAAGGGGGGATATGAGGTGGAGTTCCGCCTTTTCGACGACGGGGTGGCCTACCGTTTCATCACCCATTTCCCCGATACGGTGACGGTATGGGAGGAGACCGCCCGTTTTCTTTTTCCGGAGGGGACGATGGCGTGGTATCCCCGTGAGGAGGATTTCTTTTCCCACAACGAGCGGGAGTATGTCCATCTGGCCGTGCCGGAGATCGGGAAAGGTGATCTGGCCAGTCTGCCGGCGCTTTTCTCTGTTCCCGGGGGGCCATATGTGTTGCTGTGCGAGTCGGACCTGCGCGATTATCCCGGCATGTGGATCCAGGGCACCGGCAGCGGGGCGGTCGAGGCGGTCTTCCCGCGTTATCCCGTGAAGACCGAGCAGATACGCGACCGCAATGTCAAGCCGGTGGAGCGGGCAGGCTACCTGGCACGCACCGCCGGCCGCCGTTCCTATCCCTGGCGGGTGCTGGCCGTGGCACCGCAGGCTGCCGGCCTGCTGGAGAACGAGATCGTCTACCGCCTGGCCTCACCCCTGCGCCTCAAGGATACAGAATGGATACATCCCGGCCTGGTGGCATGGGACTGGTGGAACGCCCTGAACGTCTACGGTGTCGACTTCCACTCCGGGGTCAATACGGCCACCTACAAATATTTCATCGATTTTGCTTCCGACCACGGCATCCCTTACATCATCCTTGACGAGGGCTGGTACCGTCTGGGCGATCTCCTCGACATCAACCCCGAGGTCGATCTGCCGGAGCTGCTGCGTTATGCGCGGGAGAAGAACGTAGGCATCATCCTGTGGGTGGTGTGGAAGACGTTGGACGATCAGCTGCAGCAGGCGCTCGACTCGTTCGCTGCCTGGGGGGTGAAGGGCATCAAGGTCGACTTCATGCAGCGCGACGACCAGTGGATGGTCAATTATTACCGCCGTGTGGCGGAGGAGGCCGCCAAAAGGCATCTTTTGGTCGACTTCCACGGTGCGTACAAGCCGGCCGGTCTGCGGCGGGAGTATCCCAACGTGCTCACCCGCGAGGGGGTGAAGGGGCTGGAGAACAACAAATGGTGCGACTGCATCACCCCGCGTCACAACGTCACCCTCCCCTTCATCCGCATGGTCCCGGGGCCGATGGACTATACGCCGGGGGCGATGGTCAATGCCCACCGCAAGAACTTCCATGTTTCGTGGGACCGGCCCATGAGCATGACCACGCGCGTGCAGCAGCTGGCGATGTACGTGGTCTATGAGAGCCCGTTGCAGATGCTGGCAGACAACCCTTCCAACTACCTGCGTGAACCCGAATGTCTGGAGTTGATGGCTGCGATGCCCACCACGTGGGACGAGACCCATGCCCTGGCCGGCGAGGTGGGTGAGTACGTGGCCGTGGCCCGCCGCAAAGGAAACCAATGGTACGTCGGTGCCATGAACAACGAAACCCCCCGCGACCTGGTGCTCGACCTCTCCTTCCTGCCGGAAGGGACCTGGAAAGTGACGGTGTTCGAGGACGGCATCAACGCCGACAGGTATGCCCAGGATTACAGGAAACGCACCTTCCAGCTGAAGGAACGTACCCTTAAGATCCACATGGCCGAAGGGGGAGGCTGGGTAGGTGTGTTCGAAAAAGAATGAACATGCGCAAACGTATCTTCCTCACGGTGCCGTTCCTGCTGCTCCTGGTCGCCGGCCGGGCGCAGGTGCCCGACGTGCGCGTGACACGGGCGGAACATCTTCTCTCCCTCCTGGTGAAGGAAGAGTACGGGGCGGTGGTCTCGCAGTTCGATTCGGTGCTCCGGGAACGTCTTCCCGCCACGATGCTGCAGCAGGTGTGGGAGAGCCTGCAACAACAGGTGGGACCGTACCGGGCCTGCGAGCACTTTACCGTGGAGCGGTCCGACCCCTATTTCTCGGTGTTGCTCACCTGCCGCTACGGCAAGGGGGTCCTGCTCGACCTCAAGCTGGTCTACGACGACCGCGGGAAGGTCACAGGCATCTTTTTCTTCCCCTCACGCCAATATACCTGGGAGATACCTTCCTATGCCGACACCACCCGTTTCGTGCGGGAGCCTTTCGTGGTGGAGAGCGACGGCTATCGTCTTCACGGAGAGATGACCACTCCCGTGGATACGTCCTTTTATCCTGTGGTGGTGATGGTCCAGGGGTCGGGGCCGATGGACATGGATGAGACGATAGGGCCCAACAAGATCTTCCGCGACCTGGCCTATGGTCTCTCCTCGCACGGCATTGCGGTGATCCGTTACAACAAGCGCACTTTCGAATATGCGGGCAGGCTGTCCGGCGACTCGCTGACGGTCTGGGAGGAGACCATCGACGATGCGGTGGCGGCGGTACGTCTGGCGGAGAAGATCCCGGGAGCCAGCGGTGTTTTCCTGCTGGGTCATTCGCTGGGGGGCTATCTGGCCCCGCGCATCGCCACGCGTGCTCCCGGCCTGTCGGGACTGATCCTGATGGCGGCCAACACGAGGCCTCTGCCGCGTCTGATCCTGCAACAGACCACCTATCTGCTCTCTCTGGACACCCTCACCGCGGCAGAACGGGCTCAGCTTGACACCCTGCGCAAGAAGGTGGAACGGGTGCTGCAGGGCGACTACGACACCACCACGCCGGCCGACCAGCTGCCGCTCGGGATACCGGCACGCTACTGGCTCGACCTGCAACAATACGACCCCCTTGCCACCGTCGACAGCCTTACCCTCCCCATGCTCATCATGCAGGGAGGACGCGATTACCAGGTGACCACCCTCGACTTCAACGAATGGAAACATGCCCTGGCTTCGCGGACCAATGTCGACTTCAGGATCTACGGCGATCTCGACCATCTCTTCCTGCCCGGCGAGGGGAAGAGCCGCCCGGAAGATTATCTCCTTCCTTCCCATGTGCCGGGAAAGGTGATCCTCGACATCGTCGACTGGATCCGGAACGTGCCCCGAAAGGCTTTCGGTTTCCCGACGATTTAGTATGTTTGGAACGTAAAAACAAAAATCGGCAACATGCGGCAATACCTGGAGCTCTGCCAACATGTGCTGGACCACGGTGTCCGGAAGCACGACCGTACCGGTACCGGTACCATCAGTGTGTTCGGCTATCAGATGCGTTTCGATCTGTCGGAGGGTTTTCCTTTGCTGACGACGAAGAAACTGCATTACAAGTCGATCCTGTACGAGCTGTTGTGGTTCCTGCGGGGGGATACCAACATCCGTTATCTGCATGAGCACGGGGTGACCATCTGGGACGAGTGGGCCGACGAGAAGGGTGATCTGGGGCATATCTACGGTTACCAGTGGCGCTCGTGGCCTACCCCCGACGGCAAGGGCATCGACCAGATCGCCCGGGTGGTGGAGTCGATCAGGGAGAACCCCGACTCGCGGCGTCACATCGTGAGTGCCTGGAACGTGAGCGAGCTCGACAAGATGGCATTGCCTCCCTGCCACATCCTCTTCCAGTTCTATGTGGCCGACGGGCGTCTCTCGGTACAGCTCTACCAGCGCAGTGCCGACATTTTCCTGGGGGTGCCGTTCAACATCGCCTCCTATTCGCTGCTGTTGCTGATGATGGCCCAGGTGACGGGCCTGCAGCCGGGCGAGTTCATCCATACCCTCGGCGATGCCCATATCTACCTCAATCATATCGAGCAGGTGAAGCTACAGCTGACACGCAAGCCTTACCCGCTGCCCACGATGCGGCTGAACCCCGGGAAAAAATGCATCTTCGATTTCGAATATGAGGATTTCACCCTGGAGAACTACCAGGCCCATCCGCACATCAAAGGGGAGATCTCGGTATGACGAAGAAGAGAACCCTGTCGATCATCGTGGCGGTGGCCGAGAACATGGCCATCGGCAGGGAGAACCGTTTGTTGTGGCATATCTCCGATGACCTGAAGCGTTTCAAGCGGATCACCTCGGGTCATCCGGTGATCATGGGCAAAAAGACATGGGAGTCGCTGCCGGTGAAGCCTTTGCCGGGGCGTCTGAACATCGTGCTCAGCGATGTGCCGGGCGACCGCCTCGAGGGAGCGGTGACGGCCGCCTCGCTGGAAGAAGCCCTCGCACATTGCCCCGAAGGCGAGGAGTGTTTCATCATCGGCGGCGGATCGGTCTACCGCCAGTTCCTGCCCCTGGCCGACAGACTCTACATCACCAAAGTGAAAAAAAACTTCGAGGCGGATACTTTCTTCCCCGAAATAGATGAAAAAGTGTGGCGCGTGGTGGAACGCCAGGAGGTGAACGACGACGATTCGGTGCCTTTCCGGTATGAATACCTCATCTACGAACGGGCTGACAGGGACTGACCTTTTCCTCTGAAAAAGAGTAAAAAGCACATTCTTCTTCTTCGAAAACAGGTGTTGACCGGTTCCCGGAAAAGAAAAACGGGAACGTTGGTTAAACTTTTTAGCTTCTGGATGGTCAAAAGAGTGAACCCCGAAAAGAAAAGGGGTAGGGAAGCAAGATTAACCAACAAAAAAGAGAGAGCTATGAGAACGAGGAAATGGATCTTTTCAATGATGCTGACGGCCGGGCTGGCTTTTCTTTTCACTGCCTGTGAGAAGAGCG
>CAZRDX010000038.1:0-66129 GCA_964599235.1 uncultured Rikenellaceae bacterium
GATCAACAGGGAGCTGGATACGGAGTGCCGGTTGCTGGAGGTGATCCTGAACAACTGGAAGGTCAGTTCGGCGGAGGTGATCTACTGGACATTGCAGGGACACAAAGAACAAAAGATCGCCGAAGTCCTGGGGATCAGTCACCCGGCCGTCAACCAGCGAAAGAAAAATGCGGGCTGGCCGGCCATAGAAGGGATGCTGGCAAGATTCCGTGAACTTATGGAGATCCTATAAAAAAACAACCATGAAGGTCTACATTCTCCTGCAACTGCTCCTGGCCCACATCCTGACCGATTTTGTGTTCCAGCCGCATTCTTGGGAGGAATGAAAGAACTGGTCGGAGGGGTGCATCCTTCATTTTCCGAATCCACATCTTCCTCTCCGGCCTTCTTCCATACTTCTTATTGCAGCAGTGGTCATGTTTTGCCGTTCCACTGATCATCATGGTCACACACGGACTGATCGATTACGGGAAGATCGTCATGGAAAAAAAGCTGGAAGCAAAAAGCTCCAACCATCCTCCTCACAACAGGCATCTTTTCCTAATCAACCAGTTTTTGCATCTTTTGGTCATACTGCTTGTCTGGCTTTATCTTACCGACGGCTTTTCACGAGTCGTTCCTTTCCTCGGAAAACTTTTCTCCGACCCGTATTATCTTGCCCCCATCACAGCGATCATTTTTCTCACAAGACCGGCCGGCATCGCGATCGAAAAACTCACCGCTTCTTTCCGTGAACAGATCAACACGAACGACAGTCTGGATAAGGCGGGTATGTACATCGGCATCCTGGAACGACTTCTGGTGTTCTTTTTCATTCTCCTCGGGCAATATTCAGCCATCGGTTTTCTGATCGCCTCCAAATCCATCCTGCGTATCACAGGAAAAGAAGAGGACAGCAGAAAGAAAACCGAATATGTACTGATCGGCACCCTGATAAGCTTTACGATCGCGTTCCTGACAGGAGCCGCCGTGAAGTGGATCCTCCGGGAACCACAATATTTCTGAAAAATGGCAAAACAGATGCCGTTTTTCTCTATTCTCCTTATTTTTGCTTTTGATCATCAAAAGACGGAAGAACGACCATCCCCGGGCCACAGGAAAACAACATCTTCTCGAAAGGGAAAGTACGTTTCACGGGAAATCTTTCCCGACAGAAAAAAGCATTGCAACATCGAATAAGCGAGAAAAGAAAAAAAATGAGAGAACAATTCATCAGAACGGGTCAGGCGGCTTTTTTTCTGGTTTTATTGCTGGCCGCAGCCTCATGCAGGCAGGGGGACGGTTCACACACCCCGGACGAGAAGACACAAGAAGGAGATCCCGTGTCCACGCCCGTTCCCAGGCCAAAGATCACGATCACGGTCCACAAGTATGGTGATCTGAGCATCCCCGCATTTTTCGGGGCGGTGGTGAGGGAGCATGTCAGCGAGTTCGCGGAACTGGACAAGGAGGCCTACGAAGAAGTATGCCTGGAACATCAGGTAAAAAGGGATGATTCCTCGAACGTGACCACCTTCTTTTCCCTGTGGATCCTGCACGAGCTTTTCACCAGCGACAATGCGGCCACCTGTGCCCGGGGGAAGATCCTGGACATCCCTTATTTCTGGCATTATATCGAGCCCAACCCCCGTTACACGATCCGTTTCGTGAGCAACGGCCGTCTCCTGAAGGAGACCCCTCCACCGCCGGCATTCAGGAAGTATGGTTCATATGCGGATATTGACCGCACGCCCTATTTTTTCCTGAGCGACGTGGTAGCTCCCGAACCACGCTATTACACCGAAGATTGTGACACTTTCTGTTCGTTCGGGTGGTGCAGCGAGCGGGAGATGGCCTTCACCGCCCTGCTCACCCTGCTGGGATACGAAGCCCGTGTGGAAGGAGGCATAGCCCATACATGGACCGAAGCGGTGGTCCCCATGGTCATCCACGGCGACACTGCCCGGAACTACCTGGTCACCATCGACAACACCTTCGACGCCCTCGTCTGGAACCCCATAGGCGGGACGGAACTGAAAGAATGGAGAACGCGTAAGGGAGAGACCCGTCTCACCCGATGGTACCAACAGAAGTCCACCTCCCCCGCCGAGCTGAAAAAGATCAAGGGACACATCGTTCCTCCCGAAGCAAGACAGCGGATCGAGAACAAGATCGTGACCTACCTGCGGAAAGCTTTCACGGCAAAATCCTGGGAGGTGACGATGACAGGTCCCTGATCCCTATCTTTCCTTTCCTATCCGGTGTACAAGGTGTAACGAGCAAGGGTATCTTTTCCCCTTCTTTCTTGACAAGAAGCAAGGCCATTTATCTCAGGAGAAGAGGTCATGTTCTTCCAGGCCGGGGTCGCCGGGCAGGGGACGTACCAGGGCTGGATCGCGGGGGTTGTGTGCCGCGCGTTTCCTCAGGTCGGGGGCGACGGCATGCCAGGCCAGTTCGTCATCGTGCAGGGAGACGGGCGGCTGAGCGGGCAGAGTGCCGCGGACAGCATTCAGCCAGGCCTCTGACGTCTCTTTTTTCAGCAGCAGCGGCATTCTTTTTCTGGTGTTGTGGATACGTGCCAGGAGCGGGCTTGCCGGCACCGTCACCAGCGTGAAGGTGGGGAGCAGCTCGCCGGTGGCAGGGTCGGTCCACTCGTCGCAGAGACCGCCCAGATAGAAGGCTTTTCCCCCGGTATGCCGGATAAAGAAAGGCACCTTCTTGCTTCCCCGCTGATGCCATTCGTAGAAGCCGGTGACAGGCAGGAGACAGGGGCTCCGTCCCGCCAGATGGCGGTAGGCGGGTCGCCGGGTGAGGGTCTCCCACCGGGCGTTGACGGTACGGTCGCGTATCCTCTCGGCCTCGCGGCGATCGCGCACCCAGCGGGGGATGAGACCCCATTGTGCGAGGAGAGCCTCCCGGGGACGGCGGGAAGTGACCACCGGCAATGCGGGATGGTCGAAAGCCGAAAAATAGTAGGCGGACCGGAAATCAGGAGGGTCAGGGAGCGTGATCTCCAGCTCCTTTTCCAGCTCTTCGCGGACCTTGTCGATGGCTACGGTGAAACACACGGGGCTGCGGGGTGTGGCATAAAAACAAAAATGGGAAGGATTTCTGGACGAGATCCTTCCCATTTTCCCGTACCCGGATCCGTAGATACCGGCCACGGGCCAAGCTACAGTTCGGAGGCTTCGGCTTTGCAGCTCCTTCTTGCGTCGGAGCCACTCGGCTTCTCGGCCTTGGACTTTCGGTCCTTTTCAGACCTTATATCCTTGGCCGTGGTTCTTTAAAGGGCTTCCTTTTGCCGGGCCGGAGCCCGGTTCGGGAAGTGGAACCCGGTGGGGCCTTGCCGTTGCCGGCGCGGCCTTTCCTGTTCCCCCTTTCGAAGCACACTCTCCAAAGAACGTCACCCGGTTTCCGGTTTTCCTCCGGGCCGGTCCTCCTGGGGGCTCCTTGCGGTGGCCCTCCGGATTTCCTGCCCTTACGGGCTGGCCCGCGGTCTGCCGGACCCTCAGTGAGCGGCTTTGTCGAGTGGGGTGCTGCTTTCGGCCTCTTGCGAGGCCTCCCGCCTCACCCGCTGCTTCTCGAACCAGCCTCTTATCTCTCACTTGGTATGTCAAATATAACACCCCCTCCCCCATGCTCCAAATTTTTTCAGGTATTCTCATCCACAAAGAACGAACAGGAGTTATCAACAATTGTTAATAACTTTGGAGAGAAGCTATTCTTTTCTGTTCCAGAGAGTCGTCGGCGGTCATCACAGGGATGATCCGCATCACCGTGGTGCGGTGAGCCACTTTACCGGCGATTCCGTTTTTTTTTTCCCAAAAATAGTATCTTTGCTTCGTCAAACCTTTGTGGTAACATCATGATCAAAAAGATTCTGATCGCTAACCGGGGCGAGATCGCGCTTCGGATCATCAGATCCTGCAAGGAATTAGAAATCCAGACCGTAGCTGTTTTCTCCGATATCGATCGTCACGCGATGCATGTCCGTTTCGCTGACGAGGCCTATCCCATCGGGCCGGCCCCTTCGACGGAGAGTTACCTCAACATGGAGAAGATCCTGGAGGTAGCGCGGCAGAGCGGTGCGGATGCCATCCACCCCGGTTACGGTTTTCTTTCGGAGAATGCGGAATTCGCCGAAAAGGTGAAGGCCGCGGGGCTGATCTTCATCGGCCCCGAACCGGAAGCGATCCGTACGATGGGCGACAAGATCACGGCCCGCAAGACGATGATCGCCTCCGGCGTTCCTGTGGTCCCCGGCACCGAGCAGGTCATCCGCGACGAGGAGGAGGCCCGCCGTATAGTCCGGGAGATCGGTCTGCCCGTCATGCTGAAAGCCTCCGCCGGCGGTGGTGGCAAGGGCATGCGCCTGGTCTACCGCGAGGACGAGCTGATGCGCGCCCTGCGTGCTGCCCGCTCGGAAGCAGGTACCGCCTTCGGCAACGACGCCGTATACCTCGAGAAATACATCGAATCACCCCACCACATCGAGTTCCAGATCCTGGGGGACCGGCACGGCAACTACATCCATCTGGGCGAACGGGAGTGCTCTGTACAGCGCCGTCACCAGAAGGTGATCGAGGAGTCGCCGTCGGTGCTGATGACTCCCGAACTGCGTGAAGAGATGGGACGTGCCGCCGTCGCCGCCGCCCGGGCGGTGGGGTATGTGGGTGCAGGCACCGTCGAGTTCCTCGTCGACAACGACCACAACTACTATTTCCTCGAGATGAACACCCGCCTGCAGGTGGAACATCCCGTCACCGAGATGGTGGTGGGCATCGATCTGGTGAAGGAGCAGATCCGTATCGCCAACGGCGAGCCGCTCAGCTACCGCCAGGAGGAGATACGCCAGACGGGGCACGCCGTCGAGTGCCGTATCTACGCCGAGGATCCGGACAACAACTTCATGCCCTCGCCGGGCAAGATCATCCGCCTGCGTAAGCCTCACGGCCCCGGCGTGCGGGTCGACGACTATGTTTACAAGGGGTATCAGATCCCCATCCACTACGATCCGATGATCTCCAAGCTGATCACCTACGGTGCCGACCGTGACGAGGCCATCCGCCGCATGATCCGGGCCCTCAACGAATACCGCATCGTAGGCGTGAAAAGCTCCATTCCTTTTCTCAAGAGGATCCTGAAGAACAAAGATTTCCGGGAGGGACACTACGACACCCATTTCATCGAACAGCATCGTGACGAGCTCTTCGCCAATGAGGACGATCCCATGGAGCGCGAGGTGGAGGACCTGGCCGTCCTCACCGCGCTGGTGCAGTATCTCGAAGACCGTAAGTCGATGATCGATGAGAGCTCGGCCATTCCCAAGGCCCGCACCGAATGGCGCGACTTCGGCAGAAGGCAGGCCATTCTCTCCCGTATCTAAACCCGAAAACCATGACACCACTGGAAATAGAGATCAAGGACAGGACCCTCCAGGCAGAGATCCTGGAAAGGAACAGTCATTACCTGATCGCTTCCATCGACGGCAAGATCTACGAGGTCGACCTGCAGAAAATGGAGTCGGGCATCTATTCGCTGCTCCATAAAGGCCGTTCGTACGAGATGGAGATCACCCCCAACCAGACGAAGAACAACTATTCGGTCCAGACCAACGGCCACAGCTGGGACATCCAGATCGTGGATGCGGAGGTACGTTACCAGCGCAACCACAACAAAGGCAAACTGGGCCTCAACGAGAACCACATCTCCTCCCCCATGCCGGGCAAGGTGGTGGCCGTCCTCGTCGAAGAAGGCCAGGAGGTGAAAGAAGGCGAGACCCTCATCATCATCTCGGCCATGAAGATGGAGAGTGAATACAAGGCGCCCCAGGATGCCCGCGTCAAGAAGATCAACGTCAGGGAAGGAGACAATATTGAAGGCAACGAAGTGCTCATCGAGCTGGAATAACCTTTGCCCGGTTCCCTCCTCCTGCCATCCATAACCAAAACATGACGATCATGTCCAAACTGGAAGATAAGTTCAAGACCCTGGAAGAGAAATACCGCCAAGCCGAGCTGGGCGGTGGTCAGGAACGCATCGACAAGCTTCACAAGACGGGGCGCAAGACCGCCCGTGAACGCATCGACATCCTGCTCGACCCCGGCACTTTTGTCGAGCTGGACAAGCTGGTGACCCACCGCTGCACCGATTTCGGTATGGAGAAGCAGCGCATCCCGGGCGACGGCATCGTCTCGGGCTACGGCAAGATCGACGGCCGGCTGGTCTATGTCTTCGCTTACGACTTCACCGTCTTCGGCGGGTCGCTCTCACGCACCAACGCCAACAAGATCATCAAGGTGATGGACCTGGCGATGAAGATGGGTGCTCCGGTGATCGGCCTCAACGATTCGGGCGGCGCCCGCATCCAGGAAGGGGTACAGAGCCTGGGCGGGTATGCCGACCTCTTCTACCGCAACGTGAAAGCATCGGGGGTGATCCCCCAGATCTCGGCCATCATGGGTCCCTGTGCCGGCGGAGCGGTCTATTCCCCCGCCCTCACCGACTTCATCTTCATGGTCGACAGGTCGAGCTACATGTTCGTCACCGGCCCCGACGTCATCAAGACGGTCACCCACGAGGAGGTGACCAAGGAGGATCTGGGCGGTGCCACCACCCACAACACCAAGAGCGGTGTGGCCCATTTCATCGGGCAGGACGACGAACAGGTGCTGATGATGATCCGTGAGCTGCTGAGTTTCCTCCCCTCCAACAACCTGGAGGATCCTCCGGTGAAAGCCACCACCGACGACATCAACAGGGAGGACCCCTCGCTGCACGACCTGGTACCCACCGACCCCAACAAGCCTTACGACATGAAGGAGATCATCATCTCCGTGGCTGACGACAACTATTTCTTCGAGGTGATGCCCCAGTTCGCCAAGAACATCATCACCGGATTCATGCGTCTCAACGGTCGTCCCGTGGGGGTGGTGGCCAACCAGCCGGCCCATCTGGCGGGGGTGCTCGATATCGATGCTTCGGTGAAGGGTGCCCGTTTCGTGCGTTTCTGCGACGCTTTCAACATCCCGCTGGTGACCTTCGAAGATGTGCCGGGGTTCCTGCCGGGCACCACCCAGGAATACGGCGGCATCATCAAGCACGGCGCCAAGCTCCTCTATGCTTTTGCCGAGGCCACGGTGCCCAAGATCACCGTCATCACCCGCAAATCATACGGCGGAGCATACTGTGTGATGGCTTCGAAACATCTCGGTGCCGACATCAACTATGCCTATCCGACGGCCGAGATCGCCGTTATGGGCCCCGAAGGTGCGGTGAACATCCTCTTCAAAAACATCAGCTCGGAAGAGGAAAGACAGCGTATCATCGAGGATTACAAGGAGAAGTTCGCCAATCCTTACAAGGCTGCCGAACTGGGCTACATCGACGAGATCATCTATCCGCGGCAGACCCGCAAAAAGCTGATCCAGGCCCTTGAGATGGCCATCACCAAGAAAGAGGTCAACCCGCCGAAAAAACACGGCAACATCCCCTTGTAACCAAGGAGATGAACCGTGTCGGGGAAACAGACCCGGAAAAACATGAAACAACCCGGTATACCGGAAAAACTCAGGGAAGAAAGGCCTGACGGCCTTTCTTCCTTCATTATGAACCGAGGGGACTGCGGCATGATCCGAACCGCCCTGGTCGTTCTGTTCTTCTCTTTACTATACCTCCCGGTTGTGGAGGCCCAGCGGAAGGGATCCGAGCCGGTGGACACCTCCTGGTACACGCCGGGTGATCTCAACTACAACCTGTTGGTAGCTGCTTATCTGGGACGTGAAGGCGATCTGGAGCGTTTTCTTCGTCAGGGTGCCTATGTCAACACCTCCACGATGAACGGCAACACGCCGTTGCATCTGGCTGCCCAGGAGGGTCATCTGCCGGTGGTATGTAAGCTTCTCCTTCACGGGGCAGACATTGACGAGACCGACAAGGAGGGGATGACGCCGCTGATGAAGGCGGTGGTGGCCGGTCATGCGGGGGTGGTGACCTGTCTGCTGGACCATGGTGCTTCGCCGGAGGCGCGTGACCGTTACGGACGCACGCCGCTCATTCTGGCTGCGGCCTATGGCTCACCTTCTCTGGTGCGGCTGCTGCTCGACCGTGGTGCTTCGCCCGTTCAGCACGACAAACAGGGCAATACCCCCCTGATGGTGGCCGTCTATGCCGGCAACCGCGAGACGGCCGTCTACCTGCTCCGGCGGGGTGCTCCCGTGGAGGAGCGTGACAAGAGAGGGTTCACCCCTCTGCTGACGGCCGTACAGCGGGGTGATACGGCGCTGGCCCGGCTGCTGCTGCGGCACGGCGCCTCGCTCGGTGCGGCCACGTCGTCGGGCTATACGCCGCTGCTGCTGGCCGTCCAGGAACACGATACCGCCATGGCCCGTCTGCTGCTGGAGGCCGACACCGCCGGCATCTACCGCAGCGGCACGCGCCATAATGCCGTAAGCCTCGCCTCCGACCTGGATGATGCGGCCATGAAAGAACTGCTCATCGAGCACGACATCCCCTACCGTCGCACCCTCTATCTCGACCACATGGCGCTGGGCGGCGAGTTGTGGCTCAACGGTCGCGATTTCATGCCCGGCCTCTTTTTCTCGGCCACCGAAGGGGTGACCCTCCTCTCGCTCGATGCCGGCTTCCTGTACCGGGCCTTTCCGGCACGTATCCTCGTCCCCGACGGTGAACACCGTTTCTACCAGTTCCGTGAATACCGGGGTGTGCTCTATGGCGGGGCTGGCAAGGCTTTCCTGCTGAACAAACAAAAGGCGGGGGCGGTGAAGTACGGTCCTGAGGTGCACCTCCATGCTGTCTGGTCATTCGGTCCCCGTTATGCCGGCAGCAGCAGGAAGCCCCCTTCCCTGTTCACGGTCTCTCCCACGGCCGGCATTTATGTACGCTGGTCACGTTTCATGGTCAGTGCCTCCTACACCTGGCTCGACCTGGACACCTACGATCTCTCCCCTCATCATTTCTCCCTGCGCCTTGCGTGGGTCCTCGACCGCCGTCAACTCACCGGCACCAGGAAAGTGATTCCCTGGCTGCAAAAGAACGGAACACCATGAGAAAAATTTTCCCCTGGCTGTTGCTCCTCCTGTTAGTGGCGGGTCATGCTTGCGACAAGGATGTCATCTATCAGGATGTCGACTGTTCCACCTGTTCAGCCACGCCGCCCGACAGCGGTTATCTGCGTCCCGAGCTGACGACAAGCAGGGATCATCCTCTTGTGCCGGTAGCGGTGTACGAGGGTACCCTCGAGGAGGGACGGCTGCTCCTGCGCGACACCTTTGCCGTGGCCACCCCGCGCATCGCCGTCCCCGCAGGGAAGCACTATGCCATGACCGCCACCTACCTGCGGGGCGAGGACACCATCATCGTGGTCGACGGCGACGACCTCCTGGTAAAGAAAGCCGTGGGACAGTGCGGCGGCACCTGCTATGTGGTCACGGGCGGTTTCTTCGACCTGCGCCTCAGATGATCCTGCCGCTCAGGAGTGAAAGACCAGCAACGGCACCCGCGTGTGGAAGAACATCTTCCGGGCGATGCTGGGAAAGAAAAGCTTCTCGAGCAACGTACGCCGGCGGGTGGTCATGGCGATGGCACTCACCGGATGCTCCGCAATGAAACGGTCAAGCCCCTCCACCACCTCGCCAGCCTCGATGACCCGGCATTCGATACGGATACCCGGATAAGATTCGCGGAAATACCTCAGCAATCCCTCCATCTTGATCTTCTCCTCTTCATCCTCTTTTCCTTTCCGGAAGTGGACACACAGGATCTCCTTGTCGAAAGGACGGATAAGCTCCATCAGTTTTCTTACGGCGAGGAAGTCGGCTTCGTCGTAGCTGGTGGCATAGATGATCTCCGGCAGGCGGAAGAAATCGTCGATGGCGGCATCTTCGGGGACGACCAGTACGGGTACTTTGGCTTTTTCGAGGATGCGGGCGGCCATGGAGCCGATGGGGTCGTCGCGGCGTTTGTCGCGGCCGCGTGCTCCCAGGATGATGAGGTCGGGGCCGTAGGTCTCATCGGCATAGAAGACGGCGTCGTCAAGCGAGCCCTTCACCACGAAATAGTCGGTCTTCACCTTGCCCAGACCCTCTTTTTGGGCAGTCTCCTTCAGCCCGCGCATGAAGGCGAGGGTCTCTTTCCTGGCGTTCTCCCGCAGCTGAGTAAGATACTCGGTCAGGGTCCCCTGGAAGCCGAAAGTCTCATCATAGGGGATGGTCTGCATATCGGGGGCGTAGTAGGCGTGGAGCAGCAGGATCTCCGCCCCCACATGATGGGCGAAACGGGTAGCGAAGAGGGCCGCATGGCGCGAGGGATCGCTCAGGTCGACCGGCACCAGGATCTTACGTATCCCCTCTTTTTTCCCGGCGGCGGCAGTCTCGGGTTCCTCTCCCACCTCGATGAGGAAATCGGCATAGATCTTCATTGCCCGTTCCAGATCGCTTTTCTTGACCTTCACCCGCACGCCGCCCGAGGCGTCGGGCTGGACCATGTTGACATTGGACAATACGGCCTCGATGCCTTCCCCTTCGAGGCGTGTCTGCAGCAGCAACGCCCGTTCATAGGGATGTTCGGCCAGGATGACCAGTTCTTCTTCCATGGCTCCTTTTTCTATAAAGATACAAAACGCAAGGGAAAAAATCAACCTCTCTGTTCTGCGTATTTAGCGGAAACTGATGCCCAGCCCGGCCGAATAGACGGAGTTGCCGGCCCAAGCGTAGCCAAGATGGAGGACGAAGAGGGAGACGTTCAGCCGCAGGCCGGCACTCACCCGCACGCCGCTGTCCAGATGCAGGTCGGTGTCCGGCACCCTGTAGACATGATCATCGGTATAGATGGCTTTGTCGGGGTTGAGGTCCGGATCGAACACGGGAACGGGGATCCTGCCATTGACCTCCATCCTTCCCCAGCTGCGGAAATAACCCACGGCAGCATAAACGTTCACATAAGGAATATCGGAGGAGAGGATCAGATCGAAAGCATACCCCTGGAGGATGGTGCGTATCTCCTGGCCGGAGAAGTGGGCCGGCCGGTAGTCCTCCATGTAGGTATAGTCGTCGGGTTCCTCCCGGAAGCCGGAATAGATCTGCATGTGGGAATATCCGGCGAAAAAAGCGACGGCCACGGGCAGGTCCTCGATGCCCTGCATCCACTGTTTCAGGTCGTGTTTAATGCCGAAGCCGATGAGGCTCATGCGGCTGTTGGAGCGGGGCACGTCGACGGGGATCATGACGCGTCCCTTGATGTCGGTACCGGCGGGCAGGCCCAGTCCCACCTGCAACATGGGGGTATAGACATGGTCGTACCCGGTGCCGGCAGGTGCACGGAACCTGGCCACGTCGACGGAGTTGCCGTTGTACATCTCCGAATAGTAGAGTTCGGGACCCTCTGCTGTCGGGCCTGCCACGGTGGGGGCCACAGGGTCGCCGCCGGCCACCTTCAGGGTGTCGAACCCCACGGCCGAGAGGTCGAAGGTGCGGGCATCCTGCGGCACCACGGTCATGCTGGCAGACACCATCACATCCACACCCCCCAGCTCATGCACCTTGGCCGTGTGGAACCAGCCGGCATTGAGGTCGAGGCTGAAAGCCTCCTGCCACGGCCGGACATAATGCCGGATGAGCAAACTGCCGTCGTGGATGCCCCCTTCGAAGACCTCCAGCGTATCGGGCTGTGACCACAACAGGCTCCCGCCCGTAAGCAAGAAAAAGAACCCTGTGAGAATAACTTTCCTGTACATGGACCTTTCCTGTTGGTTGCGATGGTGTGTACAAGATACGAAAAATAAGCCATTCCCGTCATTTTTCAAAGCCGCGGCGGGAAAGATGGGCTTTCCTCTCTGCGGATTCGAATAATTCGCTCTATCTTTGTAAGGAAGCACCGACCAGGATGAAGGCACCTCACATACCGCTGGCTGAGCGTATGCGTCCGCAGACGCTGGACGACTATGTGGGTCAGGAGGATCTGGTAGGTCCGGGGGCGGGGCTGCGTCGTCTCATCGAGGCGGGCACACTCCCTTCGATGATCCTCTGGGGGCCGCCGGGGGTGGGCAAGACCACCTTGGCGCGTATCCTCTCGAAGCTGCTGGAGCGTCCTTTTTACAGTCTCAGTGCCGTCCATTCGGGGGTGAAGGAGGTGCGGGAGACGATCGAGAAGGCGGGCAAGGCGCGTTTCTTCAACTCGCCTCCGCCGGTGCTCTTCCTCGACGAGATCCACCGTTTCAGCAAGTCGCAGCAGGACTCTCTGCTGGGGGCTGTCGAGGAGGGGGTGCTCACCCTCATCGGTGCTACCACGGAGAACCCGTCGTTCGAGGTGATCTCCCCTCTGCTCTCGCGTTGTCAGGTATATGTGCTGAAGCCGCTGGAGAGACACCATCTGGAGCTGTTGCTGGAGAGGGCCCTGACGCGCGACCCCTATCTGCGGGAGCTGGACATCGAGGTGAAGGAGAAGGAGGCGCTCTTCCGATATTCGGGTGGTGACGCCCGCAAGATGTACAACGCCCTGGAACTGGTCATCGACGCCGAGCGCAGCCGCAGCCGGCCCTCCGGCCGCCTTGTCATCACCGACGAGATGGTGACCCGGCATCTCCAGGAGAACCTGGCCATCTACGACAAACAGGGAGAGATGCACTACGACATCATCTCCGCCTTCATCAAGTCGGTCAGGGGCAGCGACCCCAATGCTGCGGTGTACTGGCTGGCACGCATGGTGGAGGGGGGAGAGAAGCCCGAGTTCATTGCCCGCCGTCTGGTCATCCTCGCCGCCGAGGACATCGGCCTGGCCAACCCCAACGCCCTTTTGCTGGCCCAGAGCGCTTTCGACGCCGTCCACCAGGTGGGATGGCCCGAGTCGCGCATCATCCTCTCGGAGATCACCATCTACCTGGCCACCTCCCCCAAGAGCAACTCCGCTTACATGGCCATCAACAAAGCCCAGGAAACCGTCAGGAAAGAGGGCGACCTGTCCGTACCCCTCAACATACGCAACGCCCCCACCCGCCTGTTGGAACAGCTGGGCTACGGCAAAGACTACAAATACGCCCACAGCTATGACGGCAACTTTGTCGAGGAGGAGTTCCTCCCCGACAAGATACGCGGCCTGCGGCTCTACGACCCCGGCAACAACCCCAGAGAGAAAGAGATCGCTGAGAGACTGAAAAAATGGTGGAAAGGAAAATATCATTACTGAAATTCGTTCGCTGAACCGATCAACTTTGGAGAACCATGGACTTTCTTTCGGAGATACCGCATCTGCAGCACACCGGCACGGGGAGTTTCTTCCTCATTGCAGGGCCGTGTGTGGTGGAGAGTGAGGAGAACCTTTTCCAGGTGGCCGAGGTGGTGAAGGGCATCACCAGTCGTCTGGGCATCCCGTACATTTTCAAGGCCTCGTACCGCAAGGCCAACCGCACGCGTCTGGACTCGTTCACGGGTCTGGGTGATGAGCGGGCGCTGGCCATGCTGGCGCGTGTGCGGGAGGAGCTGTCGCTGCCGGTGCTCACCGACATCCATCTCCCCGATGAGGCGGCGATGGCGGCCCGTTATGTGGATGTGTTGCAGATACCCGCTTTCCTGAGCCGTCAGACCGAGCTGTTGCTGGCGGCCGGCCGCACGGGTCTGCCGGTGAACATCAAGAAGGGGCAGTTCATGGCTCCGGGGGCGATGGCCCATGCTGCCGAGAAGGTGGTCTCCACCGGCAACCGCCGCATCATGCTCACCGAGCGGGGGACGATGTTCGGCTACCGCGACCTGATCGTTGACATACGGTCGATCCCCGAGATGCAGGCCACCGGTTATCCTGTGGTGGTGGACATCACCCACTCTCTGCAGCAGCCCAACGATCCTTCGGGGGTCACGGGCGGGCGGCCGGAGCTCATCGCCACGCTGGGCAGGGCCGCCATCGCCGCCGGCGCCGACGGCATCTTCCTGGAGACCCATCCCGACCCTGCCAGCGCCCTCTCCGACGGCGCCAACATGCTGCCCCTCGACCGCCTCGAAGAGCTGCTCACCTCACTGGTACGCATACGCCAAGCCCTTCAGTAGAGGTCGAGGAACTCGTAGGTGTTGCCCAGATGATCCAGGAAACGCAGGAAGTCGCGGAAGGAGATCACCAGCGTGGCCGTGTTGACGTTGGGATGGAAACAGAGACGTTCGGCCTCCTGCAGATGCCTGTCGATGAAGAGGTGCACATGATGCTCACGGTCGTTGATGAGGCCGAAGGGCGAGACACTCCCCGGCGCCAGGCCGAGGTATTTTTGCAGTCTTTTCTCCGAAGCCAGCGACAGCTTGCCCTGCCGCAGCCGCTGCTCCAGGTCGCGCATCACCACCGCATGAGTATGCTCGAGGATCACCAGATAATGCCGGTTGCCCTTGTGATTGCGCAGAAAAAGGTTCTTGCAGCCCGTGGCATCCAGATCCTTCCAGTAACGGGCAGCCTCCTCGGCCGTCGGCACCGGAGGATGTTCGTGGTAGGTGTAAGCAATGCCCAGCCGGTCGAGAAGATCGTACAAAGCCTGTGGTCCTTCCATTCCCGGAGATGTTTGAGATGAGGTTGAGGATAAAAGTAGCAAAAGTTTCCCATATCCGCTCCCGGCATGGAGCGGGCCGTGCCCGTGCGCAGACAAAAGAAAAAATAGCCATCTTTGCAAAGCAGAAAAGGAGGTGAGCATGGAGCCGAAAGGGACGAAGGAGAAGGCCGGTGAGCAGGTGCGTCAGCACTACCGTTCCTTCCTGCGGGAGGTGAAGAAGTACCTGAACGAGGAGGAGGAGGCTCTGGTGCGCAAGGCCGTGCATCATCTCACGAGCCTGCCGGGGCAGGATAAGGGCTTCACCGGCGAGCCTTACCTGGTGCATGCGATGAACGTGGCGCGGTTGGTGCTGGAGCAGCTGGGGCTGGGGGCCGACTCGGTCATCGGCGCCCTCTACCACGACATCAGCCGCATCGAGAAGCTGCCGCCCGCGTTCTTTGAGGAAGCTTACGGCCGGGGTGTGCGGGAACTCATTGAGGGGCTGGGCAAGATCTCCGGCCTGGCCACGGCACGGGAGACCGTCCGCAGCGAGAACTTCCGGGAGATGATCATCAACCTGGCGGGTGATATACGCGTCATCCTCATCCGTCTGGCCGAGCAGCTGGAGGTGATGCGTAGCCTTGACAAGGCCCCGCCCCACGAACGGGTGGACATGGCCACCGAAGCCTATTACCTCTACGCCCCCCTGGCCCATCGTCTCGGTCTCTACAACATCAAATCCGAGCTCGAGGACCTCGCCATGAAGTACCTCGAGCCGGAAGTGTACGAGGAGATACGCCGCAAGATCGCCGAGACCGCAGCCCAACGCGAAGAACTCGTCAGGACGTTCATCGAACCCATCCGCAAGAGGATGGAGGAAGAAGGGCTGCGCTTCACCATCAAGAGCCGCCTCAAATCGATCCACTCCATCTGGACCAAGATGAAGCGGCAGAACGTCCCCTTCGAAGAGGTGTACGACATCTTCGCCGTGCGTATCATCCTCGACAGCCACGGCAAGAAAGAGAAAGAGGACTGCTGGAAGGTCTATTCCATCGTCACCGACCTCTATACGCCCAACCCTACGCGGTTGCGCGACTGGATCTCCATACCCAAGTCGAACGGTTACGAGTCGCTGCACACCACCGTCATCGGCCCTTCGGGCAAGTGGATCGAGGTGCAGATACGCACCACGCGCATGGACGAGATCGCCGAGAAGGGGCTGGCCGCCCACTGGAAGTACAAGGAGGGGGGACGTGCCCAGGCTCTAGACGAATGGCTGGGCAACGTGCGGGAGATCCTGGAGAACTACGACCCGCGCACCGACGAGTTCATCGACCAGATGAAGCTCAACCTCTACAGCAAGGAGATCTTCGTCTTCACGCCGCGGGGAGATGTGGTACGTCTGCCGGCGGGAGCCACGCTGCTCGACTTTGCCTTCGCCATCCACTCGGAGGTGGGGATGCGCTGTACCGGCGGCAAGATCGACAACCGTGTGGTACCCATCGATCATGTGCTCCACACCGGCGACAGGGTGGAGGTGATCACCTCCCGCAACCAGAAGCCGGCGGCCGACTGGCTCAGCATCGTCAAGACCTCCAAGGCCCGTTCGAAGATCAAGCAGTCGCTCAACGAGGAGAAGCTCAAGGCGGCAGCGATGGGTCGCGAGACGCTGATGCGCCGTCTGCGCAACTGGAAGATCCCCTTCAACGACGAGACGGTGAAGAAGCTGCTGCAGCATTACCGCATCAAGCTGGCGCAGGATTTTTACGCCCTGATCCAGGAGGAGAAGATCGACCTGCTGGAGATCAAGGAGGTGCTGATGCGCGACGAGGAACGCGAGGAGGGCGCCCCGCCCGCGCCGGGCGGCCGCCCCGCCCCCCAGGAGAGGGAAGAGCATCACGAGGACTACCTCCTCATCGACAAGAAGATGAAAGGTGTCGACTACACCTTCGCCCGCTGCTGCAATCCCATCTACGGCGATCCCATCTTCGGCTTTGTGACCATCAACGAGGGCATCAAGATCCACCGTGCCGACTGTCCCAATGCACGGTGGATGAAGGAGCGCTATCCTTACCGTGTGGTGCCTGCCACCTGGACGGACACCGAGCGGGCGCATGCCTTCGAGGCCACCATTCGGGTCACGGGCGCCGACGAGGTGGGCATCGTCAACCGCATCACCGACCTGCTCTCCAACGAGCTGGGGGTGAACATGCGGTCGATCAGCTTCAACACGCGCCAGGGGCAGTTCGAGGGGATCATCCGTGTGGTGGTGGGCAACTCCGACCATCTGGAGTCGATCCTGCGGCGTCTGCGCAGGATCAAGGGGGTGACGCGCGCCACGCGTTACTCGTCGTGAGGCTGTTCAGCGGAGCTGTTGCAGCAGCTCCAGCATACGCCGCACCTTCTCGCTGTTGTAGTAGTCCGGTGGCAGGCACCGTCGTCGTCGTGCCACCTCCTCGTCCGAGAAATCCCGCTCTTTCAGCTCGTCGAGACGCCGGGCTATCTCGCCGGCCCCGCCGGCGGGGAGGATGCATCCTTCCAGGCCGGCCGAGGTGATCATGGCCTTGTTGACCACCAGATAGCGGCCGCGGAAGAGGGCGATCAGGAGCTTGAGCTTGATGCCGGTGGCTACGCCGGTGAGCAGGAGATGGACATGGGCGTCCCGCAGCAGACGGTCCATGGTGGCGTCGTCGGGGCCGGCGACGAGGGTCACACCGCGGGCGGCCGCCACGGCGCGGCGCAGCCGCCGCGACGGCGCACTGCCGGCGATGACCAGCGGCATCGCCGTGCGGGGCGCCACCTCGCGCACCAGAAAGAGCGCCGCCGCCTCGTTGTCCCGCACCGACAGCTTGCCGTGAAAGAGGGCGAAGGTCCCCCGCCCCGGCACTACCTCCACCTCGTCATACGGCGTGAAGGAGGGGATGAGCGTGGCCGGCACCCGCGGGAAACGCCGCCGGAACCAGGCCAGGTCGTGGTCGGACACCGGCACGATGGCCCGCACATGTCGCAGATGCCGCTCCCACCACCGCAGCTTCCACGCCTCGGTGAGGAAGAAAAGCCGGCGCAGAGGATGCCGCTCCTGACGAAAGAGCCCCAGATAATACTCATGCTCCACATTGGAGGGACGAAAGATCAGCCGGCGCCGCAGACGGGGCTCCCTCACCAGGGCACAGGTGTGGATGCCCTCGCACAGGATGGGATGCCCGTCGAGCAACAGCACCCGCTCCAGCTGACGGCTGCGACGGCTGCGGACGATATATGGCGTCAGGGAAAAGAAGGCGGGCAGCCCCGTGTGACGCTCATAGTAACGCACCTCCTCGCAGAGGGTGAGGAGATGATCGGCGGGACGACGACGCCCGTAACGGAAACAGTGCAGATGGATGCGCACCCCCGCCGCCGCCAGCAGCCGCACCTTGTGGTAGATGTCGATCACCCCGCCGTAGTCGGCCGGCCAGGGGATGTCGAAAGCGACGATATGCAGATGAAACTCTTTCCCGTTCATCGGTATTTCTCAAAGATACGCTGCAGCACCTCCTTCTCCCGTTCCCACGAGAGGACTTCGGCGGCACGGCGCAGGTTTTCCTTTTTCCTTTTTTTGTAGTCTTTTTCCAGCATCCAGTTGATGGCCGAGGCGATGGCCTCGGCCGAGTGTTCGTCGAGGACGAGGCCCACGTCGTAGTCCTTGACGATGCGTCGCACCTCGGGCAGGTCGCTGGCCAGCACGGGCACCCCGCAGTGGATGTAGTCGAACAGTTTGTTGGGGAGGCTGTAGCGCTGGTTGGCGCTCTGGTCCTTGTCGAGGGTGAGGCCCACGTCGGCCAGGACGGTGTAGGCATAGAGTTTCTCGGGCGGCTGGCGGGGGATGAAGATCACCTTGTCGTCGAGCCCTTCTTCCGTGACCTTTTCTTTCATGCGGGGCAGCGCGTCGCCGCCGCCGACGATCATGAGGACGGCCTCCTCGACGTAACGCATGGCCATCACGGCCTCTTCGCCACCCCTGGCCATGTTGATGCCCGAGCCCTGGAGCAGCACCACCTTTTTATCTTCGGGTATGCCGGCCTCGCGGCGGCTCACCGGCGTCACCGCGTCGGCGGGGTTGCGGTCGGGCAGGTTGCGCACCACCTGCACCGTCACGCCGTAACGCCGGCGGTAAGCCTCGGCGATGGAGTCGCTGACGGTGATGACGTCGGTGAGACGGGGAAAGATCCTCCGTTCGAAGGCCAGCCACACGCGCCGGGCAAAGCGTCCTCTCAGCTCGGGCACCTCGGTGAAGTACTCGTGGCTGTCATATACCAGCGGTATGCGCCGCAGGCGCGACACCAGCCACGAGGCCGGCAGCGTGTCGAGGTCGTTGGCCACCAGCAGGGAGGCCCGCCGCACGAGGAGGAAGAAGAAGAGGCGCACATTGTATTCGGCATAGAAGAGCGGACCGCGCCGGAAGAGGAGGCGCATGCGCCGCATGGGGTATCCCCGCGGCGTGAGGGGCGGGCTGCCGGGCAGACGTCTGCCCACGAGCAGGACGTCGAAGCCGGTGGCACGCAGCACCTCACAGCTCCTGCGCACCCGCTGGTCGGTGACCAGGTCATTCGTCACGGCTACGATGGCTCGTCTCACGGCGGTCACGTTGCGGGAAAGGTGAAAGAAGAACGGCGGTGCGACACCTCGTCGGGGTAGTCACGTGCCTCCTCGAGGCCGTCGAGGACGCGGAAAGTCCCTTCGGCAAGGGCCTGCATCTCGTTCTCGCCGGGGACGACGAAGAAAGGCGCCATGGTGCCGACGTAGCCGCGCAGGTCGTCGACGAAGCGCGGGGAGAGGGCGATGCCGCCGGTGACGATGATACCGTCGGCGCGGCCGCGCAGGGCGGCCAGGGCGGCGCCGGTCTCTTTGGCGATCTGGTAGACGAACGCCTCATAGACGAGGACAGCACGGCGGTCGCCGGCGTCGACGCGCTGCAGCACCTCGCGCAGGTCGGCCGTACCCAGGTAGGCCGTCAGGCCGCTGCCGGAGGAGAAGATGCGGGTGACCTCTTCCTCGGGGTGCGCATAACAGAGACGCATCACCCCCCGCAGGGGCAGGGCGCCGGCGCGGTTGGGCGAGAAAGGCCCCATGCCCAGGAGGGCGTCGTTGACGTCGCGTATCCTGCCTCCCTCGACCACGGTGATCGAGATGCCGCCCCCCAGATGGTCGACGACAAAACGGCACTCCTCCAGCGTCCTGCCCAGCTCGCCGGCGATGCGGCGGGCGGTGCTACGCACGTTGAGAGGATGGCCGCGGCAGACCCGCTCGATGGAGGGATGGCCGGAGATACGGGCTTTGTCCCACATGTTGTCGACCGAGACGGGGTCGACGGTATAGCAGGCATCGAGGCCGAGCTCGCGCCGCAGCCGGTCGGCCAGCAGCGTACCCAGGTTGGAAGCATGGTCGCCGTAACGGCAGCTGCGCGCATCCTCGAGAAAAGCCTCGTTGACAAGGTAGGTACCGCCGGCCACGGGACGGACGATGCCGCCACGCCCCACCACCCCCACCACGGTGAGGTCATCCCGGGCGATCGCCTCCAGGATCAGGGGACGGATCAGATCGTAACGGAGATCGAGCTGGGCCGTCACCGGCTCATACCTGCGCAGTTCGGCAGGATCATGGCGGAGGGTCTGTTCCCACACACTGCCCCGGCGGCTGTAGAGAGCCACCTTCGTGGAGGTGGAACCGGGGTTCACCACCACCACCACTTCCTTCGCCAGAGGGTCATCATCCATTGCGGAACGGGTTTACGGACGTAAAGATAATGAAAAGCGGCGCAAACCGCTCCTCACGGCCTCCGCCGCAGAAAAAGATCCGCCTGTGCAACATTTCCTCTCTTTGTGCGTCTAAAGAATGTCATGCATCAAAAAGCCTCAGCCATGAACAAGACGCTCAAACAGGTGATCATCTGGTTCCTCATCCTCCTGGTACTGGTGTTCACCGTCATAGCCATCCTGGGCATCTGGGATGTGATCGACCTGGAGCAGGTCACACGCAAGCTGTTGTCGACGCTGCTGGTGATCTTCTCGTCGGCAGCCGTGATCCTTTTCATCCTCTCGGTACTGGGCAAAGAGATCTGCGAGGAGGAGGGTAACGGCGAAGGCACGAAACCGTAACGCGATCTTTTCGTCTACCGCATCCCGGGCATTCTCATCAGTCGTGAGAGGCCTTTCTTGCCGCTCATGGATTTCATCAGCTTGCGGGTCTCGGCGAACTGTTTGAGCAGGCGGTTGATCTCGGTGACGGTGGTGCCGCTGCCGCGGGCGATGCGTTTTTTTCTGCTGCCGTTGAGGATGGCTGGGTTGCGGCGTTCCTCGGGGGTCATCGACCGTATGATGGCTTCGATCTCCTTGAAGGCGTTGTCGTCGATGTCCATGTCGCGGACGGCTTTGCCCATGCCCGGGATCATGGAGGCGAGCTCCTTGAGGTTACCCATCTTCTTGATCTGCTGGATCTGGGCGAGGAAATCGTCGAAGTTGAACTGATCCTTGGCGATCTTGCGCTGCAGCTTGCGTGCTTCCTCGGCATCGAACTGTTCCTGGGCTCTTTCTACGAGGGTGACGATGTCGCCCATGCCGAGGATACGGTCGGCCATACGGTCGGGGTGGAAGATGTCGAGGGCGTCGAGTTTTTCGCCGGTGCTGACGAACTTGATGGGTTTGTTGACCACCGAGCGGATGGTGAGGGCTGCACCGCCGCGGGCGTCGCCGTCGAGTTTGGTGAGCACGACCCCGTCGTAGTCGAGACGGTCGTTGAAGGCCTTGGCGGTGTTGACGGCGTCCTGACCGGTCATGGCATCCACGACGAAGAGGATCTCATGAGGGTTCACCGCATCGCGGATGGCGGTGATCTCTTTCATCATCTCCTCATCGACGGCCAGCCGACCGGCCGTATCGATGATGACGGCCGAGAAGCCTTCTTTTTTGGCGTGTCTGACGGCGTTCTTGGCTATCCTGACGGGGTCCTTGCTTCCCTCTTCGGTATATACGGGCACTTCGGCCTGGCTGCCGAGGGTCTGCAGCTGTTCGATGGCGGCGGGGCGGTAGACGTCGCCGGCGACGAGCAGGGGGCGTTTGCCGCGGCGTGTGGCCAGATGACGTGCCAGCTTGGCGGAGAAGGTGGTTTTCCCCGAGCCCTGCAGGCCGGCGATGAGAATGACGGCCGGGTTGGCATGCAGGTCGATGTCGACGGCCTGACCACCCATGAGCTCCACCAGCTCATCGTGGACGATCTTCACCATCATCTGGCCGGGCTGCACAGCCGTCAGGACGTTCTGCCCCAGCGCCTTCTTCTTCACGTTGTCGGTGAAGCTCTTGGCGATCTTATAATGCACGTCGGCGTCGAGGAGGGCGCGCCGCACATCCTTCAGCGTCTCGGCCACATTGATCTCGGTGATGCGGCCCTGTCCTTTCAGCAGCTTGAACGAACGCTCCAGCCGGTCGGTAAGGTTCTCGAACATCTCGTTTTCTCTTTTTTTGCAAAGATAACAAAAGGCAGTCAGACGGCCGTCACATCCTCTCTGGCATCTCGATGCCGAGCAGTCCCATGGCGGTGCGGAGCACCTCGCCGGTGACGTAAGTCATCACCAGGCGCATGGCCCGGGTGTCGGCGGCCGGCTCGTTGAGGATGGAGTAGTCGTGGTAGAACTGGTTGAAGGCCTTGGCCACCTCATAGCAGTAGTTAGCGATGACGGAGGGGTTGTATGCGGCGGCAGCATCGGCCCGCACCTCGGGGAAACGGGCCATCAGCCGCAGCAGGAAGGTCTCCTTCTCGTTGGGCAGATAGGCAGCATCCAGCCGCTGCGGCACCTCCAGACCCCGGTCGGCAGCCTTGCGCATCACCGAACGGATGCGGGCATAGGTGTACTGGATAAAAGGACCTGTGTTGCCGTTGAAGTCGATCGACTCCTGCGGGTTGAAGATGATGTTCTTCTTGGGATCGATCTTCAGGATGAAATACTTGAGGGCGCCGAGGCCGATCTTGCGGTACACCTCTTCTTTTTCCTGTTCGTCGAGGCCTTCGAGCTTACCGAGCTCTTCGCCCATCTCGCGTGCGGTCTCGATCATGCCGGCGATGAGGTCGTCGGCGTCGACCACCTTGCCTTCGCGCGACTTCATCTTCCCTTCGGGCAGTTCGACCATGCCGTAGGAGAGATGAATGAGACGGTCGGCCCAGGGATAGCCCAGTTTCTTCATCAGGATGCGCAGCACCTGGAAATGGTAGTTCTGTTCGTTGCCCACGACGTAGATGTGCCGGTCGAAGTGGTAGTCGTTCCAGCGCAACACGGCGGTGCCGAGGTCCTGGGTCATGTATACGGCGGTGCCGTCGGAGCGGAGGAGGACTTTCTCGTCGAGGCCTTCCTCACGCAGGTCGGCCCACACCGAGCCGTCGTCGCGGCGGTAGACGATGCCTTTCTCGAGGGCTTCCAGGACGATCTTCTTGCCCACCTTGTAGGTGTCCGACTCGTAGTAGATCTTGTCGAAGTCGACGCCGAGGGCGCGGTAGGTGACGTCAAAGCCGTCGTAGACCCAGCGGTTCATCATCTTCCACAGGCGGATGACCTCGGGGTCGCCGGCCTCCCAGCGTCGCAGCATCTCCTGGGCCTCCTGCAGGAGGGGGGCTTTTTTGCGGGCCTCCTCTTCGGGGATGCCGCGGGCCACCATCTCCTCCACCTGGCGACGGTACTCCTGTTCGAACTTCACGTAAAAATCCCCCACGAGGAAGTCGCCTTTTTTTCCGGCCTTCTCGGGGGTGATGCCGTTGCCCCACTTCTGCCAGGCGAGCATCGACTTGCAGATGTGGATGCCACGGTCGTTGACGATGTTGGTCTTGACGACGCGGTTGCCGTCGGCGGCCATGATGCGGGAGAGGGAATAGCCGATGAGGTTGTTGCGCACGTGGCCCAGGTGAAGGGGTTTGTTGGTATTGGGCGAGGAGTATTCGATGACCACCATGGGGGCGTCGTCGGCGGGCTGTTCGAGGCCGTAGTCGCTGAGGGGACGCACCCGGTTGAGGAAAGCGATCCAGTAGGAGCCGTCGAGGACGAGGTTGAGGAATCCCTTGATGACGTTGAAGCGGGCGATCTCGGGGAGACGCTGCTGCAGCTCCCGGCCGAGCCAGCGGCCCGTCTCCTCGGGCGACATACGCATCACCTTCACAAGAGGGAAGACCACCACGGTGAGATCACCCTCGAACTCACGGCGTGTCTCCTGCAACAGCACCTGCCCGGTGTAAGGAGCACCGGTATGCTGTTCGACAGCCTCACGTACCGCCGTCTCGATCTTTTTCCCTATCTCTTTCATCACACTCGCTTGTTGGAACAGCCTGCAAAGTTAAGCCAAAATCCTGAAAGAGGAACACCTCCGTTTCCCCCTTCGTGCGGGCCCTCTCCGGCCCCCCGGACCTCCACGCGCACAAAACTTCTCAGAAATTTACACACAACCAACACTCCACACAACCACATGCATCTACTTATCAATACATTACAAATCCCTTACTACGTAGCACCCTACGTAGTGCCCTACGTAGATCTCCCGTAAATTAAAGAATCACAGATAGATACAAATATCTTTCTCCAAAAAAACAATTTTTTATTTTTATTTTGACTAATTCTAAATTTATTTTATCTTTGCGTAACTCATTGCGGGATCTTTCGCGGTCCCGCTCTTGTCTTGATGTCGAACAATCAAAAAACAGAAAAGCGTATGAGAAAGATGTTACTTTTCCTTGCAGGGGCCATGTTGTATGCAGGCTCTCTTTTCGGGCAGGCAGAAAGCCGTCCCGACTCTTCCATCCTTTATGAGTTCAACGACATGAACGATTCTGTCCCGGTCGTCAAAGAGGTCTACGATGTCTACGACGACCAGGGATCTCCTGCCCGGGTCTCCACATACAAGTGGGACATTGGGTTCTGGAAGTATTACGGGGAGCGTGTCTGTCTCCGTGACGACGACGGCCATCTGCTGATGCGCAAGGTGATCACCATCGACCATCTCTTCGACCGGATGACCGTTTACAGTTACGACGACAACGGACGCATGCAGCAGATGACGGTCTATCGCAACCGCCATGAAGGGATCCCTTTGGAACCTGACTGGAAAGAAAGCCTCAGGGAAACGTACCAGTATGATGCGCTTGGCAGGGTCCAGGAGAGCGAAACGTACGTGAAGGCCAACTTCTGGCAGGGTGTGCGCAAGACCTTTTACAAATATGATGCTTCGGACAGGCTGGTTTCCGAAGAGCATTACAAATGGTATCCGCCCGTCACGGTGAAACGTTACGAAGGGTTGTACAGTCAGAATCCTTCGGGTTCGACCAACTATGCTGCCATCGCTTGGAAACTGGAACCGGGAGTGACCCTGGATGAGCTGGCCGCTTATCGTGTGAACGACTCCACCGAATTCGTGAACGTATACGTCAACGACGGCACGCAGGACATCCGCTACAACCTGCACGGCGTGGCCGGCAAAACTCTTGCAGAGGTCTTCAGCGGCCAGAACGACGAGAGTGTGACCATCAACCTCGACCAGTTACGGGACGATTATACGGAGTGGTTTCATATCCTGGAAGACAACGAGATGACCCTCCTCAGCTGCAATGTCAAGGAGATGCGGACTTTTCGTGTTTTCGAGGTGATCGTTGTCGACGATGACCTGTATTCCCGCACGGGTGCCAACGATTACCTGAACATCGCATACCATGTGAAGGCCGCTGCCACCATGGACGACCTGGACAAGATCGTCCTGCCGGATACCGTCACGTGGGTCAATGTTTACGTGAAAGAGAACCCTGACGATCCGGAGGCGCCTTACGGCCGGGTGGACATCTACGGGGTCGGTGGCAAGACGCTGGCAGAGGTGCTGCAGGAGAACAACATTGCCATAGGCGACCTGGCTACCGACTACGTGGAATGGTTCTGGACCAAGGCAGGAGAGCGCAAGCTGGCCCGCCTCAACATCAAGGCCGTGCTGGATCTCACACCTCACACCAGCAAGGTCATTGTCCATGAGATGCTGATCAACGCCGGAGAGACCAACGGTTACATCTCCAACGCGTACAACATCCTGGAGAGCGCCACGGCCGACGATCTGGCTGAGGTGACCCTCCCCGACACGGTCACCTTCCTCTCGGTCTATTACAACGACGGCAGCGGCGACCAGCGTGTCAGCCTCTACGAGGTAGAGGGCAAAACGCTCAAGGCGGTCCTTCTCGACGGCGACAACCGCGACGGGGTGACCATACCGCTCGACCAGCTGCGACACAACTACTACGAGTGGTTCTACGGCAAAGACGGAAAACCGGTGCTGGTAAACCTCAACGTCAAGGCTATCTTCAACATGGGCAACACCGCCCCGGTGGTGGTGACCCCCGACCTGCGCAACGAAGGAGGTGATGAGTACCTCAGCACCGCCTATCTGATCCGTCCGCATGCCACCAGCGACGATCTCAAAGCTTACGTGCTGGACAACGTCGACTTCCTCAGCGTGTATATCTTCGACGGCACCGACGAGGTGCGGATCAACCTGCACGGCATCAACGGGAAGACGTTGCAGGAGGCGCTCGCCGGCGGCAACGACGAGAAGATCACCATCGACCTCACCCAGCTGCGTACCAATTACTGGGAGTGGTTCCGCGATGCGGACAACCAGCCGATGATCGTCAACCTCAACGTCAAGGCGGTGAAGATCCTCCACGAAGCCCCCACCGTCGAGGTGCATGAGAACCTGCTCAGCGAAGAGGGCGGTGATATCTTTTTCAGCACCACCTATCTGGTGAAGACCTCCGCGAAGATGGACGATCTGGCCTCCTACACCGTCCCCGACGATGCCGAGGTGCTGTATGTCTATGCCCGTCCGCTGCTGCGCGACACCGTCTATGCCCTGACGGGTGTGGCCGGGAAAGATCTCCAGAGCATCCTCACCGGCGACAACGATCAGGGACAAACGGTCGACCTGGATGACCTGAAGGAGTTCTACGCCGAATGGTTCTTCGACACCGACGGAGAGGCGAGCCGCGTGCGCCTCAACCTCAAGGCCTCGCGCAAGCTCACCGGCGGCCTGGACGAGCTGGTGACCAAGAAGGAATACCTCTATTCCACCAACAAACAGACGATCACCACCCTGCGTTATGAGGGAAGCACCGTCACGGCCGGTGAGCGTGTGACCACCTACTTCGACGCCGACGGCCGGATCATAATGGAAGAGACCGAACGCACCAGCGACGGCAACACCTGGACACCTGCCAGCCGCCTGACCAGACTCTATGACGACAACAGGCTGAAGGTGGAGGTGCGATACGACTACGACGACGGCAGCAGCGACTACGTGCTGAAGAGCAAGAAATACTACTTTTATTACGAAGCTCCGTCGGCCGTCAGGGCTGCCGCCGAACTGACCACACGGTTCTATCCCAACCCCGCCGGCGAGGTGCTGTATGTGACGGTGCCGGGGCACAACACCTTTGAGTACCGTATTTACACCCTTACGGGGAGTCTGGTGGTCAGCGGCCGTGCCGAGGGCAGCCGGGCCACCCTCCGGGTGAACGGCCTGCCGGCAGGGATCTACCTGCTGCGCGTGAGCGACGGCAAGGAAACCTTCAGCGATAAGTTCATCAAACAATGACCTGTCAGCACAGAAAGATCACAAAAGGAAAAGCGGACCACCACGGTCCGCTTTTCTTTTTTAGGCGTACTTCCATTTGCTACATTGAAAAAAATGCACAAATTTTGTTCTTCCTACCGTAACGAAAAAAGAGAAGAACGATGAGACAAGCCACGAGGTTCCTTGTTTTTTTGTTGTTGCTGCTGTTCTCGTCAGGGATCACGGAAGCTCAGAAGAAAGGCAAGGAATATTACCGCATCGGTGTGGAGATCCCTTCCCTGGCGGGGAGAGAAGTATATCTGGGCTATCATTTCGGTGACAAGAACTACGTGAAGGACACGCTTCGGCTTGACAGCCGGGGTCATGGGGTTTTCCACGGCACCGACACCCTTCCGGGAGGGGTCTATCTGCTGGTGATGCCCAACATGCAGTATGTGGAGTTCCTCGTCGACGAGGAGAACCGTTTTTTCACCATCATCACCGACACCACCGACATTTTCCGTTCGCTCCGTTTCCGTGGTTCGAAGGAGAACAGTGATTTTCTTGGGTACCAGAAGAAGCTCGCCGCGCTCAACAAGGATCTGAGGGAGCTGCACAAGGCACGTTCGACCAACAGGGAGAACAAGGATTCACTCCGTGTGATACAGGCACGCATAGACAGCATCAACCGGCTGACCAAAGAGCTCACCCGCCGGGTGGTGGAAGATCATCGGGGCACCTTCCTGGCCCATCTGGTGGAGGCGATGGTCCCGCCCGACATCCCCAACCCCGACATCCCCGAAGGCACACCCCATCGTGACTCTCTCATCTGGGCGGAACGGTACAGGTTCCTGCGCGACCACTATCTCGACGGTGTCGACTTCTCCGACGAGCGGCTGTTGCGTTCGCCGGTGCTGTACAACCGTCTCCACCAGTACTTCAACCGCATCCTCATCCAGGTACCCGACTCGATCATTTCCTATGTCGACACCGTCATCGCCCGGGCTTCCGCCAATGACAAGGTATACCAGTATGTGGTGATCTTCCTGCTCAACAACTTCCAGCAGTCGAACATCATGGGAATGGATGCCGTATATGTCCATCTGGCGGAAAAGTACTATCTCTCGGGCAAAGCCCCGTGGGCCGACAGCACCCTCCTGGCAAAACTGCAGGAACGTGTGGTCCACCTCAAACCCAATCTGCTCGGGAAAAAAGCCCATGATCTCAAGATGGAGACCTTGGACGGCCAATGGGTCGATCTTTACGAGATCGATGCTCCTTACACCGTGCTCATCTTCTGGGACCCCAACTGCGGCCATTGCAAGAAAGCCGTCCCCCAACTGCACAACCTCTACCGCAAATACCACGACAAGGGTCTCGAGGTGATGACCATCTACATCTACGACGACAGGAAAGCGTGGGAGAAATTCCTCGTGGAACACGATCTTCTCGACTGGATCAATGCCTGGGATCCTTACCAGATGACCGGCTTCCGGGTCTATTACGACATCTACTCCACGCCGGTGATCTATGTCCTGGACCGTGACAAAAGGATCGTGGCCAAACGGCTGGATGTAAAGACCCTTGAACGTTTTCTGAAAGAACACCTCGGCCAGGGATGACGTTCATGTCCGTTTCCCTTTTTTGGCGGGGAAAAGATGGAAGGCGGGACGATTTTTCTTATCTTTCAGAAAATTTTAATCCTGTACGGCCATGAGAGTTTTCCTTTTGTCGTGGACCTTATGGCTGGTGGTCTGGGCGGGTCTCTTCGCCCAGTCGGGGCCGGCTGCGGATACTGCCGGCACGCTCATCCCTGCCAGTCGTTTTGCGGGGGAGCTGTCGCGCACCACGGGTTTTCTGCAGGATGTGCAGCAACAGCTGCCGGACAGCCAGGCGCTGGCCGCCTATGCCGTACGTCTTGACACCCTTCTGGCAGCGATCGTGCGTTTCGAGACCTCGGTAGCACGGCGCGACACCGGGCGTGTCGACCGCAAGACCCTCGAGAACGAGCTGTACAGATGGAACCTGCAAAAAGAAAAACTCACGGCCCTGCGGCAGGAGATCGAGCAGGAACTGGAAAAGATGGTCGAACGGAGGCAGGAGATCGAGCGCACCTATGCGTTGTGGCAGAAGAGCCTGGAGGTCAACGGCGGCGATCTCACCCCTTCGAACCGGCAGCTGCTCGACAGTTTCCTGCTGCGCATGGAAATGCTCAGCGAGGCCATCGGCCAGCGCAACAGCTCGCTGATGCAGTTGCTGCAGAAGATCTCGACACAGGAGATCCGCATCAACGACCATCTGACACGCCTGCAGTCGCAGCTGCAGGACCAGGGGAAGCAGCTGCTCAACGCCCGAGGACCCTCTCTGTTCACCGTCCTGACCGGCCGTGCCGAAGGTTACCACATCATCGGAGATGTACGTACGAATGTCGAGCAGAACCTCTCCCCCGCCATCGATTACCTACGGAACAACCTTTTGCGCACCATTTGGATCCTGTTGCTTTTCATTGCACTGGTGACGGGACTTTACTACCTGCACCGACGGCGAGACCATATCATCTCGCACCTGCCCGAGAACGCCTACCTGCGCAAAGCTTTCATCCTGGTCTCCCATCCCTTCCTGACCGCCCTTTTCCTGGCCCTGCTGGGGGCACGCTTCATCCTGGTCCAGGCCCCGCACGACCTCTACCTGCTGCTCTACACCTTCACCCTCCTGCCTCTTTTTGTGCTCATCCCTGCCTTACTGGAGAAAAAGAACAAGAACTACTTCTACATGGTGGGGACGCTTTTCCTGCTGGATAACCTGACAGAGGTTTTCTTCTACGGCTCGGTGATCAACAACCTGGTGCTGATGGTGCTGGCAGTGGTCCTGATCATCACCCTGATCCGTCACAGTCAGTCGTCACTTTCTCTGCTCATCTTTCCCGGGCGCATCTTCCGGGGATTCATAAAGATGTTCAATTATCTCTCCATCCTGGTGCTGACGGCCACCATCCCCGCCACCTTTTTCGGCTATTATGTTTTCCAGGAGTTCGTGGTGACGGCATACATCTGGACTTACTTCGCCATCTATCTCTATTATGCCGGCAACATCACCCTGGCCGGGCTTTTCGAGCTGCTCATCTACAGCGACTGGGCCCGCACGTTCAAGTCGGTGAAGAAATACGGCAACGACATCAGCCGGCGGATCATCTCGTTGCTCAACCTTCTGACACTTTTCCTCTGGCTTTACACCATCGTGGCGTTGTTCGGTTTCCGTGAGGAAGCCAGGGAGGTCATCCATGCCGTATGGAACTTTGGTTTCATGGCGGGGACGCTCTCCATCACGATAGGCAGCCTCACGCTTTTCGGGATCACCATCTGGATCTCGCTGATGCTGGCAAAAGTGATCCAGACGATGCTGGAAGAGGATGTCCTGGTACGTTTCGATCTGGAGCGGGGTGTCCCGAAGTCGATCTCTGTGCTGGTACAGTACACCGTGGCGATCATCGGTTTCTTCATCGCGGCCGGTGCCGCCGGTGTCAAGCTCGACAACCTTGCCTTCATCTTCGGGGCCCTGGGCGTCGGCATCGGCTTCGGGCTGCAGGACATCATCAACAACTTCATCTCCGGTCTGATCCTGCTCTTTGAACGTCCGATCCACATCGGTGACAACATCTCGGTGGGTGAGCTCGAAGGGGTGGTCAAACACATCGGCATTCGTTCGAGCATCATCCAGACCTACGATCGTTCGGAGGTGGTGGTACCCAACGGACGGCTTATCTCCAACGAGGTGATCAACTGGACCCTTTCCAACCAGATGCGGCGGTTGGAGATACGTGTAGGGGTGGCTTACGGCAGCGACCCCGAGGAGGTGATGGAGGTGCTGAAAGCGTGTGCGCTCCGGCATCCCGAGGTGATGAAGGACCCTCCGCCCTACGTCTGGTTCCGCGAGTTCGGCAACTCATCCATCGAGTTCCGGCTTCTTTTCTTCTATCCGCGTTTCGACGGCGGCATGCAGGTGCGCAGCGAGGTGGCAGCCTCCATTGTTCGCACCTTCCGTGAGAAAGGCATTGTGATCCCCTTCCCGCAGATGGATGTACACATCCGCGAGGCGATGGCCGGCGGCGAGTCTGTCAAAGGGTGATCTCGAGGGCCCGGCGCACCCTCTCCACCAGCAGACCGGTCTCCTCGATGCCCACCGAGAGGCGGATCAGGCCCGGCTCGGGGTAACGGTCGCCCCACACCGCCTCGATGGGCAGAAGGGTGGTCTCCACATTGCCGAGGGTAGGCAGCAGGGCGATGTTCTCCCGGACAGCTTCGATGAAACGGTCGCGCCGTGCTCTTTTTTCCGAGGGGTTCTCGCCGGCCATGTCGAAGGTGACCATTCCTCCGTAGCCTTTTCCTTCGAAGAGACGCTGTGCCTCGGCATGGGTGGGATGGCCGGGCAGGCCGGGGAAGAAGACGCGCTCCACGGCGGGATGTTCGTCGAGCAGGCGTGCCAGGGCGGCGGCGTTGTGGCAGTGGCGTTCCATCCGCAGGGTGAAGGTACGCAGCTGGTCGCCCAGCCTTGCCGCCTCGTCGGGAGCCAGGAGATGTCCCGCCAGCCTGCGGTAGCTGTTGACGGCTGCAGCCAGCTCCTCATCATGGCCCAGCACGACACCCGCCAGCAGGTTGCCATGGCCGGAGAGGTATTTCGTGGCGCTGTGCACCACCAGATCGGCGCCGTCGTCGAGGGGATGCCACAGGTAAGGCGTGGCAAAGGTGTTGTCGACCACCACACGGCAGCCGGCCTCCCTGGCCAGACGGATCACCTCACGTCCGTCGGCGACCATCAGCAGGGGGTTGGAGACCGCCTCGAAGAAAAGAAGCGACGGCCGCAGGGAGGCAAGGAGCGCCTCCAGCGCCCGCAGATCGTAACGGTCACCGGCAGGAAGAAAACGATGGACCTCGATGCCGCGGCGTCTCATCAGCACCTCGTCGGCATAGGTATGGGTACCGCCATAGATCTCACTGAAAAAGAGCAAGGGACGGGGCCGGGCAGCTTCCTGAAAGACCGATACGGCCACGTCGATGGCCCCCATGCCCGACTGGGTGAGGAAAGCCCACGAAGCCCCCTCGAGCGCGGCCAGCTGCGCCGCCACAGCCCGAACCGTAGGGTTGCCATAACGCGAGTAGATGTAATCCCCCTCGCCCAACGGGTCGCGGAGATCATCCTCAAAAGCCCGGGAGGTGGTGAGCGCATCCCGCAGATCAAAAGCCGCATCGCGATAGATGGGCACTTGCCGTGTACGGACAGATCGTTTCATCCCATTCATTTTTTTCAAAGGTAACAAATACAGAGAATGTTTCTCCCTTTTCAGGCCCGGCACGGAACCTGGCCTTTACCGGCATCGACGGGAGGTGCAACCTCTCCACCCCATAGCATGTCTTAAAGAAAGAGAACAACCACAGGAGGCCGCGGCTCTTCTTCCGCCACAGGGAACCGGCAGAAGATGTTGGAAGAATGCCCCATATTTTGCAAGTTTGCATTGAAAATTCCGGACAAAGATGAAGATCGCGATCGTGACGATGGACGGTGAGACGGTAAGCCAGCATTTCGGCCGTTCTCCCTACTACAAGATCTACACCATTGAGGATGGTGATCCGGTATCGGTAGAGATGCGTCGCCGGGGCACGGGCCATTTCGCTCCGTCGGCCGATGATGATCCGCATGTCATGGAACATCATGTGGATGAGCGGGGACACGGTTTTGATGAAGGGGCCCGGGTTCGTCACACGATGATGGCTGCCGAGCTGAGCGACTGCGACGTGCTGGTGGCGGGAGGCATGGGACGCGGTGCCTATGAGAGTTTCCGCCATGCGGGGCTGCAGGTGATCCTCACCGACCTGCTCGACATCAACGATGTGGTGAATGCCTGGGTGAACGGCACGCTGAAGAACATGGGGGAAGAACGCACCGACTGAAGATGACGGAACAAAGCAGAAGATTCAGGAGGACCTGGGCGGGACACATCATTCTCCTGTGGGCAGGATGGTGTCTGGCGGCGCAGCTGGCCGCGCAGGAGCCGGTGCTCTTCCAGCGTCTGCCTGCCGGCATCCAGCTCTCTCAGTCGACCGTCAATACCATCATCAGCGACAGCATCGGCTTCCTCTGGTTCGGCACCGAGGACGGCCTCGACAGGTACGACGGTTACCGCATCAGGGTCTACCGCAAGAGTTACGACCAGGAAGGGGGGCTGAGCAACAGTGCCATCTGGACCCTTTTCATCGACTCCCGGGGAAGCATGTGGGTAGGCACCTTCAACGGGCTGAACCTTTATGATGCCCGGCATGACCGTTTCCATGCCTTTCTTTACGACACTGCCGACGAGCACAGCCTCAGCAACAACTACATCCGGGCCCTGGCAGAGGACAATGAACATCAACTCTGGATAGGAACAGTCTGGGGGCTCAACCGTTTCGTCCCCCGCGACTCGTCCTTTGTCCGTTACCTGCACCGCCCGGGCGATCCTTCCTCACTGAGTCACAACACGATCCACGCGCTGCTGATCGACCATTTGGGCAAACTGTGGGTAGGGACCCAGGCAGCCCTGGATGTCTTCGACGACAAGACAGGCACCTTCACGAGTTACCCGCTGGTGCGGAACGGGTATATTTACCCCATTACGGCACTTCATGAGGATCACCAGGGCCGTCTGTGGGTGGGTGCTACCCGGCAGGGACTGTTCCGTTTCGACAGAAAGAGGGAGAGTTATGTAGAGGTGCCCCTGGCCGATCATTTTCCCAACGGGATGCCTGCTTTCCAGACCATTCAGGAAGACGGGGAAGGCAGGCTCTGGGTGGGGACCTCCGACGGGTTGCTGGTCTATTCGCCCGAATCAGGAAGCTCGCGTGTGTTCCGCCATGAGGCGTACAACGAGCTCTCGCTTGGCGACAACATCATCCGCAGCCTGCACATCCAGCCCAACGGGTTCATCTGGATCGGCACCACCAACAGCGGGGTGAATGTGGTGAACCCTGCCAAGAGCAGGTTCCATCATATGAAGGTGCCTTTCAGCATGGGCAGCACTTTTTCCACCAACCACATCAAGAGCTTTGAAGAGGACGGTAAGGGCACCCTCTATGTGGGTACCATGGCGGGTCTGGTATGCCTGGACCCGCACCGATACCTTTTCCGTCTTCCCGATCCCCTCTTGGCGAAAGGTATCGGCAAGCGGTCCGTGATCGCGATGGAATACTCCCGGGACGGAACCCTGTGGGCCGGCACCACGGAAGGGCTTTTTGCATTTGACCTGCAGCACAAGAGGCTGCGCACTTTTTTTAGTGACAGAACCGTCCGTAAACGATCCAGGACCCCCCAGAGTGACATTGTCCAGGCGTTGTACGAAGACCATACGGGAAAATTATGGATCGGCACCAGCAACCAGGGTCTGATCAGTTACGATCCGTCCACCGGACTTTTCATCCATCATCCCAACCATGCGAAAGACCGCCTGCCGGGACATGAACGTATCTTTGCGATCATCGAGGACGACAGGGGGAACATCTGGACGGGTACGGCAGGCAGCGGTTTGTGCGTCTATGATCCCGGTAAGGACCGGTACCGCAACATATATCGCATCCCCGGTGACACCTCCCGGTACAGTTTTCATTTCATTCTCTCGTTGCTAAAAGACCGGGAGGGTCGTATCTGGGCCGGCACATACGGTAGCGGACTGATAGCTTACGACGCCGGCAAGGACAATTTTTTGCGATACACCCGTGCCGAAGGGTTGCCGGACGATGTTATCTACGGTCTCACGGAGGACGACCGGGGACGTCTGTGGCTGAGTCACAACCGCGGTATCACCCGTCTGGATCCCCGCAACGGAGAGATCGTCAATTTCGACCGGCGGGACGGGCTTCAGGACAACGAGTTCAACTCGGGGGCTTATTTCCGGACCTCCGGTGGCACGTTTCTCTTTGGCGGCAACAACGGGTTCAACATCTTTCATCCCGACAGCATCCACCGCGACATGACCCTCCCGCGGGTGGTCTTCACCACCCTGAAGATCAGCAACCAGGAGATCCTTCCCTGCAAGGAGTATGACGGGCGTGTGATCCTCGAGGAGCCCATCGAGCTGGCTCGCACCATCCGGCTGAAACATTCCGACCGCGATGTGTACATCGAGTTCGCCGCCCTCGACTTCGCCATTCCAGGAAAGAACCAGTACCGTTACCGGCTCCTGGGAAAGGACACCAGCTGGATCGATCTGGGCAACAACAACAGTGTCCGTTTTGATCATCTGCCTCTGGGCAGTGTCACCCTCGAGGTGATGGGCTCGAACCACGACGGGGTATGGAACAGACAAGCCACCAGACTTTCATTCGTTGTGGCTCCGCCTTTTTACAAGACTTTCCTGTTCCGTCTGATCATCCTGACCACCATCCTGTTGTTGACCTATCTTCTTTATCTGATCCGCACCAGTCAGCTGCGACGCCAGAAAGAGGAACTCCAGCTCCTGATCAGGGAGAAAACACGTGAGATCACCCAGCAGCGTGACATTCTCGCTGCCAAGAACGAGGAGCTGGAGAAAATGAACAGGAAGATACGGGAGGAACGTGACAAGATGGAGAAGATGGTCCTGGCTGTGGAAGAGGCCAATCAGATGAAACTGCAGTTCTTTACCAACATCTCCCATGAGTTCCGTACCCCGTTGACGCTCATCCTCAATCTTATCGAGAAGTTCCGCACCGAGAACGAGCACTACAAACGCACGGAACGGGAGAACGATTACCGCCTGATCGAGAAGAATGCCCAGAAGCTGCTGAAACTCATTGACAAGCTGATGCATTTCCGGAAATACTCGACAGGTCAGGCCATGCTTAAGGTGCAGGTCACCGATCTGATCGCATTTCTGAAGAACCAGGCCTCCATTTTCACCAATCTGGCGGAGAAGAAAAAGATCGATTACCGTTTTGAGAGCTCTTACGAGCATCTGGAGGTATGGATGGATCCCGACCAGATGGAAGAGGTAGTGAGCAATCTGCTGTCGAACGCTTTCAAGTACACGCCTGACGGAGGGAGGATCCGCATACGGGCCGGCGAGGCTGCAGACAAGGATGTAAGGAAACTGGTGGAAGGCATGGTGGAACGGCCTGAGGAGTATGTATATTTCCTGGTGGAGGACAACGGTCCCGGCATACCGCCCGACAAGCAGGAGAAAGTGTTCGAACGCTTCTATCAGATCGGCGATGTTCCGGGCAACCGCGGTGCCGGCATCGGCATCGGGCTGCATCTGAGCCGGCGGATCGTGGAACTGCATCAGGGAAAGATCTATGTAAAGAGCACGCCGGGTCACGGAGCCACTTTCGTGGTGCTCCTTCGCAAAGGGCAGGATCATCTTGCCGAAGCCGCCGAGATGCGGGATGAGGCGTATGTGCCCGGAGCACCTCCGGCCGTGGAACCGGAGGAGAGCCCGGATCACGAAGAAGAACAGCCCCGGAAAACGCAGGTCTTCGAAAAGCTGATGCGGGAAAAGCTGCCGGAGATCCTGGTGATAGAGGACAACAAGGATCTGCGCAGTTTCATCGTCAAGGGGCTGGAAGAAGAGTACAATGTCCTGGAGGCCGAGACGGGGGAGGAAGCGCTGCGCATCATCGACGGGTCCAACCCGGAGATCATCATCTGCGATGTTCTTTTGCCCGGTGAGCTGAACGGCTTCGAGGTCACGGCCCAGATCAAGAACAACCTGGCCACCAGCCACATCCCCGTGATCATGCTCACGGCCCTCAACAGCCAGGACCAGAAACTGCTGGGGCTCGAGAAAGGGGCAGATCTATACATCACCAAGCCTTTTGCTTTTCGCGAGCTAAAGGCCCACATCCGCAGTCTGCTGCAGCTGCGAGAGTCGATAAAGAAGAAATTCCGCGACTACACCTTCTGGGCCGAACGCGAACTGGAGATCACCAGCAGCGATGAGAGCTTCATCCAGCGGGTCATCCGCATCGTGGAGACCAATATGTCGGACCCCAACTTTGATGTCAACGCCCTGAGCGAAGCCGTGAACATGAGCCAGACCCGTCTCTACCGCAAGCTCAAAGCCCTGACAGGCATGACCATCAAAGAGTTCATCCAGGGGCTGCGCATCCGCCGTGCCGCAGCCCTCCTGCTGTCGAGCGAGGATATGAACATCTCGGAAGTGGCTTACGAGATCGGGTTCAACGATCCCAACTATTTCGGAAAAGTGTTCAAATCGGTATACGGAATGTCTCCCTCTGAATACATCAAGAAACACAGCTGAAAAATTTCTCCTTCTTTCATTGAAAATTTACCTCTCTTTTTGCCGGGGTTCCTTGAATGGATCAAAAATGCTCTTTGCCCTCTTCGGCAGGATGGCGAACTTTGCTTACGGATAATGTGAAGATGGCCCACAACGTTCGCGACAAGATCCATAACAAAAGGTTTTCGGGAGTGGTCTCACTGCTTCTGATGGTCATTATCATGCTGCTGATGATCTTTCTACTTTTCCATTCTTGAGGGGGAAACATTTCTTGTCACGGCAGCAGAAAGTCTTACCTTTGCATTCATTGAAACATTGTCCTGTCGGATCAAAGAGGCGCCTGATGAAAAAAGGTTGGTATTTTCTTTTCGCATTTTCATTTCTGTACATTTCGGCATACAGCCAGGAAGGCACGGACCACTGGGAGACCGTTTTTTACGCTGACACGTTGTTCCGTTACAGTACTTCGAACGAGGGTGAGCCTCCCTCCAACTGGCGGGAAACCTCTTTTGACGACAGCGGGTGGAAGGAAGGTCGCGGGGGTATCGGTTACGGTGACAACGACGACCGGACGGTGATCGAACAATGCAACGCGCTGTATTACAGGACCACGTTCGTGATCCTCGACACTTCGGTGATCACGGGAGCTACCCTGGACATTGATTACGACGATGCTTTCGTGGCATACCTCAACGGTGTGGAGATCGCACGGTCGGGAGGGCTTTCCTCTCCTTATCCGGCGTGGGACGAGATCTCCACTCTGAACCATGAGGCGCATATGTATTCCGGCGGCAAGCCGGAGCAGTTCTTCGTCCCGCGCGATAAACTGCTGCAGGTGATGAACAACGGCATCAATCTGCTGGCCATCGAGGTCCACAACAGTTCCACCACCTCGTCGGACATGTCGTCACTCACCTGGTTCTCGGTAGGGCTTTCGGTGAGCGGCAGCTATTACCTGCCTACTCCCTCGTGGTTCACCGAACCCTTTTATTACAAAGGCTCCACCCTTCCCCTCATCAAGATCAACACTTACGGACAGACGATCCCGGACGAACCGAAGATCGATGCATGGATGGAGATCATTGACAACGGTCCGGGAGCTTTCAACAGCATCCATGATTCGGCCAACGTATACAACGGCCACATCGGCATCGAGGTACGGGGCGCCAGTTCTTCCCATTATCCGCAGAAACCCTACAGTCTGGAGACACGCGACTCTCTGGGCAACAACCTCAATGTGCCCCTGCTGGGGATGCCGGCGGAGAACGACTGGCTCCTCATCTCGCATTACAACGAGAAGACTTTCATGAGAAATCCCTTGTCGTTCAATATGTTCAGAGAGATGGGCCATTACGCTGTCCGCTTCCGGCTGGTGGATGTGGTGATCAACGACAACTATGAAGGGATCTACCTCTTCTGTGAAAAGGTGAAACGCGACAAGAACCGCATCAACATCAAAAAACTCACGCCGGATGACAACAGTGGCATCGACGTGACGGGAGGATACATCTTCAAGACCGACTATGCCCACAGTTACGACAGCTGGCTGTCGGCATATTCTCCCATCGATCATCCGGATTATGAGACCCGTTTCGTTTACTATTATCCGAAATATTACCTCATCACCGATGCCCAGAAAGCTTATCTCCAGGAATACGTCGATCAGTTCCAGGCATTGTTGCATCAGGATGATTTTGCCCGATATTTCCGCAACTACATTGATGTGAAGTCGTTCATCGACTATTTCATCGTCAGTGAGGTATCGCGAAATATTGACGGTTACAAGAAGAGCCGCTACTACTACAAGGACCGTGCGGACGTGGACAACCGTCTGCATGCAGGTCCCGTATGGGACTTTGACTGGGCATGGAAGAACATTCACGACTGTTCTTTTCTGGCCAACACCTATGGTGCGGGCTGGGCTTACAAGACCAACGACTGCCGTCGTACCTACACGCCCGGATGGTATGTCCGGATGCTGCAGGATCCCACCTTTGCGGATGAGGTGAACTGCCGTTATTTTGATCTTCGTCGGACAATCCTGTCGCTGGACCATCTGTATGCGTTCATGGACTCCATCTACGACGTGGTAAAAGATCCACAGAAGAACCATTTCAAGCGGTGGCAGATCCTCGGGGTACGCACCGGTGCTCCCGAGATCGAGCCGCCTGCCGACACGTGGGAAGAGGAGGTACAACGTCTGAAGAACTGGATCCGTATCCGTCTGGAATGGCTGGACCAGAACATGGTAGGCGATCATGACCACTGCACGACCCTGCGACCTTATCCGCAAGAAGGGGAGACAGCCCTGCGCATCTTCCCCAATCCTGCTGACGACCATTTCTATGTAGAGGCCTTATCACCTGTCACGCACATCGAGATCTATGATCTTTCCGGAAGGAAAGTGCTCAGTATCGACCGTTCCGGCGAACATTCCGTTGAAGTGAGTACCGTTTCCCTCAAAAAAGGTGCTTATCTCGTAAGGGTATCCTTCGAGGAAGGTGTGTCAAGGATAAAGAAACTGATGATCCGCTGATGAAGGATATTTCTCCGGGCAGGCCGGACCATGGACAGCCACGACGGATGATGGCTCCGTGCTTTTCAGGGGGCTGCTGGCTCGCTGTTTTTTTCCTGTTCACTTTCCTCACTTCTTCGGGACAACCTCCCATACTCAGCGAGGTGCTTCCCTCCAACCATACGGTGAACATGGATGCCGACCTGTATGCTTTTTCCGACTGGATCGAGCTCCACAATCCTTACGCCCGAAAGATCGACCTGAACCGTTACGGTCTTTCCCGCGTGCGGGACATCACTGCCCGTTGGCGTTTTCCCTACGGCACCACTCTGGCTCCGGGAGGTTTCCTGGTGGTGTGGGCCGACAGCACCGGCATGCGGGGCCTGGCCCTGCACACCTCTTTCCGCCTGGCACGGGAAGGTGGGACCGTCTACCTGTGGGAGGACAACCTTATCATCGACAGTTTGGTCTATCCCGCCGTGATGCCCGATATATCTTTCGGCCGTACCGGCAGCGGGGAGACTTTCGCTTTTTTTCCCCACCCCACCCCGGGAGCTCCCAATACCGGTGAAAGTGTCCGCTGGCTTCTCCCTTCCCAGGCACCGAAGGTCTCCCTTGAAGGAGGTTTTTACGAAGGAGCTGTGGACATATATCTTATCGGAGAAACGACGGGCAGCGTGATCCGCTACACGCTGGACGGTTCCGAACCCGACGGCTCCTCCCCTCTCTATTCAGGGAAGCTGCATCTCACGTCCACCACGGTACTGCGGGCGGCAGCCTGGGAACAGGGAAGAGTGCGCAGCCGTGTGATCACCCGCAACTACTTCATCGGCGAGGATATCGCCCTGCCCGTGATCTCCATCGCCATGGACCCCGAGTATTTCTGGGACGATTCGCTGGGGTTCTATGTCGAGGGCACCAACGGCCTCACAGGCTGGGAAAGCGGCCACGGCCCCTCCCCGAAAAGCAACTTCAACCGCGACTGGAAGCGTCCGATGAATGTGACCTTCTTTGACGAGAAACACCGGTATGCTTTTTCGGCCGACGGACAGGTAAAGGTATACGGCGGATGGACCCGCAGCGCCGTGATCAAGTCGCTGGCTCTTTACACCTATGAACCCATTGATTACAAATTGTTTCCCGAACGGACGGAAACCCGTTACACCTCGTTCATCCTACGCAACGGCGGCAACAACTGGGCCCGTTCCCGTCTCAACGATGCCGTGCTGCAGAGCCTGGCCATCAACCAGGCGGATGTCGACCTGCAGGCCAACCGGCCGGCCGTTCTCTTCATCAACGGGGAGTTCTGGGGTGTCATGAACATCCGTGAGAAGATCAATCCCGATTATGTCCGCACCCACTACGGCATCGATCAGGACAGCATCGACTACATCGAGTCGTACCGTACCCTCAAAGCCGGCGATTGGGATCATTTCCGGAAGATGGAACTTTTCCTGGCAACCCATGATCTGAGCGATCCGGCCCATTATGCCACTTTTTCCACGATGGTGGATGTACAGGAGATGCTGAACTATTTCATGGTGGGCATTTACTCGGGACATGGCGACTGGATCTACAATAACAACAACAACCTGCGTCTCTGGCGTCCCCGCCGGGAGAATGGCCGGTGGCGGTGGTTGCTGTACGACTGCGACGGTGCTTTTTCAAGGACTACGGGTCTGGGGATCCAGGCTGCCCGCGAGGCCAGCGACATCCTCGATGCCGTATTGCACAACGCGTATGCCCGTGACTACTTTGTCGGTACCTTCACCGCACTCCTCAACTACTCCTTCGCTCCGGAACGGGCCCTCCGAATGATCGACAGCCTGAAGCATCTGTACGACCACGACATGCCCCGCCATATCGCCAAGTGGCGCAACACGGACGAAGAGGGCGATCCAGCCTGGTGGAAAGATCCCAATAGTCCGCGTTACATCCAGGGTCAGGATGGTTACGGGGGACCTTGTCTTGAGGATGTTTCCCAGTGGGAACAATATTTCAGCACGATGCGTACGTCGGCTGCCCAACGCGCTCCGGCCTTGTTGCGTGAACTGCAGGAAATGTTCGGCCTGGGCGAAGCGCGAAAGGTACAGCTGTCAGTCATGCCGTCTGAGGGAGGGGTGATAACCGTCAACGGGATCACCCTGGAGAGCCGCGTGCAGCATGCCACCTGGTACGATGGCCATCGTCTTCGCCTCAGGGCCGAAGCACGTCACGGCTATCGTTTCGTGGGGTGGTACAAGGCTGAGCCTGCGGTCGACCCTCTCATTGCCAAAGGTACCACATGGCTTTATCTCGACGACGGCAGCGACCAGGGCACCTCCTGGCAGGATCCCGGCTTCGACGACAGCAACTGGAAAAGCGGTCAGGCCCAACTGGGTTACGGCGACGGCGACGAGGCCACGGTCATCAGCTACGGTCCCGATGGCGGGAACAAATACATCACCACCTGGTTCCGCAAGCATTTCCGGGTGAGCGCCCCGCTTCCCGCCGGCTATCTGCGTCTCGAGATGCTCTGCGACGATGCCGCCATCGTCTACCTCAACGGCCGTGAAGTACTGCGGTACAACCTGCCCACAGGGACCGTAACCTACCGTACCACGGCCCTCTCGGCAGTCTATGGAGAAGCGGAACAGCGTTACACCGCTTATTACATACCGGCATCCCTGCTGCATGAAGGGGAGAACATCCTGGCCGTGGAGGTCCATCAGGTGAGTGCCGTAAGCTCCGATCTCAGTTTCGACCTCACCCTGGGAAAGGAAAAGATGGATGTGGGGGAGACACCTGTGAGCACTCTTCCACAGTGGACAGTGACCGTGAGCGGCGACACCACGCTCGTGGCCCTGTTCGACACCCTCCACGAAGAGAACACACTGTTCCTCAACGAGATCATGCCACGCAACCATCACTATCCCACCTCCTCTCCCACCGTCTTCAAGGACTGGATCGAGCTATATAACAGTGGTCAGGAGGCGGTCTCGCTGGCATCACTGTACCTGAGCAATGATCCCGGCAACCCGGGGATGTGTCCATATCGCCTTGTCGTCCCGGGCGATGACGAGCTGGCACCGGGAGGCTGTCTCACCCTGTGGGCAGACAACAGCGAGAGGCCATACGGCAGGCATCTCAACTTCCGTTTGCGAGGCCAGGGAGGGGTGATCTATCTGTACCGGCGTCAGGCCGGGGAGATGGTGTTGCTCGACTCGCTGGTGTACGGGCCTGTCCCCACCGACATGGCGCTGGCACGAGACGGGGATGCCCCCGGCACATGGCGACTGACCGATTTTCCCACGCCCGGCCGGAGCAACAGGATCGGCTTCCGCGAAAGGGTCCAGGGCATACGCATCAACGAGATCCATGTGGAAGAAGACCCCCGTAAGAACGACTGGGTAGAACTGTACAACGAGAACGATGTGGCCGTGGACGCAGGCGGACTGTTCCTGACCACCGACCTGGACCGTCCCACCCTTTACCGTCTCCCTCCCAACCGTCCCTGGCAGACGGTCATTCCGCCCAAAGGATATCTGGTGATCAACAACCTGCAGATACGTCAAGGAAAAGAGATATTGCTGCCTTTTGATCTTGATCCGCGGGGCGGAGCGGTGGGGCTCTCCTGCTGGGAGGGGGACCGCAGCGTCTACCTTGACTACCAACGGTATGGTGTTGTGACGAACACCGTCACGGCCGGCCGTTATCCCGACGGAGAAGGCTCATGGCAAGTACTGGGCACCCCCACACCGGGCAGCACCAACATGGTCACCTACAGGAACAACGAACTGCAGGACAAGGACTGGAAGATCTTCCCTAATCCTTCGGATGGTCTTTTTCACCTCCTCCACGAAACCACCTCTCCATCAGAAAAAGTGATCGTACGTGTCTTCACCTTGACCGGCAGTATTGTACTCCTCGAGGAGAAAGATCTCACCTCATCCTTTCAACTGGATCTCCGTCCTCTGGGTTCCGGCGCTTATCTGCTGGAGGTCAAAGGTAATAGACTGTATCTCCGAAGAAAGCTCATGATCCGTTGAGTGCGGCGTCCAAAGTTATCCTCAATTTTTCCTCAACGTTTCCGGGATTGGGAAAGGTTCCTATCTTTGCCCTGTGGAATGAGCCGTTGGGACGAAGGGATCTGTGAGGTATTTCAAACCCTTTTCTGTATGAGCTTCTGGTCACGTAGTTCCATGTCACTCTTCCTTCTGTTCTTTCCCTTATACTTGCAGGGGGCCGAAGGAGACACCACTGCCTTCCGCCGGGGAGGAGCTCCCATCATCACCATTTTTTCCAATTTCCACAACGAGTTTACGCCAGAAGGACAGGGTCGTACGGGTTTTGCTCTCACACGTGTTTACCTGGGGTACCGTTACGACCTGCATCCTCATTTCACCACGGTGGTGAAGCTGGACATCGGCAGTCCCGACGATCTGGGCATCACCTCCAGCATCCGGCGGTATGCCTATTTCAAGAATGCTTATCTGGAATATCACACGGGAGGTTTCAGCTGGTCGTTCGGGCTGGTAAACACGGTGATGTTCAAGCTTTCCGAGAAATACTGGGGACACCGGTACATTGCCAAGTCTTTCATGGATGCATACCATTTCGGTCCTTCGGCAGATCTGGGGATGGTTCTTTCCTACCGTTTCCGCCCCACCCTGGAGGCGGATCTTTCGATGCTCAACGGTGAGGGGTACACGCGGCTCCAGGTGGACAGCACTTTCAAATATGCTGTCGGCATCACGTGGCAGGCCGGCGAGCGCTGGGTGGTTCGGGCTTATGCCGATCTTTACCACCGGGCTTTCTCCCGTTCGGTAGTCTCCCTTTTTACCGGTTATCGCAGCGATCATCTCACTGCCGGCTGGGAGATCGATCATTACTTCAATGCGGGCCCTGCCCGCCTCGACGACAAATGGGGTGCCTCCTTCTCTTTTTCCTGGAAACTGCCTTATGATCTGCAATATTTCCTGCGTCTGGATCATATCAATGACGGCACACGTGACCGTAAGGAGGTGTGGGATCCGCTCTCACCGGCCACGGGTCTGATCACGGGCATGCAGTACAGCCCGGTGCGAGGTGTCAGCCTGGCACTCACCTGGCGTCATCTGACCCCCGTCACCATCCGTCGCCCTTCCACCAACTGGCTGTTCATCAACCTGATGATCAAGATCTGAACTTCTTCTTTCCCGAAATCTAAAATCTGTTCGCCGGCACCAGGATAAGGCACATTTTTTGTAATGGGCTTTTGAGAAACAAAATTGCTGATGCCATGAGAACAAAAGGTATTTTTCTGGCTTTGGTAGCCGGCATGATCCTGATGTTCACCGGCTGCAGTAAAGATGATGAACCTAAACCTGAGGTCAAGCTTCCTTCCGTAGGCAAGGACAGTATTCTGGTCAGCGTTCCTGAAAGCCTGAAAGGGACGACCGACTCCAATCTGAAGATGGCCGCCTCCATATTCAGTTCCATCAACCAGATGAGCAACATCTCCCGGATGATGCTTCCGCCGGAAGATGCAGCTTCTTATCATTCCGATGTCCCGGGAGCCGTGGCCTATACCTGGTCGGCAGGTGAAGTAACCTACTGGTTCACCTATTATACGAGCAACGACACCTGTTACTGGAAAGTAGACGCCGACTTCGGGGAAGGACGTGTTCCCTACATTGAGGGGCAGGAGAGCTGTGACGGCAAGGCCGGTTCGATCTCTCTGTTGGGAGGAGACCTTCCCCCCTACCATGCTTCATGGAGCTATAACAGCGAAGGTGATCTCTCGTTCCGGATCACCGGGAACGTCCAGACCCATTACGAGATCACCGGCACCCTGAATGCTGATGGTTCGGGATATGCCAAGATCGTCGCCAGCGGAATGAAGATCTTTGAGATCTGGTGGAACGCCGACGGAAGCGGCCGTTACAAGTATTATCTCTATCCACCTTCGGAAGGAAGCTGGAGTGCGAATGGCTGAATCAACCCCACAAAAAGAAAGCCGGGTCTCGCCCGGCTTTCTTTTTGGTTTTTTCACTACACTACTGTTGATCTTCGATACCCAGCAGTTCGATCTTGAAGATCAGTGTGGCATAGGGGGGGATGGTCTGTCCCGCCCCTCTCTCGCCATAGGCCAGATCGTAAGGGATATAAACCTCCCACACCGAACCGACGGGCATCATCTGGAGGATCTCGGTCCATCCCTTGATCACTCCCGATACGGGGAACGTCACCGGTTCGCCCCTCTGATAGGAACTGTCGAACACCTTCCCGTCGATGAGCCTTCCTTCATAGTGGACCTTCACCTTGTCGTTGACCGTAGGTTTGGGTCCGTCGCCCATCTTGAGCACTTTGTACTGCAGACCGTCGGGCAAGACCTTCACACTGTCTTTCTTGGCGTTCTCGGCGAGGAAGTCTTCTCCTGCTTTTTTCAGGCCAGCATTTTTCTTGTCTGCAGCGGCCTGCATATAGTTCCGGATGATCTTCTCGGCCTCCTGGTCGGATATCTTCAGGTCGTGGCCGGCAAGGGCATCCTGCAATCCGGCAGCAAAGGCGATGGCATCGATGCTGTCCAGACCGTTCTGGGCATAATACTTCCCGGCACTTGAGCCGAGGCTGTAACTGAATTTTTGAAGATCACTCTCCAACTGGGGTTCTTTCATGGTGTTCTTGTTGGTGTTACATGAGATGAGCAGTGCAGCACCGGCTGCCAGACTCAGAAAAAAAGCTTTTTTGATCATGATAAAAAAGATTGAGTTGAAACAAGGAGGACAAGATACGACAATTTCCCGGGAAAAGTGTCTTTCGACTGTTCATTGCAGTTTACATCACCTCCGTTATGTTCCCACGAACTTTCGAGAACGGACCATCTTTCTGCCTCAACGTATTTTCAGTTCGGTCCGGAGGCGGATGTCGGCGGATGAAGCGCCTATCATGAGCTGATAAGTACCCGTATCGGCAGCAAAAATCCGGCTGACGGGATGCCAGACGGCCAGTTCATCGATGGCCAGGGGGATGGTCACAGCCTTTTCCTCCCCCGCGGCCAGTTTGACTCGCCGGAATCCTTTGAGGGCCTTGACCGGTCCTTCCGTATCGGCGGGATTCCGCACATAGAGCTGTACCACTTCTTCACCGTCGCGTTCACCCTCGTTGCGGAGGGTCACCCGTACCTCGACCGTGTCGTGCAGTCCTGCCACAGGGGAAGAGAGTGTGACCTTCCGGTATCCGAAGGAGGTATAGCTGAGGCCATAGCCAAAAGGATAGAGCGGTTTGCCCTGGAAGAAGCGGTAGGTCCTTCCCTTCATGTAGTAGTCGGTGAAGGGCGGCAGGTCGTCGACGCTATTATAGAAGGTCACGGGGAGTCGTCCAGCGGGGTTGTAACGGCCAAAGAGGATGTCGGCCACGGCGTTGCCGCCTTCTTCTCCGGGATACCAGGCCATGAGGATGGCCGGGAGATGGGCCTCGGCCCAGTTGACGGCCAGGGCACTGCCGCCCGTAAGAACGAGGACGACGGGTCTCCCGGTGGCATGAAGAGCCTGGATGAGACGGCGGTAGGGTTGCGGCAGGGTGAGGCTGGTGCGGTCGCCGCCGCTGAATCCGTCGATATTCACCGGCATCTCTTCTCCCTCAAGACGAGGTGAGATGCCCGCCACGACGATCACCACATCGGCCCGGCGGGCCCGGGCCACAGCCTCACGGACAAGACTGTCTTTGTCGGCGGCGTTGGGCAGGATCCTATATTTCATGCGCACCCCGGCATAATCCTCCGCATCGGCATATTCCACCCGCAGCGGATAGCGTTGTCCTTTCTCAACACTCACTGTGAAACGCTGCATCTGGTTCACCTGGCAGGGATCCCAGTTGTCGACGACCTGCCTTCCGTTCCACCAGACACGGGCACGGTCGTCGCTGGTGATACCGAGCTCCACCTTGCCGGTGACCGGCGCAACGAACCAGCCGGTCCAGCGCACGGAAAAATGGTCGACGGGGATGTCGCCGGCAGGCGAACCCAAGCCCCAGTAGAGGCGCATCACGGTGTCGATGCGGGTCATCACCGGCGTTCCCGCCAGACTGTCATTGTCAAAATATTCACCTTTCAGTCCTTTCCCCTGTTCGCCAGGGCTGAGCAGATCTCCCCCGAGGATCTCCATGGCAGCAAAACGCTCGAGCGGCTCCACACCCGGTACATGGTCGACGACCGCTTTTCCTTCGAGGGCCCGGCGTATGCCTTCAAGGATGGTGACCGGACGGGAAGGTGTGCCGTGGTAGTTGGCCACCAGCACGTCGAGGTTGTCGGCATACGGTCCCGTGACCAGGACTTTTGTCAGTTTTTCAGGATCGAGGGGGAGGATGCCTTCGTTTTTGAGGAGGACCATGCTTTCGCGGGCCACCTGACGTGCCAGAGCCCTGTTCTCTTCGGTATCGTTGGCGGAAAGAGGGATACGCTGGTAGGGCACTCTCTCGGGGGGATCGAACATACCCAGCAAAAAGCGGGCTTTCATCAGTCTTTTCACGGCTACATCGATCTCCTCTTCCGTGATGAGTCCTTGTTTCACCGCCTCGGGGAGGGTGGAGTATTCACTTCCGCAGTCGAGGTCACACCCAGCTTTCACGGCCATGGCAGCTGCTTCGGGCAGGGAGGAGGCGTAGTGATGGGCGGAGAAGATGTCGCGTACCGCCCCGCAGTCGGAGACCACATAGCCACGGAACCCCAGCTGTTGGCGCAGGACCGTATCGAGCAGGTAAAAGCTGGCGTTGCAGGGTACACCTTTGTAGGCGCTGTAGGCTCCCATGACCGACCAGGCCCCTCCCTCACCGACAGTTGCCCGGAAAGCCGGGAGATAGGACTCATAGAAATCACGTTCACTGGTCACGGCGTTGAAGCTGTGCCGCAAGGGCTCCGGCCCGCTGTGGACCACAAAATGTTTGGGCGTGGCAATGACCTTGAAATAGTTGGGGTCATCGCCCTGCAATCCTCTGACGAAAGCCACGCCGATGCGGCTTTCCAGAAAAGGATCCTCGCCGTAGGTCTCTTGGCCCCGCCCCCACCGTGGATCACGGAAAAGGTTGACATTGGGCGACCAGAAGGTCAGTCCCTGGTAGATGCCGTGTTGTCCCCGGCGCAGCGCCTCGTGATGTTTGGCCCGTGCCTCGGTGGAGATGACATCGGCCTCCCGGCGGATTAGATCGGGATCCCACGTGGCAGCCATGGCGATGGCCTGAGGAAAGACCGTAGCCACACCTGCCCGCGCCACCCCGTGCAGACACTCATTCCACCAGTGATACTCCGGGACACCCAGACGCGGGATCGCCTGGGCATGGCTCATCATCTGTCCCACCTTCTCCTCAAGGGTCATGCGGCTCACAAGATCTTCCACACGCCGGTCAACAGGAAGGTCCGGATCCAGATAGGCCGGTTGTCTTTGCGTGTTGCACGAAAAGAAAAGCAAAAGAACGAGGGAGATAAAAGAAAGATTTTTCATGGGAATGAGTTTTTACAGAAAATAAAATAACTTTTTCCTTGGAATACCCGGAGCCCCTCACGGCCTCTCTCCGACCGTTGTCTCTCCCTCGAGTGTGATCTCATCCACGAAGATCCATGCCTTTCCCCCGGCCGAGGGGTGCCAGGAGGGCAGACGGCCTGTATTTTTCGCCACCACTTTCACATAGCGGACCGTGTGAGGGGATGATCCGCAGGAGAATGTACGTATCAGAGTTCCGGGGACGTTTGCCGGGATGTCGTTGTTGTGATGGCAGAAGGGTTGCCAGTTCTTGCCATCACCTGAAACGAACACTTCAACCTTCGTGGGGAAAAGGATCCAGGAACGCTGCTGTTGCAGAAAGGTGATACGGACACTGTCCAGTCGGTACGTTTTTTTCATTTTCAGCACCGCCACGAAGTCTTTTTCTTCGAAACCCAGCCATCGGCCGTCATAAAAGTTTCCGGAGCCGCGAAAGCCGTCGACGAGTGATACCGGACCGCGTGCACGGTAACGGTTTCCGGGAGGGTTCTTGAGGCGGATGGACTCCACGGGCCCCTGATACACATACACTTTCTTGCTGAACACTTTCTGCCATCCCTTTTCCGTCCGCATACGTGCTTTCAGCAGGACGGTCGTATCCACGGTGAAAGGCCCCTGATAGAGGGTCGAGGTCGTATCTGGGTCCGAACCGTCGAGGGTGTAGTAGATCCTCCCGGTCCGGAAAAGGGGTTCGATGGTGATCTTTCTGGTGGGTGCGAAGAAGTTGCTGTCGGGACAGATGAAAAGATGATAGGGCACCTGCTGCAGATGTTCTTCCAGATGCCGGTAACGGGCCAGGATGGTATCGAGCCACCATTCTCTGTTCTCGCCGTGCCACAGACGGGCATATTCGTCCGCCAGGGAGCGCAGGCTGGCCACCAGCCCGGAGAGCTCGCGTTCGACACGGTCGCGGTCGAGCCTGCTTCGTTCCTCCGGATCATTGAGACGGTACTGCCATGTCCGTTTGCGGGCCAGGAAGAGGGTCCGCCGCGCCGCGAACGTAAGATAGTCCATCACAGGCGCATGGTATCGTACTGTCCCTTTTCTCTGCTCCAGGTAGCGCACCAGAGCGGCGCTTTCCTGTTCGAAGGCCAGGGCATCCCCCAGAAGCCGGTTGGAGGATGAAGAGGACCGGTCCTCTCCGAAAAGCGGCTGCCAGAAAGCGTGTTCGGTAAGGTTGCCCGCCGAAGGATGTTCTCTGAGACTGTCAAGGCGCAGCATGGCTACGGCCACACCTTTCTCTGTCCCGAAAAAGAGCGGATCCCACGAATCGACAAGATGACGGTAACGTTGTTCCATCACGCTGTCGGAGGCTGTGACGGGGTTCCAGGCACATTCAGCGCCCCAGCCCAGGGGAAGCCAGTTGAAGTTGAAGAAATTCTCCCCGCCGTCGTCCCAGGAGGTGTTGAGCATCCCCTGGCCGCCCATCTGGTACCCGTCGCGTACGAAATGAGAGATGTTCACCTCGGCCGTGGAGAGGGCGGGAAAGATCCTGCCCCAGCAGCTCACCCCCGGGCATACCCAAAAAGGCAGGGAGTCACGCACAAAAGGCTCTATCTGGCTGCGGAAAGAAGGAGCCGCATGATAGGCCCAGGGGAGCACGATGATGCTGTCGGGAAGCAGGGGGATGATCTCGGGATGGGCTATGGCGATGTCACCCCACATCATCGGGATCTTATGATATTTACGCAGGATCTTTGCCAGGCGGTTGATGTGGTAGGCATACACGCCTGCCAGTCCCATGGTGTCGACCATGGTGCGGGCCGGGCCGGTACCCAGCCCAAAGACCTCATCGCAGTTGATGATGAAATAACGACTGTCGTAGGCCCGGGCGATCTCTCCCAGGATATCCTCCAGGAGCCGGTAGCTTTCCTCGAAAGCCGGTGAAATGACGGCCGGCGTTTCAGCAAGATGACGATAGGCCGGCAGGGAGAGGATCTTGCCGAAATGTCCGAAGGCCTGGAAATTGCCGATCAGCTCCACATGGTATTTCCTGGCGAATCGCGACAGTTCGCGTATCTCGGCAGCGGTGAGACCGTCGGCGGGAGCAATGTCGGGATGGCTTTTCAGACGGAAGACATGCTCGGTATAAAGGGTGAAAGCGTTCATTTTCATGGCGGCCATGGTGCGGATCTCCTCCTTGAGGAAGCTGAGCGTGGGGATGGGCCCGCGGCTCACGTCATCCTGCCAGGCCCGCCAGCGCAGGGCGGGACGGTCGACAATGGTGAGGACCGGCACCATGTTCCCCTCGCTGTTGGCCCGCACCAGCTGGTTGAGCGTCATCACCCCGTAAAAGATGCCGGCATCGCTGTTGGCCAAAAGCAGGATACGTTCGGGCGTGATCTGCAGGACATATCCCTCCTCGCCGCATTGTTGCAGCTCATCCGTCAGTGAGGCGGTGAGCTTGTCGAAACGTTTGCTCCAGCCCCGGTACCCCATCAGGATGGCCGCTTTCTTCACATCCAGGTCATACTCCGGCTCGAAACCCAGTGTCCCTTTTACCTCGCGGATGAAGAGATTGGCAGGAAAAAGCAAGGTCGTATCATCAGCTGAAGTGATGAAGATCTTCTTTTCAGGGGTCAGAGCAAATGCCCCCTCACCCATGTTCAGCTGCCGGGGAGAAGGAACAAGATCAAGCGACTGTGCCCGCAACCATATCGGGATCAACCAAATAAGAAGAATTCCGAGAAAGAAAGATCTGCGGTAAAAAAATGAACGTGTCATATCGTCGTTTTTTGTCAACACCAAATTTAACCAAAAAGAAAGAAAACCTCATCATCCGGTCCTCATTGAAAGATCGGATGTCAATAGCTAGCCGGCAGGAAGATATTTACAGGATTTTGTCCAATTTCTACCCGTAAAAAGATCTTCCTTTTCAGGAAAGAAAAGTGACAATGGGTAATTTTCGCTGTTCAAAACCACGGACCATGAAACGTATTTTCTCTCATCTTTTATTATTCTCTTTTTTTGTCATCTCCACACTTCTTTCAGCTCAGGAGGGACCGGCAAAGAAGGTTTTCTGGAAAGAGGATTTTTCGGGAGGAAGGCTTCCTGAGGGATGGACAGTAAAAAGTCTGAGTGACAGTACGGTGTTGTGGCAATGTACTGACCAGCCTTATCCGGGCAGTCACCAGTATCCGCGTCAGGCGCCGCCCATCGCTTCTTCTAGCCGCGGCTATTTCATGCTTTTCAGTCCCGGCGTGAAGGTGGACACGAACATCAACAAATGGCGCAATGCGGGTGTTTATCCCGACGGTTATTTCATGACCTCTGCCATCGACTGCCGCAAGCTGAAGTCGGCCATCCTGCGTTTCGAACAGAAATTCGCCTACAACCCCTGGGGGCATGCCCCCGGAGCAGGGCTCTATGCGGGGGTGAGCAACGACGGGGAACACTGGAAATATTACCGTGTCAATAACGGAGTGAAGGGATGGAAGGATTCCCCCAACCCCATGGTGGTGGAACTGAACGTCTCCGACATGGTGGCCGGTCAGGAGAAGGTCTATCTCAAGTTCCTGTGGAGAGGCTATTTCGCTTTTTACTGGATGGTGGATGACATTGCCCTGCTGGAGGGTTACCGCCAGGACCTGGGGGTAAAGGCGCTGCTTTATCCTCATGCCCGCGATAACGTGTTCACAACACATGATACTGTACGTGTGCTGGTGAAGAACATGGGGTCGGAGCCTATCCGGCGTAATTTCAAGGTCATATTGAAGATGGATGATGCGATGCCCTCGACCGTGCTGGTGAAGGGGGAGGATCATCCTTTTGCTGCCAACAGCACCATGGAGGTGGCATTCCCGGGTGTGGACCTCTCTACCAGGGCTTCGTGGGATCTGACGGTCAGCACCGATCTTCCGGGCGATGAGGACACCACCAACAACACCGTCACCTATACGGTCTATTCGCGTCCCGTGCGGCTGGGCAGGATCGACGAAGTCGACCGCTGGGAGGACGGGTCGATCCTGTTCCGTAGCGGCAAGGCGGTGGTGGCGGTCCGTTTCCTCACCGATGATCTCTTCCGTTTGCGGCTGGCGCCGCTGGGTCGTTTTGACGACCCTACCCACGGCAAGATCGTGGTGTACATGCAGAAAGGGAAGACGGAGGTGGACCCCGTGGATCGCGGCAGTTATTATGTCATGCGCACGCGGCATCTGGAGCTGCGCGCCTACAAGGATCCCCTGCGTTTCGAGCTGTACGACAGCACGGGAGATCTCCTGTGGAAGGAGGCGAGGCCGATGGAGTACGGTGCCACCACACGGCAGCAGCTGGTACGTCAGCCGGAGGAATACTTCTACGGTGGGGGGATGCAGAACGGCTACTTCTCGCACCGCGACAGCACCATTCTCATCGAGATCGGCGGCGGGTGGGACGACGGCGGCCGGCCCAACCCCGCCCCCTTCTATATGAGCACGGCAGGTTACGGCGCCTTCCGCAATACCTTCGCCCCCGGCCGTTATTCTTTCCACGACACGCTGGACCTGAGCCACGAGGAGTTCCGTTTCGACTGTTATTATTTCTACGGCCCCGGGCTGAAGAAGATCCTCGACGAATATACCCAGGTGACGGGCAGGCCTTTCATGCCCCCGCGCTGGGCCCTGGAGATGGGCGACGCCAACTGCTACAACCGCAACGGCCATACCACGCCCGTGGTCATCGACTCGGTGGCCAGAAAATACCGCGAGCATGACATGCCGGGCGGGTGGATCCTCCCCAACGACGGCTACGGCTGCGGCTACACCGACCTGCCTTACACCGTGAAGGAGCTGCATAAGCTGGGCTTCTGGACGGGACTGTGGACCGAGAACGGTGTCGACCGCATCGCCTGGGAGGTGGGTACGGCCGGCACACGTCTCTGCAAGCTGGATGTGGCGTGGGTATACCGCGGCTACGAGTTCGCCCTCGATGCCTGCCGCACCGCCTACGAAGGTATCGAGAACAACTGCGACGGCCGCGGGTTCGTCTGGACCGTGATGGGGTGGTCGGGCACCCAGCGCTATGCCACCATCTGGTCGGGCGACCAGAAAGGCAACTGGGAATACATCCGTTTCCACATCCCCACGGTCATCGGCTCGGGTCTTTCCGGCTTCAACGCCGCCACGGGCGACGTGGACGGTATCTTCGGCGGCAGCCCGAAGACCTACGTGCGCGACCTGCAATGGAAATGCTTCACCCCGGTGTTGATGGGTATGTCGGGATGGTCGAAATACCTCAAACAGCCATACGTCTACGGCGAGCCTTACACCTCCATCAACCGCAAGTACCTGAAGCTGAAGATGCGTCTCACCCCCTACCTCTACACCTGCAGCCACATCGCCCATGCTACGGGTGTGCCAACGGTGCGGGGGATGGTGCTGGAGTTCCCCGACGACCCGGTGACATGGGGCAGGGCCACCCGGTACCAGTTCATGTCGGGCAAATGGCTGCTGGTAGCCCCCGTATACAAGGATGAGGAGAAAAGGGACAGCATCTACCTCCCGGCAGGGACATGGACCGACTACTGGACAGGGGAACGCTACGAAGGTCCCCGCTGGCTCAACGCCTACGAAGCACCGCTGGACCGTCTGCCGCTGCTGGTGCGCGAAGGTGCCATCATCCCTATGTACCCGGAGATGCTCTACGACGGCCAGAAACCCAAGGACCCTGTCACCCTCGACCTCTATCCCGCAGACCAAGAGAGCAGCTTCGACCTGTACGAAGATGACGGGCTGACCCGCGACTACCGGAAAAGCATCTTTGCCGAGACCCGCATCACCCTCCGGGGAGAAGGAAAAGAGGTGAAGGTGAAGGTAGCACCCGTACGGGGTGAGTACCGGGGGATGCCCGAAGCTCGTCACTATGTCCTGCAGATACACATGACCACACCACCTTCGAAAGTGCTCCTTAACGGGAAAAAACTGAAAAAACTGAAAGGAAGAAGCAAGTGGGAGAAAGCCGGCAGCGGATGGTATTACGATGCCGGCGACCGCGGCGGTATCCTTTATGTCAGCACCGGCCTGCAAGGTCTGGAGGAAGGCTTCTCGGTGGTCACAAAATGATCGCCTCACAGAGGGCAGCCGAAGGCCGAATGACGCCATGCAGTGGCTAATGACGGACGAAGTCCTAATGACAGGCCGTAGGGCGAATGACACCCGTAGGGTAAATGACGGCCGTCAGGCCAAATGACGCCCGAAGGGGCAAATGACAGCTCCGAAGGAGCAAGTGACCGTCTTATCTTTTCATTCTATCCCTACGGGATGTATGGGGTAATTTTTAATCCATCGTAACAGGCAATGAATTGCCTGCCTGTCATCGTTCCGTCCCTTCGGGACGTATCCGGGCATCGGCCTTCAAGCTTTGAGCTTCCAAAGTCCCGTAGGGACTTATTGACAATAGGCAGCCACTTCAGTGGCTGTGCATCAGGGCATCCCACAATCTCCATCGCCCCGGAGTGGCAGAATGACGCTCCGTCAGGAGCCAATGACGCCCCGCCAGGGGCCAATGACGGCCGTCAGGCGAATGACAGCCCGGAGGGCTTAATGACGGCCGTTAGGCCAAATGACGGATTGTGCGCCGGCATGTGTGTTCCCTACACCTAGCACCCAGTACCCAGCACCTAGCACCCAGTACCTTGCACCCGGCCACGGCGGATCGAAAGGGTCGGAAGGGTCGAAATGGCCGAAGAGGTGATATTGACAGGTGGGAGCCGGTTTTTGGGGATTGCTTCGGCGCTGCGCGCCTCGCAATGTCCGGGCTCAATTGATTTGTTGACGGCATGGGGGTTATGAACACACCCCCGGCCCCTCTCGAGAGGGGAGTCCCACACACAAGCTCAATGACAGGCCGTAGGCCGAATGACAGCCGGGAGGGCTTAATGACGGACGAAGTCAGAATGACAGGCCGTAGGCCGGATTTTTGAGAATGCTTCGTCGGAGCGGAGCTCCTCCTCGCAATGGCTCCTTCGGAGCCAATGACGCTTACAAGGTAGCATGCCAGACAATCCAGCCATAAAAGGCGAAACGGAAAAATCGTGTTGCGGCATACAGAAGGAACCTGCGGAAAGGTAGCCGTACCATCCCCGCGACCATACAGGTAGCCGAGAAGGGGACGGGGGTGAGTGCTGCGATGATCACCAGGAACAGACCATAGCGTTCCAGCAGCGGAACGACCCGGGCGGCACGCTGCTCCTTCAGATTGCGGAAAAAAGAGGTGCTGCCGAACCACCTGCCTGCAAGGTAGCCGATCACCCCAGCAATGTAAGAGATCACAGCCAGCAGAGAAACCTCCGGGACATAGGCAGAGAGTACACCGGAACCCCGCGCCCAGATCATGAACAACTCGGGAGGAAGGATGCCGAAAAAGATCTCGGAAAGGGAATAGATAAGATACAAAAGGAAAGGACGGTCATAGAACGGCTGCAGAACGGCATAATAATCAAACTCCATCCATTCGAGGAACAGAAAAAAGCCCAGGATAAGCCCCAGCCACAACCAGCCGCGCAAAAGGTTCTTCCAGAAAAAGCGGTTCCGTACCCGTTTCTGCTCATTCATCATCTCAAATATGAAATATTTCCGGGGAAAAAAGAGCGGCAACGACAAAGTTTTGTATTTTTCGTGATCACTAAAAAAAAGAAAGATGAATAGAGTTTGTACCACCGTACTGTTTTTCATGTTGTCCTTGTTGGTCCAGGGTCAGGAGGATTTTTTCCTGCAGGAGTGGCAACCACGAATCTTCGAAGTTCCGTCGGGGATTACCATGGCACCTGAAGGGGCCGGTGGTGACACGGCCGTAGTGGTCATTCATCCCTCCGACACGGTCAACAAGGTTTTGCCAACGATCTTTGGCAACAACCTTCCGGCCTGGCGGGGAGGTCTGCTCAACAATGCCACGGCCAGAGAGCATGTCCTTCATCTGAAGATCGGCACACTGCGTATCCCCGGGGGCAACTGGAGCAATACGTGGCTTTGGGACGGCATCAACCACTGGGACGGAACGAACCAGGACGGTTATAGCGGTACTTTCAAAGATTTTGATGAGAGCAAGAACTATCTGGATGTGATCACCAGCCTTCCCGTGAAACAATGGCCGCTGACCACCGATGAGCTGCTGTCCGTTTGTCGCGACTGGGGTGCCGAGCCCCAGATATGTGTCAATTATGCCCTGGCCCGTTACATTGACGCTTCCGACGCGGTACAGCAGGCAGCCCACTATGCTGCCGAATGGGTCAGGTACGTCAAACGGAAAGGCTACCAGGTGAAATACTGGGAGATCGGCAATGAACACTACGGTTCCTGGGAAGCAGGTTACGTGGTGGACGGAGATACGCTGACCGGCGCCAAATACGGTGCTGATGCAGCGGTGTTCATCGACTCGATGAAAGCCGCCGATCCCGACATCAAGGTAGGCATCACGGTATTCCCCGGCAAGGATTACTGGTCGTCACCCAACTTCACTCCGGAGGTATTGCAGGCCGCCGGTGACAAGGCCGACTTCCTCATCTCCCATGAATATTTCACGTGGGCACCCGACCCCAATAGCATCACATATGAACAACTTCTGAATGCACTTCCCAAGATACGTACTGATTACGAGACGCTTCAGGCCCTGGTAAGGGAATATACCAACAAGGAATCGATGCCGGTGGCTATGACGGAATATCATTATTTCGCGGGATTGAAGGAAACCGAAGGGGTGGCCATCCTCTTTTTCGCCAGAGCTTTGGGTGAGTACATCACTCACGGGTACGGTTTGGTGAACTACTGGGACATTGAGAACGGGTCAGGTTCCGACGACCATGGCATGCTCACCTACGACGAGGACAGCGTGGCCAACGACCAGCCTCACCCCAGCTTTTTCCCCTATTACCTTTACCAGAAGATGTTTGGCGATGTGCTGGTAGCCAGCAGCCACGATGATGTGTCCGATCTGTTCGTTTATTCCTCACTTTTCTCGAACGAATATGCTGGTGTGGTGGTCATCAACCAGAGCGGGGAACGAAGGACCGTGAAAATCGCACCGGACGACCGGCTTCTTGGTGACACCATTTACTGGTATGCACTCACCACCCCTGCCCTTTCCTCACGAAAGATCTACCTCAACGGGGAGACCGCCCCCCCGGGGGAATGGTACGGGCCAAGGGACTACGCTTCGATCGTACCCTATGCTCTGGAACGCACCGACACGTTTTTCACTGCGAACATTGAAGGTTACAGTGTGAATTTCTTCGTTTTCCAAAGGGAAGAAGTGATCACGGCAGTACCGCAACACAATTATGAAGAAGGTCTCACCATCGTGGTACGACCCAATCCCGCAAGGGGCGAAGCCCAGGTAATCTGTACCCTGCCCCGGGAGGAGGAGCTCTCACTTGCCTTGTTCGATCTGGGAGGACGATGTGTCAGAAGACTGTCTCCGGGGAGGACAACCGCCGGCAAGCATCTGTTCACGCTTCCAACGGGTTCCCTTCCTGCCGGTATGTATATCCTGCGTGCCTCCACCCCAGAAAAACAGATCATACGTAAAGTGTTCATCAGACCCTATTAAAAACAGGAAGCAATCCGGAAGAGACATAAAACCGATGTAGTGGACTGATCCTGCCACTTTTACGCCCGGCCGAAGAAAGAAGTCTCGGCCTTTCCGGACAGGAAGCAGGAAGGCTCTCTTACAGTGTTCCGGTCTGCCTTCTCCATTGTACCATAGATACACAACGGATGATCCGTTCATGCTGATCTTTACGGTCCGCTGTACAAGGTGGTTACGGTGGGACTATGCCAACCTCCGGAACGTATGGAAATGTCGTTCGGATGGACGGCTCCACACAGGGGACGGGACAGCCAGGGTATTCGCCAGCACAACCCGAGAAACGGGAAAATACATCCGGGAACATCAGCAACCTGTGCAAAAATGACCACCGCAAAATCAATCAAGATACACAAAACATATTCTTGCCTGATGATAAATCATTTAGAACATACAACATTTGCATCCGGATCCTCATAAGGTCAATATTTTTTAAAACAAAATCAAGAAAACACCAAAAAATTGAAAAAAAAGTGATAAATTTACAGGCACGAAGAATAGTTGTTTTTAATGTTCATTTTTAACTAAAATTTTTGTGTTATGAAAAGAATGAAGTTTTATGTAACAGGGCTGGCCCTTTTGGCAATGATCGGACTGGGGGCAGTCTCGTGCAGTGATGATGAGGAGACTCCGGCTCCCACGGTGGAGATCAGTTACAGTGTGGATGGTTATCAGGTTGCATTCACGGCGCTGGCCACCAATGCCGACACCTATGCATGGGATTTCGGTGACGGAGAGACCAGCACAGAACAGAACCCGGTGCATACCTATGCCATGTCGGGTAAGTATACGGTCAAGCTGACGGTCACCGGCAAAGGCGGTACTGCTGAAGCCACGACAGAGGTAACGATCGCCGCTTCCAAACTTGAGATGCTCACGGGCGGCAAAGCTGCAGGTGACGAAGGAAAAGCATGGCAGATCAGCCAGCAGGCCGGTGAAGGGGATGCCATCCTGAAAGCCGATAAAGATTTTACCGTAGAAGATCCTATCGTTTCGGGTACGCTGGGTCTGATCGGGATGTCCAGCGAATACGAAGACAAATTCATCTTCCACTTCGACGGCAAATACACCCACGATGCAGTGGATGACAGTGTGATCACCACCACGGTCTATGCTACCCTCATGCAACTGCCGTACCGGGTCTCGGGTCACGACGCCGTAGGAAAAACTCCTTTCACCCCCGGTAAGAAGGCCACCTTCACCCTCGAGGAAGGAGTCGACCTGACCCTGGCAGTGACCAGCGACGAGTATCCCGACAGCACCTGGACCGTTACCTGGAGCGGCGTGGATGTCTTCGAGATCAAGAATGGCGATGATACTGAAAATGAATTTTTCGGCGTTCTCGACTTCACCAGAAAGTATGTCCTCTTCGACATCGCTACGGACCACATGCAGGCAGGGATCTTCATCTCTGCTACGGGAGGCAAGAAAGCCAATTATCCTTCCCACGTTCTCCGCATGACTTTCATACCTGCTTCCGAGTAGGACAGATTTAACTACCAAGGAAAAAGCTGCGCAAATTTGCGCAGCTTTTTTTTATTACGCCGGCCCCAAAATCTCCTCCCGAACGTTCGATCATTTGAACGGACGGTCCTGTCATCTTTTTCCACTGCAATCCTGAGCTTCCCGGCCTGTTTGTTTTGCAGTTCCGCTATCCGGCAGGACGGCATCGTGCGGCTTTTCTTTTTCCTTCCATCCTTTTATCTTTGGAGAAACGGACACCATGAAAAAATGGTCCTTGTTTCTGCTCGTTCTGTTGTCCTTTGTTTCATGTCATCGCAGGGATGAGACGTCCGGCGGGACGATACTGCAGACATCCCTTTTCTCTCCTGTCCGGGAGCACACCCACGGTTCCACTGTGGTCATGTTACCTGACGGATCTTTGCTGGCTGCCTGGTTCCAGGGTCATGGAGAGCGGTGGGCTGATGATGTATGCATCATGGGGGCCCGGCTTCGGCGGGGGGATACGGTGTGGAGTGCTCCTTTCCCGATGGCGGATGTCCCCGGCTTCCCCGACATCAATCCGGTCCTTTTCCTCGATGGCAGGGAACGTCTCTGGCTGGTGTGGTACACGGTGCTGGCCAACCAGTGGAGCACTTCGCTGCCGAGGTACCGTCTCAGCAGCGATTATCTGGGCAAAGGATCTCCCCGTTGGGACTGGCAGGCAACCCTTTTTGTCAAACCCGGCGACAAAACGGAAAGGGGGATCCGGCCGGATGACCGTTTTGTGCGGTCGGTGGAAGAACAGACAGACCGCTACGGGAAAAGGATCGTGGACAGTCTGGGGAAGGATGTCCCCCTGTACCGGATGTGGCTGGCCTGGAAGGAAGATCTTCTCCGCAAGGCACGGGGTGAGGACTATCTGCGAAAGGGTTCCTATACGGATGCAGCGGGGCATCGCAAGGACACTTTATCGGGTTATCCGTTGACGCGCCGTCTGGGATGGCAGACGAAGAACAAGGCACTGGTAATGACGGACGGACGCATCATCCTGCCGCTTTATTCCGACGCACTCAATCTCTCGCTCATGGCCCTCACCGACGACGGAGGCGCACACTGGATGTTCTCTACACCGCTGGCCGGGCCCGGCAGTATACAGCCCACCCTGGCCCTTCGGCATGACGGCACACTCGTGGCGTACATGCGCGACAACGGCCCGCCCCCCCAACGGATCATGTACAGCATCTCCAGGGACAGGGGTATGCACTGGTCGCCGGTGGAGGAGACCGCACTGCCTAACCCCGGCGCCGGCATCGACATGGTGCCCCTGCACAACGGTCATTGGGTGCTGGCCTACAACGATACCGAAACGGGTCGTCACAGCCTGGCCGTCGCCTTATCCGTCGATGAAGGAGGTTCATGGCCGTGGAAGCGACATCTGGAATACGACACCACCGGAAAAGTCTCGGCATCTTATCCCGCCATCATCGAAGGGAACGACGGCATGATCCATATCACTTACAGCTACAGCCGGAAAGACAACACCGGATCCCCCCTCGAGACCATAAGGTACGCTAGGATCACCGAAGAGTGGATCCGAAAAGAACGGGCCAGATAATCTCCTTCACCCTTCAGCCGACCAGAGTGTTCCCCGATAGTTTTCGGGACGGGCCGGCGGCAGTATCCGTGATCCAACGGATCATGAAAAGCCGTGAATAGGTATTGCGGATTATTATCGTTAACTTGCGATCTATATCAGTCCCCCGTCCCGGCCCGTCGTATCGCCGGAGTGATCTCGCCAGACGTTCCCCTCTTCGTTCATCCCGAAAAGGTCGTGCTCTTTCGAACATCCCGTCACAGAACGCTGGGCAGGATCTTTTGAACATCAAACAAGAAAGAGAATCATCATGAAAACGAACACGCTTCTTACCATTTTTCTCCTGTTCATGGCCCTCATGGCCTGTGACCGACATCCGGAGAGTACCGGCGACGGGGTCCACTCTGCGGAAGAACCGGATCTCACAGGGACCTTGTCCAAATACAAGACAGATGTACCCTCCAAGATCCTCACTCCCGACAAAGTGAACACCCGCATCGGAGAGCTGACCTTCTACGATGGCATGCCTACTTCCGTCACGCTGGAAAAAGTATACGACCATCTTGATTTCCTGAGGGGTGTGGAGGTCTTCCTCAACTTCATCCCTGCTGCCTCCGTGGAGGCACTCCGGTTGGGGATGGTATCGTTGGGTGCCGACAACTGCAACAAGATCGTTGTTTTCGAGGATCTGATGGATGCACGCTCCCTGTTTCTCACAGGCAATGCCAGCACGGTCTATGCTTCTGTTTTTGTGGATCTGCAGAAAGAAGGTCCCGTGGTGGTGGAGATACCGGCGGGGGCAGGTCCCGGCACGGTGAACGATGCTTTTTTCCGTTTTGTCGTGGACATGGGTGCTCCCGGCCCCGACCGGAAGAAAGGGGGGATGTACCTTCTGCTGCCGCCCGATTATGAAGGGTCCCTGAAACCCACCCCCAACACTTTCCGGGACAATCGTTCCGTACGGGTCAATGTGGGCGGGAGAATGCACGATGTATGGATCGCCCGGTCCCGTTCTTATGTCAACTGGATCATTTTGCGGGGTTTCCTGGAAGACGGCCGGCCCGAGGCAGCTGCAACGATGTGGAAAGAAGGGCTGAAGGTCTATCCGCTGGCAGAAGCATCCTCTCCCCCACCCAACACTTTCATCAATGCTTCCGGGAAGGCTTTCAACACCATCCATGCCAACAACTACGAGTTCTACAAGGAGGTAGCCACCGTGATCGACCGGGAGCCTTTGAGTTTCCTCGATCCAGAGTTGCGGGGTCTGGCCGCCTCCATCGGCATCGTCAAGGGCAGGCCTTTTGCTCCTGATGCCCGTATGGAGAAGATCCTGAAAGAAGCTGTCAGCGTGGGCAATGCCACGGCCCGTTCCATCGGGCTGGCACCACGGGACACAAGTGCCTATCTGTACAAAGGGAAACAGTGGTACACCGGTTTTATCGGGAAAGACTACCGCTGGCTCAACGGCGACGGCCATGCCGGCCGCAACCTGGATGCCCGCACACTCTTCTTTTACACGGCCACGGTCAACACACCGGCTATGGCCCTGGAGATCCCCGGCGTAGGATCCAATTATGCCTTCTGCACCCACGATGTCAACGGGGAGATCTTTTTCGGCGAGAAGAACTACAAACTGAACATCCCCGCGAATGTACCGGCCAAGGATTTCTGGTCGATCGTCGTATATGATCCCCAGACTAGGTCGATGCTGCAGACCGATCAGCCGTTCCCGAACAAGAACAGCCAGAAAGATGCGCTTGTCCACAACGAAGACGGATCCTGCGATCTGTACTTCGGACCTGCCGCCCCGAAAGGCAAAGAAGCCAACTGGATACAGACGGTCCCGGGAAAATCGTGGTTCGTTCTGTTCCGTATCTACGGACCGCTCGAACCCTGGTTCAATAAAAGCTGGCAGCTCAACGACATCGAACCTGCCGGATAGTAACATCAGATAAGAAATCCTTCTACGCCGGAGAACAACCACCGTTCCTCCGGCGTTTTTTTTTTGCAGCCCGCAATGAAAAGGAGAGCTTCAAAAAACTGTCTGATACTCCGGCAGACAACAATAAAAAGGAAGAACGGAAGATTGTCACAGGGAAAAGTTGCCGTCATTAGTAAGATCATTAATTTCTTGCAAAAGGCAGAACGTTCCAGACATCATCCATAAAAAAATAAAACCTGAAAAGGAACTCCTTGCATACCGGGAGGGATTTGACAGGGAGTTGCACGACAACATCCCCACTTACCGGCTCACCCATGCCCCGGAAAAAGAGGGGCACGGTTTCCATGGTGCGGCCGGCAGATTTGAGTACGATCGTTAAAACGATAACGCTCCATTGTTTCCGGGTGCCGCAGGACGCACGGATAACCACCCTGATCGACGAAGACCTCCAACACCTGCTGGTAAGTGAGGGGTCGAACTGCCCCCGTGCCATCGAAACCCTGAAAATGAGATAAACGGCGTCAGGTCATATCCCGGATCAGGAAGTTCTCCGAGAATAATCCCGATATTTATGCAGTATTTTTGAACCGGACATGCAACAGTTTGAAAAATTATTCCGGCAGTACTATTCCCCTCTGTGTAACTATGCCATGAAATACACGGAGGATGAAGCTGCTGCCGAGGATATTGTCCAGGCCCTTTTCATCAGTCTGTGGGAGTCGAAAAAATACAAGGATATCAAGGATCCTGAACGTTTTCTTCTGCGGGCCATCAAATACCGTTGTATCGATCATCTCCGAAGGAAAAAAAGTGATCCGTCGCTGCTTCCCGAAGAGGCCGCCTCGTCGGTGCCCTTTGATATGAGTGAGCTGAAAGAGGAAGATATAGAGCCGATGTTCCATTATTTTGCTTCGCGTCTGCCGGAAAAAACCCGTGAGATTTTCCTGCTGAGCCGGCAGGCAGGACTCACCTACCGTGAGATCGCCGAAGAGCTGGGCATCTCTGTCAAGACCGTCGAGAACCAGATGGGTCGCGCCCTGCGCATCCTGCGCGACCTGCTGAAAAAAGAGGATGACCCGGGCAGGAGGAATTTCCTGATGATGATCCTGTAAAGGCAAACACTGCCTGTGTTTGAAAGCCCGTTTCTATCATTTTTCATTCTTTTCCCCTACCGGATAGGGGTATCTCCTTTTTAGTACGACATAAGGGTGAAGATCAAAATTTTTTATGATGACGGACATCTACAAAATTCTATCCAAACATTTTCTGGGGGAAGCCTCGGAAGAGGAAGAGAAACGGGCTGCAGCCTTCCGGGAAGCACATCCCGACGAGTATACCATGTTGCATCGTTTCTGGTCGAAGCGCATCGGGAGGGTAAAAGAGTTTGATGCCGGGCGAGGATGGCAGCTCCTTCAGGAGGCCTTGGCCACCCGCGATCAGCCGGCCATACCCCTCTACCGTCGCCTGCAGAGGGTGGCAGCGGCAGTGATCCTGATCCTGTCGCTGTCGGTAGCCGGCTACTACGGATACCGGCATTATTCAACCGTCACTTACACGCAGCAGATGCCTGAGCATCGCAATGAGCCGGTGTTGCTGGACGACGGCACAAAGATCTGGCTGAACACCGGAGCACGTATCAGCTATCCCAAAAGCTTCGGAAAAAAGGAGAGGCACGTCAGGCTGGAAGGAGAGGCATATTTCGAGGTCGCCCACGATGCAGAACATCCTTTCACCGTCGCGTTCGACCACGGCACCGTGACCGTGCTGGGGACCTCCTTCAACATCTTCTCAGGAGGGGACAGCAGCAAGGTCACCGTGGTTACGGGAAGGGTACGGGTGACCGGCGCCTCCCGCAGCAGCAGCGTGGTCATCACGCCCGGTTATGAGGCCGTCGTGCGTGGCGACCGTGTAACCAAGGCCCCGGCCGGTGACCCCAACTACCTGGCATGGAAGACCGGCGAGTTCATTTTCCGGGAGACTCCCCTGCGCGAAGCCATCCGGCAGCTGAACAGATATTATAATGGTCGTTTTGTGGTGCAGGAGGAGGACCTGGCCCGGGGATGTCATCTCACAGCCCATTTCAAGAGATCACGGCCGGAAGATGTAGCCTCCGTGATCGAGCTCTCCTGTGACATCAAAGTGACACTCACCGGTGAAAACATCAAACGATAAGATCAAATCAATGTATACGACCATGACCAGAACCAATCTTACACTGAAAAAGATATCTGCAAAAGGGGTTTCCTC